>SWDG01000007.1:70319-179721 GCA_005116965.1 Nitrospira sp. | reverse complement strand
GTTATATACTATATCCACCATGAGAGATTAAGTGGTTTTTAGGGGAAAGTCAATTCTGAAAAGTGTGCACTTTAGGAACTGGGAAGGAGAGACTGAATCTGAGGACTTAAGGTAGAAAGATTCACATCATACTGTACTTTTGTCTTCATATCGCGAAGAACAGCCGATCCTTTCACGACTTCATCATCCCCGATGATAAGAGTGAAGCGAGACGCAAGCCGGTCAGCTTGTCGTAAGTGAGCCTTCAGGGTTGTGGATCGAAAATCGGAAACTGCGCGGAGTCCAGTAAGACGAAGTTCTTCCAGCGCCGTGAGACCAGCCACTGCACCATGGTTACCGAAGCCGGCAACATAGATAGTGAGATCCTCCGGTGCTCTTCCTATCACTGACTCAGGCAACAACATCGACATTCTTTCGAGGCCGATGGCAAAACCCACAGCAGGAGTGGGTGGCCCTCCGAGAGTTTCAACCAACTGATCGTAGCGTCCACCTGCACCTACGGCATTCTGAGCACCTAAGTTGGTCGCAGTGACCTCAAAGGTCGTGAGGTTGTAGTAATCAAGACCTCGCACCAGCCGATGATTCAACGAATACGGTATCTTAATGGCATCAAGACCAGTGAGGACCTGTGTGAAGTATGAGCGAGCTGCCTCAGAAAGGGAGTCGCCTAGGCGAGGTGCGGTTTCTGTAATTGCGCGACACTCGGGGACTTTGCAGTCTAGAACTCGCAGTGGGTTGGCGTCGATGCGGTGCCGGCAATTTGCACACAGGCCGGCCTCTTGTTGTTTGAGGTAACTCACGAGGTGCGGCCGATAAGTGTCTCGATCAGCGGTATAGCCTAGGTTGTTAATTTCCAAGGTGAGACTGGGAAGATTAAGGTCGGACAGGATCCGCCAGAGGAGGGTAATGACCTCGACATCGGCTCGGGGATCCGCCATACCAAGAGACTCGACGCCAAACTGATGAAATTGCCTGAGTCGGCCGGCTTGGGGACGCTCGTGACGAAACATGGGCCCGAAATAGAAGTACTTCTGAGGAACGGGGATTGCGGCCCGATTGTGCTCGATATAGGCTCGGACAGTCCCGGCAGTCCCTTCAGGCCGAAGGGTGAGAGATGTGCCGTCGCGATCTGGGAAGGTGTACATCTCTTTCTCAACGATATCGGTCGAGGCACCGATGCTTCGTGCAAACAAGGTCGTCACTTCAAAGATCGGGATTCGGATTTCATGAAATCCATACCGGCCTGCCCATCGCCTAGCAGTTTCTTCGATGAGGCGCCAACGGGGGGTCTCTTCCGGTAACAGATCTTTCACACCTTTAATGCCTTTAATCATGAAAAACGGTCGCCTCCTGCTCCCATGGACACCTCACACCGCATGATTTGCGCGGACTATAGCGGCGCCTTCTGAGGCAAGTCAACGGACCTGAGCTTGCGCCATCCTGAATCGAGAGGTATAGTGCGCGGCCTACGGTTTAATTCGACGTGAAAGACCTTCTATGAGTCAGGATCAATCAGGTCGCCGGGTCATGGCCATCGCCCCCATGCCGCCGGAGAAATCTGCGTATGCACTGGCGCGCTACAGCCGATCGCCGGACTCCATCGAACAGAGCATCCGGTGGGTGCATGGCCATTCCTCGGAAAAGTTCTGGGACCAGTTTTATTTCGATTACGGTCATGCGTCGATCGCCGACCTCGGCCACGTCATCATCTGTTTTGAAGAGATCTCGGAGCTCGCCGCCATTCGTCTGGAGGACGAGCCTCTCTGGGATGGTCAGGCCAAATCGAGCCGCTATCAGAACTTTGCCACGAGCCGGTGGTTTGTGCCGGGCCAGATTCGAGGGAGCGAAACCGAGGCAGTCTATGAAGGCATTCTTCGCAGTCTGTCCGAAATTTATCGATTGCTGCACGATCCCTTGATCGCGTACCTTTCCGAACGGGACCCGCGTCCGGAGTCCATGAAACTAGCCGATTATCAGCGGACGATCGCGGCACGTGCCTTCGATGTCACCCGGTACCTGCTTCCTCTTGCGGCCAAGACGAATGTCGGGCAAGTCGTCAGCATCCGGACGTTGGAAAAACAGATGACGCGCCTGTTGTCCTCGCAATTGCCGGAACTGCGGGCGATCGGCGAGGATTTGAAAGAAGCCTGCCAACGTCCGCCAGTGAATCTATGGGGCGAGCTCTGCGGTCAGACCACCGGCCTGAGTGATCCATTGGCTCCGACACTCGCGCGGCATGCCACGGCGAATACCTATCAGGAATCGGTCTACTCCGATTTAGCCCGCCATGCGAAAGAAGTCTTGCGCGGGGCAGGGCTCGATCAGCCTGAAAACTGGGGGCCCGTTGAGTCGGTTGAGTTAATTGAGCCGCACCATCCGCTGGACGAAATCGTTGCGACGCTCCTCTATCGCGTGTCGCAGGCCCCGTACCGGAAAGTACTCGAGGTCGTGAAAGAGTGGTCTGAGAAGGAGAAACACGCGACCATCGAAGTAGCCACAAGACAGCGCGGGCCATACGATGAACTCATCAAAGAATTCCGGAGCGGCTACGCGTTCAACTTTGATATTCTCATGGACATCGGTGCCTGGCGGGATATGCATCGCCATCGACGTTGCCAGCAGGTGCAGCAGAACTTCACGACCATTCACGGCTATGAGATCCCGCCACCGTTGATCGACGCCGGCTTGGATCAGGAATATCGGCAGGCGATGGATGCCGTGCGAAACGACATCGAACTGCTCAAGAAAAAAGACCAAGAAGCGTCGCTCTATGCCATTCCGTTCGGCTTCAAGGTGCGTTGTTTGTTTAAGATGGACTATGCCGAGGCGGAATATATCGCCAAGCTCCGGTCCGGTGTGAAAGGCCATTGGTCGTACCGAACGGTCGCCTGGCAGATGAAGCAGCAGCTGGCCAAGAAATTTCCCTTCCTCGGCGAAGGCATCCAGGCGACACCGCCTGATGTCGAAGACGCGCTGACCCGATAAGACTTTCACATCGCGCATGAACACCCATCAGCAACAATGCGAAACGGCCATCGTGGCCGGAGCATGGGCCACCCTGTTTGCCGACGCGATGGCCTGGAGCCGAGACCCGGATGGAGTGAAGGATCCACGTCCGCTGTTCGCCCGCAACGTTGTGTATCTCGTGCAGGGTCGGTTTGCCGATGCCTGGAAAACCCATGCGCTCTGTCTCGAAGCCGCGCAGGACATCACGGTGGTGGGGGAGTGGGTGAACGATCTGCTCGGCAGGCAGATGGAATGTGGCTACGTGCATTTGATCAAGGGTTTGTTCCTTGCGCAATCAGGTCAATCGGAACAATCCATGCGATCGTATACGGAGGCTGCTCGATTGCTTCCGCAATCTGCCCATCCGCACTACTTTCTGGCCCAGATTCACGAACGGGCTGGTCATCCGGAAATGGCGATCAAGGAATATCGCGAAGCGGTTCGACTGGCTCCCGACTTTGCCCCGGCACGGATGAATCTCGGCGTCGCCTATCAAGACCAAGGTCGGCTGGAGATGGCGATCAAAGAATACCGGGAGGTGGTCAGGCTCACCCCCAACGATTCGGCCGCACACTCCAATCTCGCCTGTGCTCTGGCGGAACAGGGGAAGATGGAACCGGCGGTGCAATCCTACAAGACGGCGCTAAAACTGAACCCACAGGACGCCGAAGTCCACTTCGCGCTGGGCGGACTCTACGAAACGCGCGGACGCCTGGACCTGGCCCAAAAGAGTTATCAAGACGCGCTCAACGCCAATCCAGACTTTGGCGCTGCCCATTCCGCGCTCGGTTGGCTCGCATTAGGCAAGCATCGGCTTCAAGAAGCATCGGATATCTTCAGCCGGGCGCTCAAGTGCAATGAGGAAGACGCGCGGGCCTATCACGGCATCGCCGAAATCTATGCGATCCGAGGGAAGCGCCAGAGCGCGATGGAAAACTACACCAAGGCGATGAAGTATTATCAAGATCCTGAAAAGAGAAATCAGATCATGAATCAGCTGTTTCAGGAAGGCCAGGTGGGGGATTGAGCGTGTCGGGCCTGGCCCCTCTGTACTCGCCGAGCAGGGAAACAGGATTCACGGGTAGTAGATCTGATATGAGCACCATCACACACATCACGGATCAGCTCCAGTCCGATCTCAACCAATTTCAGGCAGAGGTTCGTGTCATCAACACGACTTTAGTACGACCTACTTGGCAAGCGCATACACATCATTTCCCAGCCACATTGTGGGCCTATGTTATGTCTGGGTTTTCCAAGGTCGATCTATACTCGAAGCTCTGGGATGGAGGCGCGACGAAAGAGCAGACGCCACGAATGCGCGAATTCTTCGCTCGATATCTGCCGAGAGATCCTTTGGCCGACTCACTGGCAATTCAGCTATGGCGCCATACACTGATGCACACTAGTCGGCCTCGTCGCCTGCGTGATTCAACTGGTCGAGAGTACTCATACTTGTTGCACTGGGGAGCTCCGGAACTTTTGCGCGATGACCACTACAGAGTTTCTGGAAACAACAAACTCGACTTTGGTCTAGAATATTTCATAGAAGATCTTGGCACTCTATTAGGCGCTTACCTTGCCGACCTCAGTAAGTTGCCAGAGCTACAGGTGAAAGTCTTGGCAACATGGCCAAAGATCGAAATTCAGGATTTCAGAATGTGAAGAGCTGTTCGTCTTCTGTAGGATGCCTTGGTGTTTTCTTCGCGTAGGTCGATGCAGAAAGAGAACGAGAAGCGCACAGAAACTTGGCAGGTGTTACAGCTCTCTGATCGCACCCTGCAGCACCGTAATCTGCGTGGTGGGATCGCCCGTCGCTTTCAGTTCGTTGCTGATCTGATCTTTCAGGTAAGATGAGTAGCCGACACGGTCAATGAGGAGGTCGAGAAAGCGCTCGGCCGGCAACAGGCTTTGTTCCTTGAGTTCATCGATGGTCTCGTCACTCACCGGCACGTAGGTGCTGCCGATGTGGAAAACCACGTTATAGTGCCGACCTGTAGCAATTCGTTCAAATTTCAAACCCTTCACAGATTCCTCCTCGGCAGGATGTTGAAAAAATCCCCTGCCAGCTTCGTTCTCGCATCGATCAACGCTTCAACATACGAAGAAGTATGCCTCAACATGTCGCTCGCTGCGGCCTCGCTGGACGGTCGTTTTGAACGTCCTGCAAATGCTAATACAAGCCGCTTATTCTAGACAAGTTCTGGTCGTGAAGACAAGGGCAACCATCGAGCGCCAGCGGTGGACAGTCATTGCGATGGGCCTTTATCATGACGTTCCGTTGCCATGATGTGCAGAGGTTGTCACCCAGTATGACAGGCACAGAACTCATTGAATTGTGGATCACCTGCCTTGAAGCAGAGCGAATCCGTTTGACCGAGACAGGGCAGGATGCTCCTGTCGTGGCGTCGCAAGGCCGCCTGATGCGCACAACCGGCGGGCTCCATCTGTACGAATTTGTCGTGCCTGCTGACGTCCAACTGTCCGTCGACCTTCCGGTATCCGTCGTCCCTGCCGATGAGGCGGACACGACGGAAGGAATTGTCCTGCGGCAGGCCGGGAGTAGCTTATCTGTCCAACTGGTCGATGCCCTCGGACGCGACGTCCCTTCTGTGACCCTTGTTCCAGATCAGGCCGGCCTTGTCGGCACGTCAGCCTCCCGCCTGAAAGATATGTTGGCGAAGCCAGACCTGTATCATCTTGGGCCAACCGAGCGGTTGGCGTCGCTGCTGCAGATGCAGGACGTGGAGGCTGAGGCCTTCCCCTCCACCTCATCTGTCTTCACGACGGTGTGGTCAGACGACAGGTCATCCCGCCGTCAACAGCTGGGGAATCTAGCGATGGAGCTGATTCGAGCCAACAAGCGCATCCTCCTGATCAGTCCAGACCACCTTGAGTGCGATGAGATGGTGGGGATGGTGGGGCGTACCATGAAGGCCGGTGGCCTGAATCACACAACGTGGATCACTCGATATGAACTTCCGATTGTCTCGCAAGCCGGCGGCGTCGATCTTCAGGCACTGGGGTTCGAAGCCCAAATGCATCAATTTTATGCCAAGTCACAAGGCAACAAAGCTTCCTTGAGGCATAAGTATGAAAGTTTCCGAGAGTTGGCCCCTTTTCTGTCTCAGAAAGAAGCGAAGCAAAAAGATCTGGACGAAGTCCGCTTACTGGAATGGCGCCTCGTCACACAATTGCGAGACCTTCAAGTAAAAATGGCCGATGTCCAGAAGACGCTCAAGGACTTCGAGCACCTACCTCTGTTTCAACGTTTGACAATGCAAGCGGTCGGGAAGAATGCAGAATCCCTCAAAAAATACTGCGCGCTGTATCAGGGGCAGATGGACCAACTGAACAACGAACTCGATGTCGCCAAAGGCCGCATTCAGCAGCTTGCTCCGGAGGCGGCCGTTCCCAGAGGAAAGCGAGCCGAGTTCGAGGAACTCCAAGAACAGATTGCCAAACTGGGGGGAACCAAAAAGGTCCGCGAGTTACTGGCGGCCGAAGAACATCCAAACCGCCAGGCCTTCATTCAGAATCGACGACTTGTTGCCGCCACACCCATGCGGGTTGCGAGCGATCCCCTGTTCAGCCGGGTGCGCTTCGATGTCTTGATGGTTGATGAGGCTCCTCGGATCGCTGCCCCTTCGCTCTTGGCCGCGGCCGGGCTTGTACGTGAACGCATTATCGTCAGCGGCGATCCACGGGAGATCTCGACCGCCGGACAATGGGCCATGCCTGGGTCTGTCATCCGTGCCGCCCCGTGAAATGGTGGCGCCAACGTTTGCTTGACGCCGATGAGGAGAATTCGGGATAATCGCCGTTCTCGTAGGTTATCCTTTGGCACGCTCAAAATGATCTTGAACGAGGCGCAGGGTGCTTGCGAGCGAGGGTCAGAGTATTTTCATTGAAATCGGGGATGTTCAAAAAGGCCGTTCAGCGAGGCCGCAGTGAACGAAAGGTTGAGTCGTACTCTTCGCCGGTACGTCGAGACCTTGAGTGAAACGAGAACGAAGCTGGCGGTCTTTTTCAACATCCCCTATTGCCGAAGTGGCGAAACTGGCAGACGCACTAGATTCAGGGTCTAGCGCCCGCAAGGGTGTCCGGGTTCAAATCCCGGCTTCGGCACCACCCCATCTCACCCTCCCTAATCAAGGGAATTCATCGTTTCCTTTTTTTAAACCAGTTAACACCCCTTCAGACGTCTGGCTTGGCTGAATTGTCACGTATCTGTCGAGCGAACAGCCAGTTATCCATCGTATGAGGAACGATTGAGTATGGTCTCACCCGGGGTTTACCGTCATCATAAAGGTCAGGACTATGAAGTCTTGGGGGTCGCCAGACATTCAGAAACGGAAGAGGCGTTTGTCGTGTACCGGGCATTGTATGGCGATCGAGGTCTCTGGGTAAGACCCCTTGCCATGTTTACTGAGAGCGTCGATAAGGGAGGCGTATCTGTCCCGCGCTTTTCACGAATAGATGAGAAAACAGGAGAAGACAAGACTTGAAGACGGATGGGGTAGTCGAAGGCGCCTATTCACTACCCCAGCGGCACCATTTCAAGGCTTTCCTTCCCTCGTCATGATGGAGCCTGTCCAGCTTGATGCCTTTGTGGACTCATCGACCGCCACGTACCGTTCCTACAACGTTCCACGTATCATCATCAGCCCCAAAATGATATTTTGGTGACAGTTTGGTCAGGTTCAACAACAATGAGCTCTGTCCTGAGGGAACCACTTGCAGAGAATGTGAAGGCTCAAGAAGCCGTTATCAGGTTACCTCTGGCGAATCGGTCGGCATCAGGAGAAATGACTAGGATGACAGGTAGGAACATGATGAGAAGGTTCGTGCTCGTGGGAGTCTTGATCCTGAGCAGTGCCGCGATTGCGGTGGCGGCGGAACCCCTGACCGGAAATCCCAAGCCAGTGGCCCCTCAGAAATCGATTCCGCTGGCTGGGGAGGAGCCATATGAGGCATTGAAGCGTGGAGATTTCAGGGTCGCTGCGGGACTCTTTTACCCCTTGGCACAACGTGGGGATGCACGGGCTCAGTATAATCTAGGGCTGCTGTATGCCAGCGGTCTGGGTGTGGAACAGGACTACCAGGCGGCATTGAAATGGCATCGCATGGCGGCCGGCCAAGGCCATGCGGGAGGCCAAAATGAACTCGCGCAGATGTATGCGAAGGGACAGGGCGTTCAACCGAATCAGGTTCTGGCCTATGTGTGGTTCAGCGCGGCGATCGCGTCGTCGAGCAGCGGGTCGAAAACTGAAATCACGAAGGATCGAGATCGTACGGCATCACGCATGACGCCGGAGCAGATCACGAAGGCGCAGCAGATGGCTGAGCAGTGCCAAGAGTCGAAATTCAAGAAATGCGGCGAGAAGTAAGCAATTAGAAAGTTACGCTCACGCCTCCCAAACTAAACACCTTCCACACTTCATTCCACCTAGACGTCTAATCAGCTACTTGTCGTTTTCCCAGAGTGAGATATGCTGGTCTAGTCTTCGCGAACATATGACTTCGGGAGGGCTCCAATTATCAGCTTCCCACCTTGCGTTCTTCGGGCAAATGCGTAGAATCTGGCGCCACGGCCCATTGGGATGGCTGTGGGGCCTCAGCTTCCTGTTGTGAGACCATGAGCAAGATTCTGATTTCGTATCGTCGCGAAGATAGTGCCGATGTCACCGGTCGGATCTACGACCGGCTCATCCAGGTATTTCCACAATCGGTCTTTCGAGATGTCGATTCGATTCCCTTGGGCGTCGACTTTCGGACCTATCTGGATGAACAGGTGGCGAAGTGTGATGTGTTCCTTGCGGTCATCGGGCGGGATTGGATGAAGGCCAAAGGCCGCAAGGGAAAGTACAGACTTGAAGACCCTGGCGACTTTGTACGGATTGAAATTGAATCAGCACTGAAGCGTCAGATTCCAGTTATTCCGGTGCTTGTCCAAGGCGCCAAGATCCCGCTGGCAGAACGTCTTCCTGCCAGCATTCAAGACGTGTCGTACCGGAACGGTATTGTCGTCCGCCCTGATCCGGACTTTCACAAGGACATGGATCGGTTGATTGCGCATCTAAAGCAGCCGGTGCAAGGCTTGAGTGAGCCTCAAACGGCACCAACAACACAGTCCAAGCCTGTTCTCACAGAACGACAACCCATGTCCTCTGCCGCCCCAATGGATATGGTGAAAGTCCCCAAAGGGCCCTTCTTGTATGGCGACGAGAAGGCTCGCGTCGTGATCGAGCACGACTATTGGATCGACAAGTACCCCATGACAAACGAGAAGTATCGAGCTTTCATTGAGGCAGGTGGCTATGAGAATCAGAGGTACTGGTCGGATGAAGGGTGGGTGTGGAAGACGGAACAGAACATCGAAAGTCCCCAATTTTGGAGTGACAAGCGATGGAACCAGGCCGACCATCCTGTTGTCGGCGTGAGTTACTACGAGGCGGAAGCGTACGCCAACTGGTCCGGCAAGCGTCTTCCGACAGAGAAGGAGTGGGAAAAGGCGGCACGCGGTGAAAACGGGCGAGAGTATCCCTGGGGCGGGAAGTTCAACAATAATAAGTGTAACAGTGGGGAATCTGGTATTGATCCCACGACCCCGGTCACTCACTATCCGAACGGAGTCAGCCCCTATGGATGTTTCGACATGGCGGGCAATGTCTGGGGATGGTGCTCAAGTTGGTATGGCGAAAGCGTCGCCCGGCGCGTGATCCGTGGTGGTTCCTGGGACGGCGGACCGGGGGACCTGCGTGCATCCCACCGGGGCAGGTACGACACCGACGCCCGGGGCAACTTCCTGGGTTTTCGTCTCGTCCAGGACATTCCCTAGCCCTTTTCACTTTGTTCTTTGACTCTTTGCCTCCGATGCTCCGTCACACAAGAAGCAGCTTGACGGCTGATGCCTCACTCATGCATATTGATGCATATGCGCACAACGCTTAACATCGACGATCAGCTCCTCAAGCGCGCAGGCCAACTCACCGGTGTTCACGAAAAAACACAGCTTGTGCGCTTGGGACTTGAGGCGCTCATTTCGCGCGAAGCCGCCAAGCGGCTCGCACGACTGGGGGGCAGTGACCCCCAGCTCAAAGAAATCCGCCGCCGCCGGTCTGCCTAGGCATGCCCACGCTAGTGGACACGTCCGTGTGGATCGATCATTTTCGATCTGACTCTCCTGTGCTCCGACGCTTGCTGGACGAAGACCTGGTCCTCTGTCACCCGCTAGTCATCGGAGAAGTCGCATGCGGCAACATGAAACATCGATCGATGGTGCTCGAGTCCATGGCGGTCCTGCCTACGACACCCACGATCGACTATCAGGAGATCCTCTCGTTTATTGATAACCACAAACTTTTTGGGCAGGGCTTAGGGTGGATCGACGTGCATCTCCTTGCCTCTGCCGTGCTCCAGCACGTAACACTCTGGACCCTCGATCAGTCTTTAGGGCACGCTGCCAGAAAGTTGCGCTGTAGCTTTGAATTGCCCCGTTGATCGACGCGTACGTCGGTGCTTCGACCGGGATGAACCGGCACGAAAGACCGATCCTTTTCGATCTATGATGATCGTAGCGTTCTGATCGCTTCGAGCGTCGTCTCAATTTCCTTCGGTGAGTTGATGAGACTCGGTGCGAGCCGGACGTATTTCGTTGCGTAAGGTGTCACGCTGCCGACGATGTTGTGCTGCCGAAGCTTTTCCACCACCTGGCGAGGCGCCAGGCCGGCCACTTCGAAACAGACAATTCCAGCGGAGAGGTCCTGCGACATCGGAGTGTGTAACGTAACGTGGGTCATGGCCGCCAGGCCTTGCTTCAATTGCTGGTTCAGTTCATAGATCCGCTGCGTCACCTTGGATTTTCCGATGGTCTGATGAAAGGTGAAGGCTTCACCCAGCGCCCATCTGTGTTCAAACGAATGGAACCCTCCGGGGGTCATGTGCACTGATGAGGGAAGGTCTTTTGACGATTTGTTCTCCATCCAGAGGTCATAGGCCTGACTGCTAAAGGTCGGGATCGTTGCCCTGGCGATCGGCCATGCTTTTGGGTGGCCCCAAACCAAACCGGTTCCACGGGGACCAAACATCCACTTGTGGGTTCCGGCGATCAGGAAGTCGCAGCCAAGTTCGCTCACGCGGAAGTCTTCAACTCCCAAGGCATGGACTCCATCCACGCAGAAGATGATCCGATCCCTCTCTTCTCTCGAGCGATTGATGGCCTGGATCGCCAGCGCCATCTCATGAATGGGCAGTTTAAGCCCTGTACTGGAATGCACCCAGGTGATGGCCACAATGCGCGTCATCGGGGTGATGCCCTTGCGTAACGAATCGACAATTTCCTCGCGAGACACAGTGTTGGTGGAACGATAGAGGTGAATCTGTCGCACCATGGCGCCTGTCCGTTCGGCACGGAGACGCAGCGCCGTTTCCGTCGAATAGTGGTCGTGGGTCGTGGTCAGAATTTCCTGCTCGTTGCCAAGCTTGAGACCACCATAGAGAAGCCCCAGGCCCATCGTCGTGCTGTCGGTCAAGGCGATGTCGGTGGGATTGCCTCCCAGATACTCGGCTGCCGCCTGGAGCACCTTCGCTTCCTGTTTCTCCTCATGTTCAACCCAATAGCCGATGGGATCGGTATCGAGGCTGGCGCGGTGCCGCTCGATGGCCTCACGCACCGGCGTCGGATGGGATGCGAGAAAAAATGCCGCCAAATGGATGAGTTGGGGAGACAATGGAAACTGGGCCCGGAGGTCTTCCCAGTTTTTGAATCTGTACTGCGGGGCTTGTTGATCGGCAGACACGCGTGCGTGGACACCAGCCAGAACCGCTGCGCCCAAGGCCAAACCAGTCCGCACCAGAAAACCTCGACGTCCGATGTCGCTCATAGAACCTCCTCGTCAGAGTCCGCTTCTGTACTCTACTGTGAGCGTGGAAAATGGACAAGGCAGGGTCCACCGTCGCCCATGCAGGGGAGGACAGCCAAGAGGCCACGGCGGAGGATGAGCTGGCTAGGGCTGATAACTTTCGATCGGAGGACAGCTGCAGACCAGATGGCGGTCACCGTAGGCCTCGTCGATGCGGCTCACGCTCGGCCAGAACTTGCTGTTTCTCAGCCAGGGTGCAGGAAACGCCGCCTGCTCGCGGGTATAGGGACGATTCCATTCCGTCGCCGTGACGGCGGAGGCGGTATGCGGTGCGTTCTTCAGCACGTTGTTTGCGCGCGGCTGCCGTCCATCGACGATCTCTTGAATCTCTGCACGAATCAGAATCAGCGCCTCACAGAACCGATCGAGTTCGCTCTTGGCTTCGCTTTCCGTCGGCTCGATCATCAGCGTGCCGGGCACCGGGAACGACACGGTTGGGGCATGGAAGCCGTAGTCCATCAATCGCTTGGCGACATCCATCGCTTCGACCCCGGCGCTCTCCTTGAATTCACGGAGATCCAGGATGAACTCGTGAGCCACCAATCCGGAATCGCCCCGATACAGAATGGGGTAATGTTTTTCCATCCGCTTGGCCATGTAGTTGGCATTGAGGATGGCCACCTGCGTGGCTGTGGTCAATCCGTCACGACCCATCAAGGCAATGTACACCCAGGAAATCGGAAGGATGCCCGGACTGCCAAACGGGGCTGCCGAAACAGGGCCGATGGCTTGAGGCCCACCAAGCTTGACCACGGGGTGCCCCGGTAGAAATGGCACGAGATGCCGTGCTACTCCAATCGGTCCGACGCCGGGCCCTCCACCTCCATGGGGAATACAAAATGTCTTATGGAGGTTGAGATGGCAGACATCCGCTCCGATGTCGCCCAGCCGGCAGAGGCCCACCATGGCATTCATATTGGCCCCGTCGATATAGACTTGACCGCCATGGGTATGGACGATTTGGCAAATGCGCCGCACACTTGCTTCAAACACCCCGTGAGTTGATGGATAGGTGAGCATCAAGGCCGACAATCGGTCTCGATATTGAGCGGCCTTGGCCTCCAAGTCGGCGACATCCACGTTGCCGTCCTGATCGCAGGCAACCACGACGACCGTCATCCCAACCATGGCGGCGCTGGCGGGATTCGTGCCGTGGGCTGATACGGGGATCAGGCAGACATCTCGGTGTGTTTCCCCCTTCGACCGATGATAGGCCCGAATCATCATCAGACCAGAATATTCGCCCTGGGACCCCGCGTTCGGCTGGAGCGAGAAGGCCGCGAATCCGGCAATCTCAGCCAACCACGATTCGAGCTGTTCGAACAACGTCCGATAGCCACGTGTTTGTTCAGTTGGCGCGAAGGGGTGCAAACGAGCGAACTCCGGCCACGTGACCGGTAGCATTTCCGTGGTGGCGTTCAGCTTCATGGTGCAGGAACCCAGCGGGATCATGGAGTGGACGAGGGAGAGGTCCTTGGCCTGTAGTCTGTGAAGATAGCGAAGCATCTCGTGCTCGGAGTGATGGCGATGGAAGACCTCATGCGCCAGATACGTACTCGTCCTGGCCAAGGGAGCCGAGTAGTTGAGATCGATGGCGTCAGCGAGATCGGAAAGACGGAATGGCAACTGGTCATGTCCGACGAAGATGTGCAGAAGCCGGTGGACTTCTTCCTCGGAGCTGACTTCATCGAGTGAGATGCCGATGGAGCCGTCTTCATAGTGCCGGAAATTGATTCCTTGTTCATTCGCCCTGGTCGCAATGTGATCAGCTTGAGCTTTGGGGACTGGTATCCGAACCGTATCGAAGAAGACTTTCGGCAAGACGTCGAATCCAAGCCGACGCAGTCCTTCTGCCAATAGCAACGTGAGGCCGTGTACACGCTCGGCGATCCGACGCAACCCGTCCGGTCCGTGGTACACCGCATACATGGCGGCCATGACGGCCAACAAGACTTGAGCCGTGCAGATATTACTGGTGGCCTTTTCCCGTCGAATGTGTTGCTCCCTCGTCTGAAGCGACAGCCTGATGGCCGGTTTGCCGGTCACATCTTTTGAGACACCAACAAGGCGACCCGGCATCTGCCGTTTGTATTCCTCTCTGGTCGCAAGAAACGCAGCATGGGGTCCACCGAAGCTGATCGGAACACCGAAGCGTTGTGTCGAACCGACGGCAATGTCGGCGCCGAATTCCCCGGGCGAGCGGAGCAAGGTCAGGGCGAGAAGATCGGTCGCCACTGCTACGAGCACACCGGCCTCATGCGCCTGCGTGGCCAATGTGCTGAAGTCACTCACATAGCCGTCTGTGGCCGGGTACTGCAACAACAGGCCGCACAGCTGAGGCCGCGAACAATCAACGGATGAGGCGACACCGGTCTTGATGACGATACCCAGAGGCTCGGCTCTGGTCTGCAACACCGCCAAGGTCTGTGGATGGCAGTCGCGCGAGACAAAGAATTCCTTTCGTTCATCGCCGGTGTTGCGGGCGATCGTGTAACACATCGCCATCGCTTCGGCTGCAGCGGTCGCTTCATCCAACAGCGAGGCATTCGCCAGGGGCAGACCGGTCAAGTCTGCCACCATGGTCTGGAAGTTCACGAGCGCCTCTAAGCGGCCTTGTGAGATCTCAGCTTGGTAGGGGGTGTATTGCGTATACCAAGCCGGGTTTTCTAGAATATTTCGTTGGATCACGCCCGGGGTGACGCAATCGTGGTACCCCATGCCGATCAACGATCGATAGACCTGATTTTGGGACGCGATGTCTTTCAGACGGGTCAGGACGGCCTGCTCACCGTCGGCGATCGGAATGTCAAGAGCTCGACGAAATCGAATATCAGAAGGAATGGCGGTATCAGTCAACGTATCGAGCGACAGGAGGCCCAATGTGGCCAGCATCTCTTGAATGTCGGCCCTTGTGGGACCCAGGTGCCGGTGAATAAAGTCGTCAGTCGGTTGGCGCCAATTCTGAGTGGTCATGGAGTCAGCTACCCTCTGTTCAGGCCGGAGAGAATAGGTTGCGTGGTGCCCCCTGTCAATCGCGGGCAGCGTACCACGGCATCAGCCCTTTTCCAAGAGACCAGGCCTGTTTTCGGAGATGTTTTTGTGCTCATGACCATTGCTGCGTAGCGAGGAGGCCTTGCCTAAAGCAGCCGTCGGGCTCGGCACGTGCTCTGCGGAGTACATCGGCCTGCAGCGCCGCCGGCTTTGATTGCTTTTCACATAATTCACGCTATTGTTACCTCATAATATCTTCAGCCCGGAGAGCTGATCTATGGTCGCCACGAAGCAGGGGACCGATGAGAGAACCGAAAAGCGAGCGCCGCCACGCTTCTCGATGGTAAAGGCCCTCGTCATTCTCTTTGTGCTGGGTACCACAGTGGCTATCGGATACGCAGGGTACGCGATTTTCAAGAATCAGAGTCTGGTCACCAAGTTTCTGGCTCCCCATGTACCGACAAGTCAGCCCAGCGTGATTCTCACAGATTCGCAGGTGAAGCCCTTCCAGCCCGATGTCCGTCTGACTCGTGAAGGGATCGACCATCTTCTCGACGCACTCGACGAAGCGGTTCGACGAAAAGATGTCGACGGCGTCCTGCGCCACATTGCTCACGACGTGACCATCACCATTCATCTGAAACAAGGCCCGCAACAACAGATGGCCATGCTGACGCGGGAAGATTACCGGAAGACGCTCGCCATGAGCTTCGCCTTTCCCAGCGCCCACGACTTCACTCGGACGAATACGTCCGTGTCGTTGGCCGTCGATGAACGGAGCGCGAAAGTCTCCTTTAAGTCGACAGAGACGCTTCGCCAGGCCAATCGAGAATTCAAGACGGAAGGCGAGGAAACGCTGGTCTTCACGATCCGCGACGGCAAGCCCATGATTACCTCTCTGGAACAAACCTTCCCCGGCGATTCGACCTAAGTCCCCGCTTCGTGACGGGTGAGAGCCACTGTACGCTTCAAGATTCACAGTCATCGGTCTGGTATAATCACGCCGCTGCTCAATATTTGTTGGGGTGTCTATGCGCGTGCTTGTCATAGAAGATGAAACCAAAGTCGGTTGTTTTATTAAGCGAGCGCTCGAAGAAGAGAGCTATGCCGTCGACCTCTGTGAGGACGGAGCCAAGGGATTGGACATGGCCCTGGCGACCAACTATGACCTCCTGGTCGTCGACGTGATGCTGCCCTCCATGTCAGGTCTGGATGTGCTGAAGAATATCCGTCGTGAACGGGTCCACACTCCGGTGCTGATTCTCTCAGCGCAATCTCAGATCGACCAGCGGGTCAAAGGATTGGATGCCGGTGCCGATGATTACCTGACCAAACCGTTCGCGATCGATGAACTCTTGGCGCGTGTTCGAGCCCTGCTGCGTCGTGGAGCATCCGAAAGCCCAGGGATCCTCCAGGTGGATGATCTAATGCTCAATCCGGCTACCCGTGATGTCACCCGGGGTGGGCAACGCATCGATTTGACGCTGAAAGAGTATGCGTTGCTTGAATATCTGATGCGTCACACCGGCCGCGTCCTCACTCGGCCCATGATCTCCGAACACGTGTGGAATCAAGATTTCGACACCTTTACGAACGTCATCGATGTCTATGTGAACTACCTTCGAAACAAAATCGATCGAGGCCGGACCAAGAAACTCATCCATACCATTCGAGGTAGCGGGTATATGCTGAAGGCCGACTAGCGTGAAGCTGACACAAGCCCCGCGTGCACCCAGTGACTTGCGGCGCAGCGAACCGACAGCACGGCGTCGTCACCACCGAGCAGGAGCTGATCCATGCCGCTACGCGTCCGGCTGACCCTGTGGTATGGGACCGCCCTAGCCCTGGTCTTGATCATTTTCTCTGTAGTGCTATACGCCATTACGGCGAGAAGTCTCCGCGACACAGTCGATGAATCGTTGGAAGATACGGCCATGACGGCGGTGCGGTCGCTCGAAGAGCGAGGATTTCTTCCACTGATCAACGAAGAGGAACTGCTCTCGCAATTTCCCGAACTGACGCGAATCGATAAGTTCTTCCAGATCTTCAGCCCCTCTGGCACGATCACGATCCGTTCTCCGAATATCAAACAACACGAAGTTCCGCTGAGCCGAACCGCCCTTGATACCGCGTTTGCCGGACAGAGAATTTTTGAGTCGGCCAAGTATCCCAAGGAGCCTCCGTTGAGGCTGATTTCCGTGCCGATCATGTATCGAGGTAATCTCCTGTACATCGTGCAGGTCGGTACGTCGATGGAATCGGTTGGAGAGACACTCCAACGCTTCCTGGTGCTGCTGGTTGTGGCGATCCCCATCGCCCTGGCTGTGTCTCTGGCAGGGGGATGGTTCTTGGCAGGACGAGCGTTACGTCCTGTCGATAAGATTACCCTTGCGGCGCAGCGCATTGCCGCTGGGGATTTGAGTCAACGCCTGAGCATACCGGCGGCTCACGACGAAATCGGCCGCCTGGCCGCCACCTTCAACAATATGATCGGCCGGCTGGATACATCGTTTCGCCAGATTCGTCAATTCACCAGCGATGCCTCGCATGAGTTGCGGACTCCTCTGACGGTGATGAAAGGAGAAACTGACCTGGTGCTGCGGCGACCTCGCTCGCTCGACGACTATAAGTTGGTGCTGGAAAGCAATCTGGAAGAGATCGATCGGATGACGCGAATCGTCGATGAACTGTTGTTCCTCTCACGCGCCGATATGGGTGAAGTCAGAGTGGAGTCGCTGCCTGTCGCCATGGAGTCGCTGGTGGAGGATATTCATCGTCAGGCCAAGTTGCTTGCGCAGGACCGCAATATCGAAGTCCTGCTGGGAACCGTTATGCCGGTGGTGGTTCAGGGCGACGACTTGCGGCTTCGTGAACTGCTGCTCAATCTCGTCGAAAATGCGATGAAGTATTCGCATCCTGGTGGAAAGGTGGAGATCTCGCTGTTGAATGACGGTCGGGAGGCCCGGCTGTCGGTGACAGACCAGGGGATCGGCATCGCCCCTGCCGATCATAAGAAGATTTTCCAACGCTTCTACCGCACCGACGTTGCCCGAGGCCATACAAAGAAGGGGACGGGTCTCGGCCTCGCCATCTGTGCCTGGATCGTGGAGCTGCACAAGGGCCGGATAGAAGTCAAAAGTGATCTCGGCCATGGATCAGCGTTCACGGTTGTCTTACCGCTCGTTCACCCCACTGCTTAGTGAACTCTAATCGTTGGTTAATCTCGTTCTCATCCCAGGTTGTTATGTTCCTTGCAATGGCAAGGCAGGGGTTACCCGATCGTAAGAACTAGGAATTACGGGTTTCCAATCAACCAGCCTATGGGGAGGGCGTATGTCATCACATCTGCGTAGGAAGGTCGGTTCCGCGATCGGAATCGGCCTCATGAGTGGGGTTCTGGTTTGGGGTGGGTACTCGTTCAGTGCGTCCCAGGCATCCAGCGCCCCGACTTCAACTCCAGCCGCCGCGGTCATCACAACTCCCGCGAACGGGTTCACAGAGGTCGCAAGTCAAGTTACTCCCGCGGTTGTCAACATCACGACCGTTATGACGGAAAAGGTGTCGGACAGCTTCTCTGTTCCTGACGAGCTACGAGACCGAATGGAAGAATTTTTTGGGAAACCCTTCGACCCACGGCGTCGGGGACCGCAACCTCCCGGGGAACAGCGAGGACTTCGAAGGGGGCAGGGATCAGGCGTGATCATCTCTGCTGACGGATATGTTTTGACCAACAATCATGTGATCGACAAGGCTTATGAAGTAAGCGTCACTCTTCCCGACAAGCGGGAATTCAAGGGCAAGATTGTCGGAGCTGATCCGAAGAGCGATCTCGCTGTGGTCAAGATCAACGCCGGCAATCTTCCCGCCATACCATGGGGCGATGCTTCGCAGCTGCAGGTCGGTGAGTATGTCTTGGCGGTCGGCAATCCTTTCGGGTTGAATTCCACCGTGACGCTCGGGATCGTCAGCGCTGTTGGCCGCGGCCATATGGGGATCACGCAGTATGAAGATTTTATTCAGACGGATGCCGCCATTAACCCAGGTAACTCAGGCGGCGCACTGGTCAACACCAGAGGTGAGCTCGTTGGTATTAATACAGCCGTCTTTTCGCAAATGGGTGGGTATCAAGGAGTGGGCTTCGCGGTCTCAACAACGATGGCCAAGCCGATCTATGAGAGCCTGATCAAAACCGGCAAGGTTGTCCGAGGGTATCTGGGGATCGGTCTTCAAGATTTGAACCAGGATCTGGCAATGTCCTTCAGTATGAAGGATTCGAAAGGCGCCCTAGTCAGTGACGTCAAGGAAGACAGCCCAGCTGACCAAGCTGGACTTAAGCAGGGCGATGTGATCATTGAGTATCAGGGGATCCTGATTGAGGATGGTGTCGCACTGCAACGGATGGTCACCAGGACTCCAGTTGACAGCAAGGTCCAGGTGAAGGTCATGCGCGATGGGCGCGCGCGCGAGCTGACCGCGCGGATCGGGGAGCAGCCGGAGCTGGAGAAAGTTGCAAAGAAGGTAGAAAGTGGTGAACATGACTACGGTTTGGCCGGTTTGTCTGTCGAGGATTTGAATCAGAACACCGCGCGAGAGTTGGGCATCAAAGGAAAGGCTCAGGGAGTCGTCGTGACGAGCGTTGACCCGGACAGCGGTGCGGAAAAGGCCGGACTCGTACCTGGTGATGTCATTCAAGAGGTCAATCGGAGGCCGGTCAAGTCCGTAAAGGAATTTGAGAAGGTGTCTTCAGATTTGAAGAAGGGGGACAGCATCCTGATGCTGATCAACCGTCGTGGGGGGGCACTGTTTCTGTCAGCGAAGATCTAACATCGTGTCCTCGGTTTCAAACAGAAGGGGAACGGATTTGTATCCGTTCCCCTTCTCTTCTACAATCATCGGATCGTCACTGATTCAATCAAACACGACCGTCTTTCTTCCGTAGACTAACACTCGCCGTTCAATGTGGCGCCGCACGGCGCGCGCCAGCACGATTTCCTCCAAGTCGCGTCCTTTCCGTACGAGATCGTCCACGGTATCTCGATGTCCGATGCGAATCACGTCTTGCTCGATGATCGGCCCTTCATCCAAATCGTGAGTCGCGTAGTGCGCCGTGGTTCCAATGATCTTGACGCCACGGTCGTAGGCCTGCCGGTAGGGATTGGCTCCGATAAAGGCCGGCAGAAAGGAATGGTGAATGTTGATGACGGGGCAGCCGACCTGAGCCAAAAACTCCGCAGTGAGAATCTGCATGTAGCGAGCCATCACCACGAGTTCCACCCGGTGCTCTTTTAGGAGCGCTAAGACCTGTTGTTCTTGCTGGGGCTTGGTCTCCTTCGTCACGGGATAGACGGCAAAGGGAATGTTGAAGAGTTCAGCCCAGCTCGCGCAGGTGTCGTGATTCGAAACGATGACGGGAATATCGATGTGCAGTTCGTCTCGGCGGTGCCGCTGGAGGAGGTCGGCGAGACAGTGATCTTGTTTCGAGACCAGCAGACCAACGCGGGTTCGTCGGCTGGACGGATACACCTCGCAGCGCATCTCGTACAGGTTCGCAATTGGAGCAAAGGCGGAGGGAATGTCGTTCGAGGGAATCTGGAATCCCTCCGTGGCGAACTCCATGCGCATCAGAAAATCGTTTGTATCCTTGTCAGTGTGATGGTCGGAATCGAGGATGTTGCCGCCGAAATCATGTATGAACCCAGACACGCGCGCCACGATGCCCTTACGGTCTTTGCAATGGATCAACAGAATGATCGAATCTTTTCCCTGTGCCGACATCGGTGGTCACTCCTCTGGTGGTGGTTGCTATGAGTCTAGCAGGAGCGGCAAGGAACTACATTTCCTAGACAGGAGCCGTGACGATGCGCCCGACGAGGTCGAAGGCTGCGGCATCGGTAATCTCGACCTTACAGAAATCACCAGGTGTGGGAGAGGAGACGTTGTGACGAGCTGGGCGCTGTGGCGTGGTATCAGACAAGCCCTCGTCGATGTAGACGACACCATCGATTTCAGGAGCGAGCCCTTCGTGGCGGCCCTCCAGAACGTGTTCCGTTTCCTCGGATCGTCCATCAATCAGCACGTCGATGGTGGTGCCGACTTTGGCCCTTCCTTTGGCGGCTGAAATCGACTCCTGAATGGAGAGGATCTCATTGCGGCGCTCATCCATAACGTCCCGCTCGACTTTTTCGTCGAGGCCGACTGCCCCAGTGCCTTCTTCATCCGAATAAAGAAACACCGCAACTCGGTCGAACTCCGCCCGTTCCACGTAATCGCGAAGCTCGTTATAGGCGGCGTCGGTTTCTCCAGGAAATCCAACAATAAAAGCTGTTCGAAAGGTCACCATGGGGATGCGGGTGCGGATACGATCGACAAGAGATTCAATGGCAGCGCGATCACCCAGCCGATGCATGCGTTTAAGCATCCGGTCATTGATGTGTTGAAGCGGCATGTCGATATACTTCGTGATCTTTTCTTCCCCGGCGTAGAGGTCGAGGAGGTCATCCGTGACTTGTTGGGGGTAGAGGTAAAATGGTCTGATCCACCGGAGTTTCTCAACCTTCACCAACTCACGAAGCAGCTGGACGAGGCCTTGGCGAAGACCAAGATCAACTCCGTAGTTGATCGTATCTTGGGAGATCAGGTTGATCTCTTTGACACCCTCAGCGGCGAGCTGGCGCGCTTCAGCGACAATGGATTCCACCGGTCTGCTGCGCTGCTTCCCGCGCATCAACGGAATCGCGCAAAAGGTACAGTTGCGGTTGCAACCTTCGGCGATTTTCACATAGGCGCTATGCTGTTTACTGAGCCTCAGGCGAGGTGTGAGTTCATCGTAGAGATAGGGAGGTTGACTGATCCAGAGACGTCGATGCCGTTTCTTGGGAGCCAACAAATCTCGGCAGATCTCCGCGATCTTGCCGAACTCCCCGGTGCCGACCACCGCATCCAACTCCGGTAATTCTTTCAGCAAGTCTCCTTGATACCGCTGTGCGAGACACCCGGCCGCAATCAAGACACGGCAGGTTCCTGCTTTTTTCAGCTGCCCATGTTCAAGAATGGTATTGATCGATTCTTCTTTGGCCTCTTCGATGAAGCCGCAGGTATTGACGATGACCACTTCGGCTTGCTTCGGGTCACTGGTCAGTTGAAATCCCTCGGTCATGAGACTCCCGAGCATGATTTCCGAATCGACCTGATTTTTGGAACAGCCAAGATTGACGAAACCAATCGTGGTCGTGGTTCCTTTGGTCTTGGCGGATTTGGTTGATCTGGCGCGTTGAGGGATGATGAGGGGCTGAGACATGGAGCCAGTCTACGGGACGTTTGAAAAGCCTGTCAATTAGACCCTTGTAGACCCTTGCGAGAGTCTGCCCACTTGCCCTAGAGTGCCCCTCATGATTCGAACCTTTCAGGGCATCAGACCGACGATCCCCACATCATGCTTTATCGAAGAGACCGCTGTCGTGATCGGCGATGTGGTTATGGGGGAGGGTTGCAGTGTGTGGTTCAACGCCGTCATCCGGGGCGATGTCCACTACATCCGGATTGGAGAACGGACGAATGTCCAGGACCTCTGCATGCTTCATGTGACGCACGATACCCATCCGCTCATCATCGGCACTGACGTCACGATCGGCCACAATGTTGTGCTGCATGGGTGTACGATTCAGGATCGAGTGCTGGTCGGAATGGGTGCCATCATCATGGACGGCGCGGTGATCGGCGAGGATTCGGTGGTGGGAGCGGGGGCGCTGATCACGGAAGGAACCGTTGTTCCTCCGAAAAGCCTGATTCTGGGTTCACCAGCCAAAGTGAAACGACCGGCTTCGGACAAGGAGTTGGCCTGGATTAGAGAATCGGCGGAGAATTACGTGAAGTATGCCCGGCAATATATGGACGACTCGTCGAAGCCGCCGCCCGGATTTAAAATCTAGCATCTCTCGGTCTGCGATTGTTCGTTTCCAAGCCCCCAATCTTCATAAAGCAGACTGGATCGCCTACTAGAGCTGTCGGAAATTGCTCTCGTCCAACGAGATACGGAATATTTTTGCGATGGCACCAGTCCGC
This sequence comes from Nitrospira sp., assembly GCA_005116965.1. GTDB lineage: Bacteria > Nitrospirota > Nitrospiria > Nitrospirales > Nitrospiraceae > Nitrospira_D. Next base: position 156,739 of record SWDG01000007.1, on the reverse strand, counting down.
GATCCAGATCACTTCTTCTGTTGAGGTGGTCACCAATCCAGGCAGGCTCAGCTTCGGCATGACGCGATCGACGATTGAACGCACAACGCGGCGCTGCTGTTCAAATTGGCGCGGGTCAAACGTCACCGGATCGGCAGTACCATAGGACAGCGGAGCCAGGTGAGGAAATCGCTCCGGATCGTTCAAGACGCTCACAATCCAGAGATGGTCGAAGAGGCCGGAAGCTAGAGAGGCATCCTGTGCTCTAAACTTCACGGGTAGGGATCGGCAGGCGCGATTGAGGACCGTCACTTCAGACCGTCGGAGATTGTAGGGCGCAACCTGGCGTTGAAGCTCAATCACCTCTGCTAATAAGGCCGGCAGCTCGGTCACGCCGGCTCCGACATACAGACTGCGCCCGCCATGCGGTAACTTCTTCAGGAGAACTTCGGCCAGTTTTGTTCCCAGTCGCCGACAGGGTTCCCGCTTCTTACGCCAAAACTCATCACCGCCTTCGTAACAGTAGACGGACTCGAGCCGCTTGTAATCGAGGTGACCAAATACAGAGGCGATAGCGTGCCGAGCTGAACTAGATAGGTGTGTTCTCATGAGCTGCTCACTTATGGCACAAAGCGTTATAAAAAATCGATGCAGGCTTCTCGTTGTTCATGATTCATGAACAGCACGATTTAGTGAACGACTGACGCCAGGAGCGGCATAGGCAACGACTATAATTCGCCGTTGAACGTGTGGTGGAGCAAGGGGCGAAGGAGATCGTGCAATCGATGGATGGGAAGGTGGCTTGTCTGGTGCGGATGCCGAACAGGCAGGCAGTGAAAGGCGTTACCCGGTGGTTTGAAATTCAACCTTGCGGGTTTCAGTGACACGCTTCGACGCATCCAGAATCTCAATGGAAACAAGATTGCCTCCCGCGTCGTAGTCCAGGATCACACCTGGCTTGTCCTCGTCACTCTCGGCGATGGGCGTGTTGTCCTTCAGGATCATGCTCAATGTATCTGTTTTTTCGTCGTACGAAACCTTCATGACTCCCTCCAATACTTTTCGATCTTGCTGGTTCGGTACGCGGTGACGACCTCTGCTGGGCGTCGATCGATATCTACGAAGACACGAATCAGGAACACCTTTCCGGGTTGCCCAGAGGAGATTTTCGATTGAAGGACCTCACGGCCTGGGCGAACCTCGATTCGTTGCTCTGGTGCGAGAAGTATCGCACGGACCATCTCTTCGCTCAAGCCTCGCCGCAGTATCTCGAGCCGGGCATGATCAGTGAAAATATAGTCGGCAATAGGTTGTGGCCTCACTTACAATTCCCTCTGGAACGCGCGGTGGAGCATGGAGTGAAAGAGGTCATCCAGCCAGCGGCGGGAGGTCGCTTGCTGGGCAAGCATTCAATTATATCGGTGTGACCGCCCGTATAATCACGGAGAAGTCACCCTCCGTCGGCATCGTAAAGAGGCATTTCCCGCCGCTTCTTGATGCCCACACGTGACCGACTACGCGCTTTTCTTCGGCATCGTTGCCGTCGTACAAATGTTTGCCCTTGTACTCGACCGCCAACGCGCGACCGTCAGTTAATTGGCAAATGAAATCCGGGTAGAACCAGTCCTTCGATGTTTGGAGCCTGAACGAAGTCGATTTGCGAGGGAGATTGCGGACCCAAAACCGTACTTCTGACAGACCATCAAGAAACTGTGCACATTGAAATTCTTCCGTGAGTTTCCCGTCCGCTGTCTTCTCCGACAATTCTCCGGGCTTCGGCCCGAAGTAGTGCTTTTGGAACTGGAACCCACCCTCGTACACGCGGCTTGGCTCATATCCCATTGTCCGAAAGTTAATCGACTGCCCCGCATCCACGGTAAGCGATGAATCAGGGAGCATCAGTTGGTGAAAGGAGGCATTGCGTTCGTTGTCTCGATGCTCCTGAATGCGCCCGGCAATCTCGTCCCGAAGCCGGGCTCGATCAAGCACGAGCGTGTCAACTTCCGTCATCCCAAACTTGGCCATCAGTCCACGGATGACTTTTCGGAGAAACTCCGCCGACTCTCCCGCCGGAATATCGTGATGATCAATTTCCCGATCCAGCCATGCCACAAGCCGCTCAAGAGTCCAATCATCTTGACCGCTGAGTTGTAATACCTGTTGATGTAACGCTCCGACAAAATCGCTATCGGCGGTATCGCCCATGACGATCGTCTGCACCTCGCCTTTTGCTCCGACATCGACCACTCCCGCCTTACCATACGGGCGAGCCAGCGGGTTATACGCCGCCGACAACGACGCATCTTTCTCGCTGAGCTTCCAGGGGTGTTCGAGTAAAAAGGTACTCTCGAACTCGTACAGCATGCCGTTCTCGAAAAAACAGAGCAGAGGTACGAGAAAATCAACCTGTTGTTCATAAGGCGAAGGCTGGCGCGGCTTTCCAGTCCCGCCAAAAGCCTGCTCCGCCTTGCGCACCAATTCGACAGCTTCCTCTACTTTGACCTTGGCTTCGGGAGTCGTGACACAGCTCTTCACCTTTTCGGTATCATCCCGATCAAGTGGAACGACAATGGTGATGGTACCCGCCGTGGAATCGATCCGCACTTTCCCGCCAAGTGCCGCCTCTTGAACCCGTGCCACAGTCGCGTCGATTTCGGCCGGGATAAGCGTGATCGTCTGCGGCTGCACACCAAGCGGCAACGTACCTTTCGGCACCGGAATAATGATCCGCTCCGCCTCCGCCGGCGTGAAACCATTGTGCTCCAATGCCTCGCGCAGTTCGGCCAGCACGTCCGTGATCGACTCCGACACCGAAAAGGCATAAGCGCAATTCAAATCGGGATGCCGCTTGGTCTGAGCATTCGGCAACCGGAGAATGCGCCCGACGATTTGTTCGATCGCCGTGACAGAGCGAGTTTCCTTGAGACTGCACAGCACATAGGCAAAGGGGCAATCCCAGCCCTCCCGCAACTTCTCCACGGTCATGATGACGCGGACAGGGCATTTCGGCGAGGCGATCTCCTTCACATCCTTCAATTCATCGAGTTTGCCGACAGAGATCTTCACCTCATCCTTTGAAAAACCAAACTCACGTACCAGCCGGTCGCGCAGCGGTTCACAGGCATCGACTCGTTCAGCCTGAATCAACAAAATGGGCCGGATGTACTCCGTTGTCTGCTGCCCTTCGGCAACGGCGAGTTTTTCGAGGTCGGCGCGCAACGTCACCGCTTCCATCAGAAGTTGATCGCGTTGGCCCGGATGTCGAGCGATCACCCTCAATGGCAGTTTCACCATCTGCGCCGTTTTCAATTCCGCCGCCGACACACGATGCAGGACGTTAGAAGGCTGCTTCTCACGCGCCGGTGTGGCCGTAAATTCGACAATGCAGGAGGGCAGCACATTCCCAAGCGTGGAGAATGAGAGGTCGGTCCGCGCATTGTGCGCCTCATCCACAATCACAATCGGACGCCGCAGCCGCAGCATGTTCACCAGCGAAGGTTTGGGCTTGCCGTCAGCGCCGGGCATGAGATCAGCCAGACGGCCGGCAGGAACATTGAGCAGATGCTCTGCAAATGCGCCGTTCTGATCATAGACCTTGCGACCTGCCGTCTCCTCGACGCGGAACGATTGAATGGTCGCCACGATTACTACTGTCTGTCCTTCAACCGTAGCACGGGAAAGACGCAAGGCCTCCTCAATCGTCACCACGTCTACAGAGCCACAAGCCAATTCCAACGCGCGGCGGTAGGGATGGCGCGGATCACGGAGCGCATCGGCCGTCTGATCGAGAATCGTATTGCTCGGCACCAGCCAGAGCACCACCGATCGCTCGGCCCGCATGAACTCGCGCTGGGCCAAACCGGCGGCATAGCAGGCCAGCAAAGTCTTGCCGCCCCCGGTCGGCACGCGCAGGCAGACATAGGGCATCCCTGAACTGAGCCCCGCAGCCGCAACGGGGAAATAGGGCACAGACTCCCCGAACCGCCTTGTGACCTCGCGGAATGCTGTATCCGGATTTCTGGTCTGAGCCGTCAGACGGAAAAACTCGCACAACGAGTCGAGTACGCGCTCCTGATAATCCTTGAGCGTAATCACGCTTTGGCCTTCGAATGAAAGCCGATGCGCCGCTGGGGTGGGTCCGGAAGTGGCTGCAACAGGGGCAGCAACTTTTCGTACAGATCCAATAAAGCCGTATCGTGCTGAAGCAGCGTCCGGTCGATTTCGGCCAGTCGTTTCAGAATCGCCGCGTTGGCCGTGATATGCTCGCGCAGGCGCACGAATGCCCGCACGACGAAGACACTCATCTGGACGGCCTGCTCGCTGTGGAGAATGTTGGCAGCCATCACGGCACCGTGTTCGGTAAATGCCCAGGGACGATACCGCCTCCCACCATGGGAACCGGTCACAATTTGTGACCGGTTTTGGGTCACCGTCTTCGATTCAATGGCTTCTGAACTTGAGGTCACAATTTGTGACCTCAAGATTTTCAGCTCAGCCTCTGTAGGCTGGAAGGCAAAATCTTCCGGAAAGCGATCGGCATTCCGTTTCACGGCCTGGTTGAACGCCTTGGTCGTCACTCCATAGAGCCTGGCCAAGTCCGCATCGAGAATCACGCGCTGATTTCTGACGACAAGAATCAACGGCTCCAATGAGCCATGAAGAGGCACCTTCTTTTTGGTGGCCATGCGTTAACTCACCTTGATCTCGTACGGCGTCTGCCGAATCACAATGCGCTCTGCTTGCAGCCTGTCCTTTCCCAGAAGGCATCCGGCACAATAGATCACTTTCTGTCCGTCGAACTTGGGCAACCGCGCCAACACCGCTCGCGTGAGAATATTGCCGCCCTGAGCGCTCTTATCACCCAGAATGCCGTTGTAGAGCAGATAGATGCCCACACCGCGACATTCTCCGAGAAACGGCGACTTCGTCACACGTCCGCGTGGAAGCGGCTCACCGGTTTCAGTGAAATAGACGTGCCGAGCGAGATCGCTGAAGCTGACTGTCTCCCGAATCTTCCCGCTTTCATCGAATAACGGCTCGCCCAGCTCGCAATAGCGGAAGCCGCCACCAAGTCCTTCGATCTTCTCGCCCTTCGCATTTTTGTAACCATCCGCCACTCGCCGGATGCGCTCGGCAGTAACTTCGTGCGCAATCTTTGGCTCCATTTCGACGAGGATAAAGCGACGACCTCCGCCGTCCTGTGCATTTAAATTCAATACTGCATGCCCCGTGGTGCCAGAGCCAGCAAAGGAATCTAAAATTACAGCGTTCTTGTCATCGTCCGTAACATAACGGATAAGTCTAGCGAGGACCTCATGATCTTTGGGGTTTGGAAAGACCTTTTCACCAAAAATATCCTTCATGACATCATTCGATGGCTGTGAGTGCCTATAGAACACACTACCCAGGACCTCCTTCTTGCCTTCGTTGAGTTCGTTGTCATCACAACTGTCCTCGAGCATGTAGATGTACGACTTTAAAAGTGGTGGTTCTGTATGATCCCGCCGAAAGACCACCCATTCATCGCGTACTTTTTCCTTCATGGAATTTTCGACAAACCTCCAGCCGTCATCAGGAACCTTGCATGCCATACCGGTAACCGGATGTAGCAAGTCATACCTGGGGCCTCCTCCTCCGTGCCACGAAATATTGTTGTCCCGCCAGACACCGCGCCTATCTGCATTTTTGGCTCGAGAATATTTTTTCGATGGATGACCTTTTGGAAGACGACGATAAAATTCTGCTAGGCCTTGTGATATTACCTTGTAGTTTTCGCCATGTTCGGCTCGCAACTTGCGATACTCGGCAGCAATTTCTGCAATTCCATCCTTCGGTGCTCTCCACAGCGTCTTTGCGAGTTCAGCTCGACTTCGCGCATAAACTAATATGTACTCATGACCAATTGAAAATAGCTTGGCGTCGTTCTTTCGGCCCTTTTCCCAAACGAGCTGCGCAACGAAGTTCTGCGTGCCGAACCACTCGTCCATCAATAGCTTTGCTAGTGCCACTTCGTTATCATCAATGCTCACCATTAAGATTCCATTGGGTAATAGAAACTGTCGTAACAACGCGAGCCGAGGATACATCATGCACAGCCAACGGTCATGCCGGTCGAGAGTTTCACCCTCTTTACCAACCACCCTACCCAGCCATTCCTTAATTATCGAGCTGTTGACATTGTCGTTGTAGACCCAACCCCTCACTCCCCGTGTTGTACGGGGGATCAATGTAGATGCACTTCACTTGACCGGCGTAGTAAGGGAGGAGGGCTTTGAGCGCAACGAGGTTGTCGCCCTGCACGATGAGGTTCCCGTCACCCGGCTCGCCGCAGGCCAGATCGGGCACGTCTTTGAGCAGATGAAAGGGCACCTGATGATGGTGATTGACGACTGCGTCTTTTCCGATCCAATTCAGAGTCGGCATGACATTATTGTCCCGAGAGCTTCAGCGTGCTTGATATCGCAATGTGCAATATCAAGTAAAATGCCCTCTTATTGGCGGGAAGTTTAGCCAACTTGAGGTTCGAAAGCTACGCCGCATGCCGACCGGCCAGATCCATGACTGCCGTTGTGAGGCCAGCCGCCACTGAGGCGATGAAGTCCAGATTCAGTGTGTCGAGAGTGTCGGTTGGCCGATGGTAATGAGGATTACGGAAGTTGGCCGTATCCGTAAGCATGACGGCAGGGAAGCCTTGCTCCCAAAACGAGGTGTGGTCGCTCCGTCTGGTGTCCGGGAGCTGCTCCCCGTTGCCCGGCACGATCAGTGGAACAATCGGGAGATGTGATTGGATGGCTTTCGCGACGGAGCTGGTCAAAGTGTGTGAGCGCTCGTTCCCGATCACGGCAAGAAAATTTCCGGTCGTGGGTACCGCGATGGGAACACCGGGAGGAATTTTCTGCGAGTGCTCGTGATGGCTTGCATAGCCGACACATTCCAACACGATCGCTCCGTGGATCGTTGCACGATTTTTTCTCAATAACGCTGTATAGGCGGCGCTGCCGAGCAAGTTCTCTTCTTCCAAGTTAAAGGCGATGAAATGGATCGGTCTGGCCAATTTCATGGTTTGGATTTGGCGAGCAATGTGTAGAAGTACCGCGAGGGCGCTGGCGTTATCATCGGCGCCGGGAGACCCTTGGACCGTGTCGAAGTGTGCGGCGAGGATCAGCGATGGTGCGGATTGGAATGGCTCAACGTCGGGAAGCGCCGTTCCGATCACATTGTGGTAGATGTCGCCCAAGGCCTGGAAGTGTTGCGTTGTGACGGTAAGGCCGGCTTCAGAGAATTGGAGGTGTAGATAGGCTTCTGCTTCCTGGAGGCGAATCGGAGAAGAGAGGGGATGGCGCTCGCCCACCAGATAGCGAAGGTCTTCTTTGAGGAGGTTGTGAGCAATGGGCACGTGGGTTTCCGTCAACGGAAGAGTTAGGTCACGATCTCGGTGCCGATGCCCTTGCGCGTGAAGATTTCGAGCAGAACAGCGTGTGGAATGCGCCCGTCGATGATATGGGCCTTGCCGACCCCTTCAGCGAGCGCGTCGAGGCAGGCGTGAACCTTCGGAATCATTCCCTCCGTGATGGTCCCCTTCTTCATCATTCGTTGCACATCTTTTCGAGAGACGGTGGAGAGGTGGCGCCCGTTGGCGTCGCGAATGCCTTTGATGTCGGTCATCATGACGAGTTTTTCCGCGCGCAGGGCCCCTGCGACGGCTCCGGCTACAAGATCAGCGTTGATGTTGTAGGTATTCCCTTCGCGATCCGTTCCGATAGGGGCGATCACCGGGATGTAGTGGTCGTCCTGCAGATTACGCAGCAGACCAGGATCGACCTTTTCGATATCGCCCACCAACCCGAAGTCCCCTTCGCCGTCCTCTCCTTCTAAATCGCGATCGAGGCTTTCCGCCCAGGCCTTGGCCGTCAACGGCTTGCTGAGAATCAATCCGCCATCCTTCCCGCTCAAACCGACCGCACTGCCACCGTGTCGGTTGATCAGATCGGTGATCTCCATATTGATCTTTCCTGCCAGGACCATCTCCACGATTTCCATCGTGGCCTCGTCGGTGATTCGAACACCATGGCGGAATTTCGCTTGGATGCCAAGCCGGTCGAGCATCTTGTCGATTTGAGGTCCGCCGCCGTGGATAATGACCGGGTTGATCCCGACGTACTTCAGCAACACGACATTTTGCGCGAACCGTTCTTTGAGGGATGAATCCGTCATCGCATGGCCGCCGTATTTCACGACCACCGTTTTCCCGCGAAACGTTCGAATATACGGCAGGGCCTCGATGAGGACGTTGGCTTTCTTGATCAGTTTGTCCATGCAGCACTCCCGGCGATCAACACCGAATCCCTATAAAATATACCGGCTCAGATCCTGGTCCTTCACAATATCTTTCAATCGGTCCCGTACATTGGTCGCGGTGATGCTGATTCGTTTGTCGGGCCAGCCTGGTCCCTCGAAAGAAATGTCCTCAAGCAACCGCTCCATGATGGTGAACAGGCGACGCGCACCGATGTTCTCAGTCCGTTCATTCACTTGCACCGCCACTTCGGCGATCTCCTCCAGACCGTCTTTGGTGAACTCGATGGCGAGGCCTTCGGTGGCCAGCAAGGCCTGATACTGCCGGACCAACGCCCCTTTTGGCTCTGTGAGAATACGGACAAAATCGTCTTTGGACAAGGGGCTGAGTTCGACGCGGATCGGAAATCGCCCTTGGAGCTCCGGAATCAGATCGGACGGTTTCGCCACATGAAAGGCGCCGGCAGCGATGAAGAGAATATGATCCGTCACGACCGGGCCGTGTTTGGTGCTGACTGTGCAGCCTTCCACGATGGGGAGTAAATCCCGTTGCACACCCTCCCGCGAGACATCCGGTCCCGTGTTGCGTTCGCGGCCTGCAATTTTGTCGATCTCGTCGAGGAACACGATTCCAGTCTGTTCCACCTTGGTGATGGCTTCCCGCGTGGCGTCATCCATATCGATCAGTTTCTGGGCTTCTTCCTGTGTCAGGTGTTTGAGCGCTTCGGGGACTTTCATCAGCCGTTTCTTTTTCTTGCCCTGGAACATGCCGCCCAGCATGTCTCGGAGATTGCTCTCGATGTCGTCGAGTCCACCCGCGTTGGAAATGACGCCAATTGGAAGGCCGCGTTCCTTGACTTCCATCTCCACCGTTCGTTCATCTAGCTTCCCTTCTCGCAGCTGCAGGCGCAGTTTCGATCTCGTCGCTTCGTGGGAATCATGAGGGGCTTGAATGGCCGGCTCGCTCGTGCTGTCTACAAAACCTGGTCGAGGAGGCGGTGGCGGAAGGAGAAGATCGAGCAATCGTTCCTCGCCTTGTTGTTCCGCTTTGTGCTGAACGGACGTTAACCGTTGCGTCTTGACCATATTGATGGCCAGTTCGGTCAAGTCACGAATGATCGATTCCACATCACGCCCGACGTAGCCGACCTCGGTGAATTTTGACGCTTCCACTTTAATGAAGGGGGCTTCGGCCAACTTGGCGAGCCGTCGGGCGATCTCGGTTTTTCCCACGCCGGTCGGCCCAATCATAATGATGTTTTTCGGCATGACCTCGTCGCGGAGGTCGGGAGACACCTGCTGGCGTCGCCAGCGGTTGCGAAGTGCGATGGCGACCATCCGCTTCGCGTCCTTTTGCCCGATGACGTAACGATTCAGTTCTTCGACGATCTGGCGCGGAGTAAGACTGTTGAGATTCAACGGTTCGGGATCGCTTGTGAGAGGCTTCATGATGGTGAGTTATCCTTGAAGTTCTTCAACAATAATCTGTTGGTTGGTGTAGATGTCAATAGAACCAGCGATGGTCATGGCTTCGGTGACGATCACCGGGGCCTCGAGTTGAGAATGGCGGAGCAGTCCTCTGGCAGCCGCCAGGGCATAGGGTCCACCCGAACCGATGGCTAAAATGCCATCTTCTGGTTCTATAACATCGCCGGTTCCTGAAATGATGAACGATTGTTCCTTGCCGGCGACGGCAAGTAGCGCCTCCAACCGTCGAAGCGCCCGGTCGGTTCGCCAATCTTTCGCGAGCTCGACCGCCGCTCTCGTGAGATTGCCCCGATACTCCTCTAATTTACTCTCGAATTTCTCGAACAGCGTAAACGCATCAGCCGTGGCACCGGCAAATCCTGCCAAGATCTGGTCATGATGCAGGCGCCGGAGCTTCTTAGCGTTGTGCTTCATCACCGTGGTGCCAACGGTCACTTGGCCGTCACAGCCCATGGCGACCCGTCCATCGCGCCGGACACAGAGGATGGTGGTCGAGCGAATGATCATGACGATTTCCGGTCCTTTCGTGACAAGGGGCTTGCCGCCACCCGTGCGCGTGGGTGGGCGCTATCATACACCGCGAGAAGCTGATCCATCGCCAAATGCGTATATTTTTGTGTCGTGCTCAGTGACGCGTGGCCCAGCATTTCCTGAATCGACCGGAGATCTGCGCCTTCGTCGAGCAGATGCGTCGCGTAGGAGTGCCGCAAGGCGTGGGGACTGACCGCTCCATTCACGAGACGGCTGGAATATCGAGCAACCATTCGAGCGACACTCCGCGTGGTGATCCGGCCTCCACGATGATTCAAGAACATCGGAGCCGGCAGCTGACCGCTGCGGGATAGCGGTTTTAAGGACGTGCGATACTCTCGGATGGCTTGAAGCGCCAGATCCCCGATCGGGACCATCCGTTCCTTGCGGCCCTTCCCGCTCAAGCACACACTTCCGTCCGTCTCGTTCAGATCATCTAGATTGATGCCCACGACCTCACTCACCCGAGCACCGGTCGAGTACATAGTTTCCAGCAGGGCACGGTCGCGTAGGGTGAGGGGTGACTGTCCCGATGGAAACTCCATGAGCGCCGCCGCATCGTCCTTTGACAATACACGGGGGAGCGGCTTGGGTAGCTTGGGGCTCCTCAGGTTTTCCGTGGGGTTCTTAGAAAGCTGCCCCTCACGAACGAGAAACCGAAAAAAACTTCGCAGGCACGCCAGTTTTCTCGCTAAGGACGACGCTTTCTCGCCTTGATGATCCAACCTGTGTAAGTGGGCGCGAATATTGTCGCTGGTAACCGTATCGAGGCGAATGGGTGTGGTGTCATCCTTGGTTGGTTGAAGGAACCTCACCAGCTGATGAAGGTCGGATCGATAACTGCGAATCGTCTCCTGTGACGCATTACGTTCAACCTGGAGGTGCATTACGAAAGCCTTGATTGCATCTTCCACGAGTCAAAATCCTCAAGGGCTCGTTGGCTGAGCATGCGACGCTTCTTCTCTTTATCTTTGGGGTGGTTCGACAAGGGAGGAAACAGGCCGAAGTTAGTATTCATCGGTTGGAAATGGCGCGGATCCGATGAGGCGATGTGTGCGATCAAGCAGCCATGCGCGGTTGTGGGGGGAGGCGTGATCAGCGGTTCGCCCGCCAAAGCCCGCGCGGCATTGATCCCGGCCAGGCCTCCCATGGCTGCCGATTCGGTGTAGCCTTCTACGCCCACAAGCTGCCCGGCAAAAAAGAGCGTGCCGCGCGCCTTGAATTGCAACGTGTTCAACAGGAGCTGGGGGGAGTTGATGAACGTGTTGCGATGCAGGCTTCCATACCGGAGAAACTCAGCCTGTTCGAGCCCTGGGATCATGCGAAACACGCGCTTCTGTTCGCCATAGGTCAGTTTGGTCTGAAAGCCCACCAGGTTGTAACAGGTCCGATGGATGTTTTCCGTTCTCAATTGCACGACCGCAGCTGGTTCGATCCCAGTGCGAGGATCTTTGAGGCCCACCGGCTTTAGAGGCCCAAACTGCATCGTCTGGCGGCCACGTTCAGCTAGCACTTCAATCGGCACGCAGGCCTCAAAATAGGGCGTCTTCTCAAATTCCTTCGGCTGGACTTTTTCTGCGGCCATCATGGCGTCGTAAAAGACATTGTACTGTTCTGCCGTCATGGGGCAATTTAAATAATCATCCCCGCCTTTGTCGTAACGAGAGGCGCGAAAGACCACGTCCATGTTAATCGAGTCCGCATCGACGATCGGTGAGATCGCGTCGTAAAAATACAGGTGCTGGGATTGGGTTGCCGCACGGATGGCTTGTGAGAGTGTGTCGGAGGTCAACGGCCCCGTCGCGATGATGCAGCAGCAATCTGTCGGGATTTCGCTGATTGCTTCGTGGAGAATTCTGATGTTCGGATGGCCTTCCAGCGCACGGGTAATGTGCTGGGAGAACTGGTCACGATCGACAGCCAGTGCCGATCCAGCCGGTACTTTGGATTGCTCTGCGGCGGAGATGATCAACGAGTTGAGGCGCCGCATCTCTTCCTTCAGAATGCCGGGCGCATTCAGGGGATCGAGAGATCCTAATGAGTTCGAGCAAACGAGTTCGGCCAAGCCGCCCGTTTTGTGCGCCTTTGTCATCTCTTTTGGGCGCATCTCATAGAGCGTGACCTTGGCGCCACGATTCGCCGCTTGCCAGGCAGCTTCGGAACCAGCCAGACCACCGCCCACGATGACAATGTCGTCACGCATGTGTTTGGAACATCCAATGGTTGGAGAGTGAAGGGGCATTGTACGAATCGATTTTTTGCTCTGTCAAGATAAGCGATGGCGAACTCGTACCGACTCTCTTTAATTCCGGGGAGTCACCCGTTCATGGTTCGACAGGCCTGTCCTGAGTTCATCGAAGGGCTCACCGCGAACGGTCCCACATAAAATCACATGAATGAGCTGAATCGATCACTCGCGAGGGAGTAGCCCCCGCGTTGACTGCCCCTGGGGCGCAGTGCTAGAGTTTGGCCGCTTTTCAGACTTGCTTCAGGTCGGGCGATTAGCTCAGTGGTAGAGCGCTTCCTTCACACGGAAGAGGCCACAGGTTCGATACCTGTATCGCCCACCATCCTCTCCTCCCCGGCGCGGTCCTATCTGATGAGAAACGTTGACCTTTCCTGCAACAAGCGAACACCTCGAATTCTGGACAGAAACGAGGGGGTCGGCTACACTTCTGATTGTCTTTTGAGCGTATCTGGTTTGAGTCTCAAGTAGATGGGAGCCGAAACAAGAGAGGTCTACATATGAAAGCAACATCGACCATTCTGGGCATCATGATGCTGGCCACGGTTGCCACCGGTTGCAGCACGACACACCAACAAGGCGGAAGTGTCGAGACCAAGGAATATACCCCTCCAACCAGTATCTACAACATTCTGGACAGCACCGCGTTGGTCTATTCGGACCCCGCTGCTGGTTCAGCTGTCAACGATCATCCCCTTCGTTGGCTCGGATTTGTCTCAAATCCGATCGGCCATGCGTTCGACTATGGGATCAATCGTCCGATCTATAAGCTAGCAAACGGATTCTCGTATCTTTCCGGCTATACAGCAGAAGACAACATGGTGGACGCACAACGTCGCTAGTTTACCCAGTCCTTTAGAAACAGAAAAGGCCCGCTCTTCTCAAAGAGCGGGCCTTTTCATTTCCTCTTCGCGAAGACCCCCTCAAATCGTGTATTGTTTGTAGTATGCAGGACAGGGATTGCCCGTCGAATTTCTTGAGGTCTATATCTTTGGCCAGCCTCTTTGCGGTTGTGGGTCTGGTGATCGGGTGTGGCGGGTCTGCGGCTCCTGTGAAGCCTCCGCTCCCACCCTCGAAAAGCGACCTTCCTCTGCTCGTGTCAACGGTGCTCTGTGAGCGCAAGGTCGACTTCTTGAAAAAATACCCCCCCGTGACGCACACCTCGACGAGTTGGGGAAGCGGGCAGGAGCTTGTCATTCCTATGCAAGGAAGTGCCTCGCACGGAGAGGAATCCTATTTCTTCGACGAAGATGACGTGCTGGTGGGGGCTTTGTTCACCTTCTCGAAGGGACTGGACCTCAAACCCTATCCGGTGCTTCGGCTCACGCTCTCTCAGCTGAAGCCGTCGGTCGAGTTCTACTTAAACGTGGCCCAATTGGAAACACGAATGAATATGGAGAGCAGTGCGCTCCTCGAGACTGGAGACGAGAAAAGCACGACCCAGTATCTCGTCACCGGTCCTCACGACCGTCCGGTCCTGCTCCAGGCCTCCTACACGATCGATCCCTATGTGCGCCTCTTTTCTCCGTACCGACGGGAGTTTCTTGATCGGCTTCGCAATTTTGCAGGGGGTACGGGGGGGCAAACAATGGAGAGTCAGGGAACCGAGGATAAAGAGCCGTTCACGTCGTTGCAGCAATTCGCTCGTGGCCAAGCTGCTCAGCTCGCCTACTGCGGGGACAAAAACTATGAGATTGCGGCTGATGCGTACCAAAAGGCGATTGCTAGTGGATTCACAAATAAGGTCTGGCTTGCCGAAGCTCGGCACAAACTTGGGGTTGCATGGCTCGTGAAAGGCCAACTCGAGAACGCAAAAGCGGAGTTGTTGCAGTCACTAACCCTCAGGCCTAACATCCCGGAGGTGTTGAACAATCTCGGCACGGTCCAGGTAAAATTAGGGGACACAGCGGCTGGCTTACGCTTGTTCGAAAAGGCGGTGACCCTGCGTCCCAACTATGCCCTGGCCCGATTCAATCTAGCCGGAGCGAGTGAAGCCACGAACCCCAAGCGCGCCCTCTCTGAGTACGAAACCTATCTTGCTCTTGTAGAAGGGATACCCGAAGAGGAAGCCCGTATGGCACACGCCAAGGAACGGGTGAAGGTCTTGAAGCAGTAGCTCCGCGTCCTATCCGGATTATCTTGAGTATTCTCAATTCGTGTGAGGAAAACGACTCAGCCTCGAGCTCGTTCTTCCTGTTCTTGAAGGGTCTTGCACTCGATGCAGAGGGTGGTGACCGGCCTGGCTTTAAGACGTTTGTAAGGGATATCTCCACCGCAGCGCTCGCAGATCCCGTAGGTCGCTACATTCATCCGTTCCAGGGCCTCGTCGATCTTCTTGAGCAACTTCCGCTCGCGCTCCCGAATCCGCATGGAGAAGTTTTGATCGACCTCAGCAGAGGCCTGGTCGCTGACATCGGGAAAGGCCTCGAGGTCGCCGCGATGGGTCAGCACTTCTTCAACCTCACCAAGGATTGCTGTGCGCTGACGTTCAAGATCACGTCGGATGTCGGGATATTTCGCTCTCTTCGTACTTGCCTTCCCTTTCCTCGCGGAGCGAGCGGGGACTGCGGTGTTCGGTACCTTGGGCGAGGGCGGGCGTTTACTAGAAGACCGTGCTTTCATACGTTCATATTCTGCGGACGACAGGCCGCTGAAACTATACCAATCTGGCTGAGAGGGGGTCAATCAGGACTGGAAAGCCGTTCACACACTACAAATCCCGGCGACCCTCGATCGATTTCAACAACGTCACTTCGTCCGCATACTCAATATCCATCCCCACTGGAATTCCATAAGCAATTCTGGAAACGCGTACGCCAAAGGGTTTAAGCAATCGGGTCAGATAGATCGCCGTGGCTTCTCCTTCAATGGTAGGGTTCGTTGCGAGAATGATTTCTTCAACCCCGCCGAGTTTCACGCGCTCAACAAGCTCCTCAGCTTTGATGTCGCCCGGACCTATGCCGTCGAGTGGGGAAAGCGCTCCCAACAAGACGTGATAGAGCCCGCGATAGGCGCCTGCCCGTTCGACGGCGTATAGCGTACTTGGTTCTTCAACGACGAAGATCTTGGTCTGATCACGTTTCGGATCGAGGCAAAACTCACATAGGTCTGCTTCAGCGATATTGCGACATTGTCGGCAAAACGCCAACCCATCCTTCACCGCACGAATGGCATCCGCCAGCCGCAAGGCATCCTCTCGCTCGGCCTTCATGAGATGAAAGGCCAATCGCTGGGCGCTCTTGTGACCGATTCCTGGGAGACGAACCAGTTCCTTGATCAATCTCGCCAACAAGCCCTGTTGATCGACGGCCATCGCTAAAATAGGCCTGGAATTTTCATCCCGCCGGTCAGCGCTTTCATTTCGCCTTCCATCAATTCCTTGGCTTTGCGGAGCGCGTCGTTCGTCGCGGCCACCACAAGGTCCTGGAGCATATCGACATCGCCGCTCTTTACGACCTCGGGATCGATCGCCACACTGACAATCTGCATTGCCCCGTTCGCCGTGACGGTGACAATCCCACCGCCGGCCGTCCCACTGGCGGTTTTTGACGCAGCTTGTTCCTGAATCTTGGCCATTTGTTCCTGCATGGCCTGAGCTTGCTTAAGAATGTTGCCCATATTACCGAAAGGACTTTTCATTCGCTTGCCTCCTGCTGAGCTATGGTACGAACCTCGGCCAATTCGACGCCGAATATCTCGAGGGCCTGCTTCACCGTTGGGTTCGCTTTCGCACGTTCGAACAACACCAGCCGTTGTTCTTGTTCCTTGGCTGCTCGTATTTGGGCCATGGTCGGTCCCGGTGGATGGGTCTCAGTCAGCTCGATGATGCGGACACGTACGGGAGACCCCAACTGACGCTCGCACAGCTTTGATAACACCAGAAGATTTTCTTCCTTCTCCAACCTCGCTCTGGCCACGGTTGCCTGTTTGGCAAATCCTATAGTGACGAAGCCGCCCTCCATTCCAACAAACCTGCCGGCTTCGAGAAACGGTGCGATATTGGGAAATGAAGCGCCAACCTCTTCTTGGACTACGTCCCACTGCAACGTTGGTTGTGGACCGACGGCTATGGGAGGCACGGTGGCTGGGGCGGTTGTCGTCATAGCAGGCGGTGGATTGTGAGATGGTTTAGGTGAGACCGTTGACCCTTCGTCCGTTTCCCCCCTGGGCGTGTGAGCAGGTTTAGGGATGGGCCGTGACGCCGTGGGTACGCCCTGGCGTAAAGTCTGAGGAGTTGATGGCCCGCTCTTGCGTTCTTCCGGTTTAGCTGGAGGTTTCTGGCTGGAAGACGACGCTGTCTGTGCTGGGCGGGCCTCCGTACCCTCTTGTTGGCGAAGCAGGCGAGTAGCTCGAACAGCCGCAGTCTCCACCACGAAGCGAGGGTGGCTACTGAATCGTAAAGAATCTTCCGCTTGGATGAAGATTGCCAGCAGTTCCTGAAACCGTTCCGGAGTCAGTATCTTGGCATCCATCGACAGCTGGCTCAGATCATCTTCCGAGGTTTCAATCAAACTACGCAGCTCGACCGTACTGGGAACGACTGCTGCCACCAGCAGATTACGGATGTGTTCCACGACTTCCGCGCAGAACGCCCGCAAGTCATGTCCCCGGTCCAGCAGGTTAGCCAGGCTGGCAAGGGCAGCAGGGCTGTCTTGGGCCAAAATCGCTCGGAGAAGTTCCTGCACCAGTTCTTGAGGCACGGCTCCCAAGAGCAGTTCGAGGTCTGCGTGGCTGATGGTTTTGCCGCCGTAGGCAATGGCCTGATCAAGCAAACTCAAGGCGTCACGCATACTCCCTTCACTGGCGCGAGCCAGGGCCACGAAGCTCCGTTCCTCAAGCGACAACTGATCTTGCGCTGCTACGTGCCGAAGTCGTTCGATGATTTCGGTCCTGGCGATCCGACGAAAGTTGTAATGCTGACATCGCGAGAGAATCGTCGCGGGGATTTTGTGAATCTCCGTTGTCGCAAAGATGAACACGACATGTGCTGGTGGTTCTTCGAGTGTCTTCAAGAGAGCATTAAATGCCGAGTTTGAGAGCATGTGGACTTCATCGATAAGGTAGACTCGAAACTGACCACGAAACGGCGTGAAGCGAACGTTCTCGCGGATCTCTCGCACATCATCCACGCTGGTGTTAGACGCGCCGTCGATCTCGATGACATCAACCGAGTTTCCCTGTGCAATTTCACGGCAATTTTCACAGGTGTCGCAGGGATGACTTGTCGGTCCTCGTTCACAGTTGAGTGCCTTCGCAAGGATTCGTGCGACGGTCGTTTTCCCCACACCTCGCGTGCCGGAAAAGAGATACGCGTGCGCGACTCGTTTCGTCGAGACCGCGTTCATCAACGTTTGGACGACATGGGGCTGACCGATCACATCGTCAAACGTGCCGGGCCGATATTTGCGCGCGGAGACTTGGTAGTCCAATTGTCGCGTTGCTCCCCTACATTAAGTCTTAAGAAAAACTGAGATTCAGGGACGCCAGGATGTCCCTAAATACGCCAAGTTTTTCGATAGAGAGTGGGGCTAGGTGATCCTGCGGCACATAGAACTGACTGCTTACCGTTGCTTCCTTCCGGATCTGGCGGGGTTCACAGGATTCTATTGCACAGGGCCCAGCCCCTATTCTCGATCGAGACCCTCCAGCCCAGCCCAAGCTTCAGGTGTCTATCCGCCTGCGGAAATTACGATACAGCGATAAAGAGCAGGCGGTACACACGAAATGCGGTATGGCGGAGAGGGTGGGATTCGAACCCACGGTCCCGTTGCCGGGACGCATGCTTTCCAAGCATGTCGATTCGTCCACTCTCGCACCTCTCCGCATCAAGAAGTGTAAAGGGACAGCATCTTAGCATGCGTGTTCATGACCAGCAAGGTGACTGGCCCTCGTCGATGCTATTCGAAATGAGGAGGCAACTCCCGTAGGATGGCGGTCGCCTTGAGGTGCGCCACAGTGAATGTATGGATGGAGTTTTCGGTGAGTAACGGGGATAGAGGAGATCAGTAAATAGCCAAGTTGGATCATCCATACAGAGGAGTGGGGTACCCTCGGTCGTATGGGTTGACATTACAGGTGTCCAACGGTACAACGCTATACGACATCGCGTGTTTTTGCAGTCTTAGCCACTCTTGGTTAGTTAATCTATGGTTATAGAGTGGCAGCTCCGCGGTATCCTCTACCATGCGAGAGTGGCGGAACTGGCAGACGCGCGAGACTTAGGATCTCGTGGGCAACCGTGGGGGTTCAAGTCCCCCCTCTCGCACCACTATGACAAACACTTATGGAGTAGGGAGTCCCATTTCGACGATGAAGATGGAAGTGACTGAGTTAGGACCGATGAAACGCGCCTTGAAAATTGAGGTGCCGGCCGATGAGGTGGCGCAACAATTTTCACGAGCCTATTTGGAACTCAACCGTCAGGTTCAGATTCCAGGGTTTCGACCAGGGAAAGCTCCGGTGGCTATTTTAGAAAAGCGTTATGCCAAAACAATCGAAGAAGATGTCATTCGAAAGCTCGTGCCGGATTTCTATGGTCGGGCCATCAAACAGGCCGGGATTAGTCCAGTCGTGGTGGATATTCCCCCTCTGGATCGGGTCAAAATCCAAAAGGACGCCCCGTTTACGTTTACGGCGACCGTCGAAATTAAACCGACGATCGAACTTCGCGACTATAAGTCCCCCAGTCCCATTTCGCTCCAGGCGGACAAGCGCACGGTTGCAGAGGAACAGATAGACCGTGCTCTGGAAGTGTTGCGTGAACAACAGGCTCGGCTGGACGAGGCTCAAGCTGGCACAGTTTTATCCGAAGGGGATTATGCCATCGTCGATCTCGAAGGATTTCTGGATGGTGTTCCTCTCGAAGGTACAAAGAAGGAAGGCCAGCTCCATAAAGTGGGATCAAAAGCCGCTTTGCTGGGGATTGAAATCGAGGCTCATCTGATCGGAAGACAGGCAGGGGACATGGTAGAAATTCCTCAGACCTATCCGGTGAGCCATCCGGATCAACGGGTCGCGGGAAAAGCTGTCAGCTTCCGCCTCGTCATAAAGGGAGTTAAACAGAAAAAGCTCCCTACCCTTGACGATGAGTTCGCCAAGGACTGTGGACCATACGCGTCGCTCCAGGAGTTAAGGGACAAGTTGCGTGGCCAAATGGAAAAGGCGCTCAAGAGGGATATTGAGGAGTCCTACAAAGATACTCTTCTCAAACGCCTGATCGAGACCCATCATTTTGATCTCCCTGATACACTCGTAGAACGAGAGCTCAGCACGATTGTGCAGCAGAAATTACAAGCACGACAGCGTGGCAACGTCACCGATTCCCCTCCTGCGCCAGATGCAGAAGAATTGAAGAAGATTCGCGAAGATCACCGTGAGGACGCAAATCGTCGCGTGAAAGCAGGGCTGATTCTTGAGGCCATCGCGGAGAAAGAAGGCTTGTCGGTGAACCAGGACGATCTGAACAACGAAGTGACTCGACTAGCCACGGAGCTCAGGGTACCGATGGCCGATCTCGTGAAAATGATCCAGGCAGGTGGCCAGGATTCTGTTGAAGAATTACGCGCGAGGATCTTGGCCGATAAGGCGCTGGATGTTGTCTATCGTCAAGCGGTCATTCAAGGATAGGCGTGGCGGTTGATTTGGGTACGGAGTTGCCCGGGAAAGGAATTGAACAATATGTTGGTTCCGATCGTAGTCGAACAAACCAATCGAGGCGAACGAGCCTATGACATCTACTCACGCCTTCTCAAAGATCGCATCATTTTTCTTGGAGCCCCAATCGATGATGTGTTTGCCAACTTGGTGATTGCGCAGCTGCTCTTTCTTGAAGCGGAAGATCCCGAGAAAGATATTAATCTCTACGTCAACTCGCCGGGAGGCAGTGTGACAGCCGGATTAGGCATCTACGATACCATGCAATATGTGAAGCCCCCGATCAACACCATCTGCCTCGGTCAGGCTGCCAGTATGGGTGCGCTCCTATTGACTGCCGGAACAAAAGGCAAGCGGTTTTCCCTACCCAATGCTCGGGTGATGATCCACCAACCGTTGGGTGGGTTCCAAGGACAAGCGACGGAAATAGACATCCATGCACGGGAAATTCTCAAGATTCGTGAACGCCTCAATGAAATCATGGCTAAACACACTGGCCAGTCAATTGAAAAGATTGCGCATGACACGGAACGGGACTATTTCATGTCCGGCGAAGAAGCGAAGCGGTACGGCCTCATAGACGAGGTCATCACACGACCACCCAAACTTATGAAAGCCGTAGAATCCGGCGACGGGATCAAAGGGAAGTAACGCAGGAGGGTGCATGGCCAAGCAGGAAAAGATGGATCGACACTTGCGCTGTTCTTTCTGTGGGAAAAGCCGTGATGAGGTGAGAAAACTCATCGCCGGACCGACGGTGTATATCTGTGATGAGTGCGTCAACCTTTGCAATGACATCATTGCGGAGGACTGGGAAGAAGCCAAAGAAGAAATTTCGTCTAAACTCAAGAAGCCAGCAGAGATCAAGCATCACCTCGATCAGTATGTCATCGGGCAGGAGCGGGCTAAACGCATTTTGTCTGTGGCCGTTCACAATCATTACAAGCGCATCTCCTCAAAGGAAAAAGAGGTTGACGATATCGAGCTCCAAAAGGGCAATATCCTCATGGTGGGTCCGACCGGCACGGGGAAGACTCTCTTGGCCCAGACCTTGGCCAAATATCTTGACGTTCCATTTACTCTTGCTGATGCCACGACGCTGACCGAAGCCGGTTACGTGGGTGAAGATGTCGAGAATATCATTCTGAAACTCCTGCAAGCTGCGGATTACGATGTGGAGCGGGCTGAGCGCGGAATTGTGTACATCGATGAAATCGATAAGATCAGTCGGAAGAGCGATAGCCCGTCTATTACGCGTGATGTGTCTGGCGAGGGTGTTCAACAAGCCCTACTGAAATTGATCGAAGGCACGGTCGCGAATGTCCCACCGCAGGGAGGAAGAAAGCATCCGCATCAGGAATTTATTCAGGTCAATACCAGCAACATTTTGTTTATCTGTGGTGGAGCGTTTGTCGGTTTAGAACAGATCATCGAACAGCGTCTGAATCGAAAATCCATGGGATTTGGAGCTGAAATCCGCGGAAAAAGCGACATTCGTCTGGGGGATCTGCTGTCTAAGGTACAGCCAGAGGATTTTCTGAAGTACGGGCTGATACCGGAATTCGTGGGACGATTACCCGTCGTGGCCACGTTAGAGGAGTTGGATGAGCGAGCCTTGATCCGTATCCTGACTGAACCGCGCAATGCGTTGACCAAGCAGTACGAGAAGCTGTTATCGTTCGAAAAGGTCAAGCTCCGATTCACCGAAGCGGCGTTGGGGGCTCTAGCGCGTAAAGCCTATGCACAGAAGACTGGGGCCAGAGGTCTTCGGGCGATCCTGGAAGAAGTGATGCTCGACATCATGTATGATGCCCCCTCTCAGAAACAGATCGTAGAGGTGGTGATTACGGAAGATGCAATCTTGGGCAAAAACCCACCGATGCGGATATTTGAACAGGAAAAAGACGCTAAGACCGCATAAAAAATGACTATTTCTACTATTGAGTGATAGGTCTAGTGAATCATTCGTAGAGGGGGGAAATGGATATTCCCCCTTCTGGCCGTTAGCTCCTTCCCTCGCTTCTCCTAACCCACTCATTTTCCTCGACAATCAGAAACGCCGCGCTATACTTGCCTCGTACGTGTTTCGGATGGAGGGGCTGTGAAATACCCTGTTTCTTTGAGTCTTCGTCATAAGGGCAAAGCCATTGAACTTGACGCGGTCCGTGAAATGGTTGTCTTGTTGGGTGTTAAGGGGGAGGCAATTGGCTCCCTACCCTGGGACTTCGTCATTGATCAAATACTCGCCTACCGCAAGGTGGATGTTGTGGGTGCTCAAAAAGAAGTCCGGTCAGAGCCTCGGATTTCACTCGCGTTTCGGGTGCGCTACAACAGCCCAGAAGGACCACGATGTGAGAGTCGCGCAGGTGGTATTGGCGGTGGAGGATTGTTTATCGAAAGCCAGACTCCTCTTCCTGTAGGAACCAGACTGGCGATGGAGTTCTCGTTTTCAGAGAAATCCGAAGAATGGATGCCGGCAAAAGGAACCGTCGCCTGGGTTTGTCCAAAAGCTGATCAATATACTTTCAGTCCTGGAATGGGGATACGGTTCACGGAGATAGCGGAATGTATACGCGAAAAAATCCATGAGCTGGTGAAATCATCTCAGAACATGGGGCACGCAGCATAATTCCACTCCTGGCTTACGCCACCCGGAAAAGGGATGTATGACGTTTCCTGTCGTTTCCACTACGGGGCATCAAGGGAAGTCTCTCATTATTGATTCTGGACGAGAGACGATCAACGTACACGACACCTCTGGCCAGTTATTGGGTAGCATGTCATGGGGTGCAATCATCGAGCACGTGGTTGTCAGTGGTGAAGATGGCCGGTTTGCCCATTGTCGCGCGCAGCCCCGTGCGCCTCTCGCCCTGAAGGTCCGGTGTACGACGCCAGAAGGAAAGCAGTTCGATAGTCTCACCGGGGGAATCGGCGGCGGCGGGCTCTTTATCGAGAGTGGTGCCCCCCTCAGTCCGGGCACCGAGTTGACAGTCGAATTTGCGCTGCCAGATCGGCCGTGGGACAAGCTGAAAGCCAAGGCGAAGGTTGCCTGGGTCCGCAACAAGCCGGAGCGATACCTTCTATTTCCAGGCATGGGCATCCAGTTTGTGGAGTTGGAGAAGACGGTACAAGAGGAATTGGTTGGACTGGTTGAGGCCCTGAATCGAAGTCGAAATCCCTCCTGAGTAACAAGTAAGCTTTTCCGAATCAGCATGTAACGTCCAGACTATCGTTCTGCCGGCCAACGGCTGCGATTTGTCCGATATGGATCTTCTACCCCCAAGCCCGTAGGCACCTCTCGCCAGAACAAAGAAAATAACCGCCTCATCCCATCGCTGATCCAGTAGATGTAGCACTCACTGACCAACCCTCGTTTTCTCTAAAACATCGATGGCTCATTAACTGTTCGACTGAGCCTGTTCAAGGGTCACGTCAGGGTCGGGTACTGGAGTCTTTTGGTAAGGCCTACAGCGATAGCGATCCCTCATGTCAGTGGTGCGAAGAGGGCAAACATCAGTCGGCAAGAATGTGAGTGAAATATGGGGAGGCCCTATGGATGAGGGTCACGCAGATTTGTGGGGATCTTCTTGCGGCGGTAATTCTTTAGCGGCATCCATAGATTGTTGGATTTCTTTTTTGGCCGCATCTAGTTCAGCCTGAATCGTAGTCATTTGAGGGTCGACGCTATTGCGGACATCGGTCACAGCTTGCCGGAACGTTCGCACGACCTCTCCGAGTCCTTCACCGAAATGCTGAAGGTCATCGGGCAATACCGCTGCTGATTGCGTCGCTTTGAGTGCTGCCTGTTGCGCCTGTACGCGGGCCACCGCATCTTTATTCACAATGGCGGAAGGACGTTTGGCGGTCGGTTTTGCCTGAGAACCAGCCGGCAACGGTGGATACGAGGCGTGAGCTCTCGGAGGGGGAGCTGCAGCCCGTTCCTCCATCGAGAGCACTGGGCTGGAGGCAGATGGAGATGCTTGATTTGGGGAAAGCGCGGTTGTTTGCGGAGTCTGAAGACTTGTGTTGTAGAGCAAAGAAGCAGTGGTGCCGGGTGTCAGTTCTGGACCAGGGACGTAGGGAGCGAGTGGCCTTGTTGTTGCTGGCGATGTTCCTGTGGTCGGTGGTGGAACTGGCGCTGGGATGTTTGTCGGAGTTTGACTTGTCTGTGGTTGCCCGGCTTCTTGTTGGACTTGGCCTGAAGCGGGTTGAGGCACGTCGGTGACTTCTTTTCGAAAGCCTTTCAACGCCTTGCCGACACCCTCGCCGATCTGTGGCAGACGGCCTGCTCCAAAAATGATGAGTACGATGACGAGAATGAGAATGAGTTCAGAGAAACCCATTGTGCCGAACATGCACGGCCTCGCATGTGATTCGGAGAGTGCCCTTGTGGGATGACTGAATCTAGCCGCCCCTCGGACATGGTGTCAAGAAAGGGCCGAAGTAGAATGCTCGGACAGAAATGTCAGAGAAAAGACACAATTTCGGTTTGAAGTGGTAACCCATGCACCACGGCTTCGCGATCCGATATATAGACGTCAAGCTCACTCCTGATCCCAAACTCTCCCGGCAGGTAGATCCCCGGCTCGATAGAAAAGCAGGTTCTCGGCAGAAGCCGACGACTATCCTGAGTTTCCAGGTTGTCGATATTGGCTCCATTACCATGGACTTCTTCACCGATCGAGTGGCCGGTTCGATGTATGAAGAAGTCGCTGTAGCCTGCCGCTCGAATCGGATCACGGCAGACGTCATCAACCTCCCATCCACAAGGAAATCGGCCGGTAGCTACCTGATTCTTGACAAATGACAGTGCCGCATCACGTCCACGTCGAACATGTTCAAAGATCATGCGCTGCTTTGCTGGTACGTCCGTGCCGGTATAGCCTGTCCAGGTGATATCTCCATAGACCGATCCCGGGGCCGTTTGTTTCGCCCAGAGGTCGATCAGAACTAAATTGTCTCGAGCGATGAGTGAGGGGTTTGACTCAGTCGGCCCATAGTGAGGATCGGCGCTGTGGCCATCAACAGCTGCAATTGGAGCGCTGGATGTGGTCATGCCCGCATCGCGAATACGTGAGAGAATGAACTGCTGCAGATCATATTCGGATAACCGACGTTCATTGGTGACACAAGACGCCACGTGGGCGAAGGCCTCATCGACGATGTTTCTGAGCGCCGTCACGGCGTACCGATGGGATTCCAGTTGCGCATCCGTCCAGACTGCCTCGAATTGTTGGACGAGATCAGCTGATGTGACCACCTCAAGCCCAAAACTCCTGATCAACTCGATGGTGCCGGCATCCACTCTGGACAGATACGGAACAGCGTTGAATGGTGAATACTGCATGGCGATTCGTCGTCGACCTCGCAACAGCGAGGCCAAGAGCAAACGTTGCTGTTCCCATGACACGTATTGCTGGACCTGACCGGGTAGCTCATCCAGCACATGTGGTTCGATCCTGTGAAGGAGCTTAACCGGTTCCCCAGACGAGGGGATCCAATAGTACCAGCGTCGAGTGACATGCTGGGTTGGATCAAGAAGCAAGACCCGATAGGCTAGTGGGTCGCTGCCGCGAAAGTCGTAGAAAAGCCATCCATCAACGGAGCCCATGTCTCCGAGTGCGTCTTGGATTGCAACGATCCGAGTCTGGTGGGCAACGTCGCTCATAGGTTTCCATCTTATCCTCGGGGTACAGGTGCGTCAATCAAGCTCCGGGTCTTTATGTGAATCATGGTACAATGACGTCCCATGGTTTCAGAATCACATCGAGACGTTCCGTCTTATCGAGTCACGCTCTTCTTCGGGCCTGAACCAGTCGAGGGGCGCCCGGATGTGCTGGCCTGTGTGTTCAACGTGAAAAAGCGGAGTTGGAAAGCGGGTATCCAGGTCTCTGTTGAAATTGGCACCGACCAGCTCTTGGTTCTTCGACAGAAGATACGCCTTGCTGATCGATTGGCGAAGAGTGTGATGGCACTCGATCCCCACGAGCGTCTTCACTATCAAGAACGCATGGCGGATTGCTTTGCACAAGCTATTTGTTGGTGTAAGCTGGATCTCAGGCTGCATGCGGGTGTGGCCCAAGACAATCAGCGAATCCAAGCTGAGGAGTTGACGACCGAGTTGGATCGCGAAGCCTGCAATCGCATGGACTATGTTCTCACCTATATCGTGGGAGAGTTGGATCTGGACTCTGATCGTTCGGTGTCGTCATCTTGTTAAAGATCGATGATCCATCGGGAGTTGCATTCAGCGGCGAATTTGTTATAACGCATGCCAGGACTCGTGTATGATTGTTTATGCATCCCATTGTTGTGGATGTGAAAAGGAAGGAGGCGCTTCACGTGAGACTCCCAATCGTGGTTCTCATTCTTGTCATCACCTACTGTTCAATGCTTGTCGCTCCGGCTTGGAGTCAGTCGTCGTCTGCTGACTCACAGCAAGGGACGGCTTCCGGGGCCGGCATGGGAGCTGCTTCAGCTGCCGCCACGATCTTGTATTTCCCCTTTAAAGCAGCATTTGCTGTTGGGGGTGGAATCGTCGGTGGTCTCGCCTATGTGTTTTCGGGATTCAGTGAGCCAACGGCGAAAAGTATCTGGGTTCCCAGCGTGTACGGGACCTACCTCATTACGCCAGAGCATCTCAGCGGCGATCGTCCGGTACGTTTTCTCGGTGTTGGTGCCGAAAACGAAGGAACCTCCGTCGCGCCTGCTCAGACGAACTAGCCTGCGCATTGAGTATGAAGCCTGTAATTGGCGTGACCCCAGACTTTAATGCCGGTGACAGGAAGGATATGGGGGGGCATGAGCCAACCTACTTTTTGCGAGCTCGCTACATTCGGGCTGTTGAAGAACTCGGTGGTATTCCTCTGATCCTTCCTCTCGTAGCGGAACCGTCTGCCCGGCGACGGCTTCTTGACCGTGTCGATGGGTTGCTCCTCACCGGCAGTGGGCCGGACCTTCCGCCGAGTCTCTATGGAGAGCGGCAACGCTACAAGTTCCCGCTGGTGAGCGAGCGCCGCGCCAACTTTGAGCTGGAGCTAGTTCTTCAGGCCAAGAAGCGGGATCTTCCCCTCCTAGGAATCTGCGGAGGGATGCAGACGGTGAATGTCGCTTGTGGAGGGAGCCTGTATCAGGACATTCCTGCACAAGTCCCTAGTGCGTTGGATCATCGTCAAAAAACGAAGGCGATCCATGTTGCTCACCCGGTGACCGTGACACCTAAGAGCCTCTTGAATAAGGTGGTCGGAAGAAGAACCTTCATGGTGAATAGTTCCCATCACCAATCGGTCAAGACAGTTGCTCCGTCGCTCTGCGCAAGTGCCATGGCACCTGATGGGATCATCGAAGCGATCGAATCTCCCGCACATCGATTTCTCCTCGCGATCCAATGGCACCCCGAATTCTTGTTCGAGCGGCATGCGGTCCATCGGCGGCTGTTTGAAGCCTTGCTCCGTGCGGCCCGCCGGATGCGTGCATGATCTCTCCGGACCGTCCCAGCACGCACTGCCAACTCGTTCCGTGGTCTCTGGCCACACGTTGATCTCAGATGGAGCCGTAGCGTCGTGACCCCATCACAGTGAATTCTGGCACGTTGAGCTTGGGAGGGACTGTGCGCAGCCAACTTCTCCGAACGAAACCCATCGATCAAATTCTGGCCGATGCCGAGCATCCAGAGCATCGTCTCAAGAAAACATTGACGGCGTGGGATCTCACGGCGCTTGGGATCGGCGCGATTATTGGGACCGGCATTTTCGTCCTGGTCGGAACTGCCATCGTCGGTGATGCCCACCGGCCAGGAGCGGGACCAGGGATTGTTCTCTCCTTCATTCTTTCCGGCATCACCTGTGCGTTAGCCGCGCTATGTTATGCCGAATTTTCATCGATGATCCCGGTCGCAGGGTCTGCGTATACCTTTTCGTACGCCACGCTGGGTGAGTTTCTTGCCTGGCTTACGGGATGGAATCTGATTTTGGAATATGGTGTGGCCTGCGTTGCGGTGGCGATCGGCTGGTCCGGATATTTCAACAAATTATTGACGCTCGCTGGCCTGGAATTGCCCTATTGGGCGACGAATCCACCGCATTGGGCCGGTGGTCCTGAGGGAAGTATCGCCAATTTTCCAGCTGCCATCATCGTCTTGTTGGTCACGGCCATACTCGTGATAGGAATTAAGGAAAGTGCTCGTGCCGCCGGCATGATCGTGCTGTTGAAACTTGCGGTGGTTCTCTTCTTCATCGCCGTAGGGGCTCCCTCTGTCAGCGCTGAGAACTGGACACCGTTCATGCCGAACGGATTTGAAGGGGTCCGTGCTGCGGCTGCTATCATCTTTTTTGCCTATATAGGGTTCGACGCGGTCTCAACTGCTGCAGAGGAGGCTCGGAACCCCCAACGAGACGTTCCGTTGGGTATCCTTGCTTCGCTGGCTGTGTGTACCGTGCTCTATATTTCCGTGGCGGCTGTCCTCACCGGCCTGGTTCCCCTGAGCCAAATTGACATACATGCTCCAGTGGCTGAAGCGCTCAGCGTCGTTGGGTTTAAATGGGGCGCTGCTATCGTGGCTATCGGAGCCGTGGCAGGTATCACGAGTGTATTGATCGTCATGATGTTGGGACAAATCCGCGTGTTCTTTGCTATGTCGCGCGATAGGCTGTTAAGCCCGGGGCTCTCACAGGTTCATCCAACGTTTGGAACGCCCCATCGGGCAACGATTCTGACCGGAGTGGTTGTCGCGATCTTGGCAGCGTTGTTCCAGATCGGGGAAGCGGCCGATATGACCAATATCGGAACCTTCTTTGCCTTTATCCTCGTCAGTTTTGGGGTCATGCTGCTTCGGTACGCAAAGCCTGATCTGCCCAGGCCCTTTCGTCTTCCCTTCATGCCTTTCGTGCCCATCATGAGCATCGCGGCATGTCTATACCTCATGGCTGGTTTGCCTTGGGCAACATGGATCCGTTTTGTGGTATGGACCATTATTGGCATTCTCGTGTATGCGGTGTATGGGATGAAACACAGCAAACTAGCCGCTCAGGCTGTCGACAGTAGTCCGCCGTCACGATGAATCAGGAACAATGTTAGTAAGGAGTCTAGTCCGACTTTCCGGCGGGCTGGGTTGCGGAAACGGGTGCTGTGGTAGAAGTCTCTTCAGCGGGAACTGCGGCAGCAGCCGGGACAGGCGATCCAGGGGCTGTGTCTACTGGAGTGGCTGCGGCCTTGGGCGGAGTGGCCGGTTTAGGTGGGGGGGCAGCTGGCTTGGGCGGCGCTGGTCTTTCTGGCTTAATGCCTCCTTCCCAGGCTGGGCCCGAATACATGTTTGCCGTTAAGCCCTTTGTCTTCCATTTTTCCTCGAAATCAGCAGCGGCCTTATTCGGCGTTTCACCAAGGCCCATGACATTGTTCCAAGGATAGACTTTTGGGCCGATCTGGCAGCCAGATTCCGTCCGCCGCAAATAGATCGCGATCGGATTGCCCCGGTAGGGCCCAAGAAAAATATGGACAGATCCAACGTACTCGAGCAATGAGGCCATAAGGCCCTCCAAAGGAATGGTCATGATGCCACAAGAGATGAGAGGAGGGCAAGGTATTCGGTAGAGGGACAGAGGTTTCGTTTCCTCACTTGAGTGAGGGGAGGTCTTCCATCTCTGCGTAACTCGCGGAATTCTCCTGAGAGACACTGCACAAAGTTGTCCACTCTGTTATCTTGAAAAGAAAAAAGCAAAGGTCATAGGTCGGCTTTCGCGACTCGTTCTCGCGTCCGGTCGATGGAGCGCAAGAGCGCTTTATGGCTTCGGCACCCCACCACAAGTTTGGCATCTGAAATCATTACGGGGCGATAGGGAAGCAGAAAACGCTCTTTCACGCGACGGATACGCGCGAGGGACTGGGCCAACCGTCCGGCCGAGATGTCCGCGTCGGCCACAGCTTTGTCAACGGCATTCATCGCGGCTATGACGCGGTTGCGGTCTTTACAGATCAACGGCATGTCGCAACCGGCTTGGATGGCCTGGATGGTTGCGTCGCCGATACCATAATGATCAATGATGGCATGCATCTCGAGATCATCCGTCAACACGACACCATCGTAGTGCAACTCCTCACGAAGAAATCTCCCGATGATCGTCGGGGACAGGGTTGCCGGCCGTTTCTCATCCAACGCCTGATACAGCACGTGGGCCGTCATCATCGTTGCCACGCCGTTCGCCACCGCTCTCCGGAATGGAGGAAACTCAATATGCTCCAATCGTTCGCGCGGCGCCGTGACGATGGGCAACTCCTTGTGCGAGTCCGAGTTGGTGTCGCCATGACCAGGAAAATGCTTCCCACAAGCCACGACACGATTGTCCTGGAGGCCTCCCACTGTGGCCAACCCCAATTCAGCCACGAGGTCAGGCGTTGTGCCGAAGGCTCGATCACCGATCACCGGATTGGCGGGGTTACTGTTCACATCAAGCACCGGAGACATATTCATGTTGATGCCGACGGCCTTGAGTTCCGTCGCGGTCGTGGCTGCCGCAGCGTAGGCCAGTTCAGAGGAACGGCATTGCCCAAGGACTTCGCATGGTGGAAAAATTGTAAAGTCTTTCGGTAATCGTGAGACCCGTCCACCTTCTTGATCGATAGAGATCAGGAGGGGGGAGTGTGGACTGCAGCGTTGAAGATCGCTTGTCAATTCCACGATCTGCGCGATTGATTCGAGATTTCTCGAAAACAGGATGATTCCACCGGGCTTATATTCCCTGATGAAGGAGGCGAGGTCAGCCGACACGGTGGTGCCATCGAACCCAATCATGAAAAGTTGGCCAATCTGGTCGTACGACATCGTCGAACCGTCTTTCTCTTACCCTATAGTGAGCGATTGATGAGGAACTGGATCAACAGTCTGGTCCCGATGCCGGTTGGGCCTTTGGGGATATACGCCCGTTCCCGCTCGCTCCAATCGGTGCTGGCGATGTCGAGATGCACCCAGGGGGCGTCGCCGACGAACTTGCTTAAGAACAGAGCCGCGGTGATCATGCCACCCCCACGTCCGCCGATATTCCGCATGTCGGCCACATCGCTGCGCAGTTGCTCGAAATATTCGTCCCACAACGGCATTTCCCATACCCGCTCGCCTGCTCGAAGGCCGGCCTTGTGAACCGCATCTTTCAACGTGGCATCGGTGCCGAACATGCCGATCGCGAACTGACCCAGCGCGACGACACACGCTCCCGTTAGCGTGGCAATGTCGATGAGCGCGGCCGGCTTGAATCGCGTCGCATAGGTAAGGCCGTCGGAGAGGATCAGGCGGCCCTCGGCGTCCGTGTTCTGCACCTCCACGGTTTTGCCCGAAAGGGTCTTGACCACGTCACCAGGTCGCATCGCCCGGCCCCCGGGCATATTCTCCGCTGCTGGGAGGATGCTGATGAGATTGAGGGGTAGCTTCAGACGAGCTGCTGCCCGCATCGTGGCTAATACCTCAGCTCCACCGGTCATGTCGGCCTTCATCTGTTCCATATTCTCAGCCGGTTTGAGCGAGATCCCACCCGTGTCGAAGGTGATCGTCTTGCCGACGAGCACGACCGGGCGGTCGTTTTTGTTCTTGGCTCCGTGGTACTGGAGAATAATGAACTTCGGCGGTTCGTGGCTGCCTTTTGCAACTCCCAGTAGCGCACCCATGCCGAGTTGTTCCATCTCTTTTTGTTCGAGGACCTTGAGATTCACGCCGACTTCCTTCGCCACGGTTTTTGCCTCGCTGGCGATCCTGGTCGGTGTCATCACATTAGATGGATGGTTGCAGAGATCACGAACGTAGACCGTCGCTTCAGCGGTCGCGACGCCGCGACGAATCCCTTCCGACAACTGGCGCAGGTGATCTTTCTGCGGAGCCAGAACCGTCATCGCCGTCACTCCCTTACCCGTCGGGGCGTCACTGCGATAGGCCGTGAATTGATAGCTTCCTAAGATCGCTCCTTCAGTCATGGTCTGGCCAACGTCAATCGGCGACGTCCCATGCGGCACGATGCTCGGCAGCGCCACCGCAAAGGCACCGGATTTGGCTTGGCGAACCCGTTTGACGGCATGGCCCATCGCCTGTCGGATCTGATCTAACCCCAGGTCATGTTTTTTCCCAAGCCCGACAAGAATCAACCGCTTCGCCGGAATTTTCCCGTGTGTATGAAACAAAACCACCTCACCGGCCTTTCCATCGAACTCCTGTGACTGGAGAAGATCACGGAGGGCTCCACCGAGCGCTCTATCCAGAATCGCCCCATTTTCCTTCGGCAGTCCCTCCCCTTCACACAGCAGGAGGACCAGTGCGTCTGTGGTCTCGGTGTCGACGTGTCCTTGTTTCGCATGAACTCGCAGAATGGGCATTCGATTCTCCTTTTGATGCATCAATGGGCAAGCAGCATCAGCCGATTGTTGGTTGTCATCGCGACTTCTTCATCTTGCTCGACGGCGGTATTCTTCACACTCCCCGCATATTGGGTGCCCAGATGTGCTTGTGGAGTTGCAACTGAAGGCGAATCGGTAATCGATCTGCCAAGAGCCATTCAGCCAACCGCTGTGGATCCAGCGCACCAAATACCGGACTAAAGTGAACCGCACAACGATCAGTCAGCTGGAAGCGATCCAGAATACGTTTCGCCCATTCGTAATCACTCCGGTCATTCATGACGAATTTTGCTTCATCCTGTGGTCGCAATCGTTCGACATTGGGCCAGTGCATCCGTTCTGTCATGCCGCTTCCCGGGCATTTCACGTCCAAGATAATATGGACCGATGGATCGACGGTGGCGGTATCCACTGCTCCACTCGTTTCAAGGAGGACTGTGAATCCTTCATGGCACAATCGACGGAGCAGCGCGCTGCTATCCGGTTGCGCTAACGGTTCACCTCCCGTCACCTCCACCAACTGACAACCATAGGATCGCACCGTGTCGAGAATGTCATCGATGGACCGGTCCGTTCCGCCAAAGAACGCATACTCCGTGTCACACCAAGTGCATCGCAGCGGGCAACCGGTCAGACGTACGAACACGCAGGGGAGGCCGGCAAAGGTCGACTCGCCTTGAACGCTATGAAAAATTTCAGTGACGCGCATGAGCCGTGTGTGGACTAACCAAATCGTCGATTGGATGATTCACCGAGCAGGCGGTTGATTCGATCACAAGGAGTCACTCATCGCCATTTGACGATCGGCCAGTTCTGCTGTCGGGCGATGGAGGCCATGCCACGAATTGGGTTCACCACCGTCGGATGCCCCACGGCACGGAGCAAGTCAACATCACCCGGGCTATCCCCGTACGCATAGCATTGGGAGAGATCCAGCGTCAGTTCATGGATCAACTGATCAATGAGTTGGCGTTTCCCCTCCCCATACGGCAGGGGTGGCACAAG
This sequence comes from Nitrospira sp., assembly GCA_005116965.1. GTDB lineage: Bacteria > Nitrospirota > Nitrospiria > Nitrospirales > Nitrospiraceae > Nitrospira_D. The sequence goes on along the minus strand of SWDG01000007.1, from coordinate 123,171 downwards.
AAATCCGGTATAGAGTCCATTCTGCTGTTCCAATCGAGTGGCAAAGCAACGATCAGCTCGAAGTGCGTCCGCGACGGGGGCGATTAGAAAATCGATGGACCCTGTCACGAAAATGATGGCGTGGCCGGCACGGCGATGCTCGTCGAGCATCCGCATCGCAGCGGGGGAGACACGAGGACAGAGTTCCTCGCGACAAAACTCCTCGCCCAACGGTTGAATCACTTGCGAAGGTTTTCCGGCCAGGTACAGCTTCCGCTTGCGGAGCGGGTGCAGCGACAATGCCGGGAAATGTCGCAGGAGCCACGACACGCTCTCACGAGCTTCAGGCCACCCGACGATACCGCGTCGCCACAGCCAGCGGAAAAATCTCATTTCACTCGCTTCACCAGGCAAAATGGTATTGTCGACATCAAAAAACGCTGCAATGGAAGAGGAGAGGCCTTGTTCGTCTGTTCGCGTCATGAAAGAGCAACCTAGGACAATAAGATGCCGATTCTACCGAACGTCCGGTTGATTGACAACAATTTTACCCTACTTCTATAATGCGCACTCCCTCAGGCGTCGCTCGTCGTTCGTGAAGCGTGTCTCGTGAACCGCTGTCCACGACGAATTCCGACGAACGACGCTTCACGAGTGATGCTTCACGCTTTGTGCCGAAGTGGTGGAATGGCAGACACGCACGTTTGAGGGGCGTGTGGCGAAAGCCGTGCGGGTTCAAGTCCCGCCTTCGGCACCATCATACTCGATGCAGCCTCGTCTTTTTTCAGGTAGAGACTCTGGGCCATTTGGATCTAGACTTTCGCCTATTCTCGTAGGACACTAGCCCTCTCCTGAGGTCTTTATCTTAGGAAGCAGTGCGCTGGGCCGTCATCATCATTCGCCACGTGACATGGTCGCTCCTGTGAGTTGAGCTGGCTGTTGAGGTACTGTCGGCGTCGCGCGGCAAGGAGCCTCATCATGAGTTCTACGAGTCACCGTCCTGAATTAGATTTGTTGCGCAGGCAGGTTGCCGATCTCGCACGCGAGCTTGCCGAACGTGACCGAGTGCTGCACGAACAGACTCGTCACCTCGAGGTCGCACAAGCTCTTGCTCACCTGGGGAGTTGGAATTGGGACATCGCAAGCGGCGAGGTGGAATGGTCGGATGAACTCTACCGGATCTTCGGCTATGAACCTCGAGTGCGAGCGATCACCTTCGACAGCTTTGTGTCGGCGGTACTGCCGGACGATCACGACCGGGTGCTGGCCTCGATTGATGACGCGTTGGCAGGGGCCGCAGCCTACGACCTGGAATGCCGAATCGTCCGCCCCGATGGCGACGTACGGACGATTCATTGCTGCGGCGAGGTTGCGCGTGATAGTGGCGGTCAACCCCTCCGTATGTCCGGGGCAGCCTTGGACATTACCGAGCGGAAGCGCGCGGAGGCGATGCTACGGACGTCTCAAGAAAAGCTCCGACAGGCTCTCCGTGCGTCAGGTACCGGACTCTGGGACTGGAACACGGAAACGAACGAGGTGGTGTTTTCCGAGGAATGGAAACACCAGCTGGGATACGAGCCGGCGGAGATTTCAGATTCTTTTGATGGATGGACGACGCTTCTGCACCCAGAGGATCGTGATGCGGCGATTGCCTACGTACGAGACTACGTGTCTCGTCGCGAGGGAGATTATCGACAGGAATTTCGACTGAAGCACAAGGATGGGGGCTATCGATGGATTGAAGCACGAGCCTCGTTTGTCACTGAAGCGGATGGTCGAAGAATTAGTCTCCTCGGCTCACATGCCGATATTACTGATCGCAAACGAATGGAGGAGTCAGTACGGGAGAGTGAAGAATGGTACAGGACGTTGGTTGAGCTTTCACCATCGGGTGTCTTCGTCTTTAGTGAAGGACGAACCGCCTACGTCAACCACACGGGCGCCGTCCTCCTGGGAGCGAATGCTGCGCAGGAAATTCTGGACCGGCCGACCTTTGAATTCATCCATCCGGACTATCATCAAGAAGTCCGTGAAAATGTGAAACGCCTGCTGAGCGGCGGAATGTCCGTCCATAGTGCGGAGCGAATCTATCTGAAGATGGATGGCACACCGATTCCGGTCCAGGTCGAGGCAGCGCGGATCACGTGGAACGGGAAGCCTGCCATCATCGGCTTGTTCTCCGATATTACCGAGCGCAAGCGCTCCGAACAAGCGCTCACCGATCTCAATGCGACCTTGGAACAACAAGTAAGCGACAGGACGGAGGCGTTGCGCCGGAGCGAAGAGCGGTTTCGCCAATTCTTCGAGAACGCGCCGAATGTGACATGTCTGAAGGATCATCACGGTCGGTATCTGTATACAAATCCACGATTCGATGAGGTCTTTGGGTTTGCTACCGGCATGGCCTTAGGCAAGACGGATGAGGAACTGTTTTCACCTGAGCAAGCTGCTCAGTTTCGATCGCATGATCAGCAAGTGTTGACTAGCGGTCGAGGGCAGGAGTTCGAGGAGATCACACAACAGGAAGACGGACCCCATACCAGTCTCGTTGTGAAATTTCCGGTGGCTGATGCAGCTGGGCATCTCTCGGCTCTTGGCGTCATTGCCACTGATGTCACTGAGCGTAATCGTACACAAGAAGCGTTGAGGGAGAGCGAGGCACGGTGGCAACAGTTTGCCGAGGCAGTCGGTTCCGCCTTCTGGATCGCGGATGTGACGCCGGACGAACGGAAGGTCTTGTTTGTCAACGCCGCATTCACCTTTATCTGGGGCATTGAGCGGGAGGAAATCTATCAAAATTGGTCGCTTTGGCTCGACTCGATCCATCCGGATGACCATGCGCGGGTGAAGGCAAGTCATGATCAGTTTGTTGGCGGAGGGGCGACTGCGGTGTTCCATTGTGAGTACCGGATCGTGGGACGAGATGGTTATGTCCGCTGGATCTCCGATCGCCGCGTCAGAATGGCGGGGCGGGAACATCGCATTGCGGGTATTGCAGAGGATATCACGCACCACAAGCAACAGTTGGCGCTGATGGCCCAAACAGAGGCGATCGGCAGAATAGGAGGGTGGGAGCTCGATTTTGTAACCAACTGTCTCTGGTGGAGTGACGAAACCTACCGGCTGCATGAGACCACGCCGGAGTTGTACAGCCCGGCGGTGGACACGGCGTTGAATTTTTATACACCAGAAAGTCGGCCCCTTATCGCTGAGGCGTTGGGAAAAGCGATGGCCCAGGGGATGTCTTGGGATCTCGAGTTAGATCTTGTCTCAGCGAAGGGCCGCCGGCTTGCAGTCCGGGCTGCCGGGAAGGTCGAAGTCGTGAACGACCGGGCAGTTCGCGCGTACGGAACGTTCCAAGACATCACCGAGCGCAAACGGGCAGAAGAAGCCCTTCGGAAAGCGCATGATGAATTGGAGCGCAAGGTGACCGAGCGGACCGCAGAGCTGCAGGCCAGCCAGGAACGCTACGCGCGAGCTACGGCTATTGGCAAGGTGGGGGTTTGGGAATTGGATGTCATCGCAGGTGAATACCACGCAGATGCTAATCTCAAAGCCCTCCTTGGCTATGCTCCCGAAGAACTCTCCACGGATCCCTATGAGTGGCTGAACTTGGTCTGTCCGGAGGACCAGCCGATCGCTATGAAGAACTGGGAATTGGTCCAAAGCGGAGCGGTAGAGTCCTCTCACTACGAGCTGCGCCACATAAAGAAAGACGGTTCTATCGTCTGGGGTGACGTACGAGCTCAAGCCGTCCGAGATCGAAAGGGACAATTGACGCACCTCATCGGTGCCACCGTCGATATCACGGAGCGCAAGCAAGCGGAACGATCATTGTCCGAGAGCGAGGCACGGTTCCGCACCCTGGTTGCAAATATTCCAGGAGCAATCTATCGCTGCGCCGTGGACAGGGAGTGGACGATGTCTTATCTCAGCAATGCGATTGAGAACATCGTCGGATATCCAGCCACGGAGTTCATCGCCAACCACACCCGCTCCTACGCCAGTGTGATTCACCCAGATGATCGCCAGTTGGTGGAGGAGGCGACCTGGACGAGCTTGCAGGAGCACCGTCCATATGTCATCGAGTACCGCCTCATCCAGGCGAATGGTACCGTCCGGTGGGTTTATGAAAAAGGGCAGGGGGTGTTTACCTCGAATGGCGACGTGCGTTTCCTCGATGGCGCGATCTTCGATGTCACCGAGCGTAAGCAGGCTGAGCAAGCCCTACGGGAAAGCGAAGAACGATTCTCCAAAGCCTTCCGAACAAGTCCTCATCCGATCGGAATCACGGAGGCAGCAACGGGCCGATGTATTGAGGTGAACGATGCCTGTCTTGACGTGTTCGGTTTTCGTCGAGAAGAAGTAATCGGAAACACCACGTTGATACTAGGTATCTGGCCTAATCTCGAAGAGAGAGTGCGGGTCATCGAGCGCTTGAAAGCTGGGCAGCCGGTGCGGAACATGGAGTTTGTGTTAAAGGCCAAATCGGGCGCGTTGCGCTACTTTCTGACCTCCGCTGATCTTGCAGAGCTCAACGGAACGCTCTGTGTAGTGACTGTTGCTAACGACATCACGGAACGCAAGCAAGCCGAGGAAGCGCTTCGCATGAGCGAAGAGCGTTTTGCGAAGGCGTTCCAAGCCAGTCCCCATCCGGTCGTCATTAGCGAGCTGGACTCTGGTCGAGTGATCGACGCCAATGATGCCGCGTGTCAGCTGTTCGCCTATCGTAAAGAAGAAGTTGTAGGACACACGACACAAGAAATAGGAATCTGGCCCTCGACTGAGGCACGGGACCGTTATCTCGAACTGTTGAAACACCAGAGATCGGTCCGCAATGTGGAAGTGACACTACGAAGCAAGAGCGGCGAGGAGCGCCAGTGCGTGCTGTCATCGGAACTGATCGAGTTGAATGGCAAGCAGTGCAGTGTGACGGTTGGCGACGATATCACTGAGAGCAAGCGCCTGGAACGAGCGCTACGGTTGACCCAGTTCTCCGTGGATCAAGCCGTCGAGGCAATCTTGTGGCTAGACCCCAACGCTCGAATATTCAGCGTCAATGATACCGCATGCCACATGTTGGAGTACTCACGCGAGCAACTGCTGGCCATGACGGTCCACGATATTGACCCAAATTTCCCCGTAGAGCGGTGGGTGACTCATTGGAATTATCTCAAACAGCAGGGCGCGTTAACATTCGATGCGAAGTTTTGGTCACGAACTGGACTCGTCTTGCAGACGGACGTGACGGTCAATTATCTGCAACATGAAGGGAAAGAGTACGCCTGCATGATCATGCGAGACGTTGCAGAGCGAAAGCGGGCTGAAGCCGAGCTCCGTCGCTCCCATACATTCTTGCGACAGGTCATCGACACCGATCCCGACCTCATCTTTGCCAAGGATCGCGACGGTCGTTTTACGGTGGCCAACAAGGCTGTGGCTGATTGGTATGGCACGACGGTGGAAGAGCTGATCGGGAAATCGGATTCCGACTTCAATGCAAATGCCGAAGAGGTAGAGTTCTTTCGGCGGAGCGATCTTGAGGTGATCTATTCCGGGAGAGATCGGTTCATCCCGGAGGAAAGGATCACCGATGCCGGGGGAAAGACGCGATGGTTACAGACGGTTAAGAGGCCGATTTTCGACGATCAAGGACAGGTTCACATGGTGCTGGGTGCCGCGACGGATATCACGGAGCGCAAACGGATGGAGGAGATTCTCGTACAACGTGAACGAGATTTGAGCGCCGCACTTCAAGAACGAGAGCGGATCAGTCAAGACCTCCATGATGGTATTCTCCAATCCCTGTATGCTGTTGGACTTGGGTTAGAAGCGTGTAAGCCACTGATCAGGAAGCGACGCGATCCTGTGGCGAAGAAGTTTATGGTGGCACTGGATCATGCCATTAGGCAGCTCAACCAGGTCATGACGGAAGTCCGGAATTTCATTGCCGGCCTCGAATCTCAAGTGTTGCAGGGTGGAGACTTTTCGACCGCCTTGCGGACGATGGTCGAAACGATGTCCATCTCTTCTTCCACCAGATGTCGGGTCAGAATCGACGACGAGGCCGCACGGCGGCTTTCCACCGAACAGGCACTCCATATCATCAACATCGTACGGGAAGGGGTGAGTAATGCGTTGCGCCACAGCCGCGCCAAACAGATCACCGTCTCGCTTCGGGATCTCATCCGCTCTGATCGTCTGGCTGTGACGGATGACGGCATCGGGTTTAGTACCCGCTCAGTTCAGGGGGTTGGCCATGGATTAGTCAACATGGCGGCACGGGCTCAAAAAGTCAGGGGCTTGTTCGCCATCCAGTCGAAACCAGACAAGGGGACGAGGATCTCACTCGATCTTCCAAAGGATACTCATTATGCTCACAACTAAAACTCACGTTATTCGTGTGCTGCTTGTCGATGATCATGAGGTGATTCGCGTGGGACTGCGGACGGTGCTCGGCCAAACCCAGGGCATCGCGGTTATCGGGGAAGCGGGCACCATGGCGGAGGCCGTCCAACAAGCGCAGAGGGTGAAGCCCGACGTGATCTTGATGGATGTCCGACTACCGGATGGGTCTGGTGTCGATGCCTGTCGGGAGATTCTCGGAGCGCTGCCGGGGACACGGGTCATTTTCCTGACCTCCTATGCTGACGACGACTCCGTGCTCGCCGCCGTGCTCGCCGGCGCTCATGGCTATGTCCTTAAAGAAATCGATTCACCCGCCTTGCTCGAAGCCATCCGCTCGGTGGCGAAAGGTCAATCGATCTTGGACGCTCATGTGACGGAACGGGCTCTGCGGTGGCTGAGAGGGCTTCACGATCTGCCAGCAACCTCTGGTACGGACCAACTGTCCACTCAGGAAGAACGAGTCGTTGCGTTGGTTGCCGAGGGAAAGACCAACAAGGAAATTGCCGCTGCGCTCGGGCTCAGCGACAAGACCGTGAAGAACTACTTGGCAAACGTCTTTCAAAAGCTTCGCATCACTCGGCGTGCGCAAGCGGCTGCCTTTTTTGTGAAACGGCAAGGATGAGCGACCAACATTCGGATCTACTGCTTTTAGGTGCAAAAATTTAGTTTTGCAGCTACCCTTCATCCCTGGGCATTCCGCTCATGCTTCATGTAGTGTAGCACCAAATTATTAGTATCCATAACTACTCCGCGTGCGCACACGGGGAGGTTGTCCCGCATGGTTGCTGGTCTCTTCCTAGGGTTGCTCCTGTCTCTTAGTTGTGTTCTTTGGATACTGCTTCGACAACGCCAAGAGAACATTCTGAATTCAACCGTCATCGCAGCGGCGAATTGCAGTGTGCTCGTGACGGATGCGAGGGTGTCTCATCATCCCATCATCTATGTCAATCCGGCCTTCCTGGTACTGACCGGCTATGCCGAGCAGGAAGTGATCGGTCAAACGACGTCGATCTTGACCGGGATGGATACAGATCGGGCCTCAATGGAAAAGCTTGCGATGGCTCTCCAGGATGGATGGGCGTGTCGTGTACGGATCTGTCATTACCACAAGAGCGGCACCTCATTTTGGAGTGATGTCTCGCTGTCACCGGTGAAAGACCGCCTGGGTCGGGTGAGGTCGGTTGTTTGGACGATGAGCGAAGTATCACAACTTGGGCAGATCACAGAAGCGCCTGAGAAGACCCAGGGCGATGCTATCGCCGCGCGTCGGCAGGTCGAACAGGCGCTCCGGGATAGCGAGGCGCGACTTGATCTTGCCGTGCAGGTCGGGCAGGTTGGGTTCTTTGAACATGATCACCGGACAGATTCTCTCTCTTGGTCACCGATCCTACGGGATATCTCCGGCGTCGGTACCGATGAGCCAGCTTCCTGGCAGCGTTACCTTGAACTCGTTCATCCCGATGATCGGGACCGCGTGGTCTCTACGGTACAACGAGCCTGTGCTATGACAGGCGATGGCCTGCATGAGATCGAGTATCGTCTCATCAGACCAGACGGCGCCATGCGGCACATCAGTCTTCGTTCTCTGACGTCGTTTGATGGCGATGGTTCCTCGAGGCAACCGGTCCGTACGCTCGGGACGGTCGTCAATGTGACCGATCGTAAAAACGTCAAGGCCCGTTGGCGTGAGACAGCACGAATGGACGCGATCGGCGCCTTTGCCGGCGGTATCGCTCACGAGTTGAATAATGGTCTCACGGCCGTGCTCGGCTTCAGTGAGTTGGCGCTTCCGTTGATTCCGGCTGAGACGAAGTCGCATCGCCATGTCGGGCAAGTGGTGGCGGCGGCCCAAAAATCTCGTGAACTGATCCAACAGTTGCTGGCCTTCGGTGGGCAGAACGACCACGGTCGATGTCCATTGTTACTCCACTCCTTGGCAAAAGAATCCCTCAGGTTCCTTCGTCCCACGATCCCCCTGTGGATTGAACTCAGAACGCAGATTGCGGGTGCGACCAACCCGATTTCGGCCAATGCCATGCAGATGCATGAGATGATTTTCCATCTGGTCGATCACGCCGTCCGTGCAATGCAGAAGACGGGAGGAGTCCTCGATGTTCAGCTTCAGAACAGGGAGTTTGTCACCGATCAAATCATGCCCTCCGGTCGACTCCCTGCTGGAAGGTATGTCTGCTTGAGTGCTCGGAATACGGGCGAGGGCTTAGACCCCCAGAGCATCAGTCGATTGGTCGACTCGCTTGCGACATCCAAGGCTGTCAGCGAGGAACAGGGTATGGGGCTCGCGGTCGTCTACGGTATCGTGTCGGCGCATGGCGGTACCTTGGCGGTTGAGAGCCACATTGGCACCGGTGCGACCGTATCGGCCTACCTCCCTGTTCTCGGGGCTTGTGCCCCATCAGCGGCTCAACAGGATGATCCCCTTCCTCATGGACACGAATGTATCTTATTCGTCGATGACGAAGACGCCGTGGCCCGTTTTGGAAGAGAGGTGCTGACATCTCTTGGCTACCATCCAGTAGTTTGTAGAACAGCCGTAGAAGCCTTGGAGATCTTTCAAGTTGAGCCCACACGGTTCGACTTGCTAATGACCGATCGGATGATGCCTGGCATGAGTGGGGATCGTCTAGCACGAGAATGTCGGAAACTTCGTCCGGATCTCTCCGTCATTCTCTGCAGCGGGTCACATGGTGTACCTGGTCTGGACGACGTCTCTTCGCAGGGCATGACAGAATGCCTCCTCAAACCGCTCACGTTGCATGAGCTGGCGTATGCCATCCGTCGGGCCTTGGACCAGTCTCCCAGTTATCCGGAAACTACGGGTGCGCCGGCCAACTCTGGCCCAGAACCATCAAGAATATCGATTGAGGTGTCGGATGCCGTCAGTCCTCGTGGTTGATGATCAAGACCAAGTTCGTCAGCTCATCCGAGAAACCTTGGAGCAGGCTGGCTACGAGGTCGAAGAGGCCTCTAATGGGAAAGAGGGAGTGGAGCGGTATCGGGCTAAATCGCCGGATCTTGTCATCATGGATCTTCTCATGCCAGATCAAGATGGACTCGAAGCCATCATGACGCTTCGCCGGGAGTTTCCCGATACGCGTGTGATCGCGATGACAGGGGCAAGTGATACGATCGGCGTCCTCGATTTATTGGATGTTGCAAAGATGTTTGGAGCCAGGCGGACGCTTCACAAGCCATTCGAGCTGAACGTTCTCCTCGATGCGGTTGCTGCTGAACTGGCCGTCTAGAGAACTCGCCGGGTACGCTCAACGCGCTTCACATTGACATCACGACAGGGTCCGGTCAGACTTGCCTGCCATGCCTGGATCATGCCCATCATGATAGTGCTCAATCTGTCTCTGGGGACTCTCGTGACTGCCGTCGGGTTCTGGCTCATCTGGGGGGGGACTGTCGCGCCAGCCCTCGTGGTTGGATGGGCCCTGAGCGTAGGGCTGCTTTTATGGTTCATGGCGGAGTCGATCACGGGACTATGGGCTTGGTCTACCTTGTTGCTCGGCCTGGAAAGCTTTGCCTGGCCTGTGGTGTTGATGATTCAACTCAGAGACCAGGCTGACTCACTTCCCGAATCTGAGATGGGAACGATCCTCTCAGCCGTCGTGTTGGGTCTCTTCGCATCTGTGTTTTGGATTTCGTTTTCTTACGGCCTGTTTAAACGAGCACGCAAGCTGGATCCGGCCCTATTAGAGGAGCAGGTTGTGACAGTACCAACTTCCCGGTCGAACAAAAAGAAGAAAGGCCGGTAGTCTTATCCATTCTCGACCGGGTCGATGTCGACCAGGAATTTGATCTGTCCTTTTCGGTACTCTCGCTCCATATTCTGGACGGAGTCATGGATCCGGCGGCTAAGGGCGATGCGATCCGTTCCCTTTACCAAGAGACGATACTGCTGACGGCCTTTGGAAGGCCTGCGCATTGCGGGGACGGGTCCTAAAACAATCAGCGGCTTCTGATCATGTGCGTTCTGTTCTAGGTCTGCACCCCATCGCGTGGCGGCCTCTTCGCCGGTTCTTAGGTTTTGCCCAGTTACCGAAAGATCAGCTAGGTGACAGATGGGAGGATAATGAAGAAGCTGGCGTGCCGTGAATTCTTCATTGTAAAATTGATTGGGATCTCCGGAGATTAAGGCCTGTACAGCATGATGTGCAGGAAGGCGCGTCTGTACGATGACTCGACCTCCGGCGGACGCCGGACATGCTAGGTTGGTAGCATCAATCAGCAGGTGATAGGTCCGCTCAGCCGCTCGAAAGTCTGAGACGTGTAACCCGGAATCTGCCTGAAGGATCCCCACCAAGCCGTAGCGGGGCAGTGGCTCTCGGCTAAACAGTGCTTGGGTCCCGATAAGAACATCCCACACACCTGACCTGGCACCTTCCCGCAGAGCCTGAGCAGACGCCGAATGCCGGAGCGTATCACCATCGAGCCGGGCGACGTTGGCTTGTGGGAATATACGACGAACTTCGGTTTCAACACGCTCGGTGCCACCACCAACAGGACTTATATGGGGAGTACAGCACGAAGGACAGAGGTCGGGCAACCGATCTGCCTTACCACAGTAGCGGCAAGTCAACCTGCCAGCTTCACGATAATAGGTCAGCGGCACGATACAGGACTCGCAACGAGGGACCCAGCCACAGTCTCGACACACCAAGGTCCCGGCGTATCCTTTCCTGTTAAGAAAGAGCAGGATCTTGACACGGTTCTGTAGGGCGTCGTGCATTGCCCGGATGAGCCTGTGGCTCAAGAGGGTCCGTGCTGACTCGTTGTGGAGGTCAACGAGCTCAATCGTAGGTTGAAGAGCCACGTCTTGTGGCACGTGATGGATCTCAGCTTCGGTATCGAACCTCGATTCAAGGGATGGATGAGCGGATGCCAGCACAACGAGCGCGTGCTCGCTCTCCGCTCTCAAGCTAGCCACCTCTCTGGCATGATAGCGAGGCTCCTGAGGCTCTTTCAGGGCAGGGTCCTCTTCTCCCTCCACCCAGATGAGCCCGATCGATTGAAGCGGCAAAAATATGGCCGAACGGGTTCCTACGACTACCGAGGGAGTCTGCCCCTGGTTCTGTGGCCATCGAGCGGATTGTGAAGATGGGTGCGCGAGGGTAATCTGGAGGCCAGTGAGTCTTGCGAGCTGTTGTGTCAACCAGGATGCTTTCGCGATCTCGCCGGTGAGAACTAGAGCGGATCGCTTCATTGAGTGGGTTTGCTGAATGGCGTCGGCAAGTCGGTGGAGTCGGTGTTCCCATGAAGCGTGGAGCACGAGCTTTTTCATGTGATTGTTTTGGAGGCAGTGAGCAATATGCGCTTTCCATGAGGAGTCGATCTTTGGAGGTGTGTCAGTGGGCAGAATGCCATCTTCTGGCACTCGACGATCAGACTCGCCTGCGGTGGGTGTCCTATGTGGCTTTTGGGACTCAACGTTGGCGTTGTTCGAAGGTATGAGTGTGACCCAGGACTTGTTGATGAGGGCGTCGATCCCCCGCACGGTGTTTCCCTGTCTAGTTGCTTGAAGTGTGGAGGCCAGAATCCCTAGAGTTCGTCGGGCAATTCGGTCCAAAATCGGTCTCAGATCGTCTGGACAAAGGCCGGCTTCCAGTGCCGCGCAACCCTGTGGAGTGACGATGTATCGCGCGGGGGAGGTTTTTCGCGTTGCCAGCGAGGGCAATATGAGTCGAAGACACTGGCCCCAGGGTGCAACGTAATGCTCTGCGATCTTGCGAGAGAGTTCGAACAGCGCCGGAGACAGTGCAGAAGTTTGCCCGGCGTGAGCGAGGGAGCGGATCTCTCTAAGGGAAGTGGATTTTATCTCGGTCGCAAGGTGGTGACTCAGGGAGATGACGACCCCTTCCAGCACAATACGTCCAAACGGGACGAGGACGCGGTGCCCTATTGCTAGGGTCTGAGCTAAAGTGGGAGGGACGAGATAGGTGAAGGCCTTTGCAATATGGCGGGGTACAATAACGTCTGCATAGAGCGCCTGCATTTGACGCGGAACGGTCGAGAGCCCATCGGAATCCATGTCGCATTCTAGCAGTCTGGAAATGTGAAGGACACCGGCGTTCTCGGCGAGGAAGGTGTTTGACAAGACACTTGGGGGGCGAATCCAATACCGACGTGTCCCCGTCTCGGTCCGATGCTATTCCGTCTGGGTTCCGGCGGTTGGCTGCTGAGGATTATCTTTCTTGTTTGTGTCAGGCGATGTTGAGCCACTCTCATCAGGGTTATTGGCAGAATTTGACTTATCCTTTGAGGGAGTCTCTGGAGAGTCGCCCGTAGCCATGGTCCCTCGGCCAGGTGAATCAGTCATGACGGAAGTAGTAGCGGGAAGCGGCTGGTCGTTGTCGTCACGAGCACTCACAGTGGAAAGCCTTCCTTCCGGCTTTTGCATGTGAGTCTCAATCTCTGGTTTAGGTGCCGGAGTCTCCGTATCCGGAGTATACAGAAGAATTTCTACACGGCGATTCTTCGTGCGGCCGTCTTCCACCATATTCGTAGCAGTTGGTTTGGTATCACCCAAACCCACCGCACTGATCCGTTTCGGTTCAACGCCGCCCTTTTCAATAAGATACCGGAGGACACCGTGCGCGCGCACTTTGGACAATTCCAAATTGCTTGGATACCGCGACTTGAGTGAAGGGCCGATCTCTATGTTATCTGCATGGCCCTCGATTCGGATCATCCTCATGTCGCTGCTGGTGTGCAGGTAATCAATCAACTGATCGAGCACTTTATAATTGTCAGGCTTAATAGCCGCATCCCCTGAGTCGTAGTGCAGGAACTTCGCGAGGTCCCCAAGGTTGAGTCGGCTTTGTCCTGATGCATCCTGTATTTTCAGCTTGCTGGCTACCAGATTGGCTGGAACCGTTTGACTGGCCTGAGTTGTGGGCGATTCCGGGATGACGCCTACTGGTTGAGTAGGGGGTGCCGCGTTTCCAACGAGCTTGAATCGGTCGCCTTTGAAGACGCGGGTATTGGCTTTAAGGATAATGGCAGTTGCCGTGTGGGGTTCCGCCGACAGGACCCTGAGCTGGCCGATCTTTCGTGGAGGAAGTCCGGCACTGTGACGGTGAATCTCGAGGAGATCGCTGGTCTTTAGTCCGTCCTCTCTCCCTCGATCCACATACACAACATTTGATTGTGAAACGAGGGTCATTGTCCGGTCGGCCTGGAGTTCAACAATCATACCCTCCAGGTCGGAGATGTTCGACGCAGGGCTTGCCTCGGTGTCTGGCGCCGGCGCCACAAAACGCATGACGGGGTCCCCGGGGGAAATTGGTCCATAGCTGTGCACGGCCTCTACGGTCGTGAGAGCATGGTCGGCTGCGGTCACCTTCACGATCGCCGACCGATTCACAACAAATCCAAGGTATTCATTAGTCACTGGGTGAAACACTTTCCGGACACGCCGGTAGACGGTGAAAAGATCGCCAACTGCTACCTCAGTGGGGTTATTGAGCTTGAGATAGAGTGAATCGCGCTTGCCAAGCAGCATGCGATTGCCCGTCGACTGATTATCACCAGTTATCAAGTTTACGGTTCCGTCGATCGGAGATGTTTTCTGGATAGCACCATGAGAAAAGGCGCGCGCGGCATCTGAAAACCGGACGGAATCAATCTCTGGTGTCTGTGCCAACGCTTCATCAAGCGAGACGCCGATTCCTGAACACAGGACCAAGACGAGAGGGGCGAAGGTTTTCATAGGTGGATTCCTTTTGAGGCTAGTGTTGCTTTGAAAACCATAGCAAAAGACGCTGTATTGTCAAGAATTTGAGCTGGATTGGTAGGAGTTTGACGGGCCGTTCTTTCTAGTGCTAACGTGAGATCTTGTTATTCTATATCTGACCGGGGCATGGTGACTGACCGATGAATGGTAGTGAAAAAGAGGGTCAGCGTCTTTCCATGGGTTTCCGCCAGAAGGAGCGAATCGATACACAAATCCATCGGCGGCGAACGGTCAAAGCGTTTTCTCCTTTAGAATCTGAATGGGAAAGTTCCCAGACTAGCCCATCTTCTTGTGAAGTAATGAGTAAGGCGAAAGAGATCCGGCACTTGGTGTCTGATCGTGAGTTGTCACAAGAATGTAACCGCTCAACCTACTCTCCGCTGCCAGACCGCCTTCCCTAGGGCTTTCGGGTCCGCCTGAATTAGGTCCTTTGTTCGCTTGCTATCCCCGAGACAGGGGCACTAAGATTTCACCCGGCACATCTATAATATCCTTTTTAGGTCAATGCCTTGTGAGAGAAAGCTAAATGGCCGAGACCGAAGTTCTTCTTGATTACCTGACGAAGTTTTTCCCGATCTTTCTCTTTATCTTGGTAGCCTTGGCCTTCGGGGTGGCGACCTTACTCATAAGTTATTTTGTGCAGCCCCGGTATCCGGAGCCAGAAAAGTTATCGACCTACGAATGTGGAGCTGAACCATTTTCCGACGCCCGTATGCCATTTCCTGTCCGGTATTACATTTTTGCCATGTTGTTTGTCATCTTCGACATTGAAGTGATCTTCCTCTACCCGTGGGCGGTCGTCTTCACCAAGATTGGGGTAATTGGGCTGATTGAAATGATGATTTTTATAGGCTTGTTCATTGTGGCCTACGTCTACGCCTGGCGAAAAGGCGCACTGGAGTGGGACTGAGGGTTATATGGGACTAATCCATCTGGGACGGCATGAGAAAGACGCAGCTCCGGACGTCATCACGGGGTCTCTGGAAAAAGCCGTGAATTGGGCGAGGAAAGGTTCTCTCTGGCCGATGACCTTTGGGCTCGCTTGCTGCGCCATCGAGATGATGGCAGCTGTTTCTTCTCGGTACGACATGGATCGGTTCGGGGCAGGCGTGTTTCGTGGCTCGCCGCGGCAGTCAGATTTGATGATCGTCGCTGGAACCGTGTGCCGACGTATGGCACCGGTGATTCGAAAGATTTATGACCAAATGCCGGAACCTAAATACGTGATTGCGATGGGTTCCTGCGCCACGTCAGGGAACATCTATGACAGTTACAGTGTCGTGCAGGGAGTTGATCGATTTGTTCCCGTTGACATTTATGTGCCTGGCTGCCCTCCGACGCCGGAGGCACTCTTGGACGGCATCCTGAAGCTGCAAGAGCGTATTATGCAAAAACGTGTGTTTGTGACTCAGCCAGAACAGGTTAGGGCCGGTCTGAAGGTCTGACGCATTGTATGCATCCATTGCTGCAACGAATTCAGCAGACGTTTTCGGTTGGAGTCACTGGCTTGGCTGAGTGGCGAGGTGATGCGGCGGTGACCGTTACGCGAGACAAACTTCATGAAGTGGCTCAGTTTCTGCGCAACGATCCCGGGATGGATTTCGATTATATCGTCCATGTGAGTTCCGTGGATTGGCCTGACGATGAAGAGCGATTCGAAGTGGTGTGGGAGTTCTACTCGATTCGGAAGCGGCATCGCATCCGACTGAAGACGCGGGTGCCTGAATCGGATTGTGTCGTTGATTCCTTGACGGATCTTTGGAAGGGTGCCGATTTCATGGAACGTGAAGTCTTCGACATGATGGGTATCCGGTTTCGAAATCACCCCGATCTTCGACGGATTCTCATGCCGGATGACTATACCGAAGGCTACCCGTTGCGTAAGGATTTCCCACTTCGCGGCAAAGGTTGGCGAGACACGTTTGATTTTCTGGACGAAGTTCCGCGATAGGATGCTCTACCATCATGGCATTCGAAGATCAAAGAACCACTGTTTATAAGGTCAACCCGGAACACCCGGAAAGCGAAACGCTCCCGACCTTACGAACCGAGGAGCTCTTGCTCAATATGGGGCCGCAACATCCCAGTACCCATGGGGTGCTCAAGGTAATTCTAGAGCTGGAAGGGGAGCGGCTGGTGAAGTCCACGCCAGTGATGGGGTATCTCCACCGGGGAGTAGAAAAGCTTGCCGAAGACGGCACGTATCATCAGTTCATTCCTCATACGGATCGACTCGACTATGTCTGCGCAATGTACAACAACTTTGCCTACTGCCGAGCCGTCGAGAAACTTTTAAATTTACAGGTCCCGGAACGAGCTGAATATTTACGGACGATCGTTGCGGAAGTTCAGCGCATCATTGGACACCAATTTTGGTTGAGCGCCCAGGCGCTTGATATTGGAGCCATGACCGTCTTTTTTTACTGTTTTCGAGATCGCGAAATCCTGCTTGATTGGTTCGACGAGCTGTGTGGCGCTCGCCTCACAACGAGCTGGTACCGAATCGGTGGGGTTGAGCGGGACTTGACGCCGTCGTTGATCGACAAGCTCAATCAGTTTCTCGACTATTTCCCGCCGAAGATCGATGAATATCAAGTGTTTCTTGAGAAAAACCGCATCTGGCTTGGGCGCACCAAAGGGGTCGCCGTGATTTCAGCAGAAGATGCGGTCAGTTTTGGGCTGAGCGGGCCAGTTCTCCGCGGATCCGGCGTAGACTACGACCTTCGCAAGTATGAGCCTTATAGCGCCTATCCAAAGTGCGAGTTCAGCGTGCCTGTCGGAAAAAACGGGGATACGTACGATCGTTACTGGATTCGGGTGATGGAGCTCTACGAGAGCGTCAAGATCATTCGGCAATGTCTGGAGCAGATGCAAGAGGGGCCAGTTATGGCGGATGTTCCAAGCGTGACGCTGCCGCCGAAAGAACGCGTCTTTACAAATCTAGAGGCGATGATCCAACAGTTCAAGCTCTTCTCGCAGGGGTTCGATGCTCCACCGGGCGAAGTCTACTGCGGTACAGAAGCGCACAAAGGGGAGCTGGGCTTTTACATCGTCAGTACGGGGGGCGGAAAGCCCTATCGACTCAAGATTCGAGCCCCTTCGTT
The DNA here is from genome assembly GCA_005116965.1 of Nitrospira sp. Lineage (GTDB taxonomy): Bacteria > Nitrospirota > Nitrospiria > Nitrospirales > Nitrospiraceae > Nitrospira_D. The sequence continues at coordinate 105,924 of SWDG01000007.1, read as the reverse complement.
CATTCACATGGGCGCCTTCGATCACATGGCCAGGGGGTATATGATCTCGGATGCCTGTACCATATTCGGGACCTACGATATCGTGATGGGCGAGTGTGACCGATAAACGTGACGCGTGAGATGTGCAAGGTGAAAGGTAAAATCAGGGGTTTGTTTTACGGTTCTCGTTTTTCCTTTCACGGAGAAGAATCATGGGTTTAAAGCCGGCTACTAATCCAGACGTCGAAGCGGCAAGGATCGAATTGAGCATCGACGGAAAATCCGTCACGGCACAGGACGGCGTGTCGTTGTACGACGTCATCTCGATGACAGGCAAGATCATCCCGGCCATGTGTTACCACTACACATTTGACCCGTTCGGCTCTTGCGGGATGTGCCTCGTCATGCAAGAGGGGAAGAAAGCTCCTGTTCGGTCCTGTACTGCCAAGGCGGCGGCGGGAATGGTGATTCGTACTGAAGGCGAGGATCTTTTTCTCGCCCGGAAGAAAGCCGTCGAGAAACATCTGTCTGTACATCCTCTCGACTGTCCAGTGTGCGATGCGGACGGCCATTGTGAACTTCAAGATATGGCCTTTCAGCATGGCGTGACAAATCTGGCCAGTGCCAAGCAGAAACTCATTCCGGAAGATACCCGCAGTCTCGTGCTCGACTTCAACATGAATCGCTGCATCGCCTGCGCAGAATGCATCAATGTTTGCAAGGATGTGTTGATGATCGATGCGTTGCAGTTCATGAAGAAGGGCGGATTCAACCAGGTCGTGGCCAAGGGCGACCTCGCCCTCGATTGCGAATTCTGCGGAGATTGTTTAGCGGTCTGTCCGGTTGGCGCCATCACGAACAAGTTTTCCAAGTATCTGTATAAACCGTGGCAGATGAAGACGACGACGACGACCTGCAATTACTGCGGAGACGGTTGCCAACTCTATCTAGAAACAAAAGATGAAGAGGTGGTCCGAGTTACCTCCCCATTATCTTGGAAGAACAAGTGGGGAGACCGATCAGAAACCGCCAAGGGGCACGGCGGGATCTGCGTACGTGGACGTTTTGGGTTCGAAAATCTGGATAGTAAGAGCCGGCTTACACAGCCACTGGTCCGCGAAGGCGGTCAGTTGGTGCAGAAACCTTGGCTGGACACGATGGATCTGCTCGTAGACCGTTTTACTGAAATCAAACGGCAATACGGACCCGATGCCATCGCCGGCCTCGTGACGGCGCGCTGTACGAATGAAGAGTTGTATCTGTTTCAGAAGCTCATGCGCACGGTTTTTGGTACCAACCAGCTCGATAGCAGCGCCCGCTATGGCCATATGAACTTTGTGCTTGCCTCTAAACATGCTGTTGGACTGGGAAGGACGCCGAATGATTGGGAAGATCTGACGAAAGCGAAAGCCATCATCTTGATCGGTTCCAATATTACCGAAACGAACCCGTTGACTGCTGTGCGAATCAAAGAAGCCCTGCGGGTCTACAAGGCTCAGGTGGTGACGCTCGACAGCGCCATTACCAATATGGCGAAGTTGGCATCGCACCCGTTTTTGATCAAGCCGGGGACGGAAGGGGCGGTGATCGATGGATTAGTCAAAGCGGCCATTGATCAGGATTTTGTGGACGAAGAGACTGTTGGAAAACACCCCCACGCGTTTGAAGCGCTCAAAAGCGCGGTGGCCGACGTGTCGTTGGAGCGGCTCGCGGCTCAGACCGGCCTTTCCGTAGATGCCTTTCGCGAAATTGTAGCTATTTTTGCAGAATCGACGAGGTCGATCATTCTCTGTGCGGAAGGGATTGTCAGGCGAACGAACGGCTATCAAAACGTCTTAAAGCTAATGGATCTGGCCTGGATCACCGGCAAGCTTGGTCGAACAGGCTGCGGTGTGAACACGGTGACGGAGGAGCCGAACGAACAAGGGGCCGTGGATATGGGCGTGGCTCCCGAGTTTTTCCCTGGGCAAGCTCGGTTTGACGATCCCGCAGCACGGGACCGGTTTGCTAGAGCATGGGAGGCGCCGCTTCCTCCGACCGGATCGAGTGCCCACCTCGTTGAAATATTGAAGCGGTGTAAGAGCGGCCAGATTAAAGCGTTGTATGTGCTCGGCGAAAATCCGCTCGCGACCTTGCCGGCTTCGATGGAGGTGCGTGCTGGTCTCGAACGGCTCGAACTCCTGGTGGTGCAAGATCCTTTCTTGACCGATACGGCGAAGATGGCTCATTTCGCACTCCCGGCCTGTACCTACGCGGAAAAGGAGGGCACCTTTACGAACCTCGAAGGTCGTGTCCTTCGCGTTCGTCAGGCGATGGATCCGCTTGGAGAGAGCTTACCGGACTGGCACATCATGACCTCCCTCGCGAACGCCATGGGATGTCAATGGGAATATCAATCGTCTAACGATATTCAGGCCGAGATCATGAAGTTGCTGCCCGGATACTACAATCTCGGCCAACCCCGCCAAGTATTGCCTGTTCCAGATCAGTATTTGTCTACCGGCTATGAGGTGGAGGTCAAGGCTCGTTATCGCCCCACACCTTTATCAGGGGAACTCACACGGCCTTTTGCGCTGTTGATGGGGCAGGTGCTGATGCATTCGGGAAAGCTGTCGACGCAAGCGTCTGGGCTTATAACAATCGCTCCGAACACCGGGAAGCTGCGGATGAACATACAAGATATGGAACGTCTTGGACTGCACGATGGGGTGAAGGTGCGTCTGATCTCGGATCGAGGCTCCCTTCAGCTTGGTGTGCAGCCTGACCAGTCCATTGCGCCTGGCACGTGTTTTTTTCCGGAGCATTTTAACGAACCGCCAGTCAAGGATTTGATGACGGTGTCGGTTGATGCCACGACTGGTGTCCCGTCGTTCAAGCAGATCTGGGTGAGTATTGAACAGGTATAAGCGGATGTCTATCGGTTGCCCGTTCGTGACGAGGAGTTTACGATGAGTGTCGTAGCCCTGACCAAAAAAATCCTTCAGGCCGCGCTCTTCTATGAGATTTGGGATGCGATGAAAGTCACGTTTCGGCACATGCTTCATCGACCGATGACGTTTCAGTATCCACGGGAACAGCGCACGATTCCGGATGCGCATCGCGGTGCGCTTGGCTTGCTTCGATACGACGATGGGCACGAGCGGTGCGTCGGCTGCGATCTGTGTGAGGTCGCCTGTCCATCGCATTGCATCAAGGTGATTAGTGCCGAGGATACGACCCGTCCACTTCAGCGCTATGCCAGCGAATTCTATATCGATATCACGAAATGCGTTTTCTGCGGCTATTGTGTTGAGGCTTGTCCAGTCAATGCGCTGGCGATGACCAAGATGTACGAATATTCCACCCACGACAAACGAAGTCTGCTGTTCGACAAAAAACGGTTGTACGACATTGGCGAACGCCACCTTGATGATGGAAAGAAATATTTGTATGCGCACAACCAAGAGAAAAATGTCGAGCAGAGCCGCGAGTACCGCTACTATTTCCCGCAGTCGGTACAGAAGTCGACCCAACCACCTCCGAAACATCTGAGTTGAGCCGAACCCATGGTGGGAGTGTTTTTCACTTATTTCGCATTGATCAGTATTGCCGCCGGAGTTTTGACGGTGACCTTACGGCACCCGGTTCACTGTGCGCTCTCCTTGCTTGTGTTGCTCATGCACGTCTCCGGCCTGTTCATCCTCCTGAACGCGGAGTTTCTTTGGGCCGTGCAAGTCATCGTCTATGTCGGAGCTATTCTGGTGCTGTATCTCTTTGTATTGATGTTGATGAATCTCAAAACGGACGAACGATATTTCCACCAATCGGCGTTGTATGTTCTGGGGCCTGCTGTCTTGGGGGCCAGCTACGTTCTATACAACCTCCTGCGGTCTCCATTTGATGGGGCGAAGGGGGATACGCCGGCCGCTGCCGTGCTGCAAGACGGGGATACCTACGCCGTGTGTATTAAGATGTTCAGCGACCATCTTTTGCAGTTTGAGATCGTCGGCATCTTTCTGCTTGGAGCTGTCATTGGTGCGATTGTCCTGGCCAAGACGCCGAAACGGCTCGATACGGAGAGAGAGCGATCATGATCCCGCTGTCTGCTTATACAGCCGTCAGTGCCGTCCTATTTATCATAGGGCTCATGGGTGTACTTGTCAGACGGAACTTCATCATTGTGTTGCTGTCAGTTGAAATCATGATGAATGCGGCCAATATCAATCTGGTCGCCTTTTCACATTACTTGGAATCGATGGCAGGGCAACTTGTGGCCCTGTTCATCATTGCGATTGCGGCGGGCGAAGCGGCCGTCGGGTTGGCCATCATCATCGTTGTGTTCAGAGGCAAGATTTCCACGAATGTGGATGAAATGAACCTATTAAAGTGGTAGCAGGATGTGTGGATAATTACCTCCAACAGCGCAGTCGGTAGCTTGTAGCCCTCAACGTACTTCCAAGCGTACGCTTTAGGATCCGGCTCCGTGAGCAATAGTTGGCTAGGTGAACATCCTCGGAATGGCACGAGACTGTGTCCGATTTGACCGATCTTCTCATTAAATTGATTCCTGTGTTTCCGCTGCTCGCGGTTCTGGTGAACGGACTGCTGGGATCCCGCTATTCTCACGACCTGGCCCATCGATTGGCGTGGGGGTCGGTCGGTCTCTCGTTTCTCTGTACGGTCGGCGTCTTCACCGACGTCATGCGGACAGGGGTTTCCCATGAAGTCATTGTCTATCAGTGGATCTTCGGGGGTGATCTCGCGATCAATTTAGCCTACCTGGTGGATCCCTTGACCTGCGCTTGGTTGCTGGTTGTCACCGGTGTGGGGTTCCTTATTCACGTCTATTCCGTCGGCTATATGCATGGAGAAGCTGGATTTACACGCTTCTTCACCTACATGAATCTCTTCATGGTCTCCATGCTGCTTCTTGTCATGGGGAACAACTATGTCGTGCTTTTTATCGGTTGGGAAGGTGTCGGGCTCTGTTCCTATCTGTTGATCGGTTACTACTATGACAAGGTTTCCGCCGCCAAAGCAGCCTCCAAGGCGTTCGTGGTCAACCGGATCGGCGACGCGGGATTTCTTGTGGCCATATTTCTTGTCTTTATCAACTTTAAGACCCTCGACTACACAAAGGTCTTTGCCCAGGTTGGGCAACTGTCTCCGGACATGGCCACCGCCATTGCCCTCTGTCTTCTCGTAGGTGCGATTGGGAAGTCCGCGCAGCTTCCCCTTCACACATGGTTGCCCGATGCAATGGAAGGCCCGACGCCAGTGAGCGCGTTGATCCATGCGGCGACGATGGTGACAGCCGGTGTCTACATGATCGTCCGTAATCATGCCATCTTCGATCTCTCGCCCTTCGCGATGTCGATGGTCGCGTTTGTCGGGGGAGGCACCGCGTTGTTTGCGGCCACCATCGGACTCGTCCAGACCGACATCAAGCGCGTCTTAGCCTATTCGACCGTCAGCCAGCTTGGATACATGTTCCTGGGTTGTGGGATCGGTGCCTATACGGCCTCGGTGTTTCATGTCATGACCCATGCCTTCTTCAAAGCGTTGTTGTTCTTGTCGGCAGGGTCGGTGATCCATGCTTTATCGGGGGAGCAAGATATCCGGAAGATGGGCGGGCTGAGCAACCGAATTCCATGGACCCATCGTCTGTTTCTGATCGGCACCATTGCGATCGCCGGGCTTCCTCCTCTAGCGGGATTCTGGAGCAAAGACGAAATTATGGCCCATGCCTTCATCCATCATCACTATCTCCTGTATAGCATGGCAGCCGTCGGAGCCCTGATGACGTCTTTTTATATGTTCCGCCTGACCTATCTGACGTTCTATGGTGCGTCTCGGATGGATGCTCATACGGCCGAGCATGTGCACGAATCTCCGATGGTCATGGTCGCTCCCTTACTGGTCCTTGCCTTCCTCTCAATCGTGGGTGGATTGATCTTGGGGTTTCCACCAGAGCATGGCTGGCTGCATGGATTTTTGGGACCGGTCGTCGGGGGTGGGGCTGAACATGAGGCCGGTACCGGCATGGTGATTCTGCTGATGTGCATCGCGATCGTCATTGCGTTGCTCGGCTGGGGACTCGCACATTTCCTGTATACCGTGAGTCCGATGACTGCGGAAGGATGGGCGGAGAGATTTTCAGGAGCCTATCGGGTCTTATTGAACAAGTACTACGTGGATGAACTCTACGACCTTCTTTTTGTTGAGCCGCTCAAGCGTCTGGGCGCACTGCTTGACTGGTTCGATCGTACCATCATAGACGGTATCGTACGCGGGGTAGGACGGCTGACGGATTGGGGTGCCTCTGGCTCCACATGGATCGAGAAGCACATCGTGTATGCCGGGCTCAACGTGATCGGTTATGGCAATCACCTCGCGGCTCGTGAGGGGCGGAAGATCCAGAGTGGAATGGTCCATCATTATGCCGCCATCATCGTTGCAGGGCTGTTCCTTTTAGTTCTTATTGTTCAACTATTTGCTCAGATGTAGGCGTTAACCGGATTAGTTAGACGGTCTTTCATGCTCGAAGAACTCACAGCCGGATTTCCGATTCTGTCCTGTATTCTCTTCCTCCCAGTTGCCGGGGCGGTTGTGCTCTGGCTGTTCGACGAAGAGGACATGGTCAGGACCTCAGCCCTCACGATTGCGCTGGTTGAGCTTGCGCTCTCTGTATTTGTCCTGCTGCGTTTCGTTCCGGAATCGGCTGCCATGCAGTTTACGGAACGTGTTCAATGGATTCCGGCCTTAGGCATTAGCTATCACCTGGCAGTCGATGGAATCAGCGTATTGTTCGTGGGGCTCACGGCTTTTCTGACGGTTCTGGTGGTGGTGTACTCGTGGGATACGATCCGACATCAAGTCAAGCTGTACATGATGTGCCTGTTAGCGCTCGAGACGACGACGATGGGCGTGTTCGTGTCGTTGGATTTGATTCTGTTCTTCGTGTTCTGGGAGCTCATGCTGATTCCCAGCTACTTCCTGATCAAACTGTGGGGGGGAGGGGCCGAGCGTCACTATGCCGCGCTGAAGTTCGTCCTGTATACGCTCTTGGGCAGTGTCTTCATGCTGGTAGGCATCGCGTTACTGGATATCAATTATCATCAGTGGGCGTTGCTGCATCACACGGAGCAGGCTTATTCGTTTGATCTGCTCGACCTCCTGCGGGTGCCGATTCCGGTCTCTCAGCAACTCGTCATCTTTTGGCTGATGTTCCTGGGCTTTGCGTTCAAAGCGCCCGTGTTTCCCTTTCACACATGGCTGCCCGATGCGCTGTTGGAGGGGCCGATTGGGATGGCTGTGGTTTTGGCGGGTTTGAAACTGGGCACGTTCGGTTTCATCCGCTTCAGCATTCCGCTGCTCCCGGATGCGTCGAAAAGCGAGACGGTCGTCATGGTTGTGGTCGGGCTTGGGCTCTGCGCGATTCTTTATGGCGCGTGGATGGCTTTGGTCCAAGCCGATTTTCGACGCTTGCTGGCCTACAGCAGCGTCAGTCATCTTGGCTTTGTTGTCGTCGGGTTGTTTGCCTTGAATTATCAAGGTCTGCAAGGCAGCTTGCTTACGATGATCAATCTTGGCTTCAGCACGGCGGGGCTCTTTTTTATCGCCGGGTTTCTCTACTCTCGGCAGCAGACGACAGATTTGTCGGCGTTCGGCGGGATGGCGAAGCAAGTGCCTCTGTTGGCGACCTTCTTTCTCATTATCGGACTGGCGTCGATCGGACTTCCCGGCACCAACGGCTTTGTCGGCGAGTTTCTCATCCTTTTGGGGGCGTTCAAGGCCAAATGGTGGTTCGGTGCTGTCGCCGTTCTGGGGGTGATTTTTGGGGCCGCCTATTTTCTGTGGTACTACGAACGGTCGATGTTCGGTCCGTTGGGTGCTGCGGTGAAGGTGACGATGAACGATCTGCAACCGCGAGAGAAGATCATTGCGGTGTCACTGTCCGTCATGATTCTTTGGATCGGGCTGTATCCGTCACCGTTCCTGCGAATCATGAATGGATCGATCCAAGCGCTTGTTGATCGAGTCCAACAGGAGACGAAAGTGTCACTGCAAGACAACCGAACTGGAAGAGGGTATTAGGTCACGAGATGGGAGAATACGCACTGCTCTATATCCTCTTTGCGCCGTTCGCAGGCGCCCTGGCATTGATTTTTATTTCCAATCGCCAACCCCTGCTCGTTCGAAGCGTCGCGGCGAGTGCGGCGTTTGTGTCGCTGCTTGCGTCGCTCTATCTCTTTTATGCGTATGATCCGGTGAAAGGTGGGTTCCAGTTCGTCCAGAAATATGAATGGTCGAAACAGCTCGGTATTTCACTGCACCTTGGGGTGGATGGGATTGGCACGCCTCTCGTGCTGGCCTCATCGATTTTGCTGTTTGCCGGCATCTTCGTGTCGTGGCATATCAAGGACCGCGCGAAAGAGTTTTACATCTGGCTTCTGATCTTGGCTGCGGCCACGATCGGTGTGTTCATGTCTCTCGACCTGTTCTTCCTCTATTTCTTCTACGAGATGTCCGTCATTCCAATGTATTTATTGTTGGGGATGTGGGGCAGCCACACGAAGAAGTATTTGGAGATGACCGATTCTGAAGGTCTGAAGTTGCGTGACTCAGTCGGGTTTATTCTCAACTTTGGCTCGAACAGTAAAGAATATGCGGCAATGAAACTGGTGCTCTTCTTGTCGGCGTTTGCCGTTGCCGCGCTGATGGGTATCTTACTCATCTACAAATACTCTGGCCTGAACACCTTCGACATTCTGGTACTCCGTGAACAGGCTAATCTCATGAATATCCCGGTGCTTGGTACGACCTTGGACAAGATCATCTGGGTGTTGGTGTTCTTCGGTTTTGCGTCGATCGCTCCGCTATGGCCGTTACACTCCTGGTCCCCGGTGGGCCATGCGGCGGCACCGGCCGCAACCAGCATGCTTCATGCGGGTGTCTTGATGAAGCTCGGGCACTTTTCCATTATTCGGGTGGCCTTCGAAATTCTCCCTGAAACGACCAGAGAACTGATGCCGATCGCCGCTGTCCTGTGCATGTTCAGCATTGTGTATGGCGGCTTCGTTGCGTTTTACGCCAAAGACACCAAATACGTGATCGGCTATTCCAGTTCCAGTCACATGGGCTATGTATTTTTAGGCATGGCAGCGTTGAATTACATCAGCTTGAGTGGGGCCGTGATTTATATGTTCGCCCATGCGATGGCGACGGGCATGCTCTTCGCGATGGCCGGCTGGGTCTATGACCAAACGCATACGAGGGATATCCCGTCGTTAGGTGGTCTGTCCAACAAGATGCCGTTCATCTCGGTGTGTTTTGTCATCGGCTGTATGGCATCAATCGGGATGCCGGGCACGGTCAACTTTATTGCAGAAATCATGATCATTGTCGGAAGTTGGGATAAGTACCCCCTCCAAGTCATCGTGGCCATGCTGGGGATTGTGTTGACCTTGGCCTACCTGTTCAAAATGATGCGAGGTCTTTTCTACGGTCCGATGAACCAAAAGTACAGTCATGCGCACGATGCAATCTCCGCGGTCGATCGTCTCCCTTTGTTGATCATGATCTCGATCAGTATTGGGTTCGGAATTTTCCCGATGCATTTGTATGATGTCGTTCGGTCCGGAGTCGATCCGTTAGTGGCGAGGATTATGCGCGTGGTTCCAGTTGCCCAAACCCATGAAGGGTCAGGGGTCCGGAGTGAGGTGATAATCCCAGGAACGACTTCCACGGTTCCGGTCGTGGCCAGCAAGCTCCTACCGCTTCCGTCTCAGGTCTCGCGAGGAGAAGGCGAATGACGTTCTCGCTGAATTTGGCCTTCTCCGATCTTTTGCTGTTATTGCCGGAGATCTTTTTAACCTGCTGGCTCTGTGTGGTCCTCATCGTTGATTTTTCCCTTCCGCGTGTACCGAAAGAGCGACTGGCCTATCTCAGTGTCGCAGGTCTTGTCGTTACGCTTGGCTGTTTGGCATGGTTTGACATGAATCATGTTTCCGGCACGCTTTTTGGCAACATGTTCGTGCTGGATCGCATGGCGATCTTTTTCAAAATCGTTATTCTCGGAGCCACGATACTCGTCATCCTGGCATCGATCGAGTACGTCAATCGCTTCACGCTTTTTCGGGGGGAATATTATTGCCTCGTCGTCATGTCGGCACTGGGCATGATGTTCATGGTGTCCGCCAATGATCTGCTGTCCGTCTTCGTCAGCCTGGAGTTTGCAACACTTGGGTTCTACGTTCTGGTCTCGTATCTACGTGATGATTTGGCTTCGAACGAAGGAGGGCTCAAGTTTTTTATCCTGGGCGTCCTTGCCGCCGGCTTACTTGCCTACGGGATCAGCCTTGTCTACGGTGAAACCGGCAAGCTTGTGTTTTCGGACATGGCATCTGCCCAGCCAACGCCAGGCTTAATCATTGGGTTTCTGCTGATCTTTGCTGCCCTTGGATTTAAGGTCGGTGCCGTCCCATTCCACTCGTGGATTCCTGATACCTACCATGGAGCTCCGACTCCTGTAACAACATTTTTGTCGATTGCTCCAAAGGCCGCAGCGTTTGCGATCTTGCTCCGCATTTTCCTGGTCGCCTTGGGAACATTTAAGCCGATATGGGTGGTTCTCTTAGTAGCTGTGTCCATCCTCTCGATGACCTATGCCAATATTGTGGCAATTGCGCAACGCAACATTAAGCGACTGCTGGCGTATTCGGGTATTGCCCAGGTCGGGAATGTATTGATCGGCCTTGCAGCAGGCACCAAAATGGGAAACGATGCCATTTTGTTTTATCTTCTCGCCTACCTGTTTGCGAATATCGGGGCCTTCGCCGTCGTGATCGCGGTGAGCCAGGCTATTGGAACAGATGAGATTGAGGATTACCGAGGCCTCAGTAGACGGTCGCCGTTTCTGGCGTTTGCGATGTTGCTATTTCTCCTGTCTCTCGCCGGGGTGCCACCTCTCGCCGGGTTTATCGGCAAGCTCTACATTTTCGTGGCAGCCATCAAAGAAGGTCTCTATACGTTGATCGTGGTCGGTTTGATCAATATCGTCATCTCGATGTACTATTACCTCATCGTTGTGAAACAGATGTATATCAATGAGCCGATCGATCCTTCTCCGATCGCGATTTCTGGTCCGATGAAGACGGTGATCTATGTCGGGTTAGCTGGAACGTTGGTGATCGGCATTTACCCGCAACCCTTCACGGACTGGGTCGTCTCAGCGACTCTCATGTTCGCCAATTTTGTCGGTCCTTCGGTGACGATCATTCCTCCTGGCGCTTCGCTGGGCGGGTAGTTTCTGCTTCCGCCTTACAAGAGTTCTGCTACAATTACCAGTGAGAGACGCTTTCACTGTCTGGCTTCTGTACCATCGCCGAAGTCTCGTGATGCAAGTCATCCTGATCGATGGAATCAGCCTCCAACCATCATTCACTGGCTCCTTCCTTAGCGACTGAGGAACCCGCGCCTTCATCCTCCGTTCCTGCCAGCTCATCTAGTTTGTACCGTGCTGCCATCGCGTGGTTTTACCGACTGACCATTGAGCAACGGGTGCTAGCTGGTTTTAGCCTGGTGTTCGTGGGGATTCTTATCGTGAGCGCCGTATCCTATGGCAATATGAAGATCCTACTTGCGAACAGGGGATTGGATGGCCGCAGTCAGGAGCTCATCCAGCTCCTGAACAATATCGATGTGGCGATGAGTGAAGCAGAAGATACACACCGTCGTTATCTGGTGACTGGAGAGGCGTCGTATCTGGAAGCGTACAAGCAGGTTGTGAAGCAGAAGCCGACATTCATCGCGTATCTTAATGACTTGATCCGTGAATCACCTGAGCATCAACAACGGGCCGGACTTCTCGATCGGATGATGGACCGGCAACTGAACGCAGAATCAAAAGCTATAGCGCTGTTTCAGGAGGGCGGCTTCCGAGCCGTCAAGAAAATGGCCTTTGAAGGGGCCGGAAAACGTGAGCTTGGCGTGATTCACAAAATTATTGCGGAGATGGATGTGCATGAGCGACAGGCAATAAGTCGGCGTGTCGTGGAATCATCCGCCGGGACCAAAGCTACCATCGTACTCCTCGGCATCGGTGCATTGCTGCAGCTGGTTCTGCTGGCATGGGTATACTATCTCATTCACCATGACCTCACGGAACGACGACGTGTAGCCGGGGAACTCCAACGGCGAGGAGAGCTCTTGGAGTCTGCAAACAAAGAATTGGAAGCATTCAGCTATTCAGTCTCCCACGACCTACGAGCTCCGCTGCGACATATTGACGGCTATGCCGCGCTCTTGCGGAAAGCGGTCGAGCATTCACTGAATGACAAGGCTGCTCGCTATTTGCAGACGATCTCCGATTCTGCCAAACAGATGGGACAGCTGATCGACGACTTGTTGGTGTTCTCTCGTATGGGTCGGCAAGAAATGCTTCATACCGCTGTCAACCTTGATCAGTTGATCAAGAACATCCTTTCTGATCTCCGCTTGGACTTGCAAGGACGAGAGATATCATGGACAATCTCGCCATTGGCTGAAGTACAGGGCGATCCGGCCATGCTCCGACAGGTCTTTATGAACTTGATCGCAAATGCCGTGAAGTTTACGAGCACCAGGCCGATCGCGACGATTGAGATCGGTGTGGAGCACCCCAGCTCTACGGAAATCGTCCTTTTCGTCCGCGACAATGGCGTGGGATTCGACATGCAGTACGCTCCCAAACTGTTTGGAGTGTTCCAGAGACTGCACCGAGCTGATGAGTTTGAGGGGACGGGCATTGGTCTCGCCAACGTTCGTCGGATCGTTCATCGTCACGGGGGACGGACCTGGGCCGAAAGTGTGCCGGACAAAGGGGCGACGTTTTATGTTCTACTACCAATGAGGGGGCGTGACTCATGACGGCGGCCAAACCGATCCTTCTCGCCGAAGATAACCCGCGAGACGCCGAGCTGGCCTTGGCTGCCATGGAGGCCGAGCATATCTCAGAAAAAGTCGTGCTGTGCCATGATGGCGCTGAAGTGTTGGACTATCTGTATTGTCGAGGACAATTCAAGTCACGGCTGAAAGGGAATCCAGCTGTTGTGTTTCTTGATCTGAAAATGCCCAAAGTGAACGGCCTTGAGGTCTTGCGTACCATCAAGACGGACGCCGATCTTCGTCCGATTCCCGTCGTGATGCTGACATCGTCGCGAGAAGAACGTGACCTGGCCGAGAGCTATGCCTTGGGGGCCAATGCCTACGTCGTCAAGCCCGTGGAGTTTCACAAATTCTTGTCCGCCGTCAAGGAGCTAGGAACATTTTGGGGTGTCATCAATGAACCCCCTCCTGAAAATTGCCGTTCCACCCACTGACGTTACCATGACGACTCTGCTAAGAGTCTTGCATCTAGAGGCTAACCCACACGATGCGGCTCGTATCGAGGCCCTGCTGGTCGATGGAGGGCTGTCGTGTACGATACGACGGGTAGAGACTCGCCGCACCTTTTCGGCTGCTCTGAATGATGGCCAGGTGGACCTCATCTTGGCTGAATTCTTCCTACATGGGTTTGATGAGGGGGGGGCTCTGGAGGTGGCTCAACAGCTGGCTCCTGACGTGCCGTTTATCTTTATCTCGGCAGCGCGTGCTGAGACCCTGTGTTTCGAACACATGTATCGTGGCGCGACAGATTGCATTTCCAAAGAAAGATTAGGTCGACTGGTCCCATCGGTGCGCCGCGTACTGCGTGAGCGAGAAGCACGAGTGGCACGAAGGCAAGCGGAGGAAGCACTGCTGCAAAGCGAAATGCAACTTCGGCAGCTTCAAAAGCTTGAGGCTGTCGGCCGTTTGGCGGGAGGACTTGCACACGATTTTAATAACTTGTTGATGGTCATTATGGGACAGAGTCAGGTGCTGCTCAGTGAAATGGGTCCGGATCACCCCCTGAGAAATAGGGTGGAAGAAATGCAGAAGGCGGGTGAGCGAGCGAAGATGCTTATTCGCCAGTTGCTCACCTTCAGCAGAAAACAGCCTTCTGGATCGAAAGTGCTGAGCCTGAATGCCACCCTCAGTAATTGCGAGAGTATGCTTCGGAGGTTGATTGGAACGGATATTCAACTGACGTTGAGACTGAGCGTGGACGATCTTCGAATCAAAGCCGACTCCGCCTTTGCCGAGCAGGTTGTGATGAATCTTGTCATAAACGCGCGAGATGCGATGCCGACTGGCGGCAAGCTGACGATTGAAACTGCGTCGGCTGATCTTGACTATGCGCCGACATATCATGTCAATCCGCTCCCGCCTGGAGAGTACGTGAAGATATCGGTATCCGACACAGGCTGTGGAATGTCTCCTGAGGTACAGGCGCAGATCTTTAAGCCTTTCTTTACGACCAAGGAGGAAGGAAAGGGGACTGGACTTGGGCTTTCCACTGTGTTCGGTATCGTCACCGAAGGCGGTGGAGGATTGGATGTGATCAGCGAGATAGGAGTGGGGACGCGTTTCGAGGTGTATTTCCCGCGGGTCGTCAGTGAGATCGAAGTGCCAGAAGACGAACACGTCCAGGTGCAGTCGGTAGTAGGACATGAAACCATTCTTCTTGTTGAGGATGAGGAAGAGGTTCGTGTACTCATTCGAGATGAGCTTCGTAAACTTGGCTATCGTGTCGTCGAAGCAAGAAATGGTATAGAGGCGTGTCTGGTGGCTACGCCGCATATTGAGAAGCTCAAGCTGTTGCTCACGGATGTCGTGATGCCGGGGATGAGTGGGACTGAACTGGCGAGGCATCTTCGCGTGATTAAACCCGAATTGAAGCTGCTTTTCATTTCTGGGTATACGGATGATGTCGGTATCGGGGCTCGTGACCCGGCGAGTGCTTTTCTGCAGAAGCCGGTTACACCGGAAGCGCTGGCAAGTTCCGTGCGTGAGTTGTTGGATATGAAGCCGACAACTCCGACGAGTTGCGATCAAAAATCGGAGGCTATTGAAGAGTCACAGAGCGTCAACCGAGCGTGAACTATGAGCTGTCGTTACCTGGCTAGTCGCTATGACTGTGTGTTTGCAGGGACTGTCATGAATAGGCGCCGGTGGCGTAAAGGCGCCAAACATGCCGTGCGCTTTTTCATCCTAAGCCTGGTGCTACTGCCTAGTCTGTGTCCAGCCCAAGATATTTCGTGGGAGCGCCTATCTGACGGCCTCATGGTGTCGGTGTGGAAACCAGGCGATGCGTGTCCTACCGTGCCGACCATGCTGGTTGTCGATATGGATCCGGAACGCACAAAGTTCTCCGTTCATCATTACGCCCAAGAAGGGCTTTCAGAACCGCCCAGAATCGACGAATGGCAGAAGCGAACGGGTCATCATGTGCTATTCAATGGCGGGTTGTTCCGGGAAAACTTTGCGTATCTTGGTCTCCTCTATAAGGACGGGCGTTCGTTGGGAAGCCGGCGCCATACCTCATGGCAGGGATTGTTTGTTGCAGAACCGTTCGCCTTGGGGTTGAAGAAGGCGCGGATTCTTGATTTGGCTGCAGAGCGTTTCGACGAAGCACAACCGCGCTACCGTGAAGCAGCACAGGCGTTAATGCTGCTAGATCTGACCGGCAAGATCCGTGTCCGCGAGGGTGGGAAACATGCCTATCAGACGATTGTCGCTGAAACGGAAGCCGGACACATTCTTCTCTTGAAGAGCCTTGGAGCTGTTCGCTTATACGACATCGGCCAGTGTTTCAAAGATGCGCTTCCCGCTGTGCGTCAAGCGATGGCCATGGACGGTGGGTCTTCCTCAGATGTCCGAATTTTTGAGTCGCTGTGGGATAACGATCTGCGTGTAGCAGAACATGCTTCCTGGAAGAGTCTGTTCGGGGGCAGCACGGGTAGTCATATCCCGTTGCCCACCGTGATTGGGGCCAGTCCCAGGTAATGAGTAAATCTTGGCTGAAAACCATCGTGGCAGCGGCATGCCTATCCGTTGGAGGCTGCGCCGATGGCGCAAAGATCGTTCAGCAACATGACGCGGGTGGGGTCGTCATCTATCCATTCAAAGAAGGACAGGGACCGATGCTCTCTTCATTTCGCCAGGAGGCCCTCGACCTCATGAAAGAGAAATGTGGTGGCGGCAGTTCCTATGGCATTGTTCGTGAGGGAGAAGCCAAAGGACGCACTCGAGTCGTGAGTCCGCTTGATGGGGCGCAAGAACTGGTAGAGGAGCGGCGCTGGGGGATTCAGTTCGAATGCAAATGAGCGGGACCCGGAACGTATGATTTTGGAAATGGCGCTAGGGCTTCTTCATCGTGCTCGTGAGATCTTGAACAGTTAGGAGACTGATTAGCCGTATCTTTTCTCTTTCCACACGTGCTCTCCCATCCTGTTCCTGGCGGTCCACAATCACGAAAGCGTGATCCACCAGAAGCCCGGCTTCTCGGGCGACCCCCACCGCTTTCAACAGGGACCCACCGCTCGTGAGCACATCGTCCACGATCACGGCTCGGTCGCTGAGACGGATGCTACCCTCGATCAGCTTTCCAAGACCATGGTCTTTGGCCTGCTTGCGAACGACGAACGTCCGCCAGAGGCGTTGACGCGAAGCAGCGCAGGCAAAATCTGAAATGGTCACGGCGATCGGGATAGCTCCGAGTTCGAGGCCACCCAGACAGTCGAATTCAATGTCCGCGAGCGCTTCATAGGCCAGTTGTGCGACCAGACGACGCGCTTCAGGATGCGCCATGAGGGCACGACAATCGACATAAAAAGGGCTGATCTCGCCTGAGGCGAGCTTGAATCCCTTGTCACGATCCCATTTAAACGACTGCGTATTGTGAAATGCTTGCGCCAATTGCTCCCGAACCGTCACCATGCGTTCTCCCTAGTGCGACAGCCAAAAGTTAGGAGGTATTCTACACGGAGTGGTCTCCACAGAACATACCTTTTCACGCCTTCCCAAGTGGAACTGCTTGGGAAAACCGTCGGATTTGTTCGGCTAACGTGTTGGCAACCGATTCAAGGTCGAAGGGCCAGGCGTAACGCAGCTCGACCTCAGGATACTGTGGCCGCAACTGATCGAGGATTTCGGGAATCTCGACTTCGGAATGTGAACCACCTGGGGTAAACATCGTCGTCGTCACGGTGATATGAGTCGCCCCCTGCTTGATTAACGACTCAACCGATTCCTCTAACGTCGGTGCGCAAAACTCATTGTAGGCCACGGCAAATAGTGCGCCGTCTAGTTGAGCTCGCAGCCGTGCTGCCACTGCTTCGAGACCTACTTGATAGGGATCGGTCTCCGCTGTTCTTGGCCACTGGCGGATTTTGGCATCGAGCTCCAGTTCTTCTGCTGAAGGTGGAATCTTTGCCGCACGGCGCTGGCCTTCCAGCCGTTTCAGTTTCGTGACAAGTTCTGGAGGGCACCCTTTTGGAATGCCACCGTGTCCAACCAAAATGACTCCACGCTGATGGGTCGCCATGCATCCTCCTATACATAGTTGGGCCCGGAACCCCTCAAGGGAGTTCCGGGCCGAATCCTCACTCCACTCACGCTCTCAACTAATACCCGGCCTTGGCGTTGGGATTCACCTGGCTGGGGAACGGATCCAGAATGGCCTGAGGTCCGGCCGATTGCTATCTTGCAGTTCGATACGCAACTCTCCGGTTTCCGGATTGTGCCCCTTCAGCTCGCCCTTCACGAGCATGAGCCACTCTTCCAACTGCGCCATCGGAATGTCACGGTCGACATCGCCCTCACCCGTCAGAAGCGACTCTAGATCGTCCTTGAAAATCGTGATGGTAGGCATACGTGGAGTTAGAACAGTCCTCTGGTCGTGCGGATCAATTCCAGGTTGTCGGTAAAGAGTTCGCGGATATCATGTATGCCCAACGCCACCATCGCCATGCGATCGAGACCCAACCCCCAGGCAATGACCGGCACCGTGACACCGAGCGGCAACGTCACTTCGGAGCGAAAGAGACCAGCGCCGCCGAGTTCCATCCATCCCAGGCGTGGATGCCGCACATGCATCTCGACCGACGGTTCAGTAAACGGGAAATAGGCCGGTAAGAACTTTACTTCCTTCGCTTGTGCCACTTCCCGGGCAAACAAATTCAAGAGCCCCAACAGTGTCCGAAAGTTGATGTCTTCTCCCAGCACAATCCCCTCCACCTGGAAAAAATCCGTGGCGTGGGTGGCGTCGACTTGGTCATAGCGAAAACACCGGGCAATCGAGAAATATTTCCCGGGAATGTGTGGCGAAGCAGCAAGAGTTCGAGCCGACACCGCCGTGCCCTGACTCCGCAACACCAACCGTTTAGCCCGATGCACATCAAACGAATAGCCCCAGCCTGTGGAACCAGTCTCTGCGCCGCTCTCATGTACCTTGGCCACACGCGACAAGAACGGTTCATCCACGGCGGTGGTATGGCTGGGCTCCTTGACGAAATAGACATCGTGAATGTCCCGGGCTGGATGGAATTGCGGCATGAACAGGGCATCCATGTCCCAGAACTCGGTTTCGACCAGCGCCCCCCGCATCTCTTGGAACCCCATGCTCACAAGTTTGGTTTTGACCGTATCGAGAAATTCACGATAGGGATGTTTCTTTCCTGTTCCGATACGAGGCGGGCGCAGACTGATCGTGTACTTTCTCAATCGCGTCTGACGCCAACTCCCATCCTTCAACAAGTCGGGAGTCAACTGCGAAACTTCTTCAGCAACCCCCTGCGTCAGCAAGTGCGCCGCTGCACCTGCTCCGTCCGGTGACAATACAAATGAGCGGGCCACCCGCTCGTCCACACGGAACGGTTCTTTGGCATTGCCACGTTTCACGGCAAAGTCTTCAATGATCTGCCGATGGGCTTCCGTGAAGCTCTTCAGCTCTTTCGGCGAGTCATGCATGTCCCCCAGGAGGGTTCGGAGTGCCTCGACAGTCGAACTCGGGCGTCCAGTTGTCTCGATACACCCTCCCTGGATGATCAGCACCACCCCTTCCTTTTTCAGTCGCCCGACAGCTTTGCTGACATCCGAAGCGTCCAGTCCGCCTTGCGACTGAAGGTCAGGAATGGTCAGTCGTTTCCCGGTGCCGGTGGCTTCCCGCGCAGCCACCAGGACTCGCTCGATGGGCGAGGCGGTCTGGTGATATTCCTCCCCGATCTTCGTCAGCGAGACGATGGGCGTCACCGTTTCCGTCTGGACCGTGATGAGAGACTTGGCCAATAACCACTCGACCGCCATGCTGAGTTGAGACGCCTCCAACTCAGCTGCGCCGGCCAACTGTTCGCTGCCCAGAGCGGTTCCCGACGGGTGAAGCCCTAAGGTCGTCAGTACTTTAATTTCGAGAGGGTGCAGACTGTCGATGAGTGTGGAGATGTCCACCTAAGCCGCCTATTGATGGACCGCGGCGCGTGACGCCGGCGAGACGGCCATTGCTCCAGCCGCCCGCATGGCCGCAATGGTCGCTGTATAGTCGCGTTGGGAAAAAATCGCGGACCCTGCCACGAGGACCGTCGCTCCGGCGGCCACGATCTCTTGAGTATTTTCCACCTTCACGCCACCATCCACTTCTAGCAGCGCCTGGCTTTTGATCTTGTCCAACAGTGCCCGTGTATCGGCAATTTTTCTAAGCACCGATGGGATAAACTTTTGCCCGCCGAATCCAGGATTCACCGACATGATCAACACCAAGTCGACATCTCCCAAGATCTCCTGAAGCAACGAGAGTGGCGTCGCAGGATTTAAGGTTACTCCGGCCTTGATCCCCCGTTCCTTAATCGATTGAATCGTGCGATGGAGATGCGGGCAGGCCTCGACATGTACGGTCAAATAGTCGGCTCCGGCATCGACAAACTCAGGGATGAACGCATCGGCGTTGGTGATCATCAAATGAACGTCAAGTGGAAGCTTGGTGACTTTTTTGAGACTTTCGACAATAGGTGGCCCCACTGTCAGGTTCGGCACAAAATGCCCGTCCATGACATCCACGTGTAGCAGATCGGCACCCGCTCGCTCCACTGCGGCTACTTCATCGGCCAATCGAGCAAAATCCGCGGAAAGGATTGAGGGGGCGATCTGAATCGAATGACCCATTATTTCTTCCGTAGGCGGGCGGCATAAAAGCCATCCATCCCGCACTCGTTACCCATAGTCGAGAACGCGCCGCAGATGGTCACAAAGGGGAGAGCCGTGGTGGGAACCCACGGCGCCACAGATTCACGCATCCATTCAGGATAGGCATCGCAAAAAGAGGTGATGACCCCTTCCGTCTCTTCCGTTTCTGTCGAGCAGGTACTATAGACTAGCACCCCACCGGGTCGCAAGCAGGAAGCCACCGAGGCAAGGATTTCAGCTTGAAGTGTCTGGTGCCTGGCGAACGTCGAACTGTCCTTCCGCCATTTCGCTTCAGGATGCCGGCGCAACACACCCAACCCACTGCACGGGGCATCCACGAGTATCCGATCGACCTGCAGCGGTTCCTTATGGAGGATCGGCCTGCGGGCGATCACCCCGGCCCATTCGGATGGTGTTCTCACATCGCCGACGATTGGCACGACGCTCCGCGCGCCCAATCGTCCGCAATTTTGTCGAAGGAGGTCCATGCGGAGAGTCTTCCGATCAACCGCATAGATCGTTCCGCGATCACGCATGAGTTCGGCCAGGTGCGTCGCCTTGCCGCCTGGAGCGGCGCAGGCATCCAGCACCGTTTCGCCAGGTTGAGGATCAAGGATCCGAGGAATGAGTTGAGCCGCTTCATCTTCCACATAGAAATCGCCAGACTGGAACCCTGGCAACGACGTGACAGCCTGGCCTTTGTCCAACACCACCCCGACAGGACTGATCGCAGTCGGGTGTGCCTCAATACCGGCCTGCCGCAACTTCTCCAAAAACTCTTCCCTGGTGAGTCGATTGGCGTTCACTCGCAGGGTAACACTTGGGGCCGTACTGCTTGCTCGACAAGCCAATTCTGCTTGTTCAAGTCCCATTCGGCCGAGCCACCGCTCTGTCAGCCAAATTGGGATTCCATACCGAATAGATAACGATTGAGCCGGATAACTTGCTGGATCTGGGAAAGGTGGCGCCGGTACACGAATCAGGTTTCGCAGAACTCCATTCACCAACCCACTCCAATCGCGTCCTAATTGTTTCGCGTAGGACTTCGTCAAGAGGACGGTTTCGTTCACCGCTGCGGAAGCCGGAATGCGATCGAGAAACAGCAGCTGGTAGGCGCCAAGCCGCAGTAACATTTGAATGACCATCGGTAATCTGTGGAGAGGTTTGGCGAGAACCGCATCAAGCCTCCAATCAACCGTCTCCTGTCGCCGTAAGGTCCCATACACCAGCTCCATGACCAGCGAGCGGTCACGAGGCTGTGGAATTGATGTGGCTCGTTGTTCGATCAGCTCATCGAGTGCGTCATCAGTTCGTTGACAGGACAGGAGGATCGCGAGCGCGATCGATCGTGGAGAGAGCCCCCGCACATCAGTACCCACGGGTCTTTCGTCAGTCATAGTTGGAACAAGGAGATGGCAACCGTTGTGAAGAGAAGAATTACGCAGTCGATGAACCCAATTGCATACCGGCCGTGACTCGGTGCCCAGCCAGGAATTGGACGACCGACATGCGTTTCGAATTGGCCGTTTGGATTTCATGAATCTCAAGAATGCCCTCGCCTGTCGCCACCAGAATCACCTGCTTATTCACCGTGACGATCGTTCCGGGCCTCTCGGTCGTCGCACCCATAAGCGAGATTGCTTTCCATATATTCCAACGCTCCTCACCGAAAAACGTGTATGCACCTGGCCAGGGCGAAAGCCCTCGTGCCCGATTGGCAAGCGACGTGGCGTTCATTGTCCAATCGATCAGGCCATCTTCTTTTTTCAAGAGTGGAGCCATGGTCGCCTGTCCATCATCTTGCCTCTTCGGCACCAACGTCCCCGCCTTCAGCTGAGCGATCGTTTTGATGAGTAGCTGCCCGCCTAGCTCTGCCATACGAGGCGCCAATGTCCCGGCCGTATCATCAAGCGAGATATCCAACTCCTCTTGGAGCAGCATGGGACCAGTATCCATTCCTTCATCCATGAGCATCGTGGTAATACCCGTTTTGGTCTCGCCATTGATGACGGCCCACTGGACCGGCGCCGCGCCGCGATATTTTGGCAGCAGAGACCCGTGGACATTCACGCAGCCCATCGCTGGGAGCCGAAGAATCGGCGTGTGCAGAATCCGCCCGAAGGCTGTGACCGCGATGAGATCAGGCTGCCAGGCAGAAAGGGCCTGCAAGAACTCGGGTGTACGAATTTTGAGCGGCTGTAGAATAGGAATGCCGGCACGCTCCGCAACCAGTTTCACGGGCGGCGCGACGAGCTGATGACCTCTTCCCTTCGGTCGATCAGGCTGCGTGACGACTCCGACGACCTGATCGCCGGATCGAAGAAGTGCCTCAAGCGACGGGACCGCGAATTCCGGTGTGCCCATGAAGACGATCCGCATGCTATCGCTTTAACATCGTGATTCCGAGAATGCAATCCGGCAACACCTCAACTTGACTTGTCATTCAGCGCTTTGTTAGTCTCCCTCTGCGGGGTGGAGCAGCCTGGTAGCTCGTTGGGCTCATAACCCAAAGGTCAGAGGTTCAAATCCTCTCCCCGCAACCAACCGTCTCTCTTTCCTTTCAATATCTTACAACCGATTCTCTCCCGGCTTCCGACACAGTGAAATTAGCCGATTGTGCTAAAACTGTGCTAACTCCGTCCGGAACTCGATCAAGAATCTCGATGCCGGCAGATAAACTTTCCGGATGGTGATGTGCATATCGCATGGCCATCGAAATTGACCGTGATCATATTGCGATGAGGGAGCATCAAGGCGACCATCTGGCAAAGATTAGTGAGAAGCGATCTTTCTTCCCACCGCCCTTTTATGGGCCGTTCAAGGATCAATCCGGAGGGTGGCGCAACGTCACCTCATTTGGTCTCACTGACTTGAAGGAGCTCATGCCCTAAAACGCTGAGATGCTTCCCTCTCCCGTAAATCAGGTTATTGTTGAAACTCGACACATTTCACGTAGACTTCGACAGGTTTCTTGTTCAGTGTGATGTTTTTTGAAGGGATGCATGGCCAGCATATTAGTAATTGATGATGAAGCCCCCATTCGCGCGTTGTTGTCCACAGCTCTTCAATCGGCAGGATACGCTGTGGTCGAAGCAGCTAACGGGCGCGAAGGTCTAGGGTCGTACCGTCAGAGGCCGGCAGATTTGGTCATCGTGGATCTTCTGATGCCTGAATTGAATGGGTCCGATACGATCATTGAGCTCACTCGCGAATTCTTGGACATCAAGGTCATTGCCATCTCAGGAGTATTCAGTGATGAATACCTGCGAAAAACGGCCCGGCTGTTGGGCGCACGACAAACGTTGCGCAAGCCCTTTGGCATTGAGGAGCTGCTGAGCGCCGTCCGATATGAGTTGGCGCACTGATTGACTCAGTTAGAATACTGAGTGACAACCCTTGCGAATCGCAAAAGGTTACTTCAGACCCCCGCTAGACGGAAGCAAGGGCTCCTCCGCGTTGCTCGATATGCTTTCTGACCCTCACTAGCAATGCTTGTTTGGCAAGCCTCAGCTCATAGGTCTACTACCGGTTTATCCACAATCCAGCTGTATTGATTCAACTGAACTAACCGACTCATTCGTTTGGCATCCGTTCTACCAAAAAGCAGAGGGCTGGTCCGGATATCCGAACCAGCCCTCTGACTGCAAGCCCTACGCGAAGGCTTATCTTCTGTTTAGTACCCGGCCTTGGCGTTGGGATTCACCTGGCTGGGGAACGGATCCGGCCTGTCGTGCCAGCATCGAACTGCTGCACTCGTAAGCGATACGAGGAGCTCAGCCCTTCTGGCGTAATGATGAGCGTGTAGAGCCCTTGGGCCAGCGTCGCTTCGCCTCTGACCACTCCATCGGGATGCGTGGTCGGGGAGACTATTTGCCGACATAGGCCTCTCCTTTTCATGCAGCAGACTTCAAATCTCAAGATAACCATACCGCTGTGTTCAGTGTTTGTCAAGTAATATATAGACAAACATGTGACGCTGTGATAGTGTTCAAGTCAATTTTGATGGTTAGACCAAGGAAGGAGACGCTCCCATGTCAATCTACTCAAGAATTCTCCCTGTCTTACCCGGTCTCGTCTTGCTGGGGCTGGGACTTGGTGCGTTCACCGAGTCAGACGTCAATGCTAGGGAGAAACAATCCAATGTGCCGTCACGTGCTGATAACTTGATAGCACCTTTGTATGGGTTTCGTCTCCCAGACATCGATGGCCATCCCGTCGATCTCAAGACGTTCAAGGGCAAAGTGCTGTTAATTGTGAATACCGCGAGCATGTGCGGCAATACGCCGCAGTATGCCGATCTTGAGGAAATGTATGAGCGGTATCGGGAACGGGGATTCGAGGTCTTGGCGTTCCCGGCTAATGATTTTGGGCAGCAGGAGCCAGGGACCAATCAAGAAATTAAAGGATTCTGCTACACAAAATACAGCATCAGTTTCCCCCTGTTCTCAAAAATCAGCGTTGTCGGAAAAGAGAAGCATCCCCTCTATCGGTATCTAACTGAAGAGAGTCCCTTCCCCGGCCGTGTGACGTGGAATTTCCAAAAGTACCTGGTGGATCGCTCCGGAAACGTGATCAGGAAATATGATCCCGGGATGAATCCTTTGTCACCTGCCATTCTGTCCGATGTGGAGAAAGCCTTGGCAACAAGGAAACCGCATGTCGATATGGAACGATGAATGTGGGTGCGTCGGGTAAGTATTGTGATTGGTATGAGCATTGGGCTCTTCCTGTTTGACACGCCCGGTGCCAGCTTGGCAGCGGCTGAGTGGGCAAGGGTTGGAGGGACCCATAAATACGACCGCTATGTGGATATGACTACCATTGGGCTGTCGGGACACAAGGTTACGATCTGGACCCTCCGAGACTTTCGTGTCGAGCGAGCCATTCCGCGCGGTCCCTATCGGTCACTGACGATCAAGCGCCAGTACGATTGTAGCCAGAGGAAAAGCCGGCCGCTCCGCACTCGGTACTATCCAGACGGCATGGCACAAGGCCACGTGTTGTATGCTGCGCCGGCGACGCACGAGTGGTCCCGCGTGGTTCCCGGTAGCGATGATGATGCTGAAATGAAGGTGGCCTGTCGGCAGGCCCATCGAGGTTGAGTCATGGATAGCAGGAGGTGACATGCCGCGACTCTGTATGCTGCTGGTGCTGAGTTGTATGTGGATGACAGCCTGTACTGGAGGGGAGCCGTCATCTAGTCCGACGACGATCTCTGTAGCTGATTGGTCTAAAGTTGGCAAGATGGAGACGTACGCCTATTACGCCGATCGAGGGAGTATTCGGAAAGCGGACGAAACCGTCACTATGTCTGATCTGTTTGATTATAAAACAGCACAGGCAGAAGGTGGCATTCCGGTACTCTCGAAAATCACCGTGCGAGAATATGACTGTCAGAATCAAAAGAGCCAGGCAGTGAAAACGACGTGGTATGCCGACCATATGGGGTCCGGAGCAGCAGGCCGCACGGTTGGAGCCACAGGCCAATTAGTAACGTCGGCGTCGGGTACAGCTACGGCCGCACTCATGACGATAGCCTGCGGGCGTTGAAGAGTTGCTCAAGACTTTGGCTTAGAGTCGGCGGATTATCGGGCAAGTGATCCAATACACCAAGGAAACACTCACCGTTGAAGTCACGACAGGTCGTAATCAGACAGCACTGCCTCAGCTGCTTTCCGGCCTGACAACAACGCCCCATCCAGTGTACCGCTCTCCCGGTAATCGCCACAAAGGTAAAGACCCGCAGCCACGCGCGGTGAGGCTGTGCGGTTCCCGGGGGAAAGTAAGTCTATCGGAGGTAGCGCGTGGTAAATGTGATCGGTCCGCAGATGTCGCCACCCGTTAACTTGCGAGCCGAACCAGGATTGAAGAAATAGCCGCACTGCTAGCACCAAATCATCGTGTGCCTCAATCTGCTCAGTAGTTGTCACTGAGATCAAAGCTCGGCCAGGCGGTGCGTATGAAGGCGCCGCCTCACTCAGCACGCAGAGGGTTCTGACTAACCCAGTACCTTCCCCGTTCAATATCAACCAGGGTCCGGGTTGCGGAGGAGCTGGCGCGTCGAAATAGAGCGTCATTGAACCACGGACTGAGGAGCTTGCTACGTGCTCCCCACGCAGGCGGGCAGCGGTTGCATGATCTGTCGCGACCACCAGCACATCACCCGTGAGCTGTTCCCCTGACTCCAGCACCACACTCGATCCCTGAATGTGTTGTACGGCTTGGTTGAGGCGGATCGTCCCCGGAGGCAATGGAGCCGCAAGTTGTTGTGCGATAGCGCCCATGCCATCTTGTGGCAAGGCCGTTGCTCCTCGGCAGAAGGCGCCCCAGACAAGCTCAAAAATCCAGCAGGGCGTTGTCAACCCGGTTTCCAAAAATACGCCGCTGAGAAATGGGTGGAAGAAACGCGTCACCATAGCGTCCGAAAATTGATACGTCTGCAAGACTTCGTGAGTCGGACGGGCGGGGTCGCTCATCTCGAAGCAGAGGCGCTGGTGCAATGTGTCCCGTCGCACTCGCAACAGTCGTAACTTATCGGCGAGCGAGCCGATAGGGCTGACCAAAGTCTGAATCAGATCTTGCGGCCGACGAAAGAGATTGCTCATCAAGTGAAACCGGCCGGCATAGCGAATGAGCGATCCAGGATGAAAAGGCCTGAGGTTCAACGCGGGATAGTTCAGCGTCTTGCGCGCTTCCGGGTAGCCGGTGAGAAGAATCTGGAATCCGCGATCGAGCTGAAAACCCTCTACGCGATCTGTCCGGATACGCCCACCGATATCGTCGGAAGCTTCAAGGATCGTGCAGGTGAGGCCTGATTGTGTCAGTCGACGTGCACAGGCCAACCCGGCAAGACCAGCGCCGATAATGAGCACGTGTGGAGTTGAGTGTTTCACGTAGCGTTCATATGTGTGCTAATTGTCCGCAGATGCGTGGTCTCTTTCTTGAACAGTACAGTATGGTTCTCCACTGTCATTCCGGGCCTGCCGTTGGCACTAAGTATTCTTGAAGGTTGGTTTTACCATAGCGACTCCCTGGATACACTTTTCGAATGAATCCCGCGACGAGGGCCATGAGCTTCTTGACTGCAGGGGTTTTTTCAGGATCTGTGGCCGGTAACAGACGGACGGTGATGGCTTTCTCGTGTGACTTGAGTTGGACAAAGAACGTGCACGCAGCACCCTTCTCGATCGCCACGGACTCCAGCAGGGCGTCTTTTCCGCTCCGGGACACATAGAATTCCTGAACTTTGAGAATCTCGTTGCCGGTTCGTTGAACCATCGGTGTGAATGCCTGGTAGAGGCCCTGCAAATCTCCGGCTTCTTCTACAACAACATGTGGCATTGCAATTCCCTTCTACGCATGATTTCGCAACATGAGCTCTTTCGGATGCGGGTTAAGATAGACCTGATCGCGAATGTACCCGACGTCGAAGATCTGGACGTAATGCTTGACCAGCGTGAGAGGGACGATCAACGGCGTAAGCCCCCCATGATAGTCGGCAATCACGCCCAACAGCTCGGCCTTTTCATGAGTGCTTAATCGACTCTTGAAGTAGCCCACAATATGCTGCAGCACATTGACATGCTTACGCACCGTCGCCTTCATGGTCAGGGCTCTCATGAAGTGCTCACCGTACTTCAACGTTAATTCTTTGAGTCGATACCGTTTCGTTTGGCTGACCAGCTGCCCCATCGTTTCGTAGTGCTGCTGGCTATGGGCTAAGAGCAGATATTTGTGAATCGTGTGGAAGCGTATCAGAGCCTGCTTTGTGACTCCGTTCTGCACCAGATCTTGGAACCGGCGGTAGCAGAATACTCGCTCGATGAAGTTCTCCCGAAGGGAAGGATCGCAGAGCCGCCCTTCCTCCTCGACGGGAATCAACGGAAACTGCTCTGTGAAGGCTTTCGCAAAAATCCCGACCCCGTTATGGCTCGGCATGCCCTGTGCGGTGTACACACGCACCCGTTCGACGCCGCAACTGGGTGAACCTCTCTTGAAGACAAACCCTGAGAGGTCCTGTTTTTGGAATGAATCAAGACGCGTGGCGATCATCGTCTCTATTGCCTGGGTGTGATCGTGCTTGCTCTTAATTGTCATGAGCCGGGGATGATGCGGATCGGCCATCAGGCGCATGGCTTCACGCGGGGTGCCCAATCCCGCTTCCACCTCAGGGCAGACCGGTACCCATTCGACGTAGCGGCCCAATACATCGGTTAGGAAATGGTCCTGCTTGTGTCCTCCGTCGAAGCGAACCTCATCTCCGAGAAGACATCGACTGATGCCAAGGCGAAGCGGGGAGGTCGTCATCTCGTTGCCTCATGCTTCCCGAGGTTGAGATATTCCTGACGGGCGAGTTGATGGTCCACAATCGGGGAAGGATAATCGGTCCCGATTCGGCATCCAGCGCGTTCTTGCTCATCTGCGGTCATGAGATGCAGCTCATGAATCCTCTTCGCCGATACACGGGCCAGTTCAGGAACATACCGGCGAATGTAGGTTCCATCGGGGTCGAACTTCTTGCTCTGAAGCGCAGGGTTAAAGATTCGATAGCCGGGCATACTGTCGGTGCCAGTTGAGGCACACCACTGCCAATTGCCGTTGTTTGCCGCCACATCAGCATCGATCAGATGCTGCATGAAATACCGTTCGCCACTCTGCCAGTCGATCCGGAGATCTTTGATCAGGAATGACGCGACGATCATTCGTACACGATTATGCATCCATCCCGTGTGGTTGAGTTGCCTCATGCCTGCATCCACAATGGGATAGCCGGTCTTTCCCTCACACCATGTTCGAAACAGCCGATCCCGTTTATCTCCAGCTGGTCGAGCTGGTGGAACGATGACTGTTCTGAACGGGCCCTTCGCGACATGCGGAAAGGATGTGAGGACTTGCTGGAAGAACTCACGCCAGATCAACTCATCAACCCAGGTCAGGACATCAACCCGGGACACTGGCCCGCCTTTAGTCAGTGCATTCAACGCTGCGTGAATGGCCATGCGCGGCGACAGTGTTCCGAACCGGAAGTGCGGGGAAAGTGTTGAACTGCCATCGATGGCCGGCAGGTTTCTACCTTGCGCATAGGAATGAAGCGGTCCTTTCATGAACCAGCGCAATCGCTTCAGGGCGTTCTGCTCGCCAGGCTCAAACGCCAAGACGACGGATTCGTACCCCAGCTCACCAGCGGTGGGAAGAGGATGAGAGAGTGGCAGCGGTGCGGCTTTCTTTATTGCAAGGGCGGTTGGGATCGGTTGAACTGCTGGGGTTGTTGCATACCATTTGGTCCACCAGCGTGCGCGATAGGCGCTGTACCGTTGCAATGGCTCACCCGTTGCGCCCCGCACCTCAGATGCTTCAAACACCACATGGTCTTTGAACGTCCGCACCGCCACCCCGAGCTTTGCCAAACGCTGTTGCACCAGCCGGTCCCGCTCGATGGTTCCCGGCTCGTAGTCACGATTCCAATAGACCGCGTCAGTTTTCCATTCACGCGCTGCTTGTAAGACCTGTTCGACCGGTTCACCCCGCCTCCATTGGAGCGGTGCTCCCAGTCCGCTCAACGCAGCGTTCAGATCTTCGAGGCATCCCAGCATGAAGTTCACACAGGCTGATCCAAACTCATGCGAGTGCAGCAACGGCTCATCGAATATAAACAGCGGAATGATCTCGTCGCATTCCGCACAGGCCGCGGTAAGAGCCGGCTGGTCGTGTAATCGAAGATCGCGCCTGAACCAAACTATTCCTCGCACAGGTTGTTCCCCTTTATAAAGTTCTAAGGCGCTGAGTTACCATGTGATCCCGATGGTCCTCTTGAAAGCTTGTCACCTGCCACTCGTGTGATGGACAGCTCACGGAGGCCGTGTTCACCCTTGACTCCAACCTTCACGGCGGTTCCCGCTTCTCCTCGAATCATGCCGACCACTTCCTCATAACGCTTTCCGTTCACGGGTGTTCCATCAACACTCACGACCTCATCGCCATGTCCGAGTCCCGCCTTGTGGGCTGGTCCCTCCGGATGGACCATGCCGACATACAGAATGGCCGGATCACCAATCCGCTCGGCTCCGATCTGTAGAGAGAGCCCGATCACACCCTTGGGCAGCTTGGTATCGTCTCCATGCCCATACGGAGTCTGGTTCGCTGCTTGATCGGCTAGCGCCGATCCCACAACGAGAAGGCCCATCAACAACCCTGCCATCATATGAAAGCCGGAGATTCTCATAGCGCACCTCCTGTTAAATGCCCATTGATCACCGAACACTTACACATCCTAGTAAAGACAGTGCCGCGACTGCGCGAGGATTCTCGGACGTCGATCATGTCATATGCTCTGCGGCGATCGGTTTCTTGAGCACGGCTCGCAACGCGGATTCGAGCGTCGAATACCGAAACGTATAGCCTCCTGTCATCGCTTTCTTTGGAATCACTCGTTGGCCGGTAGTCATCAATGTTCCCAATTCTCCCAGGAGGATATTCAATGCAATGCCTGGAACGGGAAGCCACGATGGTCGGTGCATCGCTTGACCGAGGATCTCACAGAACGTGTGCATCTTCACTGGCTCTGGGGCCACGGCATTGATCGGACCGCAAACTGTGGTCGTGGTGAGGGCCCATTGGATCAGACCGATATGATCACTCCGGTGAATCCAGGAGACCCACTGACTCCCCGGCATGATCGGACCACCTGCAAACAGCTTGAACGGCAATAACATTTTGGCCAACGCACCACCGTCTGCTTCCAGGACCATGCCGGTACGCAAGATGACCACGCGGGTCCCAATTTCTGCGGCGCTCATCGCTTCAGCCTCCCAGGCAAGACAAAGGTCAGCGAGAAATCCGGTACCGCGAGCCGCGCCTTCATCCAATAGGCGGTCATCGCTGGCGCCGTAATAGCCGATGCCAGAGGCGCTGATAAACACGCGGGGTTTCGATGACCGGCGGGACAGCGCTCTGACTAGTAAGCGGGTAGTGAGGACTCGGCTTTCGGTAAGGAGTCGCTTGCGCTCATCGGTCCAGCGTCCGTCGGCGATCGGTGCCCCGGCTAGGTTAACGACGGCATCAGCTCCTTCAAGGAGCTCCTCCCATGGGCCCGTGTCTCGTGCATTCCATTCCACGACATTCACGTGTGCGTCGGGCCGGTGAAGAACCTGCCCCGCATGTCTTGTCAGTAGACTGACTCTGTGGCCACCGTGTACGAGCGCTGCGCACAGCGCTTGACCAATGAACCCTGTTCCTCCAGCTACGACGATGTTCATAGAAATAGCTCCTACAAGAACCATCGACAGATCTGGTCAATCGCGAGCTTTTGTTCCGCCCGCAGTGTGATGTCGATCGGCTGCCTTATCTACATCAAGCGTATGGTGAAAAGACAAGCCGGTTCCCTTTTAGTTCTTCCTGGTCCTCCTACCTTTCACAGACCGACCTCTGACGACAACGGTAGCGGTCTGATAGAGTCCCATTGCCATACTGCAAGCCAGAAATCCAACAGCGATCAAAAAAGCTAGACTCATGTCCATATCGTTCCTCCTTCTTATCCGAGTCTTGAACTACCTGCCCGTACGTTGATTATACTGTTCGCCAAGGAGACAGGCTCCTCATGAAGAGGAGACCTGTCTGCCTTAGCGGGCGACGCCGTGCGGAGTTTCGGCGTCACCTCTACAAAACCAATAAACCAGCCTCCGAGCTCTTGTCGTTGCCATCGCTTTATCTCGCACGTTCACTACAACCGGTTACTTCTTCTGGATCGCTTCCTCCAGACCTCGGACACAGCGAAACCCGGTGCCATGAGTTTGCAAGGCGAAGCCGCCACGACCACGAGCCGATGTGGTGATATCGGATGCTGGACTATGCCAGGACCCACCACGAATCGACCGAACTACTCCCTTTTTGTCAGGACCTTGGGGATTTCGATCAGGTGCATGTTGATAGTAATCCGCGTCGTACCAGTCGGAGACCCACTCCCTGACGTTTCCGGCCATATCCTTCACTCCGTAGGGTGAATCTCCATCGGGAAGCGATCCGACAGCGTGCAGGGTATGCTCGTCCTCCCACTCTCGATCAATGTTTGCTCGCTTCGCCGTGGGTGGTTCATTCCCCCAGGGGTAGAGGCGGCCGTCGGTTCCGCGAGCAGCCTTCTCCCATTCTGCTTCCGTCGGCAGCCGTTTCTTGACCCAACTACAATAGGACTTGGCGTCGTACCAGGTTGTCTGGACCACTGGTAGTTGCTCGATGCCCTTAATGGATTGGAGAGGCCCGGTGCCATAGGGATTAGGCGGTGTGCGATGGCCAATGGATTTCACAAAGGCCATATACCGTTCATTCGTCACTTCGACTTGATCGATCGCGAACTCATCAAGGTAGACAGATCGCTGCGGCCTCTCATCATCCCGGCCTTTTCCTTCTGGATTGCCCATCAGAAATTCTCCGGCTGGAATCGTGACCATCGGCACCGGGTCAAGCTCTTTCGCTCCCGCGAATGATTCCAGGGTGAGCCATTGCATCATCGCCAGAGCTGTGACAACTGCCATTGTCATTCTCTTGAGCTGAGTTGATCTGCGACACAGACCAGTGATCATCTCTTCTGCTCCTTGCTACCCTTAATGGCTTGGGTGGTATGGAGTCTCACTTGCTTGACAAGGTCCTCCAACTGCCGGTCGTCTCCTCGGTCAGCTGCTTCTTGCGCCTGGGTCACGAGGGTTCGGGCTTCGTGCAAGTGTTGCTCGATTTCCGCCTGAAGAGCAGGTGAGGCCACTGTTCCTCCCAATGCTGCCCGGTGGTAGACCTCCCATGCGTGGTCCACTTCATGATTGGCCTCATGGACCAATTGAGCCGTATCCTGATGCGCGTGTCCGGGTGAATCGATGGGACCAGCGTGGAGGGATGAGGCCCCAAGTAGGACGATGAGGACAATCCCTCGATACAGAATCTTCTTAGGTGTCATTGGTGCGCCTCCGTCACAATCAAACCATGTACAGGTCCCGGGAAATCTTCCTTCACGGTCGCTTCATCGATTGCTCGATCAATTGTCGAAGATCCAGGAGCTCCCTATTCTTTGGGTCAAGGGCCAGTGCTGGAGCGAGGGTTTGCTGAGCTTCTGCAAAGCGCTCTCGTCCCATGTCGACGTAGGTCAAGATGGCGGCGTCTTTGATCCGCTGATCGATTTCTGGTGGGGCAGTCTTCGCACAGCGGAATCCCAGCCCCACGCCGTAGCTGTTATTCAGAGGGTGATTCCAGAATCGGTGGGTGGCCCTAGCTGTGCCCTCCGGGGCGATCCAGGAGCCACCGCGTATGACCCGCTTCTCGCCGACGGTCAGGAGATCCACATAGGTCCCGGTGCCACCAATCCATACAGGTTTGGCCGGTCCAGTCGGATTAACCATCGGTTCCAGCTGGCTATAGTAGCGAGGGTCGTACCAGTCCAAGACCCATTCAAACGCGTTACCGGCCATGTTATAGAGGCCGTAGTAGCTGACTCCATCGGGATATGAATCGACCGGCCTGGTGGCATCGTGAGTTTTTCCATAATTGGCCTTCGCCGGATCGAAGGCATCGCCCCAGGGATAGAGATTGCCATCTGGCCCTCGAGCGGCCTTCTCCCATTCTGCTTCCGTCGGCAGTCTCTTGCTGCGAGACTCGCAATAGGCATGCGCATCGAACCAGCTGACGCCGACCACTGGTTGTGTCGGGCTATTGAGGCGGGGATCATCCCAATAGGCAGGAGCTCCATGTTTTGTCGTCCTCATGAATTCTTTATAGTCTTTGTTGGAGACTTCATACGTATCGATCAGGTACGAATCGAGGAAGACCGTATGGGATGGACTTTCGTCGTTCAACGTAGCGGCAGGTGTTCTGTTGCGTTTGTGATATGTCGCAGGGGCGTGAGCGAGTTCCGTAGGTTCTTCCTTGTCGAATCCCATGATCGACAGTCCTTGGCCGATGTACACCATATCTCTCGGGATCAGGGATTCCTCCGCACGCACTGTCTGGTTCACTGTTGTGAATGCGGTGGCTAGCGCCGCGATCACAATGATTCTTGCTGTGTACATTGCAGACCTCCATCACAAGGGGGTTTCCCCATAGGAAGCAGTCTCGCTTCTCTTGTTACGCCCCGTTCAGCGGCGGCGCTGCGTCGCGGTGTACCCATTTTGTATCTGTGGCATAGCGAGGTCTCTCATCTCTCGCAACGCGGCTTGCGCGATTCCCCTCAACATTCCATTGAACACAAACTCATGTGGTACGTAGAGGGAATACCAGTACAGTTGTCCTTTCAGTCCCACCGGATCAAAGATTGCCGTCTGCCGTATCTGTGTTGAAGCGCCTTCCTTCGTCACCTCAAACTCCAGCCATGCCCTCCCGGGCAAATTCATCTCCGACTTCAGCCGCAGACGGCGATGTGGCTCAATGGCCTCGACCCGAAATGAGTCGACTGTGTCGCCGACGCGGAGAGTGTGGGAAGAAGGCCGACCACGTCCCATGCCGACGCCTCCCTGAAGTAGGTCGATGAAGCCACGCAAATGCCAGAGCCAGTTGCACGCATACCAACCATGGTCACCGCCGATTCTCTCAATGCACTTGAAGACGATGTTGGGCGGCGCTTCGACCGTCAGGGCCCGTGAATCGACGATCCGCGTGCCGAAACGGTGCGTGCCGGAAGAAGAGAGCGCATCGGACCATCGCGTCTCGGAGAAATGCGTCTCCTCATTGGCAAGGGCTCGGTGAATGGCTTCATCGATTCCCATCGGACGTACAGAGAAGGCAGTGAGCGCAGCGTTGTCCCGTACCACGGTGACATGAACAATGCTCTCAATAATGGACCGCCCGATGCGAGCGTAGACTGGCGTGATCAACCCCAGCCACAGAGCAGACAGCCAGGGGGTGAGGACCGGCACTGGGATGATAAGAGGCTTAAGCCCGCGGTGCCGCCCGTATGCCCGCATCATATCCGCGTAGGAGACTTTGTCTGCCCCGCCGACTTCATAGATACGGTATTTGGAGAGGGGAATCTGAAGCGCCTCAATCAAATAGTCCAGCAAGTCGTCGATTCCGATTGGCTGCGCTTTTCCCTTGACCCATCTCGGTGTGAGCATGATCGGCAATCGTTCGACCAGCGCGCGAACCAGCTCAAACGAGGCACTGCCGGAGCCAATCACGGCGGATGCGCGAAACTCACAGACAGGCAGGTCCGATTGCCTCAAGATGTCACCGACCTCGTGCCGACTGCGCAGATGCGTCGAGAGTTCTTCTTCGTCGCTGCCCAAGCCTCCCACATAGATGAGTCCCTTCACGCCCGCTGCCTTCGCCGCTTCGCTGAAGTTTCGGGCACCCTGCCGGTCTATTTCTGCAAAAGAACCGGTCGAGCGCATCGAGTGGACCATGTAGTAGGCCACATCGACCCCGCGCAATGCCGAATCGAGACTCGGACGATCAAGCACGTCTCCGGTATAAAGTTCGGTTGAGGGATGGACCTTTTGCTTAAGAATCTCTGGACGCCTGGCTAGGCAGCGCAGGCGGTAGCCCTGATTTTCCAATGAGGGCAGAAGACGGCCGCCAATGTACCCGCTCGCGCCAG
>SWDG01000007.1:63980-70219 GCA_005116965.1 Nitrospira sp. | reverse complement strand
GGCCTATGCCCCCTCCCTTAGCCCTTCGACTATTTCTTCTTCATGCTCTTCTGGATCAGCTCACGGGTCGCAAGATACTCTTGGTTACCCGGATCCGAGGCCAATGCCTTCTCAATAGCAGTTAATGCCTCAGCATGCTTTTCAGCCCCCATGGCGACTAGCGCCTGAATGAAGGCGTCACGTCCTGTTTGCACTGCTTCGTCAGACACCGTCTGGACTGACTTCGCGCAACGAAATCCAAGTCCGACTCCGTATGAATTATTATCAGGCTGATTCCAGAAGCGGTGACTCGTATGGAGTGAGCTTTCCGGCGCAAGCCAGGACCCACCACGGAGCACTTTCACCGGTCCTTGATTGGCAAAGTTGTAACCCTTCTCTGCACCTCGGGGGTTCAGGGCTGGGCTCTCTTTGTAGTATTTCAGGTCATACCAATCCTCGACCCATTCGAAGACATTGCCGGCCATGTTGTAGACACCAAAGCCGCTCGCACCGTCCGGGTAGGAATCGACAGGTGTCGTGCGGCCCACGTTCTGCCCATAGTTGGCCTTCTTAGGATCAAGCGTGTGACCCCATGGGTAGTGGTTGTCTCCTAGTTGGCCTTTGGCTGCTCGCTCCCACTCTGCTTCCGTCGGAAGCCGTTTGCCGTCCCACTTGCAGAATGCGTTGGCGTCAGTCCAGCTCACACCGACAACTGGATGGTTGGACTTGTTGAGCCGCGGGTCGTCCCAATAGGCCGGTGCTGGGTGACCGGCAGCCTTCATGAACTCCTTGTAGCGTGCATTGGAGGCTTCGAATTTGTCGATTGAATAGGCATCAAGCACGACCTGGTGCTGGGCTTCATCTGAATGTTCGCTACTCCCCATGGTGAACTCGCCCTTGGGGATGAGCACCATGTCCGCCGCTGTGGCGACTGAGACGGCGGCTACCATCAATGCCACTCCGAATCCGACCTGAAACACCATTTGACTCCGCATAAGACACCCTCCTTGTTTTGGAAAACCAGGATCAGCTGGTTGGCTGCACATACCTCTATTGATCTTTCGCCATGTGATTGTGTGATGACATCTCCCTCACGAGCTGAATCGGCATTGGCTGTTGCTCCTGATGCCGATTGATCAAAATGACGAAATCGACCACCTCACCACATTGCACACAGCGTTTCGCCGGAAACTTCAACTCGCGAATACTGTCTAGTACATCCATGAAAAACTCGTTCACCATCAGTCCGCCGCATCTGGTGCATGTCAATTGATTCGTGACCGCAGAAGAATCGGCATGATTCGCGCGATGTCCAGTATGCGTTTTGTCCGCCATTGTGTTTGCCATGACGACATCCATTGCTTGAAGTTCAATGTTTGTCATAAGTATGTTTAATGTATAAAGTAATAGTGTCCAATGTGTCAAGTGTTTAATAAAAAATATGGTACATACATTGGACAATTTGATTGAATGAATTTATAAATTTGTATAGTTAAATAAATTATATAGTTATGAAGCTTGTGGACCTATCGAGAGATGTCGCTCAAGCCTGGAGACGTCGAGTTGGTCGTATGAAACTGACAAGGGGAGTGAATCGATATCGAAACTGCCGAGAGGAAGATGGCGCGCTCGCCAAACGTGAGGTATTGATCAACGGTCGTATGAACATGTGGTCGGGTTCTGGAGACCTTTGCTGAGTTGGATCACAGGTTGGATCGACTGATGAGGCAAACTGTATCTCGCGGATAACGAGGAGAGGTCGATCATATGGCATCCTACCCGCTCACCGTATTCTTTGATGGAGCCTGTCCGATTTGCGATCGAGAAATCGCCCTCATGAGGCGGTTGGATAAGCGTCGGCTACTAGTATTTTGCGACTTCTCACGGCCGGACTATGACCCAACATCCATAAACATATCTCCCGCTGAACTTGGGAGAATCATTCATGCTCGTTGGGTGAACGGGACCGTGATTACCGGCGTCGATGTGTTCCGAGCCATGTGGGAGGCGGTCGGCCTGGGATTCTTGGCGAGACTCAGTCGTCTTTCTTTAGTCGAGCCACTTGTCGTGAGGGCCTATGCCTGGTTTGCACGGAACCGCTTGAGGCTCACCGGTCGCCCGCACGCCTGCACAGGAGACGCTTGTAGATCAGCCGGTTCAAGCCGGCACGGTCCGTGAGCGGGTAGGGGAAATGGCCCTGCCCGCTCGTACAAGACCTTGGTATCATCGAGCATGCCCGGGGAACAAAGTCCTACGGACTCTTCGCACACCGGAACCCACTGTTGAAGTTCCGATAGGCCGGCGAGGCGTAGTCTGTGGTCGACGTTATGTTAAAGTCTCGACGCGCAGATCGCAGTTGCTCTGGGGCGAGGTCCCACGAGCCGCCTCGCATCACCTTGTATTTGCCGCTTTTCGGTCCTAGCGGGTTTCGCGATGGGCTGGTTGCATAATAGTCTGGGTCATACCAGTCGTTCACCCATTCCCAGACATTCCCCGCCAGATCATAGATTCCATAGGGGCTCTTGCCGTCTTTCAATTGCCCCACCGGCACCAGTGCATCATGGTTGTTCCACTGCTCCTTCTCCTTTCCATAATTAGCGCGGAGCGGATCGGGTGGATCGTTACCCCAGGGATAGATGCGCCCATCTGTTCCCCGTGCCGCCTTCTCCCATTCGGCTTCGGTCGGCAGCCGCTTGCCGGCCCACTGGCAATAGTTGTTCGCATCCGCCCAATCGACATTGACAACCGGGCGCTTCTGATGAGGCGGCTCGTTCATAGTTATCCACTTCGGTGGTGGGTTTATACTGGTGGCGTCCAGGAACTTTGCATATTGCCCGACCGTTACTTCATAGACATCCATATAATAAGCATTGAGAAAGACCTTGTGCTCGGGCTTGTCATTGTCACTACCTTCGTTGCTTCCCATGGTAAAGTCCCCGGCGGGCACGAGGACCATCGGTGCCACATTCTTGGGAGTGATCTTCTCTGGTCGCTTGTACCCCGTATAATCTTTGTGGTCGACAGGTTTCCCTCCATGCGAGAAGGTATGCATGAATGCGACGACTTGCCAGATCTGGTCTTCTGAGAGAAGCGATTTCCATGGCATCATTGGCGTCTTTGGAATCCCTTCCGCCACCCGCCAGAACCAATAGCTGTCTGAGAAGCGTTTAGTGTTTTTCAGGCTACGAACCCCCTCCCCACTTTTTACTGGATCACCGTCCTCGCCATGGCAACCAGTACAGGAGACAAGTGGGTCGGCTTCACCGACATAAATCTGTCTTCCCTCCTCAATGACCTTTGGATCCGTCCACCAGCCGGTGGGCATGTGTTTGTCTGCATAGGGGGCCGGAACGGGATCCAACGGCATAAGTTCTGCCGAAGCGGCGATCCCTTCTGAGAGGGTCAGGCCCGATACCAACATCATGATGCATTGCGCGATCATCCTGCCACTCATGCGCGACCTCCTATTGCTACCTCAACTCATTGGACATCTGGTAGTGTTTTACGGACAATTGGACAACGTCTTTGGATTAGGACGGGTCACGAGGGATAGACTAGTCCTTCTCATCCTTGTCTTCCGTTTCGTTTTTTACTTCCTTCAACACCATGATGCCCTGCGCCAAACTTGCATTGAGATCGCTCTCCGGGACTTTTTTATGGACCAGATTCTGGTGGCAATCAATGCAGGTGGCTCCCCCGGTTTCCATCTTCTTGTGCGCGGCCTTCGCCGATGCACCCGGTGGCTTGGTATTCTTGTGACACTCGCGGCAAGTGACGCTGTCCCAGCTTTTCAGCGACATGCGAGCGTAGTGGGCCATGATTGGCCGGCGCTCGTTAAATTTCTCGATCGTCGAATAGTCATATTTCATCTCCGCGAGCACCGCCCGGATTCCGTCATAGGTGTGAGTCCATAGCGCGAGATGGAAGTTCCCGAGGCCTTGAGGCACGTGGCAATCCTTGCAGCCTGGATCGGCCCCTAGCGCGCCATAGTGTGAGGACTTTTTCAGCTCCTCATAGGGGTAGGTCTGGGAGTGGCAGCTCACACAGAACTCGGTTCTGGAAAGGGCGTGTTCGCCGCCGAATACCACGGCGATTGCTCCGACCGTAAGAACGGCGCCAAGAAGCAGGGCACCACCCGACACGCTAAAGTATTTCCCGAACCTCCCTTCCATGATAACCATCCCGTCTCACGTTCAATGTATGTATGTTGTATGTCCAATGTATAATGCATAACGTCCAATGTGTCAATGGTACATAGAAAGTATATTTGACAAACATTGGACGATAAATTACAATTCATGAGTGTTTATGAATAAACATAGAATTCATAGGGTTGCAAAACTGACGGGACTCTCAAAGGACGTGATTCGTGTGTGGGAGAGGCGGTATGGACTTGTCCAACCCTCGCGAAGTTCAAATCGGTATCGTGAATACAGTGACGAGGATGTCGCACTCCTTCGTTTTGTGAAGGCCCAGATGGAACAAGGTTCAACGATTGGTGGTCTTGCGACAGAAGGGCGTGATTCGCTTGTCGCACGTATGCGTCTGGTGACCCCATTTACCGTTGAAGACCAGAAACCTCACGACCATCTGCTAGATGATTTAGTGGGATTGCTTGAGCCGATTGATAAGGTGGGGTTCGAGCGGAAGCTCAACGGTGCCGTGGCCGTCATTCCATTTGAAGAGGCTGTCCAGCGGATTTTACTTCCACTACAACGGCGTATCGGGGAACTGTGGCACGAAGGCCGTCTTGGGATTGCCGTTGAGCACTATGTGACCAAGGTTATCCAGCAGAAGTTGTTTTCGGTGATGAATCAGCTGCCGGTGAACGAATTTGGTCCGCGTGTGTTGATCGCTTGTCCGGAAGGTGAGACACATGAAATAGGGGCCCAAGCCGTTGCCTATACCGCAGCGACCAGAGGTTGCCAGGTGTATTATCTGGGCTGTAACCTTCCGATCTCAGATCTAGTTCTCTTCTGCGAGAAGATCAGACCCGATCTTGTTTTACTCTCTCTCACCGAAGCAAAGACCGAGGCAGCAATGCTCCTACAGCTCCAAGAGCTTGAACAATTGGCTACCCGATGGCCTGTCGCCATGGGTGGTCAGGGGGCTCGCGCTTTCGGAAACCTTCTGCAGGATACCAAGATCGAACTACTCGATGATCTCACCGCACTGCACAGTCGCCTGATGATTCTTCTTTCGATGCGCCAGCGCGTGTATCAGTAACGCTAATTCATATCCCTGCGTTGCGGACGTCGTTTCCAATGGAGTCACAAGGGGAGAGGGTTTCGGAAAATGTGGGGCACTGGGGAATGAGTGAGCTACGCTGTGAGCAAACACTTACCCGAGGAAGAGCCTCGAAAGACCGTTGAACAAACTTGTTGGAGATCTACTCCAACGTGACTGCTCAGCTCAATGGTCATCGGATTTGATCGGTCCACGCACACACCAGACTGGATAGGTGTAGATCTTGATGAAACTGAGGACGTTACCGAGGAATGCATCCACATACCGTGCATAAGAAGGCTGATTATCTTCTGGGACCACGGTCCAATAGGATGTCGGTTGGATGTTCAAGAATGGATGTCCTGGGGGGATATTGGGGATCGGGGAGTCCACGGCCGGCCCCACGAGGCTACGCATTTCGGAGGGCGCCGGTAGGCGCCAACCTTTTTGACCACCGGTTACTCGGGTGACACATGTAGTGCGGGCTTCGTTCCATGTCACGGTCGTTGGCATTGGGGAAAGCTCCCAGATAAGGTTTGTATCCTTATCGAGAACCGCATTGTTGTTGAAGTCAGACAAGACCACGAAACGTTCGGCCGCCGGATGCGCCTCTTGCCAGTTCTTGATGATATCAGCGATGAGCGCGTCCTTTTGGACAGCCGGGCGCATAAAGAATTGGGAACCCACTAGGTAAGATCCCCCAATGATGGCCAGGAGCAGCAATTGGCGCACCCACTTATTAGCTGGCACTGCGTCACTCCAAATCGTCAAAAATTTGAAAAATGAGAAAGCGCGTTCATCCTACTCTATGGATGAGGGCGTATCAATGTTGTGCTAATCAGAGCTTGAGGATATCCATGGAAATGGATCAACCATGAGGTGGGGTCTTAATCAGCAGTTAAGGAATTCTCATCTCTATCCTTTACGCAGAATGTTGAAATCGGTGGTAATCCTAGATGTAGGTCTTACGTGCTAACCATTAATCTTGCTGTATGCTGACGTTATGTTATGCTAGTATTATCAATGAGTTATAA
>SWDG01000007.1:0-63880 GCA_005116965.1 Nitrospira sp. | reverse complement strand
GCCGAAAGCGACGTACAGACTTGTCTGCCTTGACCAAGGGTTGTGATGAGGTGAGAAAAGCAGAAATGGAGATCGTGTTCCTTGAGAATAGGATGTGGGGTGTTCTCGAGAATATCGAACCTATGCCAGCTTGGAGGGGGAATCATGCAGTGTCCAGCAGCCAATCAACAAGCACGTCAGTGGGGGCAAGGGATTGCAATCGTGGCCTTTGCGTGGAGTCTGCTGGTGGGGGCAGAAACCTTCGCCCAGTCTACCTCGACATTCAGCCAGGACTTCCGCCTATGGTCACCCGTATTTATGACGGTGAAGCTGCCGTCATCCTTTCTTGCCTATATGGAAGTCAACCCACGCTTCGCCGATCTGGATGAGGCCGGCCATATCGATCAGCTGATCCTTCGCCCCGCGCTCGGCTATCAACTGACGGAGAATCTCTCGATCTGGCAGGGCTATGCCTGGGTCGGCAACTTTAATCAGAGGCATACGCCTCCACAGTCGCCGTTCTTCGATGAGAGTCGCATCTATCAGCAAGTGCTCTATAAACGAAAGTTCGACTCCTTCACGATCACCAGTCGTACGCGCCTTGAGGAACGTTGGATTGAGCACGTGGACGGCACTGCCGTCCGGTTCCGCACGATGTTGCGGGGGCAGTATCCACTACCCATGGCCCCAGAATGGGCTCTTGTCGGATATGAGGAAATCTTTGTCAACCTGAACACAGTCGGCGCGCGAGGACCCCAGGCCGGCTTCGACCAAAACCGGGTCTTTGTCGGGATCAACCGGAC
Organism: Nitrospira sp.; assembly: GCA_005116965.1. Taxonomy (GTDB): domain Bacteria; phylum Nitrospirota; class Nitrospiria; order Nitrospirales; family Nitrospiraceae; genus Nitrospira_D. The sequence continues at coordinate 63,098 of SWDG01000007.1, read as the reverse complement.
GTTTTCGAAATATGTCAATCTGGACGTGGGCTACCAAAATCAGCTCCTCAACAGCCGGTCGATTCCCAACTTGGCGAATCAGATGAACCACATTATCTTATTTCAGCTGTTTATCAATCTGTAGGAGAGCATGGCAAAGATCGGTCTGGCTATGACTCTCACCAATCGGGATGGGTGGGGGGAGGGATCGAACCAGGATGATGGCTTTCGTGGCCCTCTACCCTCTACGAGCAGGTTGCTTACTGGAGTTCGGGTAGGCGATCGATGATGCGAAGTCGCAAGTCATTCCCGAGTCGGATCTGCACCATCTTGCTGGCGAGCTTCTCTCGGATCTGTCGCATATCCTCGGGAGTGAACTGCAATTCCCCTCCACACCGATCAACGAGATGATAGACAAGCAGGGACGTCAGGTAGTGAACTTCCTCATCGCTGGCGTGCTGGCTCAAATTTAAGAATTGTGACATGGTGGAGGCTGGTCGTGACCGGTGCCTGTCACTTATCGCTGAGCCGACTGGACTTCCACAATGCCTCAAATGTAGGGGTGTGGCTGTCCCATCAGACTATGACGTGCACTCTTGTACATGCCGTGCGCGAGGATGAATCACAATCTGCATATATGAAACTCACACAGTATTCAGTGTCTTACAATCAAAGAGCCTGGTGGCCCTATTGATGCTCCATCGCTCAGCAAGATTGGACTGTATCGGAGGGCAGGGCCATGGACAGCACCTCAGCGACAGAAGTCAGAACGAGTGATCCGCAGCCTGCTCGAGGTTTATCAGACGATCAGCGGACCTGGCTCGCCACCTAAGGGTGCCTCACAGGTACGCTTCAACAGGGCAGGAAAAGGTTAGGGTGCAGGATCGGTGGTGACCGGTTTGCTGGGTTGTGGTGATGGTTTTCCACTATCCGCAAGTGTTGCGTCTTGAAGCAACTTGCCTACTGTTTGCTCGGCGACACGACTTGTCACGGTTTGGTGCAGCTTGAAGAGACCTTTTTCATACTCGTGTGTCCAGATAGGCTGCTTCGTCTTTGACTCAAGCAATTGAAAATGTCCGACTCCTAAGTAATGTGTATCCAGGTCACCCTCCAACCCGTAGAATCCCTCCATGCCATGGTACCATTTCTCGAACCCAGCTAATCCTGTGAGGAGAGCATCGGCCTGTTGTGGAGAGTCGACGACGGAAAAACGGCCTGATTTGCCCAATCCTGCACTAATCTCGTCTCTGACAATGTCGGAGCCCTCGATAAGATCAGCGTCCTTTTCCTTCCCAAGGTCCTCGATGTAGATAGATTTGACGGAAGCCAAGCGGGTAAGGTCATGTACGACCGGAGGAGGCACGCCAGGGGTACTCTGGCAAGCGGCGAGAAGACCGCACAAAATCAAGATGGGAACTATTCTGATCATGGGTTGTCCCCTGGATGAACTATTTTCCTAGACTTTACACCCAATCGCCAGATCAAGGCCACCACCGATCAAGCCTGGGCAGGACTCAGAACCGGTAGAGGACGCCAAGACCCACGTTCGTATTGTGGTGCTGCGCACGCTCATGATCGGTGTGCAGGTTGCGGTTCGCCCGCTGGACCGTGAGCGTCAGAGCCGTATTGTCCGTGAGTTGATACAAAAGACGCCCGCTTCCCAGGAAGATGTTCTCGCCTCCCAGAAAATGATGATGGTCCTCGCGTATCCCGCTGGTAAAGTTGTTGCGTTCATAATGAAAGTCCAACTCCAATTCCAGATGCTCCGTCAAATCAGCTTCGAGGGCGACCGACGCGAAATGTTGGACGTAGGAACCATCGTCATGAAGCTCTGGATTATGTCGACCCTCCGCCAACCCCCGCTCGTACTGATAGCCGACCACCACTCGCGCATGGTGCGTCATGTGCCAAACCAAGCGCGGTCCGATCGCCCACAAGAACGTGTCTCGTTCAGCGAAAGGCTCGTTGAAACGCCGAATTCCGGCGCGTCCATATAATTGGACTTCAAAATGCTCGGAAAGACGTTTGTCAAATCGGACCGCCCCGATATGCGACGTGACCCGCGCATCTTGTAACCCAGTAAGACCCTCACGCTCCACCTCGGTCTGTCCCAGCAACTGATCGGGGGCCGTAAAAAACCGCAACCGGATGGCGGTGCCGGGGTTGAAGGCATGAGCCCCTTCTAAATAAATACCGGTCTGACTGAATTCAGGATTGACGGCGTAGACAAATCCTCTGGCTTTGATAGTGAACGCCGTCTGGCCCCAGGAATTGGGGATAAACTTCATCACGCGGAGGTTGGGTTCGAACACCATGTCTTTGCCATGTCCAAAGGCCGAAGTATCCAAAACCGGTTGCGATGGATCGCCATCGAGGCTTGATCGGCGTGTAGCTGAAAAGAGAGTGGCATTGTCGGTGTAGAACAGCGACCCGCCCCCGGTCGCGGACCATTCGGCCAGGACGAGGGATGGCGTGCTCAGCAGCAGAAGGCCCGCTACCATTAGCTTTACAAAAAATAAGCGATTTCGGAACCCGGAAACAATGGGCGATAAGAAATATGACATTGTTAAATAAAGTTCGAGCTAAATCAGCTTACTGTTGAGGACCTGGCAGGGCTACCTAAATTGCCGTGAACTCCGACCTACCGCTGTGCCCCAAACAGTATCGCCTGATCGCGAATCAGCCGTCTTCTCCCTGGCGAGTCCGCCTCAGGCGCTAAAATTTCGGTAAATGTACAGTTAGCTTTATTCAATTTGCAAGGGATATTTATGGCTCATGTACAAACTGAACCGACGGGTCAATGATGCTCTCACGGCTGATAGAGAGCCAGGAGTCAGGGTTTAGCGCCTTTCTTCCCGAAATATTCCTGCCGGCCGACGGCGACATCAGCGACATACACGAAACCTGAATGCCGCTCGAAGAGCGGGCGAAGGCCGGCAAGAATGGGCTCGACCTTTTCTTCAGGCACAACGGTGAGGATCATTTCGAGGCTCTCCTGTTCGCTGAACATGAAATGCGCCTCCCGCACACCATGATGTCCCTTTCCAGAAATGTTGCCGATGATCGTGTATCCGGAGGCCTGGACTCGGTCCAACAGCTCGGTCACGAATGCACGATGCTCACCCGCGAGGATCACACGAACTTCTTTCATTGGATGCAAACTTGCCCTGCCCATCAAGACTCTCCTTTCCGGTGCCCGGTTCTTCCGGTCACGAAATCAGTGATGCCACGTTTGATGCGTCTTGTAAGATGCGAGTCCATTCTCCACTGGGTCGATATCGATACCAGGTCCTGTCCTCTGGATCGAGCACGATGAGATGGACCCACTCGTTGTGATAATAGTGCTGAAGCACTTCGTGTCGGGCAATCAATTTCTCAATTCCCTTCCGTGGGGCTTCAACCATCGTCAATAAACGCATCGGCTCGTGGTACGGCATCTCGCCGTTCATGACCGTCTGTCTGGCCAATCCAAGCCGGAGATCGCCCCAAGGGCCGGACATAATGCCGAACCGGCCCACCACGTTATGGTAGATCTTGCTGCTACTGCCATACACCTCGTTATCGACGGTGGAGAAATAATGTTCCATGTTGATCCATTGCGCCACAACCTGGGGCGCGGTAAGCAGCACCTCGAGGAAGCGATGGCTGGGATCTTCTTGATAGTCATACGAATGCATGAACACACGTCCCTTGAGATCTAGGCCTTTTGTCAACCCACGGCGAGCCACCAAGAAGGTGGTGTTGCTTGAGAGCCCCCACTCTGGACGGACCTGACTCCAGTCGACACTTCGCCGGCATACATGGGCTGAAGCTTGCGAGTCAGTGAGGGCCGGTAGGAGTTCAGGGAATCGGCCGCACCGCTCTCGGCTGGCTAGCTGCGCGGCTTCTTTCAAATCTTCCTGCAGTCTCGCTAAGTCGGCGCGATGGGTGGGGGGCACATCTTCGAGGTCAAAAAGTTGTACGGCGTCGGTCGTCGTATCCATCTGTCCCGCAAGGAAATGCGTGTCGGATGGAATGTCAACGCCGGTCTTCCTCAGCCGATCTCGGACAAGATGATTGTTGGCCATCATGGCCAGCACACGCGCATTGGGTTTGCCTTCATTGCCTCCACAGGCTCCGCAATCGAGGGCCGACTCATAGGGATTATTCTCCGACGTGCTGCCGTGGGCGCAGAACAGGACCAGGCGGGCAAAGTTCTTGGTCAGCCCCATCATCCGCAGCGCAGTGTCGACAGTCAGCGTCTGTTCCTCCAGCGTGAACCCGGTTCTCGTCAGGCGTTCCTTGTATCGCGACGAAGCCCGTGGATTCAGGTCGTACTCTCGCTGCAAGGCCATGACGAAGGCGTCGAGTGCCTCTGCCTTCACGCCCACGCTCTCGGCTTCTGCGAGGAACAACGCGTCCTGTGGATGGGTCTCTTGAAGGGCCCGCTGTCGGAGTCCTTCAATGAGCGACGGCGTCATCCTGGCACTGCGCAATCCGAGGCGTTCCTGAAGCGCCCTCCGAATTAGTTCCTGTTGTTCGACCTTGAGCATCTCTCCAGTCTCGCTGGGTGACAGCTTGTCGACGGTGAGCGTCGTCGGGAGTAAGGGCACGAACTGTTGCCGAAACCAATTTGCAATCTGCCGGTAGAGAGATGGAAGGAGCGTCTTCCCGAAGATCGGAAGGCTGTAAAACCAACCAACCGATTCGACCATCACGTACGGTGTGATGACGTTTTCTTTCAGGTCATGCAGCAGTGTGTGCCCGGCATGGACCCACTTGGCCCAGGCCTGGTGCTTTGACACCTGGTGATCGAGGTAGCTGCGAGGTATTTCACGAACTTCATTTTTTGCGCGCATGATGACCGGGAACTGTTCGGTGTCATGTTCCGTTCCCCACGCTCGGTAGCGGATGAAGGCGGCGAAGAAACCGGCAAAGCCGAAGGTCTCATGTGGCCCGACTGTTTCGAGGTAGCGACGAAACGGTTCCGACCGCACATCGATGCAGTAGACCGATTGAGAGTAGGGGCGAATAGGAGCGGCTGTATCCATCCTTCCTGCCCGAAGTCGGGAGGCGTCGATGAGTTGTCCGATCAGAGGGTCATGATAGCCAGCCTCAAAGGCCTTCAGCCAGATTGGTCCATGGTCAGACTCCGGAAAGGCGTCGATCCATTCCATGGCTTGTTTGAGTTCATAAGCCGGGCTCTCCGCCAGCTGCTCACCTTCAATGCCCAGTGATCGGCCCAGCGTGAGGAGCCGACGTGCGGCACCACGCCGACTCGCAGCCTGCTGTCGGGGAACAACGTCGGTGCGGTAGCGGGCAAGCACCGTGCTCCAGCTTTGCCCCTTCCGATGAGCCAACCGATCAACTTCTTCGGCGTACAGAGCAGGCAAGTGGCCGGCGATCCGCTGTCGCCGCAGATAGTATTCTTCCGAATAGTCGCGCATGTACGCGGTGATGTCTTCGAATCGTCCCTGAATGTCCAGATAGTCTCGACAGGCCGCCTGCACGAGCTCTCGCGCATACCACAAGCGGATGGCCAGGAATTTCACCAGACCCACGGGGTGGGCTTGCTGCCACGGATAGTCTCGTTCCTCACCGCGCCATTTAATAAAGCCAGCCCAGCCAGGCAGGGCGGTCAATTGCAGCGACAAATAATCTTGCCGCAGTTCAACCGGAATGCCCAACATCTCTAAGCTCTCCAGCAGCACGTCTTCTGGATAATCGGGCAGCGCGGCGATCTTGCGCCGACTGTCGGCAATACCGAGCAGCGACCATTCTTGACTCGCCAGGCGCTTCCAGGCCTGGTAGAGACCTCCCTCACGATCGGGCATGGCCCAGGCGGCATGTCCCTCGTCGAGAAAGGCTGAGCACCACTTGATCATTTGGTCATTGATGCTCTGCACGATCGTGGTGCCGAGGGTGTCGTCACACCAATGAGACAACGTCAGCCACCGGCAGAGCGAGGATTGATTGTCATCGACGACTTTTCGGATGCGCTCGTCCAGAGAGGGAGTTTCAAGGACGTGTTCCAATTGGCAGGCAATGCGTTCAATCAGATCTCTGTCTGGATCTTCCAGCTGATCATCGAGCGGTTCGCGGGCCGGCGAACAGAGCCCTTCCGTCAGACAGGCTCGCAACACGTCACCATGCGTGACCATTCGCGAACCGAGGGCGATCTGCCGATCCCCCGTTAGCGGTTGCAGGGCGGTCTCCATATGCTCGGGGCGGATTCGACCGGAGGTCACGTAGGCTCGATACAGGTCGCTCGGGAGATAACCGTCGCCGTTCAGAAACTGCTTGCCGCGTCGGACGGTCTCCTCAAAGGGAAGGTATTCCAGGCTGTGGAGTGGATTGTGGTGAACGAAGGTCCGCATCGGCCAGTACTGTGCGATCACTTCACCGGCGAGTCGAACCACGCCGCGCAATTCCATTCGTCTCGATTCGAGGTCCATCACGTCGTTCACCATTGCCATATGATGCCTCGAGAGAACGAGTCGGCCGGTTGTGTTGCCATGGTGGATGTGAACCAGTCGTTCGGGGCCAGTCCGAGCAGCGCCAATACCAGAATCGTGGCGACGAGTGCTCCCCATTCACCCGGCACGACGTCGTGATGCCGTATGTCACTCCGTCTCACGCCGAATAACAGCCGTTGGACGGCGCTCATGATGTACCAGGAGGCGGCCAGCCAGGCCGAAAGAATGATGAGGAGACCGAGCAGCGAAGGGATCGGCGAATGGAGCAGCAATCCCATCAAGCCTGCGAACACCCCGAAGGGCGGAAGACCCATGGCCGCCAGCGCGAGCAGCGACAGCAGGACGCCATAGCTCGGCATGGACGAAGCCAACCCGCTGATTGAGAGTGGATCCACATCATCCCCGTATCGTGTCCGGATAATTTGCCAGGCGATGAGCAATCCGCACGTGGCGAGACTGATTGCTGCGACGAGTACGGCTGCGCGCGAAGTCGCCATGTGCGACATGGCGGCAAACCACCAGAGCACCGAGAAGAAGGAGAGACTGCCGTAGGATAACATCAGTCGAACGCGTGTCTGCGCCAGCGCCTTGACTGCCCCATAGAGGGCGCCGGCCAAGGCAAAGAGGCTGACGAGACCGGTGATGGTGATAGGTATGGTCGGAAGCATCGCGATCATGAAGTGCAGGCCCACGGAAGGGAGAAGAACCGCCGCAAAAGACGGGAGGTTGCCCGGCAGGCGCGTGAGCGCCGTCAGATACCCAGTATGGAACGGCAGGAGTGGGATGAGGACCACACAGGTCAGGAACGCGGCTGAGGACGACATCGGGGGATCGGTGAACGCGGTCATGATCACGCCCACACTGGCGAGGCCGAAGAGGCCAATTCCCCACCGGGAAATCGGCCACAGGGTCGTGTGATGGTGGACGAGCAAGCTGATCGTGGTCGCCAATAGGGCCAACAAGAAGAGATGAGCGACCACACCGTGATGGACGATGACACCGATTCCAAGTCCTAGACAAACCAAGGTCATCAGCCCGGACAGACGGTGGTCCCGATGAACTGGTTGTCCTAGCAGTGAGATGGCGGCGGCTATCGGGAGGAGATACAGCAGCAAGGGACCTTCCGGCACGGCCACACCCGACGCCGCAATCGGGGCTAAGCTGAGGACGGACCAGAGCAGGCAGGATGTTTTGAGTTGGTGTGGGTCCCGACAGAATATTCGACCGGCCAGCGCGCCGATCAGTGGCACAGCAGTCGAGAGCCAGGGGAAAAAGTCGTGGCCCGTCATCGCGACCACCCCTGTTCCTGCTTATCGATCCAATGGACCACTCGCATGATGGCGCGTCCGGCGCGAGCGTACAATTCGTCTGCATAGAGTCGGTTCATGAGAGCCACGTAGAGTTGATTGCGAACACGATCGATCCAGGTCGGCATCCACACACGTCGCCCATGGGCTTTCATATAGAGGTAACACCAGCCGAGCACCGTCAGTCCGGTGGAACCGACGATGATGAGGTCGAACAACCAATCGGGAAGGTCCGCCGCTTTAAAATAAGACGCCACTTCCGCGGGATTCGGATAGAGGAACGCCGTGAACTGTGTCTGTTGTTACCGAGGTATTCATCGTGTGCCACTTAGAGGTGGAGTTGCGCAGGACACTCGGTGGGTGCACTCGCGCCCACCGAGTGTCCTGTCAATCAATAGGCTTTGCTGAATCCCGGTTCCCCATCGTAGTTCCACAACTTCTGAGCGGCAGACCACCACCACCCCTTCTTGGTCAGGGCGTCCAGGAACGTATTGACGTCCGCATCCTGCACATCCTTGGTGGCCATGAACCGGCATCGGTACCAATTGACCTGCAGCAGATCGGGGCTCACGAAGCCTGGCCAGACCTTCGTGCCCCGGTTCGAAATGAATTCACATTTGAACGGCCCGATATCATCGAACTTCGGAATCCCCTTCTCCGTGATGATGTACATATCGCTTCCGACCAATTTGATCTCGCGTTTCTTTTTTGTCGCTTTCGCTGTTTCAGTGAATGTCGGCATTGCGGTTCTCCTTTTCTATGGTGCCGGTGGTCTGGACCTCAGACCTTTGCGTGCATTTTATCCACGATGGCTTGCGCATATTCGTCTGTGGTCGCCGTTCCACCGACGTCGTACGTGACATGTTTGCGTTCGTCGAGGACCGCGAACATGGCCTTGGTAATCCGATCGGCGGCCGCTTCCTCCTTCAACCATCGTAGCATCATAACGCCAGAGACCAGCACGGCCGAGGGGTTGACTTTCTTCATCCCGGCATACTTCGGCGCAGAACCATGGACCGCTTCGAAGATCGCGCAGCCGTCACCCACGTTGGCGCCCGGCGCGAAGCCGAGGCCACCCACCAGTCCGGCGCAGAGGTCCGTCAGAATGTCGCCGTACAGATTCGGGAGTACCAAGCAATCGAACTGAGCCGGATTCCTCACGAGCTGCATGCAGCAATTATCGACAATGATGTCGCCCGACTCGATGTCGGGATACTTTTTGGCAACCTCCCGGAAGGCATCGAGAAAGAGGCCATCGGTCATCTTCATGATATTGGCCTTGTGGACGCAGTAGACCTTCTTGCGCCCCTGCTCTTTGGCCCATTTGAACGCAAAGTCGGCAATGCGATAGGAGCCTGGCCAGGTAATGACTTTCAAACATTGCGCGACCTCATCGGACACCATGTGTTCGATGGCGGCGTAGCAGTCTTCGGTGTTCTCCCGGAAGTTCAGGATGTCGATCTTGTCCCAGGGCCGCTTGAGCACCGGAATCAGCTTGGCCGGTCTCACGTTGGCATAGAGGTCGAATACTTTGCGAAGCGTTACGTTTGCGCTTTTGTGACCGGTCCCGATCGGCGTTGTCGTAGGACCTTTGAGCGCCACCTTGTTCTTGGCAATGTTCTGCACTGTCTTATCCGGCAGAAGGGTGCCGTACTTCTCAAGACAATCGAGTCCAATATCTTCGTACTCCCATTTGATATTGACCCCGCTTGCATCGATCACCATCCGCACCGCTTCACAAATCTCCGGGCCGGTGCCCTCTCCCGGTAACATCGTGACGACATGCTGTGTGCCCATTACAGAACCTCCCTTAAGCAGCAAGGGCGATCGGACCATCCGTTCCCTTAATTGGTGGTAAATGCAAATCAGAGGCCAGCGTGTTTGAAGCCTGCACGACAAGTACGTGCAAAAACTATTGAAGCAAATGCGTGGGAAATAGTGATTCGCAAATTCAGGCGAAGCAGTGGGTTTCTCGACGTGGTGAATTACTCGTGCATCAGCGCACGGGCCGCACCGTGATCTGTGCATCGATGCTCGATTGCCATGTTCGGGACGAGAGAGACTGCCGGGAGAGCGGTATAGAGGTGTGAGTTTGAGTCGGCTTGGATGATGCCGTCTACTGCGAACGAACCAAGAGCACCGAGGCATCAATCTTGGAGATCAACTGTTCAGCAACCGAACCGATCACCCATCGTCCCAGCCCTCGGCGATTGGAGGTTCCCACCACCACAAGATCAGCGCCCCATTCCCGCACACCGTTGGCGAGGGCGTCGACGATTCCAGTCACGCCGTACACGGCCTCGGTGTGTAAGACACGGGTGTCTACGGTCACTCCGTCGCCAACAGCGGACTTGGCCTGCGCCAATAGCCTGAGACTGGCTTTGGGGTCGGTATCCTCGGTCGCAACATAGACAATGCGGAGCGTTCCATGGTTGGAGACAGCCATACCCTTCGCTTCCATCAAGGCTTTCAAGGAAGTGTCTTTCTCGTCGATCGCTGCCAGAATTTTTGTGAACATGGAGAGGCGCCCCTCTTAGTCTGTGATGGGTGAGTGAAGGATGCCAATAGCCGTCTCCCCGTTCTCGTGGCTCTCAACCATGTGGTTAATGTGGGACGGGTTTGCTAGCTGACGTCGCCGCCATTCTTTTTGAGGTCATCAATGTATCGTTTGACAATCATGCTTCCGGGAATTTTCTCAATATTGACATATACCATATAGTGTACGACCCCGTGCACAGCCATCGCAATCAGCAATCCTTCAAAAATCCCCACCTTAAAGACAAGGACGCCGCATAAAATGGCAAGGATCATGGCATAGGGACCGTGATGGGTCACATGCACGAGTCCCTCGATCATCTTCCAGCCTGAGAAGATCATGATGACCGCCAACGCAAACTTTGGGAGGTAGGCCAGCGCGTACGTGTTGAACGTAAAGAAGGTCACCACACACCCGATGATGAGGACGGAAAATTTGGTATAGGCCCCGGCCAAGCGATTGGTGGTGCTCTTGGCCAACCCGTCCAGATTCGTCATCCCGCCGAAGAAGCTCGATCCCATATTGGCGATCCAAATCGCCAGCAAACTGTTGTTGCTGTTGCATTTCCTCTTGAGCGGGTCGATTTTTTCAATGGCGGCGTTGCTCATCACCTGTTCGATGACGTCAATCATGGCCAGCATCACTGCAAATCCCACCATGTAGAGAATTGTTAGGGGGCTATCAAAGTGCGGGATCGGGAGCGCAAACTTGAGTTCCGTGTCATCCATGGACAGCATGGGGACTGATACGAACTGGGCGAGGATGGCGCCCGCTGCGATGATGACAAAGTAGGGAATGTAGGGCTGCGTGTTCTTGAACCTCAAAAAGAGCGTGACAAAGAGGCCATACCCCACCATGGAGATCAGGATCATCTGGATACGCGCGCCGTTCAAAAACGAATCGGCAGCTTCCATGTCTGGAGGGAGTTCATAGGTGAAGGTCAGAAACTTGAGCGCGATCTTCAGCCCGACGCCTGCCAAGAGCCCTTCCACCAAGTACACGGGCACGGCCACCAAAATATATCGCTGCCAGTTGAATTTCCATATGATCGCTTGAAAGGTTGCAGTCAAGAATATTGCGAAGGCCATATTCTCCAGGCCAAAGGTGGCCACGCCGACCGCTAGGACTGGTGCCAGACCCGCCGCGATTCCCGGACAGCCGATGTAATTGCCTGGCTTGAACCAGGCATTGACCCAGCCGATCAAACAGGCAATCGCGACGGTGGCGAGCCCCACCTTGATGGGATACTCGGACATCATGGCGATGCCGACCGTCAAGGGGATCGCCATCGACCCCGCGATCAGTCCGGCGGCCATATCACGCCCCGCATATTGTGCTTGGAAGGCGGCTGACCCAGCTAGGGGAACCGGCTCCGGTATGACTGATTGATCACTCCCTGGATCACCCAGTTCATCTTCGTGTGACTCTAATTGTCTTTCTGCTTCATACGTTGTCATGGGTGGTGTCTCAACATTGTTCGGACCGATTGAACTGGATGATTGAATTTTCCGGCACTCGGTCGCGCTCAACCAATTCATCTGGTTGCTGCTAAAGAGACAGCAAGAAAGGGGCCGCGCATCCTGGCTATGGATCTGTGACTCAACCCGGCGTGGTTACAGGAAAAATGATGAGCAGCTCAGGCTGGACTTACGTGACTACGCTCAGGCCTTCAAGAGACTGAGTGCGGGTGCACATGCCTGTGCGTCTGTGCACGGATCGGGAAAGCCATGACGCAGGGGAGAAGTTCCAGTAGTGCAGGCATAAATGACTTGGCTACCCTAAACCACATTAGGAATCCGGCTTTCGTCGGCGATCAAGCATCCAGCGGGTAATGCCGAGATGCTTGGCGGCAAGGGATTTGTTTCCGTCGGAACGCCTCAAGACCTCGTTGATGATGCGATCCTCAAGCGCGGACAAGGGCTCGCCGAGGTGAAACGACACGTGAATCTGAGAGGGGTCTGTGGTGTCTGAAGAAGTGGATGGAGGATGGGCCATCTCTGTCGCCGGTCGTGAAAGACTGCTTTGCACATCTGAGGGGAACTGTCCCGCTTCAAGCGTATCTCCCGGGCAGAAGAGGACCGCACGCTCTATTAGATTGCTCAGTTCACGGATATTGCCTGGAAAGTTGTAGTGGTGTAGCAGGGTCTGTGCGCTGTCACCAAAATGACGAACCGGCTTTCTTAGTGCAAGAGCCGACCGGGTGAGAAACTGTTGGGCCAGGGGAAGGATGTCTTTCTGCCGCTCTCGCAACGGGGGAATCATGAGGGTCACGACGTTCAGTCTGAAATAGAGATCTTCACGAAACTCACCTTTGGTGACCGCTTCTTTTAAGTTACGATTCGTCGCGGCCATGAAACGAACGTCCACCGGGATCGTTGTCGAGCCGCCCACCCGCCGGAACGTACGTTCCTCTATCACGCGTAACAACTTTGCCTGCAACGGGAGGGGGAGGTCGCCGATCTCATCAAAAAGGACGGTCCCTCCCTCTGCTAATTCGATTAATCCGGTCTTCCGGCCTGCTGCGCCGGTAAAAGAGCCCTTCTCGTGTCCGAAGAGCTCGCTTTCGAACAGGTCACGCGGAATCGACGGGCAATCAACTTCGAGGCAGGGCTTGTCGGCACGCGCCCCGTTAAAGTGAATCACGCGGCCGATGTATTGTTTTCCTGTTCCGGTCTCACCCTGCAACAGCACCGTGACACGGTCGTTTTTCGCCAGCGCACGGACCTGTGCGAAGAACGTTTGCGTAACGGGGCTTTCCGCAATGACACGGCCGAGAGCATAACGGTCGGTGTCTTGTCCGGTTTGCAAACGAACGTGGCGCTGGAGCGTCAAGAACTCCCCAGCACGTCTGAGCGAATATTGTAGGTCTTCCATGTCGATGGATTTGGCGACGAAATCGAACGCACCAAGCTTCGTCGCTTCGACCGCATCCTTCACCGTGCCCCTGGCGGTCAACAGAATGACGAGCAAATTAGGCAAGGTCTGCTTCACGCGCTCGAGCACATCCAAGCCCGAGAGGTTCGGCATCACGAGATCCAATACGAGAATATCCGGCTCACACGTCTTCAGAAGAGTCAAACATTCTTCTCCGGACCCGGCTGTCTGCACGGCATACCCGTGATCGGCGAGGCGCAGCGCAAACGCTTCGCGGACCGAGGCTTCGTCTTCCACCAATAGAAGTTGCCAGGTCATGTTACGTCTCCCGTTTCAGTGGCAGCCACACCTCGACCATCGCGCCATTGCCTGGAGGACTGCTGATCGTCAATTGTCCTCCGTGCCGCTCGACGATGTCATGGGTGATCGTCAAACCGAGGCCGACTCCTTTGGCTTTCCCATTTGTGAAAAACGGTTCGAAGATTCGCTGAAGGTCTTCAGGCTCGATGCCTTTACCCGTATCGGAAAACGTCACCGAGATGCCAGGACCTTGTTTTGCCACGAATGCCGCCGTGATCGTCAACTCTCCTCCCGTCAGCATGGCATCGATCGCATTCATCGAAATGTTGAGGAATGCTTGTTGTAAGTGGGCACGGGAGGCGTCCACCGAAGGGACATCCGGAATAGTCTTCCTCACGACAATCCGCTGTTTGATCAGATTCGATCTCAGCAGCGTCAACATGTCGTCGATGAGGGATGGGAGATCGCAGGACTGGAGATCGAACGGGCGAGGACGCAGCTGGCTTAAATGCGATTCCAACAATTCATCGATGCGGGCCGCCTCGCGTGCAATCAACGCGCAACGGTCTCTGGCGGTGCGGGGCAATTGTTCCTGTTCCGCGAGATGCGTCGCCAGACTTCCCAGCCCGATCAACGGATTGCGGACTTCGTGCAAGATGCCGCCGGCTAGTTGTCCCGCCAATTTGACTTGCTCTGCATGGCGTAGGGCTTCCAGCATCTGCTCTCGCTCGCTGAGATCCGTCAATATTGCCAAATAGAATTGCGTGGTTCCGTCACGATCTTTCACGGGACTGACGCTTTCCCAAACCAGAAATTCCGATCCATCTTTTCGGCGATTGACGAACCGATCCACAAACGCCAGTCCCGAGCGGATCGCTTGCCACAGTCGTTCATAGAATTCCGGTGAAAGTTTGCCGGATTTCAAAATTGACGGCCGCTGGCCGAGTGCCTCGTCGCGTTTCCAACCGGTCATGCGCTCCAATGCCGGGTTCCACTCCAAAATACAGCCTTCGGTGTCGGTCAGCATGATGCCGTCCTGCGCGGACATGAAGAGTCGGTGGAAGAGATCGCGTTGCGTATCAGCGCGTCGCCGCCGTTCCAGCACGGTTGCCACAGTATTGGCAACGGTACAGAGAAACTCCAGCTCCTTAACCGTGAAGTCACGTACGGACTTGGAATGGGCCGTCATGGCCCCGTAGACTCGATCCTCCACCAGCATCGGCACGCACATCCCTGCGATGCCGCCATGTTCGGTCAGAAGCTTGGAAGGTGTGAACCGTGTTTCCTTTCGCAAATCCCGCACAACAACCGGCAGCCGTTCCCGGATGGCGTACCCGGCTTGAGAATGTGTCCCACCCTCGATCGTCAGCCTGCCGATCAACTCCGGTTCGATCCCGATTCCAGCGACTACAGCCAGGTGATCGTCGGATTCTCGCGGAACGAGAATCTTGCACATCTCGAGCTCGAGGGCCTCAGCGGTATGCTTCACGGCCTCCCTCATCAGCTCTGGCACCGGTGCGTCGCTGACAGCCAAGGTGCCGATACGGGCTAGCACCGATTGAAACCGCGCAATCTGCGACGCTTCCTGTACCAGCTCCGTATGGTCTGTCACGTTTCGAAGAACCAACAGTACGCCGGTTGCTCCATGGTACGGGACGACGTTGTAGCGGCATTCGTAAATCAGCGTTTGGCCTTCACGGTCAAGGAGCCGATAGGTCTGACTCCCCTTGGAGCCCAAGGTTTCCATATTCCAGACTATCGAATCGGTGAACAGGCGAGCGCGGATACTCGTCTCACCCTGGGTGGATTCGTCACGCGACGCGGCAGGTGCTTCGACCAGTTCGCCGAACTGCGCATTTTCGAAAATCAGAAGGCCCTTGGCGATAAAACAGAGTCCGCCGTCCAGGCAGTCACTGACCCAGGCCAGTACCTCGGCGGCCGCGACTTCAGGTTTGGCTTGAGCCGGATCTTTACCAGGAGAAGAATGTGTCGTGCGGTTCTTCACGCGCGGCCTCCACGTGGGGGAAGGACCCCTCCTCGAGATGGCGTAGTATACTGAGGCCATCACGATATCGTCGAGTGAGCGAGAGAGGTCCGCCCACCAATAGCAAAAAGCGAAGCGCTCGTGATACAGAAAGCCATGGCCCGGCGTACTCTCGAAACCCTCTCGTTCGACAATACCTATGCCCGCCTTCCCAGCGTCTTTTACTCACGAGTGAATCCAACGCCGTTCAACGCCCCACCCTATTTGATTCATGCGAACCCGGTAGCAGCTCAGCTGATCGATCTCGATCCAGAACAATTTACGAGGCCAGAATTCTCGGCGCTGTTTGGTGGAAGCGTATTAGCGTCTGGGATGGAGCCCCTCGCGATGCTGTACTCCGGTCATCAGTTCGGGGTGTATGTTCCGCAACTTGGTGACGGGCGCGCGATTCTTCTCGGCGAGGCGAAAAACGACCGAGGTGAACGGTGGGATCTGCACCTGAAAGGGGCGGGGATGACACCATTCTCACGCGATGGAGATGGACGAGCAGTCCTCCGCTCGACGATCCGTGAGTATCTTTGCTGCGCGGCCATGCAAGGCCTCGGCATCCCGACCACGCAGGCGTTGTGCCTGGTGGGCAGCGACGACAAGGTATACCGCGAGCAGATCGAAACTAGCGCAATGGTAGTCCGGATGGCACCTTCACATGTCCGTTTCGGGATGTTTGAAGTCTTCTATTATCGAAAGCAGCATGAGCATCTGAAAACGTTGGCCGACTACGTGATCGATCTGCATTTTCCCCATCTGTGTGATGCCGGCGACAAGTATGCGCGTTTCTTCACCGAAGTCGTCGAGCGCACTGCACGGTTGATCGCCCAATGGCAGGCCGTCGGTTGGGCACATGGGGTGATGAACACGGACAATATGTCGATCCTCGGCCTGACGCTGGACTACGGACCCTACGGCTTTATGGACGACTACGATGCGGGATTCATCTGCAACCATTCAGACCACAACGGCCGCTATGCCTTCAATCAGCAGCCCTACATCGGGCTCTGGAATCTGAGCTGCTTGGCACAAGCCTTGTTGCCATTGGTGGAAAAAGATGTGTTGAAGACAGGCCTTGAGACCTATCAGCCCCTCTTTGATCGGGAATATCAGAGGCAGATGCGGGCGAAATTTGGATTGGTCGAAGCGCGGGCAGAAGACGACGAGCTCATTCGCGACTTCATGAGCCTGCTCCAGGGCAGCCATGCGGATTACACGATCGTGTTTCGGGAATTGAGCACCTTTTCTACTGCCGAGAGTGCAACGAACGGGAAACTCCTTGAGCACTTTCTCAATCGAGACCGGTTCGAGGAGTGGGGGGTGCGCTATCGAGATCGATTGCGGAGTGAAGGCAGCCGTGACGACGAGCGGTGCGACCGGATGAATCGTGTGAATCCCAAATACGTGCTGCGCAACTATCTTGCTCAGACCGCGATCGAGAAAGCACAACACAAGGACTTCTCCGAGATCGACCGCCTCTTCACGCTGCTGCAAGAGCCCTTCAAGGACCAGCCTGGCATGGACGCGTATGCGCTTCCTCCACCCAACTGGGGCAAACATTTGTCCGTCAGTTGCTCATCTTAGTCGCCTGCGACCTTCGCAATTGCTTTGTAAGGGACCTCGGCTTCACTCTCAGGACGGTCTGTTGTAGAGTGTCGCGCGTGGCATCTGCACGAAGATCTCTCTGACGCACCGCATCTCTAAGAAGCGAGATGGCGAAAAAACAAAGCGATTCCAAGATAGCGGTGGCCGGGGCACTCACGCTCGTGCTGGCGCTGGCGGGCGTCATGCTGGTGAAAGAACCGCTGCGCAGCTCCCGGCCAGTCGGGACGGGATTGGACATGAGAGCGACCGTCGAGGAGCAAACAGTGCGTGCCCGTTTGTGGGAAGATCCTGTCGCGGCGGTTCAGCGGGGCCTACGGGAAGTCAAGACGAACCGACCCTCCACCACTCCTGTTCCATCGCTCACACAGCGGCTTCGATCACTCCGGCAAGCCATCGCAGACCGGGTCAAGGAGGGCCATCACGTCACGGTCCTGCTGGTGACGACCAGCGGAGGACCCTATGTCGAAAGTACCGAGTCGCGGGTTCGTGATCGCTATGCGGTTGGTACTGCACTGGGGGTGGCCTGTTATGTGCCGGAACAAGAAGGCCAGCTGTCTTTTGTTGAGTGGGATCCGCAGAGTCCCATTCCGGCGCTGCCATACGAATGGTATCGACTCAGAAAGACGAGAGTCTGTGACGAGGAAGCGACGCGCTCTCAGAGCGTACTGGTCGTGTGGTTTCCGGACGAGGCACTGAGCCGTGGATTTTTCGCGAGTCTGACATCGTTCTCGCAAGCGCTCGTCTGCCGAGAAGCTGAGAAGAAAAGCGAGTGCCTCCTCACAAATGATACGCGCAGGCTTGTTCGATTGAATCCGAACTTGCAACAGGCTGTCACCTTCAAGATCCTGGGACCTCGCACGTCCTCGGCATTTCGGGCGCTCCTGACCGAGGCGGGTGAATCGTATGCCGAACCCCACGAAGGGGTCGGGGTCTGGCCGAATGCCGATGGCTGGATCGAGCTGTACTCCCCATGGAGCAGCGCGATGAAAGGACTTCTGGCCTACGGACTCACAACGGGTGGTGGGAAAAGTGCGGTCTGTGCCACGTATGCCTCCTGCGACGAGGAATTCGCTCGCCGGTTGTCGAATGCGAATATCCGGATGATCTACGATATCGGGTCCGACGACCAGTTGTTCGACTCGTTAGTCGAGGAGCTGGAGCGCCGGCAGGTGCGACTCGGCTGGGATGCCGTGATCCTGATCGGTGAATGGGATTCGTTCTACGGGAGGGCGCTTCCGATCGAGTTCAGGGCCGCGGCCTGCAAGAAAATCGGGAGCTTTTCCGAGCGGGATCTGGAGATGATCGACGTACCGGTGACGATCAAACAGTGGTGTTCTGATATTCCCAAGGCCATCGATCTGCAGATTCGGCGGCAAGCCGATTATGAATCACTACGTCTCAACGTCCATCGGTATAGCTACCTGAGCGGCCTTGATGGGGAAGTCCCTGGGGAGGACAAAGGGAAAACGGCTCGTGCTGACACTGGCAAGGAGAGCCAGCGGGATCGTCCGGAAGGGACGAGCCAGGTTGATTATGTACGAGCCTTGGTAGATCGAATCCATGACGAGGGGGAGGGGGCTCGAGCCATCGGCATTTTTGGAACGGATCCCTATGATTCCTTGCTGATCATTAAAGCGCTTCGCCCCGCATTTCCTCACGCCATTTTCTTTACAGTCGGCCTCGATGGCCGGCATTTGCACCCGAGCGAGTATAAATGGACACGTAACATGGTCATCGCCTCTCCCTTCGGGTTGCAGTTGGATGGTGGTCTGCAGCGAGATGTCCCGCCCTTCCGCAGCAGCTATCAGACTTCCACCTATTTCGCCGCGTTACAGGCGGTCGGCCATGTCCTGTGCCGCCGTGATGAGCAGGTTGAAACCCCGAGCGGTCCCTGTGCGACCACCTACCATGCGGCATTGACACCCGACGACCGTCTCTACGATGCGGGATCTCATATCAGGCTATTCGAGGTAGGTCGGAATGGGGCGGTGGACGTGAGCATCGTGAAGCAAGAAGCGGTGCGCACTATTCACCCTTTGCGCCCCGATCTGGCCTATACGGATGGATACGGCCAGCTGAGACAAGGCGTCGGATTTGACAATACCGCCGTGGCCGCAGCGACAGCGGTGGGATTTGTCCTCGTGGTGGCGGTGGCCTGGAGCAACCAGCGCCTCTGGTCGGGCATCGTGCGGTACCCGCGTACGCTGAGCACCGCGGCGGTGGTCCTCGTGGCACTATTCGCGGTGTTTGTGTTGGCCGGAGGCGCCGACGCCTTGCTGGCCGGGCATGACAAAGGGGAGCCGTTCTCATGGACGGCCGGTGTGAGCATCTGGCCGAGCGAGCTGTTACGGTTCTTCGTGGTGGGCCTGACCGTCCTCTTGTTTGTGAAAGGTGCCCGCGATCTCCAGAAAAACGGCGAACAGATCGGCGAGAAGTTTCAGTTCGAAGCGACATCGGGACGGTATCGCCTTTCTCTTCAGACGGTCTGGACGAATCTCCAGCGGGTCTACCATCCCCTCGCCACCATCGCCTCGATGAAGGTGGACCAGGCCTGGGGGCGCTATCGAGAAGCCAGTCGGCTGAGCCAGGGGATTGTTCGCACGTTTCTGTTGTTCATCATCTATGCAGGAGCGATGTGGGCCATCGGCTATTTTGTGTTGGACGAGGAATATATCCATCCCTGCCGTGGGGCCCTGAGTTGCAACGTGGACTCGGTCATGACGCTCGCCAGTGTCGGTATTGTGGTGCTGCTGAACCTGGCGGTATTTGATGCCGTGATGCTATGCCGCCGGTGGATCGGATGGGTCATCAACTCGACGGGAGGGTGGTCCGACCACATCCGGAACGAGTATCTGCGGAACTACGGGTTGGGTGAAGCGCAGAAAACAGAGTTTGAGAAATTACAGTGTCTCGCTGTGGTCGACCTTATCGCGCAGCGGACGGAGGTGGTCAATCGACTGATCCGCTATCCCTTCATCGCCCTCTTGATCATGATTGCCGCGCGTAACGAGTATTTCGACATCTGGAATTATCCGCTGCTGCTCTTGCTCTCGTGGTCGGTGAATGTGCTGGTGGCGCTGCTCGGCGCCTTCCTCCTCTATCAATCGGCAAGCCGGGCAAAAGCGGCGATGCTCGCCGGGCTCAACCGACAAATCGTCCAAACCTTAGGCGTTGGCAAGGATCACGAGATACGGGTGAAGCAGATTCAGCACGTCATCAGTGAAGTGGAAGATAACGAACGGGGTGCCTTTGTGCCGCTCTATCAGCAGCCGGTCGTCGAATCGACGCTATACGGCTTGGTGGCGCTGCTTCAATATCTCTATCTCCGTTAGGGGGCTGAATGCGTCACGTGTCAGTGGGTGGATTGAAGGTCAGGCTCGCCGGCGGTTCAGATGGGCAGGGAGGTGGTGATGGTCCAGTCGTCATGCTGCTCCACGGATTTGGCGCACCGGGAGACGATTTGGTGCCGCTGGCGGATGTGATCGACGCCCCGTCTGCAACACGCTGGCTCTTCCCGGAAGCGCCGCTTTCGCTGAACATGGGGTTTGGGGACTCGCGTGCCTGGTGGATCATCGACTTCGCACGCATCCAGGCCGATCGCGAAGCTGGTCGCATTCGTGACTTATCCATTGAAGTTCCCCAGGGTCTGGCTTTGGCGCGTGAACGGTTTCTAGCCTTTATCAAAGAACTCCCGAAACAGCTCCCGATCGATTACAAGAAAACCGTGATCGGCGGGTTCTCACAGGGAGCGATGCTTACGTGTGATACCGTCCTCCATACCGACTATCCATTCGCTGGGCTGGTGCAGCTCTCCGGGAACTTGTTAGCTCAGGCGGTCTGGGGGCCACGTATGCCAAAGCGGAAGGGGCTCCCGGTCTTTCAAAGCCACGGCATGCAGGACGACGTTCTCCCGAACATCGGAGCGGAGCGGCTCCGTGATGCGCTGACGCAAGCTGGCCTCGCTGTAGAATGGCACAGCTTCCGTGGCGGGCATGCGATTCCGGAAGCGGTGTTGCGGCGACTGGGTTCGTTCATCACAAAGAGACTCGGAGGATGAACATGCAGCCTTTCGAGCTGATCGGTGCAGACGGGAAACGGATCAAAGGTGATCGTGCTGATGGGGCAACCCGGCAGATCCTCTTCATCACGGGGTTTCTGTCCAAGCGTTGGGGTAACAAGAGCAAGGCCCTGATGCAATGGTGTCAGGAGAAGGGTTGGGGGTTCTGTTGTTACGACGTGCGAGGGTTTGGTGATTCAGAAGGTCAGTTCACAGATTACACCCTCTCCGATTGGATTGCCGATTCACGGACAGTGTTAAAATCTATTGAGGCTGGACCACCCGTCACCATCGTTGGCAATTCGCTCGGCAGTTGGATCGCCTGGCTGATCGCGCAGGAATTCTCTGTTGTAGAAGAACTGATTTTGATCGCGCCAGCATTTAACATGATGGGTGAGCGGGCCAAGACCATCTCCAAGGAACGGGTCCACGACTGGCATACCGCCGGATGGATGCCGTGGGACGAGGATCCCATACACAGAGACTGGCCCTTGTCCTGGACGTGGGTGGAGGAAAGCGAACAGTACTGGGCCAAGACATGTGACATCACCCGTCACGTCAAGACGACGATTCTTCATGGACAGGATGATATTGTCATTTCCCCGGATGGAAGTCGGCGGTTCGCCGATGAACTGCTTCGTCGCGATCCCAGTTTTCCACTTGATCTCAGATTGATTCCAGGCGACCATCGGTTGAGTAGTCCTGAACATCTGGAGCTCTTTCGCCGATTGGTCATGAGGGAGACATAATGCTTGTTCTCATTCACAAGGAATGTGGTAGTCCCGCCTTGGACGAATCGCCCGTGGGTGAAGTCTGCGCCATCCCCATCGACCGGTTTCCCTTCTCCTGTTTTACTTGCCTAGAGGAAATCCTCGACGAGTCCGAAGTGCGGTTATCGGAGGAGCTGGGGATCTAAACCGCGGCCAATTCGAATTTGTCGTCATGCAGCCTGGAGCACAAACTCGACCTTGACGGCCTCATAGGGAAACTTCACGCCACCACCTTGTGCACGGATCAGCAGTCCGGCCGAGAGGAGAGCCGTGATATCACCATGGACGGCTTTCACATCTCGGTGCACTCGACGGGCAACCTCGCGAATAGAGATTGGCCCGACTCCGCATAGTGCTTTGAGTAATTCCCAGCGCTTGGCCGTGAGCACTTGCCACAGCAACTCGGGAGTGGCAAAGCTAATACGCGCGGAGCGTTGCGCTTTTCGGGACTTCCACGCGTGTGAAAAGTCGGCCATTGCATCGGACGCGGAGCGAACATCAAGTATGACGGTTTTCATGGTTCCACCTCGTAATATCGGTTTGAAAGTCGGCGATCAGTTTATCCGGATCTGAGAACCTATAGGCACATTCCTTCCCAGCATAGTGGCGATGGTCACCCTTGCCGGCTTCGTTGTCGTACCGAAGCACGCAGGTCTCACGTACAACATAAGCGAGCCGGTATTTGACGCGATGCGTGCATCCCGGTAACGGTTTGGGTAGTTGCCAGAGCACCAGCTCAGCGAAGGCCATTGTAGAATAGACGATTCTCGTAGAAAGAAGCAGAACGGCCTTCACGCTGGAGACGATACCAACGCCTGGGATGTGTTGTCAATAACTCCAACAAGTGCGAGATGCAGGGGTAGAGCGAGAAGAAAAGGCATGTGCTGACATATCGACCATTGATTCAGCAGACCGGTGTCCGCACATGTTCAGGCCTCACTCCAAGGCCGATCATCCTGGCGGGGATGCGGCGAAGAAAGGGGAATCGTGCAAGCAGCCGGAAGGCATAAGGAGGCGTCAGTGAAACTGTGCTATCCAGCACCTGTCTGATGACGCGGTTCTGGACAGTGAGCTGGACTCGCTGCGTTATCTTGGTGGGCCATACACGGCGGGCTTGGACCTTGGCTAAATCTGCTTCCGTCACGTGTCCATTGCGCAACGGTTTCCACAAGAGATTTCCTGTCGCCACGGCGTCCTGAATCGCGAGATTAATGCCCACTCCCTCGACCGGCGACATGGCATGGGCCGCGTCCCCGATACAAATAAGTCCAGGTCTATACCACTGCCGCAACCGATCGACTTGCACGGTCAGCAGTTTGATCGGTTCCCAGTCGTGCAGTTCGAGGACGCGGTCTGCGGCAAACGGAGCCAGCTTCGCCACGCTCTCGCGGAACAGCGGGAGGCCCTGCGTTCGAACCTCAGCCAGTGATCCCTTGGCAATGACGAAGTCGCACTGCCAGTAGTCGCCCCGGTTCAACATGATGAAGATGCGACCGGTATCGAAGCGACCCATCGGATCGACCGGGTCGCTGGGCTTGCGTGATAATCGGAACCAGAGCACATTCATAGGCGCGCCGAATTCTTCTACCGAAAGCCCCGCTCGTTTGCGGACAATAGAGTGACGACCATCGGCTCCCACGACGAGTGTGGCGCGAACCTCCAGCGGCCCAGCAGGCGTGTCAGCCTGAAGCCCAATGACAGCACCGTCACGTTCAATCAGGTCCGTGACTTCCGCACTCATGCGGACGTGAAAGGTGGAATGCTGGCTCCCCACCTCCACAAGAAAGTTGAGAAAGTCCCACTGCGGCATGAAGGCAACGTAGCGGCACTGAGTCGGTAAATGCGAGAAGTCCGCCACGGTGAATTCCAGATCCCCAAACTGTGCATTGATCCGAGATACTTTTCGGTGAGGCAACTGCAGGAATCGTTCTAGCATTCCCAACTCGTGCATGATTTCCAATGTCGAGGGGTGCAGCGTGTCGCCACGAAAACCACGGAGAAAGTCCGCGTGCTTTTCCAGGACGAGCACTGAGACTCCGGCTCGGGCCAACAACAGACCCAGCATCATCCCGGCCGGCCCTCCGCCGGCTATGCAGCATTGAACCGACAGGGTTTCCGGCATCAGATCTCCGACGACAGGTGGAGAAAGCGGGCAGGGAGGATTATAGGCAGAAAATTCCTTCTTCTGCTTTACCTGGGTGCCGGAAATCTTTGACGAATCCGAAGTGTGGTTGTCGGAAGAGCTGGGAGAGTAACGGGTTCCAAATTCTGTCTATGTACACTCCTCCTGTGTAATGTGCCTCAGGGTTTGAAGCTGGCTTGCACGTGATCCAGAGCAGCTAAGAGTGTTGCGCGATCACGGGATTTTATGGAGGCAAATAGATACATCAGCCAAGGGCGGTATGACGCAAACACTGGTTCGGACAGAATATGGTGTTTGGGGCCGTCAAAATTCCAATCAACATAAAAGGTCTCGGGTTGCCATGACACGAATGTCCGTAGCTCTTGCAGCTTCTGGGGAACGATAGTCGGTTTCTTGAGTGCCAGGGCTACAACGATATCCTCGATACGAAGCCCAACTGAGGACGTGGGGCTGAGGCTAGGCTTCTTCAACAATTCTCCGAGTCGGCGTGCAGCGTCCTCGAAGCGTCCAGTTGTGAGGTGCGCCACCGCGAAATTAGCCTGAGCGGACAGATTCTCTGGATGCTTGTCTAGCCAGTTTTTCGTGATCTCAAAGGCTGTTTGGTGGGCAAAGAGCTTTCCCTGATAGATCAAGTGGACTGACCGATAAGTCTCTTCATCATCTGGATGCAGCGCCAGCACATTGTGATAAGACTCTGCGGCAGTTCGCCAATCTTCAAGCAGTACGGCCGTTTTCGCTAAATTGTGATGAGTTTCTGCCCAATCTTCCGGTACGTGTTCCCGGGTACGGACCGTCAGAGCAGCGCGATAGGCGTCGACGGCGTCGACGAGGAGTTTAGGATTGGTCTCTCCTTTAGTGCGGACGCTTTGATCTCGGAGTACATTCCCCAGGTTGTTCTGGGCCATGGCCCACTCCTGGGGTAGCTGGTCTTTGGTGTAAACCGTGAGGGCAGCGCGATACGCAGCAACAGCATCGGCCAGGAGCTGGATATCTGGGGTGCCACTGGTACGGATGCCTTGTTCCCGAAGCACGTTCCCCAGATTGTTTTGGGCGGAAGCCCACTCATGAGGTAGCTGGTCCTTGGTATAAACTGTGAGGACGGCACGATAGGTATCGACAGCGGCCGCAAGGAGCTGGGTACCGTGAGTACTGCTGGTGCGGATACCTTGCTCCCCAAGCATGGCACCTAGGTTGTTCTGGACCATGGCCCACTCGTGAGGTAGCTGGTCCCTGGTGTAAACCTTGAGAGCGGCACGATAGGCAGCCACGGCTTTGGCGAGGAGCTGGGTGCCGGGTGTGCCGCTGGTGCGGGTGCCTTGCCGCCCTAACACGTTTCCCAGACTGCCCTGAGTTCGAACGGTTTCCTGTTCTGTCGCCGTGACCTCGAATCGAAATTGGCCCAATGGATCTGTGGTGGTTGTGAGTGTGAACTTCGGCAGGGAGACTTGCACGCCAACAAGTGGATGGCTGTCTTCATCCCGAATCGCACCGCCCAGGGTTTGGAGTTTCGGTTGAGCTGCAATCTCTGTGGTTGAAGAAGGTACTGGCGTCGTGAGTTCTAAGCTCGGCTTCAATATCGGTATCGAGATCAGTAATCCTAGAATTGCAGCGGCAAATCCGAGCCAATCTCGCCAGTTTTCGAGAAGAGTCATCGCTGAGGATTTTGAGCCCTTTCCCACATGAACGGTGACATGCTCACCTTGGATAACATTCCCCTGTACGGTCCAATTGCGCTGATCGAGGAGCGATCGCGCGGCATGTAACGTATCTTCCAGGCTCCCAGCAGTCGTCTGATCAAGTAGGCTGAGCACTTCCTCCCTGCGACCAGTATCTTGCGCCAGACTTGAGCTAGTGATGGCACCAACAATGTTACCCACATCACTGATGGCGATGGCCGGTATGTCGCGAAGTGATGCCGGTAAGGGGCTGTTGTCCAAGAGGCAGGAGATGACGGTCTTCTTCAGCGCAAGAGCGGTTGTCCATTCGAACTCAATGAAGAGCGAATCCGCTGAGTTCTTCGACCAGGCGAGGAGAAACACATCCTGATCGGCGATCGCCTCCCCCAGCACCTTGGGCCATTTCTGTCCTCCGTAGATCTTCTCCTGATCGCGCCAGATGGAAATGTCCGGATGAACTGTGAGCTGGGCTTCGAGCTGCTCGATGAGCGGCAGGTCTGCTCGGGAATAGCTTAGGAAGACGGTCGGCATCTGAAAGGAGGCCTCCTACGTACGAAAACGCAGGGTACCATACCGGAAAGTGGAGTGCCTCTCAAGGTAGCAGGGTCATTATGGATAGGCTCATGAGCTGACCGAGCCCGGGCTCGACGGGTTCAGATTTTCGCCACGGATGGTGTTTGCTTCTGAGCACCGTAGCCCATATCTCATACAATTTCCTGCCTCGACTGCGCTCTCAGTGGAAATGTTCAGCAGATCCAGGGTAAGGTGTCTCCCGGTTCATTACTTGGATAAGAGATCAGCCATGACTTCATCACGACAACACAATAGCGGGCCGGAGTCAGACGGTCCTGATGTTCCTGAGCCATCCCATGCGGAGCGGGCTAAGACGCTGATGTACTTGCAGCAGACCGGCAGTCTGTCGACGCTCTCGCGCAAGCAGCCAGGCTGGCCCTTTGGGTCGGTGATGCCCTACGGGTTGGATGCTCAAGGGCAACCGGTCTTTCTGATCAGCACGATGGCGATGCATACGCAGAACCTCCTGGGCGATCCACGCGCCAGCTTATTGGTGACTCCGCCTGAGAGCAGGATCGATCCCCTTGGGGCGGCCCGGGTCACGTTGATGGGCTCCGTGACTAAAGTGCCCAAAGAGGAGAACGCCGAGGTTCGCGCGTGCTACCTGGACCGCCATGCTAATGCCTCTTACTGGGTGGACTACCAAGATTTCGGTTTCTTCCGCATGGCGCTCGCGGAGATTTACTTTGTCGGAGGGTTTGGGTCGATGGGCTGGGTGATGCCGGCTGACTATGCACAGGCGGCGGTGGACCCGCTTGCGGATGCATCCTCGAACTTGATCCGCGAGCTCAATACTGAGCATGCGGAAACGTTGTTATTGCTGGCCCGTGCGTTAGGCCAAGTGGACGCACAGCAGGCAACGGTGACGGCACTGGATCGGCTCGGGTTTCATCTTCGGTTGACCACTCCTGGCCGGATGCAGGGCGGGCGTGTGGCATTTGCCAGCCCAGTGCGCACCGAAGCAGAAGTCAGAGCCAGCTTGGCCGGCCTGGCCGCGCAGGTGAACGCCGGACTCCCAGTCCTGCATTCGCTGTAGGCGGCTCGTGTATGAATGCCCAGAGGAGAGTCTGTTGTTCAGTGCGGTTGTAGATCACTAACTCGATAGGGGAACGAATGGCAACGAACGATAAGCAGGTTATTTTTTCACTCGTCAATGTCGGGAAGGTCTATCCGCCGAAGCGGCAGGTACTGCGGGAGATCTACCTTGGCTTCTACTACGGCGCGAAGATCGGTGTTCTGGGTCTGAATGGTTCAGGCAAGAGCTCGCTGCTCAAGATCATCGCAGGGGCCGATCCGAACTATACCGGTGAAATTACGCGGTCGAAAGGCTACAGCGTCGGCCTGCTGGAGCAGGAACCCCAGCTGGACCCGAACAAGACGGTCAAGGAAGTGGTCGAAGAGGGGAAAGCCGAGCTGGTCGCTCTGATGCATGAGTACGAAGCCGTCAGCAATAAGATGGGCGAAGTCGGTCCCGATGAGATGGAAAAGCTAATCGACAAACAAGCCCAGCTGCAAGAGAAGATCGAAGCCGCCAACGGTTGGGAACTAGAAAATCAACTCGACCTTGCCATGGATGCGTTGCGTTGCCCGCCTGCCGATCAGAAGGTGGGGCTCCTGTCCGGTGGTGAAAAACGTCGGGTGGCACTCTGCCGGTTGATGATCCAAGAGCCGGATATTCTCTTACTCGATGAGCCGACGAACCATCTCGATGCCGAATCGGTCCAGTGGCTCGAACAGCATCTGCAACAGTACAAGGGAACGGTCATTGCCGTGACGCACGACCGGTACTTTTTGGACAATGTGGCCGGGTGGATTCTGGAGTTAGACAGAGGCCATGGGATTCCGTTCCAAGGCAATTACAGCTCGTGGTTGGAACAGAAGAAGGATCGACTAGAAAAAGAGGAAAAGGCAGAGTCGAAGCGGAAGAAGACGCTCGAACACGAGTTGGAATGGATTCGGATGTCGCCGAAGGCGCGGCAATCGAAGGGTAAAGCGCGGTTGAACCGCTATGAGGAACTGGTGAATCAGAAGCAGGACCAGGTGGCCGCTGATCTGGAAATCTATATTCCACCAGGACCTCGGCTCGGCGATGTCGTCATCGAAGCCAACGAGATCAGCAAAGCCTTCGGCGACAACGTGCTCTACGAGAAGGTCAATTTCAACCTGCCGAAGGGCGGTATCGTCGGAGTGGTCGGGCCGAACGGCGCGGGCAAGACAACCATGTTCAAGATGATTGTCGGCAAGGAAAAGCCGGATGCTGGATCGATCAAGATCGGCGAGACGGTCAAGCTCGGCTATGTGGATCAAGATCGTAGCTTGGACGGTAACAAGACCGTGTACGAGATCATTTCGGAAGGTCAGGATACGATCAAGCTCGGGAAGGCGGAGGTCAACGCCCGCGGCTACTGTGCTCGCTTCAACTTCGCCGGGACGGATCAGCAGAAAAAAGTGAAGGAGCTCTCAGGCGGCGAACGTAATCGGGTGCATCTTGCGCGTATGCTGAAAGAGGGCGCGAACCTCATCATTCTCGACGAACCGACGAACGATCTGGACGTGAATACTTTGCGCGCGCTTGAGGAGGGACTGGAAAATTTCGCCGGCTGCGCCGTCATCAGCAGCCACGACCGCTGGTTCCTCGACCGCCTCGCCACCCACATCCTCGCTTTTGAAGGCGACAGTAAGGTGGTCTGGTTTGAAGGCAATTACAGCGACTACGAAGCGGATCGGAAGAGGCGCTTGGGCAAAGATGCCGATCAACCGCATCGGATTCGATACCGTAAACTGACCCGCTAGGAAGTCCTACCTGGTATACGACCGATCGCTCTTGTGATCGAAGGTGACCATATGGATGGAAGCGTCGGCCAAGACTCCTGCACGATGGGTGTCTTGTGGGAGGGCTGCTGAACTCTCCGCGCTACATTTCCTCAAGATCTGCCGATAGCCTACCGATATAACGACGGAGCAGAGAAGAGCACCATCGAGTCTGAAAGACAGGCGATGGTATGTTTGGCCGATTCTGTGCCGCTCAGGTCTCTGCCGGTCGGTGTGAGCCAGAAGGGTTCAGCATCGCCAGGCAGAGGATCAGGGAGCGACGCATGAACGCAGACTCATTCTGGAATCGATACCGCTCCTGCCTGTTTCAACATTCCTCGGACGACCACCAACAATATAGTGAGCGTTTCCTCCCACATCCGGTGTCCTCATGACCCACTGGAACTCAGGAAACGCGACTGCACGGACGGTACATCTCAACAACCAGTACTGGGCATTCGCGCTCGAAGGTAGTGGTATTGGTGCGTGGGAATGGGATGTCACCGCGAACAGCGTGGTGCGTTCAAACGAGTGGAATGCCCTGTTCGGCTACGCAGAGGGTGCCGTCGGAAATAGCTTCGACGAATGGTGTGCTCTTATCCATCGAGATGATCGGTTGGAGGCTCGGGCCGCTCTTCAGCAACTGGTCCAGGGGGGGAATTCACGGTGTGCTGCTGATTATCGGATGCGGTGCAAGGATGGGTCCTACAAATGGATTGCTGCACGAGGAAAGATTGTTCCACGAACTCAAGATGGTGCACCCCTCCGTGTCCTTGGCACCCATAGGGATATTACAAAGCAGAAGCAACTTGAGCAGAGGCTGACTCTCCAGCACGAGGTCGCTAACGTGTTGGCTTGCGCTTCCGGACTGGACAATGCGATGGCGGCGATGCTGCAACCGGTTTGTGAAAACTTGGGGTGGGATGAGGGGTTACTGTGGGTGGTGGATGAGTCGGCCCAGAGACTTCGATGCCACTCCATGTGGACTGTGTCGGGCACCGCATCGGAGCACTACGGCACGGCAAGCCGAGAGCTGACCTTTCAGTGCGGTGTCGGGCTACCCGGTCGGGTGTGGGCGAGTACCAAACCGGAATGGATTGCAGATGTGACTCAGGATCTAAATTTCCCTCGAGCGGCTTTGGCTGAGCAGGCAGGTTTCCATGCGGCGGCAGCCTTTCCCGTCAGACTGGCTGACCGTGTCTATGCCGTGCTGGAATTTTTCCATCACGAGATCCTGCCCGAAGATCGCTCGCTCCTGACGACATTCCAGTCCGTCGCCGACCAGCTGAGCCAGTTCTGCGCTCGTGAGCAGGCACAGGTCGAAATTGCCGCAACTACGGCGGAGCTGAGAAGCGTCTCCCTTGCCATCAACGCAGTACAGGGGATCGCCGAATTCGCGCACGACGGAACGCTCCTGATGGCCAACGACAACTTCCTACACGTGATGGGTTATGGGCTTGATGAAGTCTTGTGGCAGCATCACCGGATGTTCTGTGATTCAGTCTATGCGAGTAGCCAGGCCTATAGCGTTTTCTGGCAGAAGTTGAACCGGGGAGAGTTTGATGCTGGGGTGTATCGGTGCATCGGCAAGGGGGGGAGAGAGGTCTGGATCCAGGCCTCTTACAGCCCGATCTTTGATACAGGGGGCAAGGTCTCGAAGGTCATGAAGTTTGCGATCGATATCACAGCCCAGAAATTGGCAGAGGTCCAGCTGACACAGGCTGCACAGGATTTGGAACAAAAGAACAAGGATCTCGAAGAGGCCAGAGATCAAGCGTTGGAGGCTGTGAAGGCCAAGGCAGAGTTCCTGTCCACAATGAGCCATGAGATCCGAACCCCGATGAACGGGGTCATCGGCATGACAGGGCTTCTGCTCGACACGGCGTTAACCCCGGAGCAGCGCGAATATGCGGAGACTGTCCGGCTATCCAGCGAACACCTCCTGGACATCATCAACGAGATCCTCGACTTCTCCAAAATCGAAGCTGGGAAGCTGGACCTGGAGCACGTCAACTTCGACCTTCACACGACGGTGGAGGATACCCTTGGTCTCCTTGGAGAACAGGCCAATGCCAAGGGTCTGGAACTCACCTCTCTTGTGCAAGCCGGTCTGCCAACACTGTTGCAAGGTGACCCTGGTCGTCTGCGCCAAATTATGGTGAATGTGGTCGGCAATGCCATTAAATTTACTGAACAGGGCGAAATCATTGTGACGATCAGTACTTCGGGAAAGCCTGAGCGCGCTACATCGACAATCGTGACTCCACCGCGTCAGTGGTTCCGAATTGAAGTGTCAGATACCGGAATCGGTATCGCGCCAGACCAACAGGCCAAACTTTTTCAATCCTTCACGCAAGCAGACGGCTCCACCACAAGGAAATACGGCGGCACGGGGCTCGGACTGGCCATCTGCAAAAAGCTTGTGGAATTGCTTGGTGGGCGAATCGGTGTAGACAGCACGGTTGGTGTCGGCAGTGTGTTTTGGATTACCGTGCCTTTTCAGCTTCAACCAGAAGGTGCCCAGCCAGTTTTTCCGCCTCAAGTGGCGCTCAAAGGCCGGAACATTCTGATCGTGGACGATCATGCCACGAATCGGAGGGTTCTTGAGCGCTATCTTACCGGAGTAGATGTCACGTGCCAAAGTGTCGAGAATGGGGAGCTGGCCTTGCACTGTCTGCGTCAGGCGGTTGCTCGTCGTACGCCGTTTGATTTAGCCATTTTGGATTTGCACATGCCTGGCATGAATGGGCTGGAATTAGCCCAGCGGATCAAGTCAGATCAGGCGATCAGGGCCACGCGGCTGGTGCTTCTGACATCGGGTGGTCAACGTGGAGATGCCCAAGCAGCGCAGGAGGCTGGGTTCGACGCGTACCTGACGAGACCGATTCGCCGGTCGCTGCTGTTCGAGTGTCTCGGCACCGCCCTGGGACACCTGCCTCGTATTGGGAGGTCAGCCGATTGCGCAGCGACTTCGATTATTACGCAGCACACGGTATTGGAATCCATGATGAAGGCTCGTCCGCTTATTTTGGTGGTCGAGGACAACCCGGTCAATCAAAAGGTCGCAGCCAAGATGATTGAAAAACTTGGCTATCGGGTCAATGTTGCCGCCAGCAGGCGAGAAGCGGTCGAGTCGCTCGCACGGATTTCGTACGACTTGGTTTTTATGGACTGTCAGATGCCTGAGATGGATGGCTTTGAAGCGACACGAGTGATCAGAAACTTGGAGGCGAGTCTTCTGCAAGCGGTCGGCAAGTCACAACACCTGCCGATCATCGCGATGACGGCCAACGCGATGCAGGAGGATCGTGATCGATGTCAAGCGGCCGGCATGGATGACTTTCTCAGTAAGCCGGTCACGAGTAAATCCCTAACAGCGGCCCTGAATCGCTGGTTGCCGCATGGCCAGGTCCCAGCCGAGACGGAATCGAAAGCAGCGTAGTCGTGAGGAAACCGGAATGACGAAATCCCTCCCCCCATTCTCGACCTCTGTGCCAGCCAGCATGTGAACCTGTGGCGGTAGGCCCTGGTGGACCCCGCCCGATACAGACTATTCATCGCGTATCGCATCTTCCAAACGAACAGCCTGAAGTCGTACAATCTGCGGTCTTCCATTTGAGTCGATGCGCATCGATGGCACCTCATCATGGGCATCATCAACTGCGGCCAATGCTCCAGATGGCTTGCGTGAGGCGGTTGCTACGTGCGCGCTTTCCCCATTGACGCACTATGAAGCCACGTGTCATCGTCACCGGAACGGCGGGACTGATAGGACAGTACTTCGTGAAGTCCGCCGCTCGATGGGCGCCAGAATGGGAGGTCTGTGGCCTCAGCCGGGCTGACCTTGATCTCACGG
This sequence comes from Nitrospira sp., assembly GCA_005116965.1. Taxonomy (GTDB): domain Bacteria; phylum Nitrospirota; class Nitrospiria; order Nitrospirales; family Nitrospiraceae; genus Nitrospira_D. Next base: position 30,124 of record SWDG01000007.1, on the reverse strand, counting down.
ATCACGCCGCCACTGAACAGGTGTGGCAGTGTCTCAAGCCCAACGCAGTCATCCACTGCGCGGCTGTAAGTCGAACGACAGAGTGCGAGCGAAATCCTCATGTAGCTCGTCGTATGAATGTGGACACCACGGCGTATCTGGCTCGACTCTCCCGGGACATTCCCTTTATCTTCTTGTCGAGCGGCGAAGTATTCAACGGCAAGGCGGGTTGGTACCAAGAGACAGATGAGCCCAATCCGATCAATATCTACGGCAAGACCAAGCTTGAAGCGGAACAGCGCGTGTTGGAGAATCCTCGGCATACGGCGGTTCGGATCGTGCTCACGGCGGGTGCCTCACAGTATGGCGATCGAAGTTTCGTGGAAGATATGTGTCGGTCTGTGAAGAATGGCAAGCAGGTGACGCTCTATGGCGATGAATTCCGTTGCCCGTTGCCGGCCGGGGCGATTACCCGCTCGGTATGGGAGTTACTCGATCAAGACGCTCCCGGTCTCTACCACCTGGGGGGACGAGAACGGCTGTCACGCTGGGAGATCGGACAGGCGCTGCTACCGTGGTATCCAGAGCTGCAAGGCCATTTGGTTGAAGGATCCGCTGGGGAACATACCGGTGCTCCCAGGCCTGCGGATCTTTCCTTAGACTGTGAAAAACTCCAGACGCTCTTGTCGTTTCCTATCCCAGGGTTTTGCAGTTGGTTGAAGGATCGGAAGCGCCAAGGTATCGACGTATGGGACTATGAACCGAGTGTGTCGTAAAGGGAAGGGATGATGGGACCAGAAGAAGGAATAGACGTATCGGATCCGTTGCAGCTTGTCGTCATCACCTATGTCCTCATGGCGGTCGTCATGGGTTTCCTGTGGGTTGTGCAGCGGAAGACAAAAAATGCCGCGATCGCCGACGTCGCGTGGTGTGCGGGGCTGATCGCCTCGGTGTTGTCGTACATGACTCAGGCTCCCGCCGGAGTCGAGCGCATCCTGCTCACAGCAATGCTGGTTCTGCTCTATGCCGGCCGTCTGGGACTCCATATCTATTTCCAACGGGTGGACGGGCAATCAGAGGATGCTCGCTACCGCCGCCTGCGACAAAAATGGGGTGATGCAGAGTCGGTGAATATGTTTGTGTATTTTCAATGGAAGGCGCTGTCCGTGGCGGTTTTTTCCCTTCCGTTTCTGGTGGTGCTCTGGAATACCCGTATTCCATCTTCAGTGGTCGAGATGGTCGGATTGCTGATCTGGAGCGTGGCCGTCGCTGGTGAAGCGAAGGCAGACCGGCAGCTTGCTCATTTCCGCGCCGATCCGAAGAATGAGGGCCGCGTCTGCAGAGAGGGGCTGTGGCACTACTCCCGCCACCCGAATTACTTTTTCGACTGGCTGCACTGGTGCTCGTATGTCGTCATGACGATGGGGGCACCCGGCTGGTTATTCACCTGGATTGGTCCGATCGGGATGGGCTTGTTACTGTACAAGGTGACTGGTATTCCACGGGCGGAAGAGCAAGCCCTTATAAGCCGTGGGGAAGCGTATAAAGCCTATCAAGCGACGACCAATGCGTTTTTTCCATGGCACCCGCGACAAGGGCCGGAGACGTCCATTCATTCATGACGCCGTCAGGCTGACCGTTGCCGAGCAGGCTGCGAAACAACGCATGCTGCCCCTGTAGCCATTACGAGCATCAAGGGTTGAGACGACGCTGGACAGCCATGCAGGATGCGCACAAGATCCACTGTTCTCACTCACCCGACTCTGGCGCGCCCGCTTCGCCAACTCAGCCCGCATCGAAGAGTCTGCGAGGCGAGCCAAGACGAGCCTCTCCACAGACAAACCCGCTGAGCCTAAGGTATTGAAAGAGCCTTTCTCAGGTGGCACCACCGACTTGCTGGCAATGCGCCAGCGTCTATTTTTTGCTGTCTAGGTCAGCGAGCCGTGCACGAGCGATCTCAGCCACTTTGGTGGATGGATAGAGATTCACCAGTTCTTGGTAGAGCTGCTTGGCATGGGGGACATTCCCCTGGTTTTCTTCGAAGGCCGCCGTTTCAAACAGCTCGTTTGCTTTTTGATCGGAGCAGCCGTGCATCATCAAGCAGAGGGCACAGAGGACAAGTCGTGCGGTTATCATCGTCATCCTTTCCAGGCGTCTCTTCGCTGTGACACCTTCGTGTTCGCGTGAGTCAATCCTGATCCGAGAGAGTCGATTCCGTAGCGTGGAGCGGAGATCCCTTCGCTTCGGCATTGTGGACAGCGGCTTGGTCGTGTCAATCTGGTGCGATCACGGAACATAAATTTACAATCCAAACAGATGGACGGCTCGAGGACAAACCGTCGTGAGCGGTCCCGCGACACCGTTTTTACCACATGAGCCAAGTGCTCCTCTACCTGCCGTTCTGGAATCCCGAGCATGCGAGCCAATTGATCGGTGGCCATTCGAGTATCCGTCAGGAGATCAATGAGGCGCTGACGCAGGGTCCGTTCGAGCGGCACCATGCCCATATGGTAAGGACTGGGGTACGGAAAATCTAGACAGTCTTAGCTAATTTTCGATGAATCATCTTAAGTCTTGCGCACTTAAAAGTTGCACCAAGGCCTCCATTCTGGCACAATCCGTCCCCGCATCAGTTACCACATCATGATCAATTCACTGGCCGGGCCTTTCGCTTGTCTTCCGAATAATTGGCATCTGGCCAGCGTGTTATAGACCAGGAGGTTTGGGCAATGAAGTTTCTCGCAGTCCATCCAGGTCCGCTCATGTACACCAAGATCTATCTACGTCTGGAGCCGCTCGGTTTGGAGATGGTGGCTCAGGCAGTTCGCCAAGCTGGGCATGAAGTTCGCCTGATCGATCTGCAGGCTGATACGTGGAAAGACTATGAAGCGCTCATCCGTTCCTGGAAACCCGACGCGGTGGCATTCGGGTGTAACTACTTGGCGAACGTTCCGGAAATCGTGGACCTGGCAAAGTTAACGAAAAAAGAGTTGCCCAACAGCTTCGTCTTCGTCGGTGGCCATAGTGCCTCATTTGTGGCGAAGGACTTTTTGGAACACGGCAACGGGGCCATCGATTGCGTCCTCAAGGGCGAAGGAGAGGTTGCCGTTCCTAAATTGCTGATGGCGGTTGAACAGGATCGCAAGGCCATCACCAAAGTCCCGGGAGTAGTGACGCTGGACGGTGAAGGACCACCGCCACAATTCATCGAAAATCTGGATGATGTCCGTCCCGCGCGCGATCTGCTCAGAAACCGGCACAAATACTTCATTGGTGTGCTTGACCCCTGCGCCTCGGTCGAGTTTGCGCGAGGCTGTCCATGGGATTGTTCCTTCTGCAGCGCCTGGACCTTTTATGGGCGTAGCTATCGCATGGTCAGTCCGGAGAAAGCCGTCGAGGAGCTGGAGCAAGTTCAAGAACCAGGGATTTTCCTCGTTGACGACGTCGCCTTCATCCAGGGCAAACAGGGCATGGAGATCGGCGAAGCGGTGGCGCGGCGCGGGATCAAGAAGCAGTATTATATGGAGACGCGCGGCGATGTCCTGCTGCGCAACAAGGAAGTCTTCCAATTTTGGAAGACGCTCGGATTGCAGTACATGTTCTTGGGCGTCGAGGCCATTGATGCGGAAGGCCTCAAGATGCACCGCAAACGCATCTCGTTGGGCCGAAACTTCGAGGCGCTTGAATTCGCTCGATCCCTCGGGATCACCGTCGCCATCAATCTCATCGCCGATCCGGACTGGGACCGGCAACGGTTTGAAGTTGTTCGGCAGTGGTGCTTGGACATCCCGGAGATCGTGAATATCAGCGTCAACACCCCGTATCCCGGCACCGAGAGCTGGGTGACGGAATCCCGCAAGATGCACACGCGGGACTACCGCCTGTTCGACATTCAGCACGCCGTGATGCCGACCAAGATGCCGCTTCCTGAATTTTACGCGGAACTCGTCAAGACCCAACAGGTCTTGAACAAGAAACATCTGGGCTGGGCTGCGCTCAAGGGGACGGCAAAGATTGCGGCGGGGCACTTGATGAAGGGCCAAACCAACTTCATCAAGATGCTCTGGAAGTTCAACAGCGTCTACAATCCCGAGCTGCAAATGGCGGATCACCGCCGGCCAGTGGTCTACGAAATGTCGCCGCCGCCCGAGAAGAAAGAGAAGATCGACGCGAAAGAACTCTACATCCTCCCGGCGAAGGGCCGTCAGGGTCGGGCTATCGACGATTCAACGGAGACCTTCGTCGATGAATCGCGTATGGGCACAGCGGTGTGACGGCTGTAGACAGCGCAGTGAAGGCGGATGGTGAAACGGTCGGATTTGGGTGCAGGGTCAGGGTTTACCGAAACGCCTCACGCGCGCCAAGTGTCCATGAAAACCCGCACAACTTTTATTTCGGTGAAGAATCTCTGGAACCATCTCCCTCTTTGAGCGTAAACGTCGCCACTTCCTCGTCACACATGCCACCACACGTACTTCTGAGCGTCTTAGTCCCCACCACACCGTCTCGGCCTACATAAGTCCAATCCTTCAATAGAAACATTTTCATCGGATCGGTGCTTACTTCGCCACGCCCGCTGACATACATGGTGGACCAGAAGGGGTCCAGCATGGGCTGATTGGTGACACATTTATAATTAAGCATATAGTGCATGCCCGTACTGATTTCCTGCGACATTCCGAGTATGCCGTAGAGCAGTTCAATCTTCGCCGAACCTCCTGGAGATACAATCGACTCACCTGGCAGCTCATCGATGTGAATGAAAGCCTGAAACACGCGCATGGGCACCGTGCCTTTTCCCTGAACGAATGGGTCGCACGTATTCCATTTCGGCAACGGACCAGTTTGGTAGCCGATCATCCCTTGTCCCGAGTACTTCGTTTCGCCATTGGGGACTTCCTCATCTTTGGTTTCCAGGCGAATGGTCGCCGATGCCTGTGATTGCGCAGGAGTAACCTTGCTTGTTGAGACAATTTTCGAACTGAATTCAAGAATGTAATCACCGTGAACCACGCACCCGCAATCGGGAGGGCGGTGAAACTTGCCACCCATGGCGTCGATCCATTCATTGGCATACTTTTCAAGCGTAGCGAATGACATCGTGGGAGGTTCCGGGCCAATCGCATCGAGCAGGCCACGTCTTCCCTTAAATCCTTCCCGAACCAGTTCGTCATCCTGCATGTGGCGGAGAAAGAGGTCCGGCTGATTGGTGAGTATGGACGTCTTCATGTGCACGCATATGTCCTTGGTGCTTCGGCCGACAAAATGGTTGTGTCTCATCGGAATGATCCAGGACGAGATATGACATTCTTTGCAAGCCTTCCGCATCGGATCGAAGGCCTTCTGCCGGATGAGGTCAGTGTCAGAGATTTCCGATAGACTCTCAGCAATTTCATTGAGTTGCGTAACAGTCTTGGCTGTCCGCGTCCCGTCGGGGTCGGCCCCCACAATCAGAAAATTCTGGAAGCTCGGGATCTTGAGAAACTGCTGCGTCTCTTTCCGAATATCAATGTAGCCGCCCCCGTGTGCACCGGTTTTGGAAAACGGATTCACCGCACCGTGACAGTTGAGGCAACGAGGCTCTTGAAATACCGGTGCTAGTTTCTTAAACGCTTTGGCGGCTTTGGTTTCCTGTCTCACGGTGAGCGGACAGGCATTCTTCGCCCCTTGAACGAGCGAGGGCTGCTGAACCAACCACACCGTACCTAATATTCCTGTGACACAGACCAAGAGTCTCAACCCCATCCATCGTCCTGATTTCAGAAACCGAATCAGAGCTCCCATGCGTCTTCCCAATTGTATAGATTGCAAGATAGCACCCTAGTAGGGTTTCGGCTCAATCGCGTACCCGTTCAAGATTGCGCCCTTGATCGGATGTTTCCGGTCCGTGGGGACGAAGCTGACCTGGTTGACTCGCCCGTCGTCGTATTGGAGGACCAGCGTCCAATACTCGAACCGGTAACGTCCAGTCCCCGGGGCTACACGCGCCTCGTGTGCCTCCTTGTCTTCTCCTGTTCGCTCAGGCAGTACGATCCGCAGCAGTTTTTCATCACGGAACGTCCCGTCTTTCGAGAAGGTGAGGCCGGGCAACGTGCCGATCCCGCTGGTATTCCCCGGCGCCGGCCAATGGTCCTTGCGCCGAACTTCACCGGCGATCCGTACGTTGTCGAGACTCCGGCGCGAAAGAAATCGTTCGCCTGTTCGTTCCTGCCCACCTTCCTCATAGCGGTTCTCAAGTGCTCCATCCGGCAGCACCACATACTGCCTCGTCTCTCCACCACGAGTCACTATCAGCCGCTTGACCTTCAGCTGGTAGGTGCCCCATCGGTCAGGAGAGCGGGCGCGGTGTGCTGCTCGATCAAAACCTAAGAGACCCTCTCCGGGCATCCCCCAGAGCGCCGACCCATCAGCGAACAAGATCAATTCAGAAACCGATGGTGTATTCGCAAGCCCGGACATTCCGATTCGTAATTCGTGCGTTGTGGTAGTCCACACGCCGGCCAAACGATTTGGTCCAGGATTGCCGAGTGGACTCGGTTGGCCGAACACGGGTACCTTGTCACGCGCACGAGTCAGTACCGCGCTTGCCATTCCACGAGGGCGCACCGAATTTAAGATGGAATCGATCGCCTGCTGATGCCGTTCAATCGCTTGCGGCGTCCCCAGTACAAGGAATCCCTCCGCACGACCCTCGAGTTCCACCATGCTCACAATCAAGAGATAGGGCACACCGCCTGAGTCGATCGCCGCTGAATCGATCAGCCACGTTCGTCCATCGTCGCCCTTCTGTTCTTGGGTAGGGTTGGCTTGCAACACTCGGTGACTGCCAAGCGCGGTGGCCCAGAGTTGCCGATGCGCATCGGCATACGTGAGCGCCGGGCCGATCGGCAAGCTATTTCCAACCGGCACCATGCCAAGTTCGTTCTCGCCTCCCGTGGGGTACAGCCTCCAGCGCTCACCCTCAACCGTCGAGGACCAGCCGACCGGTACCGTGAGGCTGTAGCGCGTCAAGTCCAATCGTTCTTGCGCGAGCACGAGGGAAACACCTCCAGCGATGATCGCGGCTAAGATGAAACCGGCTGTCATGCGCGCAAACACGAGATTCTCATCTCCAGTGGGGGTCTAGATTACCCACATCCTGTCCACTTCAGTCTTCGCCCGACGCCCACTCGCAATCCGTCATGATGTTTCATTGCGGCGGGGACGTACCTGACGCTGGCTCATCCGCCAGTCGCAAGGTCAGCGTCGTTTCTTCCCGGCATGCGCTCATTCCCATGGTGCTGCAATTGACCGTCATCGTCTTTCTGGCAATCACGTCGGAGTCGCGCACCGGTGTCCAGCCTCCGATCTCATAGCCTTGCCTACCTCTCTCCCATTTGAATGTCTTGAAGCGAGTGAAGTTGAAGGCCCCGCTCCATCCCCCACCTTTTGACGCGACATGAGCTTCACCGCCTTGGACACCTTGTGAGGCAAACAGCTCCTTTAATTTTTGGGGCGTATGACCGCTGGTACAGTGGGTCTCTGCCACTTCCCCTGACTGGCCTGGAAGAATAATCAGGTTCACGGCAAATGGATCAGGATCACTGCTGATCGAGCCTCCGTTCACATGAAAGGTGGTTGCGCCAGCGCCCTGAATGCGGATTTCGCACGAGGCCGGCTGAGTCAATGTGCGAGTGGCGTACTGCATCACGCCTTCCCCCACCCATTGGCCATCGTCCCTGCGCCGGAGCGGGACTGTCGCCTGGACATGAGCATCGAACCCATTCGAACTCATAAACATGCCGAATGGGGGATTCGGAAGATTCAACGGCTCCTGAACGATGTGCGACTTGAATTCAAGAACATACGCAGAAGGGGCCAATTCCCACTCACCCTCCTTGGGTTCCGCGACGCCCGCGCGGGAGATGGCACTCACCCGGAATCCACTGTGCTGAACCTTGGTCGCTGGAGCCTGGTAGGTGAACGTCGCCGGTCTATTGAGCTCTGATTTGTCCTCTCTCGGTGACACACGACCGTTGCCTTCTCTTGGCTTCTCTTTCGCTTCCTTGAACTTTGCGGGTACCACGTCCTGCTTCCCTTTAGTCTTCAACTCCACCTTCACCGGAGTTGATTCGCTTGGCACAAACTTTTTGGTCTTCGTGGGGGGATTGAAGACGATCTCCACGCAGGTGTTGGCTGTGGTCCATTCACCTTCAGCAGCCAAGTAGAACGGTCCTGAGAATACCGTTACGGCTAGCAGCAACATGTTCATCGCGTCACGTTGGGCTTCACCCGCCAGTGCAGAATCCCATTCCGTGACCGACCAATTGGAAAACTGCGACGGCATGCCTCCCGCTCGACGATCGGGTACAAACCGCATATGTTGGTGCTGATGTGCAAACGACGTCGGCGCATTCGTCCCTCCACGCCCGATCACCAACGACGCATCGAGATCGACGTATTGCAGCAGGGCATCATCACCGACTCGGCCCTTCAAGGTGGCGTGAATGCTTCGGGCGTTGTACTCCGTTCGAATCATGTTGGAATAGTTAATCGTTTGGTCCACGACCAGCGAGAGTTCATAGTCGCCTTCGACGACATAGGCTCCCTGCTCGCCGGGGTCCGGTGTGGGGCATTTCTTGGCATAGCCGCCATTGATGAGCGTGAAGGCCTTGCGGTCTCCTGCCGTGCCAGGCGAGTTCCCTTCCTCAATTCTCCATTCGCGCGACTTCTTGCCGACCGCATCGGAAGGGATGGGGATGTTCACTGAGCCTTTCGTGATGGCATACCCCTCACGTTCACCTTCTGGCGACGTGGCCTGCGCAAGTTGAAACGAGCTGTTCGATGGTCCCGTGGCCAACAGAAGACGAGGTGCGCGAAGAGGCTCGTCGAGACTGCTCTTGCGCACGGGCGTTGGCGAGGGACAAGCGGCGATAGTCGGGCCGAGTAGTGCCTTGAAGTTCTCGAACAACTGCTGATCTAAGGATTGCGCAATCGACTCGGCCTGAGCACCGAGCAATTTCTTGAACGCTTGACCGTCTTTCCCTGCGAAGAGTTGTGTACTGCCAAGGCCCTGGACAATTTTCGACAAAGCTTCACAGGGGCTATTGACGCTTTTGAATAATTGCAGCGACTCCGGGCTAACCGGCACGTTCTTCCATTCGCCCTTTTCATTCGGTCCCGGTTCCAGCGGAGGTAACTGTATCGGCGAGGGGCCTGGATCTATCGGCTTTGCAACCGACGTGGCTGGCGCGCTCGGTGGCGTAGCCGGTGCGGTGTAGAGTTTCGTTGGATCGTATTCGGGCGGATTCGACGACGGCAGATGCTTGTCTCCGCCGCCGCATGCTGCAGTTGTGAGCAGGGCAAGGAAAAAGAGGATGCGGAATCGCATCGATAGTCCTCCCTACTGGAACAACCAAAGCGGAAATGGTGGCCGCCATGCTAGCGGATGTGGCTCTGTTCTTCAACCACCTAGGCAGGAGAGATTTCTTGTATAGGGACTGCTGGTCCCGTACAATCCGGGCGGCATCTCCCACCTCACAAGAGGATTATCATCACCGGAACACGACGAGTCCACGGCGCACTCTCTCTGGTGCGTCGTTGGAAGTCGGTGTGAAGTTGATGCCACTGCTGAGCAGCAAAGTCGAAGTGGAGGAAATCACGCTTCGCCAACCAGTCATCACGGTGATCAAGAACCAGAAGGGCGTGCTGAACGTTTCCACCATCGGCCGTAAAGGTGTGCCGGTGCCGGAGAAACCTTCGCGCGCCCCGATTCCTTCAACGGAGGGGCCGCTCAAGATTCTGGCGCTGCTGGCCGTGGACCGTGTATCGATCGACGGTGGGAAATTGACCTACCGTGATCTCTCTGCCGCTAAGCCGACGGAATATGTATTACAAGATTTGGAGGTGCTGCTGCAGTCAGTGCGGCTTGGGCAGACGCCAAGTGTGCATGTCGGCTCACTGGTGCAACCATTCAATCTGCCGGTAAAACTCGACGGCACCTTTGGTCCATTGCGAGAGACGCTGGACATTGATGCGATCAATTTCCAGCTTGGTGTGGGAAAGACGGACTTTGCCATTACAGGAAAGGCCGCCGGGAATGATGCCATCATCAATATCACCTCGCCGGTGATCAATACGGCGAACGTACCGATTGCGCTTCCCCTGAAGACCCCGGTTGAGATCAAGGATCTCCAGATTTCGGCGGAAGTGATAGGGCAAGAGGCCAAGCTGAAATCCCTGGCGTTCCGCCTGTTCGACGGTGAGGTGAAGGGGCAAGGCAAACTGATCGCCGGATCAGACATGCCTCCATTCAAAGGGGCGGTGACGATTCAAGGATTACAACTCGGTCCGGCGCTCGATGCTGTTGCCGAGACGCCGATCTCCATCAGTGGGACGGCCGGTATGGACCTGTCGGTGCAAGGGCGTGGGTTCTCGATGCCGGATCTGACCAAGGCCTTAGAGGGAACTGGGCACATGGCCGTGAAAGATGGAAAAATCGAAGGGGTGAATCTTCTCCAGGAAGTGGTCTCAGCCCTCAACGTGGCCGGTATGTCCCTGGGCGATGCGAAGGCCACGGCCTTTTCGACGATCGAGACGGATCTCGCTATTAAGCAAGGGGTGATCAATGTGCAGCGGCTCATGATGGATAGCCATGATTTTCAGGCGACTGGCGGCGGCACGATCGGGTTTGATCAGCGAGTGAACCTTGCCGTGAATCTCAACCTCTCCCAAGAGATGAGCCAAAAGATTGCCGCCGCATCGCCCGTCGTCAAAATCGCCTTGAAAGACGGCCGATTGAGTCTCCCGCTCACGATTACCGGAACGGCTCAAGCCCCCGCGTATGGAGTTGATGTCAAGGGCCTCACCGGGAAAGTGCAGGAGCAGGTCAGGAAGAGGGTCGAAGAAGCCGTCGATGGGCTGCTCAAAGGGACGACAAAGCCCGAGGACCTTCAAAAAGATGGGAAAGAGCTGCTCAAAGGATTATTCGGTCGATAAGGAACTATCTCTATGAATATGCTGGATACGCTCACTCAATATGCCGTGCAGTACGGGTTGCAGGCGGCGGTCGCGCTCGGCATCCTCATCGGCGGCATGATGGCGTCTCGTGGGGCCGCCAATTTTACCCAACAGGCGCTTGAAAAACAGACCCTTGAGCCACCAGTGCGCCTGCTCCTGGTGCGTATCGTGAAAATCATCGTCATACTGTTTACGGCGATGATCGCGCTCCAAACTCTGGGTGTGCCCATCGCTCCGCTGCTCGCCGGTGTCGGAGTCGCCGGCGTGGGTGTTGGGTTGGCCTTGCAGGGTGTCCTGAGCAATGTGATGGCGGGGCTGTCGATTATCTTCAGCAAACCCTACAAGGTCGGCGAACATATCTCGCTGCTTGGAGTTCACGGTGACGTCATGGTCATTGATATCTTCACCACGACGCTGATGCACGCTGACCATTCACGCGTCCTCATTCCCAATCGAAAAATTGTCGGGGAAATCCTGCATAATTTCGGTGTCATCCGTCAGCTGCATCTGACGGTCCCCCTCTCACAGCGCGTCAAAATCGATGACGCGCTGGCGCACGTGAAGGATATCCTTCAACAGCACCCGTTGGTCTTGAAAGACCCTGCTCCTTCCGTAGGAGTATCGTCTCTAGGAGAGTCGTCAATCGCTCTAGCCGTGGAGCCATGGGCGGCTGTGACCAACTACAACGTGGTTCAGGGGGAGTTGAACAAGTTGATTCTCGAACGATTCCGGACGCATGGTATCGAGTTGCCCTCTTCTCGTCACGACGTTCACCTCGTGAACGGATAAGACCGTCGGGCCTGGCAACTTTGAACTTTCCTTACAGTACTCTTGAGAAGGCGGCCTGAGAGATTCGGTCTTGTTGCGCAGGTTTCTCCGGTGCTAAGATCAGGCCACAATACCGTTGATTGGCTCATAATAGAAGGAAAGCGAAGTAGTGAAGATGGTCAGGTGAAATGGCTGAAGATTCTACCCGAAGAGACCGAACAACGAGGCGTGTATCATTGCCTTGCTTCGTTCTTTTGCGATCCCGAGATGAGGTGAAATGATGGGCACAGCACGCTCCACAGACCAGCCCCTGATCGCTCGCGACGACCCCGCGACAGACTCGGACCAAGTCGGTGGAGCAGCACACCTTGACGATCGATCCGCAAGCGGGAATCTCGACAAGATTCGCGACATTCTCTTTGGCGCGCAAGCCCGAGAACATGACCGTCGGTTTGCGCAACTCGAACAACATTTAATCCGTGAAGCCTCGGACCTCCGCAACGATCTCAAGCGACGTTTTGAGAGCCTTGAGCTCTACATCAAGAAAGAAGTTGAGGCGCTTACGAGTCGGTTGACCAAGGAGCAGGAAGTCCGAGGGGAATCCGTCACGAACCTGACACAGGACCTTACCCAACTGGCGACAACCCTTGAGGATAAAGCACGTCTGCTCGATATGCAGGCGACCGAAGTGCAAGCACATGTTCTCCAGCAGCTGACAGAACGGACGAGCGAGCTGGCGACCGATGTGCGTGCTCGACATGCCGAGGCGACGTCGGCACTCAATCAGGCCGTCCATGATCTCCGTGCAGAAAAGACGGATCGTGCGACGCTCGCAGCCATTTTATTGGAGGCATCTCAACGGCTATCCAGTGATGAGGCAGTCTCCGGTCGCGGCTCAACCTAACAACAGCGGGCCGTGGGCAGTCTCTTTGTGATCTATCGAGTCCATGACGATTGTGTTACCCCATGTCTACCGATCCACACAGGCCTCATCGCGATTCTCCATCTTCTGAAGGATACACGTCCGTAGACGAAGACTGGACCCAGCTGCGCACGCTTTTACTCTCTCCGGAGCAGACACAACTTGACGAACTCCGGGATCGGCTCGACAATCGGGCGGTTCAGCCTCGTGATATCAGCCGGGTACTTCCTGAGGCATTTGCCGTTCGTGGGGAGAGAGATCCACAGTTATCGACGGTTCTGACTCCCTACGTCGAGAACGGATTTGTCACGACCATACGGAAGTCGCCACGGGCGATCGTCGATGCGATCGCCCCAATCATGGGGCCAGCCATTCGGCAGGCCATCGCGCGTGCCTTGCAAGGCATGACCCAGTCCTTTAACCACTCGTTGGATGAAAGCCTGTCCGTCCGAGGCCTTCGTTGGCGATTGGAAGCCTGGCGGACAGGGCGACCGTTCGCGGAGGTCGTACTGCTCCATACGCTCCGCTATCGCGTGGAACAAGTGTTTCTTATCCATCGGGAGACAGGCCTTCTCCTGCATCACGTGGCAGCCGAGGGGGCTGTGGTTCAGGATCAGCAGGTCTTGTCCGGCATGCTGACGGCGATTCAGAGCTATGTGCGGGATTCGTTTGGCGCGTCACCAGACCAGACGCTCGACCATTTTCGAGTTGGTGAATGGACCGTGTGGATTGAACAGGGGTCCCACGCCTACTTGGCCGGTGTCGTTCGGGGTACTCCCCCTGAAACCCTCAGGGAGGATTTTCAAGCCGCGCTGGATGATATTCATGCGCAGCAACCCGATGCCTTGACCCATTTTGATGGAGACGCGGCGCCGTTTAAAACGACACAGATCTGTCTGGAAAACTGTTTGCATGCCCACTATGAAGCACCACCGCGACCCAGCGCCTTGAAGCTATGGATTCTGGGCGGGGTGATGATCCTCTTGCTCTCGTGGTGGGGTGTCATGGCCTACCAAACCCATGCGCGGTGGTCCAATCTGCTGGTTGAACTTGGGACTGAGCCGGGCATGGTTGTCACCGTGGCAAAATCGACGTTGACAGGCTATCACCTCGAGGGGTTGCGAGACCCCTTGGCCAAAGACCCTTCGGCGATGGTGGTTGAGGCTGGCCTTGAGCCATCGAGCATCAAGGCTGTCTGGTCTCCCTATTACTCGCTGGACCCTCAACTCGTCGAGACCAGAGCGCACTCGATGTTGCACGCCCCCACAACCGTTAAACTGTCCGTGGAGGGAGACACGCTTGTCGCAACTGGCTCGGCTTCCATCGAGTGGGCCCGAGAGACGAAACGGTTGGCTACCTTGGTGCCAGGAATTTCCCTCTACCGTGACGAAGGACTCGTCACGACCTCCATCCCGGATCTCCTCGAACGGGTCAATCGAACGGTCGTTCGCTTTCGCTCGGGGTTATCGATAGTGGAACCATCGGAACGTGCCACGCTTGGTGCTGTGTCTATTGCGTTAGGAGAGCTGGACCAAGCCGCATCCCAATCAGGCCAGCGAGTGAGGCTCGAAGTACTGGGGTCGACCGACAACACTGGTCCTGTGACACGCAATATTCAGCTGAGCAAGGAACGAGCCCACGCCGTGCTCGTGGCCCTCGGAGGGGAGCAACTTGGTGAGGCTACGACCGTCATTACGGGACTTGGGCAATCTATCGTCCAACTGGGGTCAACAGGAGAAGCCCGCGACCGGCGGATCGTCACTTTACGAGCCACCCTCACGGTCGCGAATCAAGGGAATGAGGCGGTTGGTCCATGATGCAGAAGAAAGTCTGCATGTTGGGCGGATTCGCGGTCGGAAAGACCAGCCTCGTGCGCCGATTTGTGAGTAACGTGTTTTCTGATCACTATCACACGACGATCGGCGTGACCGTGGAGAAGAAGAGTGTCACGGTCGACGACCGGGACGTGATGCTGGTGCTGTGGGATCTCTATGGAGAAGACGAGTTCCAACGAGTGCGCGACTCGTATCTTCGCGGTTCATCCGGCTACATCTTGGTCATGGATGGCACTAGAAGAGCGACCTTGGACACGGCACTCGCGCTACAGCAGACCGCCTTACGAACAGTAGGAGCGGTTCCGTTCATCTCGATCATCAATAAAGCGGATGTTCGATCTGAGTGGGAAATCGATGAGCGCGCGATCGAACAGCTGCGCGAACGAGGCTGGACGGTACTGTTCGGCAGTGCCAAGCATGGGCAGGGAGTCGAAGAGTTATTTGTGACGCTGGCAACCCAGATCGTACATGCAGCTCCGATCCCCAGGGATTGCTTATGAAAAGCCGGCCAGGCAACCTCGCACTGCACAACGAGTCTCTGTTCAATGCGGTTCTCTCCACTCTCGACATTGTGATGTTTGAGTGCGAGGAGGATTCGGCCGAGTTTCGGCTTCAAGGTCTCCCGCCTGAATGGTGGCGCCAGTGGGTCGGTCCGGCGAACGGGACGGTGCTAGACCTGGGCCAATGCTCGCCGTTCCTGCGGGATTACCTTGTTGGGGCTCACCCAATCTGGGGAGGTCAGTTGGGCGCACCTGAGAAGTCTGGCCCATGGACGGAACCTGATCGACAGGGCGGCACCATGACATTGGAGGCCACCGCACTGTCGATTGGGTCCAAGAAGGTGTTACTCATTGAGCGTCTAGGTTCCGGCTTCGAGGAGATGGGGGCCATCGTTCAGCGGGCGCGCGAACGCATGCTGGCCGAAGAACGTACCGCGAAGTCCTACCGTAAGACTGAGACACGCTTGATCAGTGAGCTTGAAGCCAGCGAACGCACAAAGGACGATGCACTGGCTCTGCTTCAGCACCTCGGGCTCGCCGCATTGGTTCTCGATGAACGCGGACACATTACGTTCGCCAGCGATCGCGGTCTTGAGATCCTGGGAATGACAGCCGAAGCCGTGATTGGCCAGGAATGGGAGCAAGCACTTCCTCTTCACAAACAAGATCGTGCGCCGATTCGAGAGCTGATCGATACCGCCTCGGACCCACGGAAGACTTGCGTCGTGTGCATCGAAGGACCTCGCCCCCGTTGGGTTGAGATAGAAGTCCGCGGAGATCCACGCCACCCCGATCGGCATATCGTCATCCTGCATGACCGCACCGAGCTCCATACGCTCCGCCGGGCGCTCAACGAGCAGGCGTCGTTTCACGACCTGGTGGGGAAGAGTCCCGCGATGCTTCGCACGTACCAACTTGTGCGAGACGTGGCGCAGGTCGATAGCACCGTGTTGATCGAAGGGGAAACGGGAACCGGAAAAGAGCTGATCGCGCGTGCCATTCATTCTTGCAGCGGTCGAAAACATAAGCCGTTCATCGCCGCTAACTGCGCCGGATTGACAGACTCGATTCTGACGAGCCAACTCTTCGGCCACAAGCGTGGAGCCTTTACCGGGGCGGTGAATGATCAGCAAGGATTGTTCGAAGCTGCAGAGGGTGGCACGTTGTTCCTCGACGAAATTGGGGATATCCCGCAGCAAGTCCAAACGGCTCTCTTGCGGGTGTTGCAGGAAAAGGAGATCACCCGTCTGGGAGAGGCCAAGCCTCGCAAAATCGATGTGCGTATCGTGGCGGCCACCCACCATAACTTGAGTGAAGACGTCGTTCGTGGGTCCTTCCGAGCGGATCTGCTCTACCGAATTCGTATTGCCAGAGTCCAGCTTTCCCCTTTACGTGAACGACGCGAGGACATCCCGCTTCTCGCCCAATCTCTTCTCGGGCAAATCTGCACCGCCACGGGGAAGACGATCGAGCGCCTGAATCCCGACACCCTTCGGCTTCTCATGAGCCACGCATGGCCCGGTAATGTGCGTGAACTGAAGAGTGCCATCGAATTTGCAGTGATCAGCTGCAAGACGAAAGAGGTTCTTCCCATTGATCTCCCGCCGGAGATCATCAGTGCCCCCGTTGTACCCAGTTCTTCCGTGTGGATCCCGTTGCCGAACCGGGACGAGAAATCTCGATTCCTCGCGGCGCTTTCCGATGCCAAAGGCAATCGGACGGAGGCCGCCAGACGGCTGGGTGTCAGTAGGGCGACGTTCTATCGCCGCCTCGTCGAGCTTGATATCGATCCTCGTTAGGCAGAGGGCAAGGACAGCCTGTTTTCTTCCCAGCATTGCACTGGGAGATCTGGCCGATGACAACCGTGCTCACCCATTCCCCTCCACGCCCGTAGCGTACGCGCTTCTCACGATCCTGTGACTGTCTCATGCGGCAGGGCACCTGTCTCATGAGACACGCCGTTGTTTCATGCCGACACAGCGGAGACGGCCTCGCCAATCCATCCATTCAATGCAACCGATTGATTATGCATAGGCCTTCACTTGTGTAGTGATGTGGCACGCGGTTTGTAATCATGTCATGCCGTCAAGAGGAAGTCGGCAGTATCCGTTGCAAGACGATTATCAATAGAAATGTGATGAGAGAGGTACAGAAGCATGACTACACCAGGGCTACTCGTCGAAGACTACAACGGACAGGATTACCTGTTAACCACGGCATCTCGCGCGGGAGTGAACACGCATCGATTGGCCGTGCTGCATCGTGTGAATGGGCAGTGGAAGCATTTAAATGGAATTCAGGAATCGGCTTGTCGCGAAGTGCTGATTGGTGCATTCGTCGATTTCTTTGTGGACATCTGCAGGGTGTTGAACGCCTCTGGCTCTGATCAGATCGGTGCGATCGCTCCAAGGTCAGGTCGATCTCGGACACGTCGCGCGTCCTCACTCAAGCCCCTGAGGGCTGTGTAACGAGGGTGTATCCCACGGCCTAACTCGGAGAAGAGTTGTCATGCGGTGTAAACGATGTGGTGGATTGATGATTGTTGAGCTCGGTGCAGATGAAGACCTTGCAGAGCAAGCAGCAGGGCGGGGCGCGTTGCGCTGTGTGAATTGTGGGGCGATGGTGAATCTGAGGATGCTTAAAAATCTTGCGGCCCAATATGACAAAGGGTTTGCATCTGCTGGGAAGATCGCTCCAAGGCGCCGTCACACTGAGCGCCACCTTACCATGGGAGAGGATATATGAGAAAAGCGAGAAGGGTCAGGGGTGGATCGTGCTCGATGAAATTCCGATGGCGCAATGGTATGAGCGGATATCATCCGTGTGTGTATATGAAACGGTCCATCTGTCGATTTCGATGGGCGACATGTTTCCTCTGGGTTAAGCACAGCTGAGTTCTGGCACTTTCACGAAACAGGGATGACCCGATGAACAAAGTAACTGGAATACGAGCACCGATTCGTGTGTTGCTGATCGATGATTCTATTCTGACTCTGCATGGGCTCAAGACTTTCCTTTCCACAGCTCCCCATATCGAAATCCTGGGCATTGTTCGTACTCCCTCCGAAGCCTTTGACGCGATACAGGCTCACCAGCCGAATGTCGTGATGTTAGAGGCTCGCGTGGGGCAAGCGAGTGGAATCGACGTGTGTAGAGCCATCCGTGAGTCACATCCAACCATCGGTGTTCTCTTTTTTACGGCGCATGACGATAAGGAGCTTCTGCGAGCAGCAATCATGGCCGATGCGCACGGCTACCTGCTGAAGGGCGCAGCGGCTGAGGCGGTTGCGAGGAGTATTGAGATCGTTGCGAGTGGGAGAGCGATCATGGATCAGCAATTGACTCAGCAGGTCATCACGTGGGTTCAGGATGGAGCGTTGCCTGGACAAGAGCGGATCCCCTATACCTGTTCGAAAGACGATCAACAACTACTCGCTCTGGTGGCTCTCGGGAAGACCAACAAGGAGATTGCACAAGAATTGAATCTTGTGCCGCGTGGGGTAGCCACTCGTTTACAAAAACTCTACAAGCGTTTGAAGATCTCCAGGCGATCCGAGGCGGCACGCTACTATGTGCAATTAGAAAAGGATCCGCATGGACGTGAAGGCGTTTCTCACCAGAACTAGCCACGTATCAGGCCTGTATGGAGACGATCTGGAGATCGTGAAGCCGGACTGTCTCAACCACGAATCGCTACTCCATGGCCGTCATCGCTCAGAGTCGCGAGCCCAGTATGGAGAGCCGACATGGCGTTCTCCTCGGTCTGGACATTGAAAGGCTCTAGGCTGCGTCTCGCACAAACAGACAACAGCCTCTTGCGGTGTCACGGCAATCTAGGTATATACCCAATGGCAACTTACCCTAACAGAACGACTTAGCCACACGAAGGAGGATAAATGAAGCCACTCATGTTACTGGTCGCAGTCTTAGCTCTGGGCGCGATGGCGACGCCGAGTCTTGCTGATGATGGGGCGCTCGCGACTACGCCGGCACCGATCCTTGATGTCGTGACCTTAAAAGACGGCAGTATCATCTATGGTGAAGTGATCGAGATGTCGGGCGGGTTACTACAGATCAAGAACTCTCTGGCAGGCGATATCATCAAGCTTAAATGGGCTGAAGTGACCAAGCTGGCGGTCTCGCACCCGGTACCTTTTCATTTAAAGGAGGGGACCGTACTTGTTGGTACGGCCGAAGAGGGAGAACCGGGGACGATGAAGGTGAAGGCTGGGCCAAACGGAAACACGATGACGGTTCCGATCAATGCCGTGACACAGGTGAACCCGGTCATTCAGTCGCCGGTCATCTACTCCGGGAGCCTTAACGCGGGCTACTCGCAATCCGTGGGAAACAGCCATCTCCGGAACGTGAGTGTTCTGGGAGATCTTGTGGCACGCAGTGAGCAGCTCCGGCTGACCCTCCTGGGTCGCTACGTCAATGCAGACAACAACGGTAGTTTACAGGTCAGGAATGCCCGCGGCACGATCAAGCTGGACTTCTTTATCACGAAACGGTTTTTCTGGTATGCGTCGGCCTATGTGGAAAACGATTTTCTCCAAAACCTCAAGTTAAGAACAGCGATCTCCAGTGGACCGGGGTACCAATTCCTTGAGCGTGGAGATCTGAAGGGTATTTTTAAGGATATGACCTTCTACGCCGAAGCCGGTCCAACGTATTTTAACGAGGACTACCGGGATAATAGCATCACCGCTGATCGAGGGAGCTTTCGCGCGCGCGTGGCCATGAAATTGGATTGGCCGCTGTTCGATGGCCGTGTCACGCTGTACCATTACAATGAAATATTCCCCTCGGTCCAGAACGCGTCGGATTTCTTCTTTACGATGGATAACGGGGTTCGCATGAAGATTTTGGCCGGTCTGGCGAGCGGATTCCAGGTGACCACGCGCTACAACAATCGGCCGCCTGCCGGCACGGGCGATACCGATAATTTATACTTGCTTACGTTGGGGTATGCGTTCGACACCACTCGCACACGATAGGCTGCTTGTAGCCTCGTACGGAGCTGCGTTCTTATAAGGAGGAACACTATGCTGAAAGAGTTCAAAGAGTTCGCCATGAAGGGGAATGTCCTGGATATGGCGATTGGTGTGATTATTGGTGGGGCATTCGGAAAGATCGTGTCGTCCATGGTCAGCGATGTGCTGATGCCGCCCATTGGGTTACTGATGGGCAAGGTAGATTTTTCAAGCCTCTTCATTGATTTGTCCAGAACATCCCCTGCGTCTCTAGCCGCAGCCAAAGCTGCTGGGGCCCCGACGATTAATTACGGCGTTTTTCTACAGAGCGTGTTCGACTTCATCATCGTCGCCTTTGTCATCTTCATGTTGGTCAAACAGGTGAATCGGTTTAAGAAAGAAGCGCCTGCAGCCCCACCGCCGCCTCCTCCGGCGCCGAGCAATGAGGAGAAACTGTTGACGGAAATCCGCGATCTCCTCAAGCACCGCCAATGAATATCAACAGTATAACCAGCAATACGGCGTGGGGGAGTAGTGATCCCATTCCTGCTGCTATATGGATACGAAGGAGGTCCTCATGCGATTAGCTAAAGGTGTTCTACTGATGGCAGGGCTTGTCGCTCTGGTAGGGTGTTCTTCTCTGAAGCATTCTGACAGCTATATTAAGCAACCCACTGTGTGTGTTGATAAGAAATGGTATGGCTACCACCAGGGCACTGGGTGTCCCTCCACGACAAAAGTTGTGGCACCCGATGCCTCGCAAGAAATGGCTGCACGTCTTGCAGCGCTGGAACGAGATCGGTCACGATTAGCCGAGGAACTGGAAGCGGCGCGACGGCAAAACGGAACCCTCAGCAGCCGTGTCAGTGAATTGGAACGACAACTCGCCGACCGTGATCGGGAAATTGCCACGCTTCGTTCTGGAGCCGGTGACAATGCGGCCTTCGCAGGTCAACTTTCGGCTGCACAGAGTGAGAAAGATCGGCTTGCAGCGGAACTGGCTGCGGCGAGACAACACAGCGGGGATCATGACCGGCTGGCGGCGGAGTCGGAGTCACAGTTAGCAGCGTTGAGGCAACGCAACTCCGACCTTGAGTCCCAATTAGCCGATCGAGACAAGGAGCTCGCGGGTCTTCGTGGCGACCTCTCCACAGAGATGGCGAAATTGAAGCAGGCGGAGCGCGGATTGATCAGGGCACTCAAGCCGCAAATCGATGAAAAAAATATCACTGTTGATCTCAATAACGAGCGATTGCTTATCAACCTAGCTTCGGGCTACCTCTTCGGGTCGGGCGAAGACCAGCTCAAGCCTGCTGGAGCCGATGCGCTCAAACAGGTCGGGTCCATCCTCAAGGATTTCCCAGAGTATAAAGTTCATGTTGAAGGCCATACCGACAATCGGCCGATCCTCGGCGCACTGAAGAAGAAGTTCCCGACCAACAAGGAATTGTCCGAAGCACGAGCAACGAACGCCGCGCAAGCATTGGCAGACGGCGGGCTCTCTGGTGCCCATTCAATAGGAGTCGCTGATACGAAGCCGGTGATGCCGAATGTCACCACCGAGGGGCGGGCGAAGAACCGCCGGGTAGAAATCAGCGTGACCAAGTAGTAGGTCAATGTCTCAGAGGAGCGGCACAGATATCGCCGCTCCTCCCATACTCACCTGCGATTCGCCTGAAAGGAGGTCCGCAATGAAACTGGGAATGACCCTAGTGGGCATGGCTCTGACGGTTGTCATGCTTGGTCTGAACACATCGGCATGGGCTGTCGACATGGGAGCCATGAAACAAAAGGTTGAAACCGTGAAAGGTCAAGCGGAGAATGTGAAAAAAGAGGGTGGTGAGACCGCACAAAGTGCCAAGGATCTGAAAACGCAAGATGCGATGAAAAACGCAGGAGAAGCGAAGGACGAGGGGAAAAAACTCAAGGACGCCGTCACAGGCAAGTAGCGTGTGAAAAGTGTTCCTTCACGGTTAGGCTGGCGCGCCATGGACGCGCCAGCCCCTCCAACCTTCCAGGGACCAAACTCTCCTGTGAGAGAGGTCTTTGTGAAAACCATCACTTCTCAAGGTATTGTCATAGTCGCAGGTCACTGAGTGAGGGATGTGTGTCAGGACGTCTGCCCAGTGGCCAGTGGTACTTCCGCTCAGGCTCTGTGATGGGAAGATCATTGATGCTCGCGAGACGCCGTCGCATCAGGCCATTGTCGTCAAACTCCCAGTTTTCATTACCATAGGATCGGAACCAATTCCCTGAATCGTCGTGCCACTCGTAGGCGAACCGCACCGCGATTCGGTTATCGTGGTATGCCCACAGTGTTTTGATCAACCGGTAGTCCAGCTCGTGGCTCCACTTGCGAGTTAAGAACTGAACGATAGCGTCTCGGCCCGTTAGGAACTCTGAACGATTTCGCCACTGACTATCGGCACTGTAAGCCAACGACACCGTTTCGGGGTCGCGTGTATTCCACGCATCTTCAGCCATGCGGACCTTCTGGATGGCAGTTTCCTGAGTGAAGGGTGGAAAAGGAGGGCGTTTGTTTGGATCGGAGGACATACGGCCTTTTTTCAGATGGAGGACGGTCGATAATTGTAGAGATTATCTTTGACCCAGACTGGTGAAGACTCCTACCCTGCTCTTGCTGCGCGTAACTCGGATTCTAATTCAGCGATGCGGGCCCGCAAGGGCGCCGCGAGTTCCTCGACCTCTTCAATAGAGTACCGAGGAGTGATGTACTTTGGACAATTCCAGTCGAAGGAGACAACATCGATAAAGACCAGCCGCTCCACCACCGACTGCATCTTTGGATCAGCGAGCTGTGCGACGAGTTCTGGATGGGCGCGAGCATCCTCGACGCGGGCATGGCCAAGAATCTTCAACCGCGCTCGGTTCGGATAGTCCATGAGAAATAGCGCCACTCGGTCGTTTACGGAGACGTTCCCGGTCGTGAGCAGCTGGCGATTGCCCTTGTAGTCGGCAAAGGCCAGCGTCGTCTCGTTGACCACCCGCAAGAACCCCTTGGGCCCACCGCGATGCTGAATGTAGGGCCATCCGGTTTCGCTGATCGAACCCAGATAGAAGCTGTCACGCTCTGCAATAAACTCAGCCTCGTCTTGGCCCAGCGGATCTCGTTCGGGCGCCCCTGGGATGTCCACGGTCCTTCCGTAGTACTGCGTCTGTGTGCGATGTACGGCATCCGTCATCGCCAGCTCCAAGTATTTCAACGCCATGGTTGTGTACTCCCTGTCGAGAGGACATGACGACGGGTCACGCCGCATGCCCTCTCATGCTCAATCTCAGAACACGATCGTATTCCACCCTTCGGCTACGTACCGGCGCAGGCTCAAGAGCCCCGCGGTTCCAGCGAGGGCATGGTCTTTCACAATTGGCACGCCACAGGCCTTGACGCTTTCGGTTGCCCCAAAGACCTCGGCGCAACCGCATGAGGCGCCTTGCACGACGTCACGCACCGAATTGTAGAGACCATTGGCTGGATGTGAGAGCTTGGTGAGCTCAGCCGGCCAACGAGTGCCAGCGCCATTGAAGACAACGGCGACGTCATCGCCCTTCTGTTTACATTCAGACGCGAGCGCCAGCGCATTAAAGACTCGTCCAAGCGCTTCCTCTGAACCACTCTTCGGATCGGACAGAATGATGATCGCTGTTTTCATGGGTTCTCCCTTGATTGAATGACACTCACGAGATTGTGGATGTCTGTTTGCCTTGTTGTGTCCTATGGATCGATCGCGATATCTATCTGCATGGCAAGGCCGGTGCCACGCGTCACGACGATCAGGGAAACACGATAAAGCGCTGGAGAAACAGCCAGTTGCCGCACTATTCGCAGCAAGATGAAGCAGAAGAAAAGAGAGACGCCTCCACGAAATATCGTGGAGCTACGATATCTCGTGGGAGTAGAACGTGAGATGCGTCGCTATGCGGTGGGGAGAGGTTTCTTGATGCCGAGCTTCTGCATCCTGGATCGAAGGGTGTTGGGATGAAGACCAAGTCGAGTCGCGGCGCCCTGCTTCCCTTCAATGACCCAGTTTGTATCCTGAAGGATGCGGAGGATGTGAGCCCGTTCCACCTCTTCCAGGGAATCGGCGACCGGCAACAGCGGGGCAGAGTTCCCCTGAAGCATCACCTCGTCGATCTGAAGCATCGGTCCATTCGCGAGGATCGTGGCCCGTTCGATGACGTTTTCCAACTCGCGGATGTTGCCGGGCCACGCATACTTCGTGAGTCGTTCCATGGTCGCGTGAGACACCCCATCGATCTTCTTGCCCATCTTGTGTGAGAACTTGGCGACAAATCGGTTGACCAAGAGAGGGATATCAGAGGCACGGGCGGACAGAGATGGCACGTCGATCGGGAACACGTTCAGTCGATACAAAAGATCGGCCCTGAATGAACCGGCCTTCACCGCTGCATGAAGATCTCGATTCGTGGCGGCAATGACTCGCACATCGACGTTGATCGCATGGCCGCTGCCGACTCGTTCGACTTCCCTTTCTTGTAGTACCCGTAGGAGCTTGACCTGTGCGTCGAGCGGTAACTCTCCGACTTCGTCCAGGAAGATGGTTCCACCGTCCGCCAACTCAAATCGGCCGATGCGTCGTTGTAATGCCCCGGTGAACGATCCCTTCTCATGGCCGAAGAGCTCGCTTTCGACCAAATTCGCGGGGATCGCTCCGCAGTTGACCTTCACCAGCGAACGGGTTTTACGATGGCTGAGGTTGTGAACGGCCCTAGCCAGCAATTCTTTGCCGGTCCCTGTATCTCCCCGGATCAGGACCGTCGAATCCATCGGCGCGACCTGTTCGATGAGTCGGAGCACAGCCTTGATGCTCGGACTCTCACCGACGATCTCCTCAAAATTATGGTCAAGTTTGATCTCTTCGCGGAGATAGAGATTCTCCGCCTCAAGTCGATGTGTGAGTTGTGCGACTTCTGTAAAGAGTTGCGCGTTCTTGATCGCAATCGCGGCTTGATTGGCAAAGATTGCCAAACGCTCGAACTCTTGTTCGCTCAATGGTCGTCGCCCAAACATCGCAATCACGCCGAGCAGATCGGAGCGAAATTTCAACGGATACCCGGCAAAGGACCGGAGCCCGTGATCCTTGATCCATTGCTTATTCGGAAGCCGATCGTCACCCAGCACATCGTTCGTCTGCATCGGTCCAAAGCCTTGGGCAATCTTTCCGATCTTCAGTGCCCCCAGTGGAATGCGACGATATTCCCCGTTGAGGTCGGTGTAGAGTCCCGCACTCGCCTCAAGGTGCAGGCAACGAGCCCGATTCGTGCAGTCTGCCGCTTTGTGACACTCGGCACAGAGATCGCCGGAACCTAACAGCCAGATGCGGGCGAAGGCGCCGTCCAGTTCGTCGACCAATCCTTGCGTGATCGTGGTGAGTACCTCATGAAGGTCGAGACTCGACGCCATCTGGAGGGTAATTTGCTCCAACGCGTCGTGAGATAGGTGGGAAGGAACGGAAGAAGGGGGATTGTCCATTGTGGGATCTCCGAGCCGGACATTGCGCAGCGTGGAGGACGATAAGTCTCTGATGGAGGATTGTCAATCAGCAGGGGGAAGGGATGGGTAGCCTGGTCGTCCTCCTGCTCGCGGACCGCGCACGATCAGAATGTGCTCGTTCGACGCGCGCAATCGAGGATCGACCAGGCTACCCTTGAAAATGAAGTAGAGGATTGGAATAACGCGCGCAGTCAAGGACAACCTGATCACTCACTTGAAGTGCGGTTCAGGGGAGAAACAGGATCTAACGCGAAGGCGTTGTCACAAGTCTTCTGGTGTAAGACCTGTCGCCTTGGAGAGGCGGGCCAACATACGCGGACCGATCTCGTCACGATCATGAAAAGCGAAGACGACGTCGGGCCACCCAGTCCGTTGTAGAATTTTATGAGAACCGGTCGTTCGTTTGATCTGCCAACCGATGCGGAGGAGTCCGGAGAGAACACGAGAAGCTTGGGTCGACGGCCAACGGCTCATGCCGCAATAAACGAGACGTTCAGCAGCTCC
The DNA here is from genome assembly GCA_005116965.1 of Nitrospira sp. GTDB lineage: Bacteria > Nitrospirota > Nitrospiria > Nitrospirales > Nitrospiraceae > Nitrospira_D. The sequence goes on along the minus strand of SWDG01000007.1, from coordinate 4,109 downwards.
TCAGGTACCACCTCGTCATGTTCGAGGCGATCGGCCATTGCGCGAAGAGCCAAGGCTTGGACAGCCGCAAGCGCAGCACCTTTCGTTTGCCCATAGGCCATCACGCCAGGGAGTGACGGGACCTCGCCGATCCAGCGGCCATCTTCCTCTTGTTCTAACTCGATCTTGAACTGAGTAACCTTTGCCATTGATATCCGGTACGTTGTTTGACTAGCACTAGGCTAAGCCCCAGTAGGTTGAAAATCAAGTAGCTTTCCGAAGGGGGAAAGGAAGCGGCCTGGTGCCTTCGTACTCACAGAACATGCACGATAGAAATGGCTCGCTTGTGACAAGAGTGCGTCTCAGCGCGCTCAAGGTTGGGCAGGTGAGAATGTTGCGCGCAGATAGTGTGTTGCCTACCTGCTCGAAATGGTACTGACACCTGTATCTGCTCTAAGACGATTGCCGGGCCAGGAGATCCAGCGTCAGTTGGTCGGGCTTGCCGTCGAAGTATTTGAGCAGGGCGTTGTTGAAGATGGTGTTGTTGGTGGCAGCTGTCAGAAACAAGGTCATGCAGGACCGGAACTTGAGATCGTCGGGATAGCCGAAGATCTCCTCTGCGCTGCGCCCGGTCACATCCAGCACAAGCTGCGTACATTCGTGGAGCCGAGGACCTAAGACAGGATGTTTGAGGTAGGCCTTGGCCTCGTCGAGTGAACCAATGGCGAATTGCTGCGCCGTCCCACTGTGACCAAGGCCGGTGATTTCCGGAAAGATGAACCAGATCCAATGGCTGCCCTTTCTTCCGGCTTGCAGCTCATCAAGGACGGTGTTGTAGGTTGGCGCTTGCGCATCGAGAAAGCGGTGGAGATTGTAAATGTCAGACATGCGCTGTGCCTGGGAAAGAATGTGGTTTCAGACTCCATCGAAGTTATGGATTCAGAATGGTCCTGCTTATCTGACCAGACTTTTGTCATAGCTAGGTGAGTGCAAAGAAGTCACGGTGTGATACCTCATAGGGCTCGCCTGGTATTTCGATGGCGTTCGTCGTGATGAACATTGCAAAGAGTTACGAGGTTATCAATTGCATTTTCACCTCTGTGCCGATGATGTTGTATGTGGTGAAGTTCAAGCATTTTTCTGGGGTCATCTGGCGAAAGCATTGCTCTATGCCACCCGCAGTTTGGCTCAACGCATTTGAAGCTGTCGCGCTGTAAAACAGCAACTCGAATCGAATCGGGAATTGACCGATCATGCTCGAAAGCTTGGCGATCCTCTTCGAGGACATAAACGCCTACAGCTAGGTCGTCGCGGCCACTATTTTTAGTGACGATTGGCCATCCCTGTTCTGTCCGTAACTCTCGAACTCGGCGGGCCCATTCCTTTTTGTCCTTGGCCAAATACTTGAGCTCCTCCCCAGAGATCTCTTGGCCGACGTTCTTGCGGAAATACTCAAGGAGTTTGTCTGTTACGGAACCTCTTTTCTTACGGATCTCGTTCAGGACATTCCAACGGTGAGCAGCTTGACGGTCTTGATCGGCTCGCATCAAAATATACTAGTCAGGCTTGACCTTCGACGGATCGATCCCAAGGGCAGCGGTAAGGCTTTCAATTTCAGACTCGTTTCCAACATCTCGGGCATCTTCAGCCATATTTGCAAACGTGACTCCAGAATAGATCCACCATCCAAACTGAACTCGGAGTTGCCTCACCCGGCGTGCCCATTCTCCAATTCCTGAAACCACCATTAACTCGTCGCCTTCGACGATGGTTTGTGGATACTTTTGTAGATAGTGGAGAATTCGGTCTATTCCTGAGGATGCATCCGCAGGCTTAATCAGAGAGCTGCCTAAATCTCGAAGCAGGTGATAGGCGGGAATAAGAGCTTGGACTTTTTTGCGAAGATGCGGGGATTGAAGCTCCTTTTTGAAATTAACGAGGAGATCAAGAAGCCTGACTCGTATTGATTCAACATCCCCTTGCTTGGATCTTCTTGGCATAGGTCAGGTATGGCTCGAATGTTTGCCGCCTCAAAAGTGCATTCAATTGCTCAACTTAACCTGCTTCTATATATTGTGGTTGACTCGTTAAATCAACTCCATATAATGTTGCCATGCTCTGGGCTACTCCTCTTCAAGTTTCTAGCTCTTCGACATTTATAACGTAGTTCATCATGGCCAAGAAGCGTGACGTTAAAAAGCGAATTGCGCTCCCTCCGGACATTGATCGCATAATCTCGCGATATCCAGAACAGGCCTACGCTTTACTTAGGCATTCATTTCAAAAATCGTCATACAACGGCCTCCCTGTTGCAGAAAGTCTCTCTGTATACGGGAAAAGAAAGCTCAGGGTAATTGATTTGTTTTCTGGCGCGGGAGGCTTCACCTTGGGTCTGTGCCAGACCGGAAGATTCGAGCCTGTATTTGCCAATGACTTTAATGCATATGCCGCGAAGACCTACAATGCGAATTTCGGTGATCACTGTTTGCACGGCGATATTAATGATCTCCTGGCTAACGATTCTTTCAAGTTCCCGGATGCGGAAGTCGTGATCGGTGGGCCCCCCTGTCAAGGTTTCAGTCCTTTGAACAAACAGCGTGAAGGTGATCCAAGAAAACAGCTTTGGAGAACCTTTATGGAAGTGGTTGGTCGTGTGAATCCGGTCGCCTTTGTAATGGAGAACGTTCCTGAATTGCTCTCGTCGGCCGAGTTTGTAGATATTAAAGCTCTTGCGGAGTCGATGGGCTATTTTGTGAATGCCGATATCCTGAATGCGGCAGACTATGGAGTGCCGCAGCGGAGGAAGCGGGCTATTATTTTAGCAAGTCGAACCGGCTTACTTCTGCATCCTAATCCCACGCATTGTAATCCTCAAAAATCTCCCACTCTGTTTCAAAATGGCTTGTTGCCATGGGAAACGGTGACTCGCGCCATTGAAGATCTGCCTGCTCCGGTAGGAACTGACCTCAGGATAGATCAGGTTCCTCCTCCGTTGGATTTGCAGTTCGGAAGAACACCGACAAAGCAAAGCCTCTCTCGTTATCGGTGTGTTCCCGAGGGTGGCAATAGATTTGATCTACAGAGGAAACGTCCTGATCTGACGCCGATGTGTTGGATCAGAAAGAAATCCGGAGGGACAGACCTATTTGGTCGTTTGTGGGGAGATCGACCTGCCTTCACGATACGGACTGAATTTTTTAAGCCGGAGAAGGGACGGTATCTTCACCCTCAGCAACATAGACCGATTACCCATCGTGAAGCTGCTCGGTTGCAGTCGTTCCCTGATAGTTTTAAATTCACAGGAACAAAAATCGAGATCGCCAAGCAGATCGGGAATGCCGTTCCGCCGTTGTTAGGGAAAAGAGTCGCAGAAGTTCTTCTCGAACATCTCTAGTGCCGTCGTCTCACTACATAGTACTTTGTACATTTCACCGTGCGCTCGCACTCGACAGCCCAAGACTACATATACACGGAAGTGTACTGAAAACCATGTCCTTTATCTACTATTCCGTCTCAAGGGTTTCCCGCATCGGTCAATCCTGATCCCGTCGTCCTAACTGAACTGATCCCACGTATCGCATTGTTTGATCGACCAGAAGACGGCTTCCTTGAGCTTCTTGAGGATCAGGTTGTCGGGATCACGGATGGCCTGCAGCTTTTTGTCGAGGTCATAGAGCGGTTGGATCGAGCGCTTATCGGGAATCTTGCCGAGGGCCCACGCGACTTCCGTCAAGACCGTCCAATCAGTCTTTGAATCTTGAAGTTTTGCCAGCAACGGCAGCACGACCGACGCATCGCCGTTGATGCCGCCGATCTGCCCCAGTCCTTTGGCGGCAGCCGCCTGAATTTCTAATTGGGGCGAGGTATTCATCAGATCGACGAGCAACGGAATGCCGTCTTTGCTGAGATTGCCCATAGAGAGAATGGCCTGTTTAGCCAGATCTCTATTTTTCAGCGCTTCTCTTAACTTTGGCAGCGCTTCGTCGGCCTGCATCTCACCAAGTAATGACATGATTTTGATCTTCCGAGCCTGGCTGACATCCGGGGAGTCGAGCATGTTGAGGAGCCGATCGGCATGGCCCCATTCCGCCGCGAGAAGGAGCGGAAAATCGTACGTTGCGAGCGCTTCC
>SWDG01000006.1:909258-941564 GCA_005116965.1 Nitrospira sp. | reverse complement strand
CCTCGCGAGCTACCAAAGGGCAACAAAGCCATATGCCGCGCGCGCTTGATCGCACGGGCGATTTCCCGCTGCCGCTGCTGACTGGCGCCCGACATGCGACGAGGCAAGATGCGCCCATTCTCCGTGATGAACCGGCACAACCATTCGACATTCTTCCAATCTACCGGCGTCATGTCGTCGATCACGCGACGCCGTCGCTCTTCAAACATACATGGCTCCTTTGTTCGTTCACTTGACTCAGACCCCCTCTGTCGGTAGCGCTCAAACTCTTCGCCTGATCGTGACGTGTACGACGTGATGACACCAGACACCGAAGCGTCCGCGTGCCTACGGAATCAGCACGATGCGATGAGATCAACCGAGAGCAGGTGGACCACGAGACTGCAGGGCGGAATCCAGCACAACCGAGAAGATTTGCGGCGATGAAATTGCTACTAAACGTGACGGGACCAACACAAACGGCAGGACAGGCACCGTCCCAGACAGCCCGGAACTGGCGGCCCACTCCAACCACGCATGGATGTCGACATCGGAGTGACTCGTATCGCCTGCTTGTATCGCGGAGTAGTGGTCGATGAGGAGATAGGGCAGGGGCAGGGCCACTAACACATACAGCATCGTGACGGCGGCGATGAACATCACTCGAGTCAATTGGCCCTTCATCGGTCTCACCACTTTCCTACACCAATCCATAGCGCGCCTCACACTTCAGCGCACTCTCGTCGAATTCTTGTGATCCTAAGCCGACCCACTTCCCCTGTTGAACCGTGAAACACTGAGCACAGGTCTGGTCATAGAACGGCGATAGCCCCATGATCCAATCTCGCGAAAACTCTCCTTGGTACTCCTTGGGAAGGAACGCCATAAAGCCGGATGGTGGTGTCGAACGCTCAGACATCTCGACTCCTATTGATTGATCGACGGACCTGACACGGTCCCCTTCAATTCACGAAGCTTATCCGCCAAGCGCATGATGTGATCCGGCGTAATATCGCGGAAGGACAGCATCGCATCCTCATGCCCGGCCTGTGCACACATCGCCATCGTGTAACAATTCGTCCCGCCACGCACGATTTTCAGCGTCAGATTGGCTTGATGACAATGGACGCCGATGAAGAGACATGTATCGATCCGGTTGTGCCAGATCGTTAAGTTCGGATGGTTCGGATTGATCTCAACCTCGGGATTGATCTTCGGATACTTCGGCCGGTAGTCCGGCATCGGAATCAACATCGGTTTCTGATTCGGCCCCACGTTCTCTTTCAATACATTGAAGAGATGGCGAATCGCTTTGGCCTTTTTCTGAGCCGTGGGCGTCCAAGCCCATAACACCAGCGGCCCCGGAAAGATTGTCGGCACCTTGGCGCTCATAAGTCGTCGGGCCGCCTCCTCCATCGCCTGCTCTTCGGGCACGATATACCCATGCACGATCGCTTCGCCTGGACTCGGCAATCGAATGCCCATGCTGGCCGCTGCCGGCGGCAAAAAGTGCTCAGGACCAGGACGAACTTCGTATCTCATGAGATTGCATTCTCCAGTCCTCTAGTCGCAAATGATTTGCAATTATGATTTGCATAATACCCTGGCTTGCAGACAGTTGCAAGCCTCGCCTTCTACTTATGGCTTTCGACTCCGCTCGTTCAGCTCCTCATGTGATCGATACGGAGCGGTCAGCGCAAGCAGCGCCTCGGGATTGATACGCGCCCCGTTGAGCTTTGCGCCCCAATGAAGATGTGGCCCGCTCGCCCGCCCTGTTGCGCCGACCTTCCCGACAGTCTGACCGGCCCTCACAGTCTCGCCCTCCTCGACTAGCACCTCCGATAAATGAAAATACATGGTGTACAACCCCAACCCATGGTCGAGATAGACTCCTTTACCGGAGAACAGATGGTCGACCGTCAGACGAACGACTGCCTCGCTGCTCGCATGCACCTCCGTGCCGAGTGGCGCCGCAATATCGATCCCATTATGAGGATTTCTCGGTTGACCGTTCATCACCCGCACGCTGCCGAACACCCCGGTGCGAACCCCCTGCACCGGCTCTAGAAACCTGCTCCCCCAAAGCCTTCGCAAAGAATCTGTTTCGAGCGCCTCTCTGATCTGCTGTTGCTCGGCCTTCCATCGAGACAGGCTCGCCTCATCCAAGTCCACTTTCTCGCGCGGAAGCGTGAGGTGCTGAATAGGGAACGTGCCCTTGTCCACATGCACCCGGAACGGCACACGGCGTGTATGACCCTGCGAATTCACATCAACCAGGAGTACATGCATTCCCGGCTTCTCCTGCAGATCAAGGCCGATCAGGCCCATATACCCGACTGGTTCCTCGGGGCGCGGATCAGGGAAGAAGGGAACGGCACGACCCAAGAACGTTCCGCTGACGTCTGCCCTCAGGTCGGCCTCCACGACCTTCACGACCAGAATCTGACCTTGTGTTCCACTCAGCTGTTCGCCAGCCCTGTCCGAGGCAGGTGACAGGCCCGCGCTCCCGCCGACCAGGCAGAGGCACACCCCTCCGACACCCCAAACGCGCACAACCGCTCGAAATCGGATTCTCCATCGACTCGTACCTGTCACGCTGATTGTAGACATGCCCGATCCCTACTCCATACGCCAGGCGACTATGGTGAATGGCATGGGTTGCCTCTCAACAATCGGCATGGAAAAACTCGCCGCATGTCGATGCCCACCGCCCCCATGGGCCTGCGCGATCCGCGAAACATCGGCGCCGCCATCTCGCGAGCGGAGACTGACATACCGCCGCCCCTCACGCTCGTACCACACGAGACAAAAAGGATAATCCAGAGCCAAACGTTCGCCCAATTCGCTGCGGAGAATTGAACTGTGGACGGCAGGGACAATCTCGCCTTCGAAGCGCACCATCACAGCAGTCCGTAGCAGTTTGTCGATAAACTGCTCCTGTGCTCGGAGAATCGCCCGTCCTTCCGTGACCAAATAGTCCTGCTGCAACCCGCTCCACACATCAAAGTCAAACGAGTAGGATTCGATCGCCGCATTGATGGCCCGACTCTCTGGCAATTGCCAGTGATGCAGATCTTTATCCTGCACATACTGCAAGAGCCAAGGAGCAGATGTCCGATGCGCCCATTCCCATGCGAGCACGGCACCGGACTTATCCTGTTCATAGTGCGTGTACGGCAGATCACCGAGCGCCTGTTGCGCCGAGACGTGATGATCGAGAATCACCAATGCCGACGCCGAGCTCGCCAACTGTTCGATCGTCGGACGAGCATAGCTGAAATCGAGAATCACTAGACGCTTTCCGGCCAGACCATCGGGCGGAGGCTGACCATGCCGGGCCATCACAAACCGAGCCGTCGGGCAACGATTCCAGACCGCCCAGGCCGCGCCAAACCCATCGGGACAATCCGCGTGGTACAGGACGACCTCTGGTTCGAAAAACGGCAGAGTGTCCTCCTGAGCGTCCTTCATGACAAGGCTACCTCATCGGTTCGACGATAGGTGGAGCAGAAGCCAGCAACCTCGCAGCATCGAGTGCGCCGTATGTGACAATCAGATCGGCGCCGGCTCGTCGCATGGAGGTGAGCGATTCCAGTAAGGCCTCTTCGTATCTGAATGCACCGGCGACCGCTGCCGCTTTGAGCATGGCGTATTCCCCACTCACGTGGTATACCGCAACGGGAAGCGCCGAATGAGCCCGCACCAGACGTACGATATCCAAGTACGGCAAACCGGGCTTCACCATCAGCCAATCAGCACCCTCTGCTTCATCGAGCCTGATTTCCCGCAGAGCTTCTCGATGATTTCCTGGGTCCATCTGATAGGTCCGTTTATCACCGATCCGCGGCGCGCTCTCCAAGGCTTCGCGAAACGGTCCATAAAATGCCGAGGCATACTTCACGGCATAGCTGCAGATGCCGACGTGTGGATAACCGGCCCCATTCAACGCACGACGGATCACATCAACCCGCCCATCCATCATGTCTGAGGGAGCCACCAGATCGGCGCCAGCTTGTGCTTGGACGACGGCCATCTCTGCCAACAACGGAAGCGTCGTATCGTTGTTGATCTCGCCGTTGATCACTACGCCGTCATGCCCATCCGATGAATAGGGATCGAGCGCCACGTCGCTGAGGATTAACAGATCCGGCGCAGCGGCTTTTATGGCGCGAATGGCCCTCGACATCAGCCCATCCCGATTGCAACTCTCTTGTCCTCGTGGGTCCTTGAGGTGTTCCGGTACGACCGGAAACAGCGCAATTCCAGCAAGGCCGGCGCAAGCAGCTTCCGCAACCTGCTCGATCACCCGGTCGACCGAGACCCGTGCGCAGCCCGGCATGGAGGCGATCGGCGTCATCTGATCGACTCCCTCTTGCACAAACAGAGGCCATATCAGATGCGGTGGAGCGAGCCTACCGGACGATCGTCTCGCCCGAAACGACGCACGTGTGTGATGGAGTGGGGACGATTCATGTCGTGACGCCAGAATCGGATGGAGGCTCATTCACATGGCTCCTTCATCAGCTGCATGAGACAGTCAACCGCACTAGTCGGAAGCGACCGACCTTCCATCACATTCGACCAAACCGCTTCCCACCGGATGACCGCCGGAGAAATCGTAAATCCCTTGCTCTCCACGGCAGCCCGCATGGCCGATGTCGGCCACTCAACTACTTGATTCCACAACACCCGCATGGCCGGATTCGCTCCGGTCGTCCTGAGAGTCGTGCATAACGCTGCCAACCCCTCCAATGCCCAGATGTCCGGAAAGGACGGACGGACAGGCACGAACACTCGGTCAGCACCGCGCAGAATGCTTGTCGTCATGTCAGACAGGGTCGGTGGCCCATCGACGACCATCCACTCGAACATCGGCGCAAATCTGGCAACCTGGTCATGCACGATCGGCTGAATTTGAGAACGGGCCACGACACGGAACCGTTCTCCCCAGTGGCTCGCCCATTCACTAGCTGTGCCTTGCACATCCGCATCCAACAACAGCACGCGAGCACCCTGGCTCGCCAACGCCATCGCAGTCGCGATCGCCAGTGTTGTTTTCCCAGTGCCGCCCTTCTGATGGATAAATGCGACCGTTTGCATGGCCATGGCTCACGCGGCATCAGGCCATCGATACCGAATCTGCCCCCCGACAAACGTCATCATCACACGGCCATGCAGCCGCCACCCGCCAAACGGCGTATTCCGTCCTTTCGAGTAGAACTGTTCGGGATCAACCACCCATTCACAGGCACGATCCACCACGGCGATATCAGCCGACACACCGGGCATCAATGTACCGCCCGGCAGTCCCAACAACCCAGCCGGCTTGCTGGTCAAGCACCGCACGGCTTGCTCCAGAGACAAGACACCCGTCTCGACAAGCCGAAGCGTCAGTGCCAACGCCGTCTCCAGCCCGACAATCCCGAAGGGAGCGCGATCCATCCCCCATTGTTTTTCATACTCGGCATGCGGAGCATGGTCGGTGGCAATAGCATCGATAGTCCCGTCTGCAAGACCCTTGAGTAACGCAGCACGATCCTGCTCGCTCCGCAAAGGAGGATTCATCTTGGCATTGACGCCTTGTTCACGAACCGCTTCATCCGTCAGCGTAAAATGATGCGGACACACCTCAGCCGTCACCGACAATCCCTTGGCTTTCGCCTGACGCACCATGTCCACCCCAGCCGCCGTGCTGAGATGGGCCACATGCAGGTGCGCACCTGTGGCTTCGGCCAATCTGATGTCCCGAGCGATCATCCGAAACTCCGCGCCTTTGGGAATGCCCCGTACCCCCAACACACGAGACACCGGACCTTCGTTCATACATCCACAACCGGCCAGGATAAGATCTTCACAATGGTCGATCACGGGCAAGTCAAGGTCCGAGGCCTGCTGCATGGCCTGCCTCATCAGTCGATCATCCATCACAGGTCGGCCGTCATCTGAGACCGCCACACAGCCGGCCTCCTTCAAGGCTTGGAAATCGGTCAATTCACGGCCGACCGATCCCTTCGTAATGGCCCCGATGGGATACACAATGGCATGACCGGCTTCGCCGGACTTCATCTTGATCAACTGCGTCACGGGCGACTCGTCATTGACCGGCTTCGTATTCGGCATGCAGCACACCGAGGTGAATCCCCCTGCCACGGCTGCCGCCGTGCCGGTCGCAATGGTTTCCTTGTATTCAAAGCCCGGCTCACGCAAATGGACATGGAGATCGACGAGGCCCGGCAACACCAGCAACCCCGTCACATCCAGACACTCAGCCGCGTGCGGCGGAGGTACATCCGGCGAAACCACCGCATCGATTACTCCATTTCGAATCCAGACGTCGGCTTCGCCATCCCACCGTCCGGGATCGAGCACCCAACCCCCAGCGAGGACAAGGATGGAGGACTCCTCCTCTGTATTCTGTCTATTGACCATCCATCACCATCAGGACTAGACTTTGAACATACAATCAGGACCGTCCCTGCTCACGAAAGGAGTCTTCCAATGAAGGACCATCCCATCCATGAGCATCATGCCCATCAGCATGGAGCGAACTGCGGACATCCGGCCGTGATCCATGATGGTCACACCGATTATCTGCATGACGGACACCTCCACCATCTGCACAGCGATCATGTTGACGAACATCAACTCAGCATCACCACACAAAACCCGGCGGCCTGCACTCCGACCCATCGCTGCGATGGGCATGAGTCTGGCCATCGCCATGGCACGAACTGCGGACATCAAGCGGTGTCCCATGGAGACCATGTCGATTATCTGGTCGCCGGCCACCTACACTTTGCCCATGGCGCGCATTGTGATGACCATGGAGTCCTACAACTCACCTAGAGCCTATTCGGGGGGAGAGACGCGGGGCGTCGGATTCGATGGCGCTCCGATCTCCCCGATCAACCGTTCCAGGAATCCTCTTACTGCAGCCGACCGCATCTGATCGTGCGGTATTTCGACTTCTAGAAACACTCCATCCTGCAAGGCAAATAGCCCATGCGCGATGCGATGATGATCCTCCACGCCAACTCCAAAGGCCAACACAAAGGCCTCCCGACTCGCCGGATCAGCACAACAGAGGGAGTAGCCTGAGGATTGAACATTTGGATGGAAACGATCGACTTCCCGCCAATGCTCCTCGTGGTCCGCAGACACGTGAACGATCCTCCATTCCGGCAACTGCTCATGACCACGCTCCTCAAGCTCCACAATCTGCGCAAGGCAGGCATGCTTTTGAATGTTTGGCAGCGTAGACACCACGACCGAGCCGCGCCTGAGATCAACAGCCGTGAGCGGCTTGTCGGCCAGACGAGCGGCTGGAATGACGAACTCGGCGGTCAGGCGCTCTCCACGAAACGGAACCCGGCCCTGTAAGCAGATCGCCTTGTCTCCAAGCTGAGCCTGCCTAATCATCTCCCGACTCCTCCACCGCTAATGCGGCAACATGGTCAACAGCGCGATCGTCACCATCCCCGCGATCATCATGGTAAACTGCCAAACCCCCTTCGCTGCCCCCATTCGCCCATGGAGGCCAGGCACTAAATCCGCCAAGCCGATGTAGAGAAAACTCGCCGCCGCAACACTGAGGGCATAGGGAACGATTGCCTCCGCATAGGCGAGGCCTCCGTAAGCCGCGACGACACCAACCAATGTCCCCATCCCCGAGAGCGTATTCCAGAAGAACGCTTTCCAGCGAGAAAAGCCACTCGACAGGAGAATCGTAAAATCACTCAACTCCTGTGGCACTTCATGCCCCAGCACCGCGAGCGTCGTGACCAGACCGAGTCCTGGGGACGCCACACAAGCCGCACCGATGGCGATGCCGTCGGCCACGTTATGAACCGCATCGCCGATTAGGATCAACATCCCTGTCTTTTTCTCAATCCCGCTGGCATGGTCGTGCCCATGTTCATGATCGTCAACGTGGCCTTCCGACGGATCCCCGTGCGAATGTCTCCAAATGACTGTCCACTCCAGCACAAAGAACAGAACGAGCCCCGCTAAGATCGAGATCCCCACTTCGTAAATGGAGATATGTTCTAACGCTTCAGGGATGAGCCCGATGATCGCGGTGGCCAACATCGTGCCTGTGGCGTAACTCAGCAGATAGGGCATCACACGTTGACGCCACCCGTCCGAGATGAACAGGACGACCGCCGCCGGCAGCAATGCCCCCAGACTCCCAAGCAGGCCCATGAGAACAACAAATCCCCAGGATGATTCGGCAGGAAGAGTCATCACTGGAGTGTCTTCTCTTGATAGTCAGCATATCGCTGCTCACAGGAGGCAACCGAGGGCTCTCCCAGGAACCGTGACCACTCACTGTGGGTGGAGATATCGACCCCCTCAGCTCGAGCTTCCCGTTGAAGGATAATCTGAAGGTCAAGGAGCAGGTCGGACTCGTCGATGTCGGCTTCCGAGTCGGTCCGCAACTGGGAGAACAGCGCTTGGTAGATGCGCTTGAGTTCACCAAGTGAACAATCGAGAGCAAAACGGCCCTGCTGTTTAGTGATGCGTGATTCCAACGAAGACATAGCGTTCCTTTATCTCTCTGTCCACTCGTGCGCGATGACGACCGGTCAGGCTGACAGCAGACAGGTCTGGAGCATTCGATGACACTGCGTCTGATTATAATTTTGGCCGATCAGCACTAGGGCTGGATCCGGCTCCTGTCGAAACTGAACCACGCCGATCCACCGCGTGACCGGGGAGGCATACTGAATCTCGTACAACTGCTGCTCACCGGAAAACCGACAGACCCCTTTGACCCGATCAAGGCCGACCGGAAGGTGGTCGAACCACTCAGTAAATCGGCCCCGATGCAGTGGACCGGTCAGAGGAATCGTCGTCACCATCGGATGCGCACGAGTCGATCCAAATGCAACATTTCCGACTCGCTGTTTGGTTCGCCGTTCGCGCGGCTGAAGCAACGACACAGGGTCCACGGCAGCCTGCGACACCTGCCACAGCCTGGCATGTCCCCTATCACGAACGATCGCCGTTCGAAATCGTTCCTGCTCCACAGTAGAGTAGAGATCTTGCTTGTTCACGATCACTTCGTCCGCATATTGCACCAGAGTCCTATATCGAGAACCGATGGGACGCCCAGCAGGCGGAACGGTCGGTTCGATGACCGCAATCACTTTCTCCAACCGTACCAACGTGAGACACACTGAGTCGGTGACAGCCTCGATCACGTCTTCGATGTCTGCAATACCCGAGCACTCAAGCACCACGACATCCACCTGTTGTTGTCCTACGAGCTCGGCCAGATCCTCTCCAATCCCGTCGCGGGCATCGCAACAGACACAGCCTCCGGTGATGTTCCGGACTGCAGCGGCCGACGCGCCAGCATGAGCGCCATCCAGACTGATCGCGCCGGCTTCGTTCATCAGAACGCCGACGTGCTTGCCGGCATCACGCCAGAAGGCGAGTAGCCGCATCAGCAAGGTGGTCTTACCTGCTCCCAGCGGACCTGCCAGAACATACAGGGGCACGCTGGCTGCTTCAGTCATCGTCGTGGGGTGGAAATTCCTGCTTTACGCGCGGCAGGAGTTCCGTCAGATTGCAAGGCTTGTGATTGATGTCGAGCTGCGGCAGAATGATCTTGTCCATCCCTAACCGGCAGGCCCCCGTGCTACCGGGAAGGAGAAACACGATTGTGTCTCCACAGACGCCGGCATCGGCGCGGGACTGTATCGTGGAGGTCCCGATCTCACCGAAACTTAACCACCGAAACAGTTCTCCAAACCCCGGAATCGGCTTCGTGTAGAGCGATCGTACGGCGTCAGGCGTCACATCACGTTGGGTAACACCTGTTCCACCCGTCACGATGACGAATTCAACTTTTGGATCGGCCACCCAGCCGGCAATGATGCGACGGATGGTCTCATAGTCGTCCTTGCAGAGCTTACGGTCTGCAAGTCGGTGACCGGCTGTAGTAAGCCGATCGACGATAGTATCACCGCTCGTATCCGTCTCCGGCGTTCGACTATCAGAGACGGTCAGTACCGACACCGCTACAGACACACCAGCCTGTGTGATCATCCCTAGACCTCATGCTCCGAGAGTTCGATAATTCGTGTTTTCACCAGGCCTCGCTCGCCAAATGAGACACGTCGACGCCAGGGAAGCCACACCCCATTGATGTCCTTATACTCATTGACGTAGCTCTCCATTCCGATCACGGTTTGCCCATCGAGCGAGAAATAGGTCATCACATAGTGGCTGGAATATTGTTTTCCGTCCGGCGCGTGATCGCAGCGCTCGATCGTATTGACTCGCCGTTCCGTCATTGGCGTGATCCGCCCGATCTGGGTGTATTGGCCATCCTTGATCCGGTACCAAGAATCGAGTCGCCCTCCAGTCAGCAGTACACGGTGGCCTCGTGGGTGCGGCACAGCAGAATCATCTTGGGGATCGAAGGACAGCACATACTTGCCATCGCCTTCCTCGAATACGGAATAGGCCAAGTGCATCCCCTGAGTCCACAGCCGTTCTCGCACCCACTCTTGAAGGGCCGCGCCAGCTCCGTCCAACTCAACAGTGGTCTCTTTCCTGGGGACTAGGCTCATCCTCCCGCGATAGACTCGCCCCTCATCGTTCAATGAAAGCTTCGCTCGGTAGCCGGCAAAATGCGCCGGCCATCGATACATACGACCATGAGCTTCCTGGACTAACTGCCGTGCGGCCGGGTCGTCTACTGGCTTCGTGCCTTGCTCTGTCATCGTCGTCACGGCTCCACTCCCTTGCATCATACTGTCCTCCCTGTCGCACGATTCCATCGCTTGGTCTGGCGCTTCGTCCGGCTGGCCCGCCTCACAAGACAGGTCTCTAAGCCTTCGAGAAATCGTTGCCAGGGCACGCGCCGACCGATGACCACGACCATGGCCTGGGATGGCTTGGCCCCTATGTAGGGACTCAGTGCCAACGAGCCCATGACCCATTGAAGTTCTTGGAATCCTTCCCGCCCTTGCACGTTCACAAAACCCTTCATGCGAATAACGGATCGTTGAAATCGCTTCAACCAGGCCTCGAGGCGAATAGGATCGAACGGCTTCAGGATCTTGAAACTGCCGCTTTGATAGCCGGCTGCGGAATTCTTGAGTTCCCCATCCATCTTCATGGCTACAGAAACACTTCTCGACCGACGGAGTATCCGTTCGATCTGCACGTCCGCATGCACGGCTCTCACGATGACAGCCTTGGAATTGGCCGCCTTGATGCGCCGCTCGATCAGTTCAACCTGCTCCTTGTCGATCTGATCCAACTTGTTCAACACCACCGTATCAGCCCTCTTGAGATGGTCCTTGGCTGCGGACCAGTACGCGCCAAGCTTCAAGAACTGAGGCGCATCGACCATCACGATCACGGAGGCCAACTTGCCTCTGGATGAGTGTTTCTGCTGATCAGCCAGCGCCTTCTCAACCCCCATAACCACCTGACCGGTGTCCGCCAAACCAGTTGTTTCAATGAAGAGCGGAGCGCCCTTAGACTTCTGCACCAAATGTCCGACCTTTTCGCTGGACTCACCCGACAAATCACAGCAAATACAGCCGCTCAGTAGGGCCTCCAACTCAACATCCTTCGAGCGTGGATGCTCATGCAACAACGACCCATCGACATCGACCTCCCCAAACTCATTCATCAACACCGCCGGTGTAATGCCCTGGTCTAACTGATGGGCCAATGCACGCTTGAGCAGGGTCGTCTTCCCACTCCCCAAGAAACCGGCGATCACATAGACAGACGACATCGACGACGTCTTCATCCCGAAACTCCTTCTGCGTGGTGATGCGGTTCACCTCCGTTGGCCAGACCTTCCACATCATGCCGACTCACCTCGTCGGTCGTCTTATGGAGCTTGTACTGCTTCGTGACTCCCGGGCCTTCCAGCACTGCAATGACCGTTTCGATCGGCGGGCAACCGGGCTCCCGACATTCCAATTCGGTCACCATAATGGTGGTGTCCTCACCGAGGCTCCAGGTTTCACGAGTCCAGGACTTGATTCGATCGACCTGATCCTGTTGCAGCACGCGCTTTGGGCCGAACAAATTCATGCTTGATCCTCGACTCCATGAACGGAGAACAATGACACGCCCCCGTCACTTGCACCGGTCGCCAAATACTGCCCGTTGGAACCCCAGGCCACGCACGATAGTCCACCGGCCTGGTTCACTTCCTGACTCAACAGCGGTTTGGTCGTCTGTGGCGACCAGAGACAGAGCAGACCGTCTTCCCCTACCGTTGCCATGATGGATCGACTGGGATGGCAGGCGATTTCTTGAATCCATCCCAGATGTCCTTTAAAGAGACGCCCGCCTGTCCCCTCAAATTTCTTCATGTTCCAAGCGACCAGTGACGGACCGGAGGCAGTGAACAGATTGAGACCGTTATAATCAAATCGCACTGATGTCACCTTCACCGGATAGCCGGACATATGCCAGTTCTGATCGCTGTCCGTACGGAAGAGATGGACCGATCCGTCGAGGTTTCCTGATGCCAGATATTCCCCGCTCGGACTCACCGCGATCGTCAGTAGGGCACCATCATAAGGAAAGGGCCGGACCGGCTTCTCTTGGCCGATCTTCCATAGCCAGGCCCCGCCATAGGCAGAGGCCACGACACCGTCACCACACGGCATCCAGGTCAAGGCTGAAATCGTCGTCTTATAATCCGGAACTTCAGCGGCAAGTTGAGGGGACACCACAGAGTCGATATTCCAGATGCGAAGCTGTTTCCC
The DNA here is from genome assembly GCA_005116965.1 of Nitrospira sp. GTDB lineage: Bacteria > Nitrospirota > Nitrospiria > Nitrospirales > Nitrospiraceae > Nitrospira_D. The sequence continues at coordinate 928,836 of SWDG01000006.1, read as the reverse complement.
CGCTGACGCAGCCAGAAATTTCCCATCCGGCGACCAGGCAAGATGCTCGACCCACGAACCTTGTCCTCCAATAGGAAGTGCTGCGCGCTCTTCACCTGTATTCGCATTCCAGATTCGGACGAGACCGTCCTGCCCCCCCGATGCCAACTCCTGCCGCTTTGGATGCCAGGCTAGCGTTAACGCCGACTGCTGATGCCCCTTGAGTTCATAGACCGGCTTGAGGGAAGCAACTTCCCAGACAGCCACTTGGCCCGACGTAGAGCATGCGGCAAATCTAGTTCCATCAGACGCAAAGGCCACGCGATGGACATAGTCACCGAGCATCGCTCGCCCAATTGGGCTGAGCGTCACAGTCATTTGACGTTTGGCTAGACGAGGCATGACCGGAATCCCTTCGTCAACGCATCTCGATCCAAATCCTTCCCAATGAACACCAACTGGTTATTGCGAACCTCCCCGGGCTTCCACTGGCGATCGGCTTTTCCATCAAACAACATGTGCACCCCTTGGAATACGAACCGATGGTCACGATCTTCGACATTCAAAATCCCCTTCATCCGGTAGATCTTTGTTCCCATGGTACTGAGTACTTCCCGGAACCAGTCGTTCACCTTTTCCTCGTCGACCACTCCATCCTCGACCAGCGCCACGGAGAACACGCTCGGATCATGCTGATACGCATCTTCGCCGAGAAAGTTGGGATCGATGTCCAACTTACGACCCAGATCGAACGCTCCGATGTTCAACAGCCGGTTGATCTCCACCTGTGCATCCTTCGTCCGATGAATCTTCGCCATGACGTTGATCGCCCGAATCCTTGCTTCCAATCGGTCCACCTCTCCAGGCGGAACCAGGTCGATTTTGTTCAGAAGAATCACATCGGCGAATGCGATTTGCTCTTTGGCTTCCGGACTCGTATCAAGATGTTCCCAGATATGTTTCGAATCGACGACGGTGACGATTCCGTCGAGCAACAACCGCCGCTTCATCTCGTCATCGACGAAGAACGTCTGCGCAACCGGGGCCGGATCGGCCAGCCCGGTCGTTTCGATTACCATGTAGTCGAATCGATCCTTCCGCTTGAGGAGATTACCAATGATGCGGATCAAATCACCGCGCACAGTGCAGCAGATGCAGCCGTTGTTCATCTCAAAGATCTCTTCGTCCGCGCCAATGACCAACTGATTGTCGATGCCGACCTCCCCAAACTCGTTGACAATCACCGCAACCCGCTTCCCATGCTCCGTCGTCAGAATCCGATTAAGCAGAGTCGTCTTCCCCGCCCCCAGAAATCCAGTTAGCACCGTCACCGGGACTGGAGCTATCATCTCAGTCGTCGTCGCCATCACACACCTCCTCCTAAATATCAACTGTGGAACCATCGCCTCGGACACCTTCTGCTGGAGAAGATCGGATACCGTTCTTCAGGACAAGTGAAGAACGCCCAACCCCTTGAGTGTCGGTTTCCGGGAGGCGGAAAGCGACAACTACCCGATCTTCCCCGCACAAGGTGCAGAGAAAAGAGCATAGCCAAACGACGGTGGAATTCGATGATTACGAGACGAAGGAGGGAGGCCCACGGACAGAATCAAACGAGCGGGTGAGCGATGAAAAGATGAGATCAAGCGTACATGCAGTCGTTACGAGAACAGGACTGAGCACAGGTGGGGGCGTCACTGAATGCAATCCGACACTCGCCGCATGGTCCAGCCAGGCGCAGACATCCTGAGCCGAATGTTCGTGGGAAGTACCAGTTGCGAAGGTATGCTCCAGCAATAACGGCTGGAGGGTCAGCACCAACAACACATAGCCGGCGACAAGAGCCCACCGGCTACTTGTATGTAGAAGTCGCATCATCGGCATTGCGGGCACCAGCCAAAAAACTCTAGCACATGACCATCGATAGCGAACTTAGTTTTCCGCTCGACCAACTCCGTCAGCTTCTTGAGCGGACACAACATCAGGTCGACAATCTGGCCGCACCCACGACATTGAATATGGTGGTGATGTTCACGACCATGACAGACCTCGTACCGCATCTGCCCTTCATGGAGCCCAACCGGGTTGACCAATTTAAGCTCCTGCAGCATCGCCACATTCCGGTAGACCGTAACCAGATCCACCGCTGCCCTTGCCTTCTTTAGTTGATCAGCGATTTCAGCCACCGTGATCGGCAGCGAGCTCTGCTCAAGAATGGCCAGAATGGCCTTCCTGGGCTTCGTCAGTTTCTTCCCGCCGGCTCGCAGACTATCAAGTATTGATTCGGCCATCTGAATTTCCAAGTTGCAAGTGAGTTGCATTTATCATCGTGGCCAGATCAATGTCAAGCGCCAATTGTCAAAGTCAGCCAGTCTCGTCATCTCCTGGTCACCGTGGTAGGATACCCACCATGCTGATCGATACCCACACTCATCTCGACGACGCACGTTACAACGACGATCGGGAGGCCGTCATTGCCCGCGCGCGGGAAGCCGGAGTCGACGCCTTCGTCTCTATCGGCTGTGATCTGGCGACCAGTCAAGCAGCCGCCGCGCTCGCCGATCACTATCCCTTTGTCTATGCCTCCGTCGGAGTCCATCCACATGAGGTCAAGCATATCCAGGACGATTGGTATGATGAGTTCCGCCGTCTAGCGAAGAGCGAGAAGGTCGTGGCCTATGGGGAAATCGGGCTCGATTATCACTACAATCACTCCTCCCCAAAAGAGCAGCGTGACCGATTCCGCGAGCAGATTCAGGTTGCACGCGAACTTAAGCTACCCGTGATTATTCACACGAGGGAAGCACAGGAGGATACGGTCGCAATTTTAAGGGAAGAAAAGGCGTCAGAAGTCGGCGGGGTCTTTCACTGTTTTTCTGGGGATGCCTGGCTGGCGAAGGAAGCCCTTGATTTGGGATTTCATCTCTCGTTTTCGGGAATCCTAACGTTTCAGAGTGCGACCGCCCTACGCGAGATTGCCAAGAAGACCCCGCTGGATCGCCTGCTCATCGAAACCGATTGCCCATACCTGACGCCTGTTCCCTATCGCGGAAAACGCAATGAACCGGCGTATGTGGCACAGGTAGCAAAGCAACTCGCAGCCATTCATCCCGAGCTCTCCTTGGAAGAGATTCAGGGACGAACGACCGAGAATGCAAGACAGCTGTTTAAAATCGCTTGAGCTGGCGAGCGCGTTGTCGTTGAGATTTTGGCAGTTTTCGAGGGTTCCCCTTCTTCTCCGGCCCCCGCGTTGGGCGAATATCGACTCCTGTATCGAGTTCTTTATAGGGTATGGCACCGCCTAGGCTCGATGACACCCGCAGCTTGTCCGCAAATTCGCGCGCTCCCATGACCATGGCCCCATGAGCTCTGGCTGTATTTACGATTTCGTGGTCAGAGCTGACGACCGCACAATCCGCCCCGTATTCCCGTGCTAGGCGTTGGATGACCTGATCCGCACGCTCACCCCGTTTTGAATAGATCACCTGGACTCCGGCACGATGCTCCCGCCCTTCGGATGGCTGGCCCTGTTGCCAGCCGTCAAATACGACGGTGATAGCATGGTTCTTCCGATGCCGATAGGCGGCCAAATCATGTAGCAACACCTCGCGAGCCGATTCAAGACGTCCGGGAAGGGCTCCGGCACCAGCCAGCACGTTATACCCATCGACGATCAGATGCGTCGGCATATCACACGCTATCGTGATCGTGAGCCCACAGTCAATCCGAATTCCGCCTAGCTAACTGGTGTAATTCTTGACAAGCCGACGGACATCTGAGAATAGTTTCCCATTGTCTTCTACCGACAAAAGGCCCATGCGTATACGAAAGGCTCGACTGCTTTCCTTTAAGCCCCTCACCCTCCTCTCGTCCACTGCCATCTTCTTCCTCTTCGCATACGGGAGCTTGATCCCAGCGGCCTGGGCGTGGTCCTCCGATGATCACCGTACTTTGCCGGTGCGGTCATCGGAACAGAGCCGCATCAGAGGAACGACCGCTTCCCTGGCTCCCGTTACCGTTCGCAATTTCCGTGTGATGACGAGCCCAGAGAGAAGCAGACTCGTGTTGGATCTCGATCGTCACACGACGGTCATCGAGCAACGAGCGACCAATCCAAGTCGCGTGGTCCTCGCCCTTCCCAACACATGGCTCAGCCAACCAGCGCAAACGAAAGCGACGAACGGGACCATCCCATCACCCTTCATGGTCACTCAACTGCCTTCGCATGCTGTCGCGGTGTCTCTTCCGACCACATCGTTCCGAGCCTATAAGCACTTCACGCTGTCCCATCCCCCTCGCTTGGTCATTGACGTGACTCCACCCAACGCCCCAGTCCCTCCTTCCGCGCTTGACCCACGAGAAGTCTCTCAACGAGCAGCTTCTTCCGCCTCCCAACCCGTCACGCCACGCGCCAAGGGATACACAACCATCGTGATCGATCCCGGCCATGGGGGAAAAGATCCGGGCGCACGGGGGCTCCAAAGGACCGAGGAGAAGGATATTACCCTCAAGGTAGGGCTCCAGCTTCGTGAACTTCTAAGTAAGCAGCCCGGCGTGCGTGTATTGATGACCCGAGACCGTGATGTGTTTATTGAGCTGGAAGATCGGGCCAGGTTTGCGAACAGCAACGAAGCCGATCTCTTCGTCTCCATCCATGTCAACTCGCATCCGTCACGCATAGTCAAAGGGATTGAAATCTATCACTTCGGGGAGGCCAAGGATCAGCGAGCACTTGAGGTCGCAGCACGGGAGAACGGCACCCCGATCATCAACACCGGGGTCGGATGGGAATACCTCGTGGCAGATCTGTTAACGGCAAAGAAAATCGAGGAGTCCCTGGAGCTTGCGTGGAACGCGAAAGAAGCCATGGTCTCCCAGATGAACGGGCCATACGTGGTCAACGACCATGGCGTCAAGACAGCACCCTTTTACGTCTTGAGGTTTACGAGCATGCCCAGCATCCTGGCCGAGATCGCCTATATTTCCAACCCCGACGAGGAAGATCTCCTCAGAAAACCGGCGTTCGTCCGCGATGTCGCTCAATCCCTCTATCATGGTATCGTTTCGTTCCTGACCAATAATCGACCGGACATCCGCTGATCGTCTCGCTCATCGCCATCCACGTGTTGCATGCCTATCGTCAAACTGACTCTCGAATATGACGGCACAGCCTACGCAGGCTGGCAACGTCAGCCCGATCAGCCAACGGTTCAAGCAGCCGTCGAAGCGGCCATTGCAGGCGTCACTCAAATCAACGCACCGGTCATCGGCGCCGGACGCACCGATGCAGGAGTACATGCGATGGGGCAGGTGGCGAGTTTCCGTATCGACCGTGACCTGACGCCCCGAGAATGGACCAGAGCGCTGAACGCCCATCTCCCGAAGAGCATCGTGGTGCGATCAGTCGCGCTCATGCCGGACACCTTCCACGCAAGACATTCGGCCAAGGGTAAACTGTACGAATACCGTATTCTGAATCGCCCGGAACGTCCGGCCGTTGAGCGTGACTATTGCTGGCATATCCATCAACCTCTTGACGACGCGGCAATGAATCAGGCAGGACTGGCCCTGATCGGCTCGCACGATTTTTCTTCGTTCCAGACCCAGCCCACCGACAACGACAATCCCATCTGTCATCTACAACGATTCATGGTCTCCCGTGAAGGCGATCGGCTGCGAATCGAAGCCTATGCCGACCGGTTCCTGAAACAGATGATCCGTTCGATTGTCGGCACCCTTGCGGAGGTCGGCTTGCACAAACGTCCGCCGGACAGGCTCACGCACATTCTCGATGCACGAGATCGTTCAGCAGCCGGGAAAACAGCTCCCCCACAGGGGCTATTTTTGGTACGGGTGGATTACGAGTGAGGGCGTGAATGGTTAAAAATTGCCTGCCTGAACCACATCATCAAGGCTGTTGATATCGAGCCAGTGCCCTACCGTATAGAGTACGCGAACAGAGAGTTGCCGCTTCAACAGTTCTTGCAATAGAAGGGGAATGCCGGCTTTGCGATTCGCTGGATCCGCTACCATCTCAGCGAGGATCGCCTGAAGGTGGATGGTTCCGGCGGGAGACACTTTGAGGAACCCCATCCAGACTCCATGAATGCTTTCTTGAGGTGCCAGATTCCCTAATTGTTTAAGATAGATCTTAGCATTGAAGGCTTTCCTTGAATTCGGCAGCGTGCATTCGGCAAATCCGCCTAGACGGGTATAGCTGCTCTGGTTCTGCCAATCGCTGTCCACAAAGACGACAAAGTCCTCTTTTTCCTGACACAGGGCCTGAGGAATGTACGTGTTGAAGAGCACGTCACCATACGAAATGATCAGATCCTTGGCCAACCCTTTCCGGGCGCGCATTGCTTTGTCCAAGGAATCCAACTCACCGGTCTCGGCAAAGTCATCGTTATCCAAATAGGTCAGGTTGGGCAGCGTCACCGCCTCTTTTTTATAGCCACGAACGACGGTGATGTCCTTGATCCCCACGGCGTTATAGGCGTCCACGATGCGGGCAAGGATCGGCGTCCCCTGAATTTTCACCATGGTCTTGGGTTGGTGCTCTGTCAGCTCACGAAGCTCCTCCCCACGGGAAGCCGCCAATACGATAGCGCTGGTGTTTTCGGCGCCTCTGGGAAGATAGCGGTCTTCGGCATCTTGTAACTCTGCGGCATTTTGCAGCCTGAAGATTTCTGAAACCGGCGCAACTTTGTCTTCGATGGAGAGCAGATGTTGCTGCTCCTTCAAGGTCCACGCGGTTTTCTGCATGGCGGCCACGGCAGTTCGGAGCATATGATTGGCCCAAATAACCATTGAGAACCCATGCTGCCGAAACACATCGGTGGGCGTGGCGTAATACTTGGTCGGCACAATCACGACAGGACATCGATTGCTCCATTCCTGCTTGAACGCAAGGATCTCATCCGGCACCGACAAGGCACTATGAATGAGAATGCCGTCTGCACCTGCCTGACGATAGGCCTCGGCTCGGCGAAGGGCTTCCGCCAACCCCCACCCACAGATGAAGGCTTCCACTCTCGCGATAATGCAAAAGTCCGAATCAGTCTGAGCGTCTTTGCCTGCCTTGATCTTGCCGCAGAATTCATGCATGTCCGCCATCGGTTGAGCATCGCCCTTGATAAAACTATTGGTCTTGGGGAAAAGCTTGTCTTCGATGCACACCGCGGCGATACGTCGCTGCTCCAGTTTGCGGACCAGCCGCTGCATGTTGTTGAAGTTGCCGTACCCTGTGTCGCCATCGAGGAGAATCGGAATCGTGGCCGCATCGGACATGAATTCCAGATTCTCCAGAACTTGGGTCCAGCTGGCTTCGTTGTTGTCACGGACGCCAAATTGGGCTGAGATGGAAAGGCCGCTGGCCCAAATACCGTCGAAGCCGGCTTCCTGCACGATCTTTGCACTCAGGCCGTTATGAGCTTCGCAGATGAATTCCAGCTGCTCCGACAAGAGGAGCTTCCTAAACTGGCTCGATGGTGTCATGCCTGGGGTTGAGCTCATGGATTCCTTCTCTCTTCCCACCTATACACGTCAAGATGGATGCCGCTGCGGTGTATTGATTGCCTTCAGAGAATATCCTTTTCCTCTGAAGAAATCATCCTGTCTTGTTGAGCGCCACGCCGTAACTTCATTCTCAGTGGCTATCGTCCTACACAGGCTCTCTTCGCCCATGAATCGCTGATGACCAACAGACCTCATGCCTCTCCTCACAGACAAGTACGTATTTTTTTGCTAAGATGCACGCTCAGACGCGTATCTCACCTCTCACCATAAAGGAGAATTGGTATGTCGACAGCGCTACGTGTGATCACCGTTGCTTTGTTCATGGTTAGCCTTGGGGCGACTCCATTCGCCGTCGCCGCACCTCAACAGCAGAACAAGATGAAGGCCTGCAACGAGAGGGCGAACGCAAAGGGGTTTGGCGAAGGAAAGGGAGACGAACGGAAGGAATTTATGAAGGGCTGTCTCTCCGCCAAGTCGGAGAAAGGCGGAGGAGGGAAGGGCTCTCAGCAGAATAAGATGAAAACGTGCAATAAAGAAGCGGGCGACAAGAAGTTGAAGGGCGACGAGCGGAAGCTATTCATGAGCGATTGTCTCTCTGCATAGTCCTGTTAATCCGGTGCGGCAACACACCGCGCCGGATTAATTGTGTCCCTGAGCCTGCCCATATCGCTCACTGTTATGGATTAGACTTCTCATCAGGATTTTCGAGTCTTTTTCGGAGTTCGATCAATTCTTGTTCCAACGCGATGAAGCGATCGCTGATGGGGTCCGGCAAATCGACTTGGTCCATCGTCGCATCTGGCAACCGTTCGCCCAGGGACTTGATTACGCGTCCCGGCACACCGATGACCGTCGAATTGGGGGGAACATTCTTCAATACGACAGAATTAGCCCCGATCTTCACATTGTCGCCGATCGTAATCCCCCCCAAGATCTTGGCCCCGGCCCCAACCACCACGTGATTACCCAACGTTGGATGCCGCTTACCACGTTCCTTGCCTGTGCCTCCCAACGTCACGCCTTGAAAGAGAGTCACATAGTCCCCAATCTCAGCGGTTTCGCCGATCACCACTCCCATACCATGGTCGATGAAAAACCCTGTCCCGATTTTGGCGGCAGGATGAATCTCCACACCGGTCACCCAGCGGGCTAGTTGTGAAATCGCACGCGGTAGGAAGGGAATGCCCAACGACTTGAGGCAATGGGAAATCCGATACGCCAACAACGCATGGAAGCCTGCGTACGTAAGGATGACCTCCAGCTTGCTTGTTGCCGCCGGATCTCGATCAAAGACCGCCTTGAGGTCTTGTGTAATGTGCGCCAGCATCAGCAGTCTATCCTACGACCTCAGACCGGCTCGATCAAACAAACGGCATGAGCGATCATGCCCTCCTCATGGCCCACGGCATCTAACCCTTCTCCGCTCTTCACCTTGACATTGACTGACTCAGGGAGGACCCCGGCAGCTTCTGCCATGGTCTTCTGCATCGCCGCGAGGTGCGGTCCGAGACGTGGCGCTTGAGCCACGATCACGGTGTCAATATTTCCCACTCGATATCCCTTCACTCTCAGCTTCGACATGACATCTTCCAACAATTTGAGGCTTGAGATTCCTTTGTACTTGGGGTCCGAACTGGGGTAGTGCCGTCCCAAATCTCCCTCTCCCATTGCACCCAACAAGGCATCGCAAACGGCATGAACCAGCACATCGGAGTCAGAATGACCAACCAACCCTTTGCTATGGGGAATCTCGACCCCGCCAAGAATCAGTTTACGCCCTGGTCCCAATGGATGAACGTCATAGCCATACCCAATACGAAATCCCTTGCTCATGCTGTCCCTTTCATGCGTCCCGACTGACGGGAGGCCAAGATGGCCTCACCGATCACCATATCTTCAGGCCGCGTGACCTTGATATTCTCTCCGCTCCCTTCCACCACCACGACTGGGTGACCAGCCCATTCGAACAAGAACGCATCATCGGTGGCGCACACACCGTCCGCATGAGCTTTGCGGTGGGCGTCCAACAATCGATCACGTCGGAATGCCTGCGGCGTCTGTGCCAACCAGAGTGGCCCGCGATCAACCGTTCGTTCGATATGATGATTGCTTCCAACCTGCTTGACCGTATCACGCATCGGCAAGGCCACAATGGCCCCACCCACATGGCGAGCCGCCTCGACCACATGAGCCACCATATCCAGAGTCAGGAACGGTCGTACCGCATCATGAACGACCACGATATCCGTCTCGATAGGCACGTGTTCAAGGGCATGCCGGACCGAATCCTGGCGCTCCTTTCCACCCGCGACCACCCTCGTGATTTTTGAGAAGCCATATCGAACGGCAAGGTCATTGAGGCAGTAGTCGAGGTCGGCCTCTGGCACAGCTAGTATAATCTCGTGGATGGCGGGAGAGCGCTGAAGCACACGAAGCGAGTGAACCACCAGCGGTTCACCGCCGAGGGCGAGAAATTGTTTAGGCACCGAGCCGCCCATGCGAAGGCCTCGTCCAGCGGCAGGGACGAGAGCCACGGTGTGATTACTCACGTGAAGAGTCTAGGAATATCTGCAGTCACTGTATAATGGATGGCCCACTGACTGCTCATGGACGAAGCGTGAGATAGATCGTCCGCCCCTGCCGTTTCAACAACAGCAAGACGGCTTGATCTTTAGGTAATTTACCGGCGATTCGCTCAAAAGTTTTCACGGACGTGATGGCTTGACGATTGACCTCGAGCACGATATCCCCCTCACGAACTCCCAGTTCTTCCGCCGTGCTTCCGGGCTTGACTCGAATAATCACCGCGCCCCGTTCACTGGATTTGAGCCCATACCGGCCCGCTAATTCTTCCGTGAGATCTCGCACATCGAGACTGGAGAGTATGCCCGTCGGCGTCGCTGCATCCCCTCCATCCTCATCGCCGTTTTGTGACATCGACTTGGGCTGCTCGACGATGGTGAGGTCAATGGTTTTGGGTTTCTTGTCCCGAATGAGCTTCACCACAACTTTCTTTCCAACCGGAGTCTGGGCCACAGCATTGCGCAGATGCGTCGGTGAATCCATCGACTTGCCATCATACTCGATGATGACGTCGGCTCGTTCGAATCCGGCCTTTTTCGCCGGGCTGTCATCCATGACATCACTAACCAACACACCCTTTGTCTCCGTGATTCCAAACTGGGAGGACAATTCCGGCGTGAGCTCTTGAATCGAGACACCGAGCCACCCTCGAACGACTTTGCCCGTCTGCACCAGTTGCCCCATAATCGACTGTGCCATATTGCTCGGCACGGCAAACCCGATCCCCATGTTGCCACCGCTCTGGCTGAAGATGGCCGTATTGATTCCAACCAGCTCACCCCGCACATTGACCAGAGCTCCACCTGAATTCCCGGGGTTGATCGCCGCATCTGTCTGGATAAAATCCTCGTACTCCGCAATACCGGCGGCTCGTCCAAGGGCACTGACAATCCCCAACGTTACGGTCTGTGTCAGTCCAAACGGATTCCCGACCGCCAAGACAAACTCCCCGACTTCCAGCTTGTCTGAATCGGCCCAGGCGACGGTCGGAAGCCCCGTCGCGTCGATCTTCACGACGGCCACATCGGTCTTCGGATCGGTCCCGATCAGCTTCGCCTTAAATTCGCGCTTATCGGACAGCGTGACGCGAATTTCATCCGCCTTGCCGACCACATGATTGTTGGTGATGATGAGTCCGTGTGATTCAACGATGACGCCGGACCCAAGCCCTCGTTCTTTTCGCTCTTTCGGGTGTTCAAACTTTTTGAAAAACTCGTCGCCAAAAAACTTTCTAAACAAAGGGTCATCAAACGGCGCTGTCCCGGAGCCTTCAGAACGTCCGTTCTTGGTCGCGTAGATATTGACCACCGCCGGTTTCACAGACTTGGCAATATCGACAAATGTTTGATTGCCCCCGCCCAAAACTGGTTGAGGAGCCGTCGACACGGGTCTGGCGATGGGGAGCGTCGGAACAATGGAAGATGCATCGGGAACCGCATGTCCCCTAGGCAACCAGCCGAGGTCCGAAGCAACCACAACACCTATGACGATCCCAACCGTTAACAAGGTTGCAGCAACCATCCATCTTCTCATTCTGCGAGGCGGTTTGTGTTCAAAATCCACTTGATTCATGGTGCCATTTCGCTCGTATCAATACTGCATGGGGCGTTACTTAATCTCGCCGCTGTAAATCCCCATGATCGTGTGAAGAAACTCGGTCGCCTCCGCCTTTGGACGCTGGAATGAATTCCGACCGATGATCGAGCCAAAGCCTCCACCATCGCGAATGGCTCGAGCTTCTTCGAATACGTTCTTATCCTCGCTCTTGGCCCCGCCCGAAAAGATGACGATCCGACGACCATCGAACGAACTCTGGACGACGTGCTTCACTCGTTCCGCCAGAGTCTTGATTGGAATTTGCGTCGATTCATACACCTTCTTGGCCGCAGCCTGTTCCAAATGCGCAGTCGGCAATTTTACCTTGATAATATGTGCGCCCAATTGAGCCGCAATCTGCGCCGCATAGGCAACCACGTCCATCGCCGTCTCACCCTCTTTGCTCAACACCGACCCTCGCGGATAGGACCACACGACCACCGCAAGGCCACTGTCTTTCGCTTCCTCGGCAATCGCCTGCAATTGCTCATACATGGCATTGCAATGGGACGAACCGGGATAGATCGTGAACCCAACGGCCGAACAACCCAACCGAAGAGCATCCCTCACACTACCAGTGACTGAAGGCAATGGATCCTTCTCATCATGCAGCACATCGTGGTTGTTGAGTTTGAGAATGAGGGGAATCTGGCCCGCAAACTCATTGACCCCGGCTTCCAGAAACCCCAGTGGGGCAGCATAGGCATTACATCCGGCATCAATCGCGAGCTGAAAGTGATAGTGCGGATTATAACCGGATGGGTTCGGCGCAAAACTCCTCGCCGGCCCATGCTCGAATCCTTGATCCACCGGTAAAATGACCAACTTGCCGGTCCCCGCCAACTTACCTGACCGGAGTAGACGCGCGATGTTGGTCTTAGTCCCCGCGTTATCACTCCCGTACCAACTCAGAATTTCTTGAACCCGGTCTCTCATAGCTCCCTCCCAACAACATCACAGTACCACATACCTGAGTATCTAGGCGTTCCCCTGAATGTACGCTTCCGCTTGCTCGACGTCGCTGCGGCTCCCGATAATCAGCGGCACGCGCTGATGCAATTTCTTCGGCTCCACTTCCATAATTCTCGATGTGCCCGTTGAAGCTTTTCCCCCGGCCTGTTCGACGACAAAGGCCAGCGGATTCGCCTCGTAGAGCAGTCGCAGCTTCCCTTCTGGTTTATCGGTTTCGCCCGGATAGAGATAGATCCCGCCTCCGAGCAACAGGCGATGCACATCGGCCACCAAACAGCCCGAATACCGGGCGCTGTACGGACGACCGGTTGCCTTATCGCTGACCTTGAGCGAATCCACATACTTCCTCGTTCCCTCCGACCACTTGTTATAGTTTCCTTCATTGGCAGCGTAGACCTTGCCCTTGTCAGGAATTCTGACCTGCGCGTGGGAGAGAAGATATTCCCCGATGCCGGGTTCAAGCGTAAATCCGTACACGCCCTGCCCGACAGTGTACACCAGCATCGTGCTTGATCCGTACAGCAGGTAACCGGCCGCAACTTGTTCGGTTCCTCGACGGATCATTTCGCCTTCGGTGGGCAAACGATCAGCCCGGTCATACTTGAGCACGGAAAAAATGGCCCCGAGCGGCATATTATTGTCCGTATTGGAGGAGCCATCAAGCGGATCGAACAGCAGCATGTACTTCCCCTGCGGCCAATTGCCTGGCATTGAGATCGGCTTTTCCATTTCTTCCGAAGCTAAGGCGCAGACATAGCCGCTGTGTTGAAAGACTTTGACGAAGTCGTCGTTGGCAATGGCATCCAGTTTTTTGACCGTTTCTCCCTGCACGTTCGTGTCGCCGGTCGTTCCAAGAATGTTGATCAGCCCGGCGCGCCGTAGATCTTCAGAAATGAGCTTGCCGACCAGACCAATCTGGGTCAATAAACCGGAGAACTCCTCCGTCGCAGCTTGATGCGAGGCCTGATTCTGAGTGATAAAGCGGTTTAACGTAAGTGGAAATTCTCGCATGATGGCGCCCAGTATAGCGGGTTTGACCCGTGCGAACAACAATCGATGTTCAATACTCTTGCTTTGGAGTAGCGGTTTCCTAAAAGCCGTCTACCAAATCAGCGACAATGGACCCGAGCACGACCTTCGCCTTCATCCGAAGAGGAGTCTTCCTGTCATCATTGGTAACCCACACGCGGATGTTACCCTGATTCATGAACAGCCCATGGAACGGCATGATCACTAGCACCCGGACCGTCTCCGCCTTTCCCCAGGCCCCTTCAATGGTCTCGATCGCTTCGACAAGAACCTCGACCGGGCGATTCTTCTTATCGTGGTACACGTTCATTTTCAGTGAAGCCCCCGGATTCGGTGGCAAGACCGTCCGCGTATAGTACAAGCATGACATGATATCCTGTGTTCCGGCTGGGATAGGAAGCGACTCCGTCGCACCTCCTCTGAGGGCCGTGACTGTGCCTTCTTTTTGATGGAAGACATACTCGATATCTTCTTTCTTTCTCCCTTCTCGCCGACGGAAGGTCATATGGTCCGGAGCCAGTGTCTCCAGATCCAGCTCCGACTCCACTCGATTATCCACCGGAAAGAACTTCGTGATGATCGGTGTTGAGGACGCCGTCCCCACCAACTTGGCAACCGGTCGATCGTTCGGTCCTTCCATCTGAACCACTTCCATCACAGCAATCGCGGCTGTCATATTGAGCCAAGAAACCTCATACGTCAGCCGTTCACCGACCTGAAAAGGATGTTTGAGTTCACTTTGAGCGTGCGTTTTAATTGAACCAGCAGGTAAGAGCAGGAGCAACACGGCAACGACAATCAAAGCGGAGCCGCACATGCGGGAGACACGGGGAATTCGATCGGGCCAGGCCGTGGCAGCCACTAACACCCAACCGCTCGTTTCGCCTCCAGGAGTTCCTCCTCGACGATCGCTCGAATGACGTTAAGCTGTGCAGCGGACGTCGCCTCAAATCTGAGCACCAAGGCTGGTTGCGTGTTGGAGGCCCGGATGAGCCCCCATCCATCATCGAATATTCCGCGGACACCATCGATCGTGATGAGGTCCCGAAGCACCAACTTGCTCGGCCCAAGGCCTTGCTTGCTCCGCAAATACTCCGAGAATCTCAGGCGAATCCGCTCCACGACGTCGAATTTGACTGTATCAGGAAGGTCCACCCGGATCTCTGGAGTCACCACCGTTTTGGGCAAGTCAGCGACTAACGTGGAAAGCGGGCGTTGGGTCTTCGCCAGGATTTCAACAAGCCGACAAGACGCATAGACCGCATCGTCGTACCCAAAATATCGATCCGCAAAAAACATGTGTCCGGACATTTCACCTGCCAATACCGCCGATTCCTCTTTCATCTTTGCCTTGATCAGCGAATGTCCGGTCTTCCACATGATCCCACGCCCGCCTCGCTTGGCGATGTCATCATAAAGACTCTGTGACGCCTTTACTTCGGAGATGATCGTACTGCCGGGTTGCACAGACAAGATGTCACGCGAGTAGATGACCAACAGACGGTCACCCCACAGCACCTCCCCTTGCTCATCAATCGCCCCGATTCGGTCCGCATCCCCGTCATATCCGATCCCTACGTCAGCCCGGTGACTTTTCACGGCCTGCATGAGGTCGGCGAGATTTTCAAGCACCGTAGGATCCGGATGGTGGTTAGGAAAGCGGCCGTCAAGATCGCAATACAACCCGGTCACTTTGCAACCCAACAATTCAAGAGCTTGTTTGGCAATCAGAGACGCTGCGCCGTTTCCACTATCGATCACGACATGCAGCCGGTTTGCGTGAACATGGGAGAAGCTTTTCCGGAGGTACGCCAGATAGTCGGGAATAATCGGATGCGCGGAGAGCTGGCCGTTCCCCGATACGAATACCCCTGTTTCCATTACCCTTCGAAGTTCCTGGATTTCCTCTCCATGAATGGCTGACTTGCCGACACAGATCTTAAAGCCGTTATACTCCGCCGCATTGTGGCTTCCAGTAATCATGATACCGCCATCGACCGGCAGCGTGAACAAAGAAAAATACACGAGTGGTGAGGTGCAAAGCCCAATATCGATCACATCGAGTCCGCCCGCGAGCAGTCCCTTGAGCAGCGCCTTGTGCAAGGACGGAGAACTGAGCCGCCCGTCACGCCCCAGGCTGATCGTCTTCACGCCACGCGTCACGCCGTACGTGGCGTAGGCACGACCCACCCGTTCAGCTAGATCCTCGGTCAATTCGCTGCCGACAATTCCTCTCAGATCGTATTCGCGAAACAAACCCATAGTTCCTCGTTCAGTCCTCTTGTTGCACAGTCTTCAAGTCTGAAAGTTGTACAGTTGAAGGTCTATTGGGGGTGACTGTATGACTTTTTCCGTTCAGTTTTTCGCACGTCCGTAATCATCCTTAAACCGCACAATATCATCCTCACCGAGATACGGTCCGTTCTGTACTTCGATGATATGCACGATCTCTTTGCCAGGATTTTCGAGTCGATGCTGTGTCTTCATCGGAATCGCCGTACTTTGTCCGACCTGCAAATCAAAGATTTCTACGCCTCTCGTGACACGCGCTGTACCAGCTATCACAACCCAGTGCTCACTGCGTTGGCGATGGAGTTGGAGCGAAAGACGGCCTCCGGGATTCACTGTGACGCGTTTCACTTTGAACCCAGGCCCCTCCTCCAACACGGTGTACGATCCCCAAGGCCGCTGAACCGTCAGGTGTTCCAAATGTTCAGGGGCTTGCTGCTGCTTCAGAATATCGACGATCTTCTTCACATCCTGCGCCCGCGCTTTGGGGCACACCAACGTCGCATCGGGGGTATCGACCACCACCATATCTTGTAACCCGATCGTTGCAACAACACGCCGATCCGCATAGACGATCGAGCGCGTACTCTCAAGATCGACCACTCGTCCGATCACCACATTGCCGGCCTTATTTTTCTCCGCCACTTCGTCCAGACTGCCCCAACTCCCGACATCTGACCATTTAAACATCACCGGCACCACAGCCGCCTTCGAGGACTGCTCCATGACACCGTTGTCGATTGAAACTGGCTTGATCGCGCGATAGATATCATCAATCACCTGCGTGGATGCCCCGGTCACTTTCAGCTCCCTGATTCGATCCATCGCGGTCGCAATGGCCGGCTGATGCCGGCGGAGCGCCGCGGCATGAAACACGATATCGGGTCTAGCCCGTTGGAACACTTCCGACACGCGGTCGGGAACAGTGACATCTCCAATGACAGGGAAGATCGTCACGGCTGGGAAAGCTCCCTTCAACTCCAGCATGAGTGAATGAAGAGCGTTTTCATACCGCTCGAAGAGGACCAACGACTGGGGATTATACCGTGCGATTTGCCGGCACAACTCTGACCCGATCGAACCTCCTGCTCCAGTGACGAGCAACGTCTTTCCGGATATGAGAGGGTATAGTTCCTGGCGATCCGTCTGGATGGGCTCACGCTGCAGCAAATCGTCCAAACTCATCGGTCTCACTTGCTGCAGAGAGACGGGATCATGCAATAATTGTTTGACATCGGGGAGGGTCTTAATCGGAGCTGTGCACCCTGCTGAAGCCGCCAGAATTTTTTGCTTCACCATAGTCGAGGCTGACGGTATGGCGACGATGATCTCGTGCACCTCCAGCGCTTCCGCCACCTTCTTGATATCATCGATCGTTCCTACGACTGAGATTCCATGAATTTTCATTCGACGTTTGATAGGATCATCATCCACAAACCCCACCGGACGGCAGTTATAGCCTCCGTCCGACAACATGTCCCTTACCAGCAACTCGCCCGCGTGCCCAGCACCGACGATCAGCGCTCGTCTGGCGGTCGGCTCAATAATCCGTATCCATTCCCTGAACCATCGCACCATTACGCGAATACCGGCAAGATAGAGACCAGTGAGGAGTCCGGTTAAAATGATGATCGATCGCGGATATTCGGCCCACCGCAATGCCATATGGCACAATCCGTAAAATGCAGCGGCGCCGACAAGAGCAGCCAAGAAAATGCGTCCCAAATCATGGAGACCGACATATCTCCATAGTCCTCGTTGAATTCCGAATACCCACAAGCTGCTCCCAAACACGAGTACAATACCGGGGAGATATCTCCACATGATGCGATCGTAGGACACCGGGATGTTGGCATCAAAGCGTAAGGCAAACGCGGAGAGGTTCGCAGCGACAATGAGGACAAGCTCTATCCCGAGTACAAGCACTGAACGATAGCCCTGCACAATCTGTCCAAGCAGACTGTCGATCCTGTGAAGGAGAGTGCTCGTCACTTGCTTCACGATTGAGAGACCTCCGCTCCCACACTCCACGTCCGATCGTGTTCATTCAAGAGCATTGCCTCAGCTGCTGCAATCACACGACCGATTGACAATCTCTGTAGGCAATCGCTCAGACTATTGATGTGGCGGTCGCAGCCTTCCCCAAGACACGGCACGCAATCCCCTTCCCCTTGGAGCAGAAACACATTTCCCTGTCGCTGCGACCCTTGTCTTCGCCATGGGCTTTGCACCGTTTCAGGAAAATCTTTCGGCCAGGGCCCCCACTTTACCGGATTCGATGGCCCAAACAACACGACGGTCGGCACACCCACAGCCGCCGCCATGTGACTGACAGCAGTATCTGTTCCGACGTACAAGGCCGCGCGACTGAGCAAATAGCCAAGCGCCGGCAACGTTGCCTGACCAACCAGATTTACCGCATCGGATAGCCCATGAATCACCTGCTCACAGGAGGTTTGTTGATCAGACACCCCTCCCGTCACAATTACCGTCATTCCCTGATCCGCTAACCACCGTCCAAGGGCAACCCAACCGGATGTCGTCCAGGTTTTGTATGCGAATTTTGGCGAGATATGCAGTACGACATATCGAGGAGCGCCATTCATTCCTGGATATACGTCGTGAATGGCTTTTTCATCTTCACGACTCCAACTGACGACAGGGGTTCTATGCGGTTCGATATTTAACGAGGCGAGCAACCGGAGATTCATGACGACGGTATGGGTATGGATATTGTCAAACGCTACCCATTCATCGAGCAACCTTCGTTTCCACCACGATTTACTGTCATCTAATAGAGTGCCCACACAATATCGTCCTGCCACCCAGGTATGAATAGTCGGGCGGTCTCCGGCCAAGACCGACAAGGCCAGGTCGTATCGACGCCAGAGCGACCACAGCAATTCCAGATGAGGACCAATCACCGGGCGTTCGGCGATCGTCCAGATTCGATGGATGTCTGGGTTTGCGGCCACAACATCTTGCGTTCCTTCAAATACAAGCATGTCGATGACGGCTTCCGAATAGGCGCGCTTGAGCGATCGCACAACCGGCGTCGCCAACAGGACATCTCCGATCCGGCGTGTACACACAATCAGTATGCGGCGTATGTCCCGCTTCATTTCATCACCAGCACTCTCATCACAGAGCGCATCGCCCGTCGACATCAGAGACCACCACCCTGATCCAGACCAATGGCGGCTCGCACAGTTGTCGATCGCAACAGATCATCCAGCCGTTTCTGATTAGCCGGCAGCCGCATGCGATCCTGCTCGGGATGCCATAAATGGAACACGGTCGCAGCAAAGCGCGCATTCTTATGTTTCACGCCGGCATGGAGTAACCGAATAACCAAGTCGGAATCTTCCAGCCCCCATCCTTCGTAGGATTCGTCCAGTCCATTCACACGGATCAAGTCTGTCCGCCATGCCGAAAGATTGCAGGTCTTAATGCCTTGCCAACGATCCGGCATCCATTTCCGAAACGGACCATTCGGCAGCTGCATCAGCGGAAGCACGCGATTGACGTCACGCCGGACCCAAGACAGTGCCCAATTCATTCCGTTCCACGCATGAATCGGCAGCCGCTGGTGCAGGACACGGCTCGTCAACC
>SWDG01000006.1:825175-909158 GCA_005116965.1 Nitrospira sp. | reverse complement strand
GTCTTCGTGCCAGATATGCGTCAGCGGGAATGGTGCGCGCCCAACAAATTGCCGCACGACCTCGGCGGTCTCCTCTTTCGATCCGTCATCTGCAACCACAAGCCCAAACTCTTGATCGCTTTGGCCACAGTAGCCTTCCAATACAACGGCCAGCGCATCAGGACGATTGTACGTCGTCACGATCACCGTTGTTTTCATTTCGATGGTGAGTCGCAGCGACGGTGAAGAGGCGCCTGTTTGGGAAGCGCCCACATCTCTTGCTGTTCGAACCGCTTGGCATACCGATAAAATGTTCCCTCGAAATTTCCAAACGCAATGACAAAGCCAGGCCAGCCGTCCAAAAACCCTCGCTTCGCCACATAATGTTTGATGAATGACCAGATGCCGTGAAACAACGCAGTCCCCAT
Organism: Nitrospira sp.; assembly: GCA_005116965.1. Classification (GTDB taxonomy): domain Bacteria; phylum Nitrospirota; class Nitrospiria; order Nitrospirales; family Nitrospiraceae; genus Nitrospira_D. Next base: position 908,751 of record SWDG01000006.1, on the reverse strand, counting down.
CGATACTCGTTGATCGGCGAGTTTCAGGACCCCAAGCGACGAATACCGGTTGGCCTTCTTGACAACCTCCTCGAAGTCCCTGAACGGGATCTGCCAAATCGCATGCTCCAGCCGACCGACTGGTTTGGCAGTCAGTAATTCATACCCCTCGTGGACAGGAGACTCCACGTATTTCATAGATCCTTTCCTGAACAATTGCGGTTGGCGAAAGTTCGGATACCAGCCGGAATGCTTGATCCAGCGACCCATGAAATAATTCCGCCTCGGCACAAGATAGGCGTCGTGCGCGGGAGTCCCGGAAAGGATCATGAGAACTTCATCACGGACCTCCGGTGTACACTGTTCGTCAGTATCGAGGCTAAAAATCCATTCATGCGTACAGGCCTTGATGGCTTGATTTCGTAGATGGCCAAATCCATGGAATGGAATCTGGACCACGCGGGCTCCCAAGTCCTGTGCGACCCGAACCGTCTCGTCGGTACTAGCAGAGTCAGCCACGATGATTTCATCAGCCCACAGCACGCTGTTAATGGTATCAGCGATCTTCTTCGCTTCGTTGTAGGCGATGATATACACGGAAAGGCTCATGTCTTCGCACCGAGTCGTGAATCAACTCCAGAATACATCACCCCGGAAAACCAGCAGTACAGCAGCTTCTCGGTATGATCAAGGAGCAAGTCATTGAAGAGGCACCCAACCGCCATGATGAGCACCAAACCTCTTGCGAGCAACCCATAGGTTACATCTCCGACCAGGAGTGTCGATCGCCACTGCTGCACAAAAAGCCAGAGCAACAGACCAAGCCCGACGACTCCAACTTGTGCCATGATAAAAAGATACTGACTGTGGGGGTGACTGGGAACCGACACGCCGGCTTGTTTGGCATATACCGCGTAGGCCTGTGCGAACCCACCGGTACCGACGCCCATCAGGGGATGATCCTCAATGATTTTCACCGTGTATTGATAGAACTCTACGCGCTCCTGTGTCGCAAGATCTCCACTGGCAGAGATCCCTTGTGTCACATTGGACAAGGTCAGATTCACCCGATCATGAAAACTGGTCGAGACCTGATAGGCTCCGCTGAATACGAGCGCGAGAGCAGTCACGGATCCTGCCACGCCTCGCCAGCCGAATACTGCGTGGAGCGCCAACACGGTCAGTCCTGCAAGCACCACATAACCGGTTCGGCCATGCACCATCAATAAGACATTGCTCGCGGCCAACAGTGAGACAAGCCCCCACCCCCATCGTGCTCGTCTGTCGCGAGACCTCCAAGCCAAGACGGTAAACAACAGTGCACCAAAAGCCATCAGCACGTTATGAGTGATGTGTCTCTTGAATACGCATGGGTTGGAGGGATCACAACCAATCACCCAGCCAGTCTGAAGAGCTCCCGAACCCAATACGAGCGACAACACCAAGGTCACAACTAATGAGATCCCCAAGAATAAGATCGCTCGATTTCGCTCTTGCACATCAACCGCCATCGAAATCAAGAGAGGGATCAGCAGGAGATCGGCATATTTCTTCACGGCGAGCAGTCGTTCATTGAGAGACCCCAATCCCCATAAAGATCCTGCCAGCAACCACCCGAATAACAACAACGCGCTCAATGCGACGGGGTTCGCGACAACTCGACGAACCCGTTCCCGCCATTCTCCACTGGCAAGCCAGCACACACCAAGCAGCACGACAAGCACACCGTCCGCTACCACCCACATCGGAATGGTCAATCCGAGCGCGGTTGTCGTCCAACCTGCGGCTCGTCTCGTGTGCGACTGGAGTCTGTCAAACCGCCAGTCCATCACGTATAGGCGAAAGCAATCAGAGCGTTTTGAAATAAGGGCCACATGTCTTTGACAACCGTACCTGCTGATCGCGCGTGTGGAATTCCCTCCGGATCGCGTCGCGACTTGAGGAAAGAAACATCGTATCGTTGGAACCCTGAAACCTGCAACGGCAGCTCCAACCCACCCTTTGAAAACTCAATGTCATATCGGAGGGGGTAATACGACGTCCCTTTGCGCACGATCAGGATTGCATGAAAGCAGTGCTCAGCATAGTCAGCGCATCGAAAGATCCGGCTGGATAGGGGATCGCGTCTGCTCCCATATTGCGAAGCTGAAACATGATACCTTTCACGTACGTATCCGATACATCAGGCACATGACACTCCTGACCCAGTTCGGTCACAAATGAGAGCACCACACCTTGTCCGGTGCCCACATCGAGCATGGTTGCGCTAGGTTTTGACGGTCACGCTCTGGGATTCTTCGGCTGACACCGTCTGTACGTTGTGTACCTCGCTTCCCGTCCTTGAACTCCGAACAGGACGAGAAACTGCTTGTCTTTGCTCCAACCACTTCACGAATCTCCCCAACACAAGAAACATGACCAGCCATGCCCCTAAAATAGCGAGCTTCCCATTTTCAGTTGAGTGATGATAGAGAACGGCCAGTCCTCCGCAGAGCAGCATCACTCCATACTCTGCAAGTACCGTCCGGCGATGGCTCCATCCATTCAACACCAGCCGCTGATAATAGTGTTGGCGATGAGCTTCCCAGATCTTCTCAAAACGGAGCGCTCGTCTGAGTACCGTCACTGTTGCGTCCAAGATGAACGGGGAAAAGAGGATGATGGGAACCCAAAACTCAAATATCCCATCGCGCACACCTAAGAGCATCAGCGTCCCCGCTAAGAAGCCAAGCGTGATACTCCCGGCATCGCCCATGAAGATGCGAGCCGGCGGGAAATTATGGACAAGAAACCCTAGCGCACTCATGGCGACGAATATGGCGATCATGAGCATGACGGGAGATCCGGCCTCCCATCCAAAATAGGCAAGAAATCCAAAGCCGATAGCTGTCATCCCGCCAGAAAATCCGTCCATCCCGTCCATGAAGTTGTAGAGGTTCGCCATCCAGATCAAGAAGAGGGCGCTCACTGGAGCTGCCACGAATCCCATGGGAATCAGCAATCCCCCAGGTAACGGGACCGAGGATAGAGCCAGCCCAACCCCCACAACAACGATAAGCGCGGCGGCGGCTTGCACGCCCAGGCGGAGGCTGGCACGAAGACCGATACAATCGTCGATGAAGGACACCACGAAGACGAGGAGCATGGCTAGCACAATCCAGAGGCTCCCTGAGGCCACTCCTTTCGGCAACAGAACTTTCGACGGCTGCGTAATGGCAAACACACTCGCGGCGGCAACAAGACTGATGACCACACTGGCGATGATGGCCATCCCTCCCGTCTGCGGGGTCGGCCTAGAATGTAGTGTTCGATCATTGGGGAGAGCGAGAATGGAAAAATATGCTCGTGGGGAACAGAACCTGCCCGTAAGCCACCACGCGACGACAAAGGCGATGACAGCCGGAAAGGCAACCATCATTCCCGGCCCATGTTATGCGTTTGAATCATTGTCTCGACTTGTCACTGCGATGTGCGAACGAACTCCACCCTCGCTGGTCGTGGCTTTGTTACGGCGAGACGAAACTGGCGCAATGGCCGATGCCGCATCACGACTGATCTACATCCTGCGTTAGGAAACCATGCTCCGGTTAGTTGTTCTAGCCCGGAACCAGGTCGCCGTCTCAGCAAGACCTTGGTCGACAGAAAAGGGAGGATGCCAGTCCAACCCCTTTCTGATTTTCGACGAGTCGACTTGGAGCGATCTAAGCAGTCGGTCAAACACTGCCTGCTTTCCAATGAGCTGTCCGATACCACAGAGCATCGAGAGAGGCAGTGGCCAGAGACATGCCGAGAATTCCAGCGCTTTGCCAAGTCGTCGAATCAATTCAGGAGTAGAGAGATCTTCCCCATCGCTGATGAGATAGGTCTGTCCTGCGGCCAACCGGCCGTGGACACAGCAGGAGAGGGCATCGACCAAGTTTCCTCGATAGATCAGACTGCGACGATTTTCAACTCCTGCGAGCGGCAGCGGAATACCCTTCTCCAGAAAGTTCAGTAATTGTAGAAAATTCCCCCCAACGCCTGGTCCATAGACGAGCGGCGACCGAATCACGACGGTCTCCAGGCCCGTCTGGGATGACACCATCGCCAGAGCCTGTTCGGCCTCCCACTTAGACCTCCCATAAGCGCCTTGCGGATTTGGAAGGTCCCGTTCCGTAAACGGGATCATGCTCTGTTCGCCGTTCACCTTGATCGAGCTCAGATACACGAATCGACGAACACCTTCAGCAGTAGCCGTCCGCGCCAACCGTTCGGTCCAGACTACGTTGACCTTCCGAAATTCGTGAAGGGGATCGGCCGAAGTATCAGCCATGACATGGACCCGCGCAGCCAGATGAATGATCACCTCCACGCCCTTCAAACTCTGCCTTGTCTGCTCCTCGCTAGATTGATCATGCAGGATCACCCACTCAATACCATCGTGTGTTGAACCGTCATGAGAAGAGCACCGCGCCGTTTCTCGTAGTGCCCCCCTGACAAGGCATCCGGAATCCTGAAGGCGACGGCAGAGTGCCGAGCCCACAAACCCCTTAGCCCCTGTCACCAGAATTCGGTTGGCCACAGTCCGTCGGATACCTGTTCACTGGTGCCAAACAAGTCGATTGACGTAATCGGTATAGCTGAGAATAATGCGAACGATCTTCTCCGACACATTGGCGACATCGTAATCCTTCACGATTCGTAACAGGCGCTGGTCTCCACGAGGCTGTGTCTCCACGATCGACAAGGCCTGCAGGACCCGCGTGCGATCAAGCCCCGTCATCATCACGGCCCCTTCCTCCATGCCTTCAGGACGTTCATGGGTCTCACGAATATTGACAGCAGGGAAATTGAGGATGGACGACTCTTCTGTGATCGTACCACTATCCGAAATCACGGCATGAGCCTGACGCTGCAAACTCACGTAGTCGAAGAACCCGAACGGCTTATGGAGCTCAACCAATGCGGGGAGGATGATGGTAGCAGAATCGATCCGCGATTTCGTTCGGGGATGAACGGAGAACACAATCCGTTTCCCGTACGTCTCGGCAATTCCATGAAGCAGATCAACTAGTTGATGCACGTGCCGATCTGAATCAACATTTTCCTCTCGATGGGTGCTGACCACGAAGTACTCCAAGGGCATCAATCGCATCCTTGCCAGCACATCCGACTGATCGATGTGATCTCGATAATGGGAGAGCACCTCGGACATCGGACTGCCGGTCTTGATCACTCGATCCGGCGACAGTCCTTCGCGCAGGAGATACTCCCGGGCATGATCGCTGTACGTAAGGTTGATGTCGCTGAGATGGTCAACGACCTTCCGATTCAGCTCTTCGGGAACCCGCTGATCAAAACATCGGTTGCCCGCTTCCATATGGAAGATTGGAATCTTTAAACGCTTGGCGACAATCGCGGCCAGGCAACTGTTCGTATCCCCCAACAGGAGCAGAGCGTCCGGCCGTTCTACCACCATCAGGTCGTAGGCCCGCGCCAATATGTTCCCCAACGTCTCTCCTAATGTCCCACCCGCGACGTTGAGAAAATGGTCAGGCTTTCTGATCTCGAGCTGATCGAAAAATATCTGGTTCAATTCGTAATCGTGATTCTGACCGGTATGGACAAGGACATGCCTGGCATGCTGATCGAGCTTCCGGATGACTCGACATAACTTGATGACCTCAGGACGAGTCCCGATGATCGTCATGACCTTCATCGACGTCATAAATAGATACGTTCAAGCATAACGCGACCGATGCGGTTAGCGCAGAAGCTCGACGCCATCACCCGAATCACCATCTTCAACCAGGAGGCGGTGCTTCTTGAGTAAGGCAGTCGTGCCGGCAAGATCGAGAACCTCGTCACCGGAACTGTACTCTTTGACCAATGCATTAGGCTCGGATACCGAGTCCTGCCTCAGTTCGGGGAGCATGGGGTGAATAGCGTAGTAGGCTCCCCGCTGGACACAGTGATGAAATTCCTCCTCAGAGATCAAGATCTCATGAAGTTTCTCCCCAGGACGGACTCCAATTGTTTGGATAGAGAGGTCACGCTGCCCGATTAATGCGCGCGCGATATTCATGACCGTGGCCGACGGAGCACGAGGAATATAGGTCTCCCCTCGTCGTGCATCCCGCAAGGTAGAAAAAACAGTATCCACGGCATCATCCAGGCTGAGAAGAAACCGTGTCATCTCCGGCGACGTAATCGTCACCGGCCCTCCGTTCTTGATCTGATCATGAAAGAGCGGGATGACCGATCCTCTGGATGCAAGGACATTGCCATACCGGACACAGACGAAGCGGGTGAGAGGGTTCAAGATATTGGCGGCCACAAACACGCGTTCCTGCACGGCTTTGGTCATGCCCATCACATTCACCGGCTTGCATGCTTTATCGGTACTGATCCCGATGACCGTCCCGACGGGATATCCCTGCTCCTCAATTGCTCGAACGATGTTGGATGCCCCCAGGCAGTTGGTCAAAACAGCTTGCAGAGGAAAGTATTCGCATGTCGGAACTTGTTTGAGCGCCGCGGCATTGATCACGACATCGGTGTGCTTGACTGCAGAACAGACATCCTCGTACCGACGCACATCGCCGATCCTGAACTCCAACACATTCATAAAATTATTGAAGATCACCTCGTCAGTCGTCACCCTCCGATGGAGATAGGACATCCTCATCTCATGTTGCTTGGCTTCATCCCGAGACAAGACGATCACCTTCTTGGGAGTTCCCAACTCGCCAGTGAGCAAGCGATGCACCAGTTTCTTGCCCATAGAACCAGTGCCGCCGGTCACCAAAATAGTCTTGTCCTTCAGAATCATGAGACCCTTTCTGTCATATGATGGGCCATGTCATCGATCATGGCTTCCCACGCCGGAGGCAAGTACCCCGTATCTTGATGAAAACGCGATGCATCAAGGCTTCGGTCACATTGAAATGTCACATCGCGTTCGATCGTGACAGGAACGTGGAGCCGGTCTCGGACGAGGGTCAGGAGGTCATACTTGCTGATTGGCTGTGCCGCGACGTGGTACAAACCGTGAATCGCCGGAACGTCTGTCAGAACCAGCTCTACGATACGCGCGAGTTCGGAGGTAGGAAACCCTGAGAAGATAGCCTTGGTGAACCCTTTCACCGTCTGCCCGCGCTGCGCAAGAAACCACTCCAGCAACCCTGTCTTCCGTGAAAGTTCAGGCCCAACCATCGAAGTACGCAGCGTCAGGCAATGTGGCTCTGATACTTCCCCCAGCAACTTGGTCCGACCGTAGATATCCTCTGCATCCGGCTGATCGGTTTCTCGATAATTGCCCTTCCGTCCAGAAAACACGCAATCCGTACTGAAGTGAATGAGTCTCGCCCCGATCGTCCGACAAAGTAGCGCCAACCGATGGGGCAGGAGGGAATTGATTTCCAGACTTGAAAGAATTGCTTTGGACTCTGACCTTTGCTTGATCACGCCCACGGCATTCAGCACCGCCTCCGGTCGGAATTCCGCCATAACTTGTACCAGTGCGTCCGTCTGTTTCGCGTCCACTCCATAAAAGGCTGTGCCAGGCTCGAACAGGCGGTACGCGCCGTACGCTTCCCTGCCAAGCCTGAGCGTGACACGGACGTCATGTCTTCCTTTGAAATGGCTTAAAAGCTGATGCCCCAACATGCCGCCGCCGCCAAGAATTAGTAGACGCATCTCCGTTCTTTCCCCGCTAACTCCTTCATCCAGCCATCCAGACGAGTGAGCAGATTGTTCCTTTCAAACTCCTGAAGAAAATAGCGTCTTCCGTTCTGCCCCATTCCCTCTCTTTCCAAAGAAGACATCAACGATAGCGTGAGTACTGCCTCAGCCAAGGCCACGGCATCTTCAGGGGCCACCACCATTCCGGCTTGAGCTTCCTCAACAATGCGGGCTCCCTCGCCTTCCAATGCGGCCAGAATCGGACGGCCACATGCCATATAGGATTGAACCTTGGAAGGAATCGTCAATGCGAAAATGGGATCTCTCTTGAGGGTCACGAGGAGCACATCCGCCTGTGCGAACCATTCCGGCATAGACTCAACCGGATGTCGCCCAAGCATATGCACGCATCGGATGAGGCCTCGCCGAGCCACCTCCTCCTGCACCCAATTGAATTGGCGTCCATCGCCAAGAATCAACCAATGGATATTGTGATAGTCCCGCAATTGTTCAGCAGCACCCAAAATAGTCTCGAACGATTGCGCCGCACCAATATTGCCAGCAAACATGACACGGAAGCCTTCTGGAAGCAGGCAGGGAACCGGCGTCGCATCCCGTAAAACCGGTTGATAGAGTTCTTCCGCACTGTTCGGATAATAGAAGATACGGGCGGGATCAGCCCCGAGTTTCTGCACGCGCTCGACAAAGGCCCTGGACTGCACGAGTACGCGGTCGCAACCGTTGTAGATGAAGTACACCAGAGAGGCCACTCTGTCGAGGACCCATTGTGACTTCACCGCTCCAATAGCCGACAGACTCTCAGGCCACAGATCTTGCACCCACAATAACATTGGTGCTCGCTTCACCACCTTCATGACCAAACCCGGCAACCCCACGGTGATAGGAGAAGGCTCGTAGACAAATACGACATCGAAGGAACCGCGACAGTACACAGGACCAAGCAAGCTGGCCAACAGGGCGAAAGAGAAGAAATTGAAGACAAGCCGAACAGGTCCTCCGTTGCCGCGGGGCACTAACGGGACACGAATCACCTCAGCTCCGGCAAACGTTTCCCTCCTCCTCCCTAACAGTGAGTAACCGTCAAAGATCTTCCCGGATGGATAGTTGGGCTTTCCGGTTAACACCGTCACATGATGCCCGAGCTTCACAAGCCCCTGCACTAGATCATTGATGCGGAAGTTCTCAGGCCAGAAATACTGGGTAACAAGGAGGATCCGTAGGTTCATTCGACCTGACACTCCTTGGGTCTTAGCGATTGTAAGATCTTCCATGTGGACGAGGCCGCGGTTTCCCAATTGTAGTTGGAGGCACGGGCTGCTGCTTTCTCTCCGAGGGAATGACTGAAAGAAGGATCATCCAAGACCTGACTCACCTTTGTGGCAAGATCACTCGGCGTACGCGGATTGAAATAGCTGACGGCATCTCCCCCAAACTCTGGCATCGGGGGGAAACTCGAGCAGACGACCGGACGCCCAGCCGCCATCGCTTCCAGTAATATGTTTGGACAATTTTCAGATTCCGTCGCAAAGATGTTGACTGCGGCATGTTGATAGAGTGCGGGAAGTTCTCGATACGGAATCAGACCAGGGATGATGACGTGCCCCTCCAATCCCAAATTGTGAATTTCGTCGCGCACGGCCTGCGCATACTGAGGATTTTGAGAATCAGACCCCACCAAAATAAGCTTTTCCTGTCCCATGCGCCGCCGTTTCAGCAAAGCAAACTCACGAACTACCTGGACCTGAGCTTTGTACACATCGAATGTGGACACGTAGAGCAGATAGTCCTCTCTCGGCAACCATGGCGGACGTGCAGCTGGCGCATCAGCCAGTCTAAACTCTGGCCCAACCCCATGGGGAATCACCGCGGATCGTCTGATTTGTCCAGGCGCACGCCGTTCAATCACTTGCTTCGCGAACTGGGAGACGAAAATGACGAGATCGGCACGGAGCATACTGCGCAACATGCTCCGCTCCAACAACCAGTTTCGCACCCGCATATATCCCAGGGGATACCTCTCACGCTGCACACAGTCGAAGGGAATCATATTTCGGAACATCGTCACAACCTTGCACCCCTGGGGAGCAGGCGTCGCCACAACTCCGCCCGGGCAAAACAACACGTCAGCTCCAAGCTCTTGCAAGATACCGGGAAGACGACATCGTTCCCATATGGTGCGAATCAAGGGATTCTCAACTGGCCACGATGGCAAGAGCCATCGAAGATCTACTTGCTCAATGGACGCCCGAAGCGAGTTCGGCCCTAGAATGGACACTTCCAACTCCTTGCGCGCAGGGATACACCGGAGGAGATTCATAAGATAGGTTTGGCCTCCTCCAAGCCTGGCGGAGAGGGCATTGATCACAACCTTCAACTCGTTGGCCTACTGTTCGACGTGGAGGCCAACGCCCCCACAGCCCACTCACACGGGTAACTGCACATGGTATTCTCGCCGCCAAAGCTCGAACATGGTCAACGCAAATAGGCGAGCAGTATTGGAGAAGCCTCGTCGCTGTCCTTCCAGCAACGAGCGAACCATACCAGGGTCAAAAAGCCTGTGGTCGGCTTCATGCAAGACATCCCGCATGAATAGCCCCCACTCCCCCTTGAGCCACGATGCGAGTGGAAGAGAGAACCCCTGTTTTCTAGTGAGATCTAGTGCGGCTGGCAACAGTCGGCTCGCCAGTGTACGAAGCAACACTTTTCGCTCAGATGCGGTCGCTTTCAATCTGTCAGGAACCTTGCCGAACGCAAACTCGATCAATCTGTGGTCCAACATAGGAAGACGGACCTCAAGTGAAGCTAACATGCTCGCTCGATCTACTTTGACCAGATAGGCATCCACCAGCGTGGTCCGAAAATCCGCTTCGGACGCTTGCCTCAATTCGCTATACGCAGGATTACAAAGCAGCTGCCGATGGTGTTCCGGTTCCCCCAGAGGCATCCCTCCGTCACGCAGCAGAGGGGCGAGAAGACGCATTCTTGCCGCACGATCGAAGTAGAGATTCACATGGGCGACACTCATGGATAGATCAGCCGCGGCACCGATCAGGTGGTTCCGGCCTCTCAGGCCGACTGGCATCCATTCCGAAGCGAGGTACCCAATCGCTGTCCGCAGAGGTTTTGGCACAAGCCGACGAAGCTGCTCTTGGCGCTGAATCCACGAATAATGGGGATACCCGCCAAAGAGCTCATCCCCTCCATCCCCCCCCAACGCTACCGTCGCATGCTGACGCACAAGCCGTGAGACTAGATACGTCGGGACCATAGAGGAATCAGCCATCGGTTCATCATACTGCCGAGCCAGATCTGGCAAGAGTTTGACGGAGGCCGGTTCAGCGACCAATTCCAGATGATCAGTTCCAAAATGGTTTGCCACCATTTTGGCATAGGGCCCCTCATCGAACGCTCCATGACCGGGGAACGAAATAGTGAACGTCTTCACCGGCGTAGCGGCCACTCGGGCTGCCATGGCAGTGATCAAGCTGGAATCAATACCCCCACTCAGCAATACACCGACAGGAACATCGGCAATCATGCGTAGCCGAACGGCATCCAGGAGGATGGATTCCAACTCTTCGCTTAATTCTTCAACCGACCGCGTCAACCCGTCCGGCGGGGGAGGGAGATTCCAGTATCGCCAGGTACGAATGCTGTCGGTTGCCACATCGTAGAGCAGCGCCTCCCCATGCCCAAGTTTCTTCACACCAGTTAAGATGCAACGGTCACCAGGCACGTACCCGTACGCGAGGTAGCACTGGAGCGCTGTCGCATCCATCCTTCGCGGAAAGCTTGGATCGGCCATGATGGATTTGAGTTCGGAAGCGAACAGTAACTGACCGGAAAGATGGGCGTAAAAAAGCGGTTTTTCGCCAGCCCGATCTCTGGCCAGAAAGAGATGCTGTTTCGTCTTGTCATACATCCCGAACGCGAACATGCCATTGAACCGGCGCAAGCAGTCAACACCCCACTCGCGATAGGCGCACAGAATGACTTCCGTATCGCTTGCCGTTACGAACTGATACCCGACCTGTTCGAGTTCGCGGCGCAGTTCGCGATAGTTATAAATCTCCCCGTTGAACACGATGCAGATATCCTTCTTCTTGTCCAGCATGGGCTGGTGACCTCCGGGAGTGAGGTCGATGACCGCCAATCTTCGATGAGCCAACGCCGTACAGGTGTTCTCAGCCAGCCACACCCCGGCATCGTCCGGCCCACGATGGCTCATGACATCGCGCATGCGCGCAAGACGATCCAGGTTCACGGGACTGCTCCGAGAAGCTATGCCGACGATGCCGCACATTGTTTCAATGAGCTCCTCTCCTCAGCCAGCGGCAATCGACCTTTGCCAATGATCCCGTTGGGGCCATCGACGACTGTGATCTGGTCCATGCCGGCTTCAAGAAACCACTGCCGTACGGTTGAACCACTTTGAGGATGATCATGAGCGGGCGAATACATGTCGAAGGTGTCCAGAATTGCCCATTCTCGGTTGAGGCCTGGAGAGAGCCCAAGATGTGAGTATTCCACAATGGGTAACAGGCGAGCCCCGATTGCTCCCGCGTGATGCCGTAACCAACCCGCCAGGGACAGTGACAGATCTACCGTTTTCTCCACGATGGCGTGGAGAAGTCTCTGGTCCATCCGCTTCGTAATCGGCCGTAACAGATACTTCCAGGACACAAGTGCAGTCAGCCGTTGGGCGTACACATCCACGACAAGTTCCCCACCAGGCTTCACACAACGGGCCAAAGATGTGAACGCACGGCCAGGATCTGGCGTATGCTGCAAGACGCCCAGGCACAGCACTTTATCAAAGGACCTTGGTCTGAGCGGGATGCGAAAAATGTCCGCTTGGAACAGACAAAGATTATCGGCGGCGCCGTTATTGAGCCTATTGGCATCCACCGCCGATGAATAGTCGAATGAAAATACTGTCGCGCCGGTCTTCAGGAGGATTTCCGTGAACCGCCCCGCTCCCGAACCTGCTTCCAGAACGTGCTGACCCCTGAGGTCCTCAGACCATCCCGTCACGTTAAACAACCGTCTGCTAGAAATCGTCAGCCCAGTATGGCTGTCCAGTTGTGCCCGACGGTGCAGATTCCATTGATACCCGAAGGAACCAGCATAATTCGTCAGAGGAACGAACCGAGGAATCCCATCAAGAATCGGGAACGCCGTACGACACTGCAAGCAAGACAGGCTCGACGACGATCTTCCTCTTTCCCCGGGCTGCGAGATTGGAGTGAGTGCGGCAGCCTCGCTGGAACAGATCGGACAGTTATACCACTCTGTCGTAGCGCACTTCATGAGAGGGGTCTTCAATAGGAGAACCGCCACATCCGACGAGGGACTGGTACAGGGCCAGATACTGCCCCGCCGAATTTTCCACGGATAGTTGCGCAACCCGGCTTGCAGCACAGACGACTCGACGCCTCGCTGCACGACCGTCCTCAAGTACCGTGCAAATGGCGTTCGCGAGAGATCGAGGGTCACGAGGATCGACGAAGAGCGCCGACTCGTCCCCCAAGATTTCCTTGTGCGGTGGAATCTCCGATACAACCAGAGGACAATTTGCTGCCATCGACTCTAAGACCGTATTGGGACTTCCTTCGAATAGACTGGGTGACACGAAGACGCTGGCCTTCTTTAACAACCCCCACAGATTCTCAGCAAACCCATGAATGCGTATCCGATCGGCAAAAGTATGTGCCTGCGCCTGTCTGACAAGCACGTCGCACATTGGTCCTTCACCGCAGATGACCGCAACAGAATCTGGGACTCTGGTGAATACCTCTTCAAACGCGCTAAGTAGAGCGCTGAAATTCTTTTGCTCGGTGAATCGTCCCGCCGCCAGAACTATCCGGGGCGAAGATTCCATTTTTGGAATCATCACCCGATGTGAATCGGCAGCCAGAATCTCCTTCACGGGAACACCATTCCGAATCACTACAGTCAGCCGCTTCGGCCGGAGCGTGGACCAATAGGCCCTCCCCCATTCTGAATTCGCGACAACAGCCACGGCCCAGCGCCCCCAAAACCGTCTGAGTCCATCCTTCCATGACGAACCATAGGCTTCTTCCGAACAACGCTCAGTCAACACGTGAGGGATTCCAAGTAGGCAGCTGACGACACCACCCACAATGTCCATTTGAGGGATCCATGTCTGGATAATGTCTGGCTTGATGCGCTTCGCCAGCAAGAACAATTGGAGCACGATACGCGGGTCATGATTCCCTGATGAAGGGATCCAGTGAAGCATGACATCCGACTGTTTAATGGCTGACTCATTGACACCTCCCCGAAGAGCGGCGACGTGAACTTCAACTCCGCGAGTGCACAACGCCGGCGCCAGATAAGACAGTTGACGTTCCGCGCCCCCACCACCCAGCGTTGGAATGCAGTGCAATACCTTCACATGTCTAGATAATGGCATGAACCCGTTAGCCGTCAGTTAGAAACACAATCGGCATGGAGAGAGAGATACGGTCTTGACCCGTGCGAACGCACGATCAAACGATAAAATACACCTGAACATATGCAGGCCTTGACCACAATTGCAACCAGCACACTTACCGCCTGCACGGATTTTCGATATCAGCCAACCTCGCTGCCACAATGTCCCTTGCCTGCGCCAACCTCGCTTTTAATCTGTGATCCTGCATGACTCGTCTGAAACCATTACGCGCAATGCGGATCCGCTCTTGTTCATGTGTGAGAAAATAGCGAATCTTGTCGATTAACTCGTCCGCGTCAGCATATCTTTCGATTTCATTTCCCACATCGAAAAAGTCGTTCAAATACTCATCGCCATCAGAAATCTGCATTACTCCATTGGCCGGTAACTCAAAGAGACGGAACCCTCCGACCGTGTATTTTCCTCGGTTGTGCACATTGAAGCCAATCTTCGCGCGCTGATACAGCGGAACGTAAGCTTGAGTCGCGATTGGACGCACCCAGCCAGGAAAACCATACATCACGTTGAAATAGGCGTTCTTCTTCCAGCCTGCAAGACCGTAAATTTGACAGCGCGAGCCAAGCGCTTTCTTCACCTGTGCAATCAGCGGCATCTTATTAGGAAACAACGCCCCTACGAACACAACATCGATGTCGCGCTTCTGAGCGAATAATTCGTCTTCAGCTTTCGCAGAATCGTACATCGCGTCAAACAGCCAGAGGGGCCAAAACTCGATGGCTTTTGCCCCACAATAGCGGAGCTTTTGGTCCATCGTTAGGTCGCGGCTATACGCACGACTATGATAGAGGACCTGATTGTAGGCATGAAGATACGCGAAGTCTCGGTCGTAGGCGCTCAGAGGCCCATCACCGGTCCTGAGCACCTTAAGTACGGGAAGCGTCATTAGAAAATCAGGATGGTAGGGCGACATCGTATCCACGATAACTGCATCGATCCTATGCGTTTCCAGACATTGCGTGAAGTCTTGATAGAGACGCATCAATCCCGAATGCCTGGCATAATAAAGGTTATCAAGAAGTTGCGCGCGAACGTACTGTTGCGGGTCCAAATAGCGACGATGGTTGAACGTAATGAATCGAACTTCGTCATGTGACGCGTTGGTGATCTCACGTTCCCAGATACGAGCTTCTTCACCCTCCTTTGTAAAGGAGTAGAGGATATTCATGACGATGGGACGCGTGTCACATCCAGAACCAGTAGGGGGGAGGCGAAACCAATCTCGAATGGCTGCATTAATCCTGCAACGTTGAGCCCCAGCGACAGCAGATGCGCAGGGACATACGGCAACCATCGATCAAGACTTAGGATCCACGGCGAAAGACACCCAGCAGGAGAGGCTTTGGCGGCAGCCGAGAGATCCTCAGGGAGAGTGGCTTGCAGTCCAGTAGCCGACATGATCCCGAGATTGTGGATCGCCAAATTGTCTGGATCCAGCCAACGCTGGAGATGTCCATAGATCCCCCCGTAGTTAGGAACCGCAATCATGACCTTGCCGCCCGGCTTGACCATCTCCAGGTGAAGCCGAACGATGGGACGTGCGTCTTCAAAGTGTTCCACGAACCCGATGCTATATACGAAATCGAAGGACCCCTGAGGAAAGGAAACCGAAAATACATCTTCGCATCTCAACTCTCCATTGATTTCGAGCGCAGCAAACAATTGCGCAGCGACTACGACTCCCGGTTCAGAATAATCGACCCCATGCACACGTCCCCCCAGGTTCTTTGCGACATACGCAAGATGCTTTCCTGGAGCAAAACCAATTTCCAAGACACTCATTCCGGGACGGATCCGGCGACTGAGCAGGCGCAGAATGTCCCGCGTGCCCACATTAAGAAGAGAGGGAAGACGCAGCCGAATCTTCCCACCGTGGGACTGTTCCCAAAATCCACGCGACGTCTTGCGCCCTCCGTCGGACTTCACAGCGTTCCCCTGTTCTGCTCAGCATGGCGGGACTTCAAGACAAAGTTGTGACTCGCCAACCAATCTGTGTTCCGATAATGTTGGAGCACCTCGAACCACTGGACAAATCGGCCGATCAAATTGTGGAGCCGAAACCCTCGCATGCCGACTTCCCAGTAATGCTGTCCTGCCATATAGTCTGGCTGCATGCCCGTCGGTTTTTTCATATAGTTAAACAGATCAATGATCGCTGACTTGTCGATGTCACCGAACCCAGGCTTCAGGCGAAACTGGACATGCCTCCCGTGCACCGGCAAATACACCAGGGCGAATCGACCGACACGTGCGATTTCTGCAAGGGCTTGATCTAGATACGTGACGGGCAAATGCTCAAGAACATGCGAGGCAACGACGGCGTCGAAACTCTCCGCTTGGAACATACTCAAGTCATGCACGCTGCCGACAACATCAGGGTGAAACTTATCATCGATGTCAAAGGTCGTGACCTGAAACCCTCGCCAGCGAAGGATCGCGGTCTCAAGCCCCTGACCTGGGCCCACCATGAGCAGACTCTTCCCTCCGCCCAGAGATTGAAGATCCCGGTACTGATAATAGGCGTTCACGAAATTGCACAAATGCAGTTCGGAGAGCCATTGACCATGGTCGATCGGCATCGGATGCGGTGTTTCTGAAGAGAATTGCTCAGAATCCATGAAGTGCTTTGGTCACCTTCACCCCGATGAACCATGTGATACCCGTGACCGCCAGTAGCGAGAGCAGTTGCGCGGAAAGATACGCGCAGGCCAGACCCACCGCACCGTGTAGTGGAGTAAGAACGAACGCGAGTGCGACAAACGTGATATCCCGTGGCATCGCAACGAGCCACAGAGAAGTCCACATTTTTGCACGACTTTGGATGATCTGGTAAATGGACACCGCGAGACCTTCGGGTAAGGCTGCCAAGGCCATTAGAGCCACGACAACTTCCGCAGAATGGCTGGAGAAATCCTGTCCGAACACCGACAGAGCTTGGGGAGCGAACATGACGATGATCCCCACACCCACAATGAGCAATGCGGCAGTCAGGCCGAGATTTTTCCAGAACGTTTCTCCATATCGCACAGCATCTCTCGCTCCCCAATGGGTGTTCAGAAACGCGGTCCCGACGCTGTTGAGTGCGAGCGGAAGGAACAGAATCATGGTACGCAAATTGTTTCCTGCCGTATAAATGCCGACCGCTTCAAATCCAGTGGCATGTTTTGCCAACAGTACTTGTCCAATCCACAGCGCCGGCAATGTCGAGAGGCCCGCCAATGCTGCTGGCAGGGCAAAGCGTGTCAGTACAGCCCTTTCGTCCCATGCATGGCGAATGTCATGCCCAATGCCCCGCTTCGTCGATTCACTTCTCAACACCTTTGCTTGGAGGATCCAGCGGAACACGGCACTCCCAAGCAGACCAATCGCCACTCCTACAATGCCCCATGCCATGGCACCTAAGACCAGTGCTCCGACATGGAACAACCCCGCAGGCATCGCAAAGATCCCCAAGGCCTTTTGCCCGTGCAACCCCATTACCGCCCCCGCCTGGTAGGCTCCGAGCACGGAAAATAACACGAAGCCGGAAGAAATAAAAAACAGTTTGCCCATCTCAGGCGCATACAACATTCGGTCAGCAACGAATGGACCCAGAGCGGCAAGAGCCGTAGAGGCAATGCAACCCGACACAAGGGCAAACGACGCAGAAAATCCCAAGATCCGGCCTGCCCGACCCTTATTGTGGGGTAGAGACTCCGCCATAAATTTGGTTGCCGTCGTTCCGATGGAAAGTTGGGCAATGCTTGATACCGTCAACAACGTACTGTAGAGAATCGCGAACTTTCCAAAATCCTCCTTGCCAAGCAATCGCGCAACCAGGATGGCCGCTAAAAACGTGCTCCCCTGGGTAAAACCCATATTGAGGGCGGTCCAATAAAACCCACCTATCAGACCTCCAGACTCTTTTTCTTCCACTTTGTCTGTCGTAAGGATTCTCGCACTGCAGGACTTTTCAAGAACAAGATCAGGCATCGGCGATCGCGGCGGAGTAGTCAATCGATGAACTCTCTGAACCAGAGCTCCAAGACTATCATCGCCCAGAGTCTGGTGCTCCAATCCCGATCACCCGCAAGATGTGATTGCACCATTTGTCGAACAAACCGTTGTTCCAGAAGGCCTCGACGTACCGCGCGATCGTCGAGCAATACGCTTTTCATCATGGCAGCCAGATCTACCTGTAGCCACTTCCTCAATGGAATGCCGAATCCTGTTTTAGGTTTGTTCAGAATCTCCTGAGGGAGCAAGTTGGCAAATGCTTTCCGCATGATACTCTTGCCTTGCCCAGCACTTCGTTTGAGCTTGGCAGGAATAGTCAGGGCGAACTCGACAAGGTGGTGGTCCAATAACGGGGACCGCACCTCAAGGCTATTGGCCATCGCCGCCACATCAACCTTCACCATCAAGCAATCGGGCAAATAGTATCGCAAGTCATGGCGAATCATCCAATCAAGGCTGTCATCCGTTGCCTGCCAAGGGAGGGTGGGCCCTGTATCGCCATTTTTTGAGTCATTAACCAACGCTCGAAATCGGCTCGTCAATATCGCCTGCTTTTCTTGAGGCTTAAAGATTGCCGTCTGTGTCATGTACCGTCCCGGCAACCGACTTCTGGCCATCATACACGCCCGCGCACAGCGTGACATCGTATCCGTGAATGGGAATGTCGACAGCGCCCCTTCCACCGGTGCTAGAACAGCGTCACGCAAGAAATGGGGAATGACATCCAAGTGTTCCCACGCGAGCGTTTGGCCATAGTGCGTGTAGCCCCCAAAGTTTTCATCCCCGCCGTCACCGCTGAGCGCCACGGTGACAAACTGGCGCGCGAGCTTCGAGACGCAATAGGTAGGCACCGCTGAAGAATCGGCAAAGGGCTCCCCGTAATAGCGAATCAATTTAGGTAAGATATCGATCACATCGGGCTTCAGCACCAGCTCCATGTGATCTGTCTCATATCGCTTTGCAACCAATCGAGCGTACGGAAGCTCGTCCATATCTGTTTCTTCGAGACCGATCGAAAATGTCTTGATCGAGCTGGAGGATTCTTGAGCCATGAGCGCGACGATGGTTCCGGAGTCTATTCCCCCGCTGAGCAACGCACCGAGCGGCACATCCGAAATCATTCGCATCCGGACCGCTTCTCGAGTCAACCGTACAAGCTCCTCCTGGAGCTCACACTCCGATGCCTGGGTTACGAGCCGTGGAGTTGCTGCCCAAAACCGGCGCGTTTCGCACCGCCCGCCCGGCTCACAGATCAGGATGTGGCCTGGCTCGAGTTTCCTGATGCTACGGAAAGCGGTCAGCGGGCTGGGAACGTACTGCCGGTCGAGAAACTGATCGATTGCAAAAAAATTGGGCTCTCGCGAAACCTCATTATCGTGCAGTAGTGCCTCGAGTGACGAGGCAAACACGATGCCCTGTGTGGTACTAGCGTAATAGAAAGGTTTCTTGCCTAATCTGTCTCGCGCGGCTATCAGTCGACGACGATCTGCATCCCAGAGAGCGAGTGCAAACATTCCATGCAACTTCTGGACACACTCGACATCATATTCTTCATAGAGATGAATGATGACTTCAGTATCAGTCTCCGTTCTAAACGTGTGACCTTTCCCTTCTAACTCTTGACGGAGTGCGCGGAAATTGTAGATCTCGCCATTGAATACAACCCAGATACGATTAGTTTCATTAGCAAGCGGAGGCGTTGCAGCATCACTAAGGTCAATTACCGATAACCGGCGCTGACCGAGCCCCACTCCTGGCTCAAAATGATAGTTGGCGGCATCCGGCCCACGGTGGTGAAGAGCGTTGCACATGGATTCAAGCAACTCACGGAGAATTGGACGCCCATCAAACCTGATCTTCCCAGCAATGCCACACATATTTTGGAGGAGAGACTTAATGCTTTAGGAATGAGGACCTGCTAGACAGAACCTCAACTGAGCTGACGGTGACCCCACATTAGCACGCCATCGGATGTGATGTCCTATGCCGGCACCACATCGTTCACATCGATTTCGACTGCCGCCGCTTGTTGAATCAGGTGCACTCCGATAACTAAGCGATGTCGTTTCTCTTTCCGCATCAGAATTCCGAGAACCCCCTGCAGGGGGCCACGAACGACTTCCACCTTCATGCCTTCATGGAGATAGGGGTGTGGATCATAGGGAAGCACGCTCGTCATGAGACGGCGGAGTGCATCAATTTCCTGCTCCGGGATCGGTTCAGGACGACTTCCGCTACCGACGATTTCGACAACACCTGTCGTCTGTTGCACCGGTGTCTTCTCCTGCTGAGAAAACCGCACGAAACAATAGCCGGAAAACAGCGGGACCTCGATTTCCTTCTTTCGATCCTTCCATTGGCTCAACCGCTTGACCGTCGGAAGCAACGGCTCGATTCCTTGTTTGTCCAACTGATCCCGCACCAGTTTTTCGTGACGAGACTTAGTACGTAAGGCGTACCAGTGAAGGCTGCTGGTTTGACTGGACTCCTTGTCCCTATAGACGTTGTCATCGGACACAGCTTCGCCCTCTCACTTACAGTGCATGGAAAAACGGTCGCCTAACGGCGCCTACATCGTAGGAGTAAGCGCGATGACCTTGCTATCCGGAACCTGGCACTGTCCGAGTGTTGTACGGTGCCCCGCCGTTTGGTCAAAATCCGCCAGCAACACCACATCGAACTCCCATCCGCTCAACGCCTCCGGCGACCAGACCGGATAAGACAAGAACGACTCCTGCTGGTTATCATCGACAAATCCAACCAAAGTCATATGCATTTCTCGGAGCGACAGATAGGCCATCTCAGCAAGTTCACCGGTTCCATAGATGACGACGCGTTTCGTTCCGTTGTTGGCTGCCTGAGACAGCGTTTCTCGTAGCCGCGCACGCATATCACGGTAATGAGACAGGGAATACTCCATATAGAGGTAGGCCAGTCTGGATTTCTCGGCAAACCCTTGCGGAGTCAACAAATACCGAACTCGGTGTGAGGGAATCGTAGTGATCTTGATATAACCCTTCCGCGCCAATCGCTTGAGATAGAGATTGGTCAGCCCCAGAGCGACTCCTAGCTTGGTCGAAAGGGACCGCTGTGTGACCGCACCATCACGCTCCACCTCAGCCAGCAAGAGAAGATCTCGTTGCCCTTGGAAATTCATAGAGTTAGCGTGCCGTCTTCCAACGTTCAGGATATGAACATAGAAGCGCAGTTGAGTCAAGAGCGACACCTCGCAACAACTCTTCCACCCCACCGATGGACCGGCTTATAGGTGAAGTACGGTCAGCGCTGACGGGGCCTCTGAAACTTTGGAGACGACTGACGTGACAGTTGCAACCGTCAATCGATCAAGACAATCCCAATAGGGACAGACCTCCCCGATACATTTATCGCAAGTAGGAACATCGGGGCGCAGCAAAACTCCCGTCCCAAGCGGTTTCCATCGCACCGGCAAATTGTTTCGCCGAGGATCAAACAAGGTGACCGTGGGGATACCCAGAGCTGCCGCCAGGTGCGCTGGCCCTGTGGCTCCTGAGACGACGACATGAGCATTGGCAATCATCGACATCAGTTCTCGCAGCGACAGTTTCCCCATAAGATCTACTATCCCTGAGGGGAACGCCGTAGGCGACGACAGACCTTTCCCAAACTCTCTTCGTTCCTGATCGCTACCGGTCAGCACCACACCATATCCTCTGTCTGTCAATGTCGAGACCAGGTCACGGTAATGCTCCAGCCGCCAGCGACGTGCGGAAACTCCTCCCGGGTGGACCACGACGCGAGGGCTCGGCAATCCCGACCACCACGATGCCCCGGCTGCTCGTTCGGCCTCGGTCAGAGTCAGCACTGGGTGGCTCACAGGCTGAGGGCACAACCCCAACCCTTTCAACATGTCAACGTTGTACTCCGATTCATGCTTGGAAAACTCACTGCGATGTTCATAGACATGGCGATTGGCCAGCAGGCTATACCAACGGTAGCCAGTGGCCACTCGAAGCGGGACACCGGCCATCCATGCGGCCCACATCAGACGGCGAAACGGCTTCAAAAACATTGCCGCCTCAACTCCCTGCGAAAAGGCGTGCCGGAGTTCCTTCCATGGGTCTGTAAAGCGAATTGTCCGCACATAGTCCACGTCGGGATGCCGATCAAGAAGGGGCGCGACGGTAGGGCTGGTGAGAAACCCAATCCTAACCCCGGGCAGAAGCCGCCTGAGTTGGGTTGCCACGGGAAGAGAGAGTAAGACATCGCCGATGCCGTCCGGGCGAACAATCAAGACATTCATCGACATGGTACGTGAGCTGTCAATAAGGGCCGTATCACATCGACCACTTGGGTCGGCGTGACGACATGCAGACATTCCATTTCTGGATTATGCCGGCACACACGACTGAAGCAGGGGCTACAGGACACCTGACCTGACAGTACATGATGGCCTGTCCCATACGGGCCGGTCCGCGCCGCACTGGTCGGTCCGAACATCGCGACCACCGGAACCCCAAGGCCCGCAGCGATATGCATGGGCCCGGAATCGTTCGTGATCATGGCGGTCGCGGTTGAAAGCAGTGCCGGCAAACACTTCAATGGAATCTCACCGCACAGATCGATGAACGGAGACTTCGTCAAGACCTTCAGCCTCTTCGTGTCTGCGCGCTCTTCCGAGCCTCCTATCATCACGAGCGGATCACGACGTGCCTCGCACAGCTGATCTACAACGGCAGCGAAGGACTCGAGCGGCCAGCGTTTTGTTGGCCACCGCGCCCCAATATTCATGGCAATCCACGGCCTGTCTACCGAGAAGCCTCTTCGCTCAGCAATTTCCCGAACAGCTGCCATATCCTCCTCCAGCAACTTGAATCCAAATCGCGGCTTGTCCGGCGGAGACGCTCCTAACGTCGCAGCAACCGAAAGATATCGGTCGACGGCATGGACATCGGGACTAAGAACTGGCACACGCCGCGTATAGAACCATGGGCTTCCTTCCCTTCCATTCGCGAAGCCAATACGCGTCGGGGCACCGCTGAGCCACGTCAAAACGCCACTGCGAAACAGCCCTTGCAAATCGATGGCGAGGTCAAACCGCTGTGCGCGCAGTGCCCGGCCTTCCCTGATCCAACTTCCCACCGTCATATCAACCGGCCAGACACGGTCGATTCCTTCTGCCCGTTCGACAAGGTCAGCCCACTGGCGCTTCACCACCCACGTGAGATGTGATCCCGGCCATTGTGCTTTGATCGCCGAGACAACCGGCAATGCATGCACGATATCGCCGAGAGAACT
The DNA here is from genome assembly GCA_005116965.1 of Nitrospira sp. Taxonomy (GTDB): domain Bacteria; phylum Nitrospirota; class Nitrospiria; order Nitrospirales; family Nitrospiraceae; genus Nitrospira_D. The sequence continues at coordinate 885,341 of SWDG01000006.1, read as the reverse complement.
GGGCTTGATCAAAAGGATGCGGGCATTGTTCAACACCGATGAGAAGCGACTATCGAGAGGGTTGATAGATGACACCGGAGGACCTTCCAGCGAACCCTGCGCGTCAATACCTAGAAATGAAGCAAGACCACGCGTGATGATCCTTACATCATCCAAATCTGTTCATCCACGTCCCACAGAATGGGAGCGAAACTGAGGCGAATAGAGGGTGTCGAGCAATGCCTTACCGCTCTTTGCGTCCGCCGTTTCACGCCTCTCTTTGAATGATCGGCAGAGGCGCTGCCAGGCCCGCAGGTACGGCATCGGCGTCAAGTGGCGCCGCACGTTGCTATGCTGATGCACGATCCTCGAGATCCATTCGCAGTTACCGGGGATCGAGGCGTCGCAATGATCTTGGACCAGCGGCTCCATGCGAGACAGAAACATCGTAATGTTTCCACCATCGCGAGAGATCAGATGCTTGGCCTCGTACAACCCGTGTTTCCTGGCCAGCCTGCGCAATGACACCACATTAAAGTTATACAGATGGGCTTCATGGAACGTGCTGTGCGGAGCCTGGCACGTCGCCTCGACATTCGGCACTTCCACCACAAGCGTGCCGTCCGGTTTCAGCCAGGATCGGAGCAGTGCCAAAATGGAACCCGGATCTTCTGTATGTTCGAGTACGTGCCAAATCGTCACCACATCGAACGATTCGAGTCCAAACGTCGCGTCTTGCGCAAACCCGACCTGAACCGTGAGCCTATATTCCCGTATGGAATAGTCGGCATACCCTTTATTCGGTTCAATCCCGCTCACGCCATGTCCCAACGATTGCAGGAGATAGGCAAACTCTCCTCCGCCCGTGCCGACATCGAGAATGGCTTTCCGACTCGACAGCAACGACTCGATCTTCTCGAATCGCGACAAGGCCACCTTCCCGGCCCGCAAAACATGTTTTGGTCTCGGACTGTAGGTGTCTTTATAGGAAAGGCGGTACTCCTCCTCGTAAAACTGCCTGGCATCATGGGGGCGTGGATCCGACCATACGAGCCCACATGCCTGACAAATGACGGTCCGCAACGGCTTCCCGCTTCGACTTCTGTCCGAAAGGATCGACACCTCGGTACCACCACAGAGATTACACGGAATGGAACACGCGTTCACGAGCTGGTTCGCTGCCATCTACCCCTCTCACTGAGCAACATAGCCGACTCAATTGCACGTCGGGCGCCTCTATAACTTACGCCGGCTCTCCACCCAACACAAGATCGGGGCGAACACAGCCGCTCCACTCCAACAGGTATTCACGGATGTGAGACCTGCCGCTCACGGATCTGTCCGGATAACCTGCTTGCATCGGACAACAGCCAGTCTGCAGCCTCCGCCAGCGAGGATACAATCCGATCCGCAGTTGTCCCTGAGACGTTCAGTTTTTCTGCGTCCTGCGGGGAAACGACTCCCGTCGTCACTAAGACACTGCGCGCCCCGACCCGCTTCGCCAATTCGATATCACGCAGATGATCGCCGATCAGATAGGAACGATCGAGATTCACCCCGCACTCTCGCACCGCTTGGTCAATCATCCCACGGTTCGGCTTTCGACACTCGCACCCGTCGTCAGGATGGTGAGGACAGAAATAGATCGCGTCGAGTGTCACACTCTCGCCATCGAGCAGACGCTTCAGTTTCATGTGCACGGCATCGAGATCCTTGCGCGACAAGAGTCCTCGCGCAATTCCCGATTGATTGGTGACGATGATCAATCGGGCACCAGCCCGCTTCAGACGCGCGAGCGCCTCGGACACTCCGGGAAACAGCTCAAACTGATCCGGAGACTTGATATAGCCGGGATCAGGATTGAGCGTTCCATCTCGGTCGAGAAAGATGGTGTAGCCGGACAGAATGTTCGTCTGGTCTGTGTGGTCTGGACTCGATAGAAGAGGTAGACCGGACGGACGAGACAAACCATTCAGCTGTTCCACTGCCGCGTCATACACCCGGTCAACGGGGATGCGCGTCATGCAACGGTGATCGATCGGGCATTCCCTGAGGAGGCAGGGCGCACAGTCTACGGCTTCCCGCACAATCGACCGTTCTTGCCCATAGGGTGCGGTGGCCTGTGAATCCGTAGGACCAAACACCGCCACGACCGGCACACCACACGCGGCAGCGATATGCATCGGCCCTGTATCATTGGTAACGAGTAACCGACATCGCTTGACCACCGCCATCAACTCACGAATGGTCGTGGCACCCGACAGCACCACTGATCGCCTATTGATTCGAGCGGCGATGTCCTTTCCCAAGGACTCCTCTCCCCGTGCCCCCAGGATGACCACGACCACCTGTGCACTCTCGTTCTGCCCTATTTGTTCCGCAAGCCGCTGCGCGACTTCAGCGAATCGCTCAGGCAACCAACGCTTTGCACTTCCGTAGGTCGACCCTGGATTGATGCCAATCACGACATCTGACACACCGACACCGGCCCCAGCGAGCCTGACATCCAACTGACGACTCTCGTCTGCTGTCACAACCAGCGTTGGCAACGAAGCCCCGCCAGACAGCCCTAAGGGCTTCAATAGGTTCCAATAGTACTCGACTTGATGGACGGCATGACGACGACTCGGCACGGCAACAGGCGTGGTCAGAAAAAAGACTCTTCCATCAGTTGCATAACCATATCGCTGCGGGATACCGGCGAGCCACGTGAGAAATGCCGCCTCGAAGGCGTTCTGAAAAAGCACGGCCAAATCAAAACCATGCCGCCGCAACGTGCCCGCAAGTGCCCATTTTCCAGAAAGCCCCGCATGAAGCCCCTTGTCCTCATACACCACAACTCGACTCAGCTCTGAAGCGGCACTGAACAGTTCGGCGACGGCCGGCTTGGCAAGTATCGTGATCTCCGCTTCCGGGAACAGTGACCGTAGCCCGCGAATAGCCGGCTCGCACATCACGGCATCGCCGATCCAATTCGGCACCCGCACCAAGATGTTTTGGGGCAGATCCTTACGCACGAGCTCCTACCCGTTGTCTCCCGTCGGATAACGGTCCCTCGATCAACCGCTGCAGCTGGTCTTTTCCACGTACCACTTCCGTCCCAAGGCGAAGCATCCACCAGGGATCGCTGGGCTGGAGAAAAGGGGACAGTTTTCCACCATCCTTCTCAGTCGTCAGGACCATCTCGCTCCCATTGGTCTGCACAGTGGCGCGGATCTGTCTGATCTCTTCATCACAGTAGCGATGATGATCTTCAAACACTGTCTCTCCAAGGATCTCAACCCCGATGGATTCGGCTGATCGGCGGAATGAGTAGCTGTTCCCGATCCCGCTTACCAGCCACGCCTTTTTCTTTCGGCCCCAGCCAACCGATTGTTGCCCCCCCGAAACAACCGCCATAAAGGACTCCGGTCGAAACACGACTTCAATGGTGTCCTCAGATGGGTAGACAACCGCTCGCAATCGGCTATGAATCGCTTCCACATCCTGACGTGAATCGGCGCGGGTAATCATGACGGCACTCGCTCGATCCAGCTCCTCTAAGGGTTCCCGTAGCCGTCCCGCAGGAAGCAGCGCATCCAGTCCCGCCGCATCGGTGGCATCCAGTAGCACCAGATCGACATCACGATGAAGCGACCGATGCTGAAAGCCATCATCGAGCACAATGCAGTCGACGGGATACCGTTCCAACACCCACCGGCCAAGCGCAACTCGATCAGACCCCACGGCGACAATGGCACGTGGGCAACGCTGCGCCATGAGAAAGGGCTCATCCCCGGCCTCCGATGGACCGGCCAACATTCGTGATCCATCGGACACCAATAGATAGGGCACCGTGCTCGTCCGTTTGTACCCGCGGCTCAAGATCGCTACCCTCTGCCCTTTGGCCAACAGCCATTCGGTGAGGAGAATGACGACGGGAGTTTTTCCCGTCCCTCCCACCGTAAGATTGCCTACGCTCACCACCCGGCAGGGCAGCCGTGTGGTCGTAAGCCAACCGTTCCGATAACACCACAGCCGACATCGGATAATGAGGCCGTACAACCCGGCAACACCATACAGCCCTTTGCGGACCGGTTGTCCAGGATGCAAGAATGCCATGTCAGTGTTTGGCCATAAGAGGTCCCGGCCTGGTTGCCACACACGAGTCGGAATACGCCGGAGCCGCACGGAGGCAGGTTTCAATGAACTCCAGACTCCGTGTGAGTGCGCCTTGATTGTCCAACACCACCTGTCTTGCAACCTGCCCCACCCGATGTCGAGTGTCGGACTGACCGAGCCATTCTTCAAGAGAGCTAACGAGGTCCTCCACTCCCATCACACGGCGACCTCCTCCAGCCTCTGATAACAGTGCCGCGACCTCGGCGCAATGGTCCGTATAGGGCCCAAACATGACGGGGGTACCCCACACAGCCGGTTCCAACAAATTGTGCCCCCCCACGGGAACCAGAGTCCCACCGACAAATGCCACGACAGCGTCTCGATATGCGCGAGACAACTCTCCTCTCGTATCCAAAATAATCACGCGCGGGCCAGATTGCTTCTCCTGAATCCGACTCCTCCGCTGCACGGCAAATCCGGCCTCCCTCAACACGGCTTCGACTCGATCCGCTCGCTCGATATGGCGCGGCGCCAACATCAACACGGTTGTGGGATAGGTCTTCACGATGTGTCGGTAGGCCGAAACCAACAATTCCTCTTCTCCAGCGTGCGTGCTACCCGCGAGTATCAATTGTTCATTCTCATCGAGCCCGAAGCTCTGGCGGAGCGACTCGTCTAAGCGGACGTCCGGTAGGGGCTGATCAAACTTGATATTACCAGTCACATGAGCTCGCGACGGCTCAGCCCCTAGCGCAACAATACGCTGTCGATCCCTCTCAGATTGCATGAGACAGAGCGTCAGATCTTGAAGCACAGACCGATAGAAGGAGCGGATCCCGGGTAGATCCTGACGGCGAAACGACCGGGAAGACAAGCGACCATTCACCAAGACAGAGGGCACACCCTGTTTTCGTAACGTCCACAGGAGGTTCGGCCATAGTTCGGTCTCGACGAACACATACAGCACTGGCTGCAGACGTCGGACCATGCCAGCCACAGCCCAGGAAAAATCAAGTGGCGCGTATCGATGTTCAGCGATGCCCCCTAACCGTTGTTCGACCGCCTCACGTCCGGTCTCGGTGACCGTCGTCACGATGTAGCGACACTCCGGATGCTGCGCGTGCAGTGCCTTCACGAGCGGCGCTGCCGCCACCACTTCACCGAGCGACACCGCATGCACCCAAATAAGGGGCTGAGGCGACCCGCTGCCGTTTGGAGAGTGGCCCTGCCAACCCATCCGCTGGGAAAATCCCGGTCGGCAACGTGGCTTAGCGAGGAGAATGCCCACGATCACAGGGGCAGCGAGAAGAAGGCCGATGTTATAGAGAAGCTTCCACATGGAAAACACCGCTGACCGTCACTCGACCAGCGTCATACGTTGAACAACCGGAGACATTCGCCTCCGGGACGGCACGTGACGGTTAACGCATGACATCTTGTTCCGCCTGCTCCGTCAGTCGGTTGAGGACCGTTTCAAGTTCCAGCCGAGTCGCCTCAAGCGAGACGTCATCGGCTTCGCGCGAGACCCAGAGCGGATTGCCGTAGAGAAATAACCCTTGTGAAAACGGGTACGGGACCATGTAGCGATCCCAGCTCGCAAAGAGTTTTTTTTTGAGCAGGCAAAGACAAACGGCACAACCGGAAACCCCGTCGCCTTGGCCAACTGAATCACGCCCAGCTTCGCCACCTGCCTCGGCCCCTTTGGTCCGTCCGGCGTGACCGCAACATCTCGCCCGGATCGGCCCACCCTGATCAGAGCGCGTAGCGCGCCGGCACCTCCACGCGTGCTCGACCCACGAACTGCTCCATGCCCGAACCGCGCAATGATCCGCGCAATGATTTCCCCGTCACCATGTTGACTGATCAGCACATGCGAACCAGTGCCTCGGTAGCCGAACAGCATCATCAACTGTTGTGCGTGCCAGAAGGCAAGAATGATGTGGCGTCCATCTCGATACAGCGCATCAACCTCTTCATGCCCACGCGTTTCATAGCGCATGGAGCGCGCAATGCACCGAATAGCGGCGGCGGCAACCGGCGGCAGAAGCGACACTTTGGCCCAACGGCTACAGGCTTTCGTGAAATCAGACACTGGTCACATCCTGGAACTGCATGGCATGCAGACGGCGATAGACGCCTCCCTGCCGAAGCAGGTCCTCGTGCGAGCCTATTTCGACGACCGTCCCACGGTCTAGCACCACAATGCGATCCGCATTTTGAATCGTGGACAGCCGGTGAGCAATCACCAACGTCGTCCGATTCCTCATTAAGTTCGCTAAGGCCAACTGCACGATCCGTTCAGACTCCGTATCTAAGGCCGACGTCGCTTCATCTAGGATCAGCAACGGTGGATCGCGAAGCAGCGCGCGAGCGATGGCCAGACGCTGGCGCTCGCCCCCCGAGAGCTTGAGTCCCCGTTCTCCGATGAGGGCATCATACCCGTCTGGGATCCGAAGAATGAAGTCATGCGCATAGGCCAGTTTGGCCGCCTGTTCAACATCAGCCTGACTGGCCCCTGTTCGCCCGAAGGCGATGTTGTTCCGGATGGTATCATCGAACAGCACAATCTCTTGCGACACGATCCCGATATGGGCCCGTAATGACTGTAATTCATACGAGTCAAGCGGAACTCCGTCGATCAGAATGCGGCCTGTGGTCGGCGCATAGAACCGCGGCAACAAACTGACTAACGTGGTCTTTCCACTTCCACTGCTCCCGACGAGCGCAATCACTTCACCGGGCCTGATGGTGAGATCAACCTTGGCCAGCGCGGGAATCTTCTGGCTCTCATATCGCAACGAGACACCCTGGAATTCAATGGCACGGTGGATCCCAGCCAACGGGACCATGCCCTGGGTCTGTGCCTGTTCCGTCTTCATGTCCAACACATCAAAGACGCGTTCAGCCGCAGCCAGTGCTTGCTGGATCAGATTGTTGGCCCCAGACAACTTCCGAACCGGGGTATAGGCCAATAACATGGCGGCCATAAACGAAAAGAACGCGCCGGGCGTCATCGTCCCGTTGATGACGAGATAGCCGCCATACCAAATAATGACCGCGATACTGATCACGCCGATGACTTCCATATGCGAATGGCCGATCGACCAGACCTGATTCGTTTTCAAGGTGGTGGCCAGAAAGGCCTGGTTCCGCGTTTGAAATCGCTCGGCTTCTGCGTCTTCACGACCGAAGGCCTTCACGACCCTGATGCCGGCAAACGTTTCTTGGAGCGTTGAAGACATATCGCCCATCTGGGCTTGTCCACTCGCCGCCAATTTCTTCAACCGCTTCCCCACTCGAACCATCGTCAGCCCAGCAAGCGGAATCACGACCAGCGAGATGCCCGCCAACTTCCAGTCCTGATAGAGAATCACGCCGACCATGGCCAGAAATGTCAGGGCATTTTGAAACATGTCCTTGATGACACTCGACGCCGCATTCGCCATCAACCCAACATCGTTCACGATCCGCGACACCAAACGACCCGACGTGTTGGAGTCGTGAAATCCGATCGGCATGCGCATGAGCTGCTGAAACAACTCTTGCCGAATATCTGCCACCACCCGATTCCCGACATACGCCATCAGATACCCGACCCCATAGCTGAAGAGGGCCTTCACTGCCGCAACGGCCAATATCGCCAGCGGCAAGACCAGCAGCAACTGTTCATTTTTTTCGATGAAGATCCCGTCGAGCACTGGACGTGCTAACCAGGCATACACCCCGGTCAAGATCGCTACCATACCAGAGCAGGCGAACCCACCCAAAAACCTCGCCCGATACGGGCGAACATACCGCATGAGCCGCTTGAATCGTTCTAAGCCTGACATGCCGCCAACACCAGTTCTGCCGCTCGAACGGACGCGCCTGGTTCACCCAACGCGTCTCGTACTTGTGCCAAGCTCCGCTTCATTTCCGCATAGGCTGCGGGATCTTCTAAGATCCGCAGCGCCTCCTCGTAGAGCCGCTGACCAGTGGCCTCATCCTGCAACAACTCCGGCACGACGGATCGACCTGCCACCAAATTGACGAGTCCAATCCATTTGACCCGGAGAAAGAAACTTGCGATCCAAAATTCCAATTCCGACGTTCGATAGATCAACACCATAGGAGTACCCACGACGGCTGCTTGCAACGTGGCTGTCCCCGAGGCCACCAGCACCACATCGGATACGGCCATCACTTCACTAGCTTGTTCCTTGACCAGGGTGACAGGAACCGAACTGTGCCGCAAGAGCGGCTGCAGCAGATTATCCTGAATTGTGGAGGCCTGCGCCAAGATAAACTTCGTTTTTGGCGCCCGGTGAGCCAATTGCTCTGCGGCCCTGATCAGGATCGGCAACAGCGCCTGTACCTCATGCACGCGACTCCCCGGCAACAAGCCAATTACCCGCTCATCCTGAGCGAAGCCAAATCTGCTGCGCAGGGCCGTCCGATCGTAGGATCTTTGGACTGCATCCAGGATGGGATGGCCGACAAATGTGCAGCGCATACCCGCGCTGTCATAGAGGGGTTTTTCAAAAGGTAGAATGACCAACACCTGATCGACTCGTTTCTTGATCCAGTACATCCGCCAGGCCCCCCAGGCCCAAATCTGCGGCGCAACATAATAGAACACGCGCAACCCAGCGCCCTTGGCAAAATAGGCGTACCGTAAGTTTAATCCGGGGTTATCGACAAAGATGACCGCATCCCATGGTTCGGACCGAAACAACCGCCGCATGAAGAAAAACCGTCGCATGATCGCCACCAACACCAAGGGCCCGACCATCCCCATCACGTCGAATTGCCCCATCTTGCAGACCAATTGCACGCCAGCTGCCTCCATCGCCGCCCCTCCGATCCCAGCCAACGAGACCTGAGGGTCCTTGGCTCTGAGCGCCTTGGCCAGATTGGCTCCGTGGAGGTCGCCGGAGGCTTCACCAGTAATGATCAGAATACGCGCCATGACGATGTATTGGAGCACAGACAGTGATTGCGATTCGATGCACGCGGCTGAGAAGGCACGTGACGGTTGATTCGTAGAGATGGTCTCATGTCTGCTGATATACAGACATTTCCATCGCCGACAGCACACGATAGGCCAGCTCCAGAGCAGCGACCCCGTCCTCGCCAGACACGACTGGGCGAGATGCTGAACGAATCGCATAGAGAAACGATTCAAGCTGTTGTTTCAGCGGCTCACCGTCTCCGGCTTGTAGCTCTTCAACTGCCACCGTGGGCTTCCCGCCAGGCTCAACCGATCGGCGTCCGATCACGCCCTGCCGGGACTGAAAATCGATCGACACACACCCATCGCCTTGAAATATATGCCATTGTCGCATTGCCTTTGGTGAGATTCGACTTGCGGTAAGGTTGACGATACACCCACTCCTAAACTGAACACGTGCATGAGACACATCACTGGTCGAGGAGAGCACCGTCACTCCAACGGCCCGCACATCTTCAACAGGACCTGGATCCAATGACAGCACTAAGTCCAGGTCATGAATCATCAAATCCAGGACGACATCAACGTCGGTGCCACGCCCGCTGTAGGTCCCCAGTCGATAACATTCAAACAACACAGGTTTCCGAATATGTGGCCTCATCAGCTGCAGAATAGGATTGAAACGCTCACTATGCCCCACTTGCAGCGTACAGCGGTTGCGTGTTGCCAACCCCACCAGCTCCCGTGCCTCAATCGGCAGAACGGCGATCGGTTTCTCCACCAGCACATGTTTCCCAGCTTCAAGACAGGCTTTGGTCACGGAATAGTGACTGGATGTGGGGACGGCGATACTGACGACCTCGACCTGCTTCAAGAAATCTGGCAGATCACTGAATACCTGTGCGCCATGCTTCTGGGCAATGACAGAGGCTCGCCCCTGATCTTGGTCCATCACGCCAACCAGCGTCGAATCTGGCAATGAGGCATAGAGACGTGCATGGTGCTGACCGAGATGTCCGACCCCGATGACACCGGCACGGAGCTTGACCATACACCTCTTAGACTGAATTGGGGAATCTCTGATCGATTGATGTGTTGAGTGTCTGAAATCAATCGATCAACAGATCGTCAGATTCCAAAACTTCTTCGTTGACTCAGGTCTCTGGGCACGGCTCCTCTTCGCGAGCAAGGCCAACGACGGCGATGCCGGCTTCCTCCGCAGTGCGGAGAAGCGATTCTCGATCCAGCATCACGGATCGGCCGGCCTCAACGGCCAGTACCGACGCCTTGACGGATTGCATGACCTCGATCGTCCTGGGACCCACGGCCGGCAAGTCAAACCGGAGATCCTGCTGCGGTTTGCTCCGCTTCACCACGACCGCACCATCCTTGGCCAGTTCACCGCCACGCTTAATCGCTTCATCGGTCCCTTCGACCGCTTCGACCGCCACAACAACGCGGTCTTTGATCACGACGCATTGGCCGATGTCGAGGCGCCCCGTTTCTTTGGCCACGTCCCAGCCATAACGGATGTCCACCCACTCCTTCTTGGTCGGTTGACGCGACGTGAGCGTCCCTTCCTCAACCAAAATCCCTTCCAGACCGAACGTCGATTCACAAATGGTGATGCCATCCTTCTCGAGTTCCGCAGCAAGTGCGCGTAGAATATCGTCATCCTTCCAGAGGGCCAATTTCGTGGCGAGCGCGAGCACGCGAAAATCAGGACGGGCATGGCTATAGACATGCGTTTTCTTGATGCCTCCCAGCATGACCACATTCCGGACGCCGTCGGCCTTGAACGCGTTGATCAACTTGTTGAGTTGGCCGATCTTGACCCAATGGATCCGATCGACATGCTGTTCGAGCTCCGGTTCAGTTTCCCCCTCATGAGCCACCGCATACACTTGAAGACCCATCTTGCGAGCGTTATCCGCAAAGATGATCGGAAATCGTCCGTTCCCGGCGATCACCCCGATTCGACCGTCCGCTATAGGCATGGCCAGCGTCATAGTGGCTGAGAGCTCACACCGGTTGATCGAACTCGCGCTCTAGGTCATGGTTGACAGCCCTTGAGATGCCACGTTTGGTTCCCTCCATAAACGTGAGGATCTTGGCCACATCCGCCTGTCCTTTAAACTCCTTTTTTGCCAATCGTACCGCCTCCGCTGTCCGATGGCCCGATCGGAACAGCAAGTCAAATGCCTTCTTCAACAGGGCAATCCGATCCACAGAGAAACCGTGCCGTTGCAAGCCAACCGAGTTGAGGCCGTACAGATGCGCGCGATACCCGCCGGCTGCGAACGCAAACGGTGGGATATCCTGGCCGATCGCACAGCACCCTCCGACCATTACATAGTCTCCGATACGCACAAACTGAAGAACGCCGGTCAAGCCACCGATGACCGAGTGATCACCGATGGTAATATGTCCTGCCAGGCTTGCCGCATTGGCCATAATAATATGGTCGCCGAGCCGGCAATCATGGGCCACATGCACGTAGGCCATCAGAATGCCCTTGGACCCGAGAGAGGTCACACCCCCTCCCTGGACGGTTCCTCGATTGATCGTGACATATTCGCGGATGATGTTGTCATGACCGATGACGACCTTGGTCGGTTCCCCTTTATAACCAAGATGCTGTGGAGGCCCTCCGATCGAAGCAAACGGATGCACTTCATTCCGCTCCCCGATTTCCGTCCAGCCATCGATCGTCGCATGGGAAAGAAGTCGGCTCCCCTTTCCGATCACGACGTGCTCTCCCACGACGCAGAACGGCCCAACTTCTACGTCATGATCGAGGCTCGCCTTGGGATGAATGATCGCCGTTGGATGTATCTTCACGCATGCCCCCTTTTACTCGCGTCAGACCTCACCGGCCATGAGTCAACTGCCGGATCACCGCCTGGCCCACACGCCGACCGTACGCTTCAGGAATCGAGTACTCATCAAACCCGATTATTTCGTGTCCACCTTCTCGTCCATCACCATTGCCGTCATCACGGCATCACAGACCATTTCATTGTCTACGTATGCCTTCCCTTGCATTTTCCAGAATGGCGGACGCTTCTTGATAACCTCGATTTCAATACGCAGTTGATCGCCCGGGACCACCGGTCGCCTGAACTTGGCCTCCTCAATACCCGTGAGATACATAATCGTTTTTCCGACTGTCCCTCCCGACTTGAAGACCAGCACACCACCCACCTGGGCCATGGCTTCGACAATCAGCACCCCCGGCATCACCGGGCGGCCTGGAAAGTGTCCTTGAAAGAACGGCTCATTGATCGTCACGTTTTTGATGCCGATGATGCTTTTATGCGGTTCAAACTCTTTGACTCGATCCACCAGTAGGAACGGATATCGGTGGGGAAGTAACGCCTGAATCTCAGCCTGTTCGACCGATGCCATGGGCTCTGCCTCCTCTCCATCCTGAATAGAGCTACCGTCTAGGGATTCTGTCGATCAAATTCCTTGATGATCGAATCTGTCACATCCAACGCTGGCTGATGATAGAGGACAATGCGGATGAGCGCTTCATTGCCCCTGTCGAGGATAGCCGTATATCCCTCTTTCTGAGCCACAGCCTGCGCGGCAGCGGCAACTTTTTGCGCATATTCCACGACCATTTCGCGCTGTTTTTGCTGAACTTCACGATTGAACTCTTGAAGCCGACGCTGAAACGCTTCCATCTTACCGCGCAACTGCTCCTCTTTTTCTTGCCGTGCCTGGTCAGCAAGCTTGACGTTCGGATCTTGTAAGGACTGCTCCAAGTCCTTTAACTCTTGCTCATCGGCATGAATGATCTTTTGCCTGGTCATGGAATATCCCTTCACCTCTTCCAAGGCCAGCTTCCCAGCCTTGGTTCGCTCTATCACCATCTGCTGATCCATGACCCCGACCCGAACCACCTCTCCTGCATAGAGCGGCGCAACTCCCTGCGCCAGCACTACCGCGATGCCTAGCCATGTCGCCCGCGCTGCACCCGTCATAACCCACCTCCCTCAGACACTAGGGGTATTCTCGATTGAACTCTTCGATGACCTGGCCTGAAATGTCCAGACCTTCTTCATGATAGATCGTTGGACCACCCTTACTCCTGTCGACCACAACCTGCAATCCAAGACGGCGCATCCTCCACTCAGAGCCAGCATGACGGCGACCGCAGCCGACATCGCCGTCCATTCGATCCGTTCCGCCACGTGCGTCCACCCCTTCTCGTTGCAACGTACCACGCCAAGACTCCGACTAGAATAAGGTCCCGATCGTAAACTCGAACACGCCAAATCGCTCACCGGTCCGTTTATCAAGATTGATCCCATAGGCGACACGCAACGGCCCAAACGGAGAGATCCAGCGCCCTTCGAGACCAGCCGCGCTCCTCAGATCGAGCGACAAGGGTTCATCGTCGTCAAACCCTTTTCCGTAGTCAAAAAAGAGCACACCATTCAATTTCGCCTCGGACGAGATCGTAAAGATCAGCTCGTTGCTGAAGATCAATTGCTTGGCGGCGCCGAATGGAGCACGAGTCGTGGGAACTGTGGGACCGGCCCGACCGAAGGCAAACCCACGCATGGTATTGATGCCGCCCACGAAGAACCGTTCATTCAAAGGAATCTGTGTCCCGCCGAGTGCGATGACCTCTCCGAAACGAGCCCGTAACGAAATCCTCATATCCAGTGGAAGGGGTGTGACCTTGATGACGTCCACATGGTACTTGATGAAGTTATTGCTCCCGCCCATATAGGGGGTTCCGATATCAAACCCTCCACCGATGCGCCAGCCGGATCTCGGATCAAGGTAGTAGTCTCTGGTATCCCGGAACAAAGCAAACCGAAATCCTGTCGACGACCGGGTCCCTAACTGTCGACACACGATGGGGACCAAATCAGGACAGATACCGAGTTGAGGGTCCTTAAACGTGATTTGTTCTCCAAAGAGACTGACGCTCCCCGTCACATATTCCGATAACCAACGACCGAGTGTCACGTTTCCACCGGTCCGTTCCTCAAAATAGGAAAGGTAATTCGTGATACTGCGGTAGCCGTCTATTTGCAATGAGGTCAAGGAGTCATTTAAATAGGGATTGCGGAAGGTAATGGACCCGAGACTTCTTCGCTGGCCCAGTTGCCCGCGGATGCGACCCATATAGCCGTATCCACCCAAATTCCCTTGGGTAATATCGGCGATCGCCACCAGTCGATCCAGCGTACTGAACCCACCGCCAAGACTGAACATCCCCGTCGGTTTTTCCTTCACTCGCACGTTCAGATCGACCTTGTCTGGCGCGATTTGCGCGGGCAGGATTTCGACCGTCTCGAAGAAATTCAAGTTGTTTAATCGTTGAAAGCTTCGCTTCAGAGACGCGGTGTCGATCACATCCTGTTCATCGACTCTGATTTCTCGACGGATGACGTTGTCTCGTGTTTTGTCATTCCCGTAGATATTGATCTGCCGGATCCGCATCATCTCCCCTTCTTTGATGCTGAAGATGATGGTCACGGTCCGTTCTTCATTGTTTGGATTCACATTGGGCACGACTTCGGCGAATGAATACCCCTTACTCCCGTACAAATCCGTAATTCGTGAGATCTCATCTCGGATTTTGGCACGTTGAAAGATCTCACCATCCTTGATCCTCACTCCCGCTCGAAGCTCAGAGTCTTCAAACACCGTGTATCCTCGAAACCCTATCTCAGCGATGGTGAATGGCTCTCCCTCCGTAATGGGGTAGCTGACAGTGAACCATTTTTTATCTTCGGTGAGCTCCACCGACGGCTGGCCGACCCGAACATTGAAATACCCTTTATTCAGGAGGACTTCCCTAATGCGCTCCACATCATTCCCCACCTCCTCGTGTTTCAAGACGCCCGCGTCGGACACCATCGACGGCAGCTTGAGCTTCGTGAAGACGCCATACCAAGGGATCCATTCCCTCGTCGACATGACACTGAGCATCTCGGTCTTCGTCGCCGCACGCAGTCCTTCGAATATCACCGTCTTGACCTTGGCTTTCTCCCCTTCTGTAATATGAAAGGTGAGACGCTTCCGATCCTCATCCAATGCCTCGATCACGGGAACGACCTGCGCATTGTAATAGCCGTCATGCTGATAGACCCGCCGGATGGTCTCGGCGCTTTCCTTCACCTGTTGTTGATCAAGAAATGTCTGGCTCTTGATGGTCGTTTTTTCCTTCAGCTTCTCGTCGGTCAACTGTTGATTGCCGTCGAAGACGATCTCGGTGATGAACGGCTTCTCCTGCACAACGAAGGTCACCGCCATCCCCTCGGCAATCGAGTCGGTTTCAACCTGCACATCCTCGAAAAATCCCGTATCGTATAAAATCTTCACCTGTCCACGCACATGGTCCGGCATATAGCGATCACCGGCTTTCAGCGTGAGTCGACCAGCAATCGCCGGCATTTCGATTCGTTTGGCTCCCCGAATATCAATCGAAGCAACCTTGAGTTCAGGAGTCTGAGCGAGTGCTTCGAGCACACTCCACAACACAGAAACAACCATGACCGCGACCACGAACGATCGAGGCCTGTAGACGGCATGCTCGGTCACCGATACGGATTCCTGTAACGAAGTATGGGGATGGATGATGCGGTTGAAACCATCACACAGGTCCTCTCCGTTATCGACCGTACGCCAACTTCCTACGAGTCAGTCTGTCCCGCTCCAGAGAACGCGCTGCCCCACACGGGTGTTCTCGCCGGAAATCCGAAGCCAGGCAGCTCTACCACGTGAGCAGCTCTCACGTCACCCGACCGCGCAAAACTTCCGGATTATATTGAGGTCATCCTGCATTGTAAAGAAGCGTCCCCCCTTCCGGTCGGACTCGACGTGCATCATTCCTTGTGCCGCACTGAATTCCGTAGCTCCATGAGGGATGGTGCATCGATCCTCGCCGCCGGCCATCGATGCAAAAAAGTCTGTGTGCGACACGCGTCGCTCATGAATATCGCTCGTGTTCTCTCTCATGGAAACGACACCGTTGTTTTTGATGCGATGAGTTCGTCCGTTTCTTGACTTCACTCCCCCCATCACATACTATCCTTTCATGTCACGTCTGACGGTCAGAAAAGCGATCATTCCAGCCGCCGGTCTTGGGACGCGATTCCTTCCTGCCACAAAGGCATCTCCCAAGGAGATGCTGCCGTTGGTCGATAAGCCACTCATCCAATATACGGTCGAAGAAGCGGTGGCGTCTGGCATTGAAGACATCATCGTGATTACCGGCCGTGGCAAACGCGCGATTGAAGATCACTTCGATCGCTCCGTCGAGTTGGAAGAAAATCTGAAAGGCACCGGCAAGAGTCAGGTGCTCCATCAAATCCGACAGATCTCGAACCTCGCCAACTTCTGTTATGTTCGGCAATCCGAAGCCCTCGGCTTAGGGCACGCCGTGTTGTGTGCGCAACACCTGATCGGCGACGAACCTTTCGCCGTCATTCTCGGGGATGAGATCATTGACGCCGATGTTCCAGGGCTTGCGCAGTTGATCCACATCTATAAAAAGCGCCATGGGGCAGTTCTCGGGGTACAGGAAGTTCCCAAGGCAGACGTCAGCCGATACGGCATCGTGACGCCCAAGCGCCTCGCTCACGGTCTGCATCGGGTCGAGGATTTGGTCGAGAAGCCATCGCCGGCTGATGCCCCCTCCACGCTCGCCGTAATCGGCCGGTATATCCTTCCTCCTGAGATTTTTCCGATCCTAAGAAAAACTCCTCCTGGAAAGAACGGAGAAATTCAGCTGACCGATGCACTGAGGACTCTGGCAAGAAAATCTCCGATGTTTGCGCTTGAGATAGAGGGACAGCGCCATGATGCCGGGGACAAGTTGGGCTTTTTAATCGCCACCGTTGAGTTTGGGTTGAAGAACCCGGCATTGGGAGCAGAATTCCGCGACTATCTTTCGACCAGGATGCACACCACCTCGAGTAATCGTCGGGCATGATCCCATCGGTCGTGGTGGTGACTCAGTCGCGAGACTCCCGGCAACGATCGTTCTGCATCCAACGTGATCATTCGGATAGATTGTCGAACCTGGTGCGCGCTTCCATCGGATGGAACACTGAGACTCCTAAGGCGAGCGCGCAGGGTGCCGAGGCGCGTGATGAGCACATACAGACCCTGATTCGTCTAACCCGCCACCTCCATAGATAAAGAACAGGCAGGCACATGACAGACCCAAACGAACAAGAGATTCAGTCTCCCCAAAACATTGAAGTACCCAGTCAACTCCCGCTATTGCCCGTCCGAGATATCGTCGTCTTTCCGTACATGGTGCTTCCCCTGTTCGTCGGACGCGACATGTCGATTAAGGCCATCGAAGCGGCCCTTGCCGGCAATCGAATGATCTTCCTCGCGACTCAAAAGGCGCTCGACGTCGAAAATCCCACGCAGAAAGATATCCACACCGTCGGCACCGTCGGCATCATCATGCGGATGCTGAAGCTGCCGGACGAACGCATCAAAATCCTGGTGCAGGGCATCGCCAAAGCCAAGATCACTAAATACATTCAAACCGACCCCTACTACTCTGTTCGAATCGACAAGCTCGCTGATACGAAACCGACGGCCACGCCCCTTGAGGCGGAAGCCGTCATGCGAACCGTGAAGGAGCAGATCGAACGGATCGTGAGTTTGGGGAAAATCCTGATCCCCGACGTCATGGTCGTCATCGAAAACCTCGAAGAACCAGGCCGATTGGCTGACATGGTGGCTTCGAATCTCGGCCTCAAGGCCGACACCACCCAGGCCGTTTTAGAAATCTCCGATCCAATTCAACGCCTTCGCCAAGTGAGCGACATTCTCGGAAAGGAAATCGAAGTCCTCTCCATGCAGCAAAAGATCCAGGCGCAAGCCAAAGGGGAGATGGACAAGACCCAGCGAGAATATTTTCTGCGTGAACAACTGAAAGCCATTCAGAAGGAGTTGGGCGAACTCGATGAGCGGGCTGAAGAAATCACGGAATTCCGCAAACGCATCAAAGACGCAAAGATGCCAGAGAAGGTCTTGAAGGAGACCGAAAAGCAGCTCAAGCGTCTCGAGAAAATGCATCCGGATACCGCCGAATCCGCGACCGTGCGAACCTATCTGGAATGGATGGTCGAATTGCCGTGGTCCAAGCGCTCGAAGGATAGCCTTGATCTGAAAGCGGCCGCAAAGGTATTGAACGACGACCATTACGACCTCGAAAAGGTCAAAGAGCGAATCCTGGAGTATCTGGCCGTCCGAAAGCTGAAAGAGAAGATGAAGGGCCCCATTCTCTGCTTCGTCGGTCCACCAGGTGTCGGAAAAACCTCGCTGGGAAAATCGATCGCCCGCGCATTGGGGCGTGAGTTTGTCCGTATCAGCTTAGGCGGCGTACGGGATGAGGCCGAGATCCGCGGCCACCGCCGCACCTATGTCGGCGCATTACCCGGGCGCATCATTCAGGGTCTGAAACAGGCAGGAACGAGTAATCCGGTATTCATGCTCGACGAGGTCGACAAGGTCGGGATGGATTTCCGAGGGGACCCCTCGGCAGCCTTGCTGGAGGTGCTCGACCCGGAACAGAACAACTCGTTTACCGACCACTATCTCGGAGCTCCATTCGACCTGACCGAAGTGATGTTCATCACCACGGCAAATTTGATCGATCCGATCCTTCCCGCGTTGCGTGATCGCATGGAGGTCATCGAGATCCCCGGATATACCGAAGAAGAGAAACTCGGCATCGCCCAGAAATACCTGATTCCCCGTCAACTCGAAGAGCACGGGATTACGAACAAACATGTCCGTCTGACGGAGCCGACCATTCGACAGATCATCTCGCATTACACCCGCGAAGCAGGTGTGCGGAATCTTGAACGCGAGATTGCCAACGTCATGCGCAAGGTCGCGAAGAAAGTCGCCGAAGGCAAAGACCAGGGATTTCCCATCGATCTATCGAATCTCAATAAATATCTTGGTGTGTCGAAGTATGTGCCGGAAGCAGATCTCGAAAAAGACGAAATCGGCGTGGTAACCGGCTTGGCCTGGACAGAAGCAGGCGGCGATGTGCTCTACATCGAGGCGACGGTCATGAAGGGGAAAGGCCAATTGACCCTCACCGGCCATCTGGGAGATGTGATGAAAGAGTCCGCTCAAGCGGCGCTCAGCTATGTCCGTTCACGTGAAAAAACGTTGAATCTCAACCCTGACATGTTCAGCAAACAAGACTTGCATATCCATGTGCCGGCCGGAGCCATCCCCAAGGACGGTCCCTCCGCCGGCATCACGATGGCCACGGCGATCGCCTCGGCATTTTCCGGTACTCCTGCGAGGCGAGATTTGGCCATGACTGGAGAAATCACCCTGCGTGGCCGCGTCCTTCCAATCGGAGGACTCAAGGAAAAGATTTTGGCGGCAAAACGGGCGAAACTCACCACTGTCATCCTCCCGCGTCGAAATAAAAAGGATCTGGAGGAAATCCCCAAGCATCTCCTCAAAGGCATTCACTTGGCGTTCGTCGAGACCATGGACGACGTCATGAAGATCGCCCTTCGCCGACCAACCAAGGCTTCACCGGCCTCTCGGAAGCCATCGACACCTCCGGCGCCATCGCGTATCCCCCCTCTGCGATCCGGTAAAGGTCGGCGGCCTCACGAACTCCCTGCCACGGTGATGGCACACCGAGCACCGGCACGGTCATAAAGGATCGTACCGTGGCCCGCCGTCAGGCCAGCCCCTCTATTCAAGAATTTGCGCTCATCCGAACGCTCGAGCGTCGGTTTGCCCGTCGCACACCAGGACTTGTCCAAGGCATCGGCGACGACGCCGCCGTGATTGACACCTCCTCGCCGACGTGGTGGCACCTCACAACGGACTTGCTTGCCGAAGGCATTCACTTTGATATGAAGTCAGCGACCCCTGAGTCCGTCGGATACCGGGCAGCCATGGCCAACCTCAGCGATATCGCCGCCATGGGAGCCGTCCCCCGCTATCTGCTCATCTCGCTCGCCATCCCAAAAACATGGACGCGGCCGCACATCCATGAGCTATACACCGGCTTGATGAAGGCTTGTCGCCTGTATGACGTGACACTCGTCGGTGGGGATACCTCGGCGTCCAAAGCGGGACTCTTTCTCAGCATCACCCTGGTCGGCGCGACAAGCAGGTGCCGAGCACTGTTTCGACACGGTGCCAACGTAGGAGATTACATTTACGTTTCGGGCACGCTAGGAGACTCCCTAGCCGGCCTTACGCTCTTGACGGGTCACACAGGCTCAGGCCCCTCAAGAAAGAGGAAATCCGAGTTCTCTCGCACTCATCGAGCATTTCTTCTCCGCCGCCATTTCCGCCCTACTGCGAGAGTCGCCGAAGGCCAGTGGCTCAACGAGAAACGACTTGCCTCCGCTGCTATCGATCTGTCCGACGGCCTCTCCGGAGATCTTCGGCATCTGTGTGAAGCAAGTCGAGTCGGGGCAGAGGTGGAACTCGACAAGATTCCGATCTCACCGGCCTGCCGAGCCTATGCCCGGACGATCGGAGTGTCGCCGAATCGACTCGCACTCACTGGAGGCGAAGACTATGAGTTGCTCTTCACCACATCGCCACGCGACGCCAAGAAGGTTGAGCGGCAGGCGCGAACACGCGGCTATCGCATAACCCATATCGGAACGATTCGCCCACAGCGGTTTGGGATTCAGATGATGACTGACGGTCGGACGCAACCTCTGCCGGTCACCAGTTACGAGCATTTCCGTTGATGGCCAACAGCAGTCACCAGCCCTCGGCTCAACGGACCCGATCGTTTCGGGCACTCTTGCGCCAAGTCCTCCATTTACAGGAGTCACCGCAACGCACCGCGTTGGCCTTTGCGCTGGGCGTCTTCATCGCGTTCTCTCCCGCCTATGGTCTGCACACGGCGATGGTCGTGCTGTGCACCTGGCTGTTCGGTCTCAATTTCTTGGCCTTGCTCGCCGGTGCCTTGGTCAATAATCCCTGGACCGTCATTCCGATATTAGGCGCAACCTACTGGACCGGCGCCTTCTTGCTCGGACGTACGGATCAACCGAGCTTCGACTGGCAGGATATGAGTTTCAGCGGCATCTACCAACAAGTCCTTCCCTACGCTGCTCCCTTCGTGCTCGGAGCACTTGTTCTCAGTGTGCTCGGAGCCCTCTTGTCCTATCCTGCCGCCTACTTGTTTTTCCAAAAACATCGCTCCGCGCCTACCAGTCCCACGACCGAACCGTTGCCGCCCTCTGACCAAGTGGGCTAAGATACCCACTGACTATGGAATCAGAAGACCGACCGAACGCTCCCTATGATGGCTCGGCGCTCATCGCTGATCCCATCCACAAGTACGTCACCTTCACCGTCCCCTATGCTCATCCTGATCCGCATGAGCACACCGAGAAAGACCTGATCGACTCCCCCTGGGTTCAGCGGCTGCGATACATCTACCAGCTGCAAAGTGCTCGCTGGGTCTATCCCTCTGCGGAACATACCCGGTTCGTGCATTCACTCGGGACGATGCACGTCGCAGGACGGTTTGCTCGACACCTGTACCCGTTTCTCAAGAAAGTCGTGAAGGATGTGCCTTCTTCCAATTTCGTCGAAGAGTTCCTCCGTGTCACGGCCTTGGTCCACGACATCGGGCACGGACCGTTTTGCCATTTCTTCGACGACAATTTTCTCCATGCCCATGGCCTCACCCATGAGCGGCTGGGCCAGATCATCATCCGAGAACATTTAGCCCCCCTCATCAAGAAAATCCGCCGAAGCCCGTCCGGCCCCTTCGCGAAAGGAGAAGAACTGAATCCCGACCAAATCGCTCATCTGATCCTCAAGGAAAAAGGCAAGGACAACTCCCGCCTCCCTCGATGGTTGAACATGCTCCAGCCCGTGATCTCAGGGAGTTACACCGGAGACAATCTGGACTATGTCTTGAGGGACTCGTATATGTGTGGCGTGGCGGTTGGTCCGGTCGATCTGACACGGTTGATTCATTACACCATCGTGACGGAGAAAGGGTTCACCATTCATAAGACAGGACTTCCGTCCCTCCAAATGTTCCTGAACACCAGGATGTACCTCTACTCCAACGTCTACTTCCATCGCACTACCAGAGCAATCGACATCCATCTGCGGGACATCTTCGGCCAGACGATGCAACTGCTCTGCCCCAAGGATCCGCGTAAGAATATGGATCGGTATCGCACCCTGACCGATTGGTCGCTGTTGGAAGAAGTCCGAGGATGGGCACAGTCCCGCCACAAAGCCCGCCGGCAGTTGGGACAGGAGTGGGCACGGATCTTAGGCCGAGACATCAAATGGAAAATGGCCTACAGCACGACGTTGAAAGAAAAAGGACAGGAACGCGGCATGGCGTTTCCCAGCCATCGGCATTTTGAGCAGCAAATTTCGAAAGAGCTGCCGTCCAGTTTGAGACGGCTGCCGTTTCGCGTGGACATGGCCCTGTTGGATCCACGACCGGACCCCAAAGACCACCGGGGTAATCCTCTCTACGTATACGATCCCGGGACGGGGCAGGTTTCAACCGAGCCGCTGGAGGAATGCTTAGACCTGCTGCCCACGCGACTCATCCAGTTTCGAATCTATTCTCCCGACCACCATCACGACGCCGCTCTCTCGCAAGCTGCCGCAACCGTCCTTAATAAGACACCGACCAGCCTCGAATCTAATTACTGAATAATCCACGCCAAGTCCCATTTTTGAACAATCCCGCAGACCGAGTACACTGTTTCGTCCACTCCCTCTCCTTCGCACATCCGAACATCAGGGCTCCCATCCACTATCAATTTCAGATGATCGAGAATGTCATGCATAGACAAGTGGTTAGCGAAGTTCTCCATTTTCTCAATACATAGAGGTCAGTGCTGCCTGACATTGTGAAGTTCTTCCTCCTCTACCTTTGCACGACAACATCTTTTCTCCTTCCACCGAAGCTGGCAGGCATCCTGCAGTGAATCGAGTTGATGTGAGACTTGATTCAGAGGGTCAACACAGAGGAGGCTATGATGGGTTTGACCGGAAAACTGATGATCGTTCTCTGTGGGCTTTTGCTTTCGTTGACCATGCCAGCCTATGCCCAACTTGGGAGTGGCCAACCGGACGCAGCCAGTCTCCTGAACGGCATGCCCCCCGACGTCCTGGCAAAGGTGCGCTCCTTAGCACAGATCCTTCAACAGGGCCTCAAAGAGGGAAAACTCACGGAGGAGGATGTTCAGAACGGCATGCTGTCTGGCAAATTAGCCGAGAAGTTAAAACAACTGAATCCAGTAGCAGATGGGTTGTTGTCGGAAATCAGCGAGGCGTCAAAGCAGGGCAAAGGGCCAAGCGAGGATAGCTTGATGCCGTTGATGGGAGGATTGGGCAGCTCGGCGAACTAACAGACGGGTACCCACCAACAGAACTGTCCATCCCGCTAAGTGAACTCATGGAAGTTATCTACAAAATCCCATCTCGATGAGCCTCACGCAGAAACCTCTTCGTAGTTTCTCTAACGACACTGGCGCGCGGTCCATACTCAGTTACGTTGAACTTGATCTCGTCCCAAAACGGATACATTACAGGAAACAGTAGCCATGCACCCCAGCCAAAAATGGCTTTCTCTGTAATGTGGTACTCGTACTCCTTAACCGTTTTAAAATCAAAGAGTACAGAATAACTAAGAACATACTTGTGCGTCGTGTAAGCAGGAATGGTGAGCAAGGTCGCCAGACTGAGAAGCTCACTGTAGGAAATATCGTCGTTGATTTGCTTATTCACAGTGACGACGCACACCAATCCTTGTGACCGAATGTGCGCAATAAACTCAACGGGCCTTCCCAACGGCATGTCACTGAGGGCCACTGACACACCATCATACATCTGAGTCCCGATAAAATCGCGGGACTCTTCACAAGACCTGGCTACAATACCGCCAATCAGACCTATCCATCCCCCTCCTCCTCTACCACTGCGACAACGCGTTTCAAAGATGTGGTACCCGGGAATCACAACTTGCAGAGCCTCGTCACCCTTCGAACCCCCAATAGCCCTTTTCTCAGAAGACTCTTGAGCAGTTATTTGGTAATTCGCAATTATACAGGCATTCATCGATGCAAATAGGAACATGAGGCAAATCAGACGTAGTTGACGCATCATGGCTTTCTAAAGATATTTTCACGGGCCAACTTCAAGGCCTGATCTCGAGCCCGCAAACTCTCATTCTATATCGT
The DNA here is from genome assembly GCA_005116965.1 of Nitrospira sp. Lineage (GTDB taxonomy): Bacteria > Nitrospirota > Nitrospiria > Nitrospirales > Nitrospiraceae > Nitrospira_D. Next base: position 861,113 of record SWDG01000006.1, on the reverse strand, counting down.
TACCTCTAAATATCAATGAATGGCAAAACCTTGGCTTGGAGAGTTGGTTTCGCACTGTCACTACAATTCATGAACCTGCGCCTCCGTAGCACGACGATTTGAGAAGCAGTTCGCGCATGACCTGTGATAGAAGAAATGACGTTTGAAGCTGCTGAGCTATCCCGAGTCACGACATAAAACTAATGGCCCCGTGATGGACAATCCTTCCCCCATGAGTCGTGCAGATAAGCTGGCCCTCATCACACCATGGATCAACCCTGAAGAACGGATCACTGTGCAGTTCGACGATCAACGCGATATCAACAGCGAGGTGATCGCCTGCACCGAGCAGTTAGTGGATGTGGCGTTAGAAACCACCGTGCCTCACCTCCGGCAGAAACTGTCGATCCCGCTCAGTGAGATCGAGATCGCAGAAGATCCCAGCCACTACACGCGCGATCCGGACATGCCGTTACAATTTAAACGGCTGCTGTTGCTCGTCAAAGGCAAACGTCCGGGGATTGTGTATTGAGAGAGAGCTGGAGGACTTTCCCAATATCCTACTGACTATCACGAGGCTCAGATCGCTTCGCTTCCCGGAGGCCGTGGCTCTTGCAAGGCGTTCAGATACTCTACTAGGGTCGCGTCCAGTCTCTGGTGCATGAAAGTCTGAAAGAGCGTCAGATCTTCCCTCATCGACGCGTGCTCAAGTGCGTCGAGGTAGGCTTTTCGGTCTTCCGGTCGTACCGCAACTGGTGGATACCCTCCACGCAGGAGCAAGACATTCATCACAAGCCTGGCCGTACGTCCGTTGCCATCCGAAAACGGGTGAATGGCAACAAGCCGGTAATGGGCATCAAAGCTGGTTGCCGGTTCAGATGCCGCCTGCGAAATCCATTCGCCATAGGTCCGCATCAGCTCGTGAATTTTCACCGCGTTCGGAAAGACAACTGGGGAACCAGCAATACGCCGGGGAAGGGTACTGTACATCCCGCCGATCTCAGGCTGACTGCGAGACACAATACGTCGATGCAACTCGCACACTGTGTGTTCAGTAATCGGTGTCGTCTTAGCCGCGAGCTCACGCATCCATAAGACGGCCTCGTAGTGGTCGACTGCTTCAAGATGATCGCGCAAGGGTTTTCCCCCAACGGTAATCCCATGCTCGATCAGCTCCGCCGTCTCTCGCAAGGTCAGCGTGTTGCCTTCAATGGCGTTGGACGTATAGGTCAAGTCCACATCATAAGATTTCTGTAGAGCCCGCAACGCCGCGTGTGAGATAGGACGCAACGCGTCGAGTTGCATTTTCTTTGTGGCGATAGCGGTCAGGAGCTCTTTCATGACGTGTCATTCATAGCACGTCACGCTCGATTGTACAAAACCCAACACGGTCATCATGAGGAGGCACAATGGACTGCCCAATAGATGGCGTGCAGACTGGAAGCTGAGGCGATGAAACTCCTTGGAAACCGATTGCGGTGCCCCGCCGTCCCCACATCGGACAGAAACTGTCGATCCCCTTCAGGACCTCAAGATCTCAGACGATCCCAGCCACTATACACGTGATCCCGACAAGCCATTACAATTTAAGCGGCTGCTGCTGATCATCAAGGGCAAGCGCCCGGCCATTGTGTATTGAGAGAGCCGCAAGAATCTTGATTGCCATCGGCTTTTTCAAACCATCCGAACTATATCCTAAAGACCCGATGCTACGAGGACAAACCCATACGACCCGCGGTTTTGGCTGGAATAGGCCTGAGTGGGATGGAGTGAGGTAGGCTTGAGCACAAAATGAGCACAATTGTCATGTTATTCGATCACCAAGCGGCGGCGCGCGGTGAACTTGTTGTTAGACATCGGCATCTATACCCGCTTCATTTCGTACTGGCTTACCCTCCCGCATTATCAGCTTTGTGACAACTGCCGCTACGCTGTTCTCATAGCCAACGTCTCGAAGTTTCTTCAGCTCTTGCCGTATGCATTCCGGGCCAAGAAGAAGCCACCCTTTCTTTTTGAAGTGCGTCTGCAACCAGCTTTCGTCCCCACGAATCCTACCAGCCGCTAGGCAAAGGCGAATGGTCGGGTTCTTTGCACAGAAGCCACCCGAGACCAGCTGCTGCTCAAGCCGCCGGAATACGACCTTCCGAAGCGTGTCTTCACAGAATAGCTTGTATCGTTTTTCTGCCTTTTTATTCGATCCGTCAAATGCGCTGCAATCAACTCCGGGTGAGTCTAGGAAGGATTTGCATTCGACAACGCGAACTTCGTTGTCTTTCCCTCGATACGCCACGACGTCAAGTTCCCATCGGGGCGAGGAGTGACGGTCAATAGCGCGCTTCTCTTCTTTAGTCAGCTCAACCTTGACGCTTGTTAAAGTCCAGTAGCCCTGTCGCTGAAGTATTGCAGCGACGACAGCCTCAAAGGCATCCATTTTCTCTTCTCCCCCATCTAACGTCTTGCTTCAGCGGCCAACGCAGAGTGGACTGCAGCCCCGGTTCGGTGCGTGAGGCGCGTGCACTGCAATCGATTGTTGTGTATCTTACCGAACACTTCTAGACTTTTCATGCTCACCAACTTCAAGCTACGACATTGGGACGATTTGGTCTCCAATTACCGTATCGTATCCGTACCGGACATGTGCAGATTTTCGGTGCTCTGGCGGGAACTCGATTACTTGGACGGGAAAGCCTCCAGGCGACATCACATGTCTGTTGCAGAGAAAAACCACCATTAGTTCCACAACGCGCACGATTTGCTGGAGAGTCTTGGTAAAGAACGTACTCATAGGCACCCTACTGAGTGGTGTTCTTGGGTGGATGATCTCGACTATAGGTGGGAGTACGACATTCATTGGATCTAGGCTGAAATCTTCGACGACCAGTCTTTGCTCTGGCCTTGGATGCTCAACACAATTCCGAGCATTGCGAATTAGTTGTAGGAACGGAACCGTCTCAGCTAAGAACTGTGGGAAATTATCAATGTCCCGCGACCCTCCATCGATCTTCTTCTTTAGCCCTTCCCACCCACCAGAACCGACATCCGAATAGAACATCTTGACGAGCCTGAATAGTTCTCGGAACGCATGGTCTGATCTCAGTAGGAACTCGTTGCATCTTGATTCGACACTCCCGATGGCTGGTACAACAACGGTGCGGTCTTTTCGAATCTTTGGGTCAAGTGACTTTGTTGCTGCACCTTCCGCCTCGTGGTATTTCCCCACTAATTGGTGGGCTCCCGCGATTTCCTCAGCAATTTTGAGCATTAGGCCGAACGCTGAATTGCCGTCAACATTGCTCGGAGAACAGGAGCTTAAAAGTAGATGATGCCCTGTCAACAAAACTGCGCCTATCCAAGGATCATCCGCTCCGTAGGAAAGAACTTTTTGAATCGTGTTAGGCGCATTGATATTCGTTCTCTTGGGATCTACATCGTCGGCGAGCTTGACCTCGTAGACGCCCTTGCCTTTGACGACGAACAGCCGGTCGCCAGTCGAAATAATCTCCGATATTGCGCTGTCATCATCAGGCGTTCTTATCTCGAACGAGCCTGCTCCATCCCTTAATTTGTCGATTGGTCGCCGCTTGTCATGTGGAGTATTCACTGGGGCACCTGTTGACCCTTCCCGTCATAAACCCCGTGGCTGAGAGAGGTAACATGCTGATCTTTCGATGCCATAAGCCGACTGTTGAGATGATCCAAAAACAACTATTTCTGGCGCTGCCTAGGAATAAGAGCATCGTTATCTAGAATTGAGCTCAATACGCATTAAGTATCTAGTGAAAGCCCAGCCTCTATGAGTGGTGTCGCCATCCAAAAACTCAACGAGTGTCCAATCGCGTCCCTTTGTCACTTGCTTTACCACTTGCCCTTGGTAAAGAATTCCGATGGTTTTGGACCTTCTGCTTGGAGTCTCTCGGGCCCTTAGAGAACTTGCCATGACCACACGAAGACTCTGAAGATCCTTGCCCTGTAATCCTAGCGAGTTAGCCTCTGTCTGTAATTTTTTTACGATCTCTTTCTTTTTGAGTTGTCGATGGATGGCTTCATCGACAGAGGGGGTCGTAAGGTTAATGAAATAGCCAACCAGGACAGCAAGTAGTACCTGGAATAGGATAATTTGGATTGGAGAGTTCTGCTTTTTAATCTCATCAGAAATTGAATCTATAGCATCGCTTAATTTGTGCTGTCCCTTTGTTAGTTGGGAAAGGGTCTGGCTATTCGAAATGAACTCGTCGATTCGAACTGCGACATCTTGAATCGGCAGCGAATTCTTAGCTAGTGGTATCTGGGTGTCAGGCGTAACTTCAAGGGGCACATTGCTGATATCGCTTAAGATTACATTGACCTTTAACGATGCTGCCGCAATAGTGCCTAGAGAACTATCTGCTGGAATGCGAGCAAGTACGGAACTGAAAAAATCCCTCGCCCTATTTTCTTCTTTCGTGTATCGACGAAAGGTTAATGCGATAGGACCAGCTGGATCTTGCAATAGTTTGAACGTTTCTTCGATTTGGCGTTGTTGAACAGCAAGGCGCGATAGATTGTTCGTCCAGACTTGTTCGATGTTGCGATAGTGTTCTGTATACCCAATTATGGCCTTTCGAATTGGATCAGCCGGAACGGTAAGGCGTTTAAAGGTTTCCTCGATATGACGGTGTTTTTCATCGAGGTGAATCTGCGTAGGACTTATCAGATATGCGAAGCGCCGAAGGGTTTCCTCAGCTTGTCGCTGAACCTGTGAAAAGTCATGAAGCGGGCTTGATGAGTCAGGCTCCTTGTCCTCATCAGGACTGCCGCTATTCTGTTTCGGTAGCATCTACTAAGCTCTCATCACCAAAAGCACTTGTTTTTGAACCCGCCGTAGGATAAGTCTAACCCATTGAGAAATATACTGACTCTTTTTTTGAATTTACGAGGGTTTTTGCCCCTGGTGCTTTGGAGAGCACAATGAGGGTGAGTTAGCCGGCGTAGAGCTGATGGAGCATCTAGCTGCTCTAGTCTTACACACCACTTCCTTCAAGACTCCTTCTCCTGTTCCTTCGAAGCGTTCACCCTACTTACCCCAGCTTCTTTGTCATCCTTCTTCCCTGCCGACGGCGGTGATTTAGGTGTTTGGCTTTCTTGATGCTCAGAAATGAGTGCCCCAGTGATGAGCAGCTGGATGCCCATCAAAAGAAAGAATAAGGCTCCCTTGTACTGCCCGCTAGGCTCGGCAAGTGAAAACTTGTGCGCGGAGAGTAGCAGAGAGAGCGCTGAGCAGAGGAACAAGAAGGTTCTCATGCGGAATGCCTCAGGCCTAAGTCGCAGCAATGAGGGTATGCTTGCAGAAGAGATAAGGTCAACCAGAAATCATGGAGAAGATAGAAACTGAAACCGGTCAAACCTAGGGCGTTGGCGCACCAACCATGGAGCCAGGATCAGAAATTGAGACTGGAACCACCGATTGTTCCCCGCTCTTGAACGGCAGATCCAGCAAGGCATAGGGATTCACGCGCGCGCCATTGAGTTTCACGCCCCAGTGGAGATGCGGACCTGTGGCCCGGCCGGTTGCTCCAACTTTTCCGACAATTTGCCCGGCTTTCACCGGTTCTCCGTCTTTGACCAGGACTTCGGATAGATGAAAGTACATCGAATAAAAGCCGAGTCCGTGGTCGACAAAGATGCCTTTCCCAGAGAAGAAATGCTCGACAGTGAGCCGTACAATGCCATCATTCGTCGCCAACACATCCGCTCCGAGCGGCGCACTGATGTCTTCACCATTGTGCGGATTCCGTGGCTGCCCATTCATGATTCTGACACTGCCGAAGATCCCGGTTCGTCTGCCGTTCACCGGTTCCACAAAACCCGGTTGCCACAACTTGGCCTGAGAGTCCGTGGCCAGTGCCGTCTTCACCTGCTCCTGTTCGGCTTTCCAACGTGCCACTGCCTTGTCGTCTAAATCGACTTTGTCTTTCGGCAGCGTGAGATGCTCAACATGGAATTTTTCTTTCTGGACCAGCACCTGATAGCGAAACGTCTGACGTGACTCTCCAGATTCTGCCTCGACGGTCAGTTCGTGAATTCCCGGCTCGTCCTACCGAGCACCAGGCGTGCTGACAGCACGCCTGGTCCATGATTCCACGCACACAGTGGCTTCATCGGTAAAACCGTCCTCCGGACACCTGGGAAATCAGCTCCTCGACCCGTCGATTCACCGCGCTGAAGGGGTCCATACACAGAATCGTTTCCTCCCAATACCCGTTCAGCTTCAGATAGGTCCAATCGACGGTATAGGATCGATTCTTGGCCCGTGCAAACCGAATAAAATCTCCACGAACCTTGGCCCTTGTCGTCTGTGGAGGTGTGGACATCGCCCGCTGGACCGCCTCCTCTTCGACGACCCGTTCGATAAGCCCTCGAGACTCCATCAGGTAATACAACCCTCTTGTTCGCTTCACGTCATGGAACTGTAAATCCATAAGGAGCACCCTCGGGTCGTCCCACCCGCAATTTTTCTTGTCTACGTAAGACTGGATCAGATGTTTCTTCGTGACCCAATCGACCTGATGGATGAGTTGCATCGGATCTTCCTCCAGCTGCTGGAGCATCCGTTCCCACTTATCGTACACATCATCCAAGATAGCCTCATGCGCCTGTTGATTCAGGTACTCTCTCGCCCGCTTGAGATAGACCTGCTGAATCTCGATGGCGGTCATCTGCCGACCGTCATCGAGCTTGACCCTTTTCTTCAGGGTCGGATCACGCGAGACCTCTCGAATCGCCTTGACAGGATCTTCGAGTTCCAACCCATGAACCGTGTACCCGTCTTCGATCATCGACAAGACAAGCGCAGCAGTCCCCACTTTGAGGTACGTCGCGTACTCCGACATGTTGGAATCGCCGACGATGATATGGAGGCGCCGATAGCGTTCGGCATCTGAATGGGGCTCGTCGCGGGTGTTGATGATGCTCCGAGAAGAGGTCGTCGACGAAGACGTCTTCTCATGAATATGTTGCGCGCGCTGAGAGATGAAATACTGCGGCTTGCCGGATACTTTTAATACTTTGCCCGCCCCGCTGAACACCTGTCGGGTCACGAAAAACGGAATCAATTGTTCGGTGACTTTCCAAAAATCGACATCGCGCCGCATGAGGAAATTCTCGTGGCATCCGTAGGTATTCCCAAGAGAATCCGTATTATTCTTGAAAATATAGATTTCCCCGGACAACCCTTCCTCTCGGAGCCGTTCTTCAGCAGCCGGCAAACAGGCCTCCAACAATCGCTCCCCCGCTTTATCGTGGATCACGAGGTCCAGGATGTTGTCGCACTCTGGAGTTGAATATTCGGGATGACAGCCGGTGTCTTGATAGAATCGCGCCCCGTTGACCAAGAATGCGTTCGACGGCCAGCTGTTGGGAATCAGTCCTTCAAAGATGTACCCCAGGACTTTTTCCATGGGAAGGTAGATACGACCGTTGGGGGAAAAAATGAGGCCGTATTCGTTCTCGAGGCCGTATATCCGTTGCTTCATGGAACCACCAGACATCATGAATGGCCTTTAGATAGAGTATACGCCGCTTTGCGGATCTGCAACAAAGGAAGCCTCTACGAAAGGCAGAGGTCAGGGAGAGAGGATGAGTCGAACATCGGCAATCGAGACCCGGCGAAACTTTCGGCCGGCACGGGTTCGGTCCAAAACTGCGACTTCCAACCCTTCCGGCTGCAGCTTTTGATTAGCCGTCTGCTCCAGCGCCGTGACACACAGCTTCAACGCGGCATCCAAGGGCGGCGCCTGACTGGGACTGTTTTCCTTCAACAGCGTCTGCACCGCCTCAGACTTGCCGCCGATCACCGCAAAGTTCTTCTCGTCGATGATACTGCCGTCAAACGAAATACGATAGATTTCGTTCGGGTGATGGTTGGCACCGGCCTGCACCACAAGGATCTCTACCTCAAGCGGCTTCATTTCCTGACTGAATACGGTCCCCAGGCTTTGAGAATACCCGTTCGCCAGAGAGCGGCCCGTGACGTCTTCTCGACTGTACATGAACCCTTTGAGGTCAGCGTGACGGATTCCCGCCTTTCGAAGGTTCTCGAACTCGCTGTACTTACCGGCTCCCGCAAACGCAATGTTGTCGTAGATTTCCGACACCTTGTGCAGCGAGGCGCTCGGATTATCCGCCGTCAAGAGAATGCCGTCGACATACTCCATCGCGATGATCGAGCGGCCTTTGGCGATCCCCTTCCTGGCATACTCCGCCTTATCCTGCATCATCTGCTCAGGGGACACGTAGTAGGGCATCGGCATAATTACGTCTCCCGTGAACGGCGCGCGGCCATCACATCGTTGCACACGGCACGCAAGGTGTCGTCGGATACATCGGCGATGCCTTGAGCCGTCACAACCTTCGCCGTGGGATAAATGCCCCGCACGAGATCAGGTCCCCCGGTGCCGACGTCGTCATCCGCGGCATTATAGAGCGCCAACAAGGCTAATTTGATCGCATCCCCCTCGGAAAGTTGCCGCTTAAAATGTTCGCGCATCGTGTTGCGGGCATCTTTCCCACCTGAACCGATCGCATGGTAATCGGACTCTTCGTACCTCCCGCCGGTGATGTCGTACTTGAAGATGCGGCCCTCGCCGCGCTTCACGTCATACCCGACATACAACGGCATGACGACCAGTCCCTGAAACACCATCGGAAGATTCGCCTTGACCATCTGGCCCAGCTTATTGGCCTTTCCTTCACAGGAGAGCGGCACACCTTCCAGTTTTTCGTAATGCTCCAACTCGGTCTGAAATAGCTTGGCCATCTCGATGCAAGGCCCGGCCGCCCCCGCGATCGCCATGGCCGACCAGTCATCGATCTTGAAGACTTTTTCGATTCGGCGATCCGCAATCTGAAACCCTTCCGTGGCTCGGCGGTCTCCGGCAATCACCACCCCCTGCTGATACTTGAGAGCCAGCACGGTCGTGGCAGAAGGTACAGCGACCGGCCCAACGGCGCGCGTCTGGTCGGGAACGACCGCCATGCCGTGGCTTCGCAATGCCAACTCGGGATGATGTGTCGAGACAAAGTCAAAAAAACTGGAGCCGTCGTGGTCAGGGAGATAAGGCAGCTTCATCGCGATCTTCGAACCACCCTTCGTTAAACCTTGAGTTTCTCGATCAGGGCATCGACCGAATCGGTTGTATCAAGCAACGCCTGCGTCAAGGCCTGAGTCCCTCGATGGGGGTCCATCAGTGGCACTTTTTTGATCGTCGTATTGCCGACGTCGAACAGTACCGATGTCCAACTAGCCCCATAGAGCGCTTTCGCAAACTTACTGACACAGCGCCCGCGAAAATAGGCCCTCGTTCCCGTCGGAGGGTTCAATTCAGCGTGCTGAATCTCATCTTCCTCAACAATCCGTTCGATGAGGCGACTGCGTTCCAGGGTATAAAACAATCCCTTCTCCGGACGAACATCATGGTATTGGAGATCCATCAGCTTCATTCGTGGATCATCCCATCCGCAACCTTTACGCTCCATGTAGGACTCGATCATATGCCGCTTGGCGACCCAATCCAACGCGTGGACCAACAGCCGCGGATCCTGATCAAGCTGGTCCAGGACCTCCTCCCAACGACGCAATACATCATCCGTGGTAGGACTGTGAGCATGCGAGGCATAAAAAGTCTTGGCGGCACTCAGGTACGCCCGCTGGACGGCAAGAGCCGTGGTGGGCCTTCCACCGACAAGTTTCAGAGTTTCCTTCACGTCCAGGTCGCGCGACACCTGCTTAAACACACGAACCGGTTCGTCCAGTTCCAGTTGGGGTAGATCGGCTCCTGATTCCAGCAAGTCCAAGACAATGTCCAACGTTCCCACCTTTAAATAGGTGGAGAGTTCCGCCATATTGGCATCACCCGTGATGACATGGAGTCTCCGAAACCTCGCCGCATCGGCATGCGGTTCGTCCCGCGTGTTGATGATCGGCCGTTTGACCATCGTATTGAGGTCCATGAGACATTCGAAAAAGTCGGCGCGCTGCGAGATTTGATATTCCGCCGGGCTGGTGTGATTTTCAGCTCCAACTTTCCCTGCTCCGGCAAAGATCGGTCGTGTGACGAAAAACGGCGTCAACACCCTAGCAATCCGGTCGAACGACACGGCCCGCGAGACTAAATAATTTTCATGGTACCCGTAGCTGTTGCCCTTGCCGTCAGAATTATTCTTGTATAGGACATACTGTTCGCTTCCTCTCACCCGAGTCAATTCTTGAAGACATTTGGCGAGAATGCGCTCCCCGACTCGTTCGAACGCCACCACCTCCCGAGCATTCGAGCACTCCGGTGTCGAGTATTCCGGATGAGCGCCATCGACATATAACCGTCCGCCGTTCGCCAGCACCTTGTTCAGCTGCCGGTTATAGTCTGGATTCGGGCGCTCTCGCTCACCATCGACTTCAAATCCACGGGCATCCACGAGAGGATTTTCGTGTTCGTAATCCCAGAGCGCCCTTGGAGCCGGCAATCCTGGATACTGTCCAATGACGGTGAAGGAGCCTGACACAGGGTCCATCGCAGATGGATCTTTTGACGCAATGCCGAACTCGGTTTCAGTACCAATCACGCGCAAGCGATTCGTGGCGGTAGGGTCTGGCATAGGTTCGCTAGAGATAGTGGCCGGTATTGACGGTTTCAATCTGCCGATGTTCGGCAGGTCCACCGCTGATGGTCCTGAGATGAATGATTTTCTCGCCCTTCTTTCCGGCGACTTTTGCCCAATCGTCCGGATTGGTCGTGTTGGGAAGATCTTCGTGTTCCTTGAACTCCTCACGGATGGCGCGGATCAAGTCGTCCGAGCGCAGGCCGGCTCCCTCTTGCGCGATCACGCGCTTCACGGCAAATTTTTTCGCGCGTGAGACAATGCCTTCGATCAAGGCTCCACTGGCGAAGTCCTTGAAGTACAGCACTTCCTTTTCGCCATTGGCGTAGGTCACTTCGATGAATTTGTTTTCTTCACTAGCGGCGTACATCGTCTCGACTGTCAACGCCGTCAAGCGATCCACAAGCGCCTGTCGATCGCCTCCATGCTGTTCCAGGTCTTCGGCGGCAAACGGGAGATCCGTCGAGATGTACTTCGAGAAAATGTCCTTGGCAGCCGTGGCATCCGGTCGTCCCACTTTGACTTTGACGTCCAATCGTCCGGCGCGAAGCACTGCCGGGTCGATCAAATCCTGGCGATTGCTCGCTCCAATGACAATGACGTTGCGCAATCGCTCAACCCCGTCAATCTCAGAGAGAAACTGCGGCACAATGGTCGATTCGATATCCGAGGACACCCCGGTCCCACGAGTCCTGAAGAGCGCATCCATTTCATCAAAAAAGACGATCACCGGATGGCCGTCATCAGCCCGTTCCTTCGCCTTTTTGAAGACCTCGCGCACCTGGCGTTCTGATTCACCCACATATTTATTCAGGAGCTCCGGGCCTTTGACGTGCAGAAAGTAACTGCGAATCTCTTTACCGGCTCGATGGCCCAATTTCTTCGCGATCGAATTGGCGACGGCCTTGGCGATCAGCGTCTTCCCACAACCGGGTGGGCCATAGAGTAGCACCCCCTTCGGTGCGCTGAGCTTATATTCAGAGAATACGTGCGGATGCAGGAACGGAAGTTCGACCGCATCACGGACCTGTTCCAATTCTTTCTGCAGGCCGCCGATATGCTCATAGTCGACATCCGGAATCTCTTCTAATACCAGCTCTTCCGCTTCGGACTTCGGCAACTTCTCAATGACATACCCGGAACGGGCATCATAAAGGAGGTGGTCACCGACACTCAGTCGCTCAGCGAGCAATGGATCGCCGAGCTCGGCCACCTTCTCTTCGTCGAAATGGAGCGTGACCAAGGCTCGTCCTCCCTCCAGCACGTCTTTGAGTCGAACGACCTCTCCCTGACTGTCGAACCCCTTCACCTCAATCACGTTGAGCGCTTCATTGAGAACAACTTCTCGGCCCTTCCGCAATTCAGTGCTCTTAATCGAGGGGTGCAGGCTCACCTTCATTTTCCGTCCCGACACATACACGTTGCCCGTTCCATCCTCGTTCAGGCTGGAAAAGATGGCGTAGGCCGACGGTGGCGCTGTCAGCTTCTCGACCTCGGCCCGCAGGGCCTCGATCTGAGCCTTCGCCTCCTGCAGCGTCGCCACAAGTTTTTCGTTGTGCTTGGTTGCCTGATCGAGTTGGTGACGGGACTGATACAACCGACGGATTTCTTCTTCCATCGACTGAATCTGAACGCGAAGCTTATCGACTTCACGACTGTGTTCGTCGTTCTTGTGAATCATCTCCCCATTCCCCTCGGACAACCGCTTCGTAATCTTCTTGACGGAATCTCGGAGGGACCGGAGCCGACCGCGCTGATCTTTGCTAGACGCCATTTCGGCACAACAAGAATCGGACGCAACGTCGAATGAGTTCGTGGATCACGCGTGTGATCGGATTCTAACACCCGACCTAGAGGTGGTCAACTGCAACAGGGGATTCTACGCAAGGCAGGTCAACGTAACCTGATCACGTCTCATGCCTGCAGTGCGGTGCTGAACTCGCGCACGGCACCGCTGATATCAGCAGACGTGAGCAGCGCGCCGATCACGGCGACTCCATGGGCCCCAGCTCGACGCACATTACGCACCCGTTCGCTTGTGATGCCTCCGATGGCAAAGATGGGGACCATCGAGTTGCGACAGACATCGGCAAGAACCTCGAGTCCGAGCGGAGCACCGAATGAACGCTTTGACGGAGTATCGAAAATCGGCCCGAAGATGATGTAGTCGGCTCCATCATGATTCGCCCGTTGAACGTCTTCAACGGAATGTGTGGAAATCCCGATCAATCGATTGGGCCCAATGAGCCGCCGGACCACGGAGACCGGAAGGCTGTTGGCACGAAGGTGCACACCGTCCAAGTTCAGCGCCAGCACGAGATCGACACGATCGTTGAGGATCAACGGAACGGCTCGCGGTGCAGTCAGCGAGTGAATCTCTTGTGCCAGCGGGAGCAACTCACCAGTAGGCAAATCCCGTTCTCGAAGTTGTATAGCCGGCACACCAGCCATGATCGCGTGACTGAGAACTGTTACAAGAGAACGCCCGTGGATTTGGTGACGATCGGTAACGAGCAGCAGCCGGAAATCTATTGAAGGCATCTGTGAAGGACTGAGATCGACATCTTAGCAGGATGTTCAAAAATGCCGCCCAGCGAGGCCGCAGCGAGCGCAGAGGCGGAGGCGTACTTTGAGCCGTACGTCGAGCCTCTACGCGACGCGAGAACAAAGCTGGCGGCTTTGTTCAACATCCTGTTAGAGCATGCCTTCGATCGGGCTACTCGCCGTCGCATAGAGTCTCCTGGGAATGCGACCGGCCTTATAGGCCAGGCGACCAGCCTGAACCGCATAGTTCATGGCTTCCGCCATGGCAATCGGGTCCTGCGCACCGGCGATGGCTGTATTCATGAGCACCGCATCCGCTCCTAACTCCATTGCAAACGCAGCATCGGAAGCAGTTCCGACACCGGCATCGACGATAATTGGCACCTTGATCATTTCCATGATGATTTTTAGATTATAGGGATTGCGAATCCCGAGTCCTGATCCGATCGGTGCCGCCAACGGCATGACGGCTGGACATCCAACATCGACGAGCTTCTGAGCGACAATGGGATCATCATTCGTATAGGGCAGCACGATAAAGCCTTCTTTGACAAGAATCTTCGCCGCTTCGATCAACCCCGCCGTATCGGGAAACAAGGTCCGCTCATCGCCGAGCACCTCTAACTTCACCAAATCAGAAACTCCGGCCGCGCGCGCCAGACGAGAGTATCGAACCGCATCCTCCACTGTGTAGCAGCCAGCCGTATTGGGCAAGATCGTATATTTCTTCGGATCGATGTAGTCGAGCAGATTCTCTTTCGATCGATCAGTGATATTCACTCGACGTACCGCAACCGTCACGACATCGGCGCCAGAGACTTCAATCGCCTTTTTCGTCTCAGCAAAGTCTTTGTATTTGCCCGTCCCAACCCACAAGCGCGACTTAAACTCACGCCCCGCAATAATCAGCCGATCGTCTGCCATAGTGTCCTCTTACAATGACCCGCCACCGATAAACCAGAGAATCTCGATCCTATCCCCATCTTTCAGGGACCGTTGATCGAATGTTGCACGGTCCAGAATTTCAAGATTCAACTCGACCGCCACACGTTCCGTCCGTATATCCAGATCTTGCAGCAGCTCAGTGACCGTTGCGCCACTGCGCCAAGTCCGTGCTTCCCCATTCACATGGATATGGATTGCATCCTGCACATCTATCATCCTATGAGAGTAGAATTCACCTTGTCAACAAAGTGCCCCTTGCCTGAAGGACCAAAGAGACCGCACAATAGAACTCTACGGTCCTACACATGAAAGAGAACAACCAGCAACTCGCCACCATCTTCCGATCGATGGCCGATCTCCTTTCGGCCCAACGCACCAACCCCTATCGGGTGCGGGCCTATCGGCGGGCTGCGGATGCTCTGCTGGCCATCGATGAAGATGTGGCGACCCTGGTTGAGCGCCAGGGGCTTGAGGAGGTTGATGGAATCGGGGGTGACCTGGCAAAAAAAATAGAAGAGTTTCTTGAAACCGGTACGGTTCGCGCCTACGAAGAACTGAAAACGCCACTCCCGACGGAGGTGAAGAGCTGGGCGAGCCTGCCAGGACTTTCCGAGTCGCTCGTGACCTATTTATACTTCCGCCTCGGCATACGGACGCTCGACGACCTCGAGCAGATCATCCGCTCGCACCTGCTTCGGACCCTGCCAAGTTTTTCAGGGTCCGAAGAGCGCTTACTCCAGGCCGTTCAGGAACGAATTCATGATCGAGAACCTTAGGACGTCTTGAGATCCTTGAAGATCTTCCAACTCTTCAACAATTCGACAGCCTTCTGAAGCTGTGCGTCCTGTTCAAGCGAAGGCTCTCCCCCGACTTCAGGCAATGCCGGTGGAGGCGTCCCATTCTTCGGTCCCCCCTCGTCTGGAGACTTGCCATTCTGAGGTGAGGTTTCTTTTCCTGTTGGCGGCTTGACCGCCTTCGGTTCCGCCTCCTTTTCAGCAGGTTTCCCCTCAGACGCTTTAGCCACCACCGGCGCTGAAAGCTTCACGACGATGTCCGGCGTAATGCCGGTCGACTGAATGGACCGGCCCTTTGGCGTATAGTACTTTGCGGTCGTGAGACGAAGCCCAGAACCGTCACCCAGCGCGAGGATCGTCTGCACCGATCCCTTTCCGAATGAGGTGGTCCCAACAACAAGGCCTCGTCCATAATCCTGCAGCGCTCCGGCGACAATTTCCGATGCACTCGCGGATCCTTCATTGACCAGGACAATGACCGGTAGATCCTCCAACTGATCCTTGGCTTTGGCGAACCATTCGTCTTTTTTTCCTTCTCGGCTCTTGGTATACACAACCAGTTTCCCGCTGGGAAGAAATTGTTCGGACACATCGACAGCCGCGGTCAGCAACCCGCCGGGATTGTTTCGCAGGTCAAGAATAGTTCCTTGGACCTTCTGTTCCTTGAACTGTTTGATCGCCTTGGAGAGATCTCGCCCAGTGGCTTCCTGAAACTGAGTGAGCCGAACATAACCGAGGTTGTCGATGACCTTCGACTTCACGCTTTCAATTTTAATGGTGTCTCGGACGAGGGTGAAGACCAATGGGTCCGGTGTGCCATCTCGTTGAATCGTGAGATTGACCTTGCTGCCTTTCGGTCCTCGCATCTTCTGGACCGCATCCATCAAGGTCAGGTCCTTGGTCGTATCGTCATTGACCTTCGTGATAAAGTCGCCGGCCTTAATCCCGGCTCGATGGGCCGGCGTGCCTTCGATCGGTGCGATGACGGCCAACCGGTTGTCCTTGACACCGATTTGAATGCCAACTCCCCCAAATTCTCCCCTGGTTTCAACCTGCATCTCCTTATACATCTCCGGAGTCATGTAGGCTGAGTGTGGATCGAGCGTCGAGAGCATGCCACGGATGGCCCCTTGAATGAGGTCCTTTGGTTTCGTCTCATCGACATAATGTTTCTGAACTTGGTTCAGGACTTCGGAGAAGGTTTTGAGCTCCTCATAGGTTTCACCCGCATGACCGGTCCGCTCCCACCCTTTTCCGATGACCAGTCCACCGAGCAGCGCAAGGGCAATCATCGGCACGACCACCCAAGACTTCTTCCGAGGCTGCTGTTCCATAATCTTCACATCCCTTCTTTCCTGAGTTGTCGGACCTTCCGATCAGAATACACCAAGAAGGCCATGCTTATCGTTTGGCCAACCAGTGGAGGGGATCCACCGGCTCGGCTCCCTCCCGCAACTCGAAGTATAAAGTATTTTCTCCAATCATGCCCGTATCCCCAGTCTCCCCGATCGGTTGACCTTCGGCAACCTGCTCGCCCGATTTGGACAGAATCTTGGAGGCATGCGCGTATAAGGAAAAGAATCCGTTGGCATGATCTAGGATTATAACGAGTCCGTAGCCTTTCAACCAGTCCGCATAGACCACACTCCCCGTCATGACAGCATGGATGAGGCTTCCCTCTGCCGTTCGAATTTCAATGCCCTTGCGCTGCACGTAGGTATTGAACGTCGGATGTTTCTGGCGCCCGAAGAACGACACGACTTTTCCATCGGCCGGCCACGGGAGTGTGCCTCGGACTCCATGCGCCGATGGTGACGACGAGGGAGGGGCCAGGGCCATGGTACGTCGGCGCGTTTCCAACTCATGCAACAAGCCATCCACCCGAGAGGCGGAACGTTCCAGTTCGTCGACCGTGCGATTATAGGAGTCCTTTTCGTGCGTAATCTTCACTAAATAGACTTTCTTCTCTCTCTGAAGCACTCGGATGTCGGCCAGCTTTTTCTCGATGGTTTGCTTGAAGGCAACCAGTCCGCCTCTGGCCTCGGCGCGCTGACGCTCAACCTGCTCCATCCGCTCCATATCGGCGCGGAAGGTCTCCAACAATTCGTAGTCCTTGTGTGACACAACCGAGAGGTATTGTCCACGACGCTGGAAATCACTGTACGAGTCCGCTGTTAAGAGGGCCTTCACACGCCCAAACCGCCCTTCCATATACTGCACGCGGAGTCGGGCAAGAATGGCCTCACGTCGGGCATCAATACTGGTTCGCATCGCCCCTAGCCGATCCGTAATCTCGTCGATCTCCCGATCCTTCTGTCGCAGTTTCTTGCTGATCTCATGATGATCTTGTCGATGATGCACCAGTCGCTCATCCAGGGATTGGAGCCCTTGCAACACCGATTCTCGCTTTTTCTCTGCAGCCTCGGCGCGTTTCCGTTTTTCCTCAATCTTGCCCTTCAGCTTCTCAAGCGTCTTTCTCTCTCGCTCGATTTTCTCAGAGATCGGATCATTCGCCGCACCCGCCACAGATGCCCCCCCTCCTCCCACCACAAGACACCAGAAGAGGATGGCGCAGAAGCCTCTCATGCCCGCCCGTCTCCAACACGTAGAAGCGATACCACGCTCCCGGCAAAGCCAAGCCCCATTCCCGCCATCACGAGCGCCAGACACACCGAGAGGGGGAAAAAAGAGATCAGGCCTTCGATCCCGCCAAAACGGCCCGTCAATTGAATCTGCTGCCGGAACAGTTCAACTGCGAACTTGAGAATCCCCAACGACAGCGCGCTACCACAGGCTCCCAGTACAGCTCCTTCGAGAAAATAGGGAATACGGATGAATGTACGTGTGGCTCCGATCGAGCGAAGAATTTCGATCTCCTCCTGTCTGGCCAACAGTGCGAGTCTGGTCGTATTTCCGATGATCGTCACTGCGGCCGCAGAAAGGAGGATCCCCACCCCGATCGCCGCCAGCTCAATGTATCCGATCAGTCCGGCCAACAGACTACTCCATTCTTGATTATAGTCGACCTTCGCGACCCCTTCCATTGTTTGCACTCGTTCTACCCACGCTTTCATGGCGTCCGGAGACCGAAAGCTCGGCGCAAGCGTCACAACGAACGAGGCCGGGAGCGGGTTCTCCCCAAGCCCTTCGAGTAAGTGCGACTCACTGGGAAATTGAACTCGAAATTCTCCCAGCGCCTGTTCTTTTGAAATAAAGAGCACCCCGTCGACCATACGATCGGTCTTGAGTGTTCGTTCAAGTTCTCGCACCTGTTCGCTCGACCGTCGATCCTCCAAATAGACCATGACCTTGACATCTTCCTGGAGCGACCCCGCCGCGTTCCGGAGATTCATATAGAGCAACAGAAAAATGCCGACACAGGCCAAGGCAAAGGCCGTGGTCAGAATGGCGACGATCGTCGTCGTCCGATTGGTCCGCATGTTCACCCACGCTTCGCGAACGAGATAAAACAGGCGTCTCATCCTCCGACCCCTTCCCCGACTCTGTGCTCTGCCAACAACACGCCATGCACCAATGTGATCACCCGTCGATTCACATATTTCAGGACATGAGGATCGTGCGTCGCGACGACCACGGTCGTCCCTCGGGCATTGATCAATTTAAACAATTCAATAATTTCCCTGGTGCGTTCTGGATCAAGATTGCCTGTTGGTTCATCGGCCAGAAGCACCACCGGCCCATTGACGATCGACCGCGCGATACACACACGCTGCTGCTCTCCCGTTGAAAGACTGCTCGGTAACTGATCATTCTTGTGATCAACATCGACCGCGCGCAATGCCTCCGTGACTTTACGACGGATATCTTTCTCGGAAGCTCCTTGGACAATCAGCGGAAGCGCCACATTGTCGAAGACGGATTTCTTCGGCAACAGACGAAAGTCTTGAAACACCGCCCCAACCTTCCGTCGAAGATAGGGAATCTCGGATGGTCTGAGCTTGGTCACATTCTTGCCGTGAACGAAAATCTGGCCCTCGTCCGGCTGCTCCTCCGCGATCAACATGCGCAACAGGGTCGACTTCCCGGCCCCACTCGCGCCCATGAGCAGGACAAACTCCCCCTTCTCGATCTCAAAGGTGACATCGGACAATGCGGCTCTGCGATCATGCCATTTTGACACATGGATGAGTTGAATGATGGCATCCATGGAAACCCCTTCGAGTAAAGACGAACACCCTCAGTGTTCGGCAACGTCAAATGCGTTCTGGAGATGTTCGATCCGCCCCTGGTCCGAAGATCTCCCCTGGACCAACACCACATCGAATCGGCAGACCTTATCGGACCAATGGCGTTGGGCTAAATACTGCGTGGCCAGTTTTGTCAGCTTCACCCGCTTGCGGTGATCCACCGCCAGCAGAGCCCCGCCGAAGGCGTCTGTGGTCCTGCCCTTCACTTCGACAAAAACCACGACACCATGATCATCCGCGACGAGGTCCAATTCACCAAGCCTAGTCCGTACGTTACGATCGAGAATGCGATAGCCCTTGGCCACCAAGAACTGTTCGGCCTGCATTTCGCTGGCTTGGCCAAACTGATGGCGGGGGTCTGAAGGAACCATGCCGTTACTGTTCGAGCACTGTGGAGCTCATCCGCCGGGACGACTCACGCTTCGCGGCGAGGATCGCCTCGTGCACCGGCGTGAATGTTCGGCGATGGATGGAGCAGGGGCCATGGCGCGTCAATCGTTGCAGATGTTCTCTCGTGCCATACCCCTTATGCGAGAGAAAATCATATTCGGGAAACATGTCATGGTACTCTGCCATGAGACGATCCCTCGTAACTTTGGCGATGATGGAGGCTGCCGCAATCGAGAAGGAGAGGGAGTCTCCCTTGATGATAGGCCGTTGAGGGATTCCGATCCCAGGAAGCATCACGGCATCAATGAGTAGATAATCAGGGGGGGGAGTCAGCTGATCGATGGCTCGCCGCATCGCCAGCTTGGTCGCCTCGAGAATATTGAGCCGATCGATCTCACCGACGTCCGCCGATCCGATTCCCATCCCCACGGCATGCTCAAGAATCGCGGCATACAATCGGGCTCGCTCCCCTTCGGACCGCTGCTTAGAATCATCGATCCCCGAGAGCCGACAGCGGACCGGTAAGACAACCGCAGCGGCAACGACCGGACCGGCTAACGGACCCCGTCCGGCTTCATCGATGCCGGCAATACGACGATACCCACACAGCCGGGCCGCCCGCTCGAACTCTTCGGTGGGTCCCATCAGATCAGACGTCCCTTCACCGATCACCGACTCACGAGATCGCCCCCGCTGTGAGGGAACATGTGCTCCGAAGAAGGCTAGGAGGCCGACACGGTCTCCGCTTCGGCAGCCGGAGGTTGTGCCGAGGATTTGCTCCCTCCGACAAACTCTCGCTCCTCGACCTTCGCAAACTTGCCTTTTTTGCCGCGCAGATAGTACAGCTTCGCGCGCCGAACGCGCCCCTGCCGAACCACATCAACCTTGGTGACAATCGGAGAATGGACCGGAAAAATCCGTTCGACCCCCACTCCGTATGAAAGTTTTCGGACCGTAAACGTTTCGGTATTCAAACTTCCCTTGCGCGCGATCACAGTTCCTTCATAGACCTGGATACGCTCTTTTTCACCTTCGATGACTTTGACGTGGACCCTGACGGTATCCCCGATCTCAAAGCGTGGCGCTGATTTCTTCGTCAAGGACCGCTGAATTCGCTCCAACTGATTCATGAACTTATCCCGCCTCCTCCCAACGTGATATCGTGGCCGTCAAAAGGCCCTCGCTCATCAATTCATCCAACAACTGTTGATCTTCCCTCGTGAACACCCGACCTTGCAGAAGATCGGGGCGACGCAGATACGTGCTGCGCAATGCTTGTTTCCGACGCCACAACCGAATGGCCTCATGATGGCCCGAAAGCAAGATGTCGGGCACGCCGACTCCTCCAATCTCTGCAGGCCTCGTATACTGGGGATACTCCAGCAACGAATCAGAAAACGACTCGTCCAAGACAGAAGTGGGATCGCCCAAGACGCCAGGGACAAGTCTGGCTGCTGCATCAATCAAGACGAGCGCCGGCAACTCACCTCCGGTCAACACATAATCTCCGAGTGAAACTTCCTCCGGAGCAACGGCCATACGGACACGCTCATCCACTCCCTCATAATGCCCGCACAGGATAACGATTCGTCGGCGCTCACCCGCCAACTGCTGCGCATAGTCTTGCGTAAACGGCCGCCCATGAGGAGATGGAAACACCATCCGAATGTCTTCACCGCTCGCCTGCGCTTCATCTCGGATCGCGGCAACCGCAAGAAGAATCGGCTCGGCCTTCATGACCATGCCGGCCCCACCTCCATACGGCATATCATCGACCACTTTGTGGCGATCCGCCGTGAAGTCCCGCAAATTATGCACCTTCACAGTGAGTAACCCCTTGTCTTGCCCTCGCTTGAGCATGCTGTGAGTCAAGACCGGAGCGAACATGCCTGGGAACAATGTCAGCACATCGAACCGCAACATGCTACTCACCCAATCCGTCGATCAGCCGGACGGTCATTGTGCCAGCTACCACGTCGACGGCGCTCACCCATTCTTTGGCGGCAGGGATCAAGATCTCTTTGGCTCCTTGGCGAACAACAAATACCGGATTCCCCGGCACCTCCAAGATCTCTTCCAGCACACCGATCAACTGACTCTCCTCGGTATAAACAGCAAGACCGATGAGATCACACTCATAGTAGTGCCCATCCGGAAGCTCGGGCACGATTCCCCGAACCGTTCGGATGAATCCACCTCGCCAGAGACTCGCGGCCTCCGGCGTGGTTAAACCGCTCAATCCAAGAATAAATCTAGTCCCAGCCCGCCTCACATGGGTGACACTGGTCTCCAGCGTCTGCCCGTTCCTTGCGAGGAGGCTCACACTCCTCAGCCCTTCAAATCGACCCGGGACATCGGACAGTGGTCGAACCTTCACCTCTCCTCTGACGCCAAATGGCCGCTCAATCAGTCCCACCGTCACAGTGTCCAGCTGACTCACCATCACGAGATCAGGACTTTACAGAGGCTTTTTTCTGCGCGGCTTTTTCATCCTCAAACTGCTTCCAGACTCCTGCCCGACGCAGCAACGTCCGCACGGTCACCGTAGGTTGCGCGCCGTGCCGCAACCAGGACAGGACACGTTCCTGCTTCAATTCCGGTAGGCCGGCTTCTTTCAACGGGTCAAAAATTCCAAGGATCTCCAAGAACCGACCGTCACGTGCTTTCCGTGAATCGGCGGCCACCACCCGATACATCGGTCGCTTATGCCTTCCCGTTCGAGCCAGTCTCAAATGTACAGCCATAAAGTCCTCCTTAGATAAGTGAGCCGACAGCTGTCAGCTTCTTCATTCCAAACATTGCTTGCAGCCCATAGCTGAAAACCATTCACTGACAGCCGACTGAGTCCCTCACATCGAGCGCATGAGTTGGGCAAGCTGTCGACGCCCTCCTGCACCGGTCATTGCCTTTGCCAGCTTCTTCGCGGACAAAAACTGCTTGATCAGACGATTCACATCCTGCACCGTCGTGCCGCTGCCACGAGCGATCCGCTTCTTCCGACTTCCATTGATAATCGTATGATCGCGGCGCTCCCGCGGGGTCATCGAATCGATCACGGCGACCACACGGCCGATCTCTCGCTCCGGCTTGTCGCCTTCCATCGCGTGCTTGAGCTTTTGCCCACCCGGGAGCATGCCAAGAATCTGCTCAAACGAACCCATGCGGCTCATCTGGCCGAGCTGAGTTCGAAAATCTTCCAGGGTGAAGGTATTGCTGGTGAGCCGCTTCTGCGCTTCCTCCGCCTGCTCCCGAGTAATGCTTTCTTGGGCTTTCTCAATGAGCGAGAGCACATCGCCCATCCCAAGAATACGGGAAGCCATCCGGTCCGGATGAAACGGCTCCAGTGCATCCAACTTCTCCCCGACACCAAGAAACTTGATGGGCTTGCCGGTAGCGGCCCGGATCGACAAGACCGCCCCTCCGCGCGCATCCCCTTCAACCTTGGTCAAAATAACACCGGTCACCCCGACCTTCTGATCAAACTGGCCGGCCATGGTCACCGCATCTTGCCCCGTCATCGCGTCGGCAACCAACAACACCTCATGAGGGGACACCGCTGTTTTCACGGCAACCAGTTCATCCATGAGCTCGTTGTCGATATGCAGCCGACCGCCGGTATCCAAGATGATCAGATCAAAACCCTGATCGCGCCCCCGCTCGACCCCCGCACGGCAGATCCGCACCACATCCATCTGAGAAGCCTGAATGTGATCCGCGCGGTGCACCTCCACTCCGAGATCCCGACCAAGAGCACTCAGCTGCTCACCAGCCGCAGGGCGACGCGGGTCGGCTGCAACCAAGAGCACTCGCTTGCCTTGATTCTTAAACAAACGTGCGAGCTTGCCACTGGCCGTCGTCTTTCCGGCTCCTTGCAATCCAACCATCATCAAGATGGTCGGAGGCATCGAGCTCAGGGCAAGTCCCGCCCGCTCATGCCCCATCATCGCCCTGAGTTCATCCCAGACGACTTTGACGACTTGATGCCCAGGAGTCAGACTCTGCAGGACTTCTTGGCCAACGGCTTTTTGACGGACGCGATCGATGAATTCTTTGACGATCTTGAAGTTGACGTCTGCTTCAAGAAGCGCAAACCGCACATCTTTCAGCGCTTCCGTGATGTTCTGCTCCGTGAGCACACCCTGCCCTCGAAGCTTCTTCAGAATTTTTTCAAACTTATCGCTCAACGCATCAAGCATGACGCCATATCACCACAAAGAAAGAGGCCATCGAAGCCTTGCACCAGACATCCGATCGCCTCGAAAATCCTGGAAAAAGAGCATCGGGGAGTGTATCGGACCAAGCAGGGCAAGTCAAGGTCATCCACAAGTCAGTAGTTTTATTGACATGCCGAAAACCTTCGGATATGGTGCCCCTCAGCCACCGAACACCATACGTACGGAAACTCATAAAGAAAGAAGAGTGGCCGCGTGAGAAAGTCGCCCTGGGTTTTGATCATCTTCGTGCTGATTGGAGGACTCCTTGGTGGAATACTTGGGGAGATTCTCCACGTTATGGCACCTCAAGGCACCATCCAAAACATTTTTGCGACGAACTTTAATCCTGGGATCAGCCCCCCGCTCACCATTGACCTTGTCCTGATCAAACTAGTCTTAGGATTCAATATTAAAGTCAACATCCTGAGCATCCTTGGCATGTTCATCGGAATCTACCTCTACAAACACGTCTAGTAGCCGAAACAGCCTATCGGTTTCGTTCTCGTCTGGCGAACCTCACGAAGGCGTTGCTCAGTACAGCGCGAGCACGTGAACACACAAGCTTTTCGATGAACGGCCTCATGCTTCCGTGGATGAAGGTCCGCGTGTGCTTCTTTCTAGGACCTCGCGTTCAATGCTTGCAGTCGGAGCGATCGAATGTGATTGCGCAGTTCTGCGGCGCGCTCAAAGGCCAGCTCTTTGGCGGCAGCTTTCATCTCTGACTCCAGGCGTTTGATAAGCTGATCCGTTGATTCCGAACCTCCGTACTGTTCGAGTGATTCCGCTGCGAGGTCCAACCGAACATAGTCCATGTCGGCCACCGCATACTCAAGGGAAGGAATACTTTTCGTAATACCGACCGGGGTAATGCCGTGCACTCGGTTGTACTCGGCTTGAATCTCGCGGCGTCGGTTCGTTTCCTCGATCGCCTGTTTCATCGAGTCCGTCACTACATCTCCGTAAAAAATCACCCGTCCTTCGAGATGGCGTGCGGCTCGCCCCGCCGTTTGAATGAGCGAGCGGTACGAGCGCAGGTACCCTTCTTTATCGGCATCAAGAATCGCGACCAGACTCACTTCGGGAAGATCAAGCCCTTCGCGCAGAAGATTGATCCCTACCAGCACGTCAAATGCTCCGCGCCGGAGATCTCGGATGATCTCAGCTCGTTCAAGTGTCTTAATATCGGAATGCAAATAGCGAACTTTCACCCCCAAGTCGTGGTAATACTCAGTCAAGTCCTCCGCCATCCGCTTCGTCAAGGTCGTTACGAGCACCCTGGCGCCCTTCGCAACCTCCGCGCGGACCTGGCCGAGGAGATGGTCCACCTGGCCCTTGGCCGGCACGACCTCGATTCGCGGATCCATCAAACCGGTCGGGCGAACAATCTGCTCAACCACATCGGGGCCGGCATGCTCCAGCTCATAGGTCCCTGGTGTTGCGGACACATACACCACCTGATTGAGACAGCTCTCAAACTCGGAGAACTTCAACGGGCGGTTGTCGACCGCCGACGGCAGTCGAAATCCATACTCCACCAACGTCCGTTTCCTGGAGTAATCTCCCTCATACATCCCACCGACTTGTGGAACCATCGCGTGGGACTCATCGACGATCAACAGGAAATCCTTCGGAAAATAATCCAACAACGTGGGAGGCGGCTCACCCGACTTTCGCCCGCTGAGATGGCGTGAGTAATTCTCGATTCCATGGCAATAGCCCATGGCTCGGATCATCTCCAGGTCGAACTTGGTCCGCTGCTCGATGCGTTGGGCTTCCAGCAGGCGTCCCGCTTTCCTGAACGACATGACGCGTTCGTCGAGTTCTTCCTCAATGCCGGTAATGGCCCGCTCATAGCGATCGGGGGCAATGAGGTAATGGGTGTTCGGATAGATCGCGATCTTGGGGAGCTTACCCAGCGATTTCCCGGTGAGTGGATCGATTTCATGAATCGCGTCCACGACGTCTCCGAACAGCTCGATGCGCACCGACTTCGCCTCAGACGAAGCAGGAAAAATCTCGATCACGTCTCCCCGCGCCCGGAACGTCCCTCGATGAAAATCCGCATCATTGCGCTCGTATTGAATCTCCACCAGTTTCGATAAGATCTTTTCACGCCTCGTCTCGACGCCTTCCTCCAAATAAATCAGCATGTCATGGTAGACCTCCGGTGACCCAAGCCCATAGATACAGGACACCGAGGACACGATCAGCACGTCGTTTCGTTGTAACAGCTCGGTCGTGGCGGAGTGGCGCATCTGATCAATCGCATCGTTGATGGAGGCATCCTTCGCGATATACGTGTCACTCTGTGGGATATACGCTTCCGGTTGATAATAGTCGTAATAGCTCACGAAGTACTCGACGGCATTCTGGGGGAAAAACTGTTTGAACTCCTGATAGAGTTGACCGGCCAACGTCTTGTTGTGGACCAGCACAAGCGTCGGCTTCTGAACACGCTCGATGAGATTGGCCATCGTGAAAGTCTTGCCGGACCCCGTCACTCCGAGCAAGACATGGTGTTTTTTCCCGGACTGCACTCCAGCCGTCAACCTGGCGATGGCTTGCGGCTGGTCCCCGCAGGCTTGAAAGGGAGCCTCTAGCTTAAAGGGCGGCACGATCCCCCCGGTGAAACCATGTGAACGGACATCCGGATACACACCAATGACTCGTGACGTCTCAAGCCCAAAAGTAAAAAGGGCTGCCGGAAATTCCGGCAGCCCTTATCGCAGCAAAACAAATCTGACGTTACCCTCGGTCGCCTCCGAATCCTCCACGCCCACCACCTCCACCTGAACGGGGCTCTTGAGGACGCGCTTCATTCACCGTTAACGTCCGGCCACCGAGGGGTGTGCCGTTCAACGCGGCAACCGCCGCTTGTGCTTCAGCATCGGACGACATTTCCACAAACCCAAACCCACGAGACTGCCCAGTGAACTTATCCGTAATAATCCGCGCCGAGGCAACCGCCCCATGCGCCGCAAACAGATCGCTTAGCTGTTGCTCGGTTGTTGAATACGGTAACCCACCGACATAAATCTTCGCACCCATCGGACTCCTCCTATGACACAATGATGTTGTCTTGGACTCGAGAAAGCAACGAGGAAGGAATGGGCCGAAGGCGTCAACACAGCGGCGACTTAGCTCTGGCTTCCGATCAGATTCCCGGGCTGGCCCAATACAACATCTATTCAGGCCTTGTCACTTTCCGCGCCGGTTTTGCCAGGCCTTTAGCACACCGGTCAGTTCATGCTACTCCAGGCAGATAAGAAAAGGCAAGGTTGAGGCCAAACCGGCTCGCTGGTGAGCCCAGGTTAATAGGCTGGCGGAGCGGAAAACGGTCGGTGGGAGAAGAGAGGAACGGCATGAAAGCTATCGAACCGCATCGTCGATGTTCCAGCAACGACTAACCCAACCTGCCCCAACCCCAATACTTGGTCTTCGATAGAGAGGACAAGCGTTCCATCCACAAACACTTCGATAAAATCCTTGCTGATAATAGTATTCCGCTGCACCCTAAGTGAATGCCACTCAACCGGTTTCAGCGTGACCGATGCTTGACCGAGAACCGTTGCGAGTCCGTCAGAGAGCCGAACAAATCGAACGTGTCGAGAGAGAGGGTCGACGATCGCCGCATAAAAATTCCTTGTGTCACGCACCCCCAGGACAACCCCCCCTGATCCAACGGCCCCATCCGGCGTATGAAATCGAACACTCAGGTCAGGATATTCATACTGCATTCCCTCGGCCAACAGAAGCTGGTAGCAATTCTGGGCACAGGTCGAGGAGCCAGTGACCACGTGCGGCGGAGAAGGCGCCGTCGCATGCCTTTGGACGACCCACTCCGCAAGCGGTTCGTCGGCGGAACTCCCCTTGACGAAGCTGGCGGGCTGAGCGTTGAGGAGATCCTGGTCGAAGGTCCACTTTTGAAAAAGCCCTCCCACCGCCTGTTTCCTGAGATTGGCAGCTTTCTCCTCGTGTGTTTCATTCTGAATGGCGTGCGCCGAGAGCCCCCCCAGCAGCAGACTGATGCTGGTGACAAGCGCAACACAGCCGATCCTGGGAGTTCGTTTCATGACGACACACGATCGAGCAGGCTCACACACCGACAGCATCCGCACTACTTCGATCTGCCCGTGTTCTTGATTTGGAGAATCTCGCACTGCAGCCGGTCCCGCTCGGCAAGAATCTTCTTCTTCCGCTGACCCCGATTCCAGATCCACCACCGCAGTTTCTGGCTAAAACTCACCGTCGTCGTCGGAGCGCTGCCGCCGGGAGCCTCCTGAAACGAATAGCCGTCATGGCTGTCACGTTGCTCAAAAAACCGCCGGTACAAATGATCGTATAAACCTTTTCCTGATTCACCGCCTGCCATATCCACTCCATCACTGAGTGAAGCGTTCACTCTGCCCAGCTCGTTCGCGTCCCTTCAGGGACACAGCACTGAGCCAATCGTACTCGCTGATGCAGCGAATACTACCTGGGCTCAATACAGCTCTGCAAGCGGCGTTGCCCACTGTGCTATGATCGGCCACATAAATGCAATGGCCTGATGATGACCAGACGCTCACCATCGAAACGTGTCTGTCCCTTCACGCATACCTGGCCCTTTTGGGTCTTGGTCTGCGCAACGCTGGGACTGCAGCCTCTGTCCAGTCTGGCTCAATTATCGACGTCGACGCTTGAGACTGCCATCGAATCACTCTCGGCAGATCGAATGCTCGCAGATATCCGAACCCTCAGCGGACCAGCATTCAATGGGAGGCAAAGCGGCACGACCGACGACCTGCGATCAGCACAGTGGGTGGCGCAAGAGTTTCTCTCGGCAGGCCTGCGTCTGCCGCTCATTCGCAACAGTTCACGCACACCCTCTTTCCCAAGCGGAAAGGACGGCACCTCATCAGGCGCGATGACAGCCGTAATACCTACTCCCCTCATGGCGCCAGATCCGGCGTTGCGAGTCGGTACCGCCGATCAGCTGGCCACCAGGAACCTTGGCTCAGACTATCTCCCGATCTTTGATGCGCCATCGGCTGACATCCAAGCCCCAATCGTGTTCGTCGGATATGGCATTGTCGATACAACGCACGGCATTGACGACTATGCCGGAGTCGACGTGAACAATTGCATCGTGCTGTTTCTGCGAGGCAAGCCGGAGCATTACCCACGAGCCGTCAGCCACGCCGACAAAGTTCGGTTTGCCCGGGAACGTGGAGCGGTCGGCCATCTGACGGCGACCGGTCCTCTGCTCCACCCCTACGAGATCCGCCGAGGCGTGACTGGTAACCCCAGCGCCTTTTACGGACAGTTGCCGCCTGATCAAGCCATTCCTGGCGCCTGGATCAGCACGGCGCTCGCCCAAGAACTTCTCACCGAGTTGAGCGGAGCCGCTCCCGATCACCTTCGCACGCTTCAGGAGCGACTGAACCATGCAGCCTCATCACAGGCCACACGCACCGACCGATTCGCCTCGCTTCATTGGGAGACTGCCACAGAGGACGGCCTCCTGGTCAATGTGCTGGGGATGATCCCTGGAACCGGAACCGAAACCGTCATTGTCGGAGCCCATCGCGATCACTTCGGTCGTCCGGGAGGAGTGCTGTTCCCTGGCGCGGATGACAATGCCTCTGGAACGGCAGTCATCTTGGAAGTGGCCCGCGCACTCGCCAAACTTGAGTCGCGTCCCTCTCGAACGATCCTCTTCATCTCATTTAGTGGTGAGGAGCGCGACCTGCTCGGCTCACGTCTCTATACCTCTCAGCCGATCATTCCCCTCAATACCACGAGGGCCATGATCAACATCGACCATGCGGGCGTCGGCAATGGGCGGCTCACTGTCGGCGTGACAGGGTTAGAGAAGGACGTCCCTCTCGCGGCAGGGAAAGCCGCGGGCATTCACGACACACTGGATCTCTATGGATTCTTCCCCGGCGGTGACCATGTGCCGTTCAAAGAAGCTGACGTGCCGACCGTCACCGTGGTAAGTGGCGGGGTGCATCCCCATTTTCACCAACCAACAGATACCGCCGAGACCATTGACTCAGGAATCTTAACATCCACCGCTCGATACGTACTGGCCATGATCTGGCAGCTGGCCTATGGGCCATGAACGACTGCACATCGTTTCACAAACGACCGGCAGCGATCGTCAAGGGCGAAGAAGATAGATTCTGAAACATCGGTCAATCCGCCCATTGCAATTGACGATTGATGCTGTTGCAGGAAATACAACAAGGCAGGGGCAACCAGCTCGCGTACTTACGGCATCTCGTCGAGTAACCCGGACTCGATCGGAGGCAACGGAGCGGTTTCGCGTGGCGGCCCAGGAAGGACGGTGGGGCTGCCAACCTGATTCGCACCTTGGATAAGCCCAATGGACAGTTGTGGTCCAAAGGTCATCATCGCTCCACTCCACGCCTGACCAGTCGTCGGATTACGGAAATTAAAGGACTGAAAGTTCGGGGCTGGTGCGTAGAGAAACCCTTGGGTGCCCTGATTATCGATGTACAGACTGCCGCCGCCGAACTTAAACAGCGGAGAGACTCCTCCACCGAACGATCGGACGCTCGATGCGCCCGCAGTACTCTGCGCGAGGGCGACCCGATCAGCATAGGGCGCCACAACCGCCAGCAGACCCAGCAAACCACCTATGACCCTCACGCGTCGCACGCGGTTGCCGGCTTGTTGGATGAGACGAGCATTAATGTTCATGACAGAGCCCATAGGACACATTATAGTATGCTCTTGCTCAGATCGTCGATCAAGGAGGCCTGTATGAATCGCACATCTCCACCTCGCCACACACTCGCGAATCTCGTGATCGCGGGCGTATGCTGCGTCTTGTCACCATCTCAAAGTTGGAGCCTCGATGTGACTCAGCCTATTCCCGCTGAGCGACGTGAAACGGTCTCCCTGGCTGACGCCGCGATCCGCGCACTCCAGCACAATCTCGACATCAGCATCAGCCGTCAGAATCGTGAAAGTCGGCTGGCCGATATTATCATCGAACAATCCAAGTTCGACCCCAACCTCAGCATCAACGGTCAATATAACCGAACGGTGAACCCGCTCAATCGACCGGTGTTCGGAGGCACACAAGGCATCCTCGATCAGATCACGACGTTCGATCAACGCAGCCATTCCGTGACCGTGGACGCCTCGACCAACCTCATCACCGGCGGTAATTTCGACGTGAACTATGCGCCGGCACGAAGTAGTGTTAATCAAAATGTCGCCAGAGGATTCTTGTTCAATCCCTCGTGGACGGGCGGCCTGGCCTTCACCTTCACGCAGCCATTGCTCAGAAACGCCGGGATCGCGATCAACAGGACCTTCATCAAGGTCGCGCAAAACAATGCCGAAGTCGAGCAACATGTATTTCGAGATCGCGTGATGACCGTCGTCTCCACGGTGGAACAAACCTACTGGGAGCTGGTATTTGCGAACGAAAACTTGAAGGTCGCACAGGCCGCGTTGAAGGCCGCCGAAGAACTCTTAGCCACAAACCGCGCCAAGGCGAAAGCGGGGATCATGTCGATTGTCGACGTGCTCCAAGCCGAGGCCGCGATGGCATCCAGAGTAGAGCAGGTGTTGGTGGCGGAGAAAGCCATTCGTGACCAGGAAGATCAACTACGGCGTCTCTTAAATCCAGGCGAAGAAGAATTGCGTCAGGACGTACGACTCACTCCCACCGATGCCCCCGTCACGGTCCTGGAGCCCCTCAGCCTCCAGGAAACCATCGACATCGCGATCGAACAACGTCCGGAAATCACCCAGGCCAAAAAACAGATCGAGTCCGGTGAGCTCAACAAGCAATTCGCCCGCAACCAATTGCTGCCGACGCTGTCGTTTCAAGGCACCCTCGGACTCGCCGGGCTCGGCGGCGACTACAGCGAAGCCTTTACCAGGAACTTCAGCGGCGACTTCTACAACTATGGAGCGGGATTGGTACTCAGTTATCCGCTCGGCAACCGCGCGGCGGTCAGTACGTATAGCAAGCGCCAACTAGAAGCCAAGAATGCGGAAGTCGCACTCGCCAACGTGCGCCAACAAATCATCGTCGGCGTTCGGGAAGCGGTGCGCCGCGTCCAAACGGACTTCAAACGAATTGAGACCACCCGTTCAGCACGGATCATGGCCGAAAAACAGCTGCAAGCCGAACAGGAACGGCTGAAAGTTGGCCTCAGCACGACTCGCTTCGTGCTCGATTTCCAACGCGACCTGGCCACGGCTCAGGGAAACGAGCTACGGGCCATCGTTGATTACAACAAATCGCTGTCCAACCTCGCTCGCCATAAGGCGACCACGTTGGACCGCTATCACCTTGAGCTCTCATAGCCCTTTCTTATGACGCCCGAGCCGGATCAGCTCGGGCGTCATCACAGTCCTCCTGCAGGCGCAGCGTTGGTGTGGCTCCCCATCGCAGCCACGTTCAGCTATTACTGGCTCCCCACCTCACTCGGAGATGAACTGCTCATCCAGTTCGCCCCACAACTTCTTGCCTATCTTGGGCTAGCTCTCTGGGCCACCCGTCATGCTCACCCTGTCGTTCAACTCGGATTGGAGAAGGCAAAGGTACGGAGTGGGCTCCAGTGGGGAGTCCTGACAGGATTCTTGTTGGGTGGTCTAAATACGGTTGTGATCCTGGGAATCTATCCATCCTTCGGCTACGACATCACGTTCCTAAAGCAAACCCCTCATGGCCGAGTTCCAGTTCTCCTGATGATACCCTGGC
Organism: Nitrospira sp.; assembly: GCA_005116965.1. Lineage (GTDB taxonomy): Bacteria > Nitrospirota > Nitrospiria > Nitrospirales > Nitrospiraceae > Nitrospira_D. The sequence continues at coordinate 828,676 of SWDG01000006.1, read as the reverse complement.
TGATCTGTAGCATTGCATTGTTCGTGGAGGTGAATTTTCGTGGCTTTCTCCTGGGACGGCTCGCCGAACTTGAATGGCATTGGCGGGGAGCTGACTCGAGCAAACGGCTCGCACCGCTGGCTCTCGTAATCAGCACACTCACGTTTACATTTGACCCATTCATGGTACAGACGTTCCACCATCTTCACTGGATCGCTCTGTGGGACGGATTGATCTGGGGGATGATCTGGCTACGAACGCGCAACCTCTGGATCACCATCGTGGCGCATGCGGCCGAGGTCATTGTGATGTACAGTGCGGTGAGGGCGGCGATCGGATAGCAGTTGATTCCCGTTACCCGCCGATTCATTCAGTCACACACTCAAGAAACCAAATAAGAGACCGATCTGATTGTTGAGAACCGGAGGGAGGCGATCCAGTGAACGATCTCGGGAAGTATCTGCTCTATTTTCTGCTAGGCGGCTCGATTGTGAGCTTCTCCACGTATCTTGGCTCGCAGGGCAAATCGTTCTTGGCCGCCATGGCCAGCACGTTTCCCGCCATTACTGGCGTCACCTTTATCTTGCTCTATGGCAGCGGCGGTGGGGCCACGACGGTCGACTACGCCAAGAACTTGCTGTGGTTTGTCCCGCCCTGGACCGTCTACGTCGTCGCGATGATCCTGGGCATTCCCCGCCTTGGCTTCTGGCCGGCGATGGCCGGATCGCTCGTCTTGTATATGGGATGTGTGGGACTGGTGAAGCTGGTGTTGCGTTAGATCCTGTGGGTTAGCCAGTGAGCTTCGGCTTGCCAAAGGGTACATTATTGCGTACACTTCCTGAAAGCGAGATGCAGCCATGACCAAAACGATGTCTCTCAAACAAGCTCGGTCTCGATTCTCTTCTCTGATTGATAAAGCGGATCGCTTGTCAGAACGGTTCATTGTGACCAAGAACGGAACGCCGAAAGCCGTCGTGATGGGAGCTGACGAATATGAGAGCTGGGTGGAAACCCTGGAGTTGCTCTCAAATCCGAAAGCGGTCAAGGCACTCCAGCAAGGCTTGAAAGAAGCAAAAGTCGGGAAGGTGCGCTCCTTCAAGGATGTGTTCGGCGAAGATCAGTGAAACACGTCAGACTGACCCACCAGGCAGTCAAAGACCTCGAAGCCTTCGATCAGGGAATCCGCGAACACATTAAAGAGTCTCTCCGCCACCTTGCCGATCATCCCTCCGAAGGCAAACCGCTCAAAGGTCGATTTCAGAAAGACAAGGTGTGGTCCTACCGAGTCTGGCCCTATCGTGTGCTCTACCGAACCTCCGGCGTCTGGATCGAGATCCTGTCGATTGAATACCGCAAAGACGTCTACCGGTAAGCGAAACCTCTATACCGGTCCGCTGAAATGTAATCGATTGATCTCCCCGAGAGCTACCAGCATCTGATCTAGGGCGATGGTAACAGAATGGCTGGCCAGGTAAGACGGGCCATCGTGCCCGGCCCAGAGATCCGGTGGGCTCTCGATTGCTCGCACATTCTGACAGAATCGGCCGATCGTCTCTTTCCAGTGGGCCGGCCCTGCCCCTTCATCAAGAAGCAGAACTCGGTCTTGTGAAAATGATCGTTCGAATTGCCCTGCCCGGCGCTGCCACACCGCTTCCATCGCCTGCTGCCGGTCTGGACCAAGTTCCAGCCCACTGGCCCGTTCGTTGAGCGCCGCGAACAACCCACCCACCACGTGATCGACGTGCGCTTCTGGAAAGACACCAACACAGGCCTGCATCAGGAAATACTTATGGAAGAGAAACACCTCGGCGCTGATGCGAGAGTCATCTGCGGAAGGATCATAGGCGTGGGCGAGCTCACGCAGCGCCTCCGCCGACGGCCCGCCCAACGCCGAACCGAGCAGCGGCACAATGCAACGGCCGAGATCGAGATACTCGGCATTCGTGAGGAGTGTCATGCAAGTCGGTTATTCCAACAGGACAGCTGTCCCATTAGCACTCACCATCAACATGCTGCTGTTGGTGCCAATCGTTTCATAATCGATGTCGATGCCCACGATTGCATTGGCGCCGAGATTCTTGGCCTGTTCCTGCATCTCTTCAAGCGCAATCGTCTTGGCCTTCCGGAGTTCCTTTTCATAGCCCGCCGAGCGCCCACCGACAATATCCCGGATCGAGGCGAAAAAATCCCGAAAGATATTCGCGCCCAGAATCGCGTCTCCGGACACCAAGCCCAAGTACTTCACTGCTTTTTTGCCTTCGATATTGTTGGTCGTCGATAGAATCATGATTCCTCCTGGTTAGGTGTCTTCATCCTCTCATTCGGTGAACCAATCAACGCGCCGTTCCTGAGAGCAGATGCTCATGAGTTGAGTATTCACATGACTCGTTGTTTGTCCATGTCGCTTCGGAGATATTCATGCAGCGGATCATCCGGGTTTCCCGATAGGCTCCGTTGAATCATCCCTTTGACATCCGGCGCCATATTCACAGGAGAAACATTGACCCCTGGATGGTCGCGTCGATAGATGCGGAAGACCTCATCGGCAAAGGCTTGACCGATTGAGGTAATGCCTTTGAAGTCGAGAATCACCTCTCGAAATTGATCAATGCGAGCCATCAACCGCTTGGCTTGAGAACGAGAAATGAGCTGCTCCCCCTCGTACTTAAGAAGCACGAGCGGAATGTTCGTCTTTGAGAAGCCAAATTGGTCGAATTCTGCTCGGTAGATATCAAAGATCTCCTTGGCCGTGTGACTCGCATTTGTGGCGATCTTCATCATCACTTCTGTGCCGTTCTTCGGCGCTTCGTCTGATTCAAACAACCAATCGTCCGTTCGTCGGAGCCTAATGAACAGCAATGTACCCGAAGCAATGCTGAACTCATCAAACATTCGGGCGGTAAAGAAAATGCCTTCGCCCGTATGCTTCGCGTGATCAGTCGTCAGTTTGCCTTTGGCCAACTCAAGAATCGCATGTTGAGGATCGCTGAGATTCAGGGCCTGTTGAATCTTGTTAAAGATCCCGACTCCGTAATCGCGGATCGTAATGATGATGGTGGCCGCATCGCGGGAAACACTGATCGCCGCCGTGGTCGACTCAGAGTGGTCAATGACGTTGTTGACCATCTCCGTGACCCCGTGCGCACAGATATCCAACACATTACTGGGTACACCAAGCAGGTACGGCTTTACTTCGCGTAACCAGACCTGGTCCTCCGTCAGCCCAGGAACAAGCTGGATAACCTTCTGATTGCCACCCAAAATCTTCAGGGTATAGCGTCTTGCCTTGGTCTTTCCTTCCGCTACGAGGAGGCCAGCTTTTATGAGGCCCACGAGGCGATTGACGATGGCCACCCGAGACAGACCGAATGTTTCAGCTGTCAGGCGACCAATATCGGTTGGATGGTCCCCGACATTGCGGATGATAAATTCTTGAATTTCTTGAGATGTTTTAAGGTCAACAGACACAAGACGTGCTCCACCTATTCATTTATAACAGCATGCTTGATTATTGTAAACATG
>SWDG01000006.1:824232-825075 GCA_005116965.1 Nitrospira sp. | reverse complement strand
ATAGACGACATATCCAAGGAGATTCAGCCCGTCAGCCACCGGCGAGATCTCCGCCTTGCGCGGGTGGAGCCGTAGTCTGTCGGTGACCAGCCGTTCACAGACTGCCACACGAATCTCCGCCAGTCGGGTCTTGTCCTGGTCCAGCACCACCATGTCGTCCACGTATCGCAAGTACGGCCTGACCTTCAATGCTTGTTTGACGTACTGATCGAAGTCGTCAAGATAGAGATTGGCGAAAAACTGACTCGTGAGATTGCCGATGGGAATGCCGGTTCGCCGGTCGAGCGGCGTCAGGATGTCATCGCCTGGGAAGTACTGAGGCTCGGCCGTGCTCTTCGGCGAACTCTCGATGATGCGGTCGAGTAAGTCCAAGACCGCTGCATCCTTGACCCGTCGTCGCAGCTTCTCTTTCAGTAGGTCATGAGCGATGGAGGGGAAATACTGCTGGATGTCCATCTTCAGCACATACCGATAGGTCTGAGCCCAGGCCTGGTAGCGATCCACCGCCGCATGCACGCCTTTCCCATGGCGGCAGGCATAACTATCCGAAATGAACGTGCGATCCAGGTGTGGCTCGATCACCTGCATCACCGCGTGGTGCACTACGCGGTCGCGGAACGGCGCGGCCGCAATCACACGCGGCTTGCGCTCATAGATGGTGAATAGTCGATAGTCACCAGGCTGATAGGTACCCTCGAGCAGGGAACGTTGCAGTGCTAACAACTCATGTTCACAATTGAGTCCAAACTCCGCGACGCCCGGTTTGCTGCGCTTTCCACGCCGAGCCTTGCGGTACGCGCGCAACAGATTCTCAAAGCTCGTCAATGTGGTCCAGATTCCATC
>SWDG01000006.1:822994-824132 GCA_005116965.1 Nitrospira sp. | reverse complement strand
TCTAACCAAGCAGCACCATCAGTCGGCGCCTGTTCGTACGTGTCGTGCCAGCAATCCTCCACCCATTCAAACACATTCCCGCTCATGTCATACAACCCGATGGCATTGGGCTTCCTCCCTTGGTCAGGACCAACAAGGGCAGTGCGGTTTTCTGAGTTCTTGGCGTACACGGCATACTCTGTGAGCTTTTCCTCGGTGGACGTTCCTGCCCAGAGATCGTCCTGGCCTTTACTGCGAGCCGCATACTCCCATTCCGATTCGGTTGGTAATCGATAGCGTTTTCCGGTTTGCTTAGACAGCCACTCCGCATAGGCCTTCGCCTCGTCCCACGACACGTTGATGACCGGCCGCTTCCCCCGCCCCCAACCTTGATCCCCAGGGAATATCCGACCCGTCGCAACGGCAAAGCGATCGTATTCCTCAAATGTGACTTCAAACTTCCCCATGGCAAACGATTTCAACGTCACCTGGTGCTGAGGTTTCTCAAATTGATCACCTCGTCCTTGAGTGTCCCCTTGCTGAAGGCGTCCGGCGGCGAGCGGTTGCATGTCGGGCGCCAGGTGAATGCTCACGAACAGCGATTGTACTTTGAGCAGGGCCTGGTCGCGACTATACCCCCAAAGCCAGATGGTCAGTCCCATTGCGATGAGAACCAGTCCGGCGATGGCACCGGCACCCAGTCGGTTCCTCTGCGCTCGGTTCTTGCTGACCATCACGAACTGACGTTCTTCAGCGGAGAAATACTCTGACTTTTTTGTGAGCCAGTCCATCGCTTCACGCAGTGGAAGTCCACGGAGGAGCAGATCGGCGCTCCGTTGGCCCGATTCCCATTCCTTCCTCATCACATTCAGTCGCTGCTGCCAGACCAAGAATTGCCGGTCGGCCTCAACCCAACCCTTGAGGTGCGACCAATGACGGACCAGGGCTTCGTGCGACACCTCGACGGTGTCCTCCACGCTACCGGCTAGCCGCGACGTCACCACCAGTCGCTCATCAGCCAATGCCTTGACCAAGCTCTGTGCCTCTGCGCCCAATTCGGTCGACGTGGCGCGTCGCCTCGTATCTGCCTCGCCTTCTCCCGGCCGAACAAGGCGGAGGAAAATCTGTTGGACCCGCCGCTGATCGTGATGATTCAACC
>SWDG01000006.1:769476-822894 GCA_005116965.1 Nitrospira sp. | reverse complement strand
GTGTGAAGAGTTCCTCCCACTGATCGGCAATGAGGAGCAGGCGATCCGTGCCCGGCTGCTTCGCAAGCACACGATCAACGACTTCGCGCAGCTTGATGGTCTGACTGAGCAGGGCCTCGGCCAGCTTGTTCGTTTCGATCAACCGATCGGTTTCTGTCATGTCCGGCTCCAGGAACAGCATGAGGGCCGCCGCCAGCGCATGAATAGGCCGATCCGTTGGAACGATGGTCACGATCTCCCAAACGCAATCACGACTCTTCCGCAATTTCGGCACCAGGCCCGCTCGCACGACAGACGACTTTCCACTGCCCGACGCGCCAACTACTGCGACAAGATGGTGCTGCTGCACTGCGCTGACGAGCTGCGTGATGGCGGCTTCACGCCCAAAGAAGAACGGCGCGTCTTCTTCCCGAAAATAGAGCAGGCCCCGGTAGGGGCAGATGGTGGAGAGCGTTTCACGGACCGACTCTTGTGCGTCCGGACCGGGCGGCTGGCCATGAATGGCCTGGACCAGTGTGTGCAGCAACACTGGATCGTCGACACGAGCACGGAAATCGACCCAGGTATTCTGACTCAAGAATCCGAGTGGCGGCTCAGCGCCAGGAAGCAGAACGGGGATAACGGGAAAGGTTTGGCCTTGACGTTCGGCGGCTACTTGTCGCTCCAACGCGAGGTACTGCTCCCGCTGCTGCCACGGTCCCATCTCGCCCTGCCCAATGCACACGGCTACCGCGCGACAGTTCGCTAGCGTGGTTTCTAATGCCTTCGGCCAGGATTGCCCCGGCGTCAGATACCACCGGTCGAGAAACACTGTGAGATTCTGTTCACGTAACCGTTTGGCGAGCGCCTCAACGTGCGCATGGTCGCGCCAGTGGTAACTCAAGAAGACAACGAACTGATTGGGTAATCGATCAGCCATTCTTGTCACGACGCGTAGTGAAGCCTAGGTGGCGCATTCTACCTGTTCGCCCGACAAAGGCAAGACTCCCGATACTACGAATATCTCACTCCAGAAGTTCGTTCGTGGTGAGCTGGTCGAACCATGAACGAACCTGCACGACAGCTCTACCCTTTGACATGCCTGCTCTGAGTCATTCGACACGTTCGTGCTTCGACAGGCTCAGCACGAACGGATATTGGGACGATTCTCCGTCGTTGAACCAACCCGCACTAGTTGCTACCATGGTCGGTCATTCACCAATGAGAACCCTCGCTATGCCGACCCCTCTGCCCCCCAAACCCTCAACTGATCACCTCATCATTGAGGGGGCGCGGCAGAATAATCTGAAGAACGTCTCCCTGCAGATCCCTCACAATCAGGTGACGGCGATCACCGGCGTGTCGGGATCCGGCAAATCCTCGCTCGCGTTCGACACGATCTTTGCCGAAGGTCAGTGGCGGTATGTCGAATCGCTCTCGACCTATGCCCGCATGTTCCTCGATAAGGTGGCTCGACCCGATGTGGACCGTATTCTCAACGTGCGACCAGCCATTGCTATTGAACAGAAAAACCAAGTGCGCACGTCCCGTTCAACGGTTGGGACGACGACGGAAATTGCCGATCTCCTGCGCCTGCTCTTCGCCAAGATTGGCAAGTCCATCTGTCCTGACTGTAAGCAAGAGGCCCGATCGTTCCAGCCAGACAGTGTGGCAGACGACCTCCTCACACGATGGCCCGAGGCCAGGGCCATGGTGCTGTTTCCCATCGCGACGCCATCCGCTAAAGCAGAGGCGACGTTTGTCCAGTCACTCCTGACGCGTGGGTTTGCCAGGCTCAAAGCAAACGACGAGATCGTCGATCTGCACGAGGCCGGCCGGCCTCGGCTCCATCAATCTCACTCGCTCCACATCGTCCTCGATCGCTTGGTCATCAGAGACGACAATCGCACTCGTCTCGTCGAAGCAGTGGAAACAGCCTTTCGCGAAGGAGATGGCCGCTGCTCGATCGACCTCATCGGTCATGGGCAGCAGTCGTACAGCACGCAATTCCTCTGTCAGAAATGCGGGCGAACCTTCGAACCGCTGCGGCCCGTTCTCTTTTCGTTCAACCATCCACTCGGGGCCTGCCCGGAATGCAAAGGGTTCGGCAATGTGCTGCGGTACGATCCCGAACTGGTCATTCCCGACCAGGCAAAGTCTCTGGCCGAAGGTGCGATCGAACCCTGGAGCAAGCCCAGCTCCGCCTGGTGGCAGAAGCAGATGCTGATTGCAATGAAACGGAAAGGCGTCGATATCACGATCCCGTTCACATCGCTTCCCACGGATACCCAGCAACTGCTTTGGGAAGGCAACAAATCCTTCGATGGGATCAACGATTTCTTTGAGTACCTGGAAGGCAAGCGGTACAAGCTCCATGTCCGTGTCTTCCTCAGCCGCTACCGCACGCCTTTCGATTGTCCTGGTTGCCATGGCAGCCGCCTGAAGCCGGACGCGCTGTTTGTCAAAATCGCCGATGCCGACATTCATACGACGATGGAGCGGACTGTCGAGAACCTTTCAGGATGGGTAGACTCCTTATCCCTCTCGCCCACTGAGCACGCGATCGCTGCCGATATTCTCCGCCAGCTCACTGCCAAACTGAGCTTCCTCCAACGAGTCGGCCTTGGGTATCTGACGCTCAACCGGCAGACAAAGACGCTGTCCGGTGGTGAGGCGCAACGAGTTGCGCTGGCCAATCAGCTGGGTTCCCGGCTCGTTGGCACACTCTACGTCCTCGACGAACCGACGATTGGCCTTCATGCAAGGGATACCAACCTCCTCGCCGGGATCCTCCACGATCTCGCCGATACTGGAAACACCGTCGTGGTCGTTGAGCATGACCGACGCATGATCGAATCCGCCGACTACATTGTCGAACTTGGCCCTCACTCGGGCGAAAAGGGCGGCGAGATTGTCTGTGCGGCACCAGCCAAGGAATTCATCCAGGACCGTCGTCCCACGACAGCCCGATACTTGCGAGGCGAAGACCGCATTCCCCTGCCCGCCAAGCGACGATCCGGCAACGGCAAGATGCTGGTGATGGCCGGCGTGGCTGAACATAACCTGAAAGACCTGTCCGTTCGGATTCCCCTCGGCATGCTCGTGTGTGTCACCGGCGTCTCCGGCTCTGGCAAAAGTACATTGGTCGAGGACACTCTCTACCGCGCCGTGGCCCGCGCGTTTCGCGTGGACTCCCTTCCCATGGGGCGCTTCAAGGCCATCAAAGGCATCGAGCACCTCAAAGGCATCAAGTTGATCGACCAACAGCCGATCGGGCGTACTCCTCGCTCCAATCCTGTGACGTACCTCAAAGCCTTCGATGAGATCCGCCGGCTGTTTGCTTCTGAACGGGAAGCACTCACGCAAGGATTCACACCCGGCCACTTTTCGTTTAATGCCTCTGGCGGTCGCTGCGAACGCTGCGAAGGCAGCGGTGTGGAAAAGTTAGAGATGTATTTCTTCGAGGATATCTACGCACCCTGCGAAATTTGTAACGGCAAGCGCTTCAAACCCGAGATCTTGAAGATTCATTACCGAGGCAAGAACATCTGGGACGTGCTCAATATGACAGTGGAGGAAGCGCTTTCATTTTTCACTGGGATGCCCAAGCTCCAGGAACGCTTACACCTGCTCACCTCCATCGGGCTCGGATATTTGCGACTAGGCCAATCCGCCACGACACTCTCCGGCGGCGAGGCCCAGCGGTTAAAAATTGCCGCCGAGCTGAAGGACGCCAGCGCGAAAGATATTCTCTATGTCATGGATGAACCGACCACCGGCCTGCACTTTGACGACATCAAGAAGCTCCTCGCCGTCCTCCACAAACTCGTCAATGCGGGCAATACGCTGGTCGTCGTCGAACACAATCTGGACGTCATTAAAGCGGCGGATTGGATCATCGACCTCGGCCCCGAAGGCGGCGCGGCCGGAGGACAAATCATTGCGGAGGGAAGACCGGAGCAGGTTGCAAAAGTGACGGCGTCGCATACCGGGCGGTTTCTCGCAAACGCCATAGCGAGCGCATCTTCCATAAGCTGAGAAGTCTCTGCGGCCTTGCCGTGTAACGATGTGATCGTTTATACTGGTTATGTACATCGCATGTACATTTTGGAGGGGCCATGACTACTGCGCTGAAGCACAAGCACCTCGTATTGGATCAGCGAAAGATCGATGCTGCAAAGCGATATTTCGGAGTTGCCTCCGAGCAGGAAGCGATTGACAAGGCACTCTCTCTCTTGATTGAGGAACAACGACTGAGTAAGGCACTTCGACCTCTGAAAGGAATTTTGAAAGGCGACGACCGACCATGGCCTTACCGATAGGTGGCAAGGTCCTCCTCGATACGAATGTTTTCATCGATTTCTTAAGAGCAGATAGACACATAGAATGGGTCTTGGGTGGACATGGGACTATTGTGCGGTTCATCTCAGCCATTGTTCTACTTGAACTTCGGCTCGGCGCAGACACACCAAGACGCAAAAAAGCCATTGACCGACTTCAACACGCATTCTCTTCCGAACGCACTCTCGGCCTAACGCCTACTGTTCTTGATCGGGCTGGGCAGCTCTTTCGAGCCATGTATGGAAACGCTTCCGGATTACGCGACCGACTTGGGCCCATGAATGATGTTCTCATCGCTCTCACAGCAAGAGAAATCGGCGCAACCGTCGTGACCAGCAACGTACTCGAATTTCGGCGAATCGCAGCGAAAGTCCCAGGCCTTAAGATTGTTGAACCCTAGTTACTCTCTCCAGAAACTTGTGAATGCTGGCAACACCCTGGTCGTCGTCGAGCACAATCTGGATGTCATCAAGTCCGCAGACTGGATCATCGACCTCGGCCCCGAAGGCGGCGCCGACGGGGGACAAATCATTGCGGAAGGAAGACCGGAACAGGTGGCGAAAGTGACGGCGTCACATACGGGGCAGTTTCTAGGCAAGATATTTAGAGCCGACGGATCTTGACGTAATTCTGTACAGAATATAGACTCACCTAGCTACTCAGACAAAAGGGGGAACTCGATGGGAATTACATCCAAAGATGTCGTTTCACTCAGTCAAGCACGAGCAAAGCTCACCGAGTTGTGCGACGAGGTACGAACGAACGGGAGCGAGAAACTGATTACCAAGAACGGGGGTAGCTGCGCGGCGCTCATCGACGCAGATCGCCTAGACCATTACCACCGGCTAGAGCGGGAGCACATCCATCTCGGACTACTGGAAGAAGCCATCAAAGGTCTCACTGACCTCAAAGCAGGCAAGACCATGAGCCTCACCCAACTCAAAGCACGTCATGGCCGGTAAACGGCCGAGGTTTACCGAAAACTTTTCTGCTAATCTTAGCGCCATTGAAGAATTCCTCGAACCCCACAGCCGCACAACATTCCGCCATTTCCTCGCTCGGCTGTTCGACGATGTCATACCGACTCTGTGTCGATTCCCACAGTCTGGCCGATCGTTTTTAGCCCGCACGATCAAGTCCACAAAGGCAAGAGTGCTGAGCAAACGGCTGAGCACGCTTCTCGGCAAACAGGACGACCTGCGTGAGTGCGTGATGGACGAGTATCTCGTGTTGTATCTCGTACGCCGACACCAGGTGATCTTCCTCGCGGTGAAACATCATCGACAGCTGTCGTTCGACCTCAAGAAATTTTGGCATGAGGAATAGCTACCTGACACTGCGGATATAACACTCTCATGATCGTGACACCGTCTCAATGTGATCAAGTCGGCTGATCATCCACCTGGGCCCCGAAGGCGGTGCCGGCGGCGGGCAGATTGTCGCGGAAGGACGACTGGAACAAGTCGCAAAAGTAGCAGCGGCCTATACGGGACGATTCTTGGAGATGCGCTCAAGCCGGAACCTCCCGACGCATGAGGCGCGGCGAACCGAACGTCCACCACGGCCTCAATGCGCGAGTTAAAGAAATGTTATTCGACAACCTTCTCCATCGTATTGATGCTGACATGCGGCCATTTAATCTGACCCGGGCAACAGCCGGGAGGCAAACCATCCACACGTGGGAAGAAGTCCAGCATGACCAACTGTGAATATTGCAGACGGAGCTTCGGCTTCTTATACTTATCTTTCTCCGCTAATTCCTGAATCCAAAATGTGGACTTCACGACGGTCGCATTGGCCTGCCTCACGACAAAAGGAATGTTGACCACACCACCCGTCGGATGCGTCGAGTCAACATCAAGAACCGTCGTTTTCACAATATCCACCCCTTGATTCGCAGCTTCAAGCAGATCGTTTGGGCTGACAGGGTTGAACAAGCCCTTAAAAAAATTGTCATTAAAATGCTTGTACGGAGCCAGATAGGGATTCTTCAGATCTTGATCGACCCCGATCGGCAAACCACTGATATCAGGGATGGATTGTGCACCTGAGTGTTCACTGCTTCGACCTAAGGCCAACACCGAGTCGCCATGGGGAATCGTTGCGAGCCGCCCGATATTCAGGCCGTCCGTGATGCCGTTAATCATATGCACCCACAAGCCCGGCTCATGGTGAATGGTGCTACCATCTGGAGGTCTCACCGTACTCTGAGGGAAATCATCAGAAGCAATCTGTGTGATCCTCTGCTGATAATCCAACGCCACGAGAAACTGATCAGTATTAGCAGGAGTCCCTGGAGCGAGACGGACGCCACGATTCGGCACGGCCTTATCAACCAGAGTAAACTCTAGCTCTTCATTGTATTGATTCACCAGCAACCGATAATTGAGGGGGAAGGGGACACCCGGCGGCGGCGGCGCCACAAAGGGCAGTGCGATCATATTCCACCCGCGGCCAGGCAAGTTTGGCAGGTTCGCCCATTTCCCGGGAAGAAGCTGTAACGGTCCAAGTTCCGGGTCATTCGTCTTAGGCTTTTCAAGCCTTCGCGTTTTATTCTCGAGCTTTGCCGGTTCCGTCTTCATCGTCTTAAAATCTGTCATCGTAGAATCCCCTTTTCGTTATGCTGTAAGTGAATTAACTTGCGACCACTGATATGTGCCGATCCATGGGCTGAAGTGAACCGCATAATGACCTCCTTCCCGCAATTCACTCAATCTTATATGGACAACGCTTGAGCCAGCAGATATTGCTTGCAGCTCGACTCGCTATCTTGCATCTGTTGACAGCAAGTAACAGCAAGCGAGATGCCAGCAGTAAATCAGAGGAATAAAACATCGGAGAGGTCGCACACAATCTCTTTACTTTCAGACTCATAGATCTCACTGCATCTTGGGACATCGTGGAGCCCATCACCCCAAGGATCACCGCATGTATCAAATGAGATCCACACGGTGTATCGAATCCGATAACAGAAGACGACAACCATCCATGCACGCATGGTCATCTCTGACTGGTTTTGGAACTAGCGAAACATCCAGCCCGGATGCAAAAACGTACTAGGCTACAGGCTGTGAGTGAGCAGTATGATCGCAGAGAGCACGATGTGCCGATGCACTCCAAGCATATCAGCCTGGATCAGCGATGCGGGATTGTACAACTTTGAGTCACTGCTGATGGTTGGCTATACCTCTGACTTATCAGTTTTCTGCTTAGGCTGTTCATCTTCCAGCTTCTTGTGCAGAAATTTCTTGCTGAACGTCGTCACAGCGAAGGCAAGACCAATGGCGATAGGAACGAACACCGCCGAGGCAATGTTCGCATTCTTGAGCCAACCCATTTCCTGAAACCCTTTGAACACATATCCACAAAGTCCGGCCAGGTAATAGGCAATGACAATGATCGACAACCCCTCGACGGTGTGCTGTAGCAGCACTTGGCTCTTGGTCGTTTTATCAACGCTCTGAAGCAGCGCAAGATTTTGCGATTCCAGAATCAGGTCGATGCGGGTGCGAATGATGGTGATGATGCCCTCAAATCCGCCACGGAGAGTCTCGATACGACGCAAGAGCTGTTGGTGCCCTTCCGCCACACCAGTAATACCGCTCAACACATAATCGGAGATGGGGCGATAGGACTCCATGGGATGCTCGGCAAGCGACGCCAACGTCGTATGCACGATCTTGTCATAGGGAAGCGACGCAGACAGTTCAAAATGCAAGGTGCCCGCCATGCGGTTGGTTTTCAGGAGATCCTGCGTGAGGGTATTCAACCAGCGCTGCAACGTCTGGGAATCAGCGTGTCCAATGTGGTTCGTGATGATCTCGCGCTGTTTCAGATGAACCTGCTCGAACTTATAGACCTGATCGACGGCAGCGGAGAACAGAGGTTTCTGCATCAGCAGCAAATGATAGTAGGTCTCGATCCGGACAATGGCATCGACAATGTCTTTCAGGCGTGAAGGATCGCCTTGCGACGGCCCAACACTGACCCAGTACCGCTCTCGCTCTTGGTCGTCCGGTGTAAAACTTGTCGCGACGCATGTCTGCTCATTGAAGATTCGGCTGCCGTACAGAGCTGGGCCAGGCATCAGCCCTCGTAGCTCGTGACGAGGCGGGAGCATGCCCGTCATCAGCAGAATGTCCAACCGGCAGACCACCGTCCCAAGCGGCTCCACGGGAAACGTGTACTCTGAAAACGTCAATGGCCCAAAAGTCGGGGCGCCGTTCGCTTGCGACGGCAGATGCCAGAGCTGGTAACTATAGTATTCCGTATGGGCTTGCCATATGAGGATGAGCCGATCGCCGTGTTCCGATTCCTTCACGCCGTAGCCGAAATTCTCCCTGACGTAGGTCGCCTCGGCAGAAATCTTCAGATGTCCCAACAGCGACTGGAATTCCACCCGACTGGCCGGACGCTGTGTCGGCGGGTCAGACATGCGAAATGCTTTATAGTGCACATGGGCCGGGGCCCGCAGCCATCTCCCGATCGGCTGGTGCGGGCGTTCGTGTAACTTTCTCAACAAGGCCTCAGCTCCTGGCCGAGACGTATCTGGCTGTTTCACGTATTCGTTCTCCCTCTTCGTAGCAGCTCTCTCATCCAACTCCACGTTTGCCGCGACGATCGCGACAGAAGCCTTGCATCCGAACTATCATACAAACACGGATGACCTCCGCAACAAGCCACTCTCCCTCACAGCAGAGACGAGCCTAGCACTCGGCGTGGGCACGCTTCAATGATGATGGAGTCGGTGTCGGTCGGGACGCGCGAAGGCTTCAGTTGCAGGATGGATCGAAGGGCATGTCGACGTACGGTTGATAGGCTTCGCCCAGCGTAAGAAGGATATCCCCCCAGACACGCGTCGGTTCCTTTTCAAACACTGCCTGCGGATCCGCAGGCAACGTAATCCATGAGCCGGTTTTCATTTCATCCTCTAGCTGGCCTGGACCCCACCCTGAATAGCCAAGATAGGCGCGGAAAGATTCCTTCGTCCCGACACCGGTCAAAATACGTTCGACCATGCCGACGTCTCCGCCAAGGCAAACTCCGTCGAACACGTGGTGCGCATTATCCGGAAATTGATCACCCCGGTACAGCAGCATCACTTGATTCGTCTGCACAGGACCACCGGCATAGAGCACATGGGCTGATCCCTCGAGCACCGGAACCTGAGGCAAGGCCTCAGAGATGGACATGGCCGTCGGACGATTCACGATGACGCCGAGCGCTCCTTCCGATCCATGCTCACACAGCAACACAACGGTCTGGCGGAAGTTCGGATCGCGGAGGCTTGGCGCCGCGATCAGAAACATCCCTTTACGGAGTTCGGTGTCCATAGAGCGAAATCCTACTCTGCCCAGGCAACTTGCGCAAGCACTGGGCTGCTCTCAGCAGGAAATGATGGTGGAGAGAATTTACATCTTGTACAGCGACGTGCGACGGTCGCGAAGCAGATCGTTGTAGCGATTTAAACTCTTGTTGCGGGCTTGTGCCGGGTCAATCTCAACGATCGTCAGCTCTTCTTGGTCATGAGACGCCCGATGTTGAATCACCCCCTTCGGAGTGACCACCTCGCTCTGGCCGATATAGGTCAACCGCTCTTTCCCACCTCGTGCCTCGCTCCCGATGCGATTGCACGTCACAGCAAACACCCGATTTTCGAGACACCGCACCGGCATGGAATCCGGGCAGTTCGGCAAGACCAGATTAGAGGGATGACAAATGATCTCGGCCCCCTGCATCGCTAGAGTGCGTGCCGCCTCCGGATAGTACCAATCGAAACAGATCATGATCCCGATCTTCGCAGCCCCAACGTCCCACACAAGAAATCCTGAGTCACCGGGCGTGAAGTATTGTGTCTCTTCGAAAAAGAGATGGGTCTTCCGATAGCATCCCAGAAAACCAGACGGTCCCACGACCACGGCGGAGTTGTAGCAGCGGGAACCGGATCGCTCAGGCAGTCCCGCCACAAGATGCAGCTTCCGGCGTTTCGCGATGTCGACCAGACAACGGACCGTGGGGCCATCAGGAACCGGTTCAGCAAGCTGATACGCTTCCTGCTGTGAAAGAAACTGATAGCCGGACGCAAACAACTCCGGCAGCACGATCAGGTCCGCATCCGCCCGGTCAAGCGTGGCCGTAACCATCTCCAGATTTTTGGCCACCGCACCGAACTGTGAATCGAATTGGTAAAACCCGACGCGCATGACATCCCTTTCTTCATACCAGAACGGGCAGGGATTGCGTCCCTGCCCGTTCTGGAAAACACTCTCGTGGGGCTCAGCCGACTACTTGACTTCAGCCAGGTGCGTAGCCCCACCACTCGCGTGTTCGGTACAGGCCTCCGCATGGCCGGCCTTCCCATGCTTCACCGCCTCGGTCAAATGCTTGAGCCCTTCGTCCAAATGAGGATTTTTCGCTCCTGCGGCCATCGCATGCTTGAGCGCCTCTTCCGCATGCTGCACACAGGCATCGGCATGGCCTTCTTTTCCATGTGATGCGGCACCTCGTGCATGCTCGACGGCTTCGCTCACATGCGGATTGGCAGCGGCAAGCGCTGAACCACTCAGCACTGGTGCGCCAAGCAACAGGCCAAATCCGAATACGAACATCGCACTACGACAAATTCTTCTCATCATGGCTGCCTCCTTGATGGTGAAAAATGCGAAGTTCCCGCTTAAAGACTTCTCCAATTCACCTTACACAGCATGTCTCGAAACTGTCAAGAAGGCTTGGAGGCTTGATCAAATCCAAGCATTTTCTGAAGCGCATGAATATCTTTCTCTGCTGGACAAGCGAAGTCACGACTCCACTCCCACCACGAGCCAGGGTAGTTTCTGAGCTTCGAATACCCGACAAGCTTGAGAAGAAAATAGAGCCAGGCCGATCTCACCCCGCCAGTACAGTAGCAAATGACGTCCTGCCCGTTGTCTATCCCCTTTGCGGCCAGCATCTCCCTGATCACGGATAGATCTTTCACCGTCGCATCCTTATTCAAGAACCCATTCCACGCCACGTGTATAGCTGAAGGGATGTGCCCGGGCCGGGGGATACCCGACACCTCCTTGCCAAGATACTCTTCAACGCTCCGCGCATCGAGAATCGCCGTCTGCGGATGCGGCCCCCTGACGAGGCCTTTCAAGTCATCCTTCAGCGCGATCAAATCCAGACGTGGTTGAGCCGTGAAATTCCCCCTCGTTGGAGAGACCGACCCATGCTCAAACGGCCGCTTCTCGGCGGTCCACTTCACCCACCCACCATCCAAAACCCGCAACCGGGTGTGGCCCAGATATTCCAACATCCAAAACATCCGCCCTTCATCGCCCCAATTGTCGAAGGGATTAGAGTAGATCACCACGTCGCTGTCTTGATTGATTCCAAGCCGCTGGAGGATACGCTCGATCTGGCCGAGATCCGGATTGAGTAATCCTTTCGCGACGGCATTGGGATCGCTGTACTCATGCCATGTGGAATGCACGGCCCCAGGAATATGCCCGCCGAATTCATAGGCAGCCTTGCCGCGCACGTCGATGATGACCACGCCCGATTGACCGAGCTGCTGCTGAAGCGTTTCAGTATCGATGAGTAATGGATGGGTCACGATGTCTGGCTCTTTCTCGCCCGCGATGGGCGATTCAGCTGTGCGCGACAGGTTTACAACTGTTCCCGTTCTGTTGGCGACGGACGTGCGATAGCCGGATTTCCTGTTGCTCCAATGCGGTTTTCAACTCGCCCGACAACGGAAATTCTCGCTCATAGACGACAAATCGATAGGGATCGTTGCCAGTCAGGCCGTATTTCGTTTGCAACATCTCATGCTGCGAATCAGTCAGAATATGGTAGCGCACTCTGGTCTTCAGCTTGAGTCCGTCCGTTTTCTCAGGTATCCGATACGCAAACTGGTAGTCACGGCTGGTCTGCGGGAACAACCGATTATCATACAACTCTATAATGGCAGGCTGCCAGAGGATCCACCGCCCCATCGTGGAGCTCTGCTGCTCCAGTATGTGTCCCTGCTGATCTTCGACAAGGAACTCCACCGTAAAAAATCGATCAGGGTCACCAGTCGGGATCTTATGCCCGGCACCGGCATTCGTCAGGGTGAGCGTAAACCCAACCCGATCACCCGGCTTCGGAGCAACGGTGTCCGCTTTCACCTGAACCGCCACCGCTCGCCCTACCATATCGGGATCATGTCCACCTCGCCAGAGGTGTCGACGCCCCTTGCGGATCGGTCCGCCCAGGGCCACCGGTCTCTCAACCTCCGGCATGTGGCAGCTCTGACAAATGAAGCCCCGCTCCTGCCAGTACTGGCCTTCATATTCCGCATAGGTCCCGCAAGGCCCCACGTTATAGAACTGGGCCGGGCCGGACACGACATTATGACAGCGGTAGCACAGCTGGGCTGTTTTAAAATTCGGGTCAAATTTCGTGGGATGCGGCGCTACGGAATCTTCGAACGGCCCATGGATCACGCCGTCGCGCACATGGCAGGCCGCGCAGGTGACCGACTCTTTTTGATACTCCGGATCATAGCGGGGATTGGGCTTTTGAATGGCCTTCTCAACCCGTCCACGCGGAATCTCTTCCACCAGTGTAGGCTGTTGGTTCTCGAGTGGCGTGTGGCAATTCAGGCAAACCCAAATGTTCTTATCCTTCTTCCAGTAGGCCTGAAAAAACGGATCTTCGTAGGCATGGGCATGAATGCTCGTCTTCCATTCCTCATAGATCTCACGGTGACATTGGCCACAGGATTCGGCTTTGAGACTGGTCAGCCCTGTAGGGACGTTCTGGAACGGAATGGCATGGGCATAGTCATCGCGTAACCCGAAGATCACGACCGGTTTGATCTCCGTGTAATAGAGATACACGATGGCCGCAGCCACAATGGCCCCGAGAACAATCTTCAGTCCACGTGTCATGCGTTCAGAAGCGCGCCGATGTGTGCGTGAACGGAGGCGGCAAGCGCCGTCAGGTTATATCCACCTTCGAGTGAGGAGAGAATACGGCCGTTCGCGTGGCGTGTGGCGATACCCGCCACAATCTCGGTTAACTCCGCATAGCCGGATTCAGTCAATCCCATACTCGCCAACGGATCATCCTTATGCGCATCGAAGCCGGCTGAGATGATGACAAACTCTGGTTTGAAATCATCGGCTGCCGCTACCAACACTTTCTGAAACACAGCGCGATACTCGTCGTCTCCCTCACCGGCTTCCATCGGCACATTGATCGTGAAACCCTCTCCCGTTCCCTTGCCTCGCTCGGCTTCTCGACCCGTGCCGGGATAATGGGGATATTGATGCGTACTGAAAAACAAGACAGAAGGATCGTTCTCGAAACTATGCTGCGTCCCATTCCCATGGTGGACATCCCAATCGACAATCAGCACTCGTGTGAGCCCATATTTTTTCTGGAGATAGCGGGCAGCAATCGCCACGTTATTGAAGAAGCAGAACCCCATCGCCCGCTCGGCTTCAGCATGGTGACCAGGAGGCCGCACGGCGCAGAACACGTGATCGACCTCCTGTGCCATGATGGCATCGACCGCCGCCAATGCGCCTCCTGCCGCTAAATACGCAGCATGCAGTGTGCCTGGGGACATGGACGTATCAGGATCGAGCGAGACGCGGCCACTCGCGGGTGCTTGGAGGGAGAGCGCTGTCAGATAATTAGGGGTGTGGACTTGCGTGATCCACTCATCCTCGGCCTTTCGCGGTTCAATCCTGACCAGTCGAGCAGTGGTCCCGCTCTCCTCCAATCGCTGTAGGATCGCGCGCAACCGATTGGGAGATTCCGGGTGGCCGGCTCCCATGTCATGCTCAAGATACGCCGGATGATAGACGAGACCTGTCTTCCCCATATCAATTACCCGTGAAAGGTGAAGCCCGCTTCGCCGACTCAGCGAGGCGAGCGTCGTCCGTTCTGGAGTGGCTAGTTTCTAGTTCCTAGTTTCAGGTTGCAAGTTCGACCTCGGAATTTCATCAATCCGAAACTCATAATTTGAAACTAGCAACTTGAAACGCTTGAATGAGATACGCTTCACGCGATACAAAGCACGCCGTCAGATTATCATGCAGAAAACGCCATAGACAATGTACGCCAGCACTGCTATCGTTTCCCATGAACAATAGGAGCCATCATGCCCAATCCACGAATCGAACCGCTGAAGAAATTCCTGGCCATGGACCCGAACGACGATGTCGCCTGGTTTGGGTTGGGAAAAGCCTACATGGACGACGGGAACTTTGACGAAGCCGTGAAGGCGCTGCAGCAATGTATCACGGTAAAACCCACCTACTCAGCTGCCTATTATGGGCTCGCGCAATCTCTCCAGAAACTGGAGCGCCTCGACGAATGCCGAACCGTCTGTGCGACGGGCATTGACGTCTCGACGAAGAACGGGGATGCCATGGTGACGAAGAATCTTGAGGCGTTGACGCGTTCGTTGCCGTCGTGAAGTCTGGGTTCCCATCCACGTCTCCCTTTCGCCTCCCACCCTGGGCCATCCGTCTTGCGCGTCGACAGCAAAACTCGATGGCGGGGGCGGCCGATCGTATGCGATTCGTCATCCAACTCGCGCTGACCAACGTCACCGCTCAGACCGGTGGCCCCTTCGGGGCGGCAGTCTTCGAAACTAAGACAGGACGACTCATTGCCATTGGGGTAAACGTCGTCGAACCCACCAACTGTTCACTTGCCCACGCCGAAGTGGTCGCCCTCGCCAACGCACACGCGAATCTGAAGCAGTTCGATCTCAGCGCGCCTGGTATGCCGAAGCTCACACTGGTCACGAGCTGTGAACCCTGCGCCATGTGTTATGGCGCGATTCTTTGGTCCGGGGTTCGAAACGTCGTCTGCGCCGCGCGGGGGTCCGACGCAGCGGCAATCGGGTTCGATGAAGCTCCAAAACCTAAAAACTGGGTGGCCACGCTGGAAGATCGGGGAATTTCCGTGACTCGTGACCTTTGCCGAGACGAGGCCATCGCGGCCTTTCAACGTTATCAGCAAACCGACGGTCGAATTTATAATGCTCGGAAGGGGCTCACGTGACACCACGCCATGAAGCCACTACAGCGTTTGCCTGATCGAAGCATCATGGGATTCGGAAAGCGGGGCTGAGGCGTTTGGATTGTGAATCAGCATCCGCACGCGCGGGTGAATACGCTGCCGTTTGGGGCGTTCAATCAACTCCACATTCGCAAGCTTGACCGCTGCCCTTGAGGGAAGCGGGTCGACATCCCAGAGCGAGATCAACACGGCGCTGAGGGTGGGGACCTTGGTGAGCAGGACCGTCACCACCCCGGCGAGTGCCTTCAGATCCAACCAGATCGCTTCCGAACGAGCGTTCTTTTCCCCCTGAAGGTCAGCTCGTGGAATTGAAATACAAAGCACGACCGGATCGCAATAGTCGGCCAATTGCTTGGCCTTTTGCCGGATACGCGCAAGAATTCGATGAGTTAAGATGACGCCCCGATCCTCCTCCTCCCCAACGACCTCATCAAGATCGAGCCCGCGTAGAGGTAATCGTTGACGCGCCGCCGATCCCACCATCGCGGTGACTTCCACGAAAAAACGTTCGCGACCGAGATCACATTCAAAATCGGCTGTTCGCGCCTGCGACTCTGGCAAAAACGTGACCCGGACTCCGACACGAAGTAATTGAGTGGCCAATTCCACCTCGGCGAGCGCGGATTCCCTCACCCCGTAATCATAGTGCGTGAGCCGCCAAACAAGGCGGCCCACACGGAGGTGGCTTGATTGATCGGCGCAGTGACGATGAAGCATGTTCCACCGATCATGAAGTTCGCCAGAAAGCCCTTCCTCTTCTCGTTTCCAGGCTGGTATCGGCCCCGGATGCCCACCTCGTAGAGAGGTAACCAACCTGAACGTCTTTCTTGGGCGAAACCGGCCCATCGTTGACTACGCCTCCGAATCGCCCTCATCGTTCGCTCTCAACTTCAGCGCCTCAGGCTGGCGTTGGGCCAATTCATCATAGACTTCATCCAGCCATCGGCCGGCACAACCCAGGACTTCGCGAACCAACGGTTCCGGTTGCCCGGTCCGTTTCATCGTCCACTGGGAAACATATTCAAGCAACGCATCCCGTTCGAAGGCTGTCGCTGAATGTGTGGCCAACGCCGATAACTCACTGAGACCGGTGCGAAGAATATCTGCCACCGTGTCCCGTCCATAGGACGTACTCGCCGTGACATACTGAACTACGCGATGAAGTTCATGGTCGTTCATGGTGCTGTCCGTTCGAAGAATTCTTACACCATAGCCGTGGCCTGTCAACGCCGCGGCACCTGTTTAGTCCGGCAATTTTCTCCAATCTCGCCGTGGCCTGGTGATACACTACCGCCTGTTCCTGGCACAAAACTTACCTGAGAGGAGACTCGGCATGGCCGCCAAACATCCGGTTCGACACAAGACCTCTACGTCCCTTGTATCCAACCAGTGGGATCTCACCCACCTCGTGAAGAACCCGCTGAAAGATTTGGAACAACATCTGACGGCCCTGGATGCGCAGGTCGTGCAGGTCGAGTCGGCTCGTCCTCGGCTCCAGGCAACAATGGCGAGCGCTGAATTCCGTTCAATCCTAAAAATTACCGAATCAATCGCAGAAGGGTCTGCCAGGCTTGGCGCATTCGCCTATCTCTGGTTTTCGGAAAACACCAAAAACACCCAGGCACGATCGTTTAAGTCCCAGGTGGAGGAGCGGCTCACCGGCATTACCAATCGCCTGCTCTTTCTTGATCTCTGGTGGCAGGGAGTCGATCACAAGAATGCCGCACGACTGATGTCCGATACCGGCGACCTTCGGTACTATCTGGAAACCATCCGGCGCTATACACCTCATACACTCTCAGAACCAGAAGAAAAAATTATTAACGTCAAAAATGTCACCGGCCGAAGCGCCGTCCATATGCTCTATGACGTAGTGACCAACGGACTGACATTCACGATGAAGATTGGCGGGAAAACCCGCACCATGAATCGTGAAGGACTCATGAGCCACGTGCGAAGCCCTAAGGCATCCATCCGTCAAGCCGCCTACAGAGAACTCTACCGGGTATTCTCAGGCCAACGGGACCTGCTCGGAGAGATGTATCGGACGCTCGTCAATGACTGGAAAGCTGAGAACATCGGACTCCGTGGGTTTGCGTCGCCCATCGCCACCCGCAACCTCGGCAATGATGTGCCGGACCAAGCAGTCGATGTGCTGTTGGCAACCTGCGCCAAGAATGCCGAAATCTTCCAGGCCTACTTCAAGCTGAAGGCAAAGATCTGCAAGGTTTCCCCGATGAATCGGTATCACATTTATGCCCCTCATCGGGCAGACACCAAGAAATATGCGTATGCCGATGCCGTCCGCATGGTGCTGGGCGCCTATCGAGGCTTTTCGCCCCAGCTTGCAGACCTGGCCGAACAGGTCTTGAGGGAACGGCGCATCGATGGGCCGACGCGTCCTGGCAAACTAGGCGGCGCCTATTGCTACAGCGTGGCGCCTGGCCTGACACCCTACGTGATGTTGAACTTCACCGGGGAAGCCCGAGACATCGCCACCATGGCCCATGAGCTCGGCCATGCCGTCCATGGAATGCTGGCCAAAGACCATTCGATTTTTACTTTTCATTCAACCCTCCCCTTGGCGGAAACAGCTTCTGTCTTCGGCGAACGCATTCTCTCCGACACTCTCATGTCGAACGAGCGCAACAAAGCCGTTCGACAGGGCTTGCTCGTGAGTCAACTGGATGACATCTATGCCACCGTGATGCGGCAGGCCTATTTCATTCGCTTCGAACAAACAGCGCATCGAATGGTGGGAGAAGGGGCGACAGGAGACCAGCTGGCCAAAGCCTATTTGGCTGAACTTCGACAGCAATTTGGCAAAGCTGTGAAAGTGCCGGAAGAGTTTCAATGGGAGTGGCTCATGATTCCCCATCTCTTCGCCAGTCCGTTCTATTGCTACGCCTACAGCTTTGGTAATCTGCTCGTACTGGCCCTCTACAGAATGTACAAGGAGCGAGGGGAATCGTTTGTCCCACAGTACTTGGACTTGCTCGCCACCGGCGGATCGCAATCCCCTCGAGATATTCTGAGCAAGATGAATGTGGATATGACGTCCGGAGCGTTCTGGCAATCAGGATTCGATACCATTCAGGACATGGTACAGCAGCTAGAAGACACGATGTAAGCCGCTGGATTGACCGTTGCGGCAGAAGCACTCACCAATCCTGGGTCGGCGAACGACAGAGTGACCAAGAGGTCACCATTCACAGATTGCTCAGTTGGTTGATCGCCTTGATTTCATCCTCCGCCAAGGCTCGCCACTCACCCAGGTTGAGGTCACCCAGGCGAACTGGTCCGATGGCGATGCGCACCAACCGCAATGTGGGATGGCCTACGGCAGCCGTCATGCGACGAACCTGACGATTCAGCCCTTCATGGATGGTGATCTCTAACCACGCTGTCGGCACGTTTTTTCGAAACCTGATGGGCACGGGCCGTTCTGGCAGTGGTGGCTCCGTATCTAGCAACCTCACCTGCGCCGGCCTTGTTCGCTTTTCAGCAAGCAGCACGCCTGTACAGAGCCGTTCGATCGCTGGTTCATCTGGAATCCGTTCGACCTGCACCAAATAGACTTTCGGCAATTTGTGTTGCGGGTCGGTAATCCGGTGTGCCAACGCTCCATTCGAAGTCAAAATCATCAGTCCTTCGCTGTCCTGATCGAGACGCCCCGCCGCATACACACGAGGGACAGTGATGTAGTCCGCCAGCGTCGGCCTGCCTTCTGAATCGGTAAAGCATGGAAGCACCCCGTAGGGTTTATAAAATACGATGGAATGAGTGGACATAGCCGTTTCGAACCCTGCCTGTATGGTATCAATCCTGCCGTATCGTGCTTTGGGGAAATAGTCGGAAGTTGTGGCACGAAACTTACTGAAGACTAACAGAAAAGGATATTGGCAAGGTGTGAAAGCTTCGGCATGATCTGGGAGATGAAGTACAAGTGCACACCTATCGACCGGCAAGTCTCGGCCAGAGGCGGAAGTTCGGCGCCGAGATTGCGCCGCCTCAAAGCGGTCCTCAGCCCTGTCGCATGAGCGTTCGCTATAACTGGGCCAATAGAACGGACGCTGTCATATCCCGCCACATGCCTTCCTCCTATTGACCAGATCTGGAACCGTGCCTCTCAGATGTCAGCCTCAGCGCTGAATCGCATCGGCGTCGTGCCTGCCACATACACCTGTGATCCTGCCGCGCTCATGTTCACTTCAGCATACAGGAGTCCTTCCTACGAGGGGCCATGGAACGGACGGTGCGATCCACCGCCTTATGTTCAATAGTGATCAGGAACGAACGGCGCGGGACATGCTGAAACCACCCAACAGGCATGAAGCATTCCAACGTGCCCACGGGCTGTCAGTCAGTCAGTCACTGAGCATGCTCCCGCTACGCAACGTACGTGTTGTCTCCAGGGATCGTCAGCGCAGTACTTGAAAACGGTTAGAATCACTGTGGCGCAATAGAACCGCATCCGTTCCATTGCCCCTGGGACGACAGCTTGCCGATACTGTTGCAGAGCAGCTATTCTGAATCACTGGCATGACACGATCCGGCGTCATATTTTATCCGTTCCATCTATGCCACGAGCGCACCTTGCAGTGGCTGCTGGAGCGGTATCAGCAGGTGCATTTCCGGGACTATATGGCCATACAAGTCAGTCTTTTCTGCGGGACAATGGCCTTTCCCGACCGTATGGGAGATGCCTTCCCCGACCTCCTGGCAAGCAAGCGACTGGTGCAGGGGTACAACGTCAGCGGACCGCTCAAGCCGGACACCTGCATCGCCGTGGATCGTGATCTCACAGATTCAACGTGGCGTGGGCTCTTTCATCGCGCACTGGTGGAGAATCGCCGATTCCAACGCGGCCTGTTCGACGGCACAGATATCACGGGGCGTCACAACGATGGCCCAGCCGAGCAGACCTTGTTGGTTCGTCTGAAGGATGTGTCGTTCGAGACGACTCCCTTGACGGTGGCCGGTATCCGTCAACTCAGCCGGCGACGGCTCATCGGCAGAGAAGCGGATCTCTTCGACTATGGCCTGGCCCTCCTGAAAACCTCCGCCTCACTGGTGTATACACTACAACTGGCGACGGCTGAACAGCTGGCCGTTGCGACTGACTCGCGTGCCCATTTCACATTACTCACTCGGCTGATAGAACGAATGGGCGTCACGATTGAGAATGGGTTGGTCGAACAAGGCCTATCGTAACCCGTACACTCAGGTCTGCTAGAATCTCCGCCCATGCCTGCCCCATCAACGCCCCACACAATTCCGGATGTCACTGAAGACATTGAGACCGGCAGCGGATTGGGGAGCAGCCGGGATAACGGACTAATCGGTCAGATCAGAGCAAATGACGCCGTGTACGTCTGCTTTAAATCGGATACCGATGGTCGAAGACGGCCAAGTGCGGAAGTTCGGCACCGAGATCGCACCGCCAGAAAGCGGTCCGGTGCAATAGGGGTTAGGCCTCTCTACGCTTGACGGAAAAGCTAGCAATCGTGTCCTCACGTACTTTGTCGATGTACTGATCCGAGAGGTGCGCTTTGACTTCAGTGTGGGCAGTTTCATCGATTCGCTGAAAGACGCTGTCAATGTAAGACTGGGTCTCAGATGATCTTGGCGCATCAGTCTCCTTTGGTCTGAGCGAAGCCACCATTACCTTTACCGCGATTAATGCTCTACTTCGCAACGTGCACATGAAATCTTCCAATCTGACGCAGCCTTCTGGCGTGTTCAAGTCAAACCACGGCTGCATGAAGAGGTTATGTATGAAGACGTTGCGATCTTGGAGCAGAGTCTCGAAGACTGAAGCGAAGTCGGGCGGCAGTTCTGTACGTTTGCCGAAATGGTCCAAGAGCTGGCCGAGGGTGTTCTTATCTCGCAGGAGCGCCTTGGCGAGCTTTCCGTTGGTTTCGGCAGGTGTCGCCATGTACATAAGCACGGCGGCGAGAAACTGCTCGACCTTTTGTAAGGCAAGCATTGTTTCCCCGACCATCCTGAGAGTGGCGTCGCGTTCGGTCATTAACAGGCCTATCTATATTTAATTTAAGCCGATCCGTTAAATGCTATGGGGATTGTTGTTGGGAACAAGTCAATCACACTGCGTCATATTTCCGAAGTGATAGCAGGTGGTGGGTTTTGGCGCTGACGATCGAATCACGGTGGGTTGGGTGGTTTGTGACGGCTTTGCAACATTCTTAGCTCCCCCGAGCGACGTCCACCCTATGGCTTCTAAGGAACCATCTCGAAAGACATACGGCGTAAATTCATCGTCTGTGTTTAAACCGTCCGGTATCCTGGCAGACCTGAAATAATAGATCTCCACAATGCTTTTCCCCGCAGATCGCCTATCGGCCATGAAGGTTTCGGATGGCCTACGGTAATTCGCCGGGACTGCTTCCTGGGCAGGCTGTAAAATCATCATGACCTTTTCTTTAGAGTCTCCTAACTTGACCTGGGATGAGCGAGCATGAAACTCAGCAATAGCACGGTCCACCTCTCGGTCCACCTCTATAGCTTGCCATAAGGCACAACCGGGTAAGTACCAGAACAGAACAAGAAGCCAGAAGAGTTTTAGAGGACCTGAGAGCATAGCAAACTAACTATAGCACCACGCAGAGGTACCCCCTAGTAATCCATTTATTTTACGCTCTGCTCGGTAGTGGGGCAGGTTGAAATCGACAATTTCTTGCCCATGCGTAAGCGATCACGTAACTTTTAGACATGGTGCAAAAAGCGAACACCGGAGGTGAACGTGACATGGACACGCAATGCCCAAAATGCAAAGGCGAAATGAAGCTGCCAATCCGGACTTCACCGCTAAACTCAGATTACGGCACGAAAGGCGGAGCCAAGCTTGTTTGTATTAAATGCAGCTATGAAAGAGATCCTAGGGATGTTGATCCTAGGTCGAAAAAAGCAAACTGACCTACTACCGAAGATTTCTAGACCTGGCATTGATCAAGTCCGGCGGTGCTGGCCCAGATATAGATATCCTCATCGGATTTACCCCCTGATAGCGGTCGGTCATGTACTTCTGCTTTGGGTCGAGACCTGCCGGTCACCGGGCATATGTAAGGCGCCTCACCTAACAGAACGGCAGTTTCTTGCCGCCGGCATAGAGGCGCGCGAGTTTGGCGGTGATGAGGGCTTGTGAGAGGTCTTGGCCCTCAGCGAGGAGGCGACCGTTGAGGCGGAAGTATTTATCCCGTGCGGGTGAATGGAGATCGACGCCCACTGCAGTTGCCAGTTATGCCACAAGAAAATCCCGCGCTTGAATCGCGAGTGCCCGCTCAGCGGCGCAGTCGCCTTTCAGTTCCGGCGTATCAATCCTGGCGAGCCGCACAGGAATATGATCCCCTAGCACTGGCGGCAGGAACGGATCATTGAGCGTCACGGTACGCGTGTCTCCAACATAACAATGGTGGACGGTGATAGGAAAATAGTCTGAAGTTGTGGCCCCTTGCACAGTCGCCTTCGTGCCTTTTCGTAGCTTGACAACATGCCCGTCCCATGGCATACTGAGAATGCTTCTCATAATCGTCGCTTGAGGATAGCATGTACGTGTGCTTGTGCAATGGCATTACCGAATCAGATGTCCGGGAGGCTGGACGATCAGGCTGTGTGATGCCCTGTCAGCTCAAGTCGAAGTTCGGCCTCAAGCAGAACGGCTGTTGCGGCCGCTGCGCGAAAAACATCCATGAGTTTGTCGAGATTGCTGTCCAGGGAGCCTCGACCAGCTCAGTAGAGCGCTAATCGTTCCTCCACCACGGTCTCTCCCCACATATGTACGGGCCACCTCAACGTGGAGATGCTGCCTTGATGAGCCTGGCCACCTCAGCGACTCGCACGCCTAACGCTTTTGCCTCAGCAAGTTCGGTCTTATCAATCCCAGGGCTCTCACCTTCTGTGGTCGCCGAAGCCCCAAACGCGCCGCCGCCACTCACCACAATCATTTGATTTCCCAACATCGCAGCAAGAATGGTCAACAGCGTCACTTCTTTCCCGCTCGAGATTTGCCCTCCCGTGGCGAAGGCCGCCCCAACCTTGTTTTTCATCTTGAATTCTGGAAAGACGCCGAACTTGAACTGCCAGTTATCGAAGAAGGTCTTCACCTCTCCTGACATGTTCGACCAATAGACAGGAGAACCGACCACCACCGCATCCGCAGAAAGCAGATCTTCCGCAGTCACTTGCCCAACACGTCTCAACAGAACCTGCGCCCCAGAGACCGATTGTGCTCCGGTAACCACCGCCTCCGCCATACGTTCGGTATTTCCTGAAAGAGAATGGTAGGTGACGAGGATCTTCACTGATGGCGAGGCCTCGTTTGCCCAAGACCAAGATGTGCAGCCGGCGCAAACAGAGATGACCGTTAGGGCAAGGGCCAAACCATGCCCGAGTTGAATCAAAGGAGAGATGAATGTTCGGTATGATGACACAGCGTTACGGTCAGGATGGAAGCATACGGCTGGTTAGCGTCGAATGGTCTCTTCCTCCATATGCTCTTCAACTGATACTTCCGTCAACGTTCCACGGTAGGTACAACGATGGCAACGAATCCGCCACTCCTCGATCCACTTTTCCTGCACATAAGACTGACGGCAGGTAGGACAGACGAACACGCCTTTTTTATAGAGCACTCGACGCTTTTCTTGCATGGTTTCCTCTCAGTCAACCTGAGGCGAGGATGGCACAAGCGGCGAGAAGATTGCAAGATTACGGAAACCACATGCCCTCTCGCCAGCAACTCAAGCAAATAGCCTGCTTGACTGCGGGAAAACCGATCATTACGATATGCGGATGCGTTGGAGGTTTTCTACCTGGCTTGTGCTCTCTGCCGTGATCACAGGGGGATTACTAGCCGATGATATGCGGGTGGCCAGAGCCGCCGGAGCTGAGCTCGCGTCGATTCACACTCCTTCCGGCACCACCATCAAGGCCGAAATCGCCGACACGCCCCTAAAACGCTCCATCGGACTCATGTACCGGGACCACCTCAAGAAGGACCACGGAATGCTCTTTTTCTTCAGCCAACCTCAGGCCTGGACCTTCTGGATGAAGAATACCAAGATCGCGCTCGATCTCATTTGGATTGACGGCAAACAACGGGTGACGCATATCGAACGGAATGTCCCGATTTGCACGAAGAGCGATGATTCCTGTCCTCAGTATCGCCCGAACAGCGACGACGCGATGTATGTCCTCGAAATCGCGGGCGGGACGGTTGACGGGTACAAAATCGAAAAAGGATCGAAACTGCCGTTCGGCCAGCCTTGACGCCTGCCTCCGCAACACCATCGATCATGATTTTTCGCGCCAAGACCTCAGCCGCCTGGCCGTCAAGACACCCTCCACACGTTCAACGGCTTTGAGCACTCGGTTGAGATGACTCGTGTCGGCAATCTCGACCACGAAATCCAACTCGGCCTTCCGATCTTCTCTGGTGATGATCTCGGCACGGCTGATATTCGCATTACATTCAGCGATCGCCGATGACACATTCGCCAGCACTCCCGTCTTATCCTCCGCGATGACCGCGATTTTGACCGCGTGTTGACTCGACGTGGCCGTATCCCACTCCACCACCACCAGACGCTCTCGATCATAGTCCAAGGCTTCGAGGTTAGGACAATCAACCGAATGGATCGTGAGGCCCCTTCCACGCGTGATGTATCCCAAGATCTTGTCTCCGGGAACGGGATTGCAGCACCGCGACAGTTGCATCAACAGATCGCGGCCACCCTTGACTTGGACACCCGGCTCTGCTCCTCTCGTACCGACGACTTTGGGAACGCTGACCGGATCGGGTTGAATGGACGTTCCCGCCGATGTCGGAGCCACCAACCGTCCGACGACTTGAGCCGTCGCAACGTGGCCGAATCCCACCGCCGCGGCCAACTCGTCAACCGTGGCGTAGCCTTCCTGTTTGGCGACATCGAGCAGCGCATCCGACTTGAAGACCTGCGAGGGGGGCAACCCATGCCGACGAATCTCTGCCTCAAGCAAACGCCACCCGATTTCCAAACTCCGCTTCTGTTCCTCTATCTTGATCCAATGTTTAATCTTGGTTTTGGCCCGTGAGGTCCGTACGAACTTGAGCCAATCCCTGTGCGGAGTCTGGTTGGAGGAGGTCAGAATTTCGATCGTGTCACCACTCGTCACCTCGTGCCTCAGTGGAACGATCTTTCCATTGACCTTGGCGCCGACACAATGATCACCGACTTCCGTGTGAATCGCATACGCAAAATCTACCGGCGTAGCCCCTTTCGGCAGTTCTTTGACGATTCCCTTCGGAGTAAAGACATAGACCACGTCGTGAAACAACTCAAGTTTCACGGAATCCATAAATTGACGATTATCAGGCAGATCCGTTTGCCATTCGATGAACTGTCTGAGCCATCCAAAGGCTTTGCTGTCTTTATCCTGCAGACGCCCCTGCTCTTTATACTTCCAATGCGCTGCGATTCCGTACTCGGCGACACGATGCATGTCTTCCGTGCGGATCTGAAACTCTACGTGCTCGCCCTTCGGCCCGACCACGGTCGTATGGAGAGATTGATAGAGATTCGATTTGGGGATCGCGATGTAATCTTTGAAGCGGCCAGGCAGCGGCCGCCACAACGAATGAATGACGCCCAGGAGCGCGTAGCAATTCATCTTCGTATCAGTAATGATTCGCAAGGCGGTGAGATCGTAGACCTCTCCGAACGAGATCGATTGCTTCTTCATCTTTTGATAGATGCCGTAGAGGTGCTTCGGCCTTCCGTCCACGGCTCCGACCAACCCATTCTCCGCCAGCGCCTTCTCAACAAGGGCTTGTACCTCCTGGATATACTGCTGCCGGTCTTCGTCGCGTTTCGCCACGGACACGCGTAGGGTTTCGTAGGCCTCCGGCTTGAGGTGCTTCAGACACAAATCTTCCAGCTCGTTCTTCACCCACCCGATTCCGATACGGTTGGCCAAAGGGGCATAAATCTCCAACGTCTCTTGTGCGATTTCCTGCCGTTTGCTTTCTTTGAGATGCTCAAGGGTTCGCATATTATGGAGCCGATCGGCCAATTTGATGATCACGACGCGAATGTCATCCGCCATCGAGAGCACCATTTTGCGGAAGTTTTCCGCCTGCTTTTCCTCCGAACTGCGAAACGTAATTTTCCCGATCTTCGTCACTCCGTCGACGAGATGGACCACTTCCTTTCCGAATTCACGCTGTAGCTCATCGGCCGTGGCTACCGTATCTTCCAGCGTATCGTGCAGAAGCCCGGCCACAATCGCCGTCACGTCGGTTTTCAGAGAGGTCAAGACGCCGGCCACCGCGACGGGGTGCTTCACATAGGGTTCTCCGGAGTGACGCATTTGTCCTTCATGCGCCTTCACCGAAAACGCATAGGCCTTTCGCACCATGCCGAGATCAGCGTCCGGCTGATAGGCTTGCAGACGATCCAGCAACTGATCGATATCGGTCACCGTTTCATACTTCATCGGCTATTCGCCCCCTGCCGCTCGTATGTCTCGGATACGCAACTGAATCCGATCCTGGCCGTTCCAGTGATTTAGTTCTGGGGTAAAGGCCACATCGATAGGCGTCTTCAGGGACAATCCACGATCTTCCAGGGACTTCATCCCAAATCCAATACTATCAAACGGCAGAGATCCAGCCTGCCGAACAGTCATCTTCAAATGTTTCTCTCCGACCACGCGAGCATTGAGAACGTTCAGCCCTCGGACAGCGAACGTTGGCTCGGGATTCCCCGCGCCGAATGGATGTAGCGTCCCGATTTCACGAATCAGCTGTAGCGTGACCTCGGCCAAGCGCAGCTCAGAATCCAGATGCAGCATGGGAACGCTGTGAGTATTCCGCATCCACGTCTCGGCCGTTGCGGAAAAGCGTTCGGCAAATTCAGGCAACCGCCCCTCTTGGATCGTAACCCCAGCCGCGCTGGGATGGCCACCGAACGCCATGAGGAGGTCTCGACAACCGGCTAATGCTTGATAGAGGTCGAACCCTGGCACAGTCCGAGCCGACCCCTTCCCAATACCGTCTTCATTCACGGCAATAACGACCGTCGGACGATGAAACCGTTCCATGATACGGGCCGCGACGATGCCAACGACCCCGAGATGCCACCCTCGTGCATACAGCACAATACCGCCCGGCAACTCCCGTGATTCCACCTGCGTAACTGCTTGCTCCACAATATCAGCCTCAAGCTCACGGCGGGCTCGATTCAACTGTTCAAGCTCTTCAGCCAACTCTTGCGCTTCCCGTTCCGACTCCGTCGTCAGAAGTCTGACCCCTTTAATCGCGTCATCTAAGCGCCCTGCGGCATTCAGCCGAGGCCCAAGTTTAAACGCGATGGTCTCCGCTGTGCACTCACGACTAATACCGGCAACCTGCTTCAAGGCCCGTAGGCCACAGCGGGCACCGCGCGAAAGATGAACCAGACCTTCTCGAACGAATAGTCGATTTTCGTCTTGTAACGGAACCACGTCGGCGATCGTGGCAAGCGCGACCAAATCCAAGAGCGACTCCAACGGCACCGAACCGGAACCGTATTTCATCTCATAGGCCTGCGCCACCTTGTACGCCAGACCTCCGGAACAGAGCCCGTGAAAAGGATACCGCGCTTCGGGCCGATGCGGATTCATCACCGCCAACGCAGGTGGCATCTCCATATCGCTTTGATGATGATCGGTCACAACCACGTCGATCCCCAATTGATTCGCGAGGCGAATTTCATGGTGCGACGTGGTCCCGCAATCGGACGTCACCAATAGAGAAGCACCCTCCTCTGCCAAGGTCCGAACCGCAGTCTCATTCAGTCCATACCCTTCACGCAGCCGATGAGGAACATAGGCTCGGACTTCGGCACCGAGCCCACGGAAGAATGACAGATAAATACTTGTGGCCGACATGCCATCCACATCGTAATCGCCGTAAAAACAAACGACTTCACGACGTTGCATGGCCTGATATAGGCGGTCAACTGCCCGTTCCATGTCGGGAATTAAGAAAGGATCATGAGTTCGGAGAGGAGACATCCAGGCCGTCGCCTGGTCCACGTTCATCACACCCCGATTGAGCAACAACGAGGCGGTCGCCGAGGAGATCGACAAGGCCTTTGATAAGAGGCCGCGTTGGATGGGATCAACTTGAGAGAAAACCCAGAGCTTAGACTTCATCCCCATCTCCTTTAATGGCCTAGGCCACACACATACTCCCAATGGCAGGAGAACGAGGAAGACTGTAATAAGGGGCTTCTTCTTTGTCAAACCGAAGGATGTGAAGGAAATGGCAGGGTGACTCGAAGGAGAGCTAGCGGTGGCGCTATTCCCCTCCCTTTTGGACGTAATTCTTCACAAATTCTTCAGCGTTCTTTTCAAGCACATCATCGATCTCATCGACCAGCTTGTCGATATCTTCCTTCAGCTTCTTGCCGGTCTCGACCACCTTAGGGTTGGCCTTAACCTCCTCCTTGCCCTGCGGTTCACGTCTCGGTTCTTGCTTCCGTTCCTGCTTTTCCATTCGAGCACCTCCCGTGGACCAGGGAAACCCTCGCGATCAGCCAGCAGCTGTCATCAATGAATTTACCATACTCTAGGGTATGGAAACCCGTCAAGACAAGGGAGAAACGAGAAGCGCCGTGCCCCAGCTGGGACACGGCGCTTTCTCATCTGAGTGAATCTATATGGTATCGAGTGCGCAACCGCCTTTTAATTAGACGATTAACGACACGATCAGCAACGCCACGATATTGATGACCTTGATCATCGGATTCACCGCCGGTCCTGCCGTGTCCTTGTACGGATCGCCGACCGTATCACCGGTGACCGCCGCCTTGTGCGTATCGGTGCCCTTCAACCCCTGCTCTTCGATATACTTCTTCGCATTGTCCCAGGCCCCACCGCCGCTCGTCATCGAAATCGCGACGAATATGCCGGTCACGATGCTGCCGACCAACACACCGCCAAGCGCCTGCGGACCGAGAATCACGCCCACCAGAATCGGCGACACCACAGGAATCAAACCGGGGATCATCATTTTCTGAATCGCCGCTTGAGTCACGATATCGACGCAGGTTGCGTAGTCAGGCTTCCCCGTGCCTTCCATGATGCCCTTGATGGTCCGGAACTGCCGCCGCACTTCTTCCACGATCAAGCCGCCGGCTTCACCCACGGCCCTCATGCACATCGCACCAAAGATGAAGGGCAACATGCCGCCGAGAAACAGACCGACCAACACTTTCGGGTTGGAGAGGTCAAACGCCGCCAGCGCGGGATTGATGGCCGCCACCTCACGAGAATATTCCGCGAACAACACCACCGCTGCCAACGCGGCTGACCCAATCGCGTAGCCTTTTGTCACCGCCTTGGTCGTATTGCCGACCGCATCCAACGGATCAGTGATGTCCCGAACTTCTTTACCCAAATGCGACATTTCGGCAATGCCGCCGGCATTGTCCGTGATCGGGCCAAACGCATCGATCGCCACGACAATCCCGGCCATCGACAGCATTGAGACCGCCGCCACCGCCACGCCGTACAACCCCCCGGACTCCGCGCCACCGCAGACCGAGTAGCTGCCCAGGATCGCCATTGCAATCACCACCACCGGCGCCGCCGTCGCTTGCATACCGACCGCCAGCCCCGCAATGATGTTCGTCGCATGGCCGGTTTCGCTGGCTTTGGAAATATATTGCACCGGTTCATAGCTCTTCGATGTGTAATAGTCGGTAATGAATACAAGCGCCAGCGTCACCGCCAATCCCATCAATGCGGCGATGTAGTAGCTGAAGCCGCTGACGCCCCCTACCCCGCCCATGATCATGAGAGTGATCGGGAGAAATACCACTGCAGCGATCCCGCCGGCCACGAACAGCCCCTTATAGAGCGCCGTCATGACCTCCTCGCCCGGGCTCACCTTCACGAAGAGAACCCCGATGATCGTCGCGAAAATCGTCACGCCTCCTAAGACCAACGGATACAGGATTGGGGCAGTCGCCCCCTTAAACATCGTAAAGGCCAAGACCATCGCCGCCACTGTCGTCACGGCGTAGGTTTCGAACAGGTCTGCCGCCATACCGGCGCAGTCACCAACGTTGTCGCCCACGTTATCCGCGATGACCGCTGGATTACGAGGGTCGTCTTCCGGAATTCCCGCTTCGACCTTGCCGACGAGATCCGCACCCACATCCGCGGCCTTGGTGTAGATGCCGCCACCGACACGAGCAAATACCGAGATCAAGCTTCCGCCAAACCCGAGGCTCAGCAAAGCGTGAATGGCTTTCTCTTGCCCCGCGATTGATTGCGCGACCATATAGAAGGTCGTAATCGATAACAGCCCCAGGCCGATCAGCAACAGACCCGTCACCGCTCCCCCTCGAAACGCGACGGTCAAGGCGGCATTCATGCCATTGTGGGCTGCCTGCGCCGTCCGCACGTTGGCACGCACGGCAATGATCATCCCCACATAGCCGGCAATCGACGAGGCTCCCGCGCCGACCAAAAACCCGACCGCCGTCAGCAAGCCAAACTTGTCGGAGACGGCCCCAGCGGCCCAGAGCATGACGAAGAGCACCGCAGCCACATAGCCGACGGTTTTGTACTGTCGATTCATGTAGGCACTGGCACCTTCTTGTATTGCCTTCGCAATTTCCTGCATTTTCGCATTGCCTGCATCAAGCTTGAATACCCACATCGCAAGGTACAACCCATAGGCAATACCAGCGAAGGCCGCGATGATGGCAAACGTGATAATCGATGAATCACTCACTGGAAATCCTCCTGCTGGTTAAACGCACTCCTTAGGTCACACGGCTCACCGTGGCTTCAACCCATCCAACGTACATGCATGAGTGGGGAAACCTAAAGCGGTGCGGAGTCGAACTCGAAGCTAATGACCTGAAAAACGCGCTCATTCTAGTAGAGTTGGACTGGCCGGATCAAGACCAAATGCGAGGCGCTCAGAAACAGCCTCCCCGCCCACATATGGACTAGAGAGGGGTGGAACCGGGGTTCCACCATGCCCTATCCATGGGATACTGAGGCTGCACTCGCGAATTGGCACCGCTAGAAATGATAGGGTACGGATCATCTTTCAAACAGGGGGAAGGTGCAACCATGAGACAGGCGATCATCTCCATACCTCTGAGCCTGTGTTTCGCCGGCCTCCTTTCTGCGTGCGGGAGCGACAGTAACACAGAAAACGCTGCCCCGACTTCCAGCAGTCTCAAGCTCCACACTGTCGCAAACAATCTGAGTTCGCCAGTGTTCCTTACCTCTCCCCCTGGAGACCAGACTCGCCTGTTCGTTGTCGAACAGGGTAGCACCATTAAAGTTCTCGATCGGGCAACTGGCAGCGTGCTCTCGACATTTCTGACCCTGACCGGTATCACGAGCGGAGGGGAACGAGGATTGTTGGGGCTGGCCTTTGACCCAAACTACAATGCCAACGGTCGGTTTTACGTCAATTATACGGATGCTACTGGCGCCATCACCATCGCCCGGTTTGTCGTGTCGGCACCGAACCCCAACGTCGCTGATCCAAATTCACGATTCATCTTGGTCTCCATTCCCCATCCAACCTTCGCGAACCATAACGGAGGCATGTTGGCATTCGGACCGGATGGTTGCCTGTACGCAGCCGTTGGAGACGGGGGAAGTTCAGGTGACCCGAGCAACAATGCTCAGAATCTCGCAAGCCGGCTGGGGAAAATTCTCAGGATCGACCCGACGACCCCAGGAACAGCCTGCACAAGTGGAACTATCAACCCTTTTGTCCTCAGCGGAGGGGATCAGCTGGTGTGGAGCTATGGGTTGCGGAATCCATGGCGATTTTCGTTTGATGGCGATGATCTGTACATCGGCGATGTCGGTCAGAACGCCCGCGAAGAAATCAACGTGTCACAAGGCTCCAATGCCGGACGCGGACTCAATTACGGCTGGCGGCTCATGGAAGGGTCGTCCTGTTTTAACCCATCCACCAACTGTACTAATGGAACGCTCACGTTGCCGACACTTGAGTATCCGCATGAGAAGGGTGCCTGCTCCGTCACAGGAGGCTACGTCTATCGAGGAACAGCAATACCAGTCATTCAGGGCACCTATTTCTACGCCGACTTCTGCGCCGGTTTTGTCCGTAGTTTCCGCTTCAATAATGGCTCCGCTCTCGAACAAACAGAATGGCCACTGCTTGCTTCCTCTTCCATCACCAGCTTCGGCCAGGACGGCTTGGGAGAGCTCTATATCCTAACCACTGGTGGCACCGTGTCTCGGATCGTCCCGAATTAGAATTCCTTCCAGATACTTCATAGCCCAACCTCTCTCCTGGGCTGGTTTACGATTATTGCCAAATTTGCTATAGTCCTCGTGGTAGGAACCCTATGGCATTCGAACCAAGCTATATCATTATCGATGGGCAGACCTTCTCGAAGGCGAAACTTCCCCTGGATAATCACGTCTACAAGAACTGTCAGATCGACGACTGTGATCTCTACTACAGCGGCGGGCAGTACGAACTACTCGATACCCATATCACCAATTCACGCCTGATCCTGAACCATCCCGCCAAAGGCATCTATAACGCCTTGCAGATCTTCAAGATGAAATCACCGGGATCATCCATCGTCTTCGAGTAGTCAGCTTTCTTCATGCCTTACACCTACGACTACACCAGCGCCGCTGCCGGCGAGAGCGCCGCTCGGAGATATTGGCGCGCGATGAAGATGACACTGACCCGCAGCGTGAGAGCCAAGGCGTTCCAATTCGACGGTCGAGAGTACGAGTACCTGTACCACCCGTATAACAGGACTTGGAAAAACGAGCGTGGCGTCGAGATCCCCATCTTCCGTGAGCTCCTCCTCAAATATGAAGGCAAACGGGTGCTCGAAGTGGGCAACGTCCTCTCTCACTATTTTCCCATTCATCATGAGGTCATCGACAAATATGAGGTCAGCTCAGGCGTCATCAATCAGGATATCGTCGAGTTTGTCCCGCAGGACAAATATGATCTGATTATCAGCATCTCGACCTTGGAGCATGTCGGGTGGGACGAACAGCCACAGAAACCAGGCAAACTGCTGCAGGCGATCGATCATCTGCGAGCCACATGCCTCGCTCCATCCGGCCGGCTCGTGGCGAGCCTACCAATCGGGTACAACCGCTACTTCGATTATTTGCAGAACAACGGTAAGAGTCCGTTCACGACCCAGCATTTTCTTAAGCGGATCTCAAAGCAGAACTATTGGGTTGAGTCTGATTGGAATGGATGCAAGGACGCGACCTACGGCCGGTTCGTCGCCCATGCCATCGTAATCGGCAGCATCCAGGGATGACACAGCGATCGAGTACGAACTATCTTAATCTCTGAGTAAAGGGGAACGGTCCCCCTGGATTTCATCACGAAGATTAGACGGCGATTGCTAACGAACATGCCTCGCAAACTAGCAAGCCACCGCCTTCTGGCCGCTCGCCCGTGAAGCGTGGTTCGAGTAGTAGCGCGCAGCATGGACAGACCGCCGTTTCGCCACCCTCTTGGCTCGTTTTCTGAAACCACCACAGGTAGCAACGTCGCCATTCACTGAGCTGCCGTGCTAGAGAGAGACCGCGCCGATTCACGGCGCTTGCCGGATCGCTCAGTTGGTTGGCCGCCCAATCCTCGAACTCGCCCGAGTCAAGCCACAACACATTGAATGCTTCATGGAACGCGCACCACCTTGCCACACTCTCAGCAACAGACGCGTTCATCCCTATTCGCTCCGGAGGCACCTCAAGGTTACAACGCGCGCACGACAGCGGATTCGGGCTGAAGTGTGGCTGAAGAACGATGGACATCGCCGAGTCACATGCACAGATCTCGTGGTCGGGGGTCACCGCTCGCGGACGGAGCCTCCAATATGGGTCACCCTCGTCAGGCATGCATTCGCCCCTTTAACTGGTGAGTATCTTGATCAGAATATTATCGTGACCACATTCCACAAGGCTCAGCGATTCTCCCGACTTCCCAAGGACGTGTCAAGCCGCTGGAGGGAGGGGACATCGGCAAAACAGGGACAGGCACCGGCTATGCCGGAGCCTGTCCCTTTACTTCACTGCGCCTTGTTCATGACGGTTTGTGACGAAATCGCGTGGACAGTGTCCCTCGTCCGAAAAGCAATCAATGGTTCCTGGACATTTTCAGTCTCGGCACGATTTCTGTTCCTGGCTGGAGCACCCGACTAGCCCTCTCCTTTTAATCGTTTCCCGATCCATAATGGATTTCTACGACAATCCAATACGGCATGCACATGAACGATGTTTTCCTGCACGCTGTAGTAAATGGCGAACGGGAAACGCTTGGAGAGGCAACGGTGATGGTCATATACGACTTGATGGATTCCGCCGTACAGGAGAAGAGAATCAATATCTGAGAACAAGCAGTCTAGGAAGTAGGCCCCAAGACCAACCTCCCGACCTTCATAGAAGCGGAAGCCCTGGATGAGATCATCCTGGGCCTCGTCCAGGATCCTGATTTTCACGAGACCTTGTTTCGAATGTCCGCTTTGGCGGTCTCCCAATCGACGAATTGAGATTGTCCCTCGGCAACTCGTTGGCGGCGCTCATCAAGGATGTCTTTGTGCCAGGCGGGGGACTCGATGGCTTCCGGAGTACGGGCGATGTCTTCCCACAGCGACTCCATCGCAGCAAGCTTCTCGTGGAGGCTCATGTCTTTGAGAGGAAGGTTGAAGGACATGGGCTCAGTATACCTCAGCGCCGAACAGATTCAAATCCATCAGGTTTCACGTCTTGCCCTTTACGCCTCACAGCTACCTGCCAACCGGAATATTCTCCGTGCGCTTCACAATCTCGATCGGCTGGAAAACTGGATCTTGTGATCCCTGGGAGGATTCTGCTTCGACACGTTGGAGGAATGCAGGAGGGCCCGTTAATGGCGCGTAATTGAGTCCAACTTCGACATCGAACGTCTTAGTATCTTTCGGCGTCGGAAACGTGAATACTTCTTCTCTCGTCTCTTCTGGTTTCAAAACCGTGTCTTCAGCGACTTTCGCCGCCTC
This sequence comes from Nitrospira sp., assembly GCA_005116965.1. Taxonomy (GTDB): domain Bacteria; phylum Nitrospirota; class Nitrospiria; order Nitrospirales; family Nitrospiraceae; genus Nitrospira_D. Next base: position 787,444 of record SWDG01000006.1, on the reverse strand, counting down.
GAAATCAAAGATCGTCACCTGTCCCTGGATATCCAGATACGTCCGACCATAGACCCGCTTGTCGGTGAACACCGTTTTGAGATTTTTCCCTTTGATGTCCAGATTGAGAACCACCGCAGCCCAAGCCGGATGGGTGGCAGGCAAATTATGCGGCACTAGACTTTGGACCATGACCACAACAGTCGTTTTGTCACCGTCGACCTTGGTTTGCACATCTAGCTTCGCTGCCTCTTGACGCAACTTCCCAATTCGTCCAGGGAAACTATGATTAGCGATCGTGCGTTTCTTTTCCCCATTGGCTGACTCCCCTACTTGTTGTGGCATATGGCATGTCTGGCATTCTTTCCCAGACTTGACGGCCCGACTTTGGTCCCAATTCCCAAGCAAATCGTTCGCCTTGCCCAAGTTCGTTGCCGACGGCACCGACTGATGACAGTTCAGGCATAGATCAGACTTCTGGAAGAGGCTCAATTCCATCGACTGATGCGCAAGGTTCTGAACGAAATCCTTGTAGGGCCCATACAGCGTCTTTCCACCTATCTCATATTTCGGCTCCGGAGGATGCTTGGCCCGATCGACCTGCTTGATCAAATGGCACTGGCTGCAAGCGACACCATCCAAGGAGGGGTCGCCTGCTTTTGTTTGATCAATAAAGAGTTGGGCGGAATCTGAAAACTCCCGCACATGCGGGGCATGGCAGCGGAAACACGCAGCTTTGTCTTTTCCACCTGAGGATTTAAGATACACATCAAGCGAGGCACGGAACGCCGGAGAATGGATGGACTTCGCCAACGGCGAGGTTTCCCACTCTTCATAGACCCGTTCGTGACACCGTTTGCATTTAGTGGAATGGGGAAAGGTTTTCTCGATCACCGACTGAGTTGGAGCCTGTTGCGCAGAGACCGTCGTGCTCGTCCCCGCAAGGATACAGACAACAGACAGTATCACTGCCCCACTCAGCCCAACCCTGGTCATGCCATCGACTCGTCCCATCCTCACAGTCATTTCACGGCAGTGCTTTCACGCGGTAAGTCAGAAAATGCCGCTGCGTATACTCCTGCACGATCTTCCTCGCCTCCTCCCTGGTCGTCTCAGTCTCTAACGTCGTCAGGTACTTCTCCAGCACGGGAGGCTCCGGCATGGGAATGAGCGCATAGGTGAGCACTGCTTCGATCGACGAAGCAGCTGTGTCGGCTGGGAGGGCCAGCGCAAATGGGACCTTTCTCGTATTGCCACCCTTAATGAAGGGATCAGGAATCGGACCGCGAAGGATTTTGTCGTACGGCAACCCAAATTGTTTCGTCTCTTCCGCTAAGATCTTGCCTGCTGCATCCTTTGCCGTGACAGTCAAAAAAAACTGTTTCAGCACCGGATCGCCATCAGGGAAACTGTGCGGGAGACTGCCGACTTTCACAATCCCGGTTCCCTCCACCACCGTGCCGGCCTTCGTCACATCCACATCGATACGAGGCAGCCATTCCGCCTGCAGATTCCGATTCTTGAGCATCGTACCGGCAACGACGACACCTCGAAACCAGTGGCGTCCGATGGCTCTCGTCATGGCCCCACGTCTCGACGTGGAACTGCCGGTCGAGGGCTCCATGTGGCAATCCTGACAAATCGTTCCCTCAAGAATTTCTCCCGGCAGATTCCTCTGCGCCACATCCTTGACTTTGTCGAAATGGCACGCGGCACAATAATTGGCTCCTCGAAAGTGCTCAGACTGCGCGGCAGGATGGACAAGATTTTCTTCGGGATTGGGATAGGGGCCATAGAGGGTGTTGCCTGGCTGTAGTTTAAATGTCGGCGGTGAGTTTAATCCCTTTTCCATTCCGTTCATTAAATGGCAAGCTGAGCAACCGATTCCTTCGAATCCCGCCTTGCGGGCAAGCACGTGCGCCACCATCTTCTCAGCATGCTGAGGGAACACGGTAACGGCAGGCACGTGACAGGAGAGACATCGTCCCTGTTCATCCGCGGTCGGATTCGTCTGTTTCCAAAGACCTAACACCGTTCGAAAGACCGGTGACTCCAACGACGTGCCATGTAAAAGGGCCGCATCCACCCGGCCAAAGGTCTTCAAATCAGGTGTCTGCTCCCTGGCGCCCTTCCACTCTTCGTAATGACGCTCATGGCACTGCTTGCAGTCCTCCGAGCGGATGAAGACTTTCTCGATTTCAGCTACCCACTCAGGCACAGACCGACTGTTCGCCTCCTGAGCAATCGCCTGCTCGTGATAGAGGCTCGTCAGGCAACCCGCCATCACTAGCATCCCGATTATGCCGACGATTCGCAGCCTCACCATGTTCAAACGACCTTCACTCCTTAATCTCGTTTGCAGCCAACAAAGTGGAAATTGACGCCCCAGCCGACCGGATCACCTGGATCCGCCGGCTCATAGGTGCCGACCGTAAAATTGCATTCCTTCATGGCCTTCTTGATGGCTCGTCCGAAATCAGCCATGTTTCGGATCTCCTGCTTATCGATTTCCTTAATGACGGAACGAACCTTAATCCCTGCGTAATCCGCGCGTGAATTCCCAATCACTTCGAACACGGCGACTCCCTGCGGCTGCTGGAGCTTCAGTTCTTGCTGAATGTCCTCGTCCACGGCTCCGACGACGATCCCGAATTCCTCACCGAGCCGAGCCGCTTCTTCCTCCGTCATCCCATTGGATTGCGCCTCAGCCTGTGCGCCCCCAACGTCGGTGAAGAGGAACAGGCCCACCAACACCACGCCCAACACCCTTCTTCCGCTCACGAAGGCTTCTCCTACAACTGTTCAGTAGTGCGCGCTGAGACATGGCTGATACGTCGCTCGTATCTCGTGAAGCGTATCTCGCAAGCAAAGATGGAACACGCTCGCTTTCCGTCCTGCGCTCACCTCGCACCGTCGGCGGAGCGGGCTTCACGTTTCACGAGATACGCTTCACCTTCTCAATAATACGAGTTACCGCTTCTCAAGCGGATCAATGCTCAGTTGAAACCATGGCGCCACAGCCTTCTGGCCGTTTCGCTCTTTGTTTTCCCCATTCCACACGGCAAATGACACGGTCTGCATACGACCAGGAACGAGTGTGGCTTCATTCTCTTGCTCTTCGCTCACCAGAGGGCGGCGCATCACGACATGCCAGACACCGTCCTTCCAGATCGCCTGTCCCTGCACCCGTCCTTGTTTATCTTTTGTAGTCAATGTGCTGAATCCCCCGCCGATCAAATCCTCGACTGACGACACCCGCCTCGGAATGACTTCGAAGGTCCGCACTCCGCCTTCTTTCTTCTCCGATGTCTTCGCTGCCCGTCGATCGATATCGGTTTGCCAGTCCGCCTTCCAATGCCAGATATTGATGTAGTGGTCCAGCTGCCCCATGCAGAAAAATGCCGGCGCATCGCCGAGCGGAAGACCGACTGCGACGCCATCCCGGAAGGTCCCCGGAGTGAGCCGATCATTCTTCGTGTTGTCCTGCCATTCTAGTAGAAAGGCGATCTCGGTCCCGTTGTGGATGGACCGTACGGTTAGTGCGCGCACTGTGGGTTCCGGCCACACCGGTCTGGTAATCACCTGCCCACTCAGGGGAATCGTGATTGGTGAGACCTGTTGCCAAGCGGTATCATCGGCAGCATTCGGCAGATCACCGTGGACCACATACGATCTGATGGTCATCCCCTCGGAACTGACCAGCGGAATGCCAAACGCCCCGAGCACACTGGCCACGACAATAAGGCTGAAAAAAAACCCAAGGAGATGAGAGCGGGAACTGTCAATGTAGGTCATTCGCACCGCACAGGACTCCGAGAGAAAAGCGAACTCAGAATACCACAAAACCCGTGCGGGACAAACGTGGAGGATCGAGGGGAAGGGTTAGACGAGCTTCAGACGGCGAATCTTGTTCTCTCCGCGTTCGCAGATATAGAGGTGGCCTTGTGAATCCATGGCCAAACCGACTGGCGAATTCACCACGGCCTCAATCGCCAGCAGACCGTCGCCATGTTTCAACATCCCTGCCGATTCCTTGGCGACAAATCGAGCAGCCCCGCAGCCGCCGATATTCTTATCCTCATACCCACTGTCGCCATTCCCCGCCACCGTAGTCATGACGCCAGTCTTCACATCCACCTTGCGAACCCGGTGATTCATGGTATCGGAAATGTAGAGATTGCCATCGTGATCAAAGACCACGGCCTCTGGGGCGTGGAGCATGGCCCTAACGGCCGGCTTATCGTCACCATCATATCCGTATCGGCAGACCCCTGCGACCGTCGAAATAATTCCCGTCTGGGAATCGATTTTTCTGACACGATTGCTGCCCTTGTCGACCACGTACACATCGCCCTTTGCATCGACCGCGAGCCCGACAATGTCATAGAGGCGCGCCTCCATCGCGGGCCTCCCATCATCCAGATACATCGACATATCCAAGCCATCGGAACAGACCGGCATGAGCCATCCCTGATCATCGCTGAAATCGATTCCGATCGCATCGCCTGACAGCACAACCAAATTCCTCGCCACCAAGGGCTGTTCTCGCGCCTCATCTTCAGCCGTCCAGGCCCCAGCAATCGTCGTCACCATTCCCGTCTTGGGATCATACCGCCTGACCTTGTGGGCTTGGGTATCAGCGATAAAAAGGACATCCTCGCGATCAATGGTGATCGCCGCAGGCCAGGTCAAATTGACGTCCAGCGCCGGACCGTCCCCATTGAACCCATGCTGACCGGTACCGATCACCGTCGTAATGATGCCGGTCTCATGATCGATTTTCCGAATCCGGTTGCTCCCGGAGTCACAGATATACAAATTATTGTGGGAATCAAACGCAACGCCCAAGGGCAGATACAGTCCGGCTTCTGCACAGGAGCCCTCATCTCCGCTATAGCAGGTTTCCCCGATGCCGGCGAAATTGTGGAGTGTGCCTTGTAGCAGGTCAATGCGCCGGACTCGGTCAGATCCCGATTCAGCGAAGTACAGCCACTTCTCTTCCCGGTCCAATGCAACGTGATGGGGCAGCGGGATTCCGGCCTTTACCGCACGCTTGCCGTCACCCGTACTTCGGGCCTTGCCGTTCCCAGCAAAGGTTTCGATATAGCCAGCGGCCAAGCCTAGTTCCGTATCCATAGACACGCGGGCTAGACGCGCGGAGCCGGCTGTGCAGCGGCCCCGGCAGCTTGATTCAATGTGGCACTCTGAGTGGGCGCTGCAGTCACGGCTTGCGGCGCCGTCGCCTGTTGAGCCGCGGCCTGTGCTTCGGCCTCGATCGCATCCGCCTCATGGACAGACTTCTTAAAGCCCTTGATCGCCTTGCCGATCCCCTCGCCTAACTGCGGTAATTTCCCTGCGCCAAAAATAATGAGCACAATCATGAGGATGAGAATCAGCTCGGTAAACCCTAGACTCCCAAACATAGTGCACCTCTTCCTAAAGGTAAGTTAGGACTTCGGACCATCCTTCGGCTTCTTGGCAAATCGCTCTTTCAACCGTTTGCGGGCTTCTTCCGCCTGCTCAAACATCTTGCACTTGTCATACACACTGATGAGGTTGTAATACGCGAGTGGTTCATCCGGATTGTGCTCCACCGCGCTCTCCATGACCCTGACTGCCAAATCGGTCTTTTTATGACTGAGCGCGATTTCCATCAGCTTGAAGCTTGACTCCAAGTGTTTAGGATCCAGCTCCAACGTACGAAGATAGCACTGAATTCCCATGTCGATCGTGTTGTAGTCGGAGACCTGGGGGTTATCCAGCTCAATATAGACGCCGGCGAGATTGTACCAAGCAATCGGATCATCTGGTGTGATCTCAACGAGACGTTCGTAGTACCCCTTGGCCTCCATGTATTTCTTCTTGTCTGCGTAGAGCCTTCCCAGATTGAACAGCGCCAGAACATCATGGGCGAAGATATCCAGCGCATGCCGAAACTCGGCCTCGGCTTCATCGGCCATGTTCTTCGTCGCATAGATCGTTCCCAGATTTGCGTAATACATGGCGAGCGAGCGATTCATTTCCGCGCGAAGAGATTCCGCCATCTCAATCGCTTTCTTGACTTCTGCCAGCGCATCGTCGAGCCGCCCTTTGCTGAAGTACAATTCACCAAGACGACAGCGAGCCTGAAAGTCATCAGGTTCGTCGACCAGCAATTGTTCGATCCCGGAGATCTCTTCATCCGGAGGGAGCGGCTGATCGCCAGGGTCAAGAACGGTCTCTGACTGCACTGGCGTCGGTCCTATATTTTCCATCATTCTTCTCTCTCGCTCTCACACTAGGCTTGACCGTGGACGAGGCCATCCGTTGCCGGCAATACAGGGCCAGCGGAGGCCGGCAGCGATTCAGCAGCGGTTGGCTTCACTCGATCAAGGGTAAGTAATATGACTCCAAGAACAACCATCAACGTCAGGTTGGAGAACAGTAAGGCATACCCGGCGATAAACATCAGACCAACCCCATAGCCGGCCAGTCGCCCGATCATCAGCAACCTCACAACGGTGTAGGACCAACAGAGTAATCCCCCCACATACACCGCAAAGGGGAGATAGAAGGTATAGCCCATCCCGAATTGAAAGATCCAGCCGATGCCTTGCGAGGCCTGCCGAAAGGCCGATGCGAAGGCCGGACTATACAGTTCCAAAAGATAGTCGGCCACGATGAGTGCGGCAAAAATGACACCCGTCGTCGACCAAAACCACATGGCCCGGTTCCACTGCTGTCGGTTCTTCGTTCGCAGCGAGAGACTCTTGCTCTTGCCATAGGCCACAAACACGAAGAAGCTGGCTAACACCATCAACGCCTCACCCATGCGATGTGATTCGTAGACCAAGGGCGGCGCCGCTATCGTTCCCGTCAAACTATATATGGTCGATACAATCTGATAATAGAGCCACCCTGCAATGCCCAAGTAATACGTGGCCGCCAGCACACGCTGTGCCGGCTCACGATGGGTCATCACATATTCCGACAGAAACGCCGTCAGCACCAGCAGCGTTAACCCGTTGTACACGACTGCGCCCAGCATGCCGGGCTGCACCACGAGAAACACAATCGTCAACAGCAACAAGAGTGCCGCCCCTGCGCTGCCAAGTTTGCTGAGCTGGCTTGTTGTAGCCCCTCCCCAGCGATTGATCAGGGCCAATGTCAGCGCCAAAAACAACAATACGGCGACGATATTGAGAAGCCACGTGCCCACCTCGGTCAGAGCCGTGAATGTGGGAGTGATCCACGGGTGATCTGCCGCCAGCTTGCTGAGATGCATTCCAAGACGAGAGACCAGACGATAGAGAACCAGCTCAAGAAACGAGGTGAGGAGAACGAGCTTGACGGTATACTCAAACAGTGGACCGAAGTCCGACACTTTCCCCGTCACCCGCTCGCTGAGCGTTGCTACCTTCATGACCATTCCCATCAGGGCAGACATTATAGCTGTCGCAAAAAAATGCGGTCAATGTGCTGCCACCGACGCCTGTCCGGCTCCTTCCTTCGCCCGTGAGATGTACAGTAAGCCATCGGCCATCGCATAGTTGAAGGGAAGCTCGCACACGACTTCACTGATCCGCCCATAGACATACTGATACAGTTTCTCGGCCTCGTCGGGAGTCATCCCCTCCTGCACTTCATAGAAAAACCCGAGGCTCAGATCCTCCGCCGACGGACGCATGATCCGTCGAATCCCATACCCGCCGGGGTCGTTCATAATGGGCGCTTCTTTTTCCAGGTCAAATAGGCAGGGCTGGCAAGAAAATCCATACGACTCGTGGAGCTTCTTGTTTTCGACGATGAAATTCATAGTTTCGAGGGCTTCGTCTTCTTTTTCCGTGGGGAACCCAACGATAATGTAGCAATGCACCGCAATGCCAAGATCCACACAGTCGTTCGCGATACGCCGAACCCATTCTTGCTTGATCCCCTTCTTCATGAAATCCATGATGCGCTGATTGAAGGACTCCAACCCAAAGACGATCTTCAAGCACCCGGCATCCCGCATGGACGCCAGCAGCTCGCGTGAGAGATTTTTCTCGAACCGCATCTCACAGGTCCATTTGATATCAAGCTGTTTTTCGATCAGCTGCTGGCACAACCGCCTTGTCGGCGCCAGCGCAAAGCATTCGTCGGTAAAAAAGAAATGGCGCGCCCCATAGCGTTGTTTGAGCCATTGCAGCTCCTCGACCGTCCGACCAGGGTCTTTCTGTCTAAAATTCTGATGGTCGAGGGTCAGTGCGCAGAACGCACAATCCTTGTAGTAACAGCCCCGCGAAAACTGGACCGGCAAGACCGGCTCCGGCGACAAATAGCGATCCAGCGGGAATCCATCATAATTCGGCGCTGGAAGTTGATTGACATTTTCAGAATAGAACGGTTGATTGACCGTAATCTTGCCATTCTGCCGATAGATCAGGTTGGGAACCTTACTGTAATCCTTCTTACCCGCCAGCTGATTGACCAATTCCAGCAAGGCCGTTTCGCCCTCAAACACGACGATGTCATCGGTTAATTCGAAGAGGCTCGGACAACGACGAATGTTGTCCACGAGACGGGTAAAGATACTGCCGCCAATCGTCACGTGAAGATCCGGGGCAGCTTCCTTGATCAGCCGACAGAGGGTGAGGCCAGGGATGATCTGAGATGTGGCCGTAATCGAGACTCCGATGAGATCAGGACGGTCATTCACGATCGAGGCAATGAACCGATCCCGGAAGAGACTCAGATAAGGATTCTGCCCTTCGTCATGAATGACCTTCATCAAATCTTTCGAGGAATAGATGGAGTAGTTCCCAAATTGATTATCCACAACCGTAAGTCGGGTCGGAAAATACACAGAGGAAACAACTTCCAACCATTTGTCGATCATGAATAAGCTCGCTCGATAGGCGTCAGGATCGTAAAATCCTTCACTGCGCAATGTCTCCTTGGCGAGCTCAATCCGATCGACGAGATAGGAGAACCGATCGAGCGAATCGGTCACCTTCGCGTAATGCTCGCGACTTCCAAAACCCGTCTCCCCAGTCTGAGTCCGCTCAAGTTCGCGCTGCTTGGCGATCAACTGCTGGTAGACTTCAGCCGCATACGCTCTGGTCAGCACTGTATCCAACAATTCGATTCCAAGGTCGCGCTGCGAGACGTCAGACACCCCACCCTGACGCAAAAACCCAGTCAGAGACGGCAAACTGAGGTAGGGTTGAGATGGATGCCAGGTTGGGGGGAAAAGCAGCGAGACTTTCATGCGACACTGGTCCTTTTATGCTTGAAAATCAGTGAGTTCGAGACCATCTTCTTTTATACCCTCCGCGCTTCGGTAAATGCAATCCCGCAGACATAGAGAGGCTTAGGTTCCGGAGAAATCTGGTTACTGGCAATCGTATGAGTGGAATATTCCGCACGGTACTAACGCTAGAGTAACATCAGGATGCTCAAAAAATCCGTCCAGCAAGGCCACAGCGAGTGAAGGGGCGAGCAACTGTCTCGAATGTCACGCCCCCGTTCCCTCACTTACCGGGATTCCGATCCGAGGCCTTTATAAAATTACGCGACGTCGCGGCTGTTACTTGCCGCTCCGATCGCTACAGCTTCAGCGTAAACCAGGTCGACAGCGACTTCATGCCGTTCCGTTCGATGTTGGCACCATCCCAGACCGCAAAGGCGATCGGCACCGACATGCCTGCCTTGAACTGGACATCGTTCGCATCGCCGCTTTCCAATGTCCGCTTCACGACCACCCGCCATGTCGGACCGGAATAGGCTCCGCCCTTAACCGACCCTGATGGTTCCCAGACACCATTTCCGATAACGTCCTGGTGAGCTTGCGTCGTGAGGGTGCTAAAGCCGTTCGCGCTCAAATCTTCAACGGAACTCACGCGAAGTGTCGGATCAGACATGATGTTCCCAGACCAGATACCAGAGTTGAATGGTCCCAAGCTCCGACCAATACGGTCTGGATAGGTCACGCCCCCCGCCGGCTCTTCAAAGTAATAATCCCAGAAAATTCCAGGATACTGATCGTCGACATCCCACATTCCCGCGCTGTCCTTGCCGAGGTCCTTCTGCCATTCAGCATTCCACCGCCAAATGTTGGTCGTCCCACCGGACTGTCCCATACACTGGAACGGCGGAGCCCCCGCCGTATTCACCGGAAACATCACCGCAACCTGGTCCCGGAAGTCTTGTGGGCCGATCGCCGTGTCATTCTTGGTTTGATCAATCCACTCCAGCCGCATCCCAATTTCCTTGCCGTTGGTCATCGCTTTCACGAATACCGACTTCACCGAGATATTCGGATGCATCGGGGTCGTGATGAGCTGACCGCTCAACGGAATGACCACGCCCGGGACACTTTCCCACATGGGGTTGGCGCCATCCATAGGAATTTGGCCCTTCACCGTCTTCGCCGGTATCGTCACCGGTTGACTGACGGCCAGCGGTACTCGCCCCAATGTCAGCATCAGGCCGACAGTGAGGGCGGAGAGAAGAATGGCAAACACCAATTTCTTGTTGGTCGTCTGCGCTACCCTCATAGTGCACTCCCTCCTCTGAATTAGTGTAAAGACTGTGTTCGCTCTCGAACCGTTACCACACTTACTCACGCCGTTCCGGAAGGTTGCCCCTCCTCATTCTCCTTGTCTTTCTCTTTCACATCCATAAAGGACTGCGCACCAACTTCGTTCAACAACATGGTCAACTCGTTCCCCTGGTCTTGCGCGCCGCATTCATACGTTTGACCTTCGGGGGAGCTGAATGTCGCCGGACGATAGTCGGTTTCCGTGTAGGGCTGAGGGGTCACGCCCAAGAAGGCCGTTTCGAAATCCATCCAATCCGCAGCCATATCGGCCACCAATTTAAAGAGACCCGAGTCCGCCTTTTTGGTCAACATGCGACAGAACAGCGGGACCCATCGACCGATATGATTTTTGACAAACTTCTTCTCTGCGTCGACCACGATCTGCGTCTTCTCCGGCCCATCGTGGCAGAGCGAGTAGGATTCCTTGTACGCGAGAAAGTGCATGAACTCAAACTCGACACTGAGGTGATCAAGCCGTTCATGGATGTCTTTCGACAACTCAACTCCAAAGGCTTTATAGAATCCTGAAATGTCGCCCATCACATGGGATTGGGCGAACACGTGGTCATTCCCGAACAGGGTTTCGTAGGGAGGGCAATCGAGTGTAATCACGTTGCTGAACACCCGGCGATGTTCCGACTGGAGATCGCTGAGCTGCCAGTTGACACACTCGGAGGCAATCAGATTCTCAACCAGGGCCAACTGCGTCCTCAGCGAAGTCAATTTCTTCTTGGCTCGCTCGCCCCCCTCAGTGCCGAGGGCAACCTCTAATGCATCAAGGGCAGCCCGGCCATCCTCCACAAACTCGCCGCACCGGAGGTAATCAAGAAATTCCTCATCTTCCGGGTACAGGAGGCTCCAGGAGACCAACAAATAGATTTTACTGCGATTAAGCGCACGTTCGACGGCGGGGGAGTCCTTGATGGACACAGGACTCGGCAACGTGGCGGTGGCAGATGCAGATACGCCTTGCATCGGCTGTTGACTCGTCATAACAAATCGCCTCCCGACCACCTTAGTTCACCCCACCACCGTAGCCTCCAAAGCCGGGTCGCAGGACCTCGTATGTATATGAAAAGACCCGTGCGAAGTCAAGGGTGAACTAGTTTGATCTTGTGAATAGTAATTTTCTTCCAAGCAACATCGCAGGATGTGGCGCAATCATCAATCGACTCTTCCAAGCTGCCTCGATGGTACCACACGGATCGCGACATGGTCATTGACGGTTTTACAAACCATTTCACACATTCCACAGCCAACACAGGCTTCCTTCACCACGGAAAGATGCAGGGACGCAACGTCCATCGCAAGGGCATCCGTCGGACACTTCGAGACACAGGCATGGCAGCCTTGGCCTGCCGTGCAGAGTCGATGCGACACTGTCGCGATTCCCATTCGGACATGGTTGACCCCCTCGACCGGAACGAGCGCCTCTGTCCCACAGGCTGTAATGCAAGGAAGATCCTCACATAACAGGCAGGGCGACTGATCGGCGAAAAGCACGGGTGTCCCGTCCCGGGGATGGGCCGCAATCGCGCCCGGTGGACAGGCCGTGACACAATCATTGCACTTCGTACAACGTTCAAGGAACAGCGATTCTTCTACCGCACCAGGGGGACGCAGCCAGTCCATACGCATCGGCGGAGGCGGCGGCTCCGCTGGAACACCCTCAGCCTCTTTGACGAGTTCGCGCGCGGCTTTGACCGTAGAAATAACGGAGTCTTTCAGAAAATCCCGCCGCCCGTATGAGGGGTTGGTGGCCATGGGACGACTTAAGTTTCAAGTTCCAAGTTTCGTGTTACGCGGGCCTCTAAAAAACCTGAAACCTGAAACTCTTACTCCAGAAACCCCTTCCGCGTTGTCATTACATCACTCCATCTGCTCGCAATTTGTACACTTCCACACAACGATCACAGGCTCCGAAGTCCACGTCCCATCCAGGATGATTCTCGCGGATGAAGTCGAGCACGTAGGGTTCCACTTTCGTCCCCATATCCTCGACCCACGAATAGGTGGGGAACCGACACAGCGGGCACGGGAACCCCGGCATGAGCATGATTTTGTTTTCAGTCTCAGGAACTTCACCACCTTCCACATCCACAGCCCGATCCATCACACGAAGAATGTCGGCGGCCATTTCGATCAACTCTGAATGGGAGAAATAGGCAGTCTGCCAGAGCCCCTCGAATACCGACTTCAGTTGAGGAGGCGGAATCTTCCGGTACCACGACCGAAATTCCTTGAAGCGGTCCTCCTTGCTCAGCATCGGCTCCTTGCCTGCCGCAACCAGCCGACTATCGACGCTCAAACTCCAGAGTACGCGATAGCGCTGTAAGATGAGCGTCTCTTCGCCGGGATTCTGTCCCAGCTTGGTATCTGGGTCGTAGCCGAACAGCGGGTCGATCATGTCGGAGATGTGCATCAGCTCATGGCGGCAATAGCGGGTCAGAGCCGGATCATAAAAACGACGGGGAATCAGCTTGATCCCAACGCCCTTCTGACCATTTTCTTCAAACTGCTTCGCCAAGTCCTTTTCAACGGACCCCCATTTGCGGAGAATATCGACGCCTTCCTGATCTTCCTTCAGCACGCCTTTGATCAGGACAATGCCTACCTTCTCCTTCAAGAGCGGATACTCGTTGAATGAATCGCGGACGATATCGGAAAACCCCCAGATGCCGAAGAGATATTGATACAACTTTTTGAACTCCGCCTCCCGGTCTTCGAGCATGTATTTCTCGTAAATCGGGTCGGCATACTCATGGAATTCCTTGTAGTAGGTGGGATCCCCTTCTCGTTCCGTCTTTTCAACAAACGAATCGATGACTTCCTGGAGCAAAGCTGGTTGAAATCTGATTTCCATGAAAAAATCCTCAGCGGCAGTTGGGGGGAACAGTAAAAAACACAGTGCACGACTGTCCCTGGACGACATAGCCATGGGAGCCGGCTTGACTTGGCCGCGAGGCATCTCTTACGATCCGAACGACCAACAGAATTATACTGGCTGGCCTGTTGACCAATCAAGGACTAGACGGCCAAGAAAACACACTGCACATGCCGGAACCGACAATGACTCCACCACTCCCGAGCGTCTCCTTAGAGACAGTCGCTGCATCAACACCTCCCATCGATTTTTTGGACTTCTGGCAAGCCGACTGTCGGGAAGTGAACACGTTCCGCGGCCATTCGCACGGAGTCTGGGTGGTCGCCTTTTCCCCTGATGGGTCGATGCTCGCCAGCGGCGGCGCTGAACGCCTCGTGCGTATGTGGGACATCGAAACCGGTCGGCTCCTGCGTTCCCTGCGCGGCCACACCCATGATATTCGCGCCATTGTCTTCACACCGGACGGACAGACCTTGGCCACCGGGAGTGAGGACCGCACGATCCGGTTGTGGAACGGCAGGACCGGCGAGCCCATGAAGCTCCTGTTCTCACGGTACGATCATAACGTCTGCAGCCTTTCGCTCTCGCCGGATGGGCTCATGCTCGCACGTGGCAGCTATAACAAAGACATCAAGATTTGGGAAGTCACTACGGGAACCGAGCTGATGACGTTGCTCGGGAAGGATGAGTACGACCATCACTGGTCGGTCTGTGTGGCGTTCTCCCCAGACGGCATTCATCTGGCCAGCGGAACCGACATCGGGAAGATTAAGATGTGGGAAGTCCTCCCAAGCGGCGAGGAAACAATTCTCCACGACGGCCATTGGCGGAAAAACCAGGAAGATTCCACCGAGACCCGCGGCTACTATATCGAGGATGACGGCGGTTTCCAAAAACCCATGGACTACTGGATCGGAGCCATGACCTTTACCCCGGACGCGAAACTCCTGATCACCGGCAGCCGGGATGCCACGATCAAGCTGTTCGAGATGCCGAGCGTCGTTGAGAGAAAATCCCTCACCGGCCACAAAGGCTGGGTCCGCAGTCTCGCTGTATCGCCGGATGGGAAAGTCTTGGTCAGCGCGAGTGACGACGAGACCATCAAGTTTTGGGATCTATCGACCGGCCGCAACTTCCGAACACTCAAAGGCCATAGTAGCGGTGTGCGTTGTATCACCTTTTCTCCCGATGGTAAGCGCCTCGCCAGCGCCTCCTGGGATCGGACCGTGAAGCTGTGGGAAGGTGGAACAAAGACAGAAGAGTAGCTAGTTCACGAATCTCAACTGAGTAGCATCTTGGTCGGTTAACGACCAACCTCCGTCAGCTTCTTCTCATTATCGCGAACATTCATGCAATGCCGAGTTGATCTTCTCAATTATCCCTTGATGAGCTTGCAGGTTGCCGAACTCTCCAACACTCAGCATATTGATTGATCGAGGAGCTGGACCATAGACGGTATTCCTTCCGGTACATGTCGGGCAGTAAGCGAGATACCCGGGCAACGCCTTTTTACCGGAAAATAACTTCATAATGTTGGGAAGACCAATCTCATCAACTACCTGGCGATGCTTTTGCGTGACCACTTCCGAAATATACTCACGAACAAACTCCTCTGGCCGATCGTATGCGGCAAAACGTGGTTCCGCACCATTGCGGTATTCAGCTTCATTGAGGATAGGCCAGCACTTATCATGGTTGATGATGTTGCGAAAATTCATCACCACAGTGCCAACCTGCGCCTTGGGAGCTGCTTCAATCTGCTCCACCCCTTTCTTCAGGTTGTCATAAAAAGTCTTCCCGGACGACCCATAGATGGTCTTGCATGCAAATCCCCAGCATTGCCCGTCAATCGTTGCTAAAACATCGGGATTATCACCCTTAGCCGAGGAAGGGTGGTCAAGAACAACTTCATCGCTCAGGTCAAGCAAAGCCACGGCAAACAAAAGCTCAAAAATCTTATTGGTAGCCTCCTGGCTCAGCTGAACTCGCATGTTCTGAACTACTGTTCCTTTGTTCAGCAACGTTAGATGCGGCACAAATGTCGAGAAACTCACGTGGTCCTTCAACCGAACGATTTGCCGGAGAAATACCCAAATACCTAGAACTTCTCTGAATCCATGACGGATATCTTCCTGTGGATCACAGATATGGACATCCTGGTTCTTCCCCATCAGTTCCCGAACAGAAAAGTACGCCCCCTCAAGCTCTGAGCCTGGCTGGATCGGAATGCCAAACTGTTTCAGGGCCTCTTCAAACTCATAGAAAAGCTGCTCAATTTCAGGGCACGTTGCAACCTGTGCAGTTTGGCTGAGGTTTCGATGGATATTAGGGTTTGTTGTCATGACGGATCCACAGTCCATCCATTGCTTTCTGGATATTTAGGCAAGACTATACCATCCTGACTTCTTTGTTCCGCTTCTTTGTACAAGTCCCGCTTCCAAAAGTGGATTCAGAAGATCCATGGCTCCCTGTTTAGAAATACGTAGCGCTTCACGAAGCTCTTTGGGTGTCATCGCTCCCCGGTCTTTAAGCAGCCGGAGCAATTGTTCTTGGCGTGGGCGCAGGACTATTTTTTTCGGGCCAGAACTGGCCTGGAGATGCTGGATACGGGTCCAAACGCGCTCTAATGTAATTCGCAATGCCTTGGCACAGTACTCAACCCAAGCTGTCAGATCGCTCCCCTGCTTCCGCACATTGGCAAGTGCCGCATAGTAGGCTGACCTGTCTTCCCAATACACTTCATCGACCGAAAAGATATGGTGTGTGTCAAACCCTCGACGGTAGAGTTCCCACAGTGCAAGCGCTCTGCCGGTACGACCGTTACCGTCAGCAAACGGGTGGATATCCTCGAACTGGTAATGGAGTATGGCTGACGACACAACCGGTGACCATTCGCGGGCACGGTTATTCCACCATTCCAGAAGTTCGCTCATCAGCCCGCTGACCATATCCGGCGCTGGGGGTGTGTATTGCCCCACGAAGACCTGCATATCTCGATATCGGCCTGCAGAACCTTGATCCATTATTTCTGTGGCGAGCAGCTTGTGTAACTTTAAGATGTCTGTATGGACGATCCGTTTCTTCTTGTTGTGTCGTTCGATAAACCGAAGTCCCGCCAAGTAGTTGAGGATCTCCCGTTGCGACCGAGGCGGTTCGGTCGCTAGACTATGTCCCTCTTCGATGAGACGCACCTGCTCCAGCGTGAGCGGGTTACCTTCAATAGCTGTAGAGCTGTGGGTATTTCGCACTCGTGCATCGCGCTGCAGTTTTGGAATCCACGGCACCTGGATCGTTGCTGCAAGAATGCGCTCGCGCATGCCTGCAATGGCTTCCAGTTCTCTTACTGTAGCGGAAGTAATGCTGAGCTTGGGTTGAAAACCCATGCGTTCAGGATAATAAATGAGTCAAGCATGAGTCAAGTTATTAGTCAACTGGCCTAAGGAGCTCCCCTATGAGGTGAGGCAATGGCAGCGAAAGTGGGCGACCGGATACCGACCTGGAAACCATTTCGCTTGGCCATGAACAGGGCACCGGCCAGTACTGAAAGATATGGGACCAACTTCGTTCATATCCCTGATTGAAGCACCATCCCTCTGATCGAGTCATACAAGGAAAAGCCGCACTTCAGTTCGGCGCAACTTCGTAGACCAACGTCACTGATGCCTCGATCTTCAGCTCCCCCGGTGAGATCGGTACATCGCCTGCGCCCGACTCCATCGCCATGCGTGCCATAGCGGCGGCGGGCCTGACCATATGGCCACCCTCATGAATTGATAGCACCCGCGCGAGTTTCACTTGCAGCGCCTCGCTCAACACCGCTGCTTTCTCGCGCGCCTTGGCCACCGCCTGCTTCAGGGCATTCAGACGTACCGATTGTTCATCGCGCAACCCCCAGTGCAATCCCTGAAAGCTATTCGCACCGGCCTTCAAGACTTCTTCGATCACCACGCCGACTCTGTCAAGCATGCGGATTTCCACCGTCACCATATTGCTCACGACGTAGCCGACAATTTCAGGAGAAGTAGGCGGCACATCAGCGGGGCGATTCGGCGGCGGTCGATATTGCGGGGAGACGGTAAAGGACGAGGTTTGGATACGTTCCTTGTCAATCTGCAGATCTCGTAGCCGGTCCATGACTTTGCTCATAACGGCGCTGTTCCGCTTCTGCGCTTCGGTGAGTGATTTGCCGGCAGTCTCCAAGCCGAACGTCACAAAAGCCGTATCCGGTGCGTGCGTCACCGTCCCGGTTTCACTGACTGTGAGGGTCGGCGTCTCGGGCTTCGTCTCATCATGCGCCAGCGTTATAGCCGGAGCCCCTAACAACAGCACTAACAGCCAAGCGATCAACATGCTCGTCCTCCTTTCATCTCATCGACAGAAGAACTCATCTCGTCATGGCTCGTCCACACATCCAAGCGATGTGTGGCAGCATAGCCGCCCTTCAACGATGACGCAAGAAACGCGGCCGCCTCACTGCTACTTGACCCAGCCGACGACATGCGGCATCTTCTCTCTGACAGCTTGATGAGACCTTGTATCTATAA
>SWDG01000006.1:706641-769376 GCA_005116965.1 Nitrospira sp. | reverse complement strand
GCCCATAGGACGGGACAGACGGGCGACACGCGCCCCTCTATTCCACCATTCGCTCAGCTGCGTTTCAAGAGGCGACCCGAGGCTCCCGGCCACAACAATAAGAGTGGGCTAGCCACGAAGACTGATGAATAGGTGCCGAAAATCACACCCCAGAGCAGCGCAAGTGAGAAATCGTGCAGCACTTCTCCTCCTGCTAGGGTCAACGGGATCAGCACGAGCACGACGGTCAGACTGGTGATGATCGTACGGCTCAACACCTGGTTGATGGCGGTGTTGATCGTCGCTTCCTCGCTCTCCCGACGACGCGATTTTAAGTTTTCCCTGATCCGGTCGAATACCACGACTGTGTCGGTCAATGAATAGCCAGCCAACGTCAAGAGTGCCGTCACGATCAGAAGCGTAATTTCTTTGTCCAGGAGATAGAACGCCCCGACCACAGCCAAGACATCATGAAACGTCGCCAGCGCGGCTGCCACGCCAAAACGAAGTTCGAATCGTGCCGCAATGTACAGAATAATGCCCACAAATGAGATGACGATCGCGACGAGCGCATCTTCCTGAAGCTTCTTCCCGATGGTTGGTCCGATCTCAGTGGTGGAATCGACCACGAACTTGTTGTTCGGGAACTCCTTGGAGAAGATTCCCACCACACGTTCGGCTATCTTTTCTTCGATCGTCGTGGAGGCCTTCACCCGGATGAGGAGCTTGTTATCCTGTCCGAACTCCTGCAGCTCCGTCTCACTCAGGCCGTTGGTCTGCAGGGCCTTACGAGCCTCATCGATCCTGACCATCTGCTCAAACTTGAGCTGGACAGCGGTCCCACCAGAAAAGTCGATGCCCAGATTGGCAGAACCTCGCGCAATCTGAGCCAGTGCGATGAGCCCGAGCAAGACCATCACACCAGAAAAGAGAAACGCGAACGTGCGTTTGCCCATGAAGTCAAAGTTGGTCTTCCCAAGAATCTCTAACATGCGCACTCCCTTTTGATAACCCTGAGCGTCTCCGTGAAAAGTCATCGCTGATGGCTTCATGGTTAGATGCTCAACGCCTCGACTTTTCGTCGATGATACAACAGATCAAAAATGACTTTTGTCCCGATCAATGCCGTGAAGAGATTGATGGCAATCCCCAGGCACAGCGTCACGGCAAATCCCTTGATCGGCCCAGTCCCAAAGAGAAACAGGGCGACTCCAGTGATCAGCGTCGTCACGTGTGAATCGATAATCGTCAATAACGCCTTGTCGTAACCAGCATCGATGGCAGATCGCGCCGCCTTTCCGCCACGTAGCTCTTCACGAATCCGCTCGAAAATCAAGACGTTCGAATCGACACCCATTCCAATCGTGAGCACGATACCGGCGATTCCTGGCAAGGTCAACGTGGCAGTCACGGCGGAGAGGGCCCCCATCAGACACACCAAATTCAATACCAAGGCAAAGTCCGCGATCAGCCCGGACAGACGGTAGTAGATGATCATGAAAATCACCACCATCGTCCCGGCGATGAGAGTAGCCCTGATCCCCTTATCGATAGAATCTTGGCCGAGGGACGGACCGACCGTAAGATCCTGCACGATCTTCAACGGTGCCGGGAGCGCACCGGCCCGGAGAACAATCGCCAAATCATTGGCCTCCTGCGTGGTAAAGGTCCCGGTAATCTGCGCACGTCCCCCTGAAATACGTTCCTGGATAACCGGCGCCGAGTAAATGGTGTTATCCAGGACGACGGCCATACGCTTCTTGACGTTCTCGCTCGTAATCCGTTCGAATTCCTGCCCCCCCTTGGAGTCAAACGTGATGGACACATACGCATCGTTGAATTGACCGATGGCAACACGTGCATCGCTCAGCACGTCACCAGTCAACATGACCCGCTTCTTGACGACATAGGGCATGCGAAACTCGACACCCGTGTCCTTGTCGACCATTCGCTCGAATAAAATCTGATCGCTCTCCGGCAGTTTGCCGGCAAACTGCTGGAGCACCTCGGCTTCTTTGTCTTTCGGAACACGCGCCGGGAGATCAAGGTGGAGGTCTTCGTCCAACATTTTGAATTCGAGCAGCGCCGTCTCCTTAATCAGACCCTTGGCACGTTTCGGATCCTTGACACCAGGCAGCTGCACGACGATCTGCTTCAACCCTTGGCGTTGAACGATTGGCTCCGCGACGCCAAACTGATCGATGCGGTTCCGGATGGTTTCCAACGCCTGGTTGATAGCGGAATCCTTGATGCGCTTGGTTTCTAGCTCACGAAGCTCCCACACCATGCTATTCGCCGACCCCGCCGACTCCTTCTCGACAAACAGGGGGAAATCATCGATCAGTTTCTGGGTGGAGGTTTTCGTATCGGCATTCTGCAGCTGAATCACAATCTGCTCATGCCCGGTTCGCTTGACTGAGTCGACCACGAGTTTCTTTTCGGTCATGAGATCCTGCAGCGCGGTGACGGAACGGTCAACCGCGATCTCCACGGCGCGATCCTCGTCCACCTCCAGAACCATATGGATGCCGCCCTGCAAATCCAGCCCCAAGGTAATCCCTTTGTTCGGGAGCACTGCCTTCAGCCAGCCCGGCAAGGCTTGATATACCGGCTGATAGGACGGGAGAAAGGCCACCACCGATACCAAGATGACCAGTGTTAATAACCAGAGCCGCCCACTTACCTTTTTCATGTCGTCCGTGACCCCTTATCCCGTGTGAACTACGCGTCTTTGTCCTTGTCTTTTTCTTTATCTTTATCTTCCTCTTCCCCACGTACGCGCGAAACATTATCGCGCTGCATTTTAATTTTGGTATTATCGGCAATCTGCAAGGTCACCGTCTCTTTCCCGATGTTGGTGATGGTGCCCCAAATTCCTGACGTTGTGACCACTTTGTCGCCCTTCTTCAAGGCGTCCAACAAGGACTGCTGCTGCTTTTGCTTCTTCTGTTGAGGCCGGATCAGAAGAAAATAAAAAATGACAAAGATCAAGAGGAACGGGAGCAACGATAACATCCCGCTCGCCCCTCCACTCGCAGATGCCCCGCCTCCGCTCGTCCCCTCAGCCCATGCAATCGATTCCATCAACATCAAGCCAATCCCCTTCTTCTATATGTGACCGTTCCCATCCAATTTTCCACACGGCTCTTCACACTCCGCTAAACCGGCCATGACCGCCTGTCGGGTGTGGTTCCGATAAAACGCGTCCCGAAATTCAGGAAACGTTCCCTCTCGCAAGGCTTCCCGTATGTGGCGCATCAATTCTGAAAAATACCATAAGTTATGAATCGTGTTGAGCCGGGCTCCCAGCATTTCCTTGACCAGAAACAAGTGGTGCAAATAGGCCCGTGAGTATCGACGGCACACCGGACACGTGCACTCAGGATCAATCGGTCGTTCATCCTCCGCATACCGCGCTTGCTTGATGACAACCCGACCGGTGCGTGTAAACAGAGAGCCTGTTCGGCCATGACGCGAGGGGACGACGCAATCGAAGAGATCGATACCCCGGGCCACCCCTTCAAGCAGATCTTCCGGATGTCCGACCCCCATAAGATACCGAGGCTTGCTTGCCGGCAACTCTGGAACCGTTACATCAAGCATCGCATACATGTCGGGCTTCCCTTCTCCGACCGACAGCCCGCCGATCGCGTAGCCGTCGAACCCCAATTTCACGAGCTCCCTCGCTGAAGCGACCCTCAAGTCCGGTTCCAATCCACCCTGGACGATGCCAAACAAGGCCTGGTCCGTTCTTCGCCGGCTTGCCTGACAGCGCTCCGCCCAGAGCTGAGTTCGGCGCACACCGTCCTGGATGATCGCTCGACCAGCAGGCAACGCCACACATTGATCAAGCACCATGATGATATCGGCACCCAACGCCTCTTCAATTTCTATCGCCTTTTCTGGTGTCAGGAAATGCGTCGAGCCATCGATGTGCGATTGAAACGTAACCCCCTCGTCGGTAATCTCGCACAACTTCGCTAAACTGAAAATCTGAAACCCCCCGCTGTCGGTGAGGATCGCTCCCGGCCAGCCGGTGAAGGCATGAAGCCCCCCCATGTCGGCCACGATCTTATGACCAGGGCGCAAGTACAGGTGATAGGCGTTATTGAGAATGAGTCGAAACCCAAGATCCTTCACGTCATCCGGTTCAAGCCCCTTGACGGGACCCAACGAGCCAACTGGCATGAAGGCCGGTGTTTCGACCTCTGCATGGCCGGTCGTGAGCAGGCCGACGCGGCCTTGGGAGTGCCGATCGGATTGTTGAACGTGGTACTGCATCATCTTCTACGGGGTCTGACCCGCTACATGTGCTCCGGCGCTGAGATGCCGAGCACAGTGAGTCCATTTCGAAGAACCTGCTGGACCGCCCCCATCAAAACCAGTCGCGCCGCCGTCCGTTTGACTGTGAGCACTTCAGTAGAGGCGGACTCCTTGTTCTCTTGATCGAGTTCGGGAGGCAATACACGGTGTTTGTTATAAAACGTATGGAGAAGCGCCGCCAATTGTTGAAGGTAGTACGTCACACGGTGCGGCTCAAAAGCCAGGGCACTCGCCTGGACGACGTCAGGGTAAGAGGCCAGCTTCTTAATCAACCCTAATTCATCGGGATCCATTAACACTGTCAGATCCGTCGCCTCCGCAGATGGCCGGGTAACCCCTCGGGCAGCTGCGACACGCCACAGGCTGCAAATTCTCGCGTGGGCATATTGAACATAGTACACCGGATTGTCGCTGGACCGTTGCTTCGCCAACTCCAAGTCGAATTCCAAATGTGTAGTGGAGTCGCGCATCAAGAAATAGAACTTCGCAGCATCGGCTCCGACCTCATCGAGGACTTCCCGCATGGTAATGAATTCCCCGGTCCGCTTGGACATCTTCACTTCGACTCCATCCCGCAGCAGCTTCACCAACTGGACCAGTACGACGTGGAGACGATCTTTGGGATGTCCATAGGCCTGCATGACCGCTTGCATGCGTGGGATATACCCATGGTGGTCAGCACCAAAGACATCGATCAGCAGATCGTAGCCACGCCTCAGCTTGTCGTGATGGTAGGCGATATCGGAAGCCAAGTACGTATACTCACCGTCCTGCTTCTTGACGACACGGTCTTTTTCATCACCATACGTGGATGCCCGAAACCACCATGCACCATCCTGTTGGAACAGGAGGTCTCGGGCTTTCAATTCTTCCAGAGCCAACTCGATCGCTTTGGACTCTAGAAGCGACGTTTCGCTGAACCAGGATTGGATCTCGATACCAAAGGACATAAGATCGTCACGGATGAGTCCCAGCAGTTTCTGATAGGCAAGGGATCGGCAGCGAGTTTCAAGGTCGGCAGGAGTCAGTTCACCTGCTACTCGATCGAGTTGCTCCTTGAGCTGCTGTGCCAGCGATGTGATGTATGAACCATGATAGCCATCCTCAGGAAACGCGATAGTCTGCCCTGACAACTCCTGGTAACGGGCATACACGGACGCGCCCAACAATTTCATCTGGCGGCCTGCGTCGTTGATATAGTACTCGCTGACGGCCTCGTATCCGATCGCATCCAGCAATCGAACGACCGCCTGCCCGACCGCCGCCCCCCTGCCATGGCCAACATGCAACGGCCCGGTCGGATTGGCGCTCACATACTCCACCAACACTCGGCGGCCGGCCCCGACAGTTGTCCGGCCATAACGAGCCCCTTGCGACTCGATTTCACGAAGAACCTCTTGCCAGAGAGCCGGTTTAACCGTCAAATTCAAGAAACCGGGACGAACGATTTCAACACGATCAAACAGCTGCTCTCGCTGAGGAATATTTTCTATGATGATCTGGGCAATATCATGAGGCGCCTTGTGCTCAGATGAGGCTAATGACATGGCGACTGTGGAAGCGAGATCGCCCCATTCTGGCCGTTTGGGGGCATCAAGACTCAGCGTGGGCCAAGCCGCCGTCTTCAATTGCCCCTTTTGCCTCGCGCCATTGAGGGCATCAAGTAGAGCCGTTGTGACCCGCTCTTGCACAAATCCTTGAGACACAACTATTCCTCTAAGTCCTTACCAAAGAAAGGAAATTAACACGTCACTGTATCATTGTGGGGTAGCCAGAGACAAGGCGGTTTCCAGGGAGTTATGAGGGTTTGTATTATCGGTTCCTCTATATGTAAGCCGCGATGCCTCTAAAATGTTCTCAACCGGCACATGAAGACAAGGTTTCTCCACACACAATTTAATTGTTTCCCACGACTCACAACTACACGGCAACCCTCGCACGATCGACACATGGCTACCGTATGGTCCCCACCGATGGTGATCTGTAGGGCCAAATATGGCGATGGTCCGCACACCCAATAGAGCCGCTAAATGGGTCACACCCGAATCATGACCAATATATACGGCAACCCATCCGAACACCCCTGCAAGCTGAGATAGATCAAGGTCTCTGAGCACAAGAGGTGGCCGACTCACAAAGTGCAGTGCCTGACCCACGGCATCGTGATCAGCCGGTCCCTCCAAGATGAGGGGATACATCCCCTCCTGCCACAACCGTTCAATCAACGAGGCCATTCTTCTAGGTTCAAGGCGCTTGTGAACGCTTCCACTCCCTGGATGCACAAGGACCAGCGATGGCTCCTGGGAAATCCTCAGCGCGTCAAGAGAGTCCTTCCCCCGCTCCAAGAGATGCGGGGGAACCTGTACCGTTCTCTCCGATAAACGATCTCTGGTCGATTCACCCAGCGTCTCAAGAAAGCGGTCGCTCTGATGCGTTGCACGCAATCCCTTGGAAAATGGTGACTGAATCTGAACGTTCAGGACACCACATTCCTGGAAGAAGGAACCAAGCACGCCTTCTTTATCTTCCATCCAAACCACAGCTCGATCACACCGATGCACGCAGGAATATAACTCCTTGGAAATAGATGAAGCCCCTGAAAAGAGCCCTAGACATGCTTGCCCTTCTAAGGGGAGCCAATCGCTGATCACTCCACATTCCAATAGGAGTCGGCTCACGGCGGCAGCAGCTATGAGCACAATCTCATGCTCGGGAAACTTCAGGCTTAGACGCCTTATTGCTGGAACAGCCAGCAGGACATCCCCAAGTGCACCCGGATGAATGATAAGGAGGGTACGTTGCACCTGTCAGACCTACACGCTACGACCCAATCCCCATACCAGGATCAGACACTGATCGAGCCTGTTCCAAATCAGATGGCGTATTGATGTTGAACATGGAACGCCCTTCATGGTCGATGTGCCTGATCTCTGTCTCAGGCACTACGCATATGCGAAGAGATGGATGGCTGACCATACTGTGAATCTTCCTATTATGGAGAGTCATCATTTCCTCAATAACTGGAAGGCAGTTTCTGCCATAGACCGCATGGGTTGGCTGAAGACGAGTCGCCCACCGACTGATGACAATATCAGCCTGATCTTTTAGTTGAACCATATGCCGTATGACATGCGGGCTGAGAAATGGCATATCGCAGGCCACGACGAAGATATGTTGGGTCTTGGCCAGTCGAAGCCCCGTGTACAATCCACCAAGGCTCCCACAGTCCGGCATAAGATCACGGACCACCGGCACGTCCGCTTGCAGTGGCGGGCTATCTTGAGCGATGACGACACATACCGCCTCAAACAATTCACGGAGAACCGTCAAGCTCCGATCAAAGAGAGTCTCCTGACCAACAAGGATGAATCGCTTGTCTTCTCCCATCCTCCTACTTTTTCCGCCAGCCAGCAGAACACCTGTCACATCAGTGATCATAAAAACATAACCTGTCTAAAAAAAAGAGGGGGTAGGTTTCCCCACCCCCTCCATCTTCTTGCTGCGCTGAAGCGCGTCGTTATGAAACGCTACAGCGTCTTCCCCTTTTTCCTGTTTGCGCGACGAGTCAGAACCCAGCCCTCCAGCAGTACCACACCGACAGCGATGACAACCGGATAGATGTACGTTTCCTGAGGAACAGGCGGATTCATGAACGTGTAGTAAAATGCGGAGACAGCCATCTTTCGTCCTGCATCTCCATTATGACCGTCCCAGGCAAAGAAGACGGTAGGAATATACTGTCCTACCTCAAAAAAGGTGTCTTCGTCATAATCCTGGTCCTTCTTATTTCCTACAGGCCGCTGAATCATCACATACCAGCGCCCATTCTTCCATTCGCTCTTTACGAGCTTCATGGCCTCTTCATAATTATCGCGTTCTTCAAAATCCTTATCCCAGCCCGTACCTTTAAAGGCACGAAGGGAGCCGTCCGCCTCCCACTTCACTATATCCATTGGGAATTGGTCGTTCGTCCCAAACAAATAGCGCGGCTTAATTGGAGCCGGTAATTCTTTCCACTTCACTGCGGTCTCAATAGCAACTGCATCGTTGTAGAGCGTGTAATTATTTTGCTTTGCTGCGATTGACCCCTCCTCGCCAGTCTTAGGGTCCTGCTCTTTAACATCGATATTGACCTGAGTTGGAGCCCACGGGAGCTTCCCTTCGGCGACACTCTTCGTTCGATCATCCCACTCAAGGAGATAGACAATATATTTGTCATTGTAGAGCGACCGAACCCACATATCGTCGATTCGATTCACAAAGTTTCTTGGCTTATGGGTGATTTGCCCCCCCATCGCCACAATTCGTTTTGGAGCCTTTTGCCAGGCCTCATGCTCAATGTCAGCCGGGATTTCCCCCTCAACGAGATCTGAGGGGATGACAAAGTTGATTTTAGGCTTATCGGTTAATGGATCAATGGGCAGTGGATTACCCAGTGTATCTCTTTCACACAGCGAACTGACAAAGTTGGCGATATCCCACCGTTCATCGACGGTCGTGTTATCCGCAAACGATGGCATCGGTGTGCCATTTACACCTGTAGAAAAAGTACGGAAGATGTTGGCAACATTGTACGGATCTTGACGACTCCCCCTGAAGTTCCAGCACTTATGCCAATTAGCTGGTTGGATCGAGAAACCCCAGTCATCCTTTAAATTGAAGGCGTTTCCATCGCCACGCCCTTCCATTCCATGACATTCGACACACTTTTTCTCTACGATCAACTCGCTACCCCGCTTCTTACTTTCGTCAGTGGCGGGTTTAGGCTTAAGGTCTGCGAGTTGTAAAATCGTCTGTGTCTCTGACTGCTTGTCGGTAAACTTTCGGTCTTTGACGAGTTGAGTCGTCACAAAAGAGAGGACTTGTAAGCGCTGTTCCTCGCTCAAAATACCTTCCCAAGGTGGCATAGCAGAACCCGGCAATCCATGCGTGACCGTTTCAAACAGATCATTTTGCCCAGCTATAGGCTTCTTAGCATCGAAGAGTGGGAGTTCGCCGCTTGCAGTATGGCGAATTTTGAATGTGCCTTGATTGAAATTCCGCGGGCGTGGCCAAAGCCGGTCGGCTCCAGGTCCATCACCGGCTCCATCCACTCCGTGACACCACACGCACTTGGTGAAATAGACTCGCTTCCCTGCTTCAATCATGTCTGCTGATGGTTCAGGCGAAAGATCACCTTTCTTAAAACCCTCGGGAAGCCCTTGGGCAGATACTGAGGAATACCCTGCACTCGACACTAGAACCACTCCGAAGGCAACAGCCGCGATGATCCCGGCCTTCTGAGTTATACTGTCCATCATGTTTGGCCTCATAATCTTCATTATGTTTGGTTTGGCATTCATAAGGAATAATGGCGACTAATCCCAGGTTCGCGGATAGTAGCCGGTGTGCCAATATTCAAACAAAACAACTTTCCAAATTTCATCCACCGTCAGGTGTTGCTCCCAGGGTGGCATAACTGATGCCCAAGGGAACCCTTCGTTGGGTAACCCAATTCCACCCTTCGAAACACGCCAAAAGATAAATGTTTCTTGCAGCTGTGCGATGGTGCCTGGATCGGTAAAGTTCGCTGGAATTGGATTGAAGGCGAAGGCGTGGAGCCCTCGACCATTCAAATTATCACCATGGCAAAAATGGCAGTTCTGATAAAATATTTCACCACCCTCGCGCACATACTTTAGATAGCCCTGATTTTTATCATCCCACGGGTTGGCATTGGGCTTCATCAAACGCCCCATACCCTGCTCAACAATATTGGCATTGCTGAACTCTTGATCGTACTTCCCTTCTGGGTTCACACGATAGGGGTTCTGAGAGGTCTGTAATGTGTAGGTCTTCCCGTGGACCTTAGTACTTGCAGGTGGTGCTGGATGAACCGTTCGCAACTCGATTGGTTCCTCCGACTTTGGCATCATGGCATTAAATGAAAATCCGCCAATGAGAATCGGCAGGAGCACAAGATAGAGATACCGTAAGAGCCGGTTCCCCCCTGTCTGAGCATCAAGAACGTTCATGATGGGTTGCTTAAACTTCTGCCAGTCCTCTTCACTAGCAGAGACCCACATGAAGACGGCCACCAATGACACTGTGCCATACATTGCTCGCACGCTGAATGGGATAGGCGGGTACATACGGTACTTCAGATAGAGCAGAAAAAATACCCAGAAACCGATGCCCTGCCAAAACCGTGGAATAGCCATACCCATGGCATTCAACGTATAGCTCAATCCCGTAAAGCCGATCACATAGCATGCCACTTCGAGCAGCATTTGAATCGGCATGTAGCCTTCCACCAACCGTATGTAGGTTGAAGGCACGACATCCAGAACCATTCCGCCCAGAAGGAGAAGACCAGCCACTCCGATCAGGGCACCGAGCGACATCAACGCTTTCATCGGCAAACTCCCTTTACTCTCCGCATGACAGACACTCGGAGGCTACTATATTTTTGGTGGAGGCGCTCCGGTTTTCACCTGAGACAAATAATCGACAATTTTCTTCAACGCGCCAGCACTCAGCTTTTGTCCAAAGATTTTCGGCATCGTGTTATCTGGGAACGGCTTCACCACAAAGGCACTAGGGTCTACGATAGACTCCATAATGTATTCGGTAGGTGACTTGGCTGTTCCCTTATAGGTGGGATCCTTAATACGCTGCGGAGCTGTTGTCCCTTCCTCCAGTTTAGGCCCGATGGTTCCCACCGCTCCTGGGATGCCAGGGATCGTATGACATGAAATACATTGTCCTTTGGCAAAGATCTGGTCAATCGGTTCTGATCCATCTGCCAACAGAGATGTGGCTCCCGCAGGCTTTTCATCAGCCTGCTTAGGACGATCTGCTTCTGGAATAAACTTCTCGTACGACTTTACGATCTCTTCAAACGACGGAGCGTCTATTCCTTCGCGCAAATACATCCAGGTATCCACAGCCGCAAGCTCTGGAAGGCTGAGGGAGATAGGCGGCTTATGAATAGAAGGCATTGGACTTTGCTTATCATTCGTCCCCTTTACCCCATACCCAGCGACAACATAGCAGCTAGGGCATGCGTGCGATTCCGCAATATACTCTTGGCCATTTTCTGCAGTTCCCGAGCCTGGGAAGGCTTCTTTCGCCTCATATTCCCGCTTAGAAGGATTACCCTTGGAATACTTGGGATCCTCTAATCGCTCTTTCCCTCGCCCAGGGAGTCCCGCTAAATTTGGCGCTCGTTCGCCCAACATGCCGGCATGGAATGCGTGGCAGAGCGGACATTGGCCCTTCCCGATTGCGCCTTGCTCTTTATTCTTCCCAACACCTCCGAAGATAATCTTTTCACCTTCATCGGCTAGCTGTTGTGGGGTCATCGAATCCCACGTCTTCTTTTCCTCTACCGGCGGGAAACCACCCTCGACTTGAGGAAGCCAGTTTCCATAGCCTGATAGAAACGCAGCGACAAAGAACATCACCCCACCGATCTTCAGGAGAGCACTGAGATTGGTGAAATACAGCGCCATGACGAAGGTGCCTACAGTGATAATCACCAGTGACACTGGCAAGAGCCGATTTTGACCGTAGAAATTATTCGCATAGTTGGCGATAGCCATAAACAGCAAGAGCGTCGCAACAATACCGATGAATGTCTTGAAAACAGCACGCTTCTTTGCCGCAGGCTCACTGATGGACATCTGAAAATAAACCAATAGTCCGGCTAGGATGGCTAGAGCCATCCAGCCCATAGAGACTGCCTCTGCAATTAAGTTACCCAAGGTCTTGACCTCCTACAGCTACAATGCGTGGACTGAACCCCCACCATTGAGCTGACTAGCAACAACCACGGTCGATTAATGACTGGCAATCGGCTGCGGGATGCTTCCAGGGATTCCAGCTTTAGATTCAACTGGAACCTTCTTCGCACCCAAGCTGCCAAGCCAGAAGACAAATAGGATCGTGATCCAGAAAAACAAAACATTAAATGAAATCATGTTGGCCGCAAACCCCACCGTATGAGTATAAGCCCATGGTGAGTTATCTCTCATGATCTCATTGACGTGCCAGAACAGCCTGACGGACGAGCGAATATAACCCATCAATCCCATCATCCAAGTAAAGGCCGTTGCCAACATAATAAGCGCGTACTGAGACCGGGCTGAAATCTTGCCCCACTCAATCGGCCCTAATTGCTTGGCTCCCTTCATCATGACGCTATTGAGGGCAAACATGAAGAAGAGACATGATAAGGTGGTCGCCACCTGAGGAACAGACAAACCAACGCGAACGTTTGCTGGAATGTAATACCCATATACGGCCAGGAAAATAATATTGAAGTAGGCGCAGGCGAAAAATATTCCCATAAAAATATTACCGAATTTCGCCCACGATACAGTGGAAACTTTATTCCCCCTCATGTACCAGACGAAACTCAATACAGTGGTTGTAATAATGACATTGATCCCACCGTTTTTCGCCGACATGACTCCATAATTTCCAAGAACAGGATGCTGCTGGCCTCCCATGGCCTTCAATTCCGCCGGGGTCATGACCATTGTGTGAGGAGTAATAAAGACCATGTATCCACAGGCAAGGATAAAAACAAGGTACTTAATATAGCGTTGGTACTTTTCAGCACCACGCATACGACCCATGGCTTGCCAGAGATAATAGTTAGTGCTCAGGAACAGAATCCCAATCATCGTAGCCTGGATGATGAACAACCAAGCAAGGAGTCCACCCATCAGCGTGATCCCCATCTGCTGACGATAGGCATACACTTCTCGCATGAGCCAATATCCCGCAAATGGCAGAGGAATCAAGAATGCCACACCGAGCGCCATGGCGATGTAGCCCATCCAATCATAATGAGCTCGATCCTCATCGGTCTTGGATGCTAAAAATTTGTAGGCGGCATAGGCAGCAACAACACCACCACCGAAGGCCATATTACCAAGGATGCGATGCAGATTGAGAGGGTTCCATAAGGCTGTATGAATTACGTGCCAGATGTTTCCAAGATACCGACCCTGCTCATCGACGCCGGCAGGCGACATCATAAAACCAATCCAGGAGTTCGCCAAGAACATCAGCAATGTGCCGATGATATTCAAGATCACCGACATGCTCAGATGAATCCACTTCAGGAACCCCTCCTTCATCTTGTCCCAACCGTAATAGTAGATGTAGAGAGTCCCGCTCTCAGCCACAAACATCAATGCATAGATGTGCATGACAGGACGGAAAATACCTGACAGATAAGAGAAAAACGCCGGATACAAAGTCAGGAAGGTAAAGATCAGAATACCACCGAGAATGGCCGTGAGAGAGTAGGCCGTAAGACTGATCTTTATAAAATCATACGCCAACTGATCATAACGCTTGGCGAGCGCCTTATCCTTCGTCACGACACCCATAAACTCAATGATCATGCAGAAGATCGGCACAGCCAATACGAAGCTGCCATAATAAAGATGCTGCTGATTGGCAAACCAGAGCAATACACGGCTTTCAAAGTTGTATCGCGGGTAGTCCCTTGGACCATCCACCGTTTTAGGGGCGGGAGCACCGACGACAATGCCTTCGGTTTTGTAATAGACATCTCGACCCTTTTCAACCTTGTCCCCATCCTTCTTAGCCGCATCGCCAGCAGGAGCCTCTTCACCGATTGCCAGTGAAGGCAACGCTACGACGATCGGAAGCAGAAGGAGGCCAACCATCATGCAGAGCGCCATAATTGAAAAGACGCGCTTGCCGGCTAAAAGGCCCATGGAATACCTCCTTGATACCCTTACGTTAAGATTCACAAACTACTAGCAATGTCCGACCACACCCTCAGAGGTTTAGTTCCGGAAGAGATACCAGAAATCCAACCCCTGCATATCCATAAGATAGTGATCGACAAAAACAAAATAACCAACCGAGATAATAAGAGAGACAATCACTGCAACAACAGGATTATTCAGCGCACTCATTTCTTTCTTCTCCTCTGCCACCAAGTCCAGCCGTTGATTAAACCGTACCGCCCCTTCTGGCAACTACACAAGACCTTCAACTCAACAGGGGCACTGGATACCGGCAAACCAGTAGAAAAACCATAATCCAACAGCACAGGTGATGTAGAAAATCATCTTCCCGATTTTTACTTTAATTTCGCTGTCAGGGGCCACCGTTGCCATTGTTGCCGTACTCCCGATTAAGATAATTTTTGATAAAAAATCAGAACTGACGCATTCCGCATTACTTGACAGGTACAAGACCCTGTGTTATCAAAATTTTGTCGCGCACACACAAAAAAACAGGAGAAACCGTGACGAAAAACTCAAAAGTGTTTGACATTATAGTTTTGGTCGGAATGGTTGTCAATATCATTTTGGCCGTGTTTTTGATCCTCTACCACTTTGATTTTCTGTAACTACATCCTGATTTTTCTTTTCTTCTTCTCTCATTCCCGCCTTCGAAATCGCGCAGCGAAATCCAATTGTTTCATCTCGAAAGTCAGGCATCATCTTGCTTCGACTGGTAATTCGAACATCACCTCCGGTCGTCGTATACCCTCCGCCGCGAAGCACCCGATAGGTGCCATACTCGGGGCTCGGTGGGTTCTGTTCCGGCGAGCGCTTGTAGTATGTTTCATCATACCAATCGTCCACCCACTCGATGGCGTTCCCCGCTCCATCCATTACGCCATAGGGACTCGTATCAGACTGAAAGCTCCCCACAGGCGCAGATACCTCGTACCCATCCTGCACCCTGGCCCAATTGGCACCACTGGCCTGCTCTTTAGTCCCCCACGGCCAGAGCCTTCCGTCTCCGCCTCGCATCGCCTTTTCCCATTCCGCTTCCGTCGGGAGTCGCTTCCCTTTCCAGCGGCAATACTCCGTGGCATCATCCCACGAGACGTAGACGACCGGCTGATTGGTTCCCTTCACCCTTCCACCGCTCTTGGCGTAACGCGCAGGCAACCCTGGCTTCCGATGGCCGGTCGCCGAGATGAACTGCTGATAGTGATGATTCGTCACTTCGTACCGATCAATAGAAAACGCATCCAAGTGGATGGTTCGCTGCGGCCCCTCATCAAACCCCCCGCTCTCGGTGCCACGAACGAACGGCCCCGCCGGAATCGTCACCATCTCATCCGCAATAGGCTCCTCCCCGGGAATGCTCTCGGGTGCCGACTCAATGTCAGCACTGGCTCCAGGCATCGACGCTTCATACGGAGTCGAAATAGTACCTCGCATTATGGCGACGATTGGCATAGCCGCACACGCTAGCACCACAAGCAGAAAGACGAATTTAAATTTTGATTCGAGCATGCCGGGCTAAGACTCAGGAGCCCCCTCCTGCTTGATCAAGATCGCTCGCACAGCGAATACCAATCGTTACATCCGTCCGCCAATGTTTCGCGGTAAAACGCTTTGACAATCTTGCATTATGTTCCGTTTCCCGCCATGAGCCGCCGCGCACGACTTTGAGATCAGCATTCTCCGGTCCCTTGGGGTCTCTAAATGGTGACTTCTTGTAGTAGTGTTCGTCATAGGAATCCTCGACCCATTCAGCGACATTGCCCGTCATGTCATAGAGGCCGTAGGGGCTTCGTCCCCCGTCGAACGACCCAGGTGGAGCGATGTATTTATATCCGTCCTCGCTGCCGTCGACATTGGCAGCGGTCGTGACAAACTTCTCCCCCCACGGATATTTTCGCTTGCTCTCGCCACGCCCGGCCTTCTCCCACTCAGCTTCTGTGGATAGTCGCTTACCGGCCCACTTGCAGTAGGCACCCGCTTCGTCCCACGAGACGCTCATCGCCGCAAACTCCGGCTTCAAGATCTTTGACTGATCATCGTCGAACACCTCGATTCTCGGCATCGCTCGTTTGGTCATCTTCGCGAACCGCGTATACTCTTCTTGTGTGACTTCTTTTCGGTCGAGGTAGAATCCCTTCAGGTAGACCTGATGCTCCGGAGCCTCGTCTGGATCACCATCATGACTCCCCATCGTAAACGGACCTTCCGGGATCTGAACCATCTCCCGGCCTTCATCACCCATTTTCGTCTTATACATCGAGAAATCCTGAGCTGGCAGACCACTCGCCGTCGGTCGAGCTTCTGACTTCACTGAGGCCGCGAGCTGTTTCATCTGCTTTGCCTTATAGGACTCATAGGCCAGCAGACCAATCATGAGAAAGAACGATGTAAACACAAAGACGATGGACCCGACTAAGACCCCTTTGTTTTCCACGAGCACCTCTTTAACGAAAGTACCTACCGATAGGATGGGGACGTCTCCGCTTGTTCAGACGCCGCCTTCTTCGCAGCACGCACGTCGAGCAACATTGAAATCTGGACACCGAGAAACCCACCCATGGCAGCTCCTGCTCCGGCACCAACCCAGATCCGCTCGACACCAGCCATCACCCAAGCTAAAACACCGCCCAACACAGTCCCGACAAGGATACTGATGAGAAATCTACGCCCACCCAGAAAGCCGATCACCGCACCAAGAACAATCCCGATAGCGATGGCGACGAGCATCAGCCCACCACCCATGGTCATACCGATCAGCGTCCCGACGGTACCCATCACGACTATCCCAAGCGCAATATCAAACACCTTACTTTTTGCCATCCCACTGGTCCTTCATAGACCAAAAGGCAGACCGCTACTTAGCCGGAGCGGCAATCAGCGGGCCAAAGTCGATCTCAACTCCAGGCGCCGCGATGATGGAAATCCCCCATGCCTTCTCCGCCGGCTCATGCTTATGAATCCGTTTAAAATCTTCGTAGACATTCACCCGCTCCTCAAACCATTGCCCGATCTCCTTCGTTCCGGTCTGGACGACAATCTCGGAGCCACTAAACATGCCACCCTCTGTCACGGTGCCATCCGGCTTCGACTCGCTCCATACATATTTCGTGAACACCGGGATAAAGAGAAGAT
Organism: Nitrospira sp.; assembly: GCA_005116965.1. Classification (GTDB taxonomy): domain Bacteria; phylum Nitrospirota; class Nitrospiria; order Nitrospirales; family Nitrospiraceae; genus Nitrospira_D. Next base: position 752,169 of record SWDG01000006.1, on the reverse strand, counting down.
CCGTATCCAGTGATGCATAGACGGCAGCCAGCGGCTCGGTACCAGTTGTGGCCTTATTCAGACGCCACCGCCAGGTCAAAATCGGATAGGCCTTGGGATCCCAATCTATTTTCTTTTTCTTGATTCGCTGCCCTGCATCTTTGGCCGACAGAAAGTTCGCGCCGTTCTCCGATTGCACCTTATAAGCGTCTCGACCTTTCGATTGGCTCCGCTGATTTTCGTGATCCCACAGGGAAGGAAACCCGTCCGCTTCCTTCGCTTGAAAATCTTCCAACACAAGTGCCTGCCCTTGGACTGTCAGTGGAGCTAGCCACAGGCCAACACCGATCAAGAGACTGAAAACTGCTGTCATATACTTCGGCGAACGGCACTCCATAGGCATCATTCCCTTTCTATGTTTCTCGCGATGGAACCGGCGACAGCAACGGCACCTGTTCCTCCTGGAATTCCTCCCCCATCACCGGCTGCTGCCCTCGCTCACACATCCAGAACAACGCGAAGACGGCTGCCCAAAAGACCACCATGTTCAGCGTCACCATTTTCGTGGCGTATTGAAGGTCTGGGGTGAAGGCCCAGGGCGAGACATCAGCCATCAACTCACTGATATGCCATGACAACCGTCCTGATGAACGAATGTATCCCATCAAGCCCATCACCCAACTAAAAGACGCCGCCAACCCAAACAATCCAACCATGCCGCGCAGCGGAATTTTTCCCCACTGAATCGGGCCGTGCACCACCGCTCCTCGAAGCATGAGGCGGTTCATCACCACACCGATTAGGATTACCGTGAACGTCGTGAAGGCCTGGGGTGCGGACAGGCCGACACGTACCTTCGCCGGCAAGTAAAACCCGTAGATCGACAACCAGATGATATTGAGCGCCCCGACCACGTACAACACCGTGAGGAGCGTATTCCCGGTCTTGACCCAGGAAATGGTCATCGTGCGATTCGCCCGACGATAGTACAAAAAGCTCAAGGCCGTAACGAGGATCAGGATATTGACCGCTCCGTTCTTGGCCGACATCACTCCATAGTTGCCGATCACGGGATGTTGAGCACCTCCCATCGCCTTGACTTCACTGGCAGACGTGAGCAGCGTGTGCGGCGTCAGCCAGACGAAGAGCGCCAGCATCAACACCCCCAATAAGAATTGATAATAGGGCTGATAGCGCTCACCACCTTTGATCCGCGCCATGCTCTGCCATAGATAGTAATTAATCCCCAAAAACAGAACGCCGATCAAGAGTGCCTGAACCACAAACAGCCAGGTGAGCAAGCCACCCATCATCGTGACACCCATGGTCTGTCGAAACACGAACACCGATTTCATCAGCCAATAGCCGGCGAAGGGCATGGGAATAAGCGCGCAGACGGTGACAAACAGGAAGACATAGCCGACCCAATCGAAATAGGCTCGCTCTTCGTCGGTCTTGCTGGTAAAAAACCGATAACAGGCATAGGCCAACACCACCGCCCCACCGGACATAATGTCCGCAAGGAAGCGATGGACGTTCAGCGGGTTCCAGAGCGCGGAGTGCAGCAGATGCCAGGCATTTCCCAGAAACCGCCCCTGCGCATCCACCCCAGCGGGTGACATCATGAAGGCCGACCAGGCATTGGCCATCATCAATAACGCGGTTCCCACAATGTTGGTCAGAATCCCGATCGCGGCGTGGATCCACTTCATGCCCCGACCCGTCATCCGATTCCACCCGTAGTAATAGACGATCAGGAGCAGCGATTCTCCCACAAATACAGCCGCGTAGGCAGGCATGAACCCTTTGAAGGTTCCGCCCATATACTTCATAAAACTGGGATACAGCGTGATGAACATCGTCAACATCAGGCTGCCGATGAGCGCGGTCACCGACAGGGCCAAGACCGCCACCTTTGCGAGATCCCTTGCCAAACCATCATAGCGAAGGGCCAGTGCCGGCTTCTTGGTGAGTAGCCCAAGGAACTCGAGCAACGCGCAAAACAACGGCAGGGCGAGCACAAATCCTCCGAAATAGGTATGCTGCTGTGTCACAAACCACACCAGCAGCCGACTGTCTAACGAACCGATTCTGGGATAGACCGTTTCATCAGGAGCAGGAGCCGCCGGTCCCTGCGGAGTCCCCTCCGTGCCGAAGTACACATCCGTCGATGATTCCGCGAATGACAGATCGGGTCCATTCCACGCAACCCCCATGACGATCGCAACCATCGCGATGCCCATCGCAACGGCAATCGAGGAACGTGCCATCATCATGAATCCTCGGCCCATATCTCTACCCCTTCGTTCCAGTCTTGCCGAGCGCGAAGCCCCCAGCCGCACCGTCAGCACCAATCGACTTCCCAAGAATTCCCATCATAAACGGGCACCGTAACATGCCAGGCGACAATTGTGGCGCCTGCTCATCCTCGACATGACGCCGATCACCGAGATAGTACCCATACACCGCCATCATCGCCGTAACCAGCGCACCCATCACTGCCGTGGCACCCACCGTCATCATCGGCTGACGGACGACAAACAACAACACACCCATCGCCACCAAATAATAGGTCGACGCAAAGGCCATCCCAGGCCACCACCAATACTTCAGCAGTTCACCCGGCGCAGTCTGCCGGAGCGAGTGCAGCCACGAACTGGCCGGATAGAGTCCTCCAAAATACGCACAGAGTGCAAGGCCTCCCCCGAGAAGCGTCACGGTCACCAGTTGTGCCAAGGCAGCGCCTTGCTCACTCGCAACAGCCAGCCCTGACAACGATGTCAGCGCACCAAGACTCAGTCCTACGAGAGCCCACGGTCCTACTTGCCATGCCCGGCGTTGCACCAGCACACGCAGCTGCTCCCCATCCGGGAATGTCAAAAATGGACGCCCCAGCACTGATAACTTGCGTACATGACCAATTTCAAACGCATCCCGCGCGACAGACGTGCAGGAGATGATGATCGCCATCATAGCCGGCCCATCGGGATGCTGGAGATAGCTGTAGTGCATAATCCATAACAGGGTGAGCACCAATAGGGATAGTTGAACGCCATACACGGCTCCGATCCAGCCGCCCAGCCAGCTCAGAATCTTCAGACCATCCTGTCGAACAATGGCAGACCAGGATGCTGCACGTCCCACTCGATAGGCCAAGAGTGCCGTGACCATTCCGACGAGGCTGCTGACCGCCAGCAAGACCAAGGGCTCGGTGATCGGCACAAGATGTTTCGCCAACCGATACACCCCGAAGGCGATCAGTCCGGGCACAAACATGACAACCCGCTTTTTCCGACGGACGGCATCCTCCGTCACCGCCAGGCTCAAGCTAGGAATCACGCGCAATGCCATTCGATGCAGCATTCTTAACTCGTCGTTCGTGAAGCGTCGTTCGTGAAGCGCGTCACAGAACAGCCTCGCGCCCCATGATTCATTTGCTTCGTCTTGGGCGTTTCACGTTTCACGTTTCACGCTGCTCATTCCAAAATACTTCGTTTTGATCTCTTCCATCAGCGACACGGTGATGCGAGACAGTCCGCGATCGGCCGCGGTACGCTCAAGTTCAATCCGTGCCATGGCGCGAACCGCCGCCGGCACTCGATCTAACCGCTGTTTCGCCTCCGGGTCCCATTCAATGCGCTTCTCAGTTCGGGGACGGAGCAGCGTCTCATATGTGACCACCCGCTCGCCCTGCCGACGAATATCCTGCTCCACTTCTTCTCGAACCAGCCCAGCCACATACGGTGGCATGCGATCCAATCGATGCAAGGCTTCATCAGTCCAGAGTAACCGATCAACGAGGCCGTGGGCCTGTTCCCCGGGCACATCGACCCCCACTTTCAGTCCACAGCCTCTGCATTCCGAACGGATAAACCACTGAAGGGCACCATGTTCGCCGGTACGTTCTTCAATCCCTTCCGTATGCATCCATCGGCCACAGCCACAGGTCAACATCTCAACACCCTACCCAATCTTCCCCGGGTAGAGGATATAGAGCATCGTGTACGTAAAGCTTCCCGTGACGAACAGAACACAGTAAATGACCATCGTAAATCGGCCGAGCGCGCGATGCCGCCGCGCGCCATCGGGCCAAATCCGTTGAATCGTCATCTCGATCGCAAACACAAAAGCCACGATGGCGAGAAAGACCACATACACTTCCAGCTTCCGCATCGAAAACCCCGCGGTGGCGACACGCGAAAAAAACAGCCCCAGCACGACCACCGCAATTCCGCCAAAGATGAGGCCGATCTTCTTCCACGTCGTGAGCAGCCGTGATTCCCGTAAGGATCGGACTCCGTCGAGGAACTGCTGAGAGCGAAACCCCAACACGATCATATACACCGCCATGATCAGTCCAATCATGACGAGAATGATATGGAGCGTCAGGACGGGGATGAAGACATAATCATAGAGCGACTGCGAGCCACCAAACCCTTCCTTACCTTCAAACGCCAGGACCCCCAGCTGCCGGAACAGATAATACGCGATAAAGAAGCTGAGCATGGCAATCATGCCGCCCAACATCAACCAATGGTGTGCATCGGCCTTTCGCCGACGAGCTTGGAACCATCCCATGATGAACAGCCCGGTGAAGAGCGTCGCCATCAGCTGACTGAGGTCCGCACCCGTCGTCGCATACGTTCCAAAGAAGCCTGGTTCCCGTAACCAATCCATGCAGTCAGAACTTTCGTCGTTCGTCGCTCGTGAACCGTATCTCGAATTTCCATCCGCGCTTCACGAACAACGCTTCACGCTTCACGAGGTTTTAGGCCTTGCACCACTGCCGTCTTCTCCAGCTCCACAACAGAGACAAACCCGGCGGCCTGGAGCCATTGCATGGCCTCGCCGGCCCGATAGCAGCTGCCCTGCTGAGTGTTGACAAGGATATGGACCGCGAACGCGGTCGTCCACGCTGGACCAGTGCCAGCTTCATCGAGAAATCGATCCTTAATTACCAACCGCCCGCCCGGCGCCAGCGATTCGAAGCCCTTTTTGACCAGATCCTGATTCATCTGAAACGTTTGATAGTGCAAGATATCGGACATCAAGACCACATCGTATGGTCCCCCAAGTTGGCCTCTATTGAAATCACCGGGATGCAGGGCGACTCGTGATTCCAACCCGGCGTCTTTGACCGTTTTTTCCGCCAACTTCAACGTCGCCGGGAGATCAAAGACCGTCGCGTGCAGTTCTGGATACACCTGGCAAAAGGCAATGGCGTTGGTCCCAGCGCCACCACCAAGATCGAGCAACCGCTCGCGACCACCCAGCTTCAGTCGCTTGGCTAAATCAGGACCGCTTTGTTGGCCAATCCGATTGAGCACCGCTAGCACGTTGCTCCCCAATTCGGGATCGGTCTCAAAGACATGGCGGTCGACCATTCGCTTCCCCGTGCGAATCGTCTCTTCCAGTTTGCCCCAGTTGTTCCACTCGGCATCATGCAAGAGAAGCAGATGCCCCGCGTACTGCGGCGACGACCGAACCAGATACTTCACTGCGATCGACGAGTTCCCGTACTGCTCCGCCTCTTTCGTGAGGAGTTTCATCGCCACGAGCGCATTCAAAAGAAGACTGAGGGTGTGAGGATCGGCCTGCAGTCGACCAGCGATATCCTGGGCTGATTTTGGCCGTTCATCGATGGTAGAAAAGACGTCCAGCTTCACGGCCGTTAGGAGGACTTTGGTCTCCCAATAGTAGCCAAGCTGGAAAACTTCTGCGAGTGAGAGCTCTCGTGACACACCGATCCCTTTAAGCTAATAGCTTTCAAACGTAAGATCTTACCTAGATCAGAAAGTAAAAGACAAGGCGGCGAATGCCCCGCTTTGGGGTTGAAAGATCCACATCAAAGACGTCTTGGAGACTGGTCAGAGGACTAACTCCGATCGAGCCGGTGCCTGCCCTGGTTCTCATGACTGCCTCAGGCTGAACCCAACCAGCATACAGTGGGAGTGGAATGAGGCGACGAGAGAAGATTTCCCATCAGGCTTCGTCTAGCTGGATGGTTTCCACATGGACCTGGGCGGTTCCCTGTTCGACAAATCCGAGTTGTTCGGCGGCTCCCCGGCTAAGGTCGATGATCCGCTTCCCAGAATCAGGGTTGTAATCACTGGGAAAGGGGCCGCGGTCATTCACTCGGACAATGATCGACTTTCCATTTTCGAGGTTTGTCACCTGGACGTGGATCGGCAGTGGCAGATACTTGTGTGCCGCCGTCAACGTGCTGGGATTGAACAGCTCACCGTTGGCCGTCATGTGCCCTCCCGGCAGACGCCTGGTCTCCTCCCCATACCACGAGGCCAAGCCTGTCTCTTCGTAGGTCTGTGCACTGGCGAGGCTCATCGGCACATAACGCTGACCCTTGACCGTGTACGGAGCGGCTTTGACGCGCCCAAGCCTGATCGCCTCCTTAACCGGAAGCCCATCGATAGTCTGAATATCGTCACGGATCAATGGATACTCCAACGGAGCCTGGACCACCTCAAAGGTAAACTTCCCAATGTGATAGACCAGTTTGGTGGCCCCCTTCGTCAATTCATAGGTCCCGCGCACAACCCAGATCGTGCCTCTGACCGTCTTTTTGGCGACACGATAGCCAGTCTTGATGACCGAGAAGGTGGTCTTGATTGCATTGATTGGGATCTCGATCACCGAACAGGACGCAAGCGTAAGCAGGATGGGGAGCAAGAGCAGGGAAATGATCTTTGATTTCTTGCAGCGGAAATATAAAGACACGGCGACGAACTTGGTATCAAAACAGGATAAAAACAGGAAGGGCAGCGGGTGATCCGCTGCCCTTCAACAACACATCGACAAAACGAGGCTTACTTGATTTCAGCCTTGAGGTTGGCGGTGCCACCATCGGCCACATCCACCTCGAACTCAATCTTCTTGGCCTTGCCGGCAAACGGATGCCAGGCAATGACCTTATGCTTCCCAGCCGGCACATCCTTGATCTCGAAAGAACCATCGTCCTTCACGACCGCGAAATGCGGGTTCGAGACCGGCAGGAAGAACCCTTGCATAAACTCATGCTGGTCGCATTGTAACCGGTAGTAGCCTTCCTTTTCTGCACCGCCACGGAAGGTCACCGGTTTATCCAACTTGTCGCCCTTCTTCGCGAGACCAATATTGAAACCGGTTGCCGAGGATACACCCTTCACCGTGAAACTGTGTGGGTTGTGGAGCACGCCAGCCACCGACTTGGGATCATCAGCGTCTGCATCCGTGTTTTCAACCTTGAACGGGCGGGTGTTCACCACGATGCCACTGAATGGCTGGAAGTCACAGAACGCGGCCACGACTTCCGTCCCGGCATAGCCATCCATCCACGCCTTATCCTCAACATCCGCAACTGCAACGACTGCACCCTTGAGACCACCATCCTTCGCGACTTCGATCTGCTTCAAGAACCGCTTGTCGCCATCCACCTTGCTCTTGTCAGCAATCTTGGGACAGAATTTTGGATTGGGGAACTTTGAAAAGAGAAATTCCTTCTGTTCCGCCTTCCCGGCAAACGTGACCTTCCCACTGATCGTTCCACCCGCATACGAGGTGAGAGGCGCCGCGACCATCGCGACGGCTGCCACACCAAACATCATTGATAACGCACTCTTCATTGGACTGCCTCCTTGTGATAGACCAACCAGCCTGTTCCTAACTTTCTCTCTCCACCCTATTTCACATCGGTCGCGAATAAAAATTCGAACCAATGACCGTTACAGTGGACACATTCACACTATCGCTGGCGAGCTTGACTCGGACCGAGTATGTATATGAAATCTTACAGCATGCTGTCAACGTGAAACAAGAGGCTACTATCGGCCTTTCCACAGTAGATTTTTTGCCTTTAGTCCTGGTAGAGTTGAAAAATACTTGCCTGATTCATCAGGCCTTACTATCTGCAAGAGCCTCTGCTCCTTATGAAGACATGCTCCTTTCCTCGGTAGTGAGTCTATGGTAACACCCGTACAATCCACCTCCACGCTCAGGCGTACCTATCCCATCTACGTGACAGTAGTACTGTTCACCCTTGTTGTGGGGAGCGCAGTCATCGGAGTGCCCGCTTTCGCCTTTGTTTACGGGTATACCTGGGTGGACTGGACCATGTTTGGGCTCCTGTACATGATTACCGGGCTCGGCATTACGGTTGGCTACCATCGGCTGATTTCGCACAGGAGTTTCCTATGTCCCGATTGGGTCAAGGCCGGATTACTGATCGCCGGCGGATGGGCACTGCAAAACTCTGCCCTGAAGTGGGGAGCTGATCACATCCGCCACCATGCCGCGTGCGACCAAGATGCCGATCCTTACAACGCTCAACGCGGATTCTGGCATAGCCATTGCGGATGGCTCTTCTCCGACGGGCGATACTCGGATGAAAAATATGCCTCACGGCTCAGGCAAGATCCGGTTATCATGTGGCAACACCGGTACTATGGGCTCATCTTTCTCTCAGGATTGGCACTCCCGTTCGTGGTGGGCTTTCTCTACGGCGGTTGGGTCGGCGGCTTCGGCTGTTTTATGCTCGCCGGCGTCGGTCGGACATTTGCCGTGCTGAATTCGACCTTTTGCATCAATTCAGTGTGCCATTTGTGGGGGAGCCAACCCCATGGCCAAGCCGATTCAAGCCGGGACAGCTGGTTGGTCTCGCTCCTGACGTTCGGCGAGGGCTATCACAACTACCACCACACCTACCAAAGCGACTACCGAAACGGTCCCCGCTGGTATAATTTCGACCCATCGAAATGGCTGATTTTCACGCTGTCGTTGCTCGGATTAGCCTGGTCGCTCCGCACCGCTTCCGCCGCTGAGGGCAAAGCTTTACACTCCTAACCGTTACCCGACCCTCTGCACCACAATTCGAAGCAGGCAAACGAGCGGTGGCCTTAGTATTTTCGTAGAGATACCGGCGGGAGATTCAATAACCCTTCACGCACGGTCGCCCATAACGCATCGAGCATAGCGGTGAGGTCAGGGGCCGTTCGAGTTAGTATCTTCACGGCAAGCCCCGGGACAGGTCCAGCAGACACACCTCCCAAGACTTCCCCTGGACGAGTATCCAAGATCGTGGCGATTTTTGACTCCAATCCGTCCCACACCCCTGATGGCGTACTGTCGTTCACCACATAAAGCGAAGCTACATAGTTCCATTCTTCTGCCAAACCAACACGTCCTAAGTCCGTAGATGGATCAAGAACATATCGCTCAAGCAACGTACTGCCGGACGCCATCGTAATTCGAATGTCGTTCTCCAGGTCCGTAAATGCCCATCGCTCCCCACTGGCGATACGGCCAGATGCGACAGCATCCCATAGCAAGAGTGTTGCACCAGGCGCCAGAGTGGCCTGGAGAGTCTGCCGAAATCGAGAACCGGCAAAAGGGATGGTATGTTCAGGGAACCACTCGAGCACCGCGCCAGAGCCGACCGTGATATTGACGTGCTGTTCGGACACCTTTCCCTCCGTCCGATAGACACGGTTGGCAGAAGGGGCAGAAATCAGGACATGCGCATCCTGCTCCACCTTCATGTCGATGGACAGATGATCACCGCCAACAAGACCGCCGGAGGGGTTGACCAGGAGTGTGTAGGCGGCTCCCGTGTCATCAAGATAGATGGGGGGGAGCAGTTTCCAAGGTGTGGTGAAATATGAGTGCGAGATAATAGTCTGGTGATCACACTTCGTGTAGGTGAGCTTAAGCTCGCCGACCCGCCCGACCAATTCCGTCTCAAACCGTCCTGGGCCCTTCTTTTTCAAGAAAGGCTTTCTTTTCCCAGAAGGTATTCTTTTTGAGGATGTACCGGTTTCCCGAGATGTCCTCTTGGGCTGTCCCTCCCGAGTCGGCATTGGTTAAGAGCGCCTGGCTCGTTGCGGGATGCGCTGCTCCACCCAGGCCATTACGGTATCCATGCCCTCGCCGGAAAGAATATTCGTGAACGCGAACGGCAGATCCCCGCGCATTTTGCGGGTATCCCGATCCATGACGGACAGATCCGCGCGCACATGCGGCGCCAAATCCATCTTGTTGATGACGAGAAAATCTGATCGAGTGATCCCTGGTCCACCTTTTCGTGGGATCTTGTCGCCACCCGCCACATCAATCACATAGATGACGTAATCGACGAGCTCAGGGCTAAAGGTCGCAGCCAAGTTGTCGCCACCACTTTCCAGAAAGATCAATTCAACGTCCGGATGGCGACGAAGCAGATCGTCAATGGCTTCCTGGTTATGCGAAGCATCTTCCCGAATCGCCGTATGTGGACACCCCCCCGTTTCAACACCAAGAATCCGGTCGACCGGCAAGGCACCGCGCTTGGTCAGGATTTCTGCGTCGATTTTCGTGAAAATATCGTTTGTCACGGCGGCAAGGCTGAATCGATCGCGCAACCCCTGGCACAGCGCTTCGACAAGCGCTGTCTTCCCTGACCCAACCGGACCTCCAATACCAATGACCGGAATGCCTTGTTTTCGCGCTTGAGTCGGAGTCCAATTGTGACTGTGCTCACGATTTAGATCATGCATGGTCATCCCACGAGTGGACCGTTGAGACCGAAAGCCCTCAACGGCCGTTCTGTTCCTTTCTATGCGTCACGCATGCTCGCTGACTCACTATTAAGACCGAAAGAGTCTCCATTCCAGAGCGCCATGCCGCATTGCATAAATGTCTTGGATCGGCGACCACGAGCTCATGGCGGTATCTGAGTCCACATCTCGACTGATCCGTTCAATCAATGGCAGCCATTCGCCCAAGATGCGCTGCCCTTCATGTTGTCCAAGAGGGCTGAGTCGCATGGCGGCGGAGACAAACCCGACCGCAGTTTGATACAGGAAGGCAGCCGCCGTGTCCTCTGGGCTCCAACCTGCTGCACCGAGAGTGAGTCCGAACGTAATCGCCAAATGACCAGGAGCTCGCCCGGACTCGACCTCGTCACGATATGCTGCAAGAATCGAGTTTCCTCGGATTTGATCCGCCGCAACCCGGATGACTTGCCGCCCCATTTGACGGCTGGCCAGCCGCGATGCTCGACTGAGCTTCGTCGCCTCGAGCGTTCGATCGATAGCGAGCGCCGCCGAAATTTGTCCAGTAGCCCCTGCTCGATTGGCTCGTTTCGTGGCCAGAGCTTCTCGGCGGCTCATGCCACCTCGCAGCAAATCTTCGATGTACCCGGCAAGCTGATCGGAAGTTTTTACAGCACCACCTTGAACGGCAGCTTCCAAGCCCGACGAAAACGCGTACCCGCCAGACGGGAAAAATGTATCAACAAACCGCAGCCCTTCAAGTAAGGCAGACGTATTCATAGGGTATGCAGAAAAAAAACAGCCGGTCAGCTACCTTCATGCTACATCCACTACTGGTAGCCGAGCCGACCGTTCTTTTCGTCAGAATAAGAAATACCGCTGCGCCATCGGGAGCACGGCAGCCGGCTCACAGGTAAGCCGCACCCCGTCGGCCGTTACCACATAGGTCTCCGAATCAACCTCGATCTTGGGAAGATAGTCGTTCAACTTGAGGTCCTGTTTTTTGATATTCCGGCAATTCTTGACCACAGCCACGCGCTTCTGTAATCCAAGCTTCTTTGGGACCCCTCGATCCAGTCCTGCCTGCGACAAGAAGGTCAGACTGGTGCTGGACAGCGCCCTCCCAAAGGCACCGAACATGGGCCTGCTGATAATCGGCTCCGGCGTGGGGATTGACGCGTTCGGATCGCCCATCTGTGCCTGAGCGATAAACCCCCCTTTCAGCACCATTTCCGGCTTGACGCCGAAGAACGCCGGCTTCCAGATCACCAGGTCGGCGAACTTCCCGACCTCCACGGACCCAACCTCATGGGCAATCCCATGCGCGATGGCGGGATTGATCGTGTACTTGGCCACATACCGCTTGGCGCGGAAATTGTCGTTCTGTGACGAGTCCTTCCCCTCATTCGGCGACAGATGGCCACGCTGGACCTTCATCTTGTGCGCGTTTTGCCAGGTCCGAATGATGACTTCTCCGATGCGACCCATGGCTTGCGAGTCAGACGACATGATACTGATCGCGCCTAAATCATGGAGGATGTCTTCCGCCGCAATGGTTTCTCGCCGGATTCTGGACTCGGCAAAGGCCACGTCTTCCGGAATTCTTGGGTTGAGGTGATGGCACACCATCAACATATCCAGATGTTCGTCCATTGTGTTGGTCGTAAACGGCATCGTGGGGTTCGTCGACGAAGGAAGCACATTCGGCTCACCGCACACTTTGATGATATCCGGGGCATGACCGCCCCCGGCGCCTTCTGTATGGAACGTATGGATCGTTCGGCCCTTGAACGTCTTGATCGTGTCTTCGACAAACCCTGCCTCATTCAACGTATCGGTATGAATCGCAACCTGCACATCGTAACGCTCCGCCACGCTCAGACAGGTATCGATTGCCGCCGGGGTTGTTCCCCAATCTTCGTGCAGCTTGAGACCGATGGCGCCGGCCTCAACCTGCTCGTTCAATCCATCGGGATGGGACGAGTTGCCTTTACCCAGAAATCCAAGATTGATAGGAATCCCCTCGGATGCCTCCAGCATGCGATGGATATTCCAGGGTCCTGGCGTACAAGTGGTCGCGTTAGTGCCCGTCGCAGGACCAGTGCCGCCGCCAATCATGGTCGTAATGCCGGCCGATAATGCATCCCAATACTGTTGCGGGCAGATGAAGTGAATGTGGGTATCGATGCCGCCGGCCGTCACGATATGTCCTTCTCCCGCGATAACTTCCGTTCCGGCACCGATCTCCATTCCCTTGGTCACGTTCGGCATCAGATCGGAATTGCCTGCTTTCCCGATACCAACGATCCGCCCGTCTTTGATCCCGATATCCGCCTTCACAATCCCGGTGTAGTCGAGGATGAGAGCATTGGTGATAACCGTGTCGAGCGCACCGTTCGCATTCGTCACCCGCGGCGACTGGCCCATCCCGTCTCGAATCACTTTCCCGCCCCCGAATACCGCTTCTTCTCCGTACGTCGTAAAGTCTTGCTCGACTTCGATAAGCAGTTCCGTATCCGCTAGCCGGATACGATCACCAGTGGTGGGGCCGTAGAGTGAGGCATATTGCCTTCTTGGAATTTTCACCGGACGCCTCCTTTTCCAGAAAATCCGCGGGTACCCGCGAGCGATAGCGCGCGAGCCTTGACCTGCGCATCATCGAGGGATCCTTCCGTCAATCCATTGATGCCATAAGCAACCCGCTTCCCGGCTAAGGCCACAACCGTCACTCGCTTGTCCTCTCCCGGTTCGAACCGAACCGCCGTGCCGGCTGGGATACAGAGCCGAAATCCAAACGCTTGTGCACGGTCGAACGTGAGCGCATGATTGGATTCAAAGAAGTGGCAGTGGGAACCAACTTGGATAGGTCGATCCGCGACATTCTTGACGGTCAGCTCCCTTGTTTCACGCCCGTTGAACGCCTCTACCTCGCCGGCGGCGGCCAGAATCTCCCCTGGAACAACCGGCTTCCCTAGCTCAGCTTTGATCACGGCGGCAAGCGATCTCATAGTTTTCTGCGGCGACTTCTGACGCTTCGCCGAACTTCGCTTCGTCTTCTTCGGCATGGCTCCCTCCTACAGGGATACAGATAGGTGGTTGGGCACAGGTTGCGCTTATCGAATTGGATTGTGGACGGTCACCAGCTTGGTCCCATCAGGAAAGGTTCCCTCGACTTGAAACTCATGAATCATCTCCGGCACACCAGGCATCACATCCTTCCGCGTGAGAAGCGTGGTGCCGTACGTCATCAACTCGGCGACGGTTTTTCCGTCACGAATACCTTCCAGAACTTCCAGAACAGCGGCGGTAAGATACGCAACGGCTTCCGGATGATTGAGCTTGAGGCCTCGCTTCTTTCGATCCGTGGCCAGTTGTCCCGCAACATAAATAAGTAACTTTTCCTGTTCTCTCGGGGTCAGATGCATAAGTTTCCCTCCCTAGCGCAATGACTCTCCCAGTTCTTGGCAAGAATACTCGATGTAGGCAAGAGCATCCTCTCTCTTACTGTACACAAAGGATTTCTACCGTAGAGTTGCAATCCCTGTCTAGACGATTGGCAATCCCAAGAGTCCATCAAGGCAAGTCCAAACAAACAAGAGGCAGGAGATACCTTCCTATCGCACCCATTACACCGTCAGATGTTGCCGGACCATATCGGCATTCAACTCCGTACTCTTGCCCTGAGCCATCACGGCCCCTTTGGCCATAACCACGTACTTCTCCGCCAGCCGGGCGGCAAAATGGAGCCCTTGCTCGACGAGCAGAATCGCAAACCGGCGCGACTGCTTAAAGCCGATAATGACGTCCTCGATCTGATCGACGATCGAGGGTTGAATCCCTTCGGTCGGTTCATCCAGCAAGAGGAGCTTGGGACTGGAGAGGATGGCGCGGCCGATGGCCAACTGCTGTTGTTCCCCCCCGCTCAACACCCCACCCGGACGATGGAGAATCTGGGTCAACTTAGGAAAGAGATGATAGACCTCCTCGAAAGCGTCGTGTTCTGACACATCGCCCGTGAGGGACGGGCGGTTCCAGTACCCGAGCAAGAGATTTTGGTGCACCGTCAGGTGCGGGATAATCTCGCGCCCTTGCGGCACATACGCCAGCCCGCGTTTGGCCCGAAGATCCGTGCGATCCTGCGTGATGTCGCGTCCCTCAAACGTAATGGTGCCGGATCGGGCCGGCAGCAAGCCCGTCAGCGTCTTCAACGTGGTCGTCTTCCCCATCCCGTTGCGGCCCATCAGACACACCACTTCCCCCGGCTCAATGGTGAACGAGACATTCCGCAGAATATGGCTCTCGCCGTAGTACGCGTTGATGTTCTCCAGCGCCAGGGTCATCCGTGGTCGTTCGTGGGCCATACGCGATGTCGCTCCGTCTCGTTCCTAATGGGCCACCTTGGCCCGGCCCAGGTAGATTTCTCGCACATGGTCATCCGCTTGCACGGCATCGACCGTGCCTTCGCAGATGACGGTCCCCTCCGCGAGCACCGTCACGATCTTCGCAATCTGTCGGACAAAGTCCATATCATGCTCGATCACGACGATCGCCTGCTTCTCCGACAAGGAGGTCAGCAAGCGCCCGGTCTGCTCCGTTTCCTTATCACTCATCCCGGCGACCGGCTCATCGACCAAGAGCAACGAGGGCTCTTGCAAAATCACCATGCCGATCTCCAACCATTGCTTTTGGCCGTGGGACAAGGCCCCGGCCCGATCATGGGCATGAGTCGATAAGCCGATGGTCTCCAACGTCTCCTCGATGCGCACGCGCTCCGCCGGCGACGACCGGCCCATCAAGGTTGGAAAGACGCCCTTACTCGGGCGCTTGACCGACAGATCCAGGTTCTGCCAGACCGACAAGTTGCCATAGACCGACGGCGCCTGAAACTTCCGGCCCACGCCCAGCTTCGTGATGTCTTCCGCGTTCTTGCCGACCAGATTGATCCCCTTGCCGAAGAGGATCTTCCCGGACGTGGGGGTGGTCTTGCCACAAATCACGTCTAAGAGCGTCGTCTTCCCGGCTCCGTTCGGCCCGATGACGACCCGCAACTCGTTATACTGCACCCGAAAGTTGCAGTTGTTGAGCGCCTTGAAGCCGTCATAGTCCATGACGACGTTTTCGCAGTTGAGAATCAGATCGCCGTCGGTCACGCCGCCGTCCTCCCGTCCGCGTTGCTCACCGGCGCCGGGGTGTCCTTGCGCGCCGTCACCTTCCGAATCATCCCCAACAGTCCGTCCGGAAACATCGTCACCACGACCACAAAGAGTCCGCCAAGGATAAACGGCCAGGCCTCCGGGAAGTAGTTGGTCAACACGCTGCGGCCATAGTTCACGGCCACCGCGCCCAAGACGGCGCCGATCAACGTGCCCCGCCCGCCGACCGCCACCCAGATGACCACCTCCAGCGACGGCAACACCCCGATCTGGGCGGGGGTAATAATGCCCACCTGCGGCACATACAGCATGCCCGCCAAGCCCGCCAGGCCCGCAGACACCACGAAGACAAAGAGCTTGTACATCCAGGGCGTGTAGCCCGAAAACGTGACGCGGGATTCACTGTCGCGAATCGCAATGAGGACCTTGCCCGCGCGGGAGGCCACAATCCACCGACAGAAGAGATACGAGGCGCCGAGCGCGAGAACCGTGATGATATACAGTCCCCGTTGCGTCGAGGGATCCGAGAGCCGAAAGCCGAGGGCTTGTTTAAAGTCCGTCAACCCATTGGTGCCACCCAGCCGCGTCTCGTTCCGATTGAACACCAGCCAGGCCGCAAAGGCCAACGCCTGGGTGATGATGGCAAAATAGACGCCCTTGATGCGGCTGCGAAACGCCAGAAACCCGAAGAGCGTCGCGAAGAGGACCGGCACGAGAATGGCGCCGAGGACCCCACCCACAATACTCTTGAACGGGTACCAGAACAGCGGCAGCTCTTTGACCTGCGTCCACACCATAAAGTCCGGCAGCTCGCTGCCATACACACTTTCCGTCCCGATCTGCAGCGCCAGATACATCCCCATGCAATAGGCGCCGAATCCGAAAAAGACCCCCTGGCCCATGCTGAGCACGCCACAATAGCCCCAGATGAGGTCGAGTCCCAGCGCGAGAATGGCAAAACATAAGAACTTGCCGAATTGATTCAACCGAAAGTCCGAGAGGTGGAGCCAGGAGTCCTCTGGAGTCAGCACATTCAGTAGCGGGAGGACCACGAGTAACACCACGCCGACCAGGTACAATGAGACGGTCTCACGGCTATCGGGACGCGCGACCGGTTGCTCAGGCATCGGCGTTACGTCCTTTCGCCGCGAATAGGCCCTGCGGCCGCCACTGCAGGAAGAGAATCACCCCGACCAGGATAAAGACCTTCCCGTAGACCGCGCCACTGACCGGCTCGATCAGCTTGTTCAGCCCGCCAATGCCGAGCGAGGCCCAGATCGTCCCGGCGAGTTTGCCCACGCCGCCCGTCACCACCACCATAAAGGCGTCGACGATATAGTTCTGCCCCAGTCCAGGATCGACGTTGCCCACCATGGTCAGCGCCCAGCCCGCGACCCCCGCCAGCCCGGAGGCGAAGGCAAAGGTATAGGAGTCGACCTTGCGGGTCGGGATCCCGAGGCAGGCACTCATATTGCGGTTTTGCGTGACGGACCGGACTCGAATGCCGAGGTTGGAGCGGAAGAGCAAAAAGTAGATCCCCAGGACACAGACGATCGAGAGGAGAATAATGAAGATCCGGTTATAGGGTAGATAGACGCCGACCATGACTTGCGCCCCGCCGCGCAAGGCTTGCGGCGCGATGACCGCCGTCAGGTCGCCGAAGTACACCCGCGCCGCCTGCATGAGGATTAAGCTCACGCCCCACGTCGCCAGCAGGGTCTCCAGCAGTCGCCCGTAGAGAAAGCGAATCACGGTCGCCTCCAGGACCCAGCCAAAGGCGGCGGCCGCAAGAAAGGCCACGGGGAGCGCCACGGGAAAGTACCAGTCAAACAGCTCGGGAGACACCCAGCCGACGAACGCCTGTTGCGTGACGAACGTGGCATAGGCGCCCACCATCATCAACTCGCCGTGCGCCATGTTGATGACGCCCATCAAGCCGAAGACGATCGCCAGACCCAGCGACATCATCAACAGAATCGAGCTCAGGCTGATGCCGCGGAACAGGGTTTCGAGGGCGCCCGCCCACCAACTCCAGGCGTCAATCTGCGTGATCGACGCCTGCGCCGCGTCCGCCAACGCGCGCTGCTCGTCCGTGGCGCCACTCTGGGCGCCGGCGTCAGCCAATTCCTTGAGCGCCGACAGTCCGTTCTGGCTTCTGAGCTCCCCGAGCTTCGTGACGGCGCCCATGCGGACCGTGTGCGCGTCCGCACGAAGCTGGAGTAGCTGCGCGGATTCTTCCATCGTGTACTTGACCCACCAGACGGACTCCTTCGCCGCCGCCTGCTCCAGCCAGGCAATGGCTTCCGGCCGGCCCGTGCCCACCAGATCGGCGGCAGCCGACCGCCTGGTATCCGACTGGGCACTGGTGAGATTGGCATGGTTCTTCAGGAGATCGATCACGGGCTTGAGGGCTTGCCGGGTCGCCCGATCGGCCTCGGCCCGAATCTCATCGAGTTTCGGCAGGAGACTGGCATCTCCTTTTTCAATGAGGAGCGCCGCCGCTGCGCTCCGGACCGCCGCGTCCTCACTCGTGATATCGCGGAGTGCGTGCTCGATCGGCGTGGCGGGTGCAACGACCGGTGCTGGACCAGGAGCCACGTCGTCGGCGGCCAGGGCGGACGGGAGGGTGAGTCCGATCGGCAGACACGTGACCAGGGCGAGCGCACGCACGTATGTCGGGACGTGGGCCAAACGTATCACCGCACAACCTCCCTACAATTCCGTTGAGCCAATCAGTATGCGACTGTACTGGCAGGGAGGCTGGAATCCCTCAGCACGAGAGATTCCAGCGCCTTCCCAAGAAAACCTGGAACCCGCTGTCAGAACGGCCAGTGCCCCTGACCGCCGCGTTCCATCCCGCTCCTATTTCTTTTGATAGGTCCCTTGATGATTAATCCAGTCACACCCCTTCTCGGGGTTGGTGTACTCACTCCAGGGCTCAGGCTTCACCAGGCCTTTGGAGCGATGCACGACCTTGAGCTGCCCATTTTTCAGAATTTCGCCGATCAGCACCGGCTTATGCGTATGCTGGTTGGCCTCATCCATCATGATCTGGCCGCCCGGCGCCAGGAACTTCTGCCCGTAGACCGCCTTGCGCACGGCGTCCACTTCGATGGACCCGGCCTTTTCCACGGCCTGCTTCCACACATAGACGCCGAAATACGCGGCCTCGATGGGGTCGTCGGTGACCCGGTTTTCTCCATCCGGCAGATTGTTGCGCTTGCAATAGGCTTTGAAGTTCGCCACGAACTTCTTGTTTTGCGGCGTATCCACGCTCTGATAATAGTTCCACGCCGCCAAGTGCCCAACCAGCGCGCTCGTATCCATCCCGCGCAGTTCGTCTTCGGCCACGCTGAAGGCCATGATCGGCGCATCTTCGGCGCGCAACCCTTGGTTGCCGAACTCTTTATAGAACGGCACGTTGCTGTCTCCGTTGATGGTACTGATCACCGCTGCCCCGCCGCCGGCGGCAAATTTCTTAATCTTCCCGCAGATGGTTTGATAGTCCTGGTGATGGAAGGGGGTGTACTCTTCTTCGATGTTCGCGGCCGGGACTTTCTTCGCCAACAGCATCGCCCGCAAAATCTTGTTCGTCGTGCGCGGATACACGTAGTCGGTCCCGAGGAGATAGAACTTCTTGTAGTTCCCCCCTTCCGGGCTCATCAAGTATTCCACCGCCGGCGCCGCTTGTTGATTGACCGCCGCCCCGGTATAGAACACGTTGCGCGAGCACTCTTCGCCTTCGTACTGGACGGGATAGAACAGTAAGCCATTGTTCTTTTCAAAGACCGGCAGCACGGATTTCCGGCTCACCGACGTCCAGCAGCCGAATACCACCGACACTTTGTCTTCGAGGAGCAGCTGCTTGGCCTTCTCGGCAAACAGGTCCCAGTTCGACGCCGGATCGACGATCTTCGCCTCGATCTGCCGCCCCATCACGCCGCCTGCCTTATTGATTTCCTCCACGGCCATCAACACCACATCGCGCAAGGACACTTCGCTGATCGCCATCGTGCCGCTCAACGAATGCAAGATCCCGATCTTGATCGGCGGGCCGCCCGCCCCATACGACAGGGCATACTGCCCCAGATTCCCCAAGAGCGCCGCTACGCCGACCCCGGCCGCGACCCGCCCGCTCTGGCCCAGAAATTCCCGCCGCGAGGATCCCGTATGTTCCGTCGGGGTCGCCGCGTCCGTGCCGCTTGCTCCATCCTGTCGGGTGTTCGTGTCCATCGTGCTTCTCTCCTTATGGTGTGCGGTGAGGTGCAGACTTCACGATTGATGCGTTGTTAACGAGAAACTATTCGGGAACGACTCGCTTGGGCTGGTTCCTTATTGAATGCTGCGCAAATCATTCTGCCCATGTTGTGGCGTCTTGTATCTCACAAAAGACAGCGTAGACCTATCGGGGAAATCCTGAAAAACTGGCAGGAGATCCCTGAGGGGGGCCGTCGAGTGTACTGAAAGAACGTGGGAATGCGGATGAATGGGGGAAGCACTACGCTATAAAATTTCGCGCTGGCGCATGCTCAGTTTGGCCAATGGACCAGCCAGCCCTTCAGATTTCTCGCGGTAGGCTTCGGTGCATATTTCACAACCGCAGGGGTCATAGTGTTGCACTTCGAATTAGAACTCAAGCAGAGCAAAGACTTGGTACCCAGTCTCTGGATATAGATCCAGGGTTAAAATGAGGAAACGACGCCGCAAGCACAATCGCTTGCGGCGTCGCTATCGCTGATATATGAATCGGCTATTGGCCCTTCCCTAGATTAAGGCCACCATAGCGTATTCTCCTTGTGCTACGTGACTGAACTATCCTTCCCAGCCACCGCAACTTAAGTGCCTTGCGAGCCGATAGTCCTCGCCGTCACCGCAAAGTCTGCGCGGGCAGAACATGCTCTCCGGTCTTGTCCGTGGACAGGCAGAGCGAACAGATGTAGCCCGTGTGAACGGCGGCCTTGATCATGTCCGGTCTCTCGTAATCATGGTGGCAGACATGACATTTCAGGTGCTCTCCAGACGGGTTGCCGTACTGATCGAACATCGGCAGAGCGATGCCGTCGTCGGTGCGCCGCAAGTAGTACTTACCAGAGGTGGCGATGGCAATGATCGGCGGGAGCACCAACCCAAGGACGATTGCCACTAGCGGTGAGTATGGCCGCAACGTTTCGCCGAGTCCGCCGAAGAAGGCGATGACCGACAGACCGGCAGCGATCAGCATCGACCCGAAGCCCACAGGATTGAAGTCGTACAGCATCCCGCGACGGAACTCCGGCGTCTTCGGTGAAAGCTTCAGCAGGTATTTGTTGAAGACGATGTCCGAGGCCACTACGACGACCCAGGCCATACCGCAGTTGGCGTAGAACCCAAGGATGGTGTTCAGGAAGTCGAACATGTTCGCTTCCATCAGAATCAGCGCGATCAGTAGGTTCACACCGAGGAACACCAGGCGGCCCGGATAGTGCTTGGTCACGCGGGTGAACGCGTTGGTCCATGCCAGCGAACCTGAGTACGCATTGGTCACGTTGATCTTGATCTGGCTGATCACTACGAGCACGACCGCCAGCGTCATCGCCAGCCAGCCCGGTAGGAAGTTTTGGTAGATTTCCAGGAACTGGTGAACCGGCTGGTTGGCGATGCCGGCGCTACCCGCGACATTGGTGATCAGATACACGGCCAGGAACAGCCCGACGACCTGTTTGATGGCGCCGAAGAACACCCAGCCAGGCCCGGCGAGGATTAACCAGGTCCACCAATTACGCTTGTTGTCCGGGGTCATCGGCGGCATGAAGCGCAGGTAGTCATTCTGTTCGGCAATCTGCGCAATGAGCGACAAGCAGACGCCTGCGGCCAACAATGTCGAGCCGAGGTCGAAACCGGCCTTGCCGCTCTCACCGGCGTAGGCAAAGAATTGGCCGACCGACTCCGGGTGACTGACGACCAGATAGCCAAACGGCGCGACCATCAGAATGAGCCACAGGGGAGTCGTCCAGACCTGCAACGTCGACAGCACTTTCATGCCGTAGATCACCAGTGGGAAGATGATGAGCGTCGACACTGCATACCCCATCCAGAGCGGGATGCCGAGCCCCAGTTGGAGTCCCTGGGCCATGATGGAGCCCTCGAGCGCGAAGAAGATAAAGGTAAAGGTCGCGAAGATAACGTTGGTGACGACCGAGCCGTAATAGCCGAACCCGCTGCCGCGCGTGACGAGGTCAAGGTCGATGTTGTACCGCGCCGAGTAGTAGGCGACAGGAAAGCCGGTAGCAAGGATGACGATCGCGAAGATGAGAATTCCCCACAGCGCGTTCGTCGTGCCGTACGAGATACCAACGTTGGCGCCGATGGCGAAGTCGGCGAGGTAGGCGATACCGCCGAGTGCCGAAATACCGACGACCCCCGTTGACCACTTGCGGTAGCTACGCGGTGCGAATCGCAGCGTGTAGTCCTCCATGGTTTCCTTGCTGGCCGTCATGGTGTCGACGTCTGCCTCGTCCATTCCTGGTTCTCTGGTGACTTTCGGTGTTACGGGTTGCAAAGCGAAAACCTCCTTGTTGCTGTTATATGACAACCGCATTCCCACCAAGGGCTAAATCGCTGATCGCGGCGTCGATGATACTCGCCGTGGCGATTTACGCGGTGATGGAGATCAGGCACCCGGCGAAATATGGCTGGCTCCCAAGCATCGACTCCTCGACCTTGGCGGGATGGCACTTTATTCGTCTGTCGTGAGCTGCCAACTGCCCGATTGATGCTCTTGTCCATGCTCTTAATGAGTTGGTAGCCGTCGTGATAGCTCCCTTTGACCTGTTCTGTCTTGGATGCTGCGCGAATCATTCTGCCCCCTGTGTGATGTCAGGTATCTCACAATAGATGGTGTAGCCCTATCGGGAAAATCCTGAAGGAATGATGAGAGATCCCTGAGGGGGGCCGTCAAGTGTACTGAACGTACGTGGGAATGCAGATGAATCGGCGAAGCACTAGGAATCGGGCTGAATCAGTCCGACACGCATCGCGAAGCGGACGAGCCCAGGCACATCGTGAATGTCGAGCCGTTCCATCAATTGGCTTCGGTGTGTTTCGACGGTCTTGACGCTCAAGCTTAACCGTTGAGCGATGTCTTTCGTGGTTTGGCCTTCCGCAATCAATTGTAAAATCTCGCGCTGACGCCCGCTCAGTCTAGCCAACGGACTGGACGGCGCTCCAGACTTATTTCGGTAGGCCTCCACGGCGTACTTCGCAACGGCGGGGGTCAAGTAGGTTTCGCCACGACTCACCGTTCTGATCGCCAATTCCAATTCTGCCAGCTCAGCCCCTTTCAACAAGTACCCCGATGCACCGACCTGCAACGCTTGGCTGAGGTATTCTTCGTTGGCATACATCGACAACAGGATCACGCGCGTGGCCGGCGATTCCTTGACAATCCGAGACGTTGCATCGAGTCCGTTCAAGCCCGGCATGGCAATATCCATCAGGACGAGATCCGGAGCCTCCAGTTGCACAAACTTGACGGCTTCCAACCCATCCCCCATGTCCGCGACAACCTGAATGCCCTCGATTTTTTGCAAGAGGGCCTTCATGCCAGCTCTCACTAAGGCATGATCTTCCACAATAAGAAGCCGGATATGGCTCATGGCAATATGACCTCAGTTGGTACGTGCGGCTTTATCACTTCTTGTTCGGCAAGCAAGAAACTCAATTCAAGCTTGGTTCCTTCACCCGGCGTGGATGAGATCACCAAGCTGCCGCCGGCCAGCCGCACACGCTCTTCCATCCCCAGCAGCCCGATGCTTTCCCCGCTCTGTGCCCGTCGTCGTGCCAGCATCACATCGAATCCGACACCATCATCCTGGATGACGAGGGTGACTTCCTCACCTTGCCGACGCAACACAAGATCGATCATCTTGGCCTGCGAGTACTTCGCGATGTTGGTCAGCGCCTCCTGCGCGACCCGAAAGCAGGTGACCTCGATAGGGGCCGGGATTCGCCCGTCCATTCCCTCGACAGAGAGCGAAAGGATCCATCCATTCCGCGCCGCCTGCCGGTTCGCATACCATCGAAGCGCCGGAATCAAGCCCAGATCGTCAAGGAGCGACGGTCGCAGATCAAGCGCCAACGTACGCACTTGAGTCAGCAACTGATCCACCAGCTCAAGGCTATCCGTGAGAGGGCTGAAACGGGCATCCCTGACCTCGCCATGCTGGATGTCTTGCAAGTCAATCTTCAGCGCCGTCAGCAACTGTCCGATTTCGTCATGCAGATCGCGTGCAAGCCGGCTTCGCTCCTCTTCCTGCACTTGCATCAGTTGGCTGGAAAGTATTCGCAGGGAATGGTTGGCGGCGCTCAATTCTGCAGTACGCTCTAGGACCTTTATTTCAAGCGCTTCATGTGCCTGCTGTAAGAGTATCTCCCCTCTTTTCCGCTCACTGATGTCACGGATGACTTTCGAGACCCCGACAAACTGACCCACCGCGTCTTTGAGCGGTGACAATGTGACCGACACATCGATATATCGGCCGTCCTTGGTCAACCGCACCGCATCATAACTTTGAATATCATGCGTTCCCCGCAGCGTGGCCAGCTCCCAGGCTCTGTCCCGAGAAAGATGGGCTGGAATAATCGTGAGGATCGAACGGCCGATGATCTCGGTGGCGGTATACCCGAAGAGACGCTCCGCACCGAAGTTCCACGTGGTCACGAATCCGTCTGGGGTCACGCTCAGAATGGCGTCGCTGCTGCTCTCCACGATCGCACCCAGTCGCCTGGTGGCATCGTCGAGTTTGGCCCGTCTCGCTCGCGCCACGAGCCACGCCGTAATCCACAGTAGGGCGATGCCCACAACGCGATTGAAGCCGGCAATGTCTACCGGAATAAAAGGAGGAGACAGTGTGTGCCCCAGGTACGCGAGAACCGTCCCGATGGTCGCAACAAGATACGGCGCCAGCGGCCACTCAATCCAGAGGGTCAAGAAGGCGCCGAAGACATCCCCAACGACCCAGACCGCATACCCCCACGGCATGAACACATCGAGAAGGAACGTCCCAGCCAGGATCAACGGAATCAGTGCTCGGGCATAGTTACTGTTCATGACAGTTCGCGATCTGAAACGACAAGACCACCTGTCGTTCGACAATAGCTAGACGACGAAGCAACAACGACCTCTGCCGCCAAATCGTGCATGATACCCTGAAATAAGGATCGGGATCGAGAATGGATTGGTGGAACCACAATCCTAGTTATTTCTCTCAGCCGTTTGCCGGTTCACCACCCATACGCCGGCCAGGATGAGAGCGATACCGATCATTTCAATCAGTCCGATGGATTCCCCTAGAATCAAGGCTGATAGCCCGATAGCGGCAACCGGCGTCAGATTGCCCAGGACCGACGCCCGTGAAGGGCCGACGCCCTTGACGCCAAACAGCCAAGCCTGTTGCGCGACTGCCGTCGCGAAAACGATAAGGTAGCCGAGCGCCAGCCAATCGGATGTCGTCACCGATCCGATCCCGGCATTCATGACCTTGCGATCTGTCCAGAGCAGTGGAATTTGAAGAACAGTTGCCACGAGCAGCGTCGTCCAGTTGACCGTGAGGGCCGACACCCGCTCCATGATCGCGCGGCTGCCGATACTATAGAGCGCCCAACTCACGACCCCGAGAAAAACCAACGTGCTCCCCAGTAGCGGATGCTCGCCAGCCGCTTGAAAGCCTGAGACGGAGACCAGTCCGACACCTGAGAACGACAGCAGTGCGCCAGCCCACACGGCACGCAACGGCACATCGCGAATTAACAGCGCGGAGAGTAACGCTGTCACAACCGGGCTCGCTCCGATAATCACGCCGCCCACCGCACCGCTGACGTAGTTCAGGCCCATCATAATGAAGAGATGGTTCCCCAATACGCCAAGACCAAGGAGCCCCAGCAGCCGCATGTCGGCTAGACCTAACTTGACCGCGCCCCCTTCCTTCGACCACCACGTTGCCAGGAGAATCGCCAATCCTCCGACATCGCGAAGGACCGAGGCTTCGACAGCGGAGAACGAACCGAGCGCCATCTTCTGCGCCACGATCGACCCGCCCCACAGCACTGCCGCGAGTACGACCGATCCATAGGCCACAGTAGAGGACGGTTGATTCATAGCCACTGGGATACCGTCGTTCTGCCTCGCCGTCAAGCCCAATTCCTTGATGGGCCCATTTCTTAACGGCGTTTACGTTTGTGAGTCGCCTCCGTCTAAGAGACAAGGCCGATCAACAGGGAGGAATTTCATGATCCAGCAGCAGTATTTCCGCAGATGTTTGGCACTCTTCGCAAGTGCGTCCCTCGTCTTGGGAGGCTGCACCACGGCTCTTGTCCATGATGACGTCACGTATCCACACACCGGCGCCCATTGTTCAGACTCGCAGAGTGCGGACGATTCCTCGATCGCCGTGCTGCCCGTTCCTGTCGTCGCCTTTGTCGTGCCTCACGCCAATCTCCATGACATCAAGGCCGACGACTACCTGAAACGCTGCGGTGATCCCACCAAATTGATCAACCGAAAGGTCGAGGTCACCCGCACGGCCTGTATCCCGGCCGGATTGACTCGCATCATCACCCTCGGAATCTGGCAATGGTGCCCGGCCAGCATCTCGTGGGAAGCGGATGTGAAAGCTTTCTAAGACAATAAAGAGGCACACGGCCGTTTTCCCAGCCGTGCGCCTCTTCACACCAGTCTAAACGCTCTCCGTTCTCCATCTATCTCTCGTCCAAAACAAGTTACCGTAGGTATTACACTTGCCGTCGAGACCAAATGTGCTTGCACAGGCTGCGTTGTCGGTTCTGTGTTATTCCAACAACCATCAGACCTCCACCACGAGGAACACCACTTTCCGGCTCATGCGTTCCAGCACCTGTTACCTGGTCTCTAGAATGCATACTCCTGGGATCGTCGCACCGATCAATAGCCTAGCAAATCCCGAACGGGCTCTTTCGGAGCGGTGAGCCAGCCCACGCGCTTGCAGCGCACATCCAGCGCGGTAATCTGTTTTTCGCGATGGTACACTTGCAGCCCCGTGACAACCTGATCCGCAGGGCAGCTCACCCAGTGGTCCCATCCGCTCGCGCTGCCCGTTTGATCGTTTGCCAGAATGACGTCTTTGGCGCAATGCGGCTGAACGAGTGTCGGCTGTTCCTCTGGTTTGAGGTCCTTCGGGATGATGTCGCCGCTTCTGGACACGATGGCGGGGAGAATCCTGATTCCCTTGAGTTCGCCGGCGTCGATCCCACCTCCTATCGGTCCCCCGTACTGACAGACTCGGACAGAGCGGATGAATCCTCCCGTTAGGTCTAACTCGCCTACCGATACGTCCTTCCCTTTCAAAAACTTTTTTTCCGGTTTTACGTTGCATTTGGCAAGTTGGAATTCGCCCACCTTTCGCCCCGCCAAATTACCCCTGTAACGGGGATCAACCATTCGTCCCCAAAGCGAGAGATAGCAGGGTTGATCATCTTGCTCCCGGATGCCGATACCATCGACCGCATAGTAGCTCGTCGGATTGGGTAACTCGACGTTGGTGCCCACTTCGACCAACACGTTATCGGTTGCGGCCCCCCCGGAATAAGGGACTAGCTCCTCGGGTAGACGAGCTGGTTCGACTTTGACAACGCCACTGAGCGTCTGAAGTAGTCCGTTCCCGACTGTTACCGTGACATCGCTCCCCGCTTTGGCCCAAAAGCCGGCGGCCAGCACAACGCTGTATTGGTGGCCATACGTCTTGAGCACAAACGGCTCAAGAGTCTGGTTAAGCGACAATTCGGATTCTCCATATGCATGGGGCGTCATGGCGAATAGTGCCGCTATGATCGCGCATGATGTTATTCCCTTCATGGTCACGCTCCCTTCTGCCTTGTTTTCGGCGGCCACATCAGCGATGCTTGGTTGACTTTCTGAGTCTGGCTTCCTGTTCCATGCGCGCAAGCTTCGCCTGCAATGTTTCAATGATCTTATTCTGCTGGATCAGATAGAGCGTGAGCTCTTCCACCTTCAGCAGCAGTTTTGATTGCATGTCCCCGAGGCTGACACCGGTTTTCTCCACTTCGGTTGCGCTCGGGATTTCAGGCAAGTGGTGATTGGCGTGAATAAATTTTTCAACTTCGGTCAGATTTTTCAGCGGGTAGTCTTTGGCAAAGACATAGTCGGCCCAGTCCTTGATCAGCTTGATGCGAACTTCTTCGGCGAGGATTTTTCCGCCTACTATTAGCATGTAATCATTCGGCCTTGGCATCTCCTTGATGTTGACCAACCCGATGACAGCACTTCGATGAACTGCAAAGTCCAAGGTGGGATCCAAAATGCTTGCCTTGCTTCTCGCCCCACCGGCGTAGGCGTGCCTCGTATCCACCTCGAATTTCGGAATTGTGTCGTCCCTGAAGACCGCGTTCGCGCTGAATAAACGGTCGTCTTGTTCCTTTGACATAGCGAGAGGTCTAGTCACCTCTATGAGGGGCCTCGGATCGTCTCCTCGGCGAGGCTCCTCCCCGACCACTACATTGCCTGGTCTCCAAATGGTTCCCCTCGGATTCGCTGCGCCGTTCCATTGTTGCGCGTGAGCCACTATCTCGGCGAAGCCCAACATTCCAATCGCGAAGATGAATATTCCGACGCGTTTAGCGAGTATCATATGGTCCTCCATGTGTGAGAATGACGTACATATCCAAGTTGTGTCACAGCCTAGATGAGCAATTCGTTGCTTACCGATTGGTCGGACTCATTCACTCAATGATATGATTCCGGCAGGCGTGACTAAATTACTTCTTGAGCAAGTAACCTGCCAGAAATAGGAAGACGCAATTGAGCAAAAACTATGCAACCGCGGCAAAGAATGATGGAGGTTCTAGAAGTAATACGTATCCTATCCAATACACATGTATCCTATCCGGTACTATGGCCAGACGTAAGAGATACATCTTCTTGAGATCTGTACAGGAACGGCAAACTAGGTCCTGGACCGTCTTTCGTTCTTTCGAGCGCGAGGCGTTTGTTCCGTTAGTGTATCAAGCCCTATCACCCTGGCGGCTTGTCGGCAGTGAGCAAAGATACGTCTACACAATTACGCGGGATGGTGCATGCCATCTACAGCTCGGACTCACGCCACGTGCTGGCCACGTTGATCCGTCTGCTTGGTGATTTCGACGCAGCCGAAGAAGCGTTGTACGGAGCCTTCGTCGCGGCGACGGAACAATGGGCACGGGTCGGAACAATCAGCAACCCTCACCGATCATACCGGTGGCTATTCTTTCCTACAACTCCTCACTTATTCGATCTCGCACAGCACCGCACAGCGCTGAGGAATAGAGACTCGCGCTATGGAGCTCAAGAATTTGGTACCATGTTCCCATAAGCCCGCCGTAATACGTGGATCATCCGTTTTCTTTCTGGGGATGGATAGTGTAGGAGTAGAGGGGAACCGGAGTATCAGATGCGATCAATTTTGTCACAAGCAACGCCCTTATCGACACCTGTTTCATCATATTTCTCATGAATCGTCAGAATTGGCTCGGGTCGGTCTTACTTGTTTCGCTTGTGCTGCTGATCGGTATCGGTCTGGGCGCGTGGAAATACGAATCCATTCAGAGCGAGCACGCCGCTTCGGCGAATCAGCCAGAGCCGATAGAATCGGTCACCATCGCCGTTGCACGAGCGATCGACCACCGCCAGACCACGACTTCGATCGGAACGGTCCTGGCGCTGCGTTCGATCACCTTAAAGAACGAACTGGCAGGGACGGTTCGCGACGTCCGGCTCACACCCGGACAGATTGTCGAAGCAGGGACACTGTTGGTCGCACTCGACGTCTCGGTCGAAGAGGCTGAACTTCGGGCACAAGAGGCCCAGGTCGCGCTCGCCAAGACCGTCCTCAATCGCCGACAAAACCTCAGCCAGGAATTCGCGACCACTCAAGAAGAAGTCGATCGAGCGCGCGCAGACCTCGATATGGCGCAGGCTCAGATCGCCCGGACGAAGGCCATCATTGCCAAGAAAACGATCCGCGCTCCCTTCCGTGTAAAAGTGGGCATTGCGGATGTCCATCCCGGTCAGTACTTGGATGAAGGAACACTGCTGACAACGCTTCAGGGCGTGAGCGAGGCTGTGCATGTTGATTTCACCGTGGCACAACAAGTGGCAATGGGATTACGGGTCGGCGAATCTGTCGAGATACTTGCAGCCAGTGAGTCTCCCGCTATCGTGGCCAAGATTGTCGCGCTCGACGCACGCGTCGACCCGACGACTCGGAACGCCATGATCCGTGCCAGAATCGAAGGCACTCGCAATGTCCCATCACCAGGAGCATCGGTACGCGTCCGGGTTCCAGTCGGTCCCCAGCGAACAGTCGTCGCCATCCCGGTCAGTGCGTTGCGCAAGGGGCCAGGAGGCGACCAAGTGTTTGTCATCGCGCTGGACAAGAACGGCCACAACCGAGCCCATACCCGGCAGGTTGAAAGCGGCCCCATGTTCGGCGATGAAATCATCATCCATGCCGGGCTGACGGCAGGCGAGCACATCGCCGCGGTGGGCTCCTTTAAGCTTCGTGACGGGATCCTCGTTGCAATCACTGAATCTGTCGGGAATAACTCGAAAGAGACTCGCGAGGCCGGGAACCCCTAAACCGATCATCATGCCGCAAGACACGCCCCCAACATCGTTCACCGACGTCTTCATCAAACATCCTGTGTTGGCCATCGTCGTCAACCTGGTCATCCTCCTCGCCGGCTGGCGCGCAATGACATCACTCCCGGTCCAACAGTATCCCAAGATCGAAAACTCGTTGGTCGTCATCACCACCCTCTACTACGGCGCCGGCGCCGAAACTATTCGTGGGTTCATCAGTACGCCGATCGAACGGGTCGTCTCCGCGATCAGCGGCGTTGACTATGTCGAATCAACCAGCCGCGCTGGAGTCAGCACCGTGACCGTCCATCTAAAATTAAACCACAGCAGTACGGCGGCGCTAGCCGAAGTCACGGCACGACTGCAACAAGTGAAGTCGGAACTTCCACCGGAGGCCGAACCGTCGGCGATCGAGATCCAGCGAGCCGATCGACCCTACGCATCGTTCTACTTGAGTTTCAGTTCGACGGAGCGTCCGGTCCCGGCCGTCACCGATTGGCTGCTACGCACGTTACAACCACAGCTCGCAACGTTACCCGGCGTCCAACGAGTCACGTTCGAAGGTGAGCGACAGGTCGCCATGCGTATTTGGATCGACCCTGACCGACTCGCGGCCCTCAACCTCTCGCCCGGCGACGTCCAGGGTGCGCTTCGTCGAAACAACTATTTGGCGGCGGTCGGTCGCACAAAAGGTAATCAGGTCCAGGTCAACTTGCTTGCCAACACCGATCTTCGTTCCACGGCTGAATTTGAGGAGCTGATCGTCGCCGATCGGAACGGGGCCATCGTGCGGCTCAAGGACGTCGCGCGAATCGAACGGGGAGCCGAAGAAGCCACGATCATTGCGAAGTACGATGCGACGGAAGGCGTATATCTCGGCATCTGGTCAGTACCCGGCACAAACGAAATCGACGTCGGGCACCGGCTACGTGACGAGATCGAGCGGATCCGACCGACCCTCCCGAGCGATATCGACATGAAACTCGTCTGGGACGGCACGATGTTCATCCGGAACGCCCTGACGGAAATCACCAAGACCTTATCCGAAACGATCCTGATCGTCGCCCTCGTGGTATTCCTGTTTATGGGATCGGTCCGTACAGCCATTGTGCCGCTCGTGGCCATCCCGATATCGTTGATCGGAACCGCCCTCTTCATGGCCGCGTTCGGATTCAGCCTGAATCTCCTCACCCTGCTCGCCATCGTGCTGTCCGTCGGTCTGGTGGTAGACGATGCCATCGTGGTCGTTGAGAACGTGGAACGGCATGTGCGTCTGGGCCAATCTCGAATCGAGGCCGCGCAAGCCGCCGCACGGGAGCTGCTGGGCCCGATCGTTGCGATGACGATCACGCTCGCGACCGTCTATGCCCCCATCGGCTTCCAAGGCGGGCTGACTGGTTCCTTATTCCTGGAGTTTGCGATCACACTGGCCGTGGCTGTCGTGCTCTCTGGTGTCGTCGCGATCACGCTGTCGCCGGTGATGAGCTCGCGATTCGTCCATCCGCGAGGCAAGGAAGGTCGCTTGACCGCGTTCGTCAACCGACGGTTCGAAGAAGCGCGCGGGATCTACGCCAGGCTCCTCGACGGAACGCTCACTATGCGGTGGGGAGTGGTGGTGGCCGCGCTCCTGATCGTGCTCGCAGCCTGGCCGCTCTATCACTTCTCCCGTCAGGAGTTGGCTCCCGTAGAAGATCAGAACCACATCAGCCTCTTCTTCGAAGCGTCGCCGGACTCCACAGTCCAGGCCACCAACCGGCAACACTTCCGGATCGTCAATGCCCTCACGGCCATCCCTGGGGCGGACTACACCTGGTCGCTCACCACGGCATGGGGAGGCTTCGGCGGCGTGGTCGCAAAGGATTGGCACGATCGCGCTCGCTCGACCGAGGAGATGTACGACGACGTGTTCGGCGCCGTGTCGCAAATACCGGGACTCCGTGTATTCCCCAGACTAGACCCGCCGCTCCCCACCCCTGGTCAGTACGACGTGGAGTTGATCGTGCAGAGCGATGCACCGGCCGAACAGATGCTTGAAGCAGTCGGGTCCGTCCTGGGCGCAGGCTGGCAGAGCGGCAAGTTCTTGTATGTGGACACCGACCTCAAAATCGACCTCCCCCAAGCCCGTGTCGTGTTAGATCGTGAGCGGCTCGCGGATTTGGGATTCGACCTGGCCGGAGTCGGTCGTGAGCTGGGCACCATGCTCGGCGGCGGGTACGTCAACCGGTTCAACTACTTCGACCGCAGCTACAAGGTCATTCCTCAACTCGGCGACAAGGATCGCGCAACGGTCGATCCACTGCTCGATCTCAAAATCAAGACACCGAGCGGCCAATTGGTCCCGGTGTCGACATTCACCCATATCGAAACAAGCACTGCGCCGCGCGCATTGAATCGCTTCCAGCAACGCAACGCCGTCCGCATCTTCGGAGGCCTGAAACCCGGCTTCACCAAGGAAGAGGGGCTCCGTGTGCTTGAAACCGCGGCGGCCTCAAGCGGCCCGCGCGTGGTCATGGACTATGCCGGCGAGTCACGGCAACTCCGCCAGGAGGGAGCGGCGCTCACCGTCACGCTTGGCTTCGCGGTGGTCCTGATCTATTTGGTACTGGCTGCTCAGTTCAAAAGCTTCCGCGATCCCTTGATCGTCTTGCTTGGCTCAGTCCCACTTGCAATGTCGGGCGCCCTGGTGGTGAGTTTTCTCGACCTCACCACGATCAATATTTACTCCCAGGTCGGGCTGATCACGCTGGTGGGATTGATCGCAAAAAACGGCATCCTCATCGTGGAGTTCGCCAATCAACTGCAGGCTCGCGGACATTCTCGGCTGACGGCGGTGCGCGAGGCCTCGCTGACGAGACTGCGGCCGGTGCTGATGACCTCAGCCGCCACCGTCTTCGGTCACCTCCCCCTAGTCTTGGCGACGGGTCCCGGTGCAGCGGCCCGTAACAGTATCGGCATGGTATTGGTCACCGGCATGACCGTCGGCACGATCTTCACCCTCTTCGTCGTACCCGTGTTTTACTCACTGATCGCCGCAGAACATTCACCGCTGGAACCGAGCGAAGCACGAGAAGAATCGCCGCTGCTGCTGGCAAGGGCCGAAGTCTAAACCGTTGAATACTTTTTTCTTCGGCGACAGCCGCTCGGTATGCTTACGGCGTTGTCGGGCGCGACCTGCCACGATCGAGGTCATCAAAACGCCGCTGAAGTTGGCGCATCTCTTCCTTGAGTGACTCTAATTCCGTCTCCGTCTCCTTCTTCATGACCGGCACCTGACTCTCACGATTCTCGTCAACAGGTACTGCGTTCAGTGTTGACGGACGTGGTGACCCAACGGTCAGCGTTTCATAGTCAAGAACCAGTGAAGCCAATGGAGTCGCAGCGGTAACATCCGGTTGTTCATTCCGGCTCGACAGCCTGGCCGCCTCAGGACTGAACGTGATTTGGTGCTTCTCCAACCCAGTTGGATTAGGAGCGAGACGACGTAGCGCACCATCCTGACCCGTCCCTTCTTGCCGTGCACGATAGTGCGTGAGAGTCAGATGGAGTAACCGCCCCTGGATGTACAGAATTCCCCCAGTCATCTCCTGCCTAGACTCGGTATCGTGCAGCACTCGAAATCCCACCACCTGGCTCTTCGTGGCCTTAGACAAGGCGGTACGAACCAACGGGGTAAGAAACTCAATATCTTCATCGGAAAAAACACGCTCCCCGGGAGCCTTATCTATCAGCGAAGTCTGAGCTTGCACGCCTTGAAACACAGAAGAAACCACCGTAGGGCTCAGAGAAAGTGGATGGGCCGTTCCGAACCATCCGTCCTCGGCTTTCTGAAGCAATACCGCCCCCTGTGGGCCATCGACCAGCACCTCATCCACAATCTTGGACTGGATGAGGGAACATGCACTAGTGACCAGCCACATCACACTGGCCAAGATCAAAGTGCTGAGCTGGAATCTTCTGTGGGAAATGCAGAACAAAGGAGCCATGAGCCGAGCACCAGTGTAGCGCATTGATGTGAACAAGATCGGGCTAAAAGCCGGCATTCACAAACACCCTTCCCTGCAGCGAATCCTGTTCGAATTGCACTGGATTGGGTTGCCCCGCATTAAATGAATCCGTCACACGCCATTCTCCTTGGATGTAGACGCTGGAAGAGATGTGATACCGTATCATGGCGGTCGTTCGCGAGCCTGACGGGGCCGACTCTTGCTTCAAGTGATCCCACCGAGCGCCCAAGACCCACGTCTTGTTGGGGATATAGAAACCCTCCACCATCACATTCTGAAGATCTCGCTGATCAAGGGATGCGGCTCTAAAATACCCCGCCGTGACTACAAACGGCCCCATCTTTGCTTCCCCTGCGACACCCCACTTGTCCAACGCCCTGTTGCTGTTTGGGTGACCCGGAAACGGATTGTTCACGGTATCACGCTTGTAAATCGCTCCGATCTGGTAATTATCAAAGAACGTAGCAGCATACGTTGCATAGAAGCCCGGATTCTCCAATCTGCTTACCTCAGTGAGTTGTTGAGGCTGAAACATTCCGATCATGTATCGATGTGAGATAATCTCACCGAGCAGTTGCCCGTTCAGCTCAACAGCCGTGTTGTAGAATTCCAATGCTTCGTCTGCAACAGGGACACCCGGCGGCGTAATAGTCTGTGCTCGAGCCCCGACTACACCGAGTGCGCTCTGGGCAAAGTATCGTTGTCTGATCACCCGTTGCGAATGCGACAGAAATGGGAGCGCGATATCAAACTGACCGAATCGGACGTTCAGTAAGCCATGTCCGGTTGGGCCAAGCAGATCGTTGATTTGGCCATAGGCCTGATTGACCGCAATCGTCCTATTCGCATACCCGATATCGACATAGGGCGAAAATATGCCAGTCTTCCCCAATGGAGCTCCGGCCATAAGCTCAATCGTGGCGACGCTCAGCTTGGACGTTGGGCGGCTATTATCCTCTTTGTTGTATTCGGCCTCTACGATGATTCGCGCGGAGACAGGCACGTGCTTCATATCTTGAACATCGGTCCAGTATGGAATGGGCGTTATTACGTGATCGACTGTTTCGCTTGCGCCTAATGAGCATTCAAACCCGTTCGCCTCCATGGGGCGACGAGATTGTATACAAAATCTTCTCCTTCCGTCAATGACGATGTCCGCTCACCAATGCACGTGATTTACCTGCAAACCAAGAGAGAAGCCATCCCCCGCCAAACGTTCCATTCCCTTCTGCATCGTGGAGAACACTCTATCTGACTGCCGGACTCACTTACTCACCCAGCATGAGAGTCACCATGAATATCGGCCTTGCAGGCTTATATCCTTCAGAATCTTAACGACCCGATACAAACCGGATCCGGTGTTTTTGTTTTTGCCGGATATTCCTGTTACACTACGCGCCGCTTGAGCTCAACCCAGCAACACAATATCATGAATTTCACGCAACGCTTCTCTTCGATAGTGCGTCTCAGCCTTCTCCTACTAAGTTGTTTGGCAATTGGTTGCGCCGGCCATCGCCCTACCACGCCCATTCACGAGGCCCCTCTCGGCGCAGTATTTCTTGAGAATGTCTCAGACAACTCCTTCCAGGCGGCACATCCAATCAAATTGTCTGAGACGACCATCGCAGACATCTTGCGCGGGGTACACACGAAAGAAAAAAGCGGACTCTTACTGCTGCTCGGCAAAGCCTTGAAGTCAACGAACCTGAACGATATTCGGACATTCTCCGAGGATGACATCGCATTCCTCACCCCTCATATTGTCACCGCCCTTGCGCAAGCGACGCCCCATCAACGAGTAGGTTTTCATATCTATTCCACACCGCAGCTATCACAGGCTCCAAAGGTCAATGAAAATAGAGAGACGACCTCGGGGCATCTCTTCGCTGACGGTCTCTCGCTGCATTTCACGTTGACTCACTACCGATACTATCCAGGGAAAAAACCCACCGCCAGCCACAAAGAGCCACGTCCACTCCCTGATACGGATGGCCTACGCGACCGCGAAGTGACCTTCCTCCCGGAGGCCGCCCTCCGACCGGATGTCTATGACCGATCGAGCTGGATTGGAAAATCTGAAGATCGATCACTCTCCATTGACTATCAACTACTGGCGAGAGTCCTTACGACACCTCCACCTTCAGCCCCCGTTGCACAGCCGGTCCCCGCAGTCGCAGCGCCCGTTCTGCAACAGCCCCCATCGATTTCTGTTCAAGCCGAACCAGGTGGCAAGAATGAGGCTGACCTGCAGGCGTTCAAGGAAGAGCTGAAAGCGCTCCAGAAAAAGGTGGACGAACAGAGCGCAGAACTCCAGCGACTCAAAAACCCACCGCCTAGGAAAAAGTAACGTTCTTATTACGGAAGCTGGTGAAGCCCAAGGGTCTAGTGACGGCTCGAAGACTCATCCCCACACACCGCCCTGCGCCTGAGCTCCCGACGATCTGTTCATTGACTTATTGAGCGGCAGGAACGGGATCCAACGTTTCATTGAGAGAGGTAGACGTTTGAAGATCATCGCTCACTGAGGGCTCCACACTTGTCTCGATCGTCTCAATCGATCCCCCCTCCTCAGACAACACCTCTCCACCGTCCATCGGAAGGAATGCTTGCTCCGCCTCACCAAGCTCCTTGAATTCACGAAGAGGTGGCAGCTGCGAGAGGTCGCTCAAACCGAAATGTTCAAGAAAGAACTTGGTCGTCCCATACATGATCGGACGACCTGGGACTTCTTTGCGCCCGACGATTCGCACCAGTTTTCGCTCCAACAGCGTGCGCAAGACGCCGGACGTCTCTACCCCGCGGATTTCTTCGACCTCTGACCGCACCAACGGCTGTTTGTAGGCAATGATCGCCAATGACTCCAGCGCGGACCGGGACAGCTTCGCCGATGTCTTGGCCTTGTCCAGCCGTTTGATCCATAGCGCATAGTCCGACTTCGTCACGAGACGGTATCCGCCCGCGACGGCAGCCAGTCGCACCCCGCGCCCATCTTGATCGAGCGCTTGGCCAAGCTGTCGTAGCGCCTCTTCCACATCCATCTTCGGCACATTCCCCATCACGGTCACAAGGCGCGCCACAGACAACGGCTCGGAAGAAACAAAGAGTAGTGCTTCGAGAATTGCTTGGAGCTCCCCTATCCCTTGCACCCGAGGATGATCGACGCTCTGCTCAGGCGGCGATCCATTCGTCTCTTCCATATTCACCGTACTCGTCTCCGGCATATCATGCACCAGATCCGCCGTCAGTGGCGTCATGTCCCCCTCCATTCCATATCGACATCGTCAAGTTCTTCCGGATCAGGCACCAAGGAAAACATCCGTGAGACTAAAATGGGTCCGAATGTTTCCGCTTGGAATACACGAGCCACCCGCAGTCTCATTAATTCAAGCAACGCCAAGAACGTCACGACGACCACCAGCCGATGACTCGCTCCCTCGAACAACGCAGCAAATGAGACCGAGTCTTTGCCTTCGAGTATTTCCAAAATAAGATTCATTCGCTCGCGTACCGTGAGATTGTCGGGCGCAATCTCAATGAGTCTGCTGCCAGGATTCCGCTCAAGCACTCCCTTGAGCGCATCGACCAGATCAAACAGCGAGACATTCTCCAGCGAAAGATCCTCCTCAACCGCTGTTTCTACTGAGAGCGCGTGCTCACGCCAAAAGATCTCGCGCCACACTTTTTCCTGGTCGTCGAGCTGACGGGCCGCTTCTTTGAAACCCTTATATTCCAACAGCCGTCGAACGAGCTCTTCCCGGGGGTCCGGCCCTTCCTCGTCATCGTCGGCCGTCTCATCCACCGGCAGCAGCATTTTGGACTTGATCTGCAAGAGCGTCGCCGCCATGACCAAAAAATCGCCCGCCACATTGAGATTGAGTTCTTCCATCGCTTCCAGATACTCGAGGTATTGCCGGGCGATCATCGCGACGGGGATATCGTAGATGTTGATCTCATTCTTCTTGATGAGGTGCAGCAACAGATCCAGTGGCCCCTCGAAATTTTCGATACGGACCTGGTACGGAAGCTCTGTTTGCTCAAAATCTTCGGCCTGAGAGTCCACGGCGTCGTTATATCAACTTATGGGGTGACGGGCAAGCCTGATTCTATATGTTGGGGATGATCGAGTGCTCTTCATTTGAGCTTTGCGGCATACGCCACGAGCAAAGCGGCCACGATGAGAAAAATCGCAGTGAGCGCATACTGTCCATTGCTGGTTTGAAGAAGACCGCCAGGCTGAGCTGATTCAAGTCGTTTTGTTTCGTCTAACAGAGGCGGGTGATCGAACCGTGCTTTTGCCAGATCGTCTTGCTGCCGGAACTCAGCATGGGAGAAATCAGCTGATCCTAAAAACTGGGCCCCCGCAAAGACCGCGTCGCTCTCAAAGACCGCAAAGCCAAAGAACGTTTCGCGGCTGAAAATCGCCTCACTGAAGCTGACCCGCCCCTTGAAGCGACTCCCTGAAAATCCTGTCCCCAGGCCGAACCTCGACCGCTCAAATACCGCCGGCTGCTCAAACGTCACTTCAAGGAATTCCGCCATGCCGTCGAAGAGCGCGCTGGTACAGTCCACCGAACCTCGAAATGTAGATTGGTGAAATCTGGTGCTGGGGCCAAACTTGGTCTCCCGACACCCCACCGGCATGGTGAACTGTCCCTGGACAAAATAGGCTTCTTTTTCGAATGTGGCTCGTGAGAGCTCAACCGGCTTGTGGAACACCGACCGGGAGAGATCCACCCCTTCCTTGAAATGGGACCCGGAAACGTCAACAGGCCCTTCAAACCGAAGCGTG
Source organism: Nitrospira sp. (assembly GCA_005116965.1). Lineage (GTDB taxonomy): Bacteria > Nitrospirota > Nitrospiria > Nitrospirales > Nitrospiraceae > Nitrospira_D. The sequence goes on along the minus strand of SWDG01000006.1, from coordinate 713,077 downwards.
CTATCGGTTGCCCGATGGCGCACTACGCCCAATACCACGGAATCTCGCAGGCTCAGTGCCTCACGAACAACTCGCTGCCCGTTGCCGCCAACATGATCCTCGCGGTTCGCTCTCTCCGAGGTATGCCCTGGTGAGCCTGCCGTCGTCTGTACGGCTAGGCGATCGAAGATCAGATCCCCGCGCACCAATACACCAAGGAGATCCACAGAACGCCCCTTGGCGATCGCATCCATAATCACGTCGCCACGCACAGCATAGCTGTCCCTCTCTGCCTGCGTACAGCTGGGCGAGAGATGGATCACGAGCCCCGCATCAATTCCAGGTGCAGCTGTCTCGGCAACGCAACCAGCATCGGCCTCTGGTGGACAAGTCACCATGGCACAGACAAGCACCAGCGCCAGGCACCAACGAGACCATCTCGTTTTCAGCATGGCAGTGGGTGAACGATCGGAGCGGCGATGGAACAAGGTGCTGTCCACATTTCTATGGAGGAGAGAGACGAAACATTCGGAAGATAATGAGACACCGCCGCTGGAACCGATCAGTTCCAGCGGCGGTCAGTAAACACCCTAAGCGACTCCAACCTGAGAGCCCTCGCTCTTGCACAAGTGTTTACATCGAACAGAAGATACGAGGGACCTAGTCAGAAGCCCCAGAGGCCATGAGATATCAGTTATTTCGATAGTCGTCGTCCAATAAGTCTTCGGATTTATTGATTAACCCGTCCCTGTCATCATCAGCATCGAGATCCAGCTCTTCTTGGGCGTCATCTTCTTCGACCTCGTCCTCCATCCCCAGCTCATCGCTGTCCATTTCATCTTCATCGTCAAGATCAGCCTCGTCCGGCTCCATGGGCATAGCTGGTTTCGTCGCCACGGACTTGCGTGGAGCCGCATCCTCTTCTGCCACGAATTTCTTCGCGGGTGCGCTCGGTGGGCTGACCTTGGGGGCAGCCTTCTTCGCAGGTTTGCCAACCGCTTTCTTGACGGTCTTTTTCTTCAAGGCCGGCTTGGATGCCTTGACGGCCGCCCGCTTCTTCACTGTCTTCTTCACTGCCTTCTTGACTATCTTCTTCTTCGGCAACGGTGTCGTTTTTTTCGTCCGCGAAGATTTTTTCGTGACGGCTTTTTTCTTCTTGTTCGCCATTCCGATCCCTCCTCTTCGTTTCAGCCAGGCGCAACGGCCTCCATCTAGCATGAACGAACAACCTCTTGCAACCACCCCGCTTCTTGGCTTCCATCGATTGGCTCGTTCGCCCGTTCTTAGGATTCAACTTGTGATTCCCCGTAGCTTGCTACGGGGATCCGTTTCTCTGGTACCCTCTGGCGCATGGCGGATCAGAGGGACAATGAGGTTCGCAAGGGGGCGCACTGTGCATGGCAAATCCACTACCATATTGTGTTTCCGGTGAAATACCGCAAGGCGCTGCTGGATGAGGAAGTGACCGCGATTATTGAGGATACGGCGGCAGAGATTGCAGAACGATTTCCGATCGAGATGGAAGCGATTGGGACGGACAAGAATCACATCCATCTCCTCTGCAGTGCCCATCCGAAAATGGCGCCGGGGCGGATTGTACAGATATTTAAGAGCCTCACGGCCCGGGAAATCTTTCGCCGAAAGCCTGCCGTCAAACGAGTGCTGTGGGGTGGAGAATTTTGGACCGATGGGTACTATGTGGCCACGGTAGGAGAGCGAGCGAACTGGCAGACAGTCGAGCGGTATGTACAGCGGCAAGGACAATCCCGCGATGATCTCCGGCAGCTCCACATGTTTTAGTTCTGTGATACCCCGCAGCTTGCTGCGGGGAGCTTCATTAGAGAACGATTCTGGCGTTCTACGAGGTGAGGTAAGGTGGGTAGATGGCAGGGCACCCCCCAAGCGATCCGGCTCAATCCCATGCTATATATGACGAGGCGCCTCGAGAACGAGCCTGAATCCTCTCTTTTATTTCCGGCTCTTAATGAAGAAACCGTCTTATTTAGCATGGAGTACCGCCGACGTGAACCGCTTACGCATCATGACGATTGCCCTAGGGATCGGAACCGCCACAGGTGGACTAGCCATGAGCCTCTCCTCGGCCACCCAGATTCTGATGGAGAACGGATCGCCCTATTACATTCCTGCCACCGCCACCATGGCGAGCGGCACACCCATTCGCTGGGATAATCCGACGCCAACCCACCATACTGTCACCCACAGCGACTGTATGAAAGAAGACCGTCCCTGCCTGTTCGATTCGGGAACGGTCGCACCGGGAGGACACTTCACGGTGCCTGGCTTGCCGGCCGGACGGTACCCCTATCACTGCGGTATCCATCCCATCATGCGAGGCCAGCTGGTCGTGACTGACGATTCCTCAACACCGTCGCAGCTATAAAACATCGATCATCTTGCAGGATGGCTGATCGCTCCTGTAGGCTGCCGGTGCTCAGCACGAAAACACTGCTCGTCATGAAACCCGCTGCCGCTGTCCATCCTCCTCAAAACCTGGCTGGAGAGGCCCTGAGCCTCCTGGCCTGGCACATGCCCGACCTCGTCGCCTATCACCATCACTCGGACGAATGGTGGTTTGCTCCGCTCGATGACAACCTGCCACTCATCCGGCTGAACCGCACCGGCATGGATATGCTCAAGGCCATGAACGGCCATACGACGGTCGGTATGCTCGTTGAACAGTACGGCACGAAAATCTGTGGGCCGGACGGGCAACCAGGGTCCTGGCACCTTGAACGATGGGCCACGCCCAACTATTCCCTCTGCTATTTCGGAACGGACCCACCAGGAGGCCATCGACACAACGCTAAGTGGGATATCCTGCTCCAACAAATCCGCGAAGGTTGGTCGGGACAAGAAGGCTTCGAGGGCGAGGAGCACCTGGAAGATTTCCATCATCATGAGCTTGCCCACAGCGAGGAAGATGACAGTCATTTTGACCTGATCGAAACCACCGTCTCCCATCTCTTCCGTGAACCGAGTGAAGCACTGAGCGGCTTGACCTACGGGCGGCTCCTCATGCGGCAGCTGCGTCGACTCGGCTGGTTCAACCCCAAACCGAAGGTCCTCCTGGAAATCGGAGGGGGACTGGGCTACCTTGCACAAGAACTTGGCAAGGATCTGTTGCCCTTTGAAAAACAAGGTATCACATACTTGTCGCTCGACATCACGCAACCGTTCCTCACACTCCAAGTCGCTCGAGCCAAAGCCGGCGGATGGCAGGTCTCCGGCGCCAGGGCCAATGCCGAATCGCTTCCGTTTGCCGATCACTCCATCGATCTCGTGATCGATAACGAGAACATGGCAGACATGACACCCGTGCAACTGAGCAGAAACGAGCTGACGTGTGGGGTCGGTGAGACGGCGCAACATCAAGAAGCCCTAGATTGGATCAGACGGCTTCGCCTTCCGATCGAAACAGACCTGCCTGAATCAGTGATCTTTAACTTAGGACCGATTCGCTTCGTCGCTGACTTGTGGCGAGTGCTCAAGCCTGGTGGTCGGGCCTTTCTTACCGAGTTTGGCATTGAAACTGGATGGCCCGCCCCCGTGAAGCTCCCGGGCCATACAGAATATGAGGTCCAATACAGCCACCTGCGGCAAGCGGTCCGCTGGCTCGGCTTTCAGGAGCGGTATCTGTCTCTTCCGCAATTTCTAGGACTCAAACCGGACACGAAAGTCCTCTGCACCGGCGCCACCTACACCATCCAGCGATTCTGTCAGGCCATCAACCGACCCTTCGCCGTGCGCGCCTATACAGAGAAGGAACTGCAACAGACCTTAGGTGACATGCTTCCCAAGCTGCAGGGCCTTCACTATCACGACCTGGCCGATCCCGCGTGGTTCGGTCTCCAGGACTTCAAAGTACTGTTGCTAGAAAAACCAGGTGGGACGCCGAAAGCTCAATTCACCGAGAGCAACGGCTATCGGTGGTATTCACAGAAGTGAGCGCTTGAAGGTAGCCTGGTTAGTTCCCCGTGCTCGCCGACCGCCCACGCAGGAATTATCGAATTTTTCTATCGAGGGCGGTGCTCGGTCAATGCGCGCAGTAGGGAACTAACCAGGCTACCCTCAGTTGGGAGGAGAAGAGAAAAAGTCCGGTGCACCGAGAGCTGAATATCAGGGAATGATACGGTAGATAGCGCCTAAAACTCAGGAGAATTCTGCTGCCATGCCTGCTCTTTGGTGCGCCGAATCTCGCGCATGACTTGTACCATGGCATCATCCTGAGGTTTATCCTGTTGCAGCACTGATCGACGCAGAGCTAATCCCAGTTCGGTCAACTCGATGGCTCGGCGCAAATTGGCGGCAATCTTCATATCGTCTGGCTGACCGGAAGGTAATTAGGGCGAAACGTAACCAAAGAAGGTCTGCAGGAACGATTTGAAGAGATTGTCCCTGCGATGATTAAAACGGAACTCGATTTCCTTCAGATACATCGGGAAGTGATATTGGGACACACCTCGGTAGGTATAGAGGATATGCTTGCCGAATGACCAGAAGCCTTCGATCCCGTTGATAGGGTTCTTCGTGCGACGATCAACGAGGTGCTTACTATGGTTGACGGTGTGATGCTTGCCGTACCGTTTGAGCGACTGATAGCCCTTGAAGGCGTCAGTGTAGTAGACGGATCCCTTGCGGGTCTTGGCGCGGATGTGGGTCATCAGGGTGTCGGCCGACACGTTCTCTACGACCTTGGTATACACGCGCCCATCACGCTCTAAGAGGCCGAACACCACGCTTTTCCCGGCTGCGCCCCGACCGCGCGGGCCTTTGCGCCGTCCACCGAAATAGGCCTCATCCAACTCAATCTCGCCGGAGAGTTTGCTGGCCATCGCCTCCAGTTCGGCGACATGGAAGATGGCAGCGCGCAGTTTCTGGTACACCCGGCTGATGACTTTTGCATCGACAGCCAGGTCATGCGCCAATCGGTAGGCCGATACTTGCTGATAGAACCCTTGCAGGATCGTGATTTCACGCCGCAGTTTGGCAAGGCTCTTTTGCTTGCCACATCTCCGACACTTCACATAGCCACGTCTCGTCCGGTTGACCTTCAATGAACCGCAAAACACGCACTTCTTGCCTCGCAATAAGTTGGCCGCGCACCCGAATACTCGGTTGTGCCCTGTCACCATAAGGCCTCCAGCTTACCTCATGGTTACGAAACACCCTAATTACCGACCGGAATGTGTTGGCATAATCTGCGTTTCCTATCGAAACATTGTTGGAAGTGTACAAGACTCCTTACTGTGGGGCACCCTCGATCCTATTCTTGTGCCAACGACCCAGGTGGCTCGTCAAAAGCCCAATTCACCGACACCAGAGGCTATCGATGGTATTCACGGAAGTAGAATCCTGAAAGTGCAGATAAGAGCACGACCTCAGGCTGAACGCTTGACTCACACGCTTCGTATAGCTCCCCTGGCTGGTTCTATCATGCCATCATTCGCGAGACCCGTCGCGTAACTATTTGTCACGACATCGTCACCCCAATTCACTAATATAGCCTAACCACTTAAAAATGATTCAAGGTGTGATCGGGTGAAGATTTCCTCGACAGAAGCCCCTGATTTTCTGCGGATGGATTTGGCTTGCGCCCATTTATGCTCGATCGGATTGAGGTCTGGGCTATAGGGCGGCAGGTACTCAAGCGTATGCCCTGCGTGGACAATAGCCTCTTGTGTATCCAGCCGTTTGTGGAATGTTTATCCTCCTAGGACAACAGCTTAAACCGGTGTCTCGAATTTGGGGTCCACTTTACTGTGATATCGGCACTATCATCTCGGCGGTAAGAGATGAAGATCTTGCTCATGCTTTTGCCACCCTGTGAACAGACTCAAACACACCCCTCCCCACTTTTCTTGTATGCGAAAGCAATGACGATGCCCGGCACGACATTTCCGCAAAGCTTTCGTGCAGGTCGTCAAAGCTCATGAATAGACAGTGAAAAGAGCTCGGCTTGGCGGGGTGAAGGGAACGGCGATGAAGGAGTGTCGCCATAGCGAGGTATCAAACCAGATACAATCTGTATCCGTACAGATACCATAAGTGGGCGCAGTTACGGAACCAGGGCCTACCTGCCTGTTGCAGCGATCTTTCTTCGATGGAACCAATGTTGTCCCGTCTTGTCAGAACAATAAATCCTGTATACAATACAGCATCTACATTGCACAGGAAAACCAATGGCTATCCGCTTAAACATCACGATGGACGACGAGATTTACGCAAAGCTCAAGAAGGAAGTGCCTCCTAAGAGACTCAGCGCGTTCATCTCCTCCGCCGTTCGAGCAAAACTTCACCCCGACACAAAGTCTCTTGATGCAGCCTATCGTGCCGCCCGGAAAGAGCGTTGGCGGAACCAACTGGAGGACGGCTGGAAGAGCACGGAGGTCGAAGGGTGGCCGGAGTAAGAAAGCTGCCCCGTCGAGGCGATGTCTAC
>SWDG01000006.1:653996-706541 GCA_005116965.1 Nitrospira sp. | reverse complement strand
ATGTAATAGTAGGTCACTGGTGCGGCGATCGCCTTTGAAAACGTGTGAGTATAGAACGCCGGGAAAGGGTCGCCAAGGTGGGGACTGGTCGGATCCACCAAAGTTTTCCTCCTGTCGTGGAGTTCCTCTGACCAGGTGAGAAGGTTTTTCGAGAAACGCGCCGGGTGGCCCGCTGGCAGGCCCGTTCGAGTGGGATCAAGCACAGCAGCCGCTGCGCCGGTACCGAGGGAATGATAGATCTCCCACAGGCGCTGCTCATACAGCTCGATAAAGACTCCATTGGAGTTGATGGTCAGATTCCAGAGGGCCGACTCGACGTCTGCCGATGATGTGATCCCCTCAGGGTTGTCAGTTTGGAATCCCATGATCTGCGAGAAGAGCGTTCCTTCGTTTACAGCCCATCTGTTGGGACAGCCTGGCGCTCCATCGCCGTTGGTGCCAAGTGGGATTGGAAAGATTGCCTGTTGGGTCCCAGCAGACACCGCCACAGACTGCGTGCAGTTGCCGTTCACGGGATCGTCATCCTCGGGCAAACGATGGATACCGCTATGTTGGGGTACGAAAAGCTTTCCCGCCGCGAGATCATTTAGAGCTCCGAAGGGGTCAATGAAACGCCCTTCTCGTCCCTCTCGGAGAATCGTCTCGGTCTGTATGGTCCGTCCAAGATCATCCGAGGTCACTCCGGGCGGTTCGAGCAGGTTATTGCCCCGCTGATCCTGCAGAGAATCTCCTTCGAAGTTGGTTGGGCTCTCAACCTTGGGAAACCCGTCTTGAATTAATTGGTAGCCCATCGACTTCCTCTGGAAGAAGGCATTGTAGATCGTATTTCCCACGACCCGGTAGTATTCGTAAAGTCCGGCGGGCGTGTAGCCGGCGTCAGCCCAGGTTTTCGAATTACACAAACATTCATCCTGCCCGACGGTGTCGAGGATGCCATCGCCGTTCCCGTCAAAACATCTCTTTGGCAGTCGCGCTTCAGAGGAAAGAAAATTGGAGCCTGAGATCTTCACGTGAGCCAAGGCCTGAAACCAGCGTGAGTCGCTCGCGACGTGGGTCGCCAGTTCATTGATCATTGCGACGTAGAGATTTCGGTAGTTGGCGTGCGTGGGCGAGCCTATGGTAAGGTCGAATCCGCAATGGGGCGGCGGTGATCCGTCACTGCCGAAGTCCTTAAAGGTGAGCGGCGTTACCCGACCGGAACCAGCAGGGCCGGCATAGTTGTTGAAAATCCATCTTGGTGTGCCGGCCTTTCCTGCCCGCACGTCCAGAGTAAAGAGCTTGCCGTTGGCAACTGCCTTATTCATCTCTTTGTCGAGATCGTCCCAATTGAATTCGATTATGCCCTGGTTATCGATCTGAATATCGCTCCAGTTTATACGGATGGTGACACCAGTGATGTCCGGATTGGTCCAAGTGGTGTCGAGTGTCCCGAGGATTGCTCCCTCGTTTGGGCAGAGTTTGTACGCATTTCCATCCAACGAGTTGACCTGCAAGGGAACACACGGCTCATCCAGGGTCTCGCACGTGCATGTCTCAGTAGCCAGTCGTTGGACGAAGCCCGGTTCATTTGGACCCAGCGCGAAGATTCCCGACACCCCTTTGCGGGTTGGTCTGGTAAACTCGTTGGGATCGGTCGCAGCGAATGGGTGGTCTAGATCATTGTCATTGATCCCGCATGAATCAGAGGTGGGGAATCGGCTTACGTCGCCGATCTGGACAATTGAATCTCTCCTGGTCAGGCCCACCCACTGTATTCTCTCCCCTGCCTGAATGTTGACCGGATTCGGTGAGAAGGTTCCGTCCGGATTCACAGTCACAGTCACGGCCGGGGTGGTACACGCGCTCACTACAAATATTGCATAAGCCATCAGCACTGTAATGCCTGCGTGACGCCGTATCGACCGTAAGCGGACAATCATTTGTGCACTCATGCTTTATCCCTCCTTACGATTCAGCGACAGGCGGTATGCCTAACGAACCAAGCTGAGGGGCGCCGCGCTTTCTTGCGGCGTCCCTCTCAAGCGCCTGGTTAAGCATCGATACCGTTAATTGAGCCTAGCCCCTTTTCTCTTACGGCGCCGATCTTTTCCCTTACTCGCAGTGATTGTTTCCGATCAGTGGTTTCTTACATTTTTGGTCACCCGAACAATCGCTATCCTTATTGCAGCGGCATGCGCCACCCTGGCACTTGTCGGAGCGGCACTGGCTGTCGCGGTTGCAGGCAGCCCCGAGCCCCAAGGTCGTGCTTTGGCAAAAATTTTGCCCGGTTATCGGGGTGTAGCAGCTCTGCCCGGTGGGGCAGTCGCTGTCGCTCCGGCACACGCACCTATCTCCTTCACATTGGGTGGACTTGCACTGATTGTTGTTCTGGCAGACGGCGCCGATCGCCAGGGTGCCATCTGTGCCCGTCTCGCAGCGATTCTGCCCCATGATCGGTGTGCGGCAGACTTGACCCGATGGACAATCGCCGTCACGGCGGCAGACGCATTGGCCACCCTCGCAATGATCCGAGCGACACTCAGCATCGCGAGCGCACGCAGCGCCGATCGCCAGGTCGGTCCTGGAGCAGAAATTTCTCCCGACCGCCGGTTTGAAGCAACGTTCGCCCGTTGGGCAGTCCCCGTCTTGGTCGCATTGGCAGGTGCCGCCAAGGCAGCGACCACTTCCGCATTGGTCGTCGGCACGACAAGCGGCACCAAGCGCGAGTTCGCTGCGCCCGATGAGCGGCACATCCTTAATAAAAGTTGTGTCTGTTTTGCAGAACGCCGCTGCCCGATCCCCCATCACATAGACGGGATCGTTGCTCCTGACGTAGCTATCTGGATTGTTGTGGTTCTCAAGTATCGGGAACCCGTTCGCATGCCCAGCCTCATGGACGATAATACCGACTAGACCGCAGAGTGTCTCTCCACGATCGACCCGATTGTAGTAACAGACGTTAACCCGATTCCCCAGCCCACCATGGGCCTGACCGCCGAGGCCTTGCTCATTCAGGCATTCGCGTGACTTTCCTTTCGGCCCCTCGTCCTGGCAAACTATATTGATGCGCGGCCATTTCCGAACGAATTCATCGCGATTATCCTTGCTGATATGCGTAAATTCGTCGGCGATCTGTCGAGTTCGTCGATCGATGTAGTCGGCAGCCACACTGATATCGTTCTCCGCGATCTGATCGCACTTCTTGACGGAATAGGCCAAGGCCGGCGCTGCAAAACAACCAACGGAGAAAGCACTAAGAACAATGATGATCAGTCTGCGAACAAACATATCATTCTCCTTTGCTCAAGCTTAGTTGTTCAATTAAGTTGCTCGTTTGCTATCTTGCTGACCGTGGTGTAATGGACGTCGGCTGCCATGGCAATCTCAGCGAGCGTATACCTATCCTTTCAGCACGCCGACCGTCTTTGGCGCAACCTACAAAACATTGCCGTGCCTCAGTTCTAGCCGCTCATGCTCAGTGTGGTGCTCGCGTGCGGGCTCGTGCGACGAGAGCCTTGAGTGCCGGCAGGTCCACCGCACCGGGCACTACCTCGTTGCCCACCACGAATGCCGGGGTGCCCGTGACGCGCAAATCATTGGCCAGTTCCCGGTTACGTTCAATGATCGTGAGCCATTCAGGTTCCTCCATGTCCACCTCCAGTCTTTTGGCATCCAAGCCCACGTCGCTCGCGATCTGAAGCACATGCTCCTTCGACAGATCGCCTTTCGCCGCGAGGAGGGCTTCATGAAACGCTTGATGACGGCCTTGCGTCCGGGACGCTAACGCCGCTTTCGCCACTTGTACGGAGGCATCCCCTAAGATAGGGAAGTCCTTATAAACAATGCGCACCCGCGCGTCGTCCTTCTGCAATTGCGTGACGGAACCGGCGGCTCGTTTGCAGAATCCGCATCGATAATCGAAGAACTCGATCACTGTGACATCTCCGGCCAGATCGCCGCTCACCGGCGATGCGGGATCGTGCAGCAATTCGCTCTGATGTGCGACGATCGCCTGCTTCACGCTCGCTTGCTCTTTTTCTTGACGTTTTGCCGCCAACGCCTGAAGCGTCTGCTCAATCATCTCGGGATGTGACCGAATGTACGACTCGATCACTTGTTCGACCGATTGCCGCCAGGGGGGATCGGTCGTTGGGGCCGTGGACTGCCCGAAGGCCGGCGAAGAGAGCAAGGCGGCACACAAGACCAAGGCCGCCAGGGTCATCTTCATCATGGCTCGCCACCCTGTCACGATCTGTTTAGGCATCAGCTCCTTGTCGATTCGGTCTGGTTGGTCGGTCCATGTGCTCACGCTGGGAATGCGACGTGATAATTGAGGAGGTATGGAACCGTTTCTACTTTTTCTCAAAACACGACACCAATCACCATTACTCTCAATCAGAGCGCCACCTAAATAGATCGCGGACCGCAATCCCGATTGGCCTGTGTGCATCATGATCTCCTTTCGTCTGTGACAGAGAATATCCCTCTCCAAATGAGGGTGAATGGACGAACCGGTTCTCACATTATTACGGTGCTCCCAATCCGAACGTCTGTTCTGTTACACCAAACACACTTTCAGTCTCGCCATCTTAACGACAATACGTCAACGAGACTGCAAGGCGTGTGCTGGAAAGATTACTCAAAAGCCTTCCTTGTTTTATTCAGAAGATACGAGTGTACGTAGTGTTTCTGGAAGAGAGCTCAGGCAGAAGACTGTATCGGAAAGGATAACTGGCTGTATCAGAACCGATACATTAAGAGGACAAAAACTATCGGGAATCGTTTTGTTAGACGTTGGCTCTTAGTCTGGCGCGTCATAAATAGCTTGACCATAGATGCCCATGACCGGTATGCATTGCGGCGTGCATCTTGGCCCCGTCTATCGTGTTGTCTCCTGTGGAGCGTTCGGCGCTGACCGCGTGGGCTCAGCAAAGAGCCTGCGCCTGCGTGTCGTGCAACGAGCCCAGATGATCACGCTGGCCCCTGACGGGATGCTGAGTCAGCATATGAATAGAGTCTACCATGGGAATTTGTAGGTGACAGAGCAGCATGTTTCCGGTATACGGGCTCCTGACGGAGGTGTGGCTCGTGGGGTCCGTGGCCTGTGTCGTCAGGCACACTCTGCCTGAAATGCCGCCTCCGTCATCTGCATCATCCGAGGGGTCGACCGGGATGGTGCCATCTTCTGCCCTGAAGACGTGGCTCTGACTGTAGACGAGACCGAGGGATGATGCCTCACCGATCTACAAGAGGAGGGTCACGTGGCCACAACATCAACCGTCGAACTGCGAGTTAGTGTAGATGTGGGTGCCCGACGACACCATGTCGCCATCGGGCTGTCGAGTGGTGACGTGCTGGAAGAATTTGCAATCACGCATCACCCAGAAGGCTTTGCCCACTTCTTCGCCCGCATCGAGACCTATCACCAACACTACCCAGGGCCAGTCGCTGTCGCGATGGAAGGCTATAATGGGTATGCGCGACCGTTGGATCAGCTGATTCAGGCACGCGGGTATCGGCTCTACAATATCAATAATCTCAAGTTGGCCCGGTTCAAAGAGATCTTTCCGGGGGCCGCCAAGACCGATCGGCTGGATGCGCGCAAGAGGCTTGAGTTGTTTCAACTGCGGGAGCATCTTCCGGTAGCCAAAGCCGTGTTACAGGAAGTTGGCGTAGTGCCGGCGGCGAATGCGCACTTGAAGCGGCTGACACGACGGCGCCGGCGGCTGGTGAACGAGCGAGTTCGGGTCTTGAATACGCTCCAAGCCGATCTCCAGGCAGTCTGTCCAGGATTGCTCGATCTCACGCGGGAAGTCGGCAACCAGTGGTTCCTGCACTTGTTGGTCAGTGCGGACACGCTTCCGCAACTGACGCGCCTTCGCAAAACGACCCTCTTGAACATCCCCTGTGTGGGGCGAGCGTATGCGCGCATCATTCAGGACTGGCAGCCACAGGCCCAGTGGAGTCCGGAGGTGGAGTGGGTCGGGGCCATGATCCAGGAGGATGCCCAGCGGGTGCTGGACCTCGATGCACAGATCGCGGCCTTGGAGACGACGATGCATCAGGTCGCGCAGGAGTCCACGATCGCCACGACGGTCGCCTCGCTCCCGGGATTTGGCCCGATCTGCACCGCCGAGCTCGCGGGGGAGATCGGGACGGTGACACGCTTCCAGCAGGAAAGCAGTCTAGCGTTGTATCTCGGCATGGCCACCTTGGACAACAGTTCTGGCACACGCCACAGCTCCAAGCCGCCGAAACAGGTCAACGTCCGCGCGAAGGCCGCCATGATGATCGCCGTGGATCGGCATCGCAAGCAGATCCCGGAATCGCAACGCTACTATGAAAAGAAACGCCAGCAAGGCAAGTCGCACAATCAAGCCATTCGTGCACTCGGTCGGCACTTGTGCCGCATCCTCTACAAGATGCTCACCACCGAGCGGCTCTACGAGATTCGTTCGGTGGAGGGGGATACCACAGGTCATGTGGCCGCGAGATCCTTGCCGGTAGGGCAATTGCGAAGGGCAACCAAACTTGCCCGCGCCTAAAACACTCTCTTGCAATTTCCAGCGGGATGTTCTGGCATGACCATTGTTTTTTACAACATCACATCTGCGACTATTGAACCGATGGACGGTCTTGCTCCTGCGTAGGTCTGTCACAGTGGCTTTGGTCACCACGTTGTCCGATTGTACACCTCACTATCCTCCAACCGCTGGCTGACCACAGCCGAATCGCATCAAGCAATAATGCAGATCTTGTCTTATGCATCCACACGAACATGCTGGCCTGATGCACAAAGCCTGATGTGCCCCCAACTAACGACCTCACCAACTACAAGGTCAACCAGCAGATCAACGCTCATTCTCTTCTCTCGGTCAAAATGCAGTGCCCGTGAAAGGCAAGATCGATCAGCACCCCTTCTCGTAACCCCATATCGCTCACCAAACATTCCCTCTGACCCAGCGTCTCCATCACAGTCCGGATAATGATCGCCCCGGCGGCGATGACTTCTTCGCGGTTCTTTTCCAAACCCGACAGACCTACTCGCTCAGCCTTGGCTCTACTAAGCAGTGTGTGCTCAAGTTCTCGGATGGTTTCCAACCTCAACACATAGTTGTGAATTCTGGCGGACTCATAGGTCGGAAGTTTCTGAGCCATAGCAGCGAGGCTGGTAACCGTGCCGGCTGTACCAACAAATGTCGCCTGCCTATAGTCACCCATGCCAGCAACAGTCGTTTTTGTTTCTCGGGTCACCCACTCGCGTGCCTGTCGCACTTCCTCATCAGTCGGCGGATCATGGTGCAGCAACCGCTCGCAGAGGCGGACGACTCCGATATCAATCGAGCGTGAGATCGGCTTCTGGCCACATCGATCAAGTATGAATTCGGTGCTGCCGCCCCCGATATCCAATGCAAGAATGTCCGTTACTCCAGCAGGAAGTCCTGAACGAATGCCGAGTAAAGTCCTCCGAGCTTCTTCGCCCCCTGTGATGATTTCGACTTCAAACCCTGCTTCTCGTTTGACTCGTTCAAGAAACTCATCTTGATTCGCGGCGTCGCGGACAGCGCTTGTCGCCACGACCGAGGTGGCTTCGACATGATAGCTATTGATGACATTCCGCCATTCTTGGAGACAGGCAATAACCCGATCCATCGCAGCCGGACTCAGTCGTTTGGTTTGATCGACGCCCTCGCCCAAGCGGAGGATACGGCGGTCAGATTGAAGTTCTGTGAGGGGATGCCCAGGGGCTAGATCCGCAATTAACAAGCGACAGGTGAGGGTGCCGATATCGATGCCGGCGAATCGGCGCGCGGGATGAGGCGGTGCGGTCATTGCTCGTTCCGAATGTCTTCCATGTCGGCTTCCAGTTTCTTCTGCGACGCCTTGAGTACCTCAACCTCTTTGACGAGACGCACAATTTCGGCGTCGTACACCACCCGCTCTGCCGTTTCGCCCCGTTCCTTCATATCCACGGCCCGCTCGCCAATGTCTTTGTACAGATCAGACAACTGTTGTTCGAGCTTGCGCAGCTCGAGCCTCATGCGGAGCAATTCCGTCTCTTCCAGAGCACGTCCTGCCGCATGGACGGTCCCCAGGCGCAGGGTAGCAATCCCGGCTCGCAAGTCATCTTTCATCCGCTGCAATAAACCCATACGACTCCTGGCTGACAGGGTACCATGTGTCACGCTAACAGCGACAATCCTATCGTGTCATCCTGCACTTCTGTCAGCGTATCAGTTCAGTCAACTGATTGAACCTAACTCCAACTTTTTCTCCCATTTCCGCAACATCGCCGCTCGCAATTCCTGGTGGGCCGGCTCTTTCAATCCTGGGTCCGTTTTCAGCAGCGTAAAAGCCTCCTGCCTGGCCTGCTCTAACAGATCAGCGTCGCTCACCAGATTCGCCACACGAAACTCCGGCATCCCCCATTGGCGCAGCCCAAAGAACTCTCCAGGGCCTCTAATCCGCAAATCATCTTCGGCAATCACAAATCCATCGTGTGACCGGACCAGCGCCTCCAGCCGTTCTCTTGCCGTAGACACCGACTCCTCACTTCCCATCGCACGTCCGCCCGACTGCGCCCCTCCTCGTCCCAGATGCTGGGCTATCAAGAGGCAATAGGATTGTTGGTTGCCTCGCCCGACTCGTCCGCGCAATTGATGCAGTTGTGCGAGGCCAAACCGCTCGGCATGTTCGATCAAGATGACGGTCGCATTCGGCACATCGACCCCGACTTCAATCACTGTCGTCGCGACCAACACCCGAATTCTTCCGACCTTAAAGTCGGCCATTACCGCTTCTTTTTCAGCCGCTTTCATGCGCCCATGCAGTAGGCCGACACGGAATTCCGACAATTCCCCGTTCTGCAACTGCTCGGCTCCCTGAATCGCTGCTTGAAGATCAACCTTTTCCGATTCGTCCACCAGCGGATAGACCACATACGCTTGCCGTTCGGCGCGCAACTCATCGCGCACAATCTGATAGGCACGCCGTCGCTGCGCGTCCTGAAAAAGAAATGTTCGCACCGGCTTTCGTCCAGGCGGCAGGACATCAATCACCGAGACATCAAGATCACCATAGACCGTCATGGCCAATGTCCGGGGAATGGGCGTGGCCGTCAAGACAAGCACATCCGGCTTGTAGCCCTTGTCGATCAGAGTCTTTCGCTGCAGCACACCGAACTTATGCTGCTCATCGACCACTGCCAGCCCCAAGTTCTTGAATTGCACTCCCTGCTGAATGAGGGCATGCGTTCCGATCGCCACGTGAACCTCACCCGATGCCAGTCGCTCAGCCTGTACCTTCTTCACCGAGGATTTCTCTCCCCCACGCACGAGAATCGTCTGAAGACCGAGGGCCTGCAGCATTCCTGACAGGTTCCGATAGTGTTGCTCCGCTAGAATCTCGGTCGGTGCCATCAACGCAGCCTGATAGCCTGAACCGCCGGCCAGCACCAGCGCATGCAAGGCGACCGCCGTTTTTCCTGATCCCACATCGCCTTGCACCAAACGATTCATGGGACGCAGCGAAATCATGTCCTGAAATATTTCGCGAATGACCCGATTCTGTGCGGCTGTGAGGCAAAATGGCAAGAGTCTGCCTAGCTTTTCTAAGAGAGGTGTCTGCGAGTTGAACCGCAATTCCTTCGGCTCTTCGTGCACCGCTCGATGCCTACTCGCCAAAGCCAATTGGAGCAAGAGGAGTTCTTCGAACGCCAGTCGCCGGTGCGCCGGCGTCTTCCCCCGTTCCAGAAGCTGAAGATCCGTACCAGCCTTTGGGAAATGAGCATCCTGCAGCGCGTCATGGATCGGGATCAGCCGCTGCCGCGCTCGAAGAGACATGGGCAGAGGGTCTACGACCTCACGCCCATGGTCTGCTAACAGATTCCTCACCAGCATCCGCATCTGACGAGAGGTCCATCCCTTGGTCTCATGATAGATCGGGACGATTCGTCCGACATGCAGCATCGACTCCGTGTCTTCTCCAATAACTTCGTATTGCGCCACATCCATGCGCGGGACCATCCCTCCCTGTCGATCAGCTATCACTCGACCGCTCATCATCACGCGAGTCCCAGCCGTCAGCATCTCCTCCAAATACGGTTGATTGAAGAAGACCACCTGCATTCGCCCAGACTGATCTTCAACGCCGACTTCCACGAGACTCAACCGCCGATTCCTTGTTCGTTTCGCCTCACATGATCCGATCACCCCACAAATCGAGACACTCATCCCCGGAATGAGATTTCCGATCGGTGTCATGACCGATCGGTCCTCATAGCGCCACGGGATGGTCCAGAGCGCATCCTCCACCGTCACAATATGCAATCGTTCCAAAATATTGGTGCGCTTCGGCCCGACGCCTCTAATGAACCGGACAGAAAGATTCCAGAGATCGGATCTGCCGGCGTCCGCCACTTTGGAATAACTGGACGCCTGCGTTGGCAAATCTTTTTGGGGAATGAGATTCTCTTGATCAATAGCTCGAAGCGCCTTAATGAGCACCGTTGCCGCCTGCAATCGTCGACGTTGCTCATCCAAAGGAAGCGCTGGCTGAAAATCCACGAAGAGATCCCGAAATGAAACCAGGCGGGCTTCAATGGCCTTGGAGTACACATCTTGACAGAGAGCTGACAAAACTTGTGACGAGATAAATGAACTGAGATTTGTGACAGCGCCTAGGTGAGCCCCAGCATCTCGGCTCGCAAACTCGATCGGGCGCGCGATGCGGTCCAACCACTCCTGAAGCGGCGTGTGCGGACTCGATTCAGTGGGAGCCGGCATACGGGAGGGGATCGTAGCACAGCAACCCTCAGCGCTCAATGAACCAACTACACGACGTATCAGGATCCATCGACTGTTTTTGCTCGATTGCTTGGTCGCTTTTCCGTAGGGTGCTACACTCGATTTCAACAATTCATGTATCGCCGCAACATCAAACATATTCTGATACCGCTTGCAGCCGGCCTGGCTCTGGTGATTGGCTACAACCTATTTCTCAAGCCTATCCTGCCGCCGATGGTGCAGCACACAGAAACCGTCGAACCAGTCGCGCCTCCTCCCGCTCCGCCACGAAGCGGGTCGCCCGAGAGTGAGGACAAATCAGTTCGCGTACTCGATTACAGCGTGGTTCCGCCTACCCCCCATGAGGGCCTACTGGAAGCCATTCGTGATGAAATCGAAAAACATAACCTATCGCTCGCCGAAACGAAGCTGAAAGAGCTCCCTTCGACTGTCCTGTCAAACGCAAAGTCCAAGCCCTTCGTCGCAATCCTGTGGAACAATCTCGGATTGCAGCAGGAACGGCTCAATGGCACTCGAGCTTCGGTCAAAGCGTTTAAGCGAGCGGCGGATCTCGACGACTCGAATTCCGTGATCCTTATGAATCTGGCCCATGCCTATTGGGAACAGCGGGACCGCGCCCTGGATGCAGAATTCCTGATGAAATTGATGAAGGTGGCCCCAGAAGAACCATTCCCGCATTTGGCTATGGCCGACTTGTTACAAGAACAGGATGAACTACAGGAAGCCGCGAAACACTTGGACCAGGCAGCTGACCGAGCACGACACGATCCAGGATTGCGATCCTACCTTGCAGCCGTCACGACAAAAGTTCGCCGCACGCAGTCGGTTGAATCCCGCATGACTGCAAAAAGTAGCACTCACTTTGTCGTGAAGTTCGATGGTGAGGAAGACCAGAATACTTGGATCTCAGCGCTGGAGATTCTGGAAGAAGCCTATCGAGAGATTGGACAGAAGTTCAGTCATTTCCCCACGAAGCCGATCATGGTCGTCCTCCACGCCAAGGATTCGTTTCAAGGCGCGACCGGAAGCCCGGCTTGGGCCGATGGCCTCTATGACCCCAGCCTTGGGCGCATTCAGATTCCCACTCAAGGAGCGACCACAGATCCAAAGTGGTTGGCGAGCGTACTTCGTCACGAATATGTTCACGCCCTACTCCATGATCGCTTCGGAGCAAGCAGCGGCGCGTTGCCAACCTGGCTGAACGAAGGCCTGGCCATGCAATTGGCCGGAGATGCATGGCCTGAGCTTGACCAGGCCATGGGCGGAGATTTCACGGTCGTTCCCTTAACGTATTTAGAAGGCTCTTGGGGGGCACTGCCGGCGAATGCGTCGATAGTGGCCTACGCAGAAGCGAATTCGGCAACACGCTACTTGATTGAGCGATGGGGAATGGCCCGCGTCGATGAACTGCTCAATGCGTTGCAAGCAAAGTCATCCTTAGCCGATGCAATTCAGAACAAACTATCTGTCTCCTACGAACAGTTCCACCGGCAGTGGCTCGAGAGCTTCGAAGCGAGCCAACCGTAACGTCGCTCTACTTACTTGCTAATCGATTGGCCTTAGATGCCAGATTCTCGCGCTGCTAGATTGATCCTGCGACAGACCCTTCCTGGGAGAGGTTAGGCCAAGAGGGAAGCAGATCAGCCTGATCGCTATGCGACTGCTCTGGCCCTTCATCGGACTCCCGCTGAGAGAGCTGATCTTCCCACAAAACTTTCTTTCCACTGGGATCATACATGCGAATACTGAAGTTAAAGGCATGAGAGTTCGTGGATGGACTGCTCTCCGGTTGGAGCGATGGGCCTGCAATCAGCTGGGCTCGCGGAATTCTCATTCTGACAGTCGTAAACTCATCCTCCCATACAAGCATACCCGTCGCCAGGTCCATTGCGCGCAGTAAAAACACCGGCTCTTCGATGGTCGCTTCAATAATCTGCACCTTCGTGATGATTGCTTGCCTCGGCAGCACGGTCGATACGAGCTTCCCTTCTGCCTTCCCGTCAGGCTGCACCAAATTGAGTCGCCCTTCCCATTGGAACACACCAGTATTTGCATCGTATACCCGCAATACAAAATTAGAGAGATCTGTCGCGCCAAGCCCAACACCACCAGCAAAAATACGCGGCCCGCGACTCGACCTCACCCCATCGCTTTCCTTGACGGCTAGTTCGTAGACTTCATCAGACAAGATGTTGCCCGATTCAGCGTCATAGACCTTCACTGCGATCGTTGAGACGGTACCGATTTGGTATCCGAACCCTGCCGCCACAATTGTCTTTTTTTCTTCTGCGCCGGTTGCGCCCCAAGCCTGACCAAAAGAGAATAAGAAACACCAAACGACTGCAACTACCCAGCTCACGGCCTTTGAAGGATCACGGCAAGCACCACCCTGCGGTTGATCGGTCACATGGTCTAGGCCAGAACAACTCGGCAACGCGACCCATCTGTGCAACATAGATTTACCCTCCAAGAAGCTGTGCGTATTCTGAAAGAGGGTAGGTTGTTCGTAAATTCCTCGCTGTTAGGAAGAAGCCCCTCGAAAGGGGGGCTTGGAGAAGAAAAGGACCCGCTTCGTCAGTTTTGTCACTGGGGGGTTTGGCTTCGCCAAACCATTGATATTGATGGCGTGCAATCATGGGATAGCCCCATTCGGCTAGCCGCATTGCGGAAGGAAACCCTAACCACCACAGCAGAAATTTCCCACCTGGGTGGCTAGGGACGAGAGGGAGAAACGCGTCGAGCCCCTGGAATACTTCTCCTGAAAGGTTGAATCAAGAAAACCGTCTCATGGCGACCAGGACGATACGCTCGCCCTAGGGCCAGTTTGGCCTCATCGCTCTGATATGCGAGGAACCTGACATCTGTTCCCGATTGACCAACTGCGAGTTGGTCAATCGGCGCTTTTGCGAAAATGCAGAGTCGACATTCCCCATCATACAGCAGAAGACAGGCCCGCTCGGGCAACTGGTCCTCCGCTAACTGATCGGCATCTATCATGGAGACAGGCTCACGCTCAGGCATTCACGATAACCAGGCACCCATTGCCGAACTTTTCTTCGACAGTCTATAGTCACCGGATGCAACAACGCCCCTTGCTCGCTCTAGTACTCAGCACCCTCATCGTTGAGGCAGGGTTTCTCTTCGTACAGAATGGCGCCTCCATCCCGCTCGTCATGGATTGGAAGATCAGCTTTTTTATCCTCATACCTCTTGGACTCGCTCTTTTGATTTGGTTCCAGTTTCGATGGGCATCAGCGGTTTGTGTCTTCTACGCTACGGTTGGGTTGGCAATGGACGTGGCAACGATCGTTCAGGCACCGGCAAAGGATTCAGAGGGTATTGTCTCCATGATGGCCAGCGGAGTCAGCGGGCTTTTTTATTTCTGCTTGATCGTGTTTGGCGGACGGTCGTTTTTGGGCGTGGGCCAGGAACCGACGCCTCCAGAATCCCGTCCTCCCAGTCCTCCGTCCCTTTCTTGAGTGGGACCTGTTTGATACCGACGAATCCAGCTTCTTTCAGCCATTTCGTCGTTTCCGATGTGGAATAGGTATTTCCACCTCGCGTGAACAACAGCATCGACACAGCAAACAAACTTGCTTCTACTGGGTGCACACCTTCGCGATCGTGCAGAAACGCATCTTGGATGATGAATCGACCCCCCGGCCTCAATGCCGCCCACGCTCGGCGAAAAATAGCTTGGTTCTCTTCGGGCGAGTATATGTGCAGCACATTCGAATACCAGATCACATCATAGGTCCCAGGGATGGGTTCGCTGGAGAAATCAAGCGAGAGATAGGAGAGTCGCCGCCTCGCTTTGTGAGTGCAGGCGATTTCTTTAGCTACCTCAAGCGCGGCCTCTCGATCACAGACGGTGGCGCGAAGCCGTGGGTGCTTTGAGAGAAATGCCATGGCGTAGGTGCCTGGCCCTCCGCCAAGGTCCAGCAGTGTTGTAGAACGAGCTAAAGGGATCTGGTCCGCAATTGCCGGGGCAATTTCCAAGATCCTGTGGTGCATGGCCCACGTGAATTGTCGGCGGTAGTCGGGACTGTCTGGAGTATCATGGTTGATCGGTACGCCACTCCGCATGGATTCCAACAGTCGTATCCAGTCCGCCCAATGGCTTTTGATCAAATTCAAATAGCCGCCTCGATAGGCACGATGGTCCGCATTCAGCGCGGTTGCTCCCAACCGGCTATTCCTATAGCTGGCTCCTTGTTTCCGTAATATCCCGACCGCGGCGAGATTACGACACAGGATGCTCAAACCCCGTTCGCTGACCTTGAGCTCCTTGGCAAGATCAGGAATGGTCCACGATCGATCGCCGACAGTCGTGAAGAGATCCAGTTCCAGCGCAACCAGCAACACGCGTGGCAATCGATAAGCTGAGACGGCGTTACGAAATTCGTCGAAGGTCGTGATGCGTCGAGTCATGATGCGCATCCGATTTGCCGACAGCACCATCGGAGGAGATCTTCCAGCTTGGCTCGATTCTGCAGATCCGCATCTCGCACAAATGTGATCGCCACAAACTCGTCCGTCATCTCGGTCTCCTCTACAAACCCGGATTGAACGAGGAGCGCCCGATATTTGGCGACAGCCGGCTGAAGGAAGTATTTGGCCTGTTTCGCGACTTCATCGGTTCCTAAATCCTCCGGCGTTCCTTCCGACATCATCGCCATGACATCTTCCATCGCAACCCCATATTGGCAAAGGACTCTCCCGTCCGGTCTGACTTCCAAGAGCCAACCATCAGCCCCCAGATCCATAACGAGCGGACCGTTGGGCTCCAATTCGTAAAACTTTGGGAAAGAGCGAAGCAGGTCAGCACGAAGCTGGGCCCATGGTGAGGAAGCCGGCTCCGTCATGCTTGCATCCCTCGACGAGGTCCCGACTGATACGGATCGGCGAGACGGAGACGAAGGGTGTGTAGGCGCTGGGTGTTTTCTTCCAGTTTCGGCAGGTGATACTTGTGATCCATCTGCACCACCTGTTCGAGCAGATCGGCAGCGTCCTGCACACGCCCCATGTCCTCATAACATTGAGCCAACACGTATCGGGCGCCGCCGCCGCGAAGCTCATCGCGTAACCGCTCGGCGACCGACTGGCTGGTTTGACAACAGGCAGTGGCCTCGTCGTAGCGTTTTTGCATCAAGAATGTGCGGCCGATCATACGCCAGGCATCCGCAACACCGCCCAAATTCCCCAACCGGCGCATCAACTCCAACGATCGTTCGTACAACTGAATAGCCTCCTCAAAGTGACCGGTTTCACGAGCCACCAAACCAAGGTCCGAGAACAGGACGGCTTGGGCCGGCTCATCATGCGTTTTGGTCATGAGATCGAGGGCCTCCAGATAATACGCCCGTGCCCGATCCCATTCGCCGGCATCAGCCCGAAGGTTTCCGAGGTTTGCCAGCGTCGTCCCGATGCCTTTTTCATCACCGAGAACTTTTTGCAATTCCAAGACCTCCTGATAATTCGCCTGGGCCGCATCGCGCCGTCCGCTGACCGCGCAAATATTCCCCAGGTTGCCAAGTGTGGCGACCAGGGCACGTTGATCACCGGTGAGCCGATCATATTCTAACGCCTTGGCGTAACAGGTATAGGCCTCCGTGTAGTACCCTCGCGAGAAATGCTCGTTGCCTTGTCGATTCAATTCTTCGGAGAGGCTGTGGCGCACGGTCATGACGTCACTGACAAGAGCTGTTCCAGGCGCTGCTTTCCGCCGGCAAGGATGGAGGCCCCGTCTCCGACAAGCAGGCTATCGAAGCTGTACTTCAAGAGGCGGCAAAGCCCGGCCTTGGCCTTTTGGACGTCCGCGTACTTTTCGGCAGGAAGCAGACAGAGGGAACCGGGCGGTTTGCCGATCAGCGCATCCCCTACGATCAGCACACCTCGCCCCCGTTCTATGAACAATGCGGATTCTCCCGCAGACTTTTGATCCTTCAGATGGATCGCCCAGATCCCGCCGGGTAATAGCTCACCATCCTTGTAGGTCTTCGTTGGCGTCACATCCATCTGGGCAGCATCGGCTTCCGGCACTCGCAGCTGACACCTGAGCTCTGCCTGATAGGCCACAGCCTCTCGGATGTGATCTCGGTTCGTGATGATGATGTAGTCGATCGGCTCATGTCGACGGACGACCGCCCTCGATTCGGCCGTCATCGTGGGTGGGTCTACCAGAATCTTATGTTCACCGATCATGAGAAACAATCCATTGAAGTCGAGCTGCTTCTCCTCAGAAAACCACGACCATTGCCAGATATCGGGCAAGACTTGTTTCATAGCAATATATGGCGACGTATTATCATTGGGGATTCATGACATCACAGAACTCACAGGGCTGCGATAGCGTCCTTGACCGTCTTGGTGACTTTCGTCTGGATACTTGCTTCGTGAGGCAAATCGATAATGTCGTCTTCAGGGACGGTGATAAATTTACGATTCGGCCCTTTCGTCAGCGAGATCAAGAACATGCTGTTGGAGGGAGTGACAGGAATCACGACTTGGACAGACCCGTCAATTCCCCGTACCACTTCTAGAAATTTTTGTTTCCCCTCCTCCATCTCATCCTCATCCATCGTTTCCTTTTCTCCTCTCTGCACTCTTATTATCGCGCGCGAAGGGGGACTGATGCTTCTCTGGCGCTCCCGAGTTCAGCATAGGACGAGATCGAGCCCTCCCCAGTGGAAATAGATCGCCGTTTTGAACGGCTCGATGTTGCGGAACCCGCAGGCCATGCGCTTGATCTTCTGGATCTGGCTGTTGAGCCCCTCGCTCATCGCGACCTCTTTTTCGAGAAGCGAACAGAGCCTCGCGATCAAGAGACTATGATCCTATGCTGCTCCTGTGCTTCACCGGAGAACCTTTGCATCTCCTGAGGTCATCGGCGCCTAAGAGCTGCATCCTACCATGGCAATTTTTGGAGCGGCAACCGCAGTGTAGAGTAGAGAGGAAGCTAATCTTGGACAGGACCTTCGCCCTGGTTCAGCATCTCCTTGAGTTGTTCCTTTGCCGTCCCCTCAAATCGAACAAACTCGATACCGAATCGATCACCTTGCTTCCATCGGATGATGGCAAGAGTGATGATGATCGGAGGCCGAGCACCTGGAGGCTGCACGTGAAGACACACGCGCGCTCCGATAGAAAGCTGGATCTGACTGTCAACCTCACCTCCGGCAAGTGTCAGGTTCGTCACAGTCCCATAGCCCGATCCTTCATCTCCTGTGAATTGGACGGGATAGTCGACCGGCACTCGAGGACGACCTCTTGGGTGCAGCTCTTGTTCGTCGTCTTGCTCTGGAGCCATCATGTCGTAGGAGTCCCGGCCACTCAATGCCCTGATTCGAACAGCCCAAGCTGGAGCTCTTCCGCGCGAGTAAACGGAATGGGATAGCGCTCGGTAAAGCAGGCAGTACAATACTGATCGGACGCCATCGGCGCGGATGTCAGCATGCCGTCGATGCTCAGATACGCCAGACTGTCGGCCGTAATATATTTACGGATTTCCTCAATCGAATGATCGGATGCGATCAGCTCTTTCTTGGTAGGCGTGTCGATCCCATAAAAACAAGGCGACAGGATCGGCGGTGAACTGATCCGCATATGTACTTCCTTCGCCCCGGCTTGGCGGATCATCTTGACGATCTTGCGGCTGGTCGTTCCTCGAACCAATGAATCGTCGACCACGACGACCCGCTTCCCCTCCAACACTTCCGGCACGGCATTCAACTTTACTTTCACGCCGAAGTGGCGAATCGATTGTTCCGGCTCGATAAACGTTCGCCCGACATAATGATTGCGGATGAGGCCGGTTTCAAATGGAATACGCCCACCCTCTGCATAACCGAGGGCCGCAGGAACCCCGGAGTCCGGAACGGGAATAACCACATCCGCTGGCACCCCTGATTCTTGCGCCAACCGCCGCCCCAACGCTTTTCGTGTCCCATAGACGGCGTTCGCGCCGAAGATTCGACTGTCGGGTCGAGCAAAGTAGACATATTCAAACACACACATGGCCGGATTCACTTTAGGAAAGGGATGATGGCTGTCCAGCCCTTGCTCGGTGATAACGATCAGTTCACCTGGTTCGACTTCGCGAACATATTCGGCATCGAGTAAGTCAAAGGCACAGGTCTCCGATGCCACCACCCAACTGCTGCGCAGTCGCGCGATACACAACGGCCTGAGCCCATAGGGATCGCGCGCGGCAATGAGACCATTGTCGGTCATCAAGACAACCGAAAACGCGCCTCGCACCTGACTCAGCGCATCGATGATACGCGCGAGAAAGGAGTCTGCGCGTGAATGGGCGATGAGGTGGATGATGACTTCACTGTCCGATGTGGACTGGAAGATCGCTCCGTAGGCTTCGAGCTCATGCCGAAGCATCTGCGCATTGATCAGATTGCCGTTGTGAGCCAGAGCTAAATTGCCCAGCGCAAAGTTGACGATGAGCGGCTGAACGTTCTTGAGATCGTTACCGCCGGTCGTCGAGTAACGGTTATGACCAATGGCCATATGACCCGGCAGTTTCTCCAGCACCGATTTATGAAAAATGTCGGCAACCAGCCCCATCCCCTTCTGAACAAAAAACTGCTCTCCATCTCCAGACACTATCCCCGAAGCCTCTTGTCCACGGTGCTGAAGCGCATACAGCCCCAAATAGGTGAGATTCGCGGCCTCCTCGTGCCCATAGACGCCGAAGACCGCACACTCATCATGAAACTTATCGGGATCGATGATCGGTAATTCTGTTGGCATAGCGTCGCGTCTAATGGAAGAACTAGGTGTGGTGGACTGCGCGTTCCAACGAACAGGCCCATTGGTCATACAATGCCGTCACCGGCTGGTCGATCACTGATTCCGTCGACGCCCCCTCTCGGAGGTGAACGGTCAGCCGCGTACCAGTCACAGATCCGATCATTTCAGCGGGCACCCCGAAGCGCCTGACCTGATCGAGAATCGTCTGTCGATGGGTGGACTGGGACGAGATCACGACGCGCGACTGGCTTTCTCCGAACAGCATGGCGTCCTTTCGTAATCGACCTCGTGACAACTGTACCACTGCGCCCAAGGGTTGTCCGGGACCAGAGATGCAACTTTCTGCCAGTGTCACGGTAAGACCGCCGTCGGAACAGTCATGCGCAGATTGCAGGAGACCGTCACGAATCAGCGACAGCAGACAATCATGGAGGGCCTGTTCGGTATCGAAACTCAAATACGGCGGCGATCCTTGTTCACGCGCATGCATAACTTTCAGATATTCCGACCCCCCCAGATCTTCCCGCGCCGATCCCAACAGGATAATGTCGTCACCTTCCTGCTTAAACCACTGGGTCATCGTCCGCTCAGCCTCTTCGATCAGTCCGACCATGCCCAGCATCGGCGTCGGGTAGATCGAGAGCCCATTGGTTTCATTATAGAAGCTGACATTCCCGCTCACGATAGGAATTTTGAAATGCTCGCAGGCATCTTTCATCCCTTCAATCGCCAGCACAAACTGCCACATGATGTCGGGCCGTTCCGGGTTCCCGAAATTAAGGCAATCAGTTAAGCCAATCGGCGAGGCACCCGAACACACGAGATTCCGCGCCGCCTCAGCCACGGCCAGCCTGGCCCCTTCATAGGGATTCAACAGGCAATAGCGGCTGTTGCAATCGACCGTCATGGCCACAGCTTTGTTCGTGCCTTTGATTCGCACCACCGCGGCATCAGATCCAGGACGAACCGTCGTATTCGTCCGCACCATGTGATCATACTGTTCGTAGACCCACCGCTTGCTGGCGATGGTCGGCGACTCCAACAAGGCCAACAAGGCCACATTCGCGTCTTTCACATCTGGAAGGACGTCATAATTCAGGTTCGTCAGCATATCCTGATACGCGGGTGGCTGATAGGGCCGTTCATACCGAGGTCCGTCGTCGGCCAACGATTTGGCAGGAATTTCCGCCACGACCTTGCCCTGATCTTTCACACGCAAGATACCGTCTGCCGTCACCTTTCCGACTACAGCCACATCCAAATCCCACTTCCGGCAAATGGCGATACAGTCCTCTTCTTTGCCGGCTTTTGCCACCATCAACATCCGCTCTTGCGACTCGGACAGCATGATCTCGTATGGCGTCATCCCCGGCTCTCGCCTCGGGACCACGGTCAGATCCAATTCCATCCCGTTGCCGGCACGGGAGGCCATCTCGCACGACGAACTCGTCAACCCTGCCGCCCCCATATCTTGAATCCCTACGAGCAGATCTCGCTCCATCAACTCAAGACAGGCTTCCAGCAGCAATTTTTCGGTAAAGGGATCACCGACCTGTACCGTCGGACGCTTCTGCTCTGATTGATCGTCGAACGAATCGGACGCCATCGTCGCCCCATGAATCCCATCACGGCCTGTTGTTGAGCCGAAGTAGATCACGGGATTACCGACGCCTGCCGCCGTGCCACGGAAAATTTTGTCTTTATGGGCCAGACCGAGACAGAACACGTTGACCAATGGATTCAGCGCGTAGATATCATTGAAGACAATCTCGCCTCCTACAGTAGGAACTCCCATGCAATTGCCGTAACCGGCAATGCCGGACACGACCCCCTTCATGAGATGACGAGTCTTGGGCGAGTGCAGTTCTCCAAACCGCAGGGAATCGAGCAACGCAATCGGCCGTGCCCCCATGGTGAAGATATCGCGCAAAATCCCGCCGACACCCGTCGCCGCCCCCTGATAGGGCTCGATAAACGATGGATGGTTATGCGATTCCATCTTGAAGACGACGCAGAGCCCATCACCGATATCGACCGCTCCGGCATTCTCACCAGGCCCTTGCACAACACGAGGTCCAGTCGTCGGCAGCTTCTTCAGATGTACGCGTGAACTCTTGTACGAGCAGTGCTCAGACCACATCACCGAGAACATGCCGAGTTCCGTCAGATTGGGCTCACGCCCGAGAATATCGACGATCTTTTGGTATTCCTCGCCCGTAAGATTATGCTGAGCGATGAGATCTTTGGTGATACGTGATGTGTCGGCCTGCATCATGCCCTAGCGATCACAACAAATCGTTCCACAGTGAATTCTGATCTGCGAATGTGCGTCCTCAGGCCATGTAACAACTGCAAGCGGTTCTCCTGAATGACCGGCGAGGTGCCAGCAGAGCACCTCGCCAGGTCGTAGACCTCAATCGTACACCCTAAACGCTTACTGAACGTCAACCTTGACGATCGCTTCCGCGGCTAACATTTGATGATCCTTGTCTGCCGCGACAACCTTGATTTCGTGAGTGCCAGGAGACATCCCCTTGACGGTCTTTTTATCCCAGCCCTTCTGGTATTCGCCATCCACAAAACAATGGGCATGCGTCGCCTGGGTCCCCTTCGTCAACTCATAGGCCAGCTCGATATCTTTTCCCACCTTGGCTCCAGGTGCCGGACTCGTGATCGTGAGCTTGCTCCCGTCATCCGTCGCAGCAAACACACCAGCGCCTGAACCCAAGATTAATAGACCAATGGCTGCCACCAATGCACCTATACGTCTCATTGCGACCCTCCTCTAGGTATAAAAGAAGTTGAAACTGTTACCGACCAACTGACTGAATACTTTACCCTGCGCACTTTTGATCTTCAATCCTCAGGAGAGCGATCCCGCCAAATCATCATTGGAGCGCTTACCGGACTTCTGCCACCTTCTTCTGCTCTAAAAACGAGAGCATTGATTGAAAGATGTGTCGCCCATCTTCATTTCCCAGCATGGTCTCCACGCAGCGCTCCGGATGTGGCATCATTCCCAAGACATTGCCTTGCGCACTGCGGATACCGGCAATATTATCGAGTGAACCATTAGGACAGGCCCCAGGTACCACCTTCCCGTCTACCGTACAATAGCGAAAGACCACCTGGGCGTTGGCTTGAAGGCCACCTAACGTCACTGGATCGGTGTAGTAGTTCCCATCCGCATGCGCGATTGGAATTTTGAGCACCTGACCAGGTTTGCACGCATTCGTAAACGGCGTCGCCGCGTTCTCCACTTTGACGTACGTCTCGCGGCAGATAAAGTGCAGCGACTTATTTCGCAACATCGCGCCGGGCAACAAACCCGCCTCCAGCAGAATCTGAAATCCGTTGCAGATCCCCAGCACCAATTTTCCCTCAGCCGCAAACTGCTGGACCGCCTGCATGACCGGAGAAAACCGCGCAATCGCCCCGGTGCGGAGATAATCGCCATATGAAAATCCCCCCGGCAGGATCACCGCATCCAAGCCGGCTAACGACGACTCCTTATGCCACACCATTGTGACATTCTGCCCGAGTACATCTTTCAAGACATGCGCACAGTCGTGATCGCAATTACTACCAGGAAATACAAGAACACCGACATTCATGCGGCAGACCCCACGCGAAGTTACGCAGTCAATTCATACCGATAATCTTCAATGATCGTATTCGCCAGAAGCTTCTCGCACATCGACTTGACCGCCACTTCAGCCTTGGCCCTATCGGCCTCCTGAAGGTCCAGTTCCATGTATTTCCCGACACGCACGTTCGCCACGTGCTTGAACCCCAAAGAGTCCAGCGCATGCTCAATAGCCTTGCCTTGAGGATCCAAGATGCCTGACTTCAACGTTACGTGAATTTTGGCTTTCACAACTTACTCTCCTGCTTTTCTTCGGCCTCATTCAACCGATCCACATATTTCTTGATCCAGAAGATGACGGCAATGGTGAGTCCGCCGCAAAACACCAAGGCCACGAACGCCCACCGCCAGGGTGACTCATTTAACCGATAGGCCATCACCCCGATAATGGCCGCCCAAACCACCACCGAAGCCACCAGCCCATAATTCAAATATGCCCGCAGCATCTCTTCTTTCTTCCCCCTCTACCAAAGATCAGGAGGAGACCTTGAGCTTTGTTCCGCAATATCACGGAAACTCGGGTTACTGCACTTTTTGAGACTGAGCGGTCCGCCTTGCGGACGGCTCACGATGTTCGAAGTTCCGTTCAAGCTCCGCTTAGAACGGAACAAGTTTCGTGTGCCGAGAGATGGCGAAACCTAGTGCGGTCGAGTTGACGTGCCTGAGCGGGCAAAGCTCAGGTCTCCACTATCCACACACCCTCTTCAGCACCTCCTGATACGCCTCCTCAATCTTCCCCATATCCTTCCGAAACCGATCTTTATCCATCGATTCACCGGTCGTCATGTCCCAAAAACGGCACGTGTCTGGAGAAATCTCGTCCGCCAAGATCAGTTTATTGTGAAACACCCCGAACTCGAGCTTGAAATCGACGAGCTGCATCTTCCGCTCGGCGAAGAACGGTTTGAGGACCTTATTGATCGCGTGTCCGGACTCTCGCAATTCGCGCAAGATGCCTGGAGTCGCCACATTCATCAGCCGCAGATGATCGTCATTGACCAGCGGATCTCCCAGCCCATCGTTCTTATAATAGAATTCAACAACCGCCGGATCGATCCGGTTGCCCTCTTTCAATCCGAGCCGTTTGGCCAAACTTCCCGCGACGACGTTCCGAACCACGACTTCAATCGGAACGATCCTGACTTTCTTGGTGAGCATTTCCCGGTCATTCGACCGCTCCACAAAGTGTGTCCGGATCCCGTTTTGCTCCAAGAGCTGAAACAGCCGCTCGGAGACCTTGTTGTTGATGACGCCTTTCTCAAGGATGGTGCCGCGCTTCTGTGCGTTGAAGGCCGTCGCATCGTCTTTGAAATACTGCACGACCTGGTCTGGATTTCCCGTCGAAAAGATCTTCTTCGCCTTGCCTTCGTAAAGAAGCTCGCCCATCGCCATGATCGGACCTCTGTAGTTCAACTTACTGCGCCAACAGCTCGACAACCTCGTCCAACGATTTCATCGTCCCGAGTATGGTTGGACTCCCGAACCGCCGCGTATAGCGAAACTCTTGCACCTTCTCAAGCGACAACACCAGGCTATGAAAGTCCTCCAGCTTGGAGGTTTCAAAATAGGTAATGAAGTCCAGATCGTCCAGCCCACTGGAGTGATAGAGCTTCCGCTTGACCGATTGTAAATACGGTAACGTGGCGGCGGTATGTTCCTGCATCATCGCGGCTCGTTTCTCCTGATCCAGCCCCCACCACTCAGCTGACTTCCTGACCGGGATCACGATGGCATACGGATGCTGGCCCGGCTCACTGACGACCTTCAGGTCAGCCTTCATTTGCTCGGAAAATCCCGGGACGTAATTCGGTTTTTTGGTAAGCCCGTGCATGACCCCAACCGTCTTGAGGTATCTCCCGAATTGGCTGCTCTTCAGATCCAGGAGAAACTCCTGCGTCGCGCGTAATTCCGCCGCATGAATCCGGAACAAGAGATCAGCGTGATCGGAAAGCCCTCGAAGCAGGTACAGATCAATTGCCACATGCTCCCGATGCTGTTCCACCACACCTTTGAGCGAGGTCAGACGGACGATCCGCGTCGCGGGGTCTTGCTTCGCCCACTCTTCATTCAGCGCGAAAAGGGCAAACGTGCCGTAGATTCCGGGTTCCGTAAGAAGTTTCTCGCGATCCGCCGCAGACTGCGCATCGGATAGCCACGGGCCGACCATCAACCCAATAAGCATCATCCCCGTGACAAGTGATCGAGTCATCATCTATTTGCTCCTTTCCCCCTTGATGCCGGGCGAACGTTGTCTAGCCCTCCCGAACACCCGCCGATAGATCTGATCGAGATGGCGCAGATAGTACTTGGGGTTGAAACAAGCTGCAATCTCACTGTGCTTCAGATGCTGTGAGATAAACGGGTCTTTGCCGGCCAATTCCTGCAGTGCGCCGCCTCCCCTCCAGGAAACCATGGCATTGCGCTGCACCGCTTCATAGGACTCTTTTCGCTGCGCCCCCTTCTCGACCAAGGCCAACAGCAGCCGCTGCGAATACACCAGCCCCCCGGTCAATTCGAGGTTTCGCCTCATTCGATCAGGATACACAACCAAATGTTCGATGAGATCCGTGACTTTGGCGAGCATATAGTCGATCACAATCGTGCTGTCCGGCATGATCACCCGCTCGACCGACGAATGGCTGATATCCCGTTCATGCCAGAGCGCCACATTCTCCATCGCCGCCAGACTGTTGGCTCGCACCAGCCGCGCCAAACCACAAAGATTCTCCGAGATAATCGGGTTCCGTTTGTGAGGCATCGCCGACGATCCCTTCTGGCCTTCGGAGAAATACTCTTCCGCTTCGAGCACTTCCGTGCGCTGGAGGTGGCGAATTTCGGTGGCGATCTTTTCGATGCTGGCCGCAAGCAACGCGAGCGCTGTGGCATAGGAGGCGTGGCGGTCTCGCTGGACGACCTGATTCGAAACGGGATCGGCCTTCAAGCCAAGCTTGGCGCACACATATTCTTCAATATCCGGTCCCTGATGGGCGAAGGTCCCCATGGCACCGGATAGTTTGCCGACCGCAATCTCGGTCCGCACCCGCCGCAACCGCTCGTGATGGCGGCGGACTTCTTCGTACCACAGGGCGAGCTTCAGCCCAAATGAGATCGGCTCCCCGTGAATGCCATGTGACCGCCCCACCATGACCTGATCCTTGTACCGGAACGACTGCCGTTTCAAGACGCCCAGCAACCCTTCCACCCCGCGCAGGATGAGATCCAGCGCCTCGGTCATTTGAACGGCCAGGGAGGTGTCGACAATGTCGGAGGACGTGAGTCCCATGTGGAGAAACCGATGTTCCGGTCCTACTGTGTCCATGAGCGATTCGAGAAAAGCGATCACATCATGCTTGGTGACCTTTTCGATTTCGGCAATTCGGTCGACGTTGATCTTGGCCTTCTTCCGGATTTTCGCCGCCGTTCCGCGTGGCGCCTGTTTGGCATGCTCAAAGGCGCTCCGGCGCGTTTGGCGGCCAGCCGCGACTCGGTGGTCAACGCCTTGTCGAGAACCGCGTTCACAAACCTTGACGCATCCTCGTCGCCGAAACTCTTCGCCAGTTCGATGGATTCGTCCATCGTGACCTTCGCAGGCACCTCATCCAACCACAACAGCTCGTACAGCCCGGCACGCAAGATATTGCGATCGACGATCGGCATGCGGCTCACGGTCCAATTCGTCGCATATTTACCGATGGTGGCATCGAGCTCTTTTTTATGCGCTAGCACACCCTGCACCAACTGTTCCGCGAACGCTCTTGACTCATCGGACGCCGCGCATTCACGCCAAAACTCGTCAAGATGCACGCCGGACTTCCCATGAATGTCATGTTGAAAGAGGATCTGCAAGGCTCGCTCACGAGCTTGGTGACGAGAGCCCATAGTTACACAGTGGGAACGTGAGAACGTTGAAAAGCTCGCAAGCTCATCGGCTGAAAAGAGAGATGACTCACCGTTTTGTTCTTCCTACTGCCCGCTGATTTCGGCTTGAAGACTTTCGATTTTCCAACTTTTCAACGTTCCCTCTTATCTTCCTCATTACCGCCACCATCTCGATCGCGGACTTCGCCGCCTCGCCACCTCGGTTGAACTTCTTCGTATCCGCTCGCTCCACGGCCTGCGCCACCGTCTCAGTGGTCAACACACCAAAGATGATCGGTACATCGTTGTCCACGGCCGCTTGCCCGACGCCACGGCTGACTTCGGCACAGATATACTCGAAATGCGGAGTATCCCCACGAATCACCGCCCCCAAGCAAATCACCGCATCAAACCGGCCTGTCTTAGCCATGGCGCGCGCGACCAGCGGAATTTCAAACGCGCCCGGCACCCGAACGACCATAACATTCTCTTGCGGAACACCATAGGCCGTCAGCGTCTCGACACAGGCATGCAGCAGTCTGCTCGTGACCTGCGTATTGAACTTCGCAGCCACGATGCCGAACCTAAATCCAACCGCGCGGCGTGAGCTTTTACTAAGTATCATAGGAAGATAGCACGTGTGCATGTCTCATGATGTGCCCCTTAACCGATGTGGCCCCTGAAACGTTGCGATGTTTACACCTTTTTGAGGAGATGCCCTAGCTTCGTTTTCTTGGTCCGAAGATATCGGACATTGGCGGCGCGCGGGGCCATTTCGATCGGAACCCGTTCGACAACCTTGAGGCCGTATCCTTCGATTCCAACGATCTTCCGTGGATTATTTGTAATCAACTTGATCTGTTGCAGGCCGAGATTCGCCAAAATTTGAGCCCCAACTCCATAGTCGCGGAGATCCGCCTTAAAGCCCAGCTGCAGATTGGCTTCGACCGTGTCACTACCCTTATCTTGAAGTCCATACGCCTTAATCTTGTTTAGTAATCCGATTCCACGGCCTTCTTGATTGAGATAGAGCAAGACGCCTCGCCCTTCCTTCTGAATGAGCTCCATCGCGGAGTGCAATTGATCCCGGCAATCGCACCGCAGTGATCCTAACGCGTCAGCCGTCAAACATCCGGAATGGACACGCACGAGGGTGGGCGCCCCACCATCGACCGGGCCCTTCACCAACGCAATGTGCGTCACTCCGTCGATCTGATTCTCGAACGCCACCGCTTCAAAGTCGCCGAACGTCGTCGGCAATCGCGCACTCGCCATCCGTTTGACGAACGTTTCCCGTCGCATGCGGTATTCGATCAAGGCCTTCACGGTCACCATCTTCATCTTATGGAGCTTGGCAAACTTCGTCAGCTCAGGTACCCGAGCCATGGTGCCGTCGGCATTCATGATCTCGCAGATCACCCCGGCAGGCCGGAGACCCGCGAGCCTGGCCAAGTCGACAGACCCCTCGGTTTGCCCAGCCCGACGGAGCACTCCACCGGTTTGCGCTTTGAGCGGAAACACATGACCAGGTCGCGCAAGATCCATCGGCTTCGTCTTGGGGTCAATCGCCACGTGAATCGTCTTCGCTCGATCGGCCGCTGAAATTCCCGTGGTGATGTCTTTTCGCGCATCGATCGAGACGGTAAAGGCGGTGCCAAAGGTGGCGGTATTTTCGGACGCCTGCTGCGGCAACTGCAGTTCCTCGACGCGCTCAGGTGTGAGGGCCAGGCAAATCAGTCCGCGCGCATGCTTGGCCATGAAGTTGACGGCCTGCGGAGTGACTTTTTCTGCGGCAATAACCAGATCCCCTTCATTTTCACGGTCTTCGTCGTCGACCAGAATAACGAACTTCCCCTTCTTAATATCTCGGATGGCGTCTTCGATGTGGTTGAACGGCGTGGGCATAGGGCAATCAATCTAGCATTTCAGACTGAACCTTGAATATGGTTTTTTTAGGGAGTGCACGAGAATCGAACAATCTCATGAGGACAGTTCGACAGACGAAGACCTGTTGGCCCGCAACGCGGCGATCACCGTGCCCCACGCGCACACCGTGAACCCGGCGAACAGCCAGAGCCCAGATTCGTAGCTGCCTGAGAACCCCTTCATCGTCCCGATGAGTAGGGGCAACAGAAATCCACCGATCGCCCCCGACGCCCCAACTACGCCAGACGCCAATCCGATGTCCTTAGGAAACCATTCGGCGACCAGCTGGAACACCACGCCGTTGCCGAATCCCATCGCGGCTGTTGCCACCACCATCATCACGACCGCCATGGTTTGCGAAGGGCTGAGCACCGCCACCACCGTCCCCGCAATCACCGGCAGGACATAATAGAGCGTCCGCAGCCCTCCTTGACGATCCGCGACATAGCCGCCGACCGGACGGATCACACTCCCCACAAGCCCGCACAAAGCCGCCACCGCGCCAGCCTCCATCGCATCGGCCCGATAGACATCGTGCAGCAGCAGCGGGAGCACACTGCACAGGCCCACGAAACCGCCAAACGTGACCGCATAGAGGAACGAAAGCCAATAGGCTGACCGGCGGCGAATCAACTGCGCCGCATGGTACCACCACGCCACCGCACCAGCCCCAGGAGCCGGTGTTGTTCCTGGCACTACCAGCACAAATGCCAACAGGGTCGCCGCAACAACCCCAGCCATGATGCCGCAGACCTGATGCCAATCCAGTGCGGCTGCCCAACGCGGCGCAAAAAATAGGATCAACACGGTGCCGATGTTCCCCGATGCGGCGATACCGAGCACAAATCCT
The DNA here is from genome assembly GCA_005116965.1 of Nitrospira sp. GTDB lineage: Bacteria > Nitrospirota > Nitrospiria > Nitrospirales > Nitrospiraceae > Nitrospira_D. Next base: position 676,714 of record SWDG01000006.1, on the reverse strand, counting down.
TGCGCCGAGAGCGGATACGCGCGGCTTGCAATCGGAAGTGAGACCGCAAAGCTCGCGCCGGCCACGCCAAGACAGGCTGAAAAGGCCAGCGCTTCTCCGTATCCAGTGACACCGAGCCACCCCCAGCACAACACCAGACACTCCATCACGAGAATAACCACGGCCGTGGGTCGCGCACCGAGCCAATCCGCGCTCCATCCGGCTGCCATGCGTAACACCGCGCCGCCGAGTAACGGCAAGGAGACGAGCCAGGCGATCTCAGTGTCGCTCAGCTGCAGCGCCACCATGAGCGGAATGCTCATCGCCCCGACAAGCAACCAGACCATAAAACTCACGGTCAGGTGCAACCACGCCCCCGCCAGTGACGGCCAATGACCACTTTTCAGAATACTCCAGATCTCAGACACGCCCGACCTCCGGATGGATAGCGGTCACTATAGGGGAGCCGCTTTCAGAGGCGCAAGCGAACGCCACCGAAGGAGAGACTGACGAGTCTCTTCCCCCTAATTTAGGGACAGAACGGGCGTGACCCGTCACGCCTCTTCGTCCCGCAAGACGGCTTTTGTGCTGTTCATTCATTCTGTTATAGTCACGCACGCATCATGAACGGTCACGACCATTCACAGGAGGAGATGGGCGACGCCCTAGAACCAGAAATCCTCGGACCTTCCGATGATGAGATCGTCGAGGCCGAAGCTGCGCCGGTGGTATTGGATATCCCAGCCTCTGATGGACGGCAGCCCGCCGACACCATGGCCGTGGTGCCGGTCACGGCCTTACAGCAGTACCTCGCCGAAGTCCGCCGATACCCCTATCTGTCAAAGGAAGAGGAACTTCAGCTTTTCCAGGAATATCACACCCACGGCAGCCGCGAAGCAGCCGTCAAACTCATCATGGCGAACCTGCGCGTGTCGGTCTCGATTGCCGGCGAGTACCTCCATACCGGGGCCGACCACATGGATCTCATTCAAGAAGGCAACGTCGGCCTGATGCAAGCCATCAAGAAATTCGACCCTTCGAAAAACGTGCGCTTCTATGCCTACGCCGCCTGGTGGTCGCGGGCCTATATTCTCCGGTACCTCCTGCACACTTTTCGACTCGTCAAGATCGGGACGACGCAGGATCAGCGAAAACTGTTCTATAACCTCAAAAAGGAAAAGGCGAAGCTTGAGCGGGAGGGCTTCGCGCCGGACACGAAATTACTCGCGGATCGTCTGAATGTGCGTGAGCGCGATGTGGTTGAAATGGATCAGCGCCTGGGCAACTGGGAGCTCTCGCTCGACCAGCCGATCGGTGAAAACCAGGAACATACCCTGTTGGACGTCTTGCCCTCCCACCAAGAACCGGCAGACGAACAACTCGCCGATCATCAGCTGAAGACCCTCTTCAGGGCCAAGCTTGCCGAGTTCATCAAGACCCTGGAAGAACGAGACGAAGATATTCTCAGAAATCGTATTCTATCTGACCAGCCCCTGACCTTGGATGATCTGGGCGACAAATACGGGATTACCAAGGAGCGGACGCGTCAACTGGAAGCCCGCATCATCAAACGCCTCCGTGACTACATCAAAAAAGACATCAAAGATTTTGATCGCTTGCGGATATGACATCCCAGTGATCCCACCCCCCACCGGATAAAATACTCCTGGAATGTTGATTTCCCAATAGGTTAGAATGAAACGATCTCTGCAGCAGCACAAGTGATCGGGGACGATAAAAATCCCTTATTCCCCCTCTTGACTTAGGGGAACGAAGGTCTATCTCTACACTTGAGTCGCAGGCTGCCTGGATCGAACAAGTTCAGCCCAACTCTTTACAACCGTCAACACCTAACGAGTTCACTTTCATCAGGAGGAGGTTCTGCCATGGGTACAGCTGAGAAGGAAAAGAAGAACGTTGCCAAGGGGTTTCAGCCTTTGGGTGAACGAGTGTTTGTCACCTACACCGAGGAATTGGATCGGACCGCCGGTGGGATTTATGTACCAGATTCAGCGAAAGAGAAGCCACAACGAGGCGTGGTTCAGGCAATTGGAAAGAAAGTGGAGAACGTCAAGATCGGCGATCACGTCCTGTTCGACAAGTATTCTGGCAGCAAGCTTCGGATTGAGGATGAAGAGTGCTTGATCCTCAAGGAAGAAGACATCCTGGGCGTCTTTACGGCGTAGTAGCAAACACGGTCGTCACATCATCACGTTTCAAAAGAGACTTGATGACGTTCAGACTTGAGTAAATTTTAGACTATAACCGGAGGAACGATAATGGCAAAGCAACTTATGTACGGCGATGCGGCACGAGCGGCCATCCTGAAAGGGGTGAACCAGCTCGCAGACGCCGTGAAAGCAACCCTCGGCCCGAAGGGCCGCAATGCGATTCTCGACAAGAAATTCGGTGCCCCGACCATCACCAAGGACGGCGTGACGGTGGCTAAGGAAGTCGAGCTGAAGAACCCTTACGAAAATATGGGCGCCCAGCTGGTCCGCGAAGTGGCCAGCAAGACCAGCGATATCGCTGGTGACGGCACCACCACCGCCACCGTGTTGGCCCAGGCTATCTTCCGGGAAGGCGCGAAGAACATCACCGCCGGCGCCAATCCGATGGAGATCAAGCGAGGCATCGACAAGGCCGTCGAAGCCATCACCGCCGAGCTCAAGAAGCTCAGCAAGCCTTGTCAGAACAAGACCGAGATTTCGCAAGTGGGCACGATTTCGGCCAACAACGACAAGACCATCGGCGATCTGATCGCCGAAGCCATGGAAAAGGTCGGCAAGGATGGCGTCATCACCGTGGAAGAAGCCAAGTCGATGACCACCTCGCTGGACGTGGTCGAGGGCATGCAGTTCGATCGCGGTTACATCTCTCCTTATTTCGTCACCAATGCGGAGCGGATGGAATGTTCCGTGGAGGAACCGCTCATTCTGATCAACGAAAAGAAGATCAGCAGCATGAAAGATCTATTGCCATTGCTCGAGCAAGTCGCCAAGCTGGGTAAGCCACTCGTCATCCTCGCAGAAGAAGTCGAAGGTGAAGCATTGGCCACCCTCGTGGTCAACAAACTACGCGGCACTCTGAACGTCGTGGCGGTCAAAGCCCCGGGCTTCGGCGATCGTCGCAAGGCCATGCTGGAGGACATCGCCATCCTCACAGGCGGTCAAGTGATTTCTGATGACATCGGCATCAAGCTTGAGAGCGTCAAGCTGACAGACCTCGGTCGAGCCAAGCGCGTCACGATCGACAAGGACAACACGACGATCGTGGAAGGCTACGGCGATGCTAAGAAGATCGAAGGACGCGTGAAGCAAATCAAGGCCCAGATCGACGAGACCACATCTGACTACGATCGCGAAAAGCTGCAAGAGCGGCTGGCAAAGATCGTGGGCGGCGTGGCCGTCATCAATGTCGGCGCCGCAACCGAGACCGAGATGAAGGAGAAGAAGGCCCGCGTCGAGGACGCGCTGCATGCCACCAAGGCGGCAGTAGAAGAAGGTGTCGTCCCTGGGGGCGGTACGGCCTACCTCCGCTGCATCAAGGCGCTCGATGGGATCAAGGATGTCCCGGCTGAGCAAAAGGTCGGACTCGACATCGTCCGGCGTTCGCTCGAAGAACCGCTCCGACAGATCGCCGCGAATGCCGGCGCAGAAGCCTCGGTCGTCGTCGGCAAGGTTCGGGAAGACAAGAACGCCAACGGTGGCTACAACGCCGCCACGGATGAATATGTCGATATGATCAAGGCCGGCATCATCGACCCGACCAAGGTGTCGCGCTGCGCTCTGCAGAACGCCGCCAGCGTCGCGGGCTTGATGCTCACGACCGAAGTCATGATCACCGAACTCCCCGAGGAGAAGAAGGAATCAGCCGGTGGCCCAGGTGGACACAGCCACGGCGGCGGTATGGAAGGGATGTACTAACCCTTCGACAAGCTCAGGGCAGGCCACCAACAGGCTGCTCGGACAGAAAAGGGCTCGGTGGGCAACCACCGGGCCCTTTGTGTTTTCATATCCTACTCTTCTCCAGAAAGGACACCCCAAACCCTCACCATACGCTTGGCGAGGTGCATCACAAGTGTTACACTGTGCCCAGTTCAAATGCAGGAGGATTTATGCCGGCAACCAACCCGCGGGTGAATGTCGTGCTCGACGAGCCACTGTACCAAGGCCTCCGTCGATGGGCAAAACGCGACGGCATCTCGTTGTCATTGAAAGTCCGCGACCTGGTGAAGGATGCACTGGACATTGAAGAAGATCGGGTACTAGCCAACATTGCCGACGGGCGGATGGCCACGTTTGATCGAAAGGCCGCAAAGACCCATGCGGAGGTGTGGGGCACCTCGAAACGTCCGAGGCGATGAGTGTCGTTCTCCCTTCACTACCACCCTGCAATCGGTGAGGAAGATATCCCGGACATCCCGCGTAACCTTCGCCGTCGGATTGCTGACGCTATTGAATCTCGCCTGACTCTTCAACCCCACCAATACGGAGCCCCTCTTCGGAAGACCCTAAAAGGTTATTGGAAACTTCGCGTTGGAGATTACCGAGTGGTGTACAAGTTGGAGAAAGATGACGTGTTGATTCTTGCTATCCGGCACAGAAAAACGGTCTATGACGACATGCTACGCAGAATCGATCAGGACAACTAGCGCCTGTCACCATTCGCAGGCTTCGCCAGAGCAAAACAATGCAACCGATCGGCAAGATGTGAAACGAGAATACGACTTTTCAAACGCTGTCCGAGGCAAGTTCTTCCGAAAGGAAGCGGAGCTGAATTTTCCCATCTATGTGGATGGCCGCATGCACAAGCGTCTAGAGCGCCTGGCCAAGAAAAAGGGAACGCCAGTGACAGATCTGGTGAATCAATTGCTCAAAAGGGATCTGGAGTTGTTGGAAAGCTTGTCGTAGTGTTTCGCGCTGAAGGAATTCATGGCCCTCCAGCCAACCATTCCTTCGTTAGCTGTTGTGCCTCGGCGACCTGAGCAGGGGTCATCCGTTTCACTAGTTCATCCCGAAGCTGCTCCCCCGTCTTTTCGTTCTGTCTTGCTCCCAAGTTGTACCATTTATAGGCCTGGACATAGTCTTGCGTCGCCCCACGTCCATCCTCATACATGGAGCCAAGTTTAACGAAGGCTAAACCATGCCCTTGTTTCGCAGCCAACAGAAACCAGAAGACTGCTTCTTTATCATCCTTCCGGCATCCTAAACCGTTGGAATACAGTGTCCCCAGATTCACCTGCGCATCCGCACTACCTTGAAGAGCAGCTTTCTCGTACCACAGACAGCCTTGGGTATAGTCCTGCCTTCCACCCTGTCCACTATAGTACAGCCGAGCAAGGTTATACTGTGCGATCCTATGCACCGTACCCCATCCGGACTGCACAACGCTCCAACTCTTCTGAACTTTCTGGTAACGAATGGGTCTGGAGATCATCGACCATCTGCAACTTATGTTCGACATCACGCAGGAACAAATAAGCGGCGGTCAGCGCATCGGATGCCCGCTTCATTCCTCCTGGGCTTATGTCTACGGTCGTTTCACAAGAGCGGCGGCTTCGCGCAATACTTCCGAGAGCGGGGGACCAGAGGACGCTTCGAGGCCCGTGTGACTGTGCCGGTGGTGCGGATAGGTGGGCAAATCCCGCGCAGCAGGGTCGCGTGCGTTGTCATATCGAAAGATGAGGCTGCCGGTCGCCGTCACATAATGGTAGGCATATTTGAGCCTGATGGCATTGGGGTTCAGTTGCAGATAGTCCTTAAAGTGGAGGATCGCCCCATCGGCAAACGTCGCTGCCCCTTTTATAATTCCTGCTACAGGCGGGCGATCTTCATATCCGAGGGAGTGTGAGACGACGTGGGGCGTTTCAAGAATGGCAGAGCGAATCCGCGACGCGTAGTCGGCTACCGACATACTTCAAGCTGTTCGAGATGCGTGAGGGTGTCTTGCAAGGTCCGACGAAGCTCCAGCTCACCTTCCAAGTCTAACAAGTCCTGCTCATTCTCCTCCCCTCTCGCAACAACGCCCTCCAGGACTTGCTCAACGGTGACCCCAAGCTGTCGGACGAGTGTCGTGATCCGACTTTCCGAGATTGCGAGACTATCGCGCGTGAGTTTTTTCTCCATCTCCAACGCCCCTTTTACCAGAGGAAGGCTTTGCTCAGGAGACGGTGTCTTGATCTGAATTGTATTCATACCCCATCGCTCCGAAGATGAGACGGTAATGTTCACGCCCCTGCTCATCCCCACACAGACGCTAGCAGAGGCGAACAGGACTGTCAACGTTGCTCAGCAAGTGAGGTGCTGTCACGCACCCGCTGTCATCACCGAGGGTGCGCCGATCCCCTCCTGCAGGCCAGAACACACATAAGATGTCAGGGTGATGTCCCCCGAACCTCCCAGTCATCTCCCCTCTCAGAACAACCTCGTCTACTTCGAACTGCTGATTGAACGGAGCGTGGCTTTAAAAACAAGCGATGTCATTGGCTCGACAAAAAACGACCTGAAGGTACGATGGACCATCTCGGTATGGCGCTGATGATCGACATGAAACAATTTGGCTGCCTTCATCCGATCCTGTGCACCGTACCCCATCCGGACCGCACAGCGCTCCAACTCTTCCGAGCGTTCGGGCAGCGCATGGGTCTGGAGATCATCGACCATCTGCAACTTATGCTCAACATCGCGTAAGAAGAGATACGCGGCAGTCAGCGCATCGCGGTCTTCGGTCGAGAGCAGTTTTTTCTTGGCCAGCCGGCTCAGTGAACCGAGCGTGCTCCGATCCAGAAGCGCCGGCACCGTTCGTCCGGCCAGGACTTGAACGGTCTGCACGAAAAACTCGATCTCTCGAATCCCGCCGGTCCCCAGCTTGACGTTGCGCTGTGCGTGGCCACGGTCCATCATTTTGGCATCGATCATGTCCTTGACGGCGCGGACGTCTTGCACGATCGTCAACGCCTTGTCGCGATCCATTCCCCCCCCGGTCCCCAAGACAAACGACTTCACCGACTTCAGAAACGCCTGCCCGACATCATGGGAACCGGCGACTGGCCACGCTTTGAGCAACGCCAACCGCTCCCAGACCTGTCCGCGTGTCGCATAATATTTCCGATACTCGACGAGCGAACGAGCCAACTGGCCAACAGAACCCTCGGCCCGCAACCGCAGATCGACTCGAAAGACGTAGCCTTCTCTGGTGGGTTCGACCAACACCCTGGTGAGCTCACGGGCGAGAATCTCAAAATATTCTTCATTGGAAATGCCGACGCCGGCTGGGATCACGGCACGCCTCCCTCTTGGCGCTCTCGTCTCTCCATCGTGGGACTCATAGAGATAGATCAGATCTACATCGGAGCTGTAATTCAACTCATGTCCGCCAAGCTTACCCATCCCGATGACCGTAAACTTGGTCTCCACCCACCGTCGCTGCCGATTCTGATGCATGGGAATGCCATATTGCTGTCGGAGATCGGCGTCGACAACCTCGTAGGCCGCATGAATAAGGAGGCAGGCCAAATCCGACAACGAGCCGGTTGTCTCCGGCACCGTCGAGAGGCGAAGGAGATCCCGCACACCGATCCGTAACATTTCTCGCCGCTGGAACCGACGCAGCGCATCCAGCTTCGATTCTTTGGAGGTGAGATGCCCGATACTGCCGTACAGCGCACGCTCCATCCCCTTTCGCGTCGGAGGTCGGGCGAGGACATCCTCCTCAGCCAGCCAGTACACCACGGTCGGGTCTCGAATGAGCGTAAAGGTCAAGGCATCGCTGTTGCCGAAGATCACACAGAGAAGATCGAGCATGCGCGGCGACGTGCGCAAGTAGTCGAGAAATGAGGTTCGGGATACGCTCGTCAACATACGCTCCCAGTGGTTCAACGCCTGGTCGGGATCGGCCGTTCGGGCAATCGAGTCCATCAACATTGGCAGGATGTCGGCCAGCTGCCGACGTTGGATCGGGTCACCGGCCATGGCATCGAGATTACGGTCCGCTTGATCGAGATCACGCAGGCCATAGGCGGACAAAATCCCCCGAATCCCCTCAGCATTTTGCTTCTCCCCCAGCAGGATCGACGTGGGATCCGGCTTATCGGGACGACCTTCAGTCAACGAGGGCAAACGCGACGAGTGGGGTGTGGGAGTTCTTCGAGGCATGGAGCGGCATTATACTCACGGGTTCCTCTACGCACAATGAAACCATTCGGGTATACTGAAGTCCATGTCCACTGGCGCTCCCGATCGTACCGCGTTGCTCAGCACAGTTCGTCCCCTGTGTCCTGATGTTGCACCTGAAATCCTTGATGATTTTTTCAGCCGCATGGACCCAGAATATTTCCGGAGATTCGAACCGCCGGCGATTGCCGCTCATATCCGCTCGACGGCTCAGCTCACCCCGGAACGCCCCTGCGCAATTGCCTTTGCCGAGCAACAGGACACACGGTTTGAGGTCACGATCGTAGCCTTTGATTACTTCTCTGAATTCGCCACGATTTGCGGCCTGCTCTCTGCGTTTGGCCTGAACATCGAAGAAGGAGATATCTATACGTTTGGCGAACAAGCGGCTGCGCCGCCCGCTCGCACAAGTTGGGCAGGATACGGACCACGCGTCCGCGCCACGAGCAGTCCAGGGCTGACCAGAAAAAAAATCGTCGATGTGTTCCGCGTGCTGCCGGTACCAGGAGTGGAATTGGGCGACATCCAACAGAAACACCTCACGGATGCGCTCCACTCAGTGATCACATTGCTCGATAAAGGGCAATTTACAGAGGCCCGCTGTGCAGTGAATCGACGGCTGGTCGAACAGCTCGGCAAGCGCCGCGGGTCTTTCAGCGGTCTCCTCCATCCAGTCCAGATCACATTCGACAACAACCAATCTCCCACCGACACGGTCATGGATATCCGGTCGGACGATACCCCGGCCTTTTTGTACGCCTTCGCCAACGCCCTGGCCATGCGCAACGTGTACATTTCCAAAGCACAGTTCGACGTCGAGGAGGGGAAGATTCACGATCGCTTCTCTGTCCGCAACCGCCATGGCCAGAAGCTGACCGATGCAACCGATCAGCAGCAGCTGCGCCTGACGGCCGTGCTCATCAAGCAATTCACCCATGCCCTGACTTGGGCCCCTGACCCGACCAAAGCCTTAGAGGCCTTTGACCAGTTTCTTGACCTCACGATGCAGCAAACGAAAGGGAAAGCCCAGCAAGAAGCCTTGGCCTTTCTCAGCGATAAGAAGACCTTTCCCCTGCTCGCCCGTCTGCTCGGGGCCAGCGATTTTCTCTGGGAAGACTTTCTGCGCCGCCAACACAGTAACCTACTACCGCTTCTCCAAGATTATCGCGATGCGCCCCTCATGACTCCCAAAGCGACGCTTCGTAAGGAACTCGATCGCCTGGTGAATAAAGCCAAAACCGACGAGGCCCGGAAGGCCGCGCTGAACAGCTTCAAGGACCGTGAACTGTTCCGCATCGATATGAAGCACATCGTCGAGTCAGACACAGCACTGCCTGATTTTTCGGCTGCGTTGACTCAGCTGGCCGAAGTCATCCTCGATCGGAGTTTGAAGGATTGCCACGCCAAGCTGAATAAGGTGCATGGCCCACCACGCTTGGCCAATAAAAAGCCCTGTCCCTTCACTGTGCTGGGCTTGGGCAAGTTCGGTGGTAAGGAACTCGGCTACGCCTCTGATATTGAAGTGATGTTCGTGTATGGGGACGCCGGTCGCACCGGGGGCAAGCAGCCGATCGACAACAGCGAATACTTTGAGCGGCTGGGGGCGGAACTCTTACAATGGATCGAGGCCAAACAGGAAGGCATCTTTCATCTCGACGTGCGTCTCCGTCCCCACGGCGGAAAAGGCTCGCTGACCAATCCCTTTGATGAGATCACCAACTATTACAATGAGCATGGCCTGGCCGCGCCATTCGAGCGCCAGTCATTGATCAAACTGCGTCATGTGGCGGGCGACGCGGCCCTTGGCAAGCGCGTCGAAGCCCATCGCGATCACTACGTCTATAGCGGAAAACCCTGGAATATCCCCGAAGCCCTCGCGTTGCGCCGACAGCAACTCAAGCAGCTGGTGGAGCACAGCACCGTCAACTTGAAGCATAGCCCCGGCGGTATCGTCGATATCGAGTATGCCATGCAGTACCTCCAAATCATGCACGGCCATCGACTCCCTGTCCTGCGCACCCCCAACACCATGCAGGCGCTGGCGACCCTCGTCGACTGTGGCCTTGTCACGAGACAAGACGGCGAGACGCTCCGCAAGGCCTACTTCTTTATCCGCATGCTCATTGACGGCCTTCGCATGGTCCGTGGCAACGCCAAAGATCGAGTCCTTCCCCCAACCGACTCCGACGAATTCATCTTCCTCGCCCGCCGCGTGGGCTATACCACCGATGACTGGCAAGCCGGCGCACGCCATCTACAAACGGATATCGGGCAGCATATGACACTCACCAAAGAGTTCTTCGAACGAACATTCGGACGTCTGTAGCCCAATCAGCGGGGTGAATGGGAAGCTTTAGGCCGGATCGTGGACAGACGCAGCGATGCGGTAACGCTTGCCACGCCGTCAGCCATCACCGCGTCATCGAACGACCTGACGCCCTGTACTCAACCCTTCCCGCGCGACAACCCAGGAAAGAGGAAGAGGGAAAGATTGACAGTCTCGGCCAGCTCAGCGCAAGGTAACGTGGAGCCAGTGTTGCTCCACGTTCCGGCATTCGATCGAGGGCGTACGATCGTGATTCATCGAATGCATACAGGGGCGGAGGACGGACAGGGACATAGATGGTGACCGATGCACCAATCCTGTTTCGAGTCGGATGGCTTTCCTATGTGATTGTCGCAAGTGTGGTCTTGGCCAATTGCGACAGTACAGCGCAGCAACTCGCCAGGCCGACGGGAGCGTCGCCTGTCATCCAGACGAAGGACTGGCAGATGCACACCGACCCCGTCTATGGCTTTGCCATCGAATATCCCAAAGAGTACGTGATCCTCAAGGAAGTCACCCTCCCAACACCCACGCAGCCGGCGGCTGTCCAGCGCGTACGCTTTCAACGAAAGACCATCGCAGCCGGCCAGTTTGCGGATCGTGAACCGCCCATGTTGACCATCCAGGTATTCCCACGACCGTCAGGACGATCGCTGCGTGATTGGCTCAACTCCTTCGGCCTGCTGCCTCCCGGCAGCGAGATTACTGCCGTTCAACTGCCTGGGGCACGCGAAGGGGTGAAAGTCGCACTCCGGCAGCAGCTTGCGCCCAACGAGTTCCTCTACTTCGCAACCGACCAGTACGTGTACGGTCTCATCCCCCTTGGTCCAGAGAGCGAGAAAATGCTCGCGTCGTTTCGCCTGATCATGACGCCCTAATTGGGACAGAATGCCTCACGAGTCAGCGGGGCACCAGGCGACGATCTTCACAATGTCTACATGTGGCGGGCTCTCGCCTGCACGGGTGGCGGGTGCGGCTTGTCGCACCCGCCACTTCCATTTGCAAGATCTCAGCAGTTGCCAGCCCTTGCGGCGCACATCGTATTAAGAAGAGGAATGAACCCACCGGCTCGGCTGTCAGGAATCGAGCTGCCCTGGACCTTCGGAGCCGTCTCAACGTACCCATATGAGCTCACTCCAACAACCGCATTCAGATTGCTCGTCAGCCCACCTTTGCCCTGAATGCCATAGTTCATCACCCAAGGGCCGCCGCTCGAGCCGCCTCGGGCATTCGATCCGTATTCAACATTATTGGGGCTGGTGGCGAGAAAGCTTTGCGACGTCACCTGCTGCATTTTCTGGCCCCCATCGAGGTTAAGCGGATATCCGAGCTTCGTCGTGTGGTTGGGAAGGAGGCTAAGGGTCCGAAAACCCAAGGTCCCGGTGATCGCACCGATTTTCTTTCCAGCCCTGTCGTTCATTTCTAACATCCCAAAATCCGCCGCATTGGGGACCATGCCATTGGAGGCGAGCCACTGAGATGTGGTGCCCACACGGCGGGGCGTGAAGGTTCCAAGAGGCGCAGCCCCGTCTCTGAACGCTGGAACGAACAGGAAGTTGCGGTGAAATCCTGCGGATCCGCCGCTCCCACTGTGGACACAGTGCCCAGCGGTGAGCACAATCCTCTGTCGAATCACCGAGGCCGAACAGACAAAATCTCCCCCCGTCCTCTTGCTGAAGAACAGTTTGCCGACCGTGCGGTTTGGAAAGATGGTCTCCAAGGCAGGGGGGTTGACCCGCGCACTGGTGAAGTGGGCTCTGAGCGACCCTGCGGCCTGTGACTGGATATCGCCGGCTTCGACCTGAATCTTGACCTGCGCCGGGTCGTAGAGACGCGTGGCAGAATCAGCGCTGGCCGGTGCGGTGGGGCGCTTCCCAGGAAGGGAAACAGGCGTCCCGCTCGCCTGCGCAGCCGCCTCAAGAGCGACCGCGTTCGGATTCGCCAGTAGAAGCATCGGTTGAGCGTTCGCTAAACTTTCTGGGGTCCAATAGGAAAGGGTCTCTACCGCCTGCGCCTCGGTGGTCTCTTTGCCGAGCTGGAATGTCAGGGGCGCGGCCACGTTGACTGCCGCGCTGAGCCGTGTCTCCGTGCTATCCTGTGCCTCCGTGTTGCTACTCTGCATACACACAACGACCAACAGAGCCGGCATGACCCTGACGAGTGCGCTTCGTATTCTCATGAACAGTCCTCCTCAATTGTTTAGATAGTGCCTTGCCCACCGATACCGTCAATCGTTGTGAATTGACGAGCATGCGGTCCCCACTCCTCATTCTTTCCGCTCATCGAATCTCTCTTCTTGCTCTTTTTCGTCTTCCAACTGTTCCGTCTCATGCGCGATATCCCAGTTCCGACGTTCGGTATTCGCATCGTCGTCGAGGCTCGCATCGTCGATTGGGTCTTCGAGGACCACGACGGACAAGGGTATTCCCTCCGGCGTCCACACATTCATCATGGGAAGGATGCCAGGTTGCTCCGAAGCATCCACCGACTGGCTGGTACGGTCGGACAGGAGTGACCGATCTGGCCGAAGCGCTGGATCTTTTTTCTGCTCCGGGACCGACTCCTGAGGTGACGCGAGAGGCGTCGCCGGCTTCGTGAGATTGTTACGGGATGACGGACTATCTTGTTGTGCAGGATTCGCCGTGGACGCCCCGTTCAGACTTGCGTGAGATCCCACACCCGGCGCGGGATCGGATAGCGCTGGTCCACAGGCGGAGAGTCCTATGGGAAGCGCCAGACTCAGCAACCACCCCAAGTATGGCCACAGCACCGGTGGGACATATCTCCACATACGCATACCCTTAAGAGTTTTCAGGTGATGGGGGTGAGACAGACTCAGAGGTCCAAGAACATCATCCCGTGCGCGCAGTCAGTCATGAAACTAACTGACTTATAGTATCTGCATCACTGGCTCGTCAATATCCAATACTCATGTATCAAACTTATATGTGCATCTCATGACGCTATTCTTACGTCGATCAGCCACTGGATGTTACGTCGTGCAAGCCAGCGCTCAGTGTGAATTCTTAAGCTTGGTAGGATTCTGACCGATAGAGCTTCTGCCCCTCAACCAGGAACCCCTTATGACTTCGTCAAGCGCGGCCACGGAATCGGCTCTCATCGACTCAATCCGCCCTCGTCTCCATCAAAAACTTAGACCGCTCTTGGACGAATCCAGCCGCTGTCTGCCCATCTTGCAATTGACCTGTCAGCAAATCTTGACCCATATGGGTCCTCAGTCCAACGCCGTGAATCTCGCCCAGGTGATCAGCCGAGACCATGGGTTGACATGCAAAGTTCTGCAGGTGGCGAATAGCATCGCCTACAGCCCGCAGCAGACGATTGTGTCGGTCCCACACGCCGTCAGTTGGCTCGGGCTCGACACCGTTCGGTCTCTCGTGGCTGCGGCACATCTTGTCGAACAACTGCAACACTGGCCGGTTCGCCAACAGGAGTTTCGAACCCTGATCGCCAAGTCCCTGGTCTCCGCAACCTATGCCAACGAACTGGGCATGGCTATTGGCTACCCACAGCCTGGGCAGTTGTTTACCAGTGCCCTTCTCTATTCGATCGGAGACTTGGCCATCGCCTACCAGGACCCGGACCTCTTTCTCGCTCTCCAAGCTATTTCGAAGACAACCAAGCGCCCATCGGAATGTGTGCTTCAAGAGACACAGCTCATCGGTGTACCACGGCTGACCTTAGCCCAAGCGTTGGCCCACATGTGGAAACTACCGGATGATCTGATCGAGCTCTTCCGTCATCCAGAGAGACTTCCGATGGAACATTGGCAAAGTAGTCTCCACACCTACCGAGGTATCGTCGTCGGCTCCATTCAGCTGGTCGAGGTGCTGACCGGTTCCGCACCGCGCATTGCTATTGCGGAAGCCAAGAAAACTCTCCAGGTCGGAAGCGGACTCTCTTCGGGCACGTTCACGGATTTACTGATTCGAGCGATGGATCGGGGGCGCCAACTTATCCGCTCAATGGGGTTGGCCATCGACTCCTCCGATGAAGCCATCTCATCACACGAGCACGATACGATAGAGTCGATCCCGAACCCGCCCCCCATCAGCCCGACAGTGAGCAACGAACAGGCGGTGGTCTCGCCGCGAGACGAACCGACCGCTCCCATTCGGACCAAGCCGCTTGAAACACTCCAAGCCTTTCAGGACTCGCTGCAAGCCGCGAAAGATCTCAACGGCTTACTGGGAACATTTGTACAATCCCTCCATCGAGATGCCGGATTTGATCGTGTAGGCCTGGCACTCCTGAACCAGAATGATAGTGATCTCCTTGTCGGAAGACTGGTATGTGGCGTGACTCCTCCCGCGCCCCACCTCCAGTCCCTCTCAGGCTCACTCAGTCGAGAGCACCGGTTTTTCCTCACGATCCTCAAGCGTGTCGATCCACTCTTAGTTCCCAACTTTTCAGACCAGATGGCCGGGACTCTGAAGCAAGACTTTCTCGAGGGCTGGAAACCGACATCGGCAATCGTGGCGCCGTTGCGGGTGGGAGCGAGACCGATCGGGCTCATCTACTGCGATCGAGCCACCAGCAACCAGCCGGTGCTCCCCCAAGACTACCAAGTATTCCAGTTGTTTTTTGCCCAGGCAACGCTCAGTCTGAATAGACTGGCCGGGATACTCTAGTGTGCCGCCGACGAGAGGGTGAGTGCCCCACAGGAACCCGTCTTCCTTCCGAATCGGATCGATGAGCACACCCACTCAATCGGAAGATGCTGTACTTTTATTAACGCTGGTGAAGGCCAAACAGCAGGTGAGCCAAGCTCTATTTCTAACCACCGCGCAGGTGCTGAACAGCTAGGCAGCCATGGCGTGGGGATTGATCACCGCCAACGTCTCCTGGAGTTGCTCGTAGGCCTCCTTGAGCAGCGCGGGGAGATGGTCCGACGGAAACCGTGTGCTCTCAAGAGCGGTCGTATCGAATGGGACCACCTCTGGACGCCGGTTCGGCTCACATTCTTCGTAATCCACCACAGCCCCGGCGAGATGAACGATGGAGGCATGGAGAATGAAATCGCCGGCTCCCATCGGATTCACCTGGTGGCGAATGGCCTGCTCAATCTGAGCGGGCATACCCCAGAACCGGACCAGTTCGGCCCCGACCTCTGCAAAATCGCACCCGAAGTTAGACCCCTCAACCTCAGCAAGCGAACTCTCCAGGTAGGCGGCCTCAATCAACGCCGATTGTGCCCGCTGCGGGATGGTCTGGTAGAGGACGAAGTGGCCGATGTCGCGTAGCAAGCCTTCGACGAAAAATCGCTCGCTGTCGTTGATACTACAAGACTTCGCAATCTTTCCAGCCAGCAACGCACAGAGGACGCTCTTGCGCCAAAACTTAGGAACATCCATCAGTTGAATAGGCATCCCGGAAAAGGTCCGACCGATGGTCGTCGCGGTCACCAAGTCATTGATGGCCTGTATGCCAAGGAGATTGGCGGCCCGAGTGATCGTGTCGATCTGCCTGGGAAACCCATAGCGGGGGCTATTGACGATGCGAAGCAGCCTGGCGGAGATAGCCGGATCCATCTTGAGCACATCGGCAAGGTCGCCCATGGTTGAATTGGGGTCGTCCACGACATCCCGTACACGGAAGTAAATCTCCGGTAACGTGAAGACCGAGGTGCAGGACTGGACCAGTTCGTTGGCCGATGGCATGGTAGATGCTCCTCCCGGTTGTCTGTGGATACAGACCGGCTCTCTGCCTTCTTTATCGGCGACCAACGGATAAAACTGTAGAGAAACAAATGGGAGAAGTCTGGAATCTTTAGACTATCACACGTTGTGCGGCTCTCAGCGATTTGTACTGTGTAGCTCGGAGAGGTTTTGGCCTTGGCTCAAAGGCAATCTCCAGTCAACAGCCAGAGGTGGGAACAATCCTTCGCCGCGTACGGAGTTCGTACCGAGCGTACGTCCCCTTCTCACACTATGACTGCGTGCTACCGATCGTTTGGGCGCGTTTCTCGTCCAGCGCGGCCCAGCGGGCATAGAGGCGCTCGACGTCGGCCTGTGCGGCGTGAAGTGCAGCGTAGCGCTCCTGCAAATCAGCAGCGGAGGACGCGATGGACGGATCATTCACTGCGGCTTGGGAGGCGGCAACCCGTGCTTCAGATTCGAGGATTCTCGCCTCGATCTGGTCCCATTCCCCTTGTTCTTTGTGTGACAACCCTTTCCGTTTGGACCGCCCCCCTGGCGTGGAGTTCCCTTTTGAGCTCTGAGATTTTCTGTCTTCTGGGGCGGTTCTTCCCTGCACGGCTTCCCATTGGGCATAGTCGGCGAACCACTCGGCACGACCTGTCCCATCCAGCGCAAGCAGCCTGGTCGAGACGCGGTCCAGCAGCCATCGATCGTGAGTCACGAGAACAAGTGCCCCGGTGAATTCCAATAGGCTGTCTTCCAGCACATCAAGCGTGGGGATATCCAGATCGTTCGTCGGCTCATCGAGGATCAACACATCTGCAGGCTGAAGCATCAACCGGGCAATGAGCAAGCGCGCTTGCTCTCCACCGGATAGGCGTGAGACCGGCAAATCCAGTTGCTCCGGCTTGAAGAGGAAGCGCTTGGCCCATGACACGAGATGCACAGACCGCTCTTGATAGACGACCGCATCGCCACCGGCTGGAGCGAGAGCCCGCCGTAACGGGGCTTGCTGGTCCAAGGATTCTCGATGTTGCTCGAAGGTCACCACGCGCAGCCGATCGGCGCGGGTGATGGTTCCGGCATCAGGCGTCAACGTGCCGGCCAGCAGCTTGAGCAACGTCGACTTGCCGCTCCCATTCGGACCCAGCAGTCCAACCCGCTCGCCCGGCCCCAGCTGCAGATCCAGATTGCGTATGATCAGTTGCGCACCCAACGACTTCCCCAGACCGATCACCTCGATCAGTTTCTTGGACCGTCGTCCGGAGGCGGTGAAGTCGATCCCGGCCGGCCCCTTCGATTGCCGAGACTCCATATCATTCAGTTCGTCAATAAGCCGACCAGCCGAATCAATCCTGGATTTGGCCTTGGTCGTACGAGCTTTCGGCCCTCGCCGGAGCCATTCAACTTCCCGCCGAACTCGATTGGCTAACGATGATTGATAGTCGGCCTGGGCCTGCAAGGCTGCATCACGCTGCTCCAAAAACTCGCTGTACCGCCCCTTGGCCTCAAAGAGACCATTGGGGTATCGGCGGTTCAGTTCCCAGATCCGCGTGGTTACCGCTTCCAAAAATCGGCGGTCGTGACTGATGACGATGAAGGCATGGGGCTCAGCCTTCAACAGACCTTCGAGCCAGAGAATCCCCTCAACATCCAGATGGTTGGTCGGCTCGTCCAGAAGCAGCACGTCCGGTTCCAGCATCAGCGACCGCGCGATCGCCAGCCGCTTCTTCCATCCCCCAGATAGTGTGGATACCACCTGCTCAGCGCGGACAAACCCGCCGAGGCTGAGGGCCCTGGCAATGCGCCCACCCTGCTCATGGGGGTCCAGCCCTTCATCGAGAAGGACTTGGGCTAAAGTGTCTTCAACCGAGTGTCCCTCCATAAACGAGGGCTCTTGCGGCACATAGCCGATACGGAGCTGCCGTCGAACAGACCTGGTACCACGATCCGGATCCTCAATCCCGGCCAGGATCTTGAGCAAGGTAGATTTCCCAGACCCATTGGGGCCGATCAGTCCAACATGATCGCCTTCGCAGAGCCCAAGCGATAGGTCGGTGAACAACGGTTTCACCCCGTAGCTTTTCCCAAGAGACTCACAACTGAGCAGCATAGCTGGTGGCATAATTGGTGGCAGTGTAGCCGATCGTGGGTGGCAAACGGGGATTTTTGTTTACGACCCGATCAGGCACGTCAGCTCGTGATACGGCCTATCGATCTGTGTGGTTGGAATGTTCAGGGGGGAGGCCGAACTATCGCAGATCAGTCTTCTCACCACGCGGCACCGCCACCGGAGGCGCCGACAAATGCTCAGGGTGCAAGCCTATCCTATAATAGGCTCATTCTTCCGCTTGGACTGCCCGATTGGACGTAGATTCCGACTGCCTCATCAGATGACAACGAAGGGCTGATTCCAGGTCTGTCAGAGTGCGTAGGCGTTTCCACAGGCCAACCTGACCCATGCCCTGTCTGGTCTAGGACATTCTGCATATGTGGAGGCAGTGCTAAGCGGTGAGTACGCACCCCGTTCACCAAAGCCCCCCACCAATTACGAATCCGTGAATAGAGCCTGCCTTTACCGGAGCTCACATACTTCATCCGTTGTGCCACATCGCGAAACTCTGGATCTCCTTTGCGGATCCAGCCATACACCTCAAGGCTTTCCGCCCAACGGCCTAACGATTCCAACGTCTGACCCAGTTGGTAGAGGATATGGTGTTGTTCGACGGGTGAGACCATAGGCGACGTGATCGCTTGTCGAAATGCCGCAACCGCTTCTTCCTGTCGGCCAATGGCTTTTAAACACAGGGCCATAGGCACATACGCTTTCCCCGCATATCGAGCGTCTTTGGCGACTGTTTCAAAATCATCGATCGCTGGATGGAACATGCGCAACTCCATGAGCACCAGCCCTCGTTCATAGAGCTCGGATGAAGACATCTGTTGAAGCATGCGGACTCCTCCGTACATGGCAATATACCACAGCGTCTACGTAGATAGCCTGGCAAGAACGGTGCCCTGAGAGATCCAATCGCAGGCTCATGATTTCAATAGCTTACTGTGAATAACGAGAAGAAAGTGTAGGGAATTTGCAACGAAGTGAAGTGATCCGCACACACTGGCTTCCCATCGATTCGTAAAACGAACGAGGCCTCAACAGAAAATGGTTCCGTCAGAAGAATGAGGATGTGGCAGAATTGCAGCCGCACACAGCAGTATGTGAATCTCGCAGACTCGTTCAGAAACTCCTGCAGGCTGTTCAGAAAGGCCATCCAGCAAGGCCGCAGCACGCGAAGAGGCGATGCGTACTCTGTGCCGTACGTTGAGGCTCTGAGCCCCGCGAGAACGCCGCTGGCGTACTTTGTCAACAGCCTGCTACGTAGATCTCTGATCTTCGAAGGCGCGGAGGAGATCAGACACGGAGAGCACTCCGATGATGGTTGCGTCGGCGGTGACGGGCAAGTGGCGAATACCCTGTTTCTTCATCAGCGACATGGCGTCAGCTAAGGACTCGTCTTCCTCGATCGTGATGAGCGACCGGCTCATGCAGCTGGCAACCGTGGCGGTGTTGGGATCGAGGCCTTTGGCCACCGCTCTGCGGGTGAGATCGGAATCGGTAATGATACCGATATAACGGGACCCGTCGTCCACAATCAGCGAACCGACCTTGTGCTTCTGTAACAATTGTCCAGCTTGTTTGATCGTCGCGTCTTTATGGATGCTCCGCACATCATGGGACATATAGTCTTTGACAAGTGCGGCCTCGATCCCCTTCCCCGTCCTCGTGGCGTGCAGTCGACGACGCAATTCGAGATCGGCCAAGCAGCTTTCCAGCACCTTCCGGCGCTGGTGGAGACTCTCCCGCTCGACATTATGGGTTCCGCTTTCTTGGGCTTCTTCTGGCAGGATGGCCGATTCCCCTGTTTTCGCATAGAAATACGACTCGGATTCATCCGAGGCTGCGCCGAATACCTGGCCGACCAATTCTTCCGCCGCTTCGTCGAAATCTTCAAGCGACGCCGACCCCCGCTTACGTGAGAGAAAGGGTTGAAATTTGACGAGCTGCTGTTTGAACCGATCGACATACCGATCGAGAATATCACTCCGTGTCAACCCGGTACGAACTCGTTTCGGCATTGAATCCCTCCTCGGTTGTGAACGGCAGAATACCCTATACGAGGAAGATGCTCAACAGAGGTCGAGCAAGATGCGGCCCCTATCACCCGCAGTTGATCATACCGAGATCATTCCATACCGATGTCGCACGTGGAGTTAGAACTCAAGTGGCTAATCGGTATGCCTTCGACTTCAGATGATGACACGGTTCTTTCTTCTAACGATTTTCCTAACTACACTATGGCCCGGTCTACGCAGAATGGCTGGCCGTCGAGAAACAGTACCAACCGATCGGCCTCGATCCCCAGTCTTTCGACCCGGAAACGATTCACCGAAACGGGATTCGCGCGACACTCTGGCAGCTCACCAATCTCAAATGGAACAACACCACACAGTTCTTGTCCACCAAAACCCACAAGGAATTTGACTGTGAGCACCCACGCGTGCTTGTACTACAAGTGATCGAATTCTCTCGTCAGATGGGTACTGGCCGGTCGAAGCCCGGCTACATTGAAACCGGAAGCTGGCAGCCTGTTGAAGAACGCACTGTCACCACGCGTTCTGGAAAGCAGCTTGCCGGAAGCCCTAATCGCCCGCCAAGGCCTCTTGCGGCCCAGTTCTCGCCTCGCCGCCTACTAGACGTCGTAATAGAGGAAAAACTCGTACGGATGCGGACGCAGACGCATCGGATCGATCTCCTTGCTCCGCTTATAGCCAATCCAGGCCTCGATCAAATCCTCGGTAAACACCTCTCCCTTGAGCAGGAACTGGTAGTCCTTCTCCAAGCTGTTGAGCGCCTCATCGAGACTCCCGGGCATGGTTGGGATGCTCGCCGCTTCCTTCGGATCGAGATCGTAGAGGTCCTTTTCAGCCGGCTCGCCGGGATTGATCTTGTTCTGAATACCGTCGAGCCCCGCCATGAGCATCGCGGAGAAGGCCAAATAAGGATTGCAGGAAGGATCGGGAAACCGCACTTCGATGCGCTTGGCCTTCGGGCTCGGGGAGTACATGGGAATGCGGATGCCGGCTGATCGGTTCCGGCTTGAATAAGCCAGCAGCACCGGCGCTTCGAACCCCGGCGTGATGCGCTTGTACGAATTCGTCGTCGGATTCGTAAATGCCGCCAGCGCCGGCGCATGCTTGAGAATGCCGCCGATATAATACAAACACAACTGCGAGATCCCGGCATAGTCTTTCCCGGCAAAGAGGGGTTTCCCATCCTTCCAGATGCTCTGGTGCGTGTGTATCCCAGATCCGGCATCGCTGAAGAGCGGCTTTGGCATGAAGGTCACTGTCTTTCCATGCCGGCGCGCGACATTCTTGACGATGTACTTGTACAGCATCATCTTGTCCGCGGTCCGCAAGAGGGAATCGAATCGGATATCGATTTCGGCCTGGCCAGCCGTAGCCGTCTCGTGATGGTGCTTCTCCACCTCAATGCCGACTTTCTCCATCTCCAGCACCATTTCACTGCGGATGTCTTGTTGGGTATCGGCTGGGGCCACCGGGAAGTACCCTTGCTTATGGCGGATCTTGCCGCCGAGGTTGACCCCCTCTTGCCCCATGTTCCAAGCGCCTTCTTCCGAGTCCAGATAATAGAAACCGCTGTGGCTGGTTTGATCGTACCGAGCATGATCGAAGATGAAAAATTCGGCTTCCGGCCCCCAGAATGAGTTGTCGCCGATCTTGGTGCTTTGGAGATACTTCTCTGCCTTTTGGGCAATGAACCTGGGGTCGCGCTCGTAATTTTCGCGAGAAATTGGATCCACGACATTGCCGGTCAAGCTAAGTGTAGGGACTGCGGTAAAGGGATCCAAGCAGGCGGTTGCCGGATCAGGCACCAATAACAAGTCACTATTGTTGATAGCCTTCCAGCCGCGGATCGACGATCCATCAAGGCCGGACCCATCCCTGAACAGGTTCTCCGTCAGTTCGCTCACCGGGATAGTCATATGCTGCCACACGCCCGGCAAATCGACGAACTTCAGATCCACCATCTGAACCCTGTGCTTCTTGGCGAACTCCAATACTTCACGCACGTTCATGCCCATCCTCCTTTGAAAGATCCTCCGCGATGATGTTCTACCGCTTGGACCTTGCCGTCACAGTGCGCTTTCCCCGGTTTCTCCCGTTCGAATGCGCACGACATCGGTCAACTCTCGCACGAAAATTTTCCCGTCTCCGATACTACCAGTTCTGGCCGCGCTGGTGATGGCCTCGATTACCCGAGACACCTGAGCATCCGTCACCGCGACCTCGATTTTCACCTTGGGAACAAATTCGATCGTATACTCTTGGCCTCGATATGTTTCCTTATGGCCTTTCTGACGCCCAAACCCTTTGACTTCCGATACCGTCATCCCCTGAACACCGATTTCCAATAGGGCATCCTTGATCTCTTCTAGTTTGAACGGTTTGACGATGGCCTCAACCAGCTTCATCTCGATGCTCCCCCCCTTAACC
>SWDG01000006.1:604983-653896 GCA_005116965.1 Nitrospira sp. | reverse complement strand
CATCAAATGGATACGGCAAAACGCCCCAAGAGCAAGCATCCAGGCGCTTCGCGCCTATCCGCAATGATTGGATACAGGCTTGCGTGGTATCAGATGATCAGGAAAGGGAACCAGTGAGGTCTACTCCGGCTTGATCCGATAGCCGTTCGTAATCGGCATCCGTCGATCCTTGCCCAAAGCGCGGTGCGTGATCTTAACACCCAGGGGTGCCTGACGTCGCTTGAACTCGCTGGCATCCACCATTCTGATCACGCGCGAGACCGTTGCGCGATCGAACCCGGCCTCGACGATATCGGCGAACGAGCGGTCTTCTTCAACATACGCCCGAAGAATGGGATCGAGCACAGCGTACGGGGGAAGTGAATCTTCATCTTTTTGATTCGGCCTCAACTCGGCGGTCGGAGGTCGATCCAGGATGCGCGCAGGAATCACCGGCGACGAACCGAGGGCATTGCGGAACCTCGCCAGGCCGTAAACCATTGTCTTCGGCACATCCTTAATGACGGCGAACCCGCCGGCCATATCGCCGTACAGCGTCGAGTACCCCACGCTCATCTCGCTTTTGTTCCCCGTGGTCAATACCAGATGCCTGAACTTATTGGATACCGCCATGAGCAGATTGCCGCGAATGCGCGCCTGGAGGTTTTCTTCGGTCGTATCTGTGGGGCGGTCGGCAAATGCGGGTGCCAGCGATTGTCGATAGGCCTCACATGTCGGTGCAATCGGGATGGTCTGCACATCGATGCGGAGACACCGTGCCAATTCCACGACATCCTCTTCGCTTTCCCGTGAGGTGTACGGAGACGGCATGAAGACACCGAGCACATGTTCGGCGCCAAGCGCATCCACCGCGATGGCCGCGGTCACTGCCGAATCGAGGCCGCCGCTCACCCCAATCACCACGCGGGTAAATCCGTTCTTGTAGACATAATCTTTCACGCCCAGTACCAGGGCCTGGTACACCGCTTCGATCTCCTCTAATGGTTCTGCTATCTCTGCCACGATTCGAGTCCGCTTCTTCTTTTGGATCACCGCGCTCTTCACCACGAGACGATCGACGGCCGAAACAGCTTTTCGAGTCCATGCCGTTTTTCGTCCATGCGTCATACGCCCACGTGACACGGCTTCCACGTTCACATCAGCCACCAGCAACTCTTCACGAAACACATGGCCACGGGCAACCACCGTGCCGGATTGATCCAGAATCACACTGCTCCCGTCGAAGACCAGCTCATCTTGACCGCCGACCATGTTCGTATACGCGACTATGACTCCGTTTTCCCGCGCGTTCGTCGCCAACATCTGCTCCCTCGAGCCACTGTTACCGATATGAAAGGGAGAGGCATCAATCGTGACGATCACCTCGGCGCCGGCCGCTGCGTATACAGGGGTGGGCCCTTCCGGCGACCACATATCTTCGCAGATGGTCACCCCAATGGTCGTTCCGTTGACGAGAAGCATCGGGAGCCTTCGTCCAGGGAAAAAATAACGGCTTTCATCGCATACCCCATAGTTGGGCAAATACCATTTACTGTAACTCCCGACTACCTTGCGATCGGCAATTACTGCTGCCGCATTGTAGAGCGCACGCCGACCGGCTGAGCGCATCGATGGCCGGAAGGAAGGTGGATCGCGTTGGTCTCCTTGTCTCACGTACCCAACCACCGCAACTACCCCGCGACAGGCCTGGGCGATCTCGTTCAGAACCCGTACGTTCTCTTCGACGAACTGTGCCTTGAGCAGGAGGTCTTCGGGAGGAGAGCCAGTAATGGCCAGTTCAGGGAATACAACGAGATCAGCGTTGACCTTCTTCGCGTCTCGGATCCAGGTCGTGATACGGTGAAGGTTCCCCGTCAGATCCCCAACGGTCGGGTTCATCTGTGCTATCGCGATGCGCAACGTCCGCATAGAACCCCGTTAAAACCGGCCTATCTCCGCTGTCCGATCGCGCGCGACACAGGAGAGAGGTTCATCTCGACTCAGCTCGGTTGGCAAGAGATCCGTACTTAGGCATGACGCTGCGGAGACGCTCGTGAAACGGCATACCACTGTTCAAACATCTGTTTGTCAATCGGCCCTATCCGCACCTGTCCAATACGTTCGGGCCACACCCCAATGACTCGCCCTCCTGACACCTTCTTATCATGCAGCATGGCCTTCCATATTCTCGTCGAGGTCCACGGCGGCATACGGTCACTCAACCCCGCCTCCCTTACAAGGCGGCGAATCGTTTCCACCACAGCACGAGAACAGATCTCCTGAAAGCAGGCAAGTTCGGCTTCCTGTACCAATCCAATCCCCACCGCTTCTCCATGGACAAGCGACTGATACCCTCCCAACGATTCAAGCGCATGCCCGATGGTATGCCCATAGTTGAGGATTCTCCTACGATCTGACTCTCGCTCATCTGCGGCCACCACCTCGGCCTTGATCTCACAGGCTCGCCTCACCACGGTCGCGACGATACCGGGCGCTTGCCTCCGTAACGCAGGCATGTGCCGCTGTAGATAGGCGAAGAAGGACTCGTCCGCAATGATTCCGTATTTAATGACCTCAGCCAGTCCGGCGACGACTTCCCGAACGGGCAACGTATGCAGCGTCAATGGATCGATCCAGACGGCGCACGGTTGATAAAACGAGCCGATCAGGTTCTTCCCGAGTCGATGGTCGACACCCGTCTTTCCTCCGACGCTGGAATCAACCTGCGCCACAAGCGTCGTCGGCACCTGAATATAGGGAATACCACGCTGATAGATCGAAGCGGCAAACCCGGCCATATCACCCACGACACCTCCGCCGAGCGCCACAACCATCGACGACCGCTCAAACCGATGACGCGCCAACACGTCGAGGATCTGCTCCACCGTCTTCAGCGTTTTTGACCGCTCTCCGGGAGTCAGAATGATCGGAATGGGTTCAATCCCGCACCGCTTGATCGCCTCCAGACTACTCTTGAGGTAGTGCCGAGCGACGTGCCGATCTGTCACAATGGCAACTTTCTCCCCTACACCGTGCTCCTTCAATCTCTTACCGAGCCTCGCTAACAGTCCGGCCTGAATCTCGATCTCATAACTTCTTTCAGATAGGGAAACGGGAACCGTGAAGATTGCAGTCATTTCGTAGTCCTGGAGAATCGGACGGAGTAGGACGGCATCTCAGATTTGTACCGTGATCGTACGTGAACCATTCACCGGATGGCCATCGTACCACAGCCTGACAAGACTAAAAAGATGGCCACGTTCCGCGTAGAGCGCCAAAACCATGGGTGGTCTTGTCGCCATCTCTCTAGAACAAAAGCAAGAGCCTGATGATGCTGAATCGCACCACCAGGCTCTTGGTGATCACGGAAATGAAACAGTTCTTAAGTCTTGATAATGCTTGGTGTGAGGAAAATGAGCAATTCTTGTTTCGAGACTGATTCGGACTTGTTCTTGAACAACCACCCAAGAACCGGCATACGGGATAGATAGGGAACGCCTTGAACATTGTTGTTTTGGCTATCGACAAAGACTCCACCGATCACCATGGTTTCGCCATCTCGAACGACCACCTGGGTGTTTGCCTCCCGTCGATCGATACTCGGACCGGCCGGATTGCTTCGTGCCCCGACAGCATTTCGTGTTGCTCGCACACGAAGCATAATTCTCTTTCCATCCTCCTTTGGATCGCGAGATGTGATCTGGGGTGTGACATTCAACTCCAAGTTTGCATCGACAAACGTCGTTTGCGTTCCCTGTAAGGATGTTGTCTGAAAGGGAATCGATTCGCCCTGAGAGATTTTCGCTTCGCGCTTATCCAATGTGGTGATCTTCGGGGCTGCGATCACCTTACTTAACCCGAGCAACTCTCCGGCTGAGAGCCGCATATCCAAGGCAAAGTCGCCGCCGAGCTTTCCAAAGGTCCAGCCGATCGACGGGACTGCAGGCAAGCCACCGACCTGAGCCGGCAAATTCACCAGAAAGCTTCGATCGATCGTACTCCCCCCCGTCCCAGCTATCTGCCCAAATGGGCCGGTAATATTCGAGAGGGCAAAGAAATCCGTGGGTGTGCGATTGCCCGCCTGGAAGCCCCACTGAATCCCCAAGCCTCTCGCATACACGGTATCGGCTTGGACGATGCGCGCCTCAATCTGAACCTGAGGAACCTCTAGATCAAGTCCTTCAACCAGCTGCTTCATGACAGCCAGTTTGGATTCGGTATCTCGCACGACCAACGCATTACTCCCCGCATTAAATTGCATGACGCCGCGTGGGCTCAAGGTCGGCCGCAGTGTCATCATGAGCTCCTGAGCCACGATGTGCCTGATATAAAAAACGCGGTCGACGAGTTCTTCAGCCTTCGTCTTCGATTCTTTGGCCCGGGCTTCTTCATCCTGCTGCTTGGCAATATTTGCCAGCGAATCGATCCACACAATACTCCCTTGACGGATCATACCGAGCCCATTCATCTTCAATAGCATATCCAGCGCCTGGTCCCACGGCACACTGACCAGCTTCATGGTCACTTTTGATTTGACCCCTTCCCCAACGACCATGTTGAAGCCAGAGACCTCGGCAATCAGTCGAAGGATGTTGGTGATGTCGGCCTGCTGAAAGTCGAGCGAGATCCGCCGACCGACAAATCGCGTTTGCCCTGCCACGATATCATCGGATCGGTCGTCCTTTTCAGCGGGAGCACTTTCTACAGCCATCTGGACGCGCTGCACCTTGAACTGAGCCTGCGCGGGGCCGATGATTCGCGTCGCCCGTTTGCCCACACGATTCCCTGGCTCGAACAGCGCCCTACGGGCCTGGGGATGAGATGAGCCGATCTCTCCACCATCAATGTGCGCAGCAACAACAGCCGGCGTTTTCCGTTCGCTCGGCTTCAGAGTGATCAATACCTTATTATCCTCTCGAGTCAGAGAAAACACCGGGCGCTCGGACACATCGAACACCAGCCTGACCTTATCAGCATGGTGGCCTACTCTAATTTTCTTGAGCAAGTAGTGGTCAGCCCGTACCACTGATCGCCTCAGGGTGGACGATACGGCAGGAATATCGACGATGAGCCGGGACTCATCCAAAAAATTGGCCTCGGGAAATAATTGGCCATCTCCGGCAACTACGACGGTCACCACATCCGTTTCTGGACGCACCTCAATGGCGGTCACGGCCTGTGCCAGCAATCGCGTCGTGGCCATTTCGGCCCGCGTGACATCGCTCGGCTGTATCCTGCCGATCTCTTCGGCAACTGCGGATCTCGGGGTAGATATGGTCAGAGCAATGAGCGATACCCCCAAGGCTCCAATGAAACATCCAGCAGTCAAGACATTATCTGCGCGAAATAGTGGTTTCATTCTGAGCCCTCTTTGGGATGTAGAAGCTTGACATGTTCTCGCTCCTGCTTCTTGCCATACACATCAGTAAACCGTTCCTGGACAATGATGCCGCGCTCGGTCACGGCGCTGACCACTCCGTTATTTTGCCCGACCCTCGTTCCCCGTCGAACGGTGTACCCATATCCGTCCGGGGTCTGAACCATTGCGGTATAGCCGTAGGCTCCCCACACAATGGCAATGAGATTGAGCTCTGTCAGGGTCACGCGTTGCAAAGGTGGAAGGGTTGAATCCGTCTTCCCCGGCTGAAGCTCCTGGATGATCGGCGCAAATGGGTCTCGACGACCGGAAGGGTCATACCCACTCCCAACCACACCCTCTGGTACGGATAGCTGAGAAGGCACTGAGGTGTTCACCCCAGACGATGGCGCTTCTATAGCTTGCGGGGCAGTTCTTGGAATTTCCGGCACAGCAGGCACCCTGAGCGCATCTTGCCTCATCGGAGCGATCATCCCAGGAACGAAGGAAGACTCGGCCTGTGCACCGGTGCTTCCTAAAAGGATGACACACACGCACACCACGCTGGCTCCAATGGAAAGAGTATATTGTCTAGGCTTCTTCCTCATAACTTATTTACCAACTTGAGCCACTTTGGGAGCATTCACCGAAGAAGATCCTCCGGAAACTGGCTTTTCTTGAGGTGCAGCGTATGCCACCAGGTCAAATGTTGTTTGCGAGACAATTCGTCCTTGTTCAATCTTCGGCGATCCAATCTTAAGACCCGATACGGTTACAATCCGAGGAAGTCGATTGATCCGATCAAAAAACATGGCGGCCGTGTGATAGGCCCCGGCTACTTCCACACTGACCGGCATCTTGATGAAAAGCTTCGACGCATCTTCAGTCTGGGCGCCTGGCTTCCATAGTCTGATATCGAGTCCCAATCGTACGCCGAGGTCAGACACCTGCTTCAGCAGCATGATCGCTTCTTCTTCCGGAGGGAGACGTTCCTTTTTCTTTGCTAATTCAATCTCGAGCTGCTTATTGGCGGCAACTAACTCATCGAGATGTTTCACTTTAATCGTAAGTGTTTGAATTTCACTCTCCAGCTTGCTGTTTTCAGCATCGAGCGCCGTAATCATTGCAGACTTCGGTTCTGCAATGTAGAAATAGAAGCCCGCAATCATGCCACCCACGAGCAGGAATAAGAGCGCGGCCTTTTGCGAGGCTGGCACATTGCGAAGCGCATCAAGATTGAGCTGTGGCAAAGCCATCATGATCCCTTCAGACGAAATGCCAAACGAAATTGGTACACATTAATCTTGTTTTCAACCGCAGCCTTGCTCTCCTGCAGATTGATGCCAGTGAAATAATCCGTCCGTCGCAAGTTATTTACGAATTCCACCACGTCGTCGTTTGTTAAGGCCTTTCCTTCTAACTCCACGGTATCGGATGCGACACCCAGCCTTGTGAGCCATACTTTGAGCGGCTCTAAACTCTGACTCACATGATCGAGAACCTTGACCGGACCCATTCTGGATTGCTCAAGTTGATCGATGATCCGGTTCTTGTCCTCAAGAAGCTTTTTCCGTTGTTCAAAATCCTGTACTTGCTTGACCTGTTCCTTCAACTGAGTAACTTGCTTCTCTTTAGCTTGCTTTTCCTCCTGCCGAGCTTCAAGCTCGCTGTCCAACGAAGCCGAATACCACCAACACCCAGCCAGTGTGACCAGGATCAGTCCAACCCCGAGCAGCGCCTGTGCGCGCGTATCATACTGAGGTTTGGCCGGCCTTCCTTTGGGCCCACCCGGAAGGAGGTTAATCCGAATCATCGATCCCCCACCGCTCTTAAGGCCAGTCCGACACTCACGGCAGCCGATGGAGCCAAATCTGCGAGTAGGTTAGGGTCCATATCACAGCCAGTCACATCGATTTCAGCGAATGGATCAGCCATTTCGACAGGGAGTTGCATCCTATCCCCAAGCTGCTGAATAAGCCCTTTCGCCCTAGCCACGCCACCACAGACGAGCACACGACTGAGATCAGCGTTGGTGGTCGATGTCTTGAAGTAGTCCACCGTCCGAGCGATCTCGGACGCTACTTCCGCATTCACGCTGTCCATGACACTGGTGAACGACCCTCCGCTAGAGTCGCCCGCATGATCATTTTTCTTACCCTCTTCAGCCTCTTCAAATGAGAGCCCTATCTCACGTTGAATCGCCTCAGTATACCGATTCCCTCCTAGCGGAATATCACGCGTAAATAACGACGACCCGGCACGGATGATGTTCACGTTCATCACGCTCGCGCCGAGATTCACCAACGCCGTCGTTTCTTCCTGTGCCATCGGATAATTAATCGCATGCATATTCTCAACCGCAAACGCATCGACATCCATGACCATTGGGATAAGTCCGGCAGCCTTGACTAACTCGGTCAGCTCATTAATCTTGTCTTTCTTCGCGGCAACAAGAATCACGGACATATCCCCTTGCTGATCTTCTGACGCATCCAAAGACAGGACATGAAAGTCGATATTTACTTCGTTGATATCGAACGGAATGTACTGCTCCGCTGCCAATTTCACCTGCCCCTCCAGCTCTTCGTCCGGCATCGGAGGCAGGCTGATCTTCTTCACAATCACGGCGTGCCCGGAAATCGAGATGGCGACATGCTTATTCTTGACGTTGACTTCCGCAAACAATTCTTGAATCGCCGAGACGACACGTCCTTCATCCATGACCGTCCCATCGACAATCACTTCCGGTTCAAGGGGTTTCACGCCGAACTTTTGGAGAATGTACCGTCCCTTACTTTCCTTGAGCTGAGCAATTTTGATCGCACTAGATCCAATATCAAGCCCCACTAACTGTCGGCGAGGGGTCAGCATCCCAACAATGTCGGTTTCGAAGAGCTTTTTGAATGAAGTCAACATGCGATACCTGCCACCTTACACCACAGCCTTTCTAGCGCGAATAATTTTCTCGATTTCATCCACATTCTTTCTCGTATACAGTCGCCAGTTTCTCCAATCTCGAGCGGGTTCGGTAATGACACCCTCTCGCTCCCAGCGAAAGAGGGTCGCCTTGGAAATATCAAATAAGCCACACACTTGATAAGCCTTAAACCCCGCTGCACTTGATGTATCTTTAGGCTTCTTCACGTCAGTATTTATACTAGTTTTGATACCTTGCCTTATTCACAAGGCTAAGTATAGTCAATATGCTCCACCTGTCAAGGAAGCGTTAGGAAAGCGAGAGTAACGGCAGGAAAACGGTGGCTGTTATTCCAACAACCGGCTACGATTTGTCGATATCTCGGTGCTTGAGGCCAACCTCGTACCCTAGGGCGGCAAGGCTTTCTCGAAGACGCCCGGCAACCGCAACCGAGCGATGACGCCCGCCGGTACACCCAATACCGATAGTCAGATAACTACGCCGCTCTCGCTGGAATAGCGGCAAGAGAAACTTCAGAAAACCCTCGACATGCTGCAAAAGTGCTATGGCATCAGGATCTGTGAGCACGAAGGTCTGGACCAGTGGATTGTCTCCAGAAAGAGGTTTGAGTTCGGGCACGAAAAATGGGTTCCTGAGAAATCGCACATCAAACAACAAATCGATATCGTACGGCACCCCGAATTTATATCCAAAGGTTATGAGTGAGATTGTCAGTCGTCGATCCGATGACTCCCGTTGAAACTGCTTCGCAAGCAACTCACCGAGCTCATGGACCGTCAGATCGGACGTATCGATGATTCGATCAGCCTGGCCTCGGAGTTCGGCTACACGCTCCTTTTCAAATCGGATTCCATCCAAGACGGGAAGATGTGGCAAAAGTGGATGCGGGCGCCTGGACTCTGAAAAGCGCCTGGTCAACACTTCTTCACGAGCCTCAAGAAAAAGCACCTGAACAGCATGGCCGAGCGCTTTTACTCTCTCCAGGATACCAACGAAATCCGAAAAGAACGCACGCTCTCTAATATCAATCCCAAGGGCAACGTTGGCAATTTCGCTCTGCTGCTGGTTGCAGAGATCGACAAAAGTTGGAAGCAAGGCCGGAGGAAGGTTATCGATGCAGAAATATCCGGCATCCTCAAAGGCTTTGAGGGCATAGGTTTTCCCAGAGCCCGATAACCCACTAATAATGACAAGATTCAGTCGGGCCATGGGATCGCATATTGTCTCGGTTGATCTAGCTGAGATATTCCCATTTGGGATTCGGCTGCCAGCTTCACGCGTGATTCAGTGATGCGGGCCACTCTGAGCCGCTCAGACGCATGGCGTGCGCCAAGGAACGAGGCCGCATAATCTTATAAAAGACTCGCGTAGAAAATGCGATCACGCCCTCTTCGGTTGAGCCGGCTTATGATTGACAAGGCGGTCTTTCCATTTTCGAAACTGCGCATCTACACGGTCAACTAGGGCATCAATGGTGGCATACATCTCAGGCGTTGCTGTCTTAGCTTGCACTCGTTTGCCACTGACCGCACCAGTCACTTCAGCCTTATGCTGAAGCTTCTCGACTCCCAATACCACTTGCAGCGATCCGACCTTCAGCCCGTATCGATCAAGGCGACCGAATCGAGTTTCCACATAGCTTCGAAGCGCTGGCGTAATGTCCATGTGACGCCCGGTAATTCTCAGCTTCATGCCCACCTCCAATTGTGATCCAGCTGGATGCGAAGCAACGGATATCAAAAAAATCGCTTACGTTGACTGGCGGACGAGATATTCAACTCGGCCCGATATTTCGCCACAGTCCTCCGCGCAATAATCACTCCCTGTTTGCGAAGTCGGGCTGCAATTTCCTCATCTTTCAAAGGACGTTTTGCATCCTCTTCAGCCACCATGGTCTTGATCATATCCCTGACGGAAACGGAGGAATGCATCCCTGATGGCTCATCAACATGTTGAAGCCCTGCATTGAAGAAAAACTTGAGTTCCAGCATGCCCTGGGGACAATACATATATTTATTGGCCGTCACGCGGCTAATCGTAGATTCATGCATCCCAATATCCTCGGCCACCTGTTTGAGAACCAAGGGCTTGAGATATTGGACGCCATGGTCAAAAAATTGCTCCTGGAACTTGACGATACTGGAAACCACTTTCACGATGGTCCGATTGCGCTGCTCAATGCTTCGAATAATCCACTGAGCGGCCCGCAACTTTTCATCCATATATGCTTTGGTTTCAGATGTACCGCTCTGTCCAGAAGAAATAAGCTGCTTGTAATACGGACTGATCCTCATGCGTGGAAGCCCATCGTCGTTCAACAGGACAACCCACTCCCCCTCATTCTTAACCACAAACACATCAGGCACGATAACGTAGTTCTGGGAATTGGAAAATGGCCTCCCTGGCTTTGGCTCAAGTTCTCCAATGACTTTCGTCGCTTGAAAGACCTCTTCAACCGTAACGTTCAAGGCCTTCGCGACCTTGCCATATTGTTTTTTTTCTAAGTCTTTCAAATGGTGCAACACGATGTTCTCAATAACAGATCCTTTCAATGCACCGGGAGGCGACCCAAGTGATCCAAACAGATTCCGACCTAGATGCCCGAGTTGGAGTAGAAGACATTCGGGAAGATTCCTTGCCCCAACCCCAGTCGGATCGAACGTTTGAATGTCTTTGAGCACAGATTCGACTTCGGACTCGGCAAAATCAGTCCCGGCCACAACCTCAGCCAAAGGAATGCGAAGATAGCCATCGTCATCCAAATTGCCGATGATCAAACGAGCAAGTTCTTTGTCTCGATCACGGAGCCCGGACAAGGACAATTGCCAGAGGAGATGCTCCTCGAGAGACGTCGCTTTTGCCAGCGTTTGCTCGTACGAGGGAAACTCATCCTGTGCCGAGGAATATTCGGACGCGCCGCTCCGCTGATCTCTGCCGAAATACTCTTCCCACCCGGAAGCGGAAAACTCCTCCGGTGACCCTTGTTCTGCGCGTGTCTCAACTGCTGGGTCAGACCGATCCTGCCCTTCCAATGCAGCGGGATTTTCGACCTTTTCCTCATTGACCGAGGACTCGCCTTCCTCGATATCGGACTGCATCTCATCGAGTAAAGGGTTTTCCAGGAGATGTTGCGTGAGGCTCTGCTGCAGTTCCAGTCGAGACAGCTGCAGCAGCTTAATCGCTTGCTGCAACTGAGGCGTCATGATGAGCTTTTGTGAGAGTTGTGGGACTAGACGAAGTTTCATCAATACCCTTACTACTCTTCTACAACTTGAACTGTTCCCCAAGATAAACGGCCCGAGCCGTTGGACTCTGCACAATAGCTTCAGGAGACCCCGCCTCTAAGATCAATCCTTCATTGATGATGTAGGCACGATCGACGATTGAAAGCGTTTCCTGTACATTGTGATCGGTAATCAATATGCCGATCCCTTTTTCTTTCAAGCGCGTGATGATCTGCTGAATATCCGCGACAGCGATTGGATCGATCCCAGCAAACGGTTCATCCAACAGCATGAAGGACGGTGTAGCCGCCAGCGCACGCGTGATTTCTAAGCGCCGACGCTCTCCCCCTGAGAGGGCATAGGCCATACTCTTTCGTATGTGGATAAGATCTAGCTCCTTGAGCAAGGCATCCACCCGCTGACTTCGCTCTTTTCGAGCATACCCTAGCATTTCAAGAATCGCCAAGACATTATGTTCAACCGAGAGTCGTCGGAAAACAGATGATTCCTGAGGGAGATAACCGATTCCCCGCCGTGCGCGTTTATACATGGGCAAGTTGGTCACGGATTCTCCGATGAAGGTGATCTCCCCTTCATCAGGTTGACACAACCCAACCATCATGTCGAAGATTGTGGTCTTGCCTGCTCCATTCGGACCGAGAAGCCCAACCACCTCACCGGCATATACTTCGACTGCAACGCCCTTGACGACCTTGCGTCCACGAAAGCTTTTCACCAATCCAGTGGCGCGCAGACAATGCCCCTGCTGTACCGCAATCGGGCCGACGAGAGCCTCAGACTCTGCATGAATACTCTGAGTCATGGTTGACTCGGCCCCTCATCTTCAAGGCGAACATGTGAACCGCCTTCCACCACGCTCCGCTCTTCCGCCATAAAAATCGTAATTTGCTTGCCG
Organism: Nitrospira sp.; assembly: GCA_005116965.1. Classification (GTDB taxonomy): domain Bacteria; phylum Nitrospirota; class Nitrospiria; order Nitrospirales; family Nitrospiraceae; genus Nitrospira_D. The sequence continues at coordinate 641,483 of SWDG01000006.1, read as the reverse complement.
CTGACACGGGTGCCCCGTTCCCAAGCTATGGGATCGCCCGTCAAGACGATCTTCTCTCTATCAACGAAATACACGGCTTTTTGACACGTCGCGTTACCGTTCTCGTACTTAATCTTGACACGATGGGCTTCGCCGGTCGCTTCGATACGTTGAACGGAACGATTCGACATCGGCGACACGGCGCTGTGCTCTTTGCGAGCCGAGGAATTCCCAACGGATTTCTGGTGGTCAGTTCCGCCTCCAGATGGCAGGGAGGAATTGTGATTTCGTGAAGCAAACAGCACAAGCATCTTGTCCGAGTGAACGATAAGCGATCCGCGGGTCAGCACAACCGTCTCTTCAAAAATCGCCTGGCTGTCTTGATTTCTGACCGTCATTTTCTTTGAGGTAATTGAGGTTGGGACACTGGACGCCTCCACGCTCCTCTTCAGATTCACAGATTCCGCTGAGGGAGCTGCCGAGGTGGATCCGACACAGAAGGCACTAAGAAGAAGAAGCCAGATCCACATGCACATCCTGCAACACCTCAAATTCTTCGGATTCCATTCTCCCAAGCAGCCCTTGCCCCCTCACCTCTAATCCATGCCCCACCATGCGGACAGGATCCTCGGTCCGAATTTCTCGTGCCTCGTCCGTCCAGACCAAGTGGTTAGTATAAATCGTATACCCGCTCCTCGTTTCCACAACAATGGGCGTTTGGCGATTTGCCAACCTGAAATTCTTGGTCGCCGTATCCAGCGTTCCCTCTTCCCCGTGCACGGTCACCTCATCTCCTCCAGTACCGTAGAAGGTGAGAGCGACGTCACGCAGCACAGCGCGCTTCTCTTGCTCAAATAGTCGAGCCTGCTTCGCCTGCACCTGCCACTGGACGACATTCCCTTTCGATTGGGTAAAAGTAAACTCCAAGATCTTGGCATCTGCTTGTTCAATCGACTCTGGAGTGAGGGAGTGGCTATTCTGAGCTGAGTCGGCATTTCTGAAGAGAAGATAACCGAGAAATGTCGCTAACAAGACACTTAAGGTGAGAAGGGCCCGTCTTGCTATAAGCTCCCACATGCTCTAAGAATTTCCCCGAGATAGATTCATACCGATAGCTGGCACGATCGTAGCATGCATAACCTGTCAAGTAAACGTCCTCCAGGGAAGTGAAAACAAAAAGACTCCCATGTGTTGTCACATGGGAGTCTCCGACTGACAGCTAAATACTCAGGTTAAAAACTATGCTGAAGGTGCAGCATCAGTGGATACAGGCGAGGCAGTGCCAGCTTTAGATTTTTTCTTGGTGGCTAATTCCTGACGAGAAACTAATTCGATGGCCACCATTTCAGCGGCGTCGCCAATGCGGCGACGAGTTTTGATGATCCTGGTGTATCCTCCTGGCCGATCTTTGAATCGTGTCGCCACATCGCTAAACAGCTTAGATACAACGGCCTTGCTGCGGATAAAGGCTAATGCTCGGCGCCGCGCAGGGAGCGTACCTTCCTTGCCAAGAGTGATCATGCGGTCGGTAAACCCTCGTATCTCCTTAGCCTTAGCTCCCGTGGTCTCGATACGCTCTTGGTCTAACAGCGAGGTCACTAAGTTCCGAAACAACGCCCATCGATGTTTCGTCTGTCGTCCAAGTTGTCGTCCCTTTTTTCTATGTCGCACGATAGTCCTCTTGATTGGAAAGCATCATTCAGGTTTCGGACTTCCATTGTATGGGGAAGCCTCAACTTTTGTTCCTAACGAAAGCCCCATCTCCGAAAGAATTTCTTTAATCTCGTTGAGGGACTTTTTCCCAAAGTTCTTTGTCCTGAGCATCTCCCCTTCAGATTTTTGGACGAGATCAGCGATCGTTTTGATATTCGCGTTCTTCAGGCAATTGGCCGCGCGGACGGACAACTCCAGCTCATTCACGCCACGAGAGAGATTCTTGTTTACTTCCCGATGAGATTCCTCGTATCCCGCTTCGCTTTTGCCTTCGCTTCGCTCTTCCGGATTGATAAAAATATCCAGATGCTCTCGCAAAATCCCAGCCCCTGTAGAGAGCGCATCACGCGGGCTGATGGTACCGTCGGTCCAAATCTCCATCGTTAGTTTGTCATAGTCGGTCATACGACCGACCCGCGCATTCTCGACGTGGAAATTGACTCGCCTGATGGGAGAGAAGATGGAATCGATGGCAATCACTCCGATCGGCAGTCCCTCTTCCTTGTTACGTTCGGCCGGCATATAACCACGGCCATGTTTCACAGTCATCTCAATATCCAGAGTCGTATCCTTGTCCAGGGTGGCAATATGCAAATCCGGCGTCAGAATTGTCACGTCGCCATCGTGAAGAATATCTGCCCCCTTTGCTTCTCCAGGCCCCTTCTTTTTCAATCGTATCGTCTTTGGTTTATCCGTGTGGAGTGCCAGCCTCAAGCTTTTAATATTCAGAATAATTGCCGTAACATCTTCTGTCACACCTGCAATCGTCGAAAACTCGTGCACGACCCCTTCAATCTTCACGGTGGTCACCGCAGCTCCCGTGAGCGACGACAGCAAAATGCGACGGAGGGCATTCCCGATCGTGGTGCCAAACCCCCGCTCAAATGCTTCCGTAGTGAACCGTCCAAATGTGGGAGAATGTGCATCCTTATCGACTTCCACCCGCATTGGGATCTGAAAGTCTTTCATCGCTTTAATCATGACCCACCCTCCATACCATCGAGTGACTAAGACACTGGCGGATAGCGCCGATGTCCAAAGACCGCACCGCGCAGACCGGCGGACTATCGTGAATACAATTCCACGACCATCTGTTCATTGACTGGCAATGCGATCTGTTCCTTGGCCGGCAATGTGCGCACCGTTCCTTTAAATGCGCCTTTGTCAAGCTCCAGCCAATCAGGAATACCTCGACTATCAACTGATTCTAAGGCCGCTTGGAACGCAGCCAAGTCTCGACTCCGTTCACGAATCTGGATCACATCTCCAGGCTTCACCAGCGCCCCAGCCACCGTGATCTTCTTCCCGTTGATTGTGAAATGACCGTGGCTCACCATCTGGCGAGCTTGCTTGCGCGAAGCACCGAACCCTAAGCGATACGCAACATTGTCCAGGCGGCACTCCAACAACCGCAACAGGGCATCGCCCGTGACGCCGGTCTGTCGTTCAGCGCGTTCGAAGACGCCACGGAATTGACATTCCTGAAGTCCATAGATACGACGCAATTTCTGTTTTTCCCGCAACTGGAGACTATAGTCAGAGGTTCGCTGACGCCCCTGCCCATGTTGCCCAGGCGGATAACTCCTGCGTTCGATCGCGCACTTTTCCGTCATACAGCGCGTGCCCTTGAGAAAAAGCTTCTCCCCTTCTCGCCGACACAACCGACAGACTGGACCACGATACTTTGCCACTGCTTCCTCCTCGCAATAGAACTTACTGACTCACTAGCAACAGGCCTTGCGATCTCGCCCAGGAACTCTGAGCATCCATGGAAAAATTACACTCGCCGCCGTTTGGGAGGTCGACACCCATTATGCGGAATTGGCGTGACATCGCGAATTAGATTGATTCGCAAGCCCGCTCCTTGAAGAGAACGGATCGCTGATTCTCGACCAGAACCAGGCCCATTCACATAGACATCGATTTGCCGCATCCCACTTTCCATAGCTTTTCGCGCTGCAGCCTCTCCAGCACGCTGAGCAGCAAAGGGGGTGCTTTTCCGTGATCCTTTGAACCCTTGATTACCGGCACTTGCCCAGACCACTGTGTTTCCACTCATATCAGTGATCGTCACAATCGTATTGTTGAATGACGCCTGGACATGGGCCACGCCACTCTGAACAATCCGACGTTCTTTCTTTTTCCCTTTTTTGATGCTCATGCGAACTCCTTCGGCTGTTTCAGTAGACTAGGTGCTTGAGGCCCCTTTGGTCATCGTCGATCTCGGCTTGCTACTGACGCCTGCACGCCGCCCCTTACGTGTCCGAGCATTGGTCTTAGTTCGCTGTCCGCGGACAGGCAGGCCTTTGCGATGACGCAACCCTCGATAGGTCCCCGTGTCAATCAGCCGCTTGATATTCAGCGATACTTCTTTGCGGAGGTCTCCTTCAACTCGGTAATCACGCTCAATGATTTCACGTAACTTGACGATCTTATCTTCGCTCAGGTCATTAATCCTGACCGCGCCATCGATCCCTGCTTCATTGAGAATCTTCCGAGCCGACATACGTCCAATTCCATAGATGTAGCTCAGCCCGATATCCGTTCGTTTATTTCGTGGCAAATCAATGCCAGCAATACGTGCCATTCTCCCTCCCGATATAAGTACTGAGCACTAGAACATCAACCATTTCACTGTTTGAGCCTGCCGTAGCAGCGCTGCGATTAACAGTGACCGTTCGAAACACTTCATTATTTCTGCGGCTATCCCTGCCGCTGCTTATGACGTGGATTTTTACATAAAATCCGCACCACCCCACAACGACGCACAACCTTGCATTTGGCACATATGGGCTTCACTGATGATTTGACCTTCATAACAATTCGCCACTCCCGTTACTTAAAGCGATAGGTAATTCGGCCCCTGGTCAAATCGTATGGTGACATTTCCACCGTGACCTTATCGCCGGGAAGGATGCGGATAAAATGCATCCGCATTTTCCCTGAGATGTGAGCCAGTATGACATGGCCATTATCCAGCCGGACCCGAAACATGGCGTTAGGAAGCGTTTCTGCTACCGAACCCTGGACTTCAATAATATCTTCTTTTGCCACGTCCTTCTGTATTCTTTCCTGTGTAACCTAACCTAGGTCTTCTCCGATTGACTTAAAACGCGTGGCGCCCCGCTGGGTTGAATGGCAATCGTATGTTCAAAGTGGGCAGATAGACTCCCATCTACCGTGACCGCGGTCCACCTATCCTCAAGAACACGAACGGCACTCCGACCCATATTCACCATTGGTTCGATCGCCAGGACCATACCTGGTTGCAATCGAGGCCCCTGACCCGGCTTCCCATAGTTGGGAACTTGAGGCTCTTCATGCAGCTGCCGACCAATTCCATGCCCCACAAACTCGGTCACCACTGAAAAACCGGCAGACTCAACATGTTTCTGCACAGCATTCGAGATATCCGTCAGACGGTTGCCGACCACCGCCTGTTTGATCCCGAGATAGAGCGCCTCTTCCGTCACCTGAACCAACTTTGCCGTCTCCTCCGAGATCCGACCAACCGCCACTGTGACTGCTGAATCTCCATAGAATCCACCCACAATAGCACCGAGATCAAGTCCTATGATATCCCCATCCTTGAGCTTCCTCTTCGAAGGAATACCGTGAACGACCTGCTCGTTCACAGATGCACAGAGGGTTTTTGGAAAGTTCCGGTAGCCTTTGAATGCCGGAATCGCCCCCCTCGCCCGTATAGCCTCCTCGGCAATTCGGTCCAGCTCTTCCGTACTGATACCGAAACAGACCGCTTTCCTCACAATTGCTAGCGCCTCAGCCACCACCCTTGACGCCTCTGCCATCACTGCGATCTCGGCGGGCGTTTTCAGAATGATCATGCCGTCTGAGGTGTCGCGAGTACTTTCACGAGGTTGTGGTATACCGTGTCAACCGCCTCGGCACCGTTAAGGTGCGACAATACATGCCGCTTCTCATAAAAGTCTATTAACGGTGCTGTCTGCTCTTCGTACACACGGAGACGCATCTCAATCGCCTCTCGCTGATCGTCACTTCGCTGAATCAACGCTTCTCCGCAGCGCTCACAGAGACCGCCGTTCTTTGATGGGGCGAACTCGAGGTGATACGTCGCCTGACATTTTGGACAGCTCCGACGCCCACTCAGGCGCTTCACGATTTCTTCTCGAGAAACCCTAAAGTTAATTACTCTATCCAGCGGAAGGCTGCGTTCAACGAGCACCTTCCCAAGCGCGTCCGCCTGAGGAACCGTCCGTGGAAAGCCATCGAGAATAAAACCATTTTCGCATGAGGGATCTGCCAACCTCTCCAGCACAAGCCCTATGACAACCGAATCAGGAACCAATCTTCCCTGATCCATATGTTCCTTCGCTTCACAGCCAAGAGATGACTGAATCCGAACTGCCTCTCGAAGTAAATCCCCAGTCGAAATCTTTCGTATACGATAGTGAACAGCAGCCTTATCAGCCTGCGTGCCTTTTCCAACACCCGGAGCACCGAGGAATACAAGCCGCATGATTTTAACCGCTTCTCCCGCGCAATGGAGCCATCCCCTTACCCAAGAACCCATCATAATTCCGCATCAACATATGGGATTCAATTTGCTGGGCCGTATCCAGCCCCACTCCAATGACGATCAACAGGGAGGTGCCACCAAAATAAAATGGAACATTCAGCTTGTAAATCAAAAATTCAGGGATCACACAGACGATGGCCAAATAGATGGCACCTGCAAATGTAATCTTGGTTAAGACGTTGTAGATATAGTCTGAGGTTCGTTGCCCAGGCCGAATCCCAGGAATAAACCCTCCGTACTTTTTCATGTTGTCGGCCATATCAACGGGGTTCAGGACGACCGCCGTGTAGAAGAAACAGAAAAAGAGAATTAAGCCCACATACATCAATGTGTATAGCAGCGAGCCAGGAGCCAGCTGATCACCGATCGATTTCACCCATGGGGTTTCGAAAAATCCGGCAATGGTTGCAGGAAACGCGATGATCGATGAGGCGAATATAGGAGGAATGACCCCAGCCGTATTAATCTTCAAAGGAATGTGCGTGCTCTGCCCACCGTAGACCCGTCGACCAATCACCCGTTTTGCATACTGTACGGAAATTTTTCGCCGGCCACTTTCTAAGAAAACGATTGCGGCGACAACGCAGATCATTAAGAGCGCCAAAGCAATCAATAAAAACGCATTAAGCTGACCAATTTCATATAAATTATAAGTCTGCGCCACGGCCGCAGGAAGCCTGGCTACAATACCAGCAAAAATGATTAGCGAGATACCGTTGCCAATTCCACGCTCGGTGATCTGTTCACCGAGCCACATCAAGAAACCCGTGCCAGCCGTCAGTGTAATGACCGTCATGAGACGGAATCCCCATCCAGCGTGCAGCACGAACGCGCCCTGATTCATTTGTTCTAACCCAACCGCAATCCCAAACCCCTGAATCAGAGCGATACCGATCGTCCCGAACCGGGTATACTGAATAATTTTCTTTCGGCCACGCTCCCCCTCTTTGGCTAATTTGGTCAAATGAGGGACGACGACCGTCAATAATTGCAGGATGATGGATGCGCTGATGTATGGCATGATACCCAGCGCAAAGATCGTCAGGCGGGACAGGGACCCACCTGAAAAAATATCGAGAAACCCAAGCAAAGCCCCTCCCTGTTTCTGCAAAAACTCAGAAAGGGCTTCACCGTTGATACCAGGAGTCGGGATATGAGACCCGACTCGGTATACCACGAGCATTCCAAGCGTAAAAAGAACACGAGTACGCAGCTCGGGGATTTTAAAGATATTCTGAAAACTTGTCAGGAGCCGTTCAAGCACCGCCGATGACCTCGACTCGCCCTCCGGCTGCTTGGATTTTCGATTCAGCCGATTTACTGAACTTATGTGCCTGAACAACGAGTGCTTTCTTTAACTCACCGTTGCCAAGAATTTTAATCGGCAGTTTTTTTCGCTTCACCAATCCAGCGTCAACCATGGCTTGCGGAGTGACGGTCTCATTTCCAACCCATTGTTCAAAACTCTTAATGTTGACGATGGAATATTCTGTCCTGGACGGGTTGGTAAATCCAAACTTTGGCAGCCGTCGCACCAACGGCATCTGTCCGCCCTCAAACCCTGGGCGTTTACCGCCACCAGACCGAGCCTGAATTCCCTTATGCCCTTTGGTGGCCGTCTTCCCGTGACCAGACCCAGGTCCACGTCCTATACGCTTCCTTCGCTTCTTTGCCCCTTTTGCAGGAGCCAAATCATGAAGTTTCATGGCTTTCCAACCTCAAGCAGGTAGCCTACTTTTTGAATCAGTCCTCGCACCTGAGGCGTGTCAGGACGGACAACCGTCTGTCGAATATGTCGAAGACCGAGGCCGCGCAATACAAGGCGATGCTGTTCAGGTGTTCCAATGGGACTGCGCCTCAATGTCACACGCACACTTTGAGTAGCCTGATCTGCAGGTTTTGATGTCTTTGAGGGTCTCATTAAACCGCAGCCCTTTCTCGACCGTCTGGGAACGCTTGCCGACGGAAGCGAAGAACATCGTCCAAATTTCGTAATTGAGTGAGCCCGTCTAGTGTTGCACGAACAGTATTGAAGGGGTTTCCACGGCCCAATGTTTTTGCGATGACATTATGCGCACCGACCAGCTCCACGACAGCACGAACCGCTCCCCCGGCGATGATTCCAGTACCGTCGACGGCCGGCTTCAGCAGCACATGCTCTCCACCAAACAAACCATGCACCTCATGGGGAATAGTTGCGCCCTTCAGTGAAACATGAACAAGGTGTTTCTTGGCCTGTTCGACAGCCTTTGAAATCGCAACTGGGACTTCAGCAGCTTTTCCCTTGCCGATCCCTATCCACCCATGACCGTCGCCGACAACAACGAGCGCACAAAAGTTGAAACGCTTTCCACCTTTCACGACTTTTGCCACACGATTGATAAATACAACTTTATCTTTTAGGCTTAATTCATCGGGATTGACTCGCACGCTCTTACCCCTCAGTCCTAAGTTCAGTAACAGTTCGCCAAGAAATCACACGCTTTTCTTGCTCGCCTCGCATCCCGCCTCAGCCTAAAATTGCAAGCCCCCTTCACGCGATGCATCTGCAAGTGCCTTAATTCGACCGTGATACATCCGACCCCCTCGATCAAAAACTACGGTAGTGACCTTGGCAGCCTTAGCCCGATCAGCGATCAATTTCCCCACCGCCTTAGCCGCCTCAATGCCACCAGTCGATTTCATTGACTTGCGCAGAGATTTGTCGAGTGATGAGGCAGACGCCAGAGTAGCACCTTGAATATCATCAATAATCTGGGCATATATATGGGCCGCGCTTCGAAATACATTTAGGCGTGGCCGACCGGTCGTTCCCATAATCACACGTCTGACTCGACGACGCCGTCGATTTAGTTGTCGAACTTTATCTGCAGCATTCATGGCTAATTCCTATTTCCCCGTCTTGCCTTCTTTTTTACGCAATGTCTCGCCCGCGTAGCGAATACCCTTTTGTTTATAGACATCCGGTGGCTTAATAGCTCGCAGATCAGCTGCCACCTGCCCTACTAACCGCTTATCAACTCCCTTGACGTTAATGAGCGTCTGCTTGTCCACTTTCACATCAATGCCCGCTGGCACCTCATAGATCACTGGGTTGATATACCCCACGTTGAAGCTGAGCGTCCGCCCCTGAACTTGAGTCTTGTAGCCTACTCCGGTAATCTCAAGCGAGCGTTCGTATCCTTTTGTTACACCCTGAACCATATTGCTCAATTCGGCACGAGTCAGCCCATGCAAGGCTCTCAGCTTACGATCGTCACTCGAACGACCGACAACGACTTGGCCATTACTAATGGCAACGTCGACTCCCTGCTCGAGGGACCAATCCAGTTTGCCCAGTGGGCCTTTAACGGATACAGTTGATCCAGCAACTTTAACTTCCACTCCACCCGGAACTACGATCGGTTTTTTTCCAATGCGGGACATGGTTTGTTACACCCCTCGCTCGATATCGAAATAACTCATCCGGCCTACCATACGGAACAGAGAAGCTCACCCCCAAGACGATTTTTACGGGATTCTTGGTCAGTCATAATTCCTTTGGACGTAGAAAGGATGGACACGCCGATCCCATTGCGAACTTTCTTAATTTCCTGACTACCAATATACACCCGTCGTCCTGGCTTACTGACGCGCTCCAGCCCCGTGATCATAGGCTGTCCCTCACCGACATATCGAAGACGTACAGTAAGAATGGGATGCCCCTCATGAGCTCCATCCTCGATGGCGTCAACATAACCTTCCCTCATCAAAATCGTCAAAATAGCACGCTTCAACTTTGAAGTGGGAACTGTGACTGTCTCATGACGACGCTGAGCGCCATTCTTTAAGCGAACCAGAAGATCGCCGATTGGATCGGTAACCATGCTATATCCTTCTATCCTCCATTGGCAGTCACCGGTGTGAGAACACCCGTTACCAGCTAGATTTTCGCACGCCAGGAATCTCTCCGCGCAGAGACATCAGTCGAAAGCAAATACGGCACATTCGAAACCGACGGAGATATCCGTGAACTCGACCACACACTCCACACCGATGGTAGTTACGCGTGGAGAACTTCTGCTCCGTTGCTGCCTTATTTCTCAGCGCTAATCTCGACACACGCACTCCTTCCGTTCAAACAAACACCATTGACCCACGTCGTCCTCATGCACGGAACGGCATACCCAGGTGCTTCAGAAGCGCCTTCCCCTCGTCGTTCGTCCTCGCTGTAGTGACCACGGTAATATCCATCCCATGAATCGAGGCGACTTCATCGTATTTGATTTCAGGGAAAATGAGTTGCTCTTTTAAACCAAGGGTATAATTCCCTCGACCATCAAAAGCCTTTGGTGAAACGCCACGGAAGTCTCGTATACGAGGAAGCGCCAACGAAACCAGGCGATCAAAAAACTCATACATCCTTCGGCTACGAAGCGTCACCTTGGTACCGATTGGCAACCCCTGTCGAAGCTTAAATCCGGCGATGGCTTTTTTAGCTCGAGTGACGACCGGCTTTTGACCAGTGATCATCCCCAGCTCGGCTACCGCACCTTCCAAAAGCTTCACATTCTGAATCGCCTCACCCATTCCCACGTTCAACACGACACGCTCAAGCCGTGGAACCTGCATCACATTTTTATATCCAAACTCCTTCATGAGGGCAGGGACTACCTGCTGCTCATACATATCACGAAGACGTGGTCGAAACTTGGACTCCTCACTACCTTGGTCCAATGGCGCGACCGATTCCTTCTTCGATGATTTACGCTCGGACGGTTTGCTAGATTTATTTTTAGGTTCCTTAGTCATCACGTAGCCTATTCCACAGTCTCGTTTGATTTCTTACTGAAGCGCACACGTCTCCCATCTTCCAACACCCGAATCCCGATCCGCGTAGGCTTCTGTGTGACCGGACAGAAAAACATCACATTGGAAATCTGTAGCGGCGCCTCTCGCTCGAGAATACCACCCTGTTTAGCCTTCTGATTGGGTTTGGTGTGTCGCTTGATGATATTTAACTTCTCGACAATCACCTTCCCCGCTTGCAGGTCAACAGACAGAACTTTCCCCGTCTTGCCTCGCTCACGACCAGAGACCACGACAACCGTATCCCCTTTTCGAATTCTACTTTTTCGGAGTACTTCCACCATGCTCCTCGTTCGTTCTGGCCTATAAAACTTCAGGCGCTAAAGAAATGATCTTCATGAATTTCTTCCAGCGGAGCTCGCGGGCAACGGGACCGAATATGCGCGTTCCAATTGGCTCGCCATCTTTGTTGATCAACACGCATGCGTTCCGATCAAACTTAATATAGGACCCATCTTCTCGACGAACTTCCTTTGTCGTTCGGACGATGACAGCCCGACTCACGTCCCCCTTCTTCACACTCGCCTGTGGGATCGCCTCCTTGACAGCCACCACCACGATATCACCTAGCGACGCATAACGCCGTCTCGTTCCCCCGAACACATGAAAGCACATGGCCTGCTTGGCTCCTGAATTATCGGCCACATCCATATATGTATAGTTCTGAATCATCGCTATATTCCTACGTTCGGCAATAAACCAAAGACCATCCGAAATACCGCTTATTACTTTTCAGGTTGACCCTTTTCCATGACTTGAACGACACGCCAGTTCTTTTCCTTACTTAACGGCCTCGTTTGTACGAGCTTAACCCGATCTCCCACCTTACACACTCCACCTTCATCATGGGCTTTTAGTCTCGTCACCCGTCTCAGAACTTTCTTATAGACCGGATGAATGACCGATCTTGAGACTACGACAACGACCGTTTTTTGCATTTTATTACTGACGACGTCGCCATACCAATGACGGCGCTTTACCACCTCAGTCATAGCATCCTTTACTTTTTAGAGCCCTCTGTTCGGGCCTTCACTTGCTCGAGAACAGTTTTCACCCGCGCGATATCCCGTTTTGTTTTTCGGATTTGCATAGGATTCTCGAGACGCCCAGAGCCAAATTGAAAACGTAGACTGAACAGCTCCTGCACCAGTTGCTTCTCTTTATCGACAAGCTCACTCGCCCCTAGCTGCTGGAGCTCCTTGACGTCTAATGCCATATCCCCCGCTCCTCTTTATCCTCTCAAGAACCTTGCGCAAACTCGCCGCGAACAACCAATTTCGTGGCAATCGGCAACTTGTGCGACGCAAGACGAAACGCTTCTCGAGCAACCTCGGGAGTGACGCCGTCCATCTCATAAAGAATCCTGCCAGGCTTGACAACAGCAACCCAGTACTCAGGATTGCCCTTCCCCTTACCCATTCGAGTCTCGGCCGGCTTTTTCGTGATCGGCTTATCAGGGAAAATGCGTGTCCACACCTGCCCTCCCCGCTTCACGTATCGAGTAATCGCAATACGCGCGGCTTCAATTTGTCGGCTCGTCACCCATCCTGGTTCCAATGCCTTTAGACCAAACTCCCCCAGAGTAATTTGGCCTCCACGATAGGCCTTGCCGTTCATCCGGCCCTTTTGCATCTTTCTAAATTTAACTTTCTTAGGCGCTAACACAGCTCGATCTCCTCACCCAAACCGTCGTTCTAAAGATGATTCGGCCTTGATGGGCTGTACAGGAAGAAGCTCTCCCTTGTAGATCCAGGTCTTCACCCCGATCTGCCCCATCGTCGTGTGCGCTTCGGCGAATCCATAATCTATTTCTGCTCGGAGCGTATGCAGTGGAACACGCCCCTCTCGATACCATTCCGTTCGAGCAATTTCAGCACCACCCAGCCGACCAGCCACCATGATCTTGATACCTTGAGCACCAAGCCTCAATGCAGACTGAACACTGCGTTTCATCGCTCTCCGAAACGCAACCCGCTTCTCAAGCTGAGTAGCAACATTTTCGCTAACCAGCTGAGCGTCAAGTTCTGGCTTCTTGATTTCCTTGACCGTGATATAAACCTGTCCCCCATACTGCTTTTCAAGGTCAGCCTTCAGCTTATCAACCTCAGCCCCCTTGCGCCCGATAATGATGCCAGGGCGAGCAGTATGAATAATCACTCTAGTCTGATCACCGGAACGCTCAATTTCAACTTTGGATACGCCGGCATGATACAGCCTTGCCTTAACCATCTTTCTGATTTTAACATCCTGATGGAGTAGTTTGGCGTAATCTTTACCTGCATACCAGCGCGAGCTCCACGTATAGTTGTAGCCCAACCGATAACCTATTGGATGTGTTTTCTGACCCATGCGTTATATGCCTCAATAGAGAGAAATGAGCTATTTTCTCTTACCCTGAATTTCGGGCGCCGTCACAACGACGGTAATGTGACTCGTACGCTTTTGAATTGCGTTGGCCCGCCCCATCGACCTCGCACGTACACGCTTATACGTTGGACCACCATCAACGAAAGCCTTGGAGATAACCATTGATTCGCTATCGCCCATCTCCTTTAGCTCTGCGTTGGCAACGGCGGAGCGGACGATTTTTTCAACGACCTTCGCAGCATGGCGTGGCGTGTGCTTCAAGATAGCCAACACCATGGGCACTTGCTTCCCACGAATCAAATCAATTACTGGTCTCGCCTTCCGAGGCGCAACGCGAGCAAACTTTAGAACCGCACGTGCTTCAGTCATTTTCTAAACCCTGTTAGCCAATTGGATCCCAACAATCAATGAATCACGCGATACGTCAGACATTGATGATGAGCCAATCGATCAACCTTTCTACTTAAGTGCGACAGCTTTTTCAGACCTAGCATGACCATGCCCCTTAAAAAATCTTGTTGGAGCGAACTCGCCAAGCTTATGACCAACCATGTTCTCAGTCACGAACACCGGAATAAACTTCTTCCCGTTATGAACCGCGAACGTATGGCCGATCATGTCCGGAATGACCGTTGAACGCCGCGACCACGTCTTGATTAACTTGCGGTCCTTCGTCTCATTCATGCGCTCGACTTTTTCGAGAAGGTGACCGTCAATAAACGCGCCCTTACTTACCGATCTAGGCATTGCGAACTCCTGGCTTACGTCGAGCAATAATGAATTTGTCTGTTTTCTTATTCTGTCGAGTTTTGTACCCCTTGGTTGGAAGACCCCATGGAGAGACCGGGTGAGGATTCCCCTGCCCAGACTTTCCTTCACCACCCCCGTGCGGATGGTCAACAGGGTTCATCACAACCCCTCGCACGTGAGGCTTCTTCCCTTTCCAACGATTCCGCCCAGCCTTTCCAACACTGACATTCTCATGGTCGACGTTACCGACTTGCCCAACAGTCGCCATGCAGGCGCCCAGGACTCGACGCATTTCGCCAGACTTCAGACGCACCTGGACATACGCACCATCACGGCCCATGACCTGCGCAAACCCACCAGCACTTCGAATCAACTGACCTCCCTTGCCAACCTTCAACTCAAGATTGTGGATGGTCGTACCAAGAGGCATATTCATCAAAGGAAGCGCATTCCCAGGTCTGATCTCCGCCTGAGGGCCAGATTGTATTTCATCATTTATGCTTAATCCGACAGGAGCCAAGATATACCGCTTCTCTCCGTCGCGATATTTCAGGAGTGCAATTCTCGCTGATCGATTGGGATCGTACTCAATAGCCTCAACTCGAGCTGAAACTCCAACTTTATCGCGCAAGAAATCAATCGTGCGATAGAGCCGCTTGTGCCCTCCCCCACGAAACCTGACAGTCGTCCGACCATCGTTATTGCGCCCTCCGCTTCGGAGATGGAACGCAGTCAACGATTTCTCTGGCTTCTTGTTGGTTAACTCCTCCGTCACCACAGCCGTCATACCTCGACGACCAGGAGACGTAGGACGATACGACTTCAGTCCCATAATAATGCTCCCACTTTTCACCCTTCACGAACAAGCCGACGACGAAACCCTACTAGGCGCTTTCGTACATCTCTAACTTTTCGCCTTGCTTAAGAGTCACAAGCGCCTTCTTCCAATCGGAACGCCTACCAGAGAATCGACCGAGTTTCTTAACTTTCCCACGAACATTCATGACGTTGACCTTGTCAACCTTGACTTTTAACAGCGCCTCGACGGCCAGCCTGATCTGAATGCGATTTGCACCAGGATGAACCACAAAACCAACCGTATTCGTTGCTTCCCGAAGCCCGGTAAGTTTCTCCGTTAATAATGGCCGAATCAGGACCCTGCGGCTATCGACTTTCATGACCACACCTCATTCACAGGACCAAGCTCTCGCTCGGCGATCATGATTACCTGGGCACGAACCACATCGTACACGTTCAGCTGATCAGCGCTAAGCACCTTCACAGCAGAGAGATTCCCGGCAGCCTTCAAGATGTCAGATTGATCCTTCCCAACGATCACCAGAGCGTGATCACCCCCAGTGAATTGCTTTAACGCTTGCGCGAGCAACTTCGTTCTGGGCTGCTGAAGGGAAAGATCAGACACAACAAACAATTTACTCTCCACTACCTTAGCCGACAATGCGCTTTGCAGTGCAATACGATATTTCTTCTTGGGCATAGAATAGGCGTAGCTTCTAGGCTTCGGCCCAAAAACACTTCCACCATGGCGCCAGACAGGAGAGCGAAGAGACCCGGCCCTGGCGCGCCCCGTATGCTTTTGCTTCCATGGCTTTTTACCAGATCCGCTCACCTCACCTCGCCGCAACGTAGAAGCCGTCCCCCTACGCTCACAGGCACGCTGCATGATGACCGCTTCATGAACCAACGCAGCACGAGGCTCACAGCCGAATACCTGCGGAGATAAATCGACCGTTCCCACCTTCTTTTTTTGCAAATCAACGAGATCGATAGTAGGCATACTAGCTCTTTTTTGACTTTCGCACGACAACGAGGCCGCTAATGGCCCCAGGAATGGCCCCTCGAACAAAGAGGAGATTTTCATCAGACCGCGACTCAACGACCTTCAACCTCTGAACCGTGACACGCTCCGCCCCCATGTGACCAGGCAAGGTCTTCCCTTTCCACACACGAGAAGGAAATGAACTGGCCCCTATAGAGCCTGGCGCCCGATGAAACATGGACCCATGAGACTCAGGGCCACCCGCGTAGTGATGACGCTTCACGACACCCTGAAACCCCTTACCTTTGGATATTCCGATGACGTCAACCCAATCACCCTTCTGAAACATGCCGACCGTTACCATCTGTCCAATAGCCGGATTTCCGTCCTTCTTAAACTCACGCAGGATTCGACTCGGCGCCGCTTGGCTCTTCTTGAGGTGCCCCAACTCTGACTTCGACAACTTGCGCTCCTTGACTTCACCGAAAGAAAGCTGGACCGCTTCATATTGATCCCGCTCTTTGGTCTTTAGCGCTACCACTCGACACGGACCCGCCTCGATGATCGTCACTGGAGTTAAACGACTTTCATCGAAGACTTGGGTCATTCCCAACTTTTTTCCAATCAGTCCATTCGTCATTGACTCACCGCATAATTGAGAGGACAACCAAGATCATATCCAAGCCTAGACTCACGCGCCATCATAGCTTTATACTCCCCACATCAAACCGGGCTGCGGCCTCTGCAATCGTCAGTCCCTCCTTGTTCCGAACGGCCAAGACTTTACGACGAAAATCTCGTGAATAGGCCATCCCACCACTATAATCATAATTAATTGGTTTAGCTATACCACGGCAGCATCAATAGCTTGAGCACCAGCCCGGACCTTCATTCCTTGCACTTTGCCTCTCCGGCTGTTCAAGTTACCAATCACATCACCCATGAACTCCTGCGGAACCAAAACCTCAACCTTCATGATTGGCTCAAGCAGCACAGGATCGGCCCTCTTACACGCATCAGCAAATCCCATTGACCCTGCAATCTTAAATGCCATTTCATTTGAATCGACATCGTGGTAGGAGCCATCAATCACCGTCACCTTCACATCCCGAAGCGGATACCCAGCAACGACACCGGTCTCCATCCGCTCCCGAACACCCTTCTCAATAGCAGGGACAAACTCCTTCGGAATGGCTCCACCCACAACTTTATTCACAAACTCCAGCCCCTTACCTGCCTCTGAAGGCTCAACCGTTAAAACAACATGACCGTACTGCCCACGCCCGCCGGTCTGCTTAACATATTTCGATTCAGCCTCAGCCTTGCGCCTGATTGTCTCACGGAATGCCACCTCAGGCTTTCCTACATTTGCTTCAACTTTAAACTCACGCAACATTCGATCGACGATGATCTCAAGATGCAACTCACCCATTCCAGCAATGATCGTCTGCGCGGTCTCTTCGTCCGTCCGCACACGAAATGATGGATCCTCTTGAGCCAGTTTCTGGAGAGCAAAACCCATCTTCTCTTGATCTTGCTTTGTCTTAGGCTCAATCGCCATCGCAATCACCGGCTCAGGAAACTTCATCACCTCCAGGAGCACTGGCTGCTTTTCATCCGCCAGCGTATCTCCCGTTGTAGCCCCTTTAAGCCCCACCGCTGCAGCGATGTCTCCTGCGTACACCTCATCAATTTCTTCTCGCTTATTGGCATGCATCTTCAGGAGACGCCCAATTCGGTCCTTTGTCCCCTTGGTCACATTTAAGACCGCTGTGCCAGTTTTCAGCGTTCCAGAATAGACACGGAAAAATGTCAACTGTCCGGCAAATGGATCAGACATGATCTTGAACGCCAATGCTGAAAATGGCTCACTGTCATCTGACTTGCGCTCAACTTCCTTACTGCTATTCGGATCCAACCCCATGACCGGAGGGACATCAAGCGGAGACGGCAAATAGTCGACAACGGCATCCAGTAACTGCTGAACACCCTTGTTCTTAAAAGCCGACCCACACAGCACCGGAGTAATTTTCATCGAGATAACGCCAGCACGGATCGCACGCATGACCTCTTCTTCGGTCAATGGATGGCCGCTTAAATATTTCTCCATCACCTGGTCATCAAACTCTGCCACCGCATCGAGCATTTTCTCTCGGTACTCTTTTGCCTGAGCGAGAAGAGCCTCTGGAATTTCATCGACCTTATACTTCGCACCCAATGTCTCGTCGTCGTAGAAGAATCCCTTCATCCTGACCAGATCAATCGATCCGCGAAATTCCGCTTCACGCCCGATTGGAATCTGAATCGGAACCGGCATAGCCCCCAGCCGATCAATAATGGACTGGACACTTCCATAGAAATCCGCGCCGATACGATCCATCTTATTCATGAAGGCGATACGAGGGACATGATACTTATCAGCTTGACGCCAGACCGTTTCAGACTGAGGCTCAACACCCTGAACAGAATCAAACGCGGCTACCGCCCCATCAAGCACGCGCAAGGAGCGCTCCACCTCAATTGTAAAATCAACGTGCCCAGGGGTATCAATAATATTGATGCGATGGTCACGCCAGAAACAGGTTGTTGCGGCGGCCGTAATGGTTATGCCTCGCTCACGCTCTTGCTCCATCCAATCCATCGTGGCCGCGCCCTCGTGGACCTCACCAAGCTTATGAGTCATGCCCGTATAATAGAGGATGCGCTCCGTGGTCGTAGTCTTACCGGCATCAATATGGGCCATGATACCGATATTGCGCGTTTGCCCTAGCGATGTCTGACGAGCCACTTTAACTCCCCCAAAAAACACGAATGCCGCAAGTCAAGCCAAGAAATACCGCTGCGATACAAGCTAGCCAGAGTCTGCAGATCGCAGCACGGCTCAACTGCAGCACAGAATGACACTACCAACGATAATGGGCGAATGCTTTATTGGCCTCTGCCATCCGATGCACGTCTTCCCGCTTTTTGACCGCAGCCCCGGTATTATTCGATGCATCCATCAGTTCAGCGGCAAGCTTTTCGCGCATACTCTTGCCACCGCGCGTACGGGCATACTGCGATAACCAACGAAGCGCCAACGACACTCGACGTGCAGGCCTAATTTCGACCGGAACCTGATAGGAGGCACCCCCTACTCGACGAGACTTGACTTCAACAATCGGCTTCACATTATCTACAGCTGCCTTGAACACTTTCAGCGGGTCGCTGCCAGTTTTCTCTTGGATAACATCAAACGCGCCATAGCATATCCGTTCCGTGGTACTTTTTTTCCCGCTACTCATGAGCGCGTTAATAAACTTCCCGACCAGCTTATCTCGGTACCGTACGTCAGGAAGCACTTCTCGTTGACCCAAAAACCTACTGCGTGGCATATCAACCTATCCAATCCGTGTGATGATTTTCAAAACTCACAAAATCTACTTGGGCCGCTTTGCTCCATACTTCGAACGACTCTGCTTTCTTCCAGCTACACCCACCGCGTCCAAGGCGCCACGAACCAAATGGTATCGAACGCCGGGCAAATCCTTAACGCGACCTCCACGCACAAGCACAATAGAATGCTCCTGAAGATTGTGCCCTACACCCGGGATATACGTCGTCACCTCCATCCCGTTCGTAAGGCGCACGCGCGCGACTTTTCGCAATGCTGAGTTCGGCTTTTTCGGCGTTGTTGTGTATACACGAAGGCACACGCCTCTTTTCTGCGGACAGGACTTCAGAGCAGGACTTTTCGTCTTTGCCTTCACGAAAGTCCTCCCTTTCCGAACCAGCTGATTGATCGTCGGCATCGCGTTCAAACCCTTTCAAATGAAACAAGCACCAACCGTCAAGTGCAAAGCCGCCGGATTATAGTGACGTAAACTCCGACTGTCAAGTAGGCAGTATTCCATCGCGTACTAAGACCGAGCGCCTTCCCCTGAAACCGCCGGAACAGCCGCGCCAGATGATACTGCAGCTGTAGCACCTACGGGTATTACCTCTGGCTTTTCGCTGATGACGAACGTATCGCGGTACTCTTCAAACCCTGACCCTGCTGGAATCAAACGACCGACAATGACGTTTTCCTTCAAGCCCAATAACTTATCCTCGCGTCCATTGATCGCGGCCTCAGTGAGTACGCGCGTGGTTTCCTGGAACGATGCCGCAGAAATAAAGCTGTCGGTCGTAAGGGCCGCCTTGGTAATCCCAAGCAAGACAGGCTTACCCAGAGCAGGCGTACCGCCATTGGCGAGCACTCGCTCATTTTCTTTTTCGAAGAGACTCTTGCTGACTTGACTGGCCGGCAAAAACTGGGTATCTCCCGGATCTTCAATTCGCACCTTACGCAGCATTTGCCGCACGATGATCTCGATATGCTTGTCGTTAATCGAAACGCCTTGCAATCGATATACGTCCTGCACCTCATCCACGAGATACTTCTGCAATTCATTCGGACCCAACACATCAAGGATGTCATGAGGATTGGCTGAGCCGTCCATCAACGGTTCCCCAGCCCGAACCCAGTCGCCTTCGTGGACGTTGACGTGCTTGCCCTTGGGAATAAAATATTCCTTCACATCACCCATCTTATTGTCGACGAGAACCTTGCGCTGGCCCTTGACGAACCCGCCGTAGGAGACCTCTCCGTCGATCTCAGTAATGACGGCCTGCTCTTTCGGCTTCCGCGCCTCGAACAGCTCCACCACGCGCGGAAGACCTCCCGTAATGTCCTTGGTCTTCGTCGTCTCACGAGGGATCTTTGCCAAGACATCACCAGGATGCACAGTGGCCCCTTTTTCGACAAAGATATGGGCTCCGACTGGTAATAAGTACCTGGCCACCGCACTGGATCCGCCGGCCGCCTTGGCCGTTTTACCGCTGTCGTCCTTAATCGACACGCGAGGGCGAAGCGTCTGGCCGGTATGTTCAATGATAACCTTACGCGACAAGCCGGTTACTTCATCGAACTCGTCCTTCATCGTGACGCCTTCGACAATATCACCGTACGCTACTCTCCCACCCACTTCCGTCAGAATAGTCAGAGAGTACGGATCCCACTCGACTAATTTCTGGCCAGCGGCAACCGGATCGCCATCCTTAATCTTGATCTTAGCCCCATACACCACAGGATACTTCTCACGCTCTCGTCCACTATCGTCGACAATCGCAATCTTCGTATTACGATTCATCACGACCCATTCACCATCTTTATTCCGCACCGCAATACCACCATTGTGAATGTCGGCGTTCTTTTTGGCATCGAAACTCATGAACTTAATGCGCCCGGCATGTTTCGCCTCAAGCACGGTCTGCTCGACGACCTTACTGGCCGTGCCGCCGATGTGAAAGGTCCGCATCGTCAACTGCGTGCCAGGTTCGCCGATTGATTGCGCCGCGATGACACCGACCGGCTCTCCTTTTTCCACCAGACGCCCTCGCGCCAGATCTCGACCGTAACAGGCACGACAGACACCACGGGGAGATTGACAGGTCAGCACGGACCGAATCTTCACACGATCAACTCCCGCCTCAACGATCAACTTCGTGAGCTCTTCATTGATTTCTTCATCCCAGGACACAATAATTTCCCCGGTGACGGGGTCCCGAATATCCTCTGCCGCCAAACGACCGAGCACGCGCTCCTCCAACGGCTGGATAATTTCACCACCTTCGACCAACGGACTGACGGTAATGCCGTCTCGCGTACCACAATCAATCTCATTAATAATGACGTCTTGAGCAATATCGACCAATCTCCGAGTGAGATACCCTGAATTGGCGGTCTTCAACGCCGTATCGGCAAGTCCCTTACGAGCACCGTGAGTGGAGATGAAGTACTGCAACACCGTCAACCCTTCACGGAAGTTAGCGGTGATCGGCGTTTCAATGATCTCACCGGATGGCTTGGCCATCAATCCGCGCATACCACCCAACTGCCGAATCTGTTGCGAACTACCACGGGCACCAGAATCCGCCATCATGAAGATTGGGTTGAACGATTCGGCTTTGGCCGGATCACCGCCGGCGCCGAGTTCCTTCATCATCTCGTTGGCAACCTGCTCAGTGACGTGTGCCCAAATGTCGATCACCTTGTTGTACCGTTCGCCGTTCGTGATCAACCCCTCCGAATACTGCTTCTCGATCTCGATCACTTCGCGCTGCGCTTTCCCGATCAGCTCTTCCTTCTTACTCGGAATGTGCATGTTATCGACGCAGATCGACAAACCGGCTCTCGTCGCATAGGTAAAGCCAATATCTTTGATCTTATCCAGGAACTCGACGGTGTCTCGATGACCATTCTGTCGATAGACCGAATCAATGAGTTTCGTCATTTCCTTTTTGGTCATGAGCTTGTTCGCATTGGCGAACGGTAAACCTTGCGGAAGGATTTCTGACAGCAAGACACGGCCAACAGTTGTCTGCACCAGTGAACCCTCAAGACGCACCTTAATCCGCGCATGCTCTTCCATTTCTCTCGCATCAAAGGCAATCCGAACTTCTTCAGGGGACCCAAACACCTTCCCCTCGCCCTTTGCGCCCAACCGCTCTTTCGTCAACCAATAACAGCCCAACACCATATCCTGCGACGGCACCGCAATCGGCTTACCATTGGCCGGAGAAAGAATATTGTTGATGGACATCATGAGAACCCGTGCTTCAACCTGCGCTTCAACGGATAGCGGGACGTGCACCGCCATCTGATCTCCATCGAAGTCCGCATTGAACGCGGCGCAGACGAGCGGATGCAATCGGATCGCCTTGCCCTCAACTAACACAGGATCGAAGGCCTGAATGCCCAATCGATGGAGCGTCGGGGCTCGATTCAGCAGCACAGGGTGCTCGCGAATCACTTCGTCCAAGACATCCCAAACCTCTGGCCGCTCTTTTTCAACTAACCGCTTGGCACTCTTGATAGTAGTCGCCGCACCTCGTGCTTCCAACTTGTGGAAGATGAACGGCTTGAACAACTCTAGTGCCATCTTCTTCGGTAAACCACATTGGTGGAGACGCAGTTCAGGACCGACAACGATGACGGTACGACCAGAGTAATCCACACGCTTTCCGAGTAGATTCTGCCGGAACCGTCCTTGTTTTCCCTTCAGCATGTCGCTCAACGATTTCAGCGGGCGCTTGTTTGGACCACGAATCGCGCGCCCTCGGCGACCATTATCGAAGAGCGCATCCACAGCTTCCTGCAGCATCCGCATCTCGTTCCTGATGATGACGCCTGGCGCCTTCAACTCCATCAATCGTTTCAACCGATTATTTCGATTGATCACACGACGGTAGAGGTCGTTCAGATCAGATGTGGCAAATCGGCCGCCATCAAGCGGAACCAGAGGACGCAACTCCGGCGGCAGGACCGGAATGACATCCATGATCATCCATTCCGGCTTATTCCCAGACTTACGAAACGCCTCCAGCACCTTTAAGCGCTTGGCATACTTCTTCTTCATGGCTGCCGATGTCGACGCTTTCGACTTCACCTGCAATTCATCCCACAGCGCATTAATATCGATCTTCCTCAATAAGTCACGGATAGCCTCTGCACCGATTCCAACCTTAAACCCGCTTGATCCGAACTCAGATACAAGGGTGCGCAGCTTATCTTCCGGCACCAACTCTTTTTCCCCTAAGTCGGTTGAGCCTGGGTCCACACAGACATAACTCTCAAAATAGAGAATTTTCTCGAGCTGCTTGAGGCTCATATCAAGCAGGGTTCCAATCCGACTCGGAACACCCTTCAGAAACCAAATATGGGCGACAGGCGCAGCCAATTCGATATGGCCCATCCGTTCACGTCGCACCTTCGACTGAATCACCTCGACGCCGCATTTGTCGCACACGATCCCGCGGTGCTTCATGCGTTTGTATTTTCCGCAATTGCACTCCCAATCCTTCGTAGGACCGAAGATCTTGGCACAAAACAGCCCGTCTTTTTCCGGCTTGAATGACCGATAGTTGATCGTTTCCGGTTTCTTGACTTCACCATACGACCAAGATCGGATCTTCTCGGGCGATGCGATGCGAATCCGCATCGCATCAAACGACACCGAATCCCGTTGCTTTTCAAACAGTGTATATACGCCTTCCAAGGTAGTGACCTCCTCTGATACCGGTCTTCAGCCGGCACACAAGCGGTTAGTCTTGCGTCTTAACCAGCTCAATATCGAGTCCCAAGCTTTGCAGTTCCTTCACCAACACATTGAACGACTCAGGCAACCCGGGCTCGAGGAACGGTTCACCTTTGACAATCGCTTCATACATGCGAGACCGACCCGGCACATCGTCTGACTTGACGGTCAGGAATTCTTGAAGCGTCGATGCCGCCCCATATGCCTGTAGCGCCCAGACTTCCATTTCTCCCAGCCGCTGGCCCCCAAATTGAGCCTTGCCGCCCAGAGGCTGCTGAGTCACGAGAGAATAGGGGCCGATCGACCGTGCGTGAATCTTGTCGTCCACCAGATGGTGGAGCTTCAGCACGTACATATACCCGATCGTGACCGGACTGCTGAACGGCTCGCCCGTCTTGCCATCGATGAGCTGCGACTGGCCGCTCACCGGCAATTTGGCTTTTTTCAGCAGGTCCTTAATTTCCTTTTCGGACGCGCCATCGAAGACCGGACTGGCCACCTGGATGCCCAAGGCCTTAGCTGCCCATCCAAGGTGGGTCTCAAGAATTTGCCCGACGTTCATACGGGACGGCACCCCCAGAGGATTCAATACGATTTCCACCGGAGTCCCATCCGGAAGATACGGCATATCTTCTTCTGGTAGCACCCGCGATACGACACCCTTATTGCCGTGTCGACCGGCCATCTTGTCTCCGACCTGAATCTTGCGCTTCATTGCGACGTAGACTTTAACAAGCTTGATGACACCAGGAGGCAGTTCATCACCTCGCTTTAAGCGCCCAACCTTTTCATCGTACAGCGTCTGGAGGATTTCAATCTGCTCTTTCGCCCGCCGCTCAACATCTTCCAACTCTTTTTGCTCATCGGGATCGCTCAGGAGGATGTGACGCACCGTGTCGTCTGGCAATCGCTTAAGAATCTCCGCCGTCATCTTACCCTTCTTCTTCAAGATAACGTCGCCACTCTCAGGGTCCATCAGATCACGTCCAACGACCTTCCCCAGCAAGAGCTTGCGAATCTTTTTCGTTTTTTCCTCATCAATGATCCGTAGCTCTTCATGGTGATCACGCTGCAACTTCATCTGATCGTCAGTCTCGATGCTCTTCGACCGCTCGTCTTTGTCGAGTCCTTTGCGAGAAAAAATCTTGACATCGACGACGATACCTTCCACTCCAGGAGGCACGGTCAACGATGTATCCTTCACATCGCCGGCCTTCTCACCGAAGATCGCACGGAGCAGTTTTTCTTCAGGGGTCAGTTGGGTTTCCCCTTTCGGCGTCACCTTTCCAACCAAAATATCACCAGGCTTTACTTCGGCACCGATCCGGATAATCCCGCTCTCATCCAAATTTCTCAGCGCCTCTTCTCCGACATTGGGAATATCTCGCGTGACATCTTCCTTCCCCAGCTTGGTATCCCGCGCTTCCACCTCGAACTCTTCGATATGGATCGACGTGAAGGCGTCCTCGCGGACCAGTTTTTCACTCAGCAATATGGCGTCCTCGAAGTTGTACCCACCCCATGGCATGAACGCTACAAGAACATTCTTGCCCAGCGCGAGTTCGCCATGATCAATGGCTGGTCCATCTCCAAGCACTTGCCCCTTCTTAACCGGCTGGCCAAGACGAACCACTGGCGTCTGAGTAATACAGGTGTTTTGGTTCGATCGCTGAAACTTGATCAAGTCATAGACGTCCAGCCCGGAATCCTTCCCCTTCTTCCCATCCTTCGAATCGGCCCGCACAACGATACGGGTGGCATCGACGCTCTCCACGACCCCGGCCCGACGAGCCTGAATAACATACCCAGAATCTCGCGCGACCACCGCTTCCATCCCGGTCCCCACCAGAGGAGCCTCCGATGTGACCAACGGAACCGCCTGGCGCTGCATATTGGATCCCATCAGTGCACGATTGGCGTCGTCATGCTCCAAGAACGGCACGAGCGCGGTCGCCACGCTCACCACTTGCTTGGGCGACACGTCCATGTACTCAATCTTATCCGGGCCGGCCAGAACAAAGTCTCCACCGTGACGACACGAGACGGTTTCTGATACCAGCTTTGACGACCCATCCAATTTTGAGTTGGCTTGGGCGATGATGTATTTATCGCCCTCGATCGCCGAGAGAAACTCAATCTCATCAGTGACACGTCCCTTGACGACCTTCCGATATGGTGCCTCAATGAATCCGAACTGGTTGATCCGTGCATACGTGGCTAACGATGTAATCAAGCCGATATTAGGACCTTCCGGCGTCTCAATCGGGCAAATGCGACTGTAGTGAGAGGGATGCACGTCTCGAACTTCAAACCCAGCCCGTTCTCTCGTGAGTCCTCCTGGACCAAGAGCAGACAGACGCCGTTTATGTGTGATTTCAGCCAGAGGGTTCGTTTGATCCATAAATTGAGACAGCTGGCTGCTGCTGAAAAACTCCTTGACGGCCGCGACGACCGGCTTAGCATTGATCAAGTCGTGCGGTAGCACCGTTTCCATATCGAGAAGATTCATGCGCTCTTTGATGCTCCGCTCCATCCGCACCAAACCCAGTCGGAATTGATTCTCCAAGAGTTCACCGACGGATCGCACCCGGCGATTCCCTAAGTGATCAATATCGTCGATTTCCCCTTTGCCCATCTTCAGATTGACGATATAGCGGACGACTTCCACGATGTCCTGTGCGGTCAAGGTACGCTGCTCGAGCGGTAAGTCCAAACCGAGTTTCTTATTGAGCTTGAGCCGACCGACCGGAGACAAATCATAACGCTTGGAATTCAGAAATAGATTGTCGAATAAGGCTCTGGCTGTATCCACCGACGGTGTCTCGCCGGGACGGAGGCGACGGTATATTTCGACCATCGCTTCTTCTTTTGACCCGATCTTCTCCATCAACAAGGTATCAAGAATGACCGGCGTAGCCGTTGCCATATCCAGATAAATGACCTTGAATTCCTCAACATCGCTTTCAGTGATCTGCTCCACGATCTCGGCAGTCAATCGCTGATTTTTCTCCGCCAACACGTTCTTCTTCGAGTCGACCAATTCCGTAAGGGTGGCACGCCCCACCAACTCCGCAGGCAACAAGGGAATCTCTTTCACTCCAGAAGCCTTCAGCTTGGCAATCATCCCCTTCGTCAGCCTGGCCCCCTCTCGCACCAAAATCTCTTTACCACTCTTATCCGTCACTTCAGCGGAACAGCGAAGCCCATGGTGGATTTCCGGATCCAGCTTGCGGAACATCTTCCCCTGCGATACCCGAATTTCTTCAACAGGATAGTACATCTTCAGCAAGTCGTCGCTCGAAAAACCGAAGGCCTTCAACAGAATAGTAGTCGGCATTTTCCGACGACGATCGATTCGCACATAAAGAATATCCCTGGCATCGAACTCGAAATCGAGCCATGAGCCCCGATACGGAATAATGCGGGCCGAATACAACACCTTGCCGCTCGCATGGGTCCGGCCCTTATCATGCGTAAACGACGCGCCCGGCGACCTGTGCAGCTGACTGACGACGACGCGCTCGGTCCCGTTGACGATAAATGTCCCGCGCTCAGTCATGAGCGGCAATTCCCCGACATAGACTTCTTGCTCGCGTACATCGAGCACTTTCTTGCGCGGACCCTTATCTTCTTTATCTAACACCACCAGACGGACACGCAGCTTCAACGGAACCGCGTAGGTCATACCCTGCTCAAGACATTCTCGCTCGTCGTACTTTGGCGTCCCTAAGGTATAACTCGAAAATTCGAGCACGGCCGTGTTGTTATAATCTGGAATTGGAAACACGCTGGCCAACGCCGCCTGCAATCCATGATCCTTCCGGCGCTCCGATTCGACCTCAAACTGCAAAAACTCTTCGTAGGAGCGCTTCTGTATTTCAATCAGATCCGGAATGTCGATATTGGTTCGAATGCGAGAAAAATCTTTCCGCTCGACGAACTCCTGCAGAGTCGTTTCGGACATGCCTACTCCTCCACGCTGGTTGGCGGTGAACAGCAGTCACCACTGACGACAGATTCCCGTAACATCGAGAGACCTCCGCCTTCGGCGAACACCAGAACAGCCGCAACTATGACGAACTCGCTTCCTTACTTGACTTCGACCTTCGCACCGCTTTCCTCGAGCTTCTTCTTCATCGTGTCGGCTTCTTCCTTAGCCACCCCAGTCTTGACTGGCTTCGGTGCCCCCTCCACAAGGTCCTTGGCTTCCTTCAAACCGAGACTCGTCAACTCGCGAACCACCTTGATGATTTGGATCTTCTTGTCTGCCGGTACCGACGCAAGAATGACATCGAATGCCGTCTGCTCTTCAGCAGGAGCCGCCGCGCCACCGCCTGCAGCTGGCGCCGCCATGGCAACCGGAGCTGCCGCCGTCACACCAAACCGCGTCTCTAACCCCTTCACTAATTCGGCCAGGTCGAGTACGCTCATCCCTTCGATCGCCTTAATCAATTCCTCTTGTGATAACTTTCCCTCTGTAGCTGGCATGTCCCCTTCTCCTTTCCGTTTATCCTGAATGGCTGCAATGACTCGTACAAACTTTGACAAGACTGCACTTAACGTATAGACGACTCCACGAATCGGCCCCTGCATGGCCGACAGCAACATCGCAATCAGCACTTCCTTCTTCGGCAGTTTCGCAACGGCGGCCAGTTCAGCAGGCTGGAGAATCTTACCTTCCAGCACCCCGGCCGTGATGCGAATTTTCAGCTCTCGCTTTTCAGCACCGATGAAGTCCTTCAACACCTTGGTCGGCAACACCGGATCATCGTACCCGATGACGACTCCGGTCGGTCCCTTGAGATACGCTTTAAGATCGGCCAAGACCGTCCCTTCGGCGGCACGCGCCGCGAGCGTATTCTTCACGATTCGATATTCTGCCTTGGCCCCGCGGAGCTGCTTGCGCAACTCGGTGACCTCGTTGACCGGAAGCCCAACGCATTCCGTCAGGATAGCCAGCCGGGCGCGACCGAATTTTTCGGTCAACTCCGCCACTGCCGTAACTTTCTCTTCCTTCTTCATCACTCCCTCTCTGGTCGCTATTCGTTATCCGCTCAATATCATCCGTCCAGCGAATCGCGAGGAACGATTCACGTTGAACGCGTGTCTCAACTCCACTGTTTGGTCAGCGCAACGGTATCCAATATCACACCAGGCCCCATCGTGCTCGCAATCGTGGCACTCTTGAGATAACGCCCCTTACAGGAGGCAGGCTTTGCCTTGATGACGGATTCAATGATGGCCGAGGCATTGTCGTACAGCTTCGCAGGATCGAAGGATACTTTTCCGACCGGCACATGCACGATACCGGCTTTCTCAACCTTGAACTCTACACGCCCTTTTCGAATATCAGCGACCGCTTTCCCAACTTCGAAGGTCACAGTGCCGGTCTTAGGATTCGGCATCAACCCACGAGGTCCGAGCGCTTTACCGAGTTTCCCGACCGAGGCCATAAGATCCGGCGTGGAAATCGCGCAATCGAACTCCATCCATCCACCCTTGATTTTCTCCATCAAGTCGTCAGCCCCAACATAGTCAGCCCCGGCCTGTCGCGCCTCTTGCTCCTTTTCACCCTTGGCAAATACCAAGACGCGAACCTTTTTCCCCGTGCCGTGAGGAAGCGACGCCGTCCCTCGAACGAGCTGATCCGAGCGCTTCGGATCGATTCCAAGTCTCAACGCAAGATCAACCGATTCGTCAAACTTCGCATAAGCCGATCGTTTCACGGCTTCAACAGCCTCGCGCAACCCGTAGACACGCGGCTCAAGATTTTTGATCGCCGCATTCATTTTCTTTCCCATGACCAGACGCTCCTTCGATCTTGGCATTAGCCTTGAATAACGACACCCATACTACGGGCAGTACCTTCGATGATTTTCGTCGCCCCTTCCACATCAGCCGCGTTCAGATCGGCCATCTTCTTCCGAGCAATTTCGTCCAACTGTTGCCTGGTGATTTTCCCCACCTTATCTTTCTGCGGCACACCAGATCCCTTGATGATCCCAGCGGCTTTCTTGAGGAGGTCAGACGCCGGGGGAGTCTTCATGATAAAGCTGAAGGTACGGTCCTTGTAGACCGTAATGATGACAGGGATAATGCTATCCCCATCCTTCTGGGTCTTGGCATTGAACTGCTTACAAAACTCCATAATGTTGACCCCATGTTGTCCCAACGAGGGACCGACAGGAGGAGCCGGATTGGCCTTGCCAGCCGGAATTTGCAACTTGATCTGTGCCGAAACTTCTTTCGCCATGTCGCTCTCTTTCTCCTTCGCGATCGACACTCAACCTTCAGCCCTCACACGAGTGAAGACCGACGTCGACCGATCGGCTTAAATCCGTTCAACCTGCAAAAAGCCTAATTCCACAGGAGTCGACCGACCAAAAATGCTCACCATCACCTTCACCCGACTATGATCCTGATCGACCTCCTCAACCACCCCATTAAACCCAAGGAAAGGCCCATCGATAATGCGAACGTTATCGCTCTTAATGAACTTGACCTGCTCCCGAGGCTCGGCTTGCCCTGCATCGACCTGCTTGAGCAAGGACTCCACCTCATCACTGGTCAGAGGTGTCGGCACCGCGCCGCCCCCGACGAATCCAGTCACTTTTGGCGTCTCTTTGATCATCTGTACGGTGTCATCCCCCAACGGAAACTCCAACTCCACAAGGACGTAGCCCGGATAAAACTTTCGTCGAGAGGTCCGTCGCTTCCCGTCCTTAATTTCAATAACGTCCTCTGTCGGAACGAGCACCTGCCCGAGCTTTTCAACAAGCCCCATTTGATTTGCACGCTCCATGAGGCTGGTCTTCACTCGCCCCTCAAAACCCGCGTACGTATGAATGACGTACCAGTTCTTTGTCATGCACCACCCTCATGTCTTCGATGAATTACCGCCAACTTCCTTAATTCCTCTTCTCGCCAGATTTAGATGAATTTCGCAACCAACCATGAAAGGAATGAGTCAATGACGGATAAGTACAGAGACATTAGAATACAGAACACGATCACCACCGTCGTTGACCCGATGGTTTCCGCGCGACTCGGAAAGGAAACCTTCTTCAGCTCTGCCCGCACGTCCGTCACGAACAGCCGAATCGTCTCTGTCATACGCTTAAACATCTGTGACTCCGTTGCCTAATCACGTCAATCCGAATAACTGCCTCACACCCATCACCGCCCCGCATCACGCCCAATCTGCCAGCTCCGATTGCAAGGCCAATTGATACTGCAATCCACTCCTAACTATTTACCCGCAAAAAACTTACAAGGCCTACCCCACATCGATCTCAATTCCGGCAGCCCTCCGGATCGCGCACACGAGACTTGGCAGGGGCACTAGGATTTGAACCTAGACTCTCGGTTTTGGAGACCGATGTGCTGCCATTGACACTATGCCCCTACTCGAACGTAAGGTGTGAGGCATCAGCCAATCGGTGAGGCTCTCCACCCCGAACGGTTCATCTCTCGCGCCTCGGCCTATTTCACCTCTTTATGAGGTACGTGCTTGCGGCAGAACTTACAAAACTTGCTTCGCTCCAACCGATCCGGATCGTTCTTCTTGTTTTTCATGGTCGAGTAGTTCCGCTGCTTGCAGAGCGTACAAGCCATGTTAATAATTTCACGCATCTCTTTCTCCTCGATACAAACCGACAGGACCGCAGCCAACACGCACTCTTGCGTTGACTTACCTCCCGTCCACTTGCCTCACTACGCCAGAATTTCCGTCACGACCCCCGAACCCACGGTCTTGCCGCCTTCACGCACGGCAAACCGCAACCCCTGATCCATCGCGATCGGACTGATCAATTCCCCCGTCACACTGACATTGTCGCCCGGCATCACCATCTCCACCCCCGGATTCAACTGTACGATCCCCGTCACATCCGTCGTCCGGAAGTAGAACTGCGGCCGATAGCCATTGAAGAACGGCGTGTGCCGCCCGCCTTCCTCTTTCGTCAACACATAAATCTCCGCCTTGAACTTCGTATGCGGCGTGATGGTCTTCGCTTTGCACAACACCATCCCGCGCTCAACGTCTTCTTTCTTCGTACCGCGCAACAACACCCCGACGTTATCTCCCGCCTGCCCCTCATCGAGCACCTTGCGGAACATCTCCACGCCCGTCACGATCGTGGTCTGTGTCGGCCGAAGCCCCACAATCTCGATTTCATCGCCCACCTTCACAATGCCTCGCTCGCACCGCCCCGTGACGACCGTCCCGCGGCCACTGATGGTAAACACGTCTTCAATCGGCATGAGAAACGGCTTGTCGATCGGCCGCTGCGGCGTCGGAATATACGTATCCACCGCCTCCAACAGCTTCATGATGGACGGCACCCCCAACTCCCCCGGATCCGCCTCCATCGCCTTCAACGCACTCCCATGGACGATCGGGGTCTTGTCCCCCGGAAACCCATACTTGGTGAGCAACTCCCGCACTTCCAGCTCCACCAACTCCAACAACTCCTTGTCATCAACTTTGTCGGCCTTGTTCAAAAACACCACGATGTAGGGCACTCCCACCTGCCGCGCCAAGAGAATGTGCTCCCGCGTCTGCGGCATGGGGCCGTCCGCCGCACTGACCACCAGAATCGCTCCATCCATCTGCGCCGCGCCGGTGATCATGTTCTTCACGTAATCCGCGTGCCCCGGACAATCCACGTGCGCATAATGCCGGTTATCCGTCTCATACTCGACGTGGCTGATGGCGATCGTCATGATCTTCGTCGCATCCCGCCGCCCTTGACTCTCACTGGCTTTCGCCACTTCGTCGTACGGGATAAACTTCGCCATCCCGCGATCCGCACACACTTTTGTCAACGCCGCCGTCAACGTCGTCTTCCCATGGTCCACGTGCCCAATCGTCCCAATGTTCACGTGCGGCTTCTTCCGCTCGTATTTCGCCTTCGCCATAACCCACTCCTTTGTCTAGAACACTGAAGATGTCAACCCGTCGCGCCCTACTACTTGCACCCCAGATCAAGCAAGCCCTGCATGGAGCCCACGACGCGGATCGAACGCGTGACCTCGTCCTTACCAAGGACGTGCTCTACCAACTGAGCTACAGCAGCGTAATGCCCAGATGTCGCTGTCGTCCCGCCAGAGCCGACACGCAAACTCGGACCGTCCGGCAAAACCGGATTGAGCATTCTATAGGGGCCCTGAACTCACAGTCTTAGTCCGCCCTCACACGCTCTGTCCGCCCCCGCGGTCGAGCACGCTGGATCTGGAGCGGGCGATGGGATTTGAACCCACGACAGCCAGCTTGGAAGGCTGGAACTCTACCACTGAGCTACGCCCGCCTGTTCCGTAATTTTCTCGATTTCACGCATTCATCAAGCCAAACACCTGAAGCTTTTATCCGGCTCACTCCACATAAAGAAGCTCGCCGACCCACACAAGCGCGGTTTGGTGGGCAGGCAAGGATTCGAACCTTGGAAGACATAAGCCAGCAGATTTACAGTCTGCCCCCTTTGGCCACTTGGGTACCTGCCCGCGATACTTCATCGTTCTCGATCAATCAAATTCAGCACACAGAAAACACGCTCACCGACCAACCGCTCAACAAAGACAAGCAGACCTACCCGTGCACAGCTTTCTTCCTCAATCCTCAAAGATTGATTCGCTGAAGTGCTCGGACAGGCTAGGTTACGAAATGCTGGATTCTATTGATGAACTTTCGTCATGTCAAGAGGGGAATTCGGCTCCAGTACTTTTTTTTAATTTATCGTTCCCTCGGCAGCCTAACAGGAAGATGGCTGAGATGACCCAAATGATGCTTCCAACTCCTCAACAAAATCATACTGAAAACCGAGGACTTGCTTCATCAAAACCACGGCTTCCCGTAGTGTGAGCTGTGACGGTTTCGCCAAATATCGCTTCTGGGCAAGGCGTCGTTCTTCGGGATCTTCCGGGACATAGTACCCTCGGAGCTCCACCTTCTCGAATGCCGTTTTGAGTCGCCGTATCCATCGATGAGCTTGTCCCCGCTCCTGAAACATGGATTTCCCGGTCTTGTGCTGTATCTCAAGCTGATTCCACACGGTCCAGCCAATAAAGACCGCCCATGTTTCATTCAGCGCTTCCCACGACTCGGCCTGCGTCAAGTAGCGCGACTCCATTTCATTCTGTCGCTGAACAATCGGGGCGATTTTCACTTCACTATAGCGACAGACTTGCTGCTCTCGAGCGAAGCCCAGCAGATCTTTTGAACGGCTACCGGCCTCACGAGATTGCTCCTCTATGAGACTGAGATAATCCATATACGCATGAAACAGCTCATGATAGAGCACCTCCAGTTCCTTGTGCGTCATCTGGGCAAGTGGCTTGAGGACCCTCCCCGCAGCGTTAAAGGACAACGACCGGTTCAGGACCATCCGATGCTCTCTGGGCTGGTACTCGGCGGCGTAGGCCCGAAGATCATCGAACTCAAACTGAATAAAGTCCGGTGGGAGCGCCTTCAGAAACTTCGTCGGCAACCGGAGCCGTTCCGCGTCAGCGAGAACACGCACCCACGTTTGGCCGGCACGGCCTTGCTGGTTCAGAGATGTGACGGATGCCTCGGCGAGAAAAGCTGGCCCAGACCAGCAGCACCACACTACGAGGAGCAATCGAATTAGGCGGTCGCTCATGCGGATAGAAAACAGGCGTGATACGTCACGACAACACACTCACATCAATAATAGGGGTCTCGTGTCATTCCCCAATCCTCGCGTCCGCCTTCCTCTACCAATGCGAGCGTATCAAGCAGGTCCGAGGACACATGGTCCAGAAACCGTGAGGGCTTCGACAGCAACATCCCGCTGGTCTTGTCGTACACATTGATGGGGTATGTCATAAATAAATGCCGTTTGGCTCGCGTCACGGCCACATAAAAAAGCCGCCGCTCTTCCTCCAGTTCATCATCGGCAAGAAAGGAATAGGCGGAAGGAAACCGGCCATCGACCACCCAGATCACAAAGACACACTGCCACTCCAACCCCTTCGCGGAATGAATCGTCGAGAGCACCAGCCGTTCATCATCGCGATCAGGCGCTTCGACATTCACCGCACTCCCGTCCGGCGGTTCCAACGCCAAATCGGCAAGAAATTCGTCGATGCCATGGTACCCTTCGGCAATCGTATGGAGATGATCGAGAT
This sequence comes from Nitrospira sp., assembly GCA_005116965.1. Classification (GTDB taxonomy): domain Bacteria; phylum Nitrospirota; class Nitrospiria; order Nitrospirales; family Nitrospiraceae; genus Nitrospira_D. The sequence goes on along the minus strand of SWDG01000006.1, from coordinate 606,226 downwards.
CCCTCGTGCGCTTAGGGTAATCGTCGTACTGGTCCTTGAGGATCGGGAGATAGTACTCGTAGATATGGCTTACTTGATGTTCCGGTTGCCGATCGTCCGATCCAGCCAGACTCTCCAGCGTGTTGGCCAAGTTCTTGAGACCCTGGCCGGAACGGCCGCTCACTCCGCGTAACGCGTCATACGGCTGCTCAGCCTTCACAATCGCGGCGAGCAAATCCTGCGCTTTCTTCGGTCCCACCCCTTCCACCAATAGCAGCACGCGATGCCAGCTCACCGTATCAAGCGGGTTTGCGACGACTCGCACATGGGCCAGCAGATCCTTGACATGGGCCGTTTCGATAAACTTCATCCCGCCGCGCTTAATAAAGGGGAGCCCCTTGCGGGACAGCTCGATTTCCAAATCGAAGGAATGGAAGCTCGAACGAAACAGGACCGCCACCTCATCCAGCGGCACCCCTTCTTCACGAAGTTCAAGAATCTTCTGTGCGATGAATCGCGATTGCGCATGTTCCCCGGAGGCTTCGACCAACGCCGGCAGCGGGCCATCGATCTTCCTGGTAAACAGACGCTTCGTATACTTCTCAACCGCTTCATCGATAATGCAGTTCGCGAGGTTCAAGATCGGCTGGGTACTGCGATAATTTTCTTCAAGTTTATAAATCGTCGTGCCTGGAAACAGCACTGGAAAATCCATGATATTCTTAAAAGTCGCGCCCCGAAACGCATAGATGGACTGCGAATCATCGCCGACCACCATGACATTCTGATGCGTCGTCGCCAGCTGACGGATGACTTCGGCCTGCAACCGGTTCGTATCTTGATACTCATCCACAAGGATATAACGATACTGGCTGGAAATACGTGTGCGTGCCGCCTCATCCAACAACAGCAGTTGCCGTAGCATCACCAGCAGATCATCGTAATCCAACAGCTGTTTCTGTCGCTTCGCAGCTTGATACGCCTTCTGCAATCGGCCGAGATCTTCCGCATGATCCGAAAAATGGCTGAACTCCTCCAGAATGATCTCGTCGAGACTGCGCAGCGTGTTCTCGCTCTTGCTGATCATTTCCATGATCGTCCCCTTGCGGGGAAACCGCTTATCTTTTTCGTTGAGCCCCAGCTGCGATCGCACCAACGCGATCAAGTCTTCCGCATCGCCGCGATCCAGAATCGTGAACCCAGGTTCAATGCCGACCGACCGGCCATTGCGGCGCAAGAGCATGTTCGCAACGGAGTGAAATGT
>SWDG01000006.1:590928-604883 GCA_005116965.1 Nitrospira sp. | reverse complement strand
GCCTTGGGGCTGGGGATGGATTGGATTAGGCGGAAGACGCCTTCAGTATTCCAGCACTGGTGCATCTGGCGTCCGCCGGGCGTGTCGAATCCAAGGCCAAGGGGGGGGACAAGTTGTCCCCCCCCTTGGAAAGCCTCGGCAAGGGAAGGATCGCGTTTGCGAAGCTTCTTGAGGTAATCGCCTGGGTCAACCGAATCGGTGAGGACGGCAACCACGTCCGCAATCGCAAACCACCATTCGTTGTTGTGAATGGTGCGGCGGACTTCCTTGCGCTGGAACAGAGCGATACGGGTTTCAGGATTAGGATCGGTGTGGCTCATGCTCATCCTTTGTCATGGCTGATACTCACAGCCAGCGCGGCAACAGGTTTCGGAGAGTATTGTTCAAAACCGGTTTACCCCACATACATCTCGTTACCACCCTCTCTCTTACCCTTTTTCGCCACTTGCCCCCGGCCCGCGTTTGACCAAGTTACTACCCTCACTCCTACCCTTATTCACGAGTTAGTACCCGTACTCCAATATAAGTCCACCGTGCGGCGGGTCCCTTGCCACGGCAGAGCGTCAGCATGACTGACTCTTGTACTTCGTAAAGCTCGATGTGAGCGCGGCGAAGGTGCCGGGCGTATGTTTTTCAAAACCGGGTTGATCCACGAAAACGAAGTCGTACCGCCGGACGTTCTCTTCGGCAGCCGTCGCGTCGGCGCACCATTGTTTGAGCCGGGCCATTTTCTGCGGCAGGTCCAATTCCTGACGCCCCTTGGTTTCCACAATCCACACCACGCCGTCGGCGGTACGGACGATAAAGTCCGGTGTATAGGTGGACAGGTCGCCGTCGGCCCTCACATAGTCGAGTTTGAATCCGACCGCCAGATAGTTCTTGGCGAATGCCGCTACGTCTTTCGCTGTTTCCAGAAAAGCGGCAAAGGATAATTCGAACCCACCGGATTGCGGCTCCCCGACGATCTTGGTGAAGATCGACTTCTTCGCCGTGAGAAACGGGCGGTGTTCGGTGCGGAAGGGGCGCGTCTCGCGCAGACGAATCCGAGCTTCGATGCTCGTGGTGCCGGTATCTTGAATGGTGAGTGCGTTGATGGCTGCCTTGAACGCGTCGTAGAGGACTTTCCCGACTTCCGGTTCGGAAAGATTACGAAGCACCACCGGGTCTTCGAGGTTCACTGGCTCCCCGGAAAACAGATGCTCGCGCATGAACGTCTTCACTTTGCCATAGAGCACGTCATAGCCACCGACCAGACGCAGATCTTTGAGCAATTGGCGCGCGAAGAAGCCGACGACCGAACGAAAGTCGGCAGGGCCGGAGCCGTCGAGTTGGATCGTGTGGTGAATCTCCGAGTCGAGCATGGTCTTGAACACGATTTCCCTCGTCTCTTCCGGAGTAAACGGCTTGAGGGGTAGGCGCTTGTTGCCCAGGGCCGTCGCGTCGAGCGCGTCAAGGTCTTTGAAGTCGCGCTGAAATCGGCGGGTGAGCTTGGGGAGCGGAATGTCGAGGTCGTCGAGATTTTTGTCCGGGTTCTCTGTGTCTACTTCGACAATGAGCGAGTCCTGGCGCGTTGAGCCACTGCCCATCGGGACGTGCTCGAAGCTGACGCCCTCGGTCTGAATGGATTCGACGAACTCCATAAAGGCGGGGGTGCCCATCACCGACACGGTTTCCTTCGTGTCCGTACCGAAATACATCCGGCGGAGACCGCGCCCGAGGGTTTGCTCAGGAAGAATTTTACTTTCTGCTGTATATTCCCGTAGTCCCACTATGACTGTGACGTTGCGCACGTCCCAGCCTTCCTTGAGCATGAGCACGGAGACGATGGCCTTAAAGGGAGATTTCCACGAGTCGATTTCATTGGACTGTTTACGAAGGAGTTCGAGTTCCTCCTTCTTCTTGCCCGACGCGGCTTCGGATATTTCTCCGTTGTTCTTGGTGTGAATGACGAGCACTCCACCTTGCAGTTCCGGGCAAATCTTTTCGAGATACGCTCCTACGTCGTCGCAATTGCGGGTGTCGTCCACCATGACGAACAGCACGGCTTTCTTGCCGAGCGGCTGATGTTCGGCGGCGCTCTTCTTCCATTCTTCGATTCCCAACGCGAGATAGTCGATGTATTTCTCCGTAAAGAGGGCGCTCTTGCGATCGTGAAGTTTGGCGCGGCTGGCCGCGTCGGGCAGGACAGGATGCTTCACGACATTCTGATGAATCGCCTCGACCAACGGATAGTCAGACACCGTCTGCACGAAGATGGCCCCGTTGTTGTGGCGCGGCGTGGCGGTCACGTCTACTTGCAAGGCCAGACGGCGATCTTTCTGGAGCATCTTGTGATGGATGTCCTGAATGGATTTGAACCAGGCCATCTTCGGGTCATGAATATGATGCGCCTCGTCGTTGAACACGGCCAGCTCCTCGACTTCGCGGACGATCTCACCGAGATCCGTGTGGCTATCGGTGGTCTTGCCGGCGGGCTTCGGGCCAAAGGGCGACAGAAAGTAGTCGCGCAAGTCGCCGTCTTCCAGCGAAGGATCGGCCACGTCGCCAAGGAAGACCCTGTGGATGTTGGTCAGGAACAGATTGCCGGTGTCGCGGACGACACGCACGTCGTCCTGGATATGCAGCGTGAGTTGGAAATCGTCCCGCCAGTTGCGGCCCTCATGTCCATTGCTTGGCAGGATCGGGTCATTGAAAAATATCCTGAGGCCGTCGAAGTCCGCCCGCAGGCGGTCGAGTACGATGATGTTCGGAGCGATGACGAGGAAATTGCGCGACAGCGCGGAGTCTGTTTCGTACAGTTTGTGAAAGAAGCTCCAGGCGATGAGGAGTGAGAGGACTTTTGTTTTCCCGGCGCCGGTCGCCATTTTCAACACGTAGCGCGGCCAGTCTTCGTCGAACATGCCTGACGATACTGCGCCGGACGCATCGAAGCGAAGCAGGTCATATTTCTCGCGGGCGCGGCGGACCTCGAACAGCCAGATGACGGTCTCCACTGCTTCACGTTGGGCAAAATAATAGCGAAAGGGAGAGAGCGAACCGTCAGCGTTTTCGATGAGATGTTCACGTTCAAACCAGTGCCGGAGCAACGCTGCCGAAGTGGCAGACGCACCGGCATATCCTTTGGCTCGCCAGGCAAAAACCTCCTCGCGCACTTTGGCGACGAGTGGCGGGAGCAGCTTTTCGTAGGCCGTGTCGCGGAGCACTTCGTCAGCCGGAAACCAGCGTTGCTCTGGAATCAGCGGGGCGTACGGCGAGGTGGGAAAATTAGGGTGCAGCGACATTCCTATCTTTCGCTCAAGAGGTTGCGACTTGCCGCCGGAGAATACCCTTTTCCCCAAGAGAAATCACCACGCCCATGCGGAGAAGCCTGTTTCGTCTGCCCTGCTTTCTGGTCCACTTACTTTGCCTCAAACCAGCTTCGGGGTCCGCAGTTTATACACCCACCCTCAGAGGACAAGAACTTTGCTCACCCCTTTTATCGACGAGCACGTCTCCGCTATAATCCCCGCTGCTCTGGAGCAAACCTATGGCCATTGTCACTCCTGAATATAAGGAACGCCTCCGCCAGCTGGCTGAACTGATGCTCGCCGTGTCGGGCGAGTCGGTCACGATGATGAAGCGCACTGCGCCTGAGCAGGCGCTCAAGCTCAAGCGGCAAGAGGAGTGGGGCATCTACCTCGAATTCCTTAAGATTATGTTCAATCTCACGGACCGGCTGGTGGCCCTGCACGTCCCGTTGAAAGACCAGTTGGAGTTCATGAACGGGCTGGAAGATGCCGTCACCCAGCAGCTGAAGCGCGCGCTGGAACCGGCGTTCGGGAATAATGCGGATCAGATGGAAATCGTCATGACCATCGGCACGACCGTGTCGGAGAGTCGGCAGGCGTACGAGCAATACAAGTTCCTGATCACCGAAGACTCCAAGACGAAGAACGAGATGTTCCGCGACTTCGGCGACAAAGTTGCCGAGGGCCTCGGCGCAGCCGGCAACGCGCGGCTCAGTTCCGCGGCCACGCTCTGCGCCAGCGCGGTCGTGCCGGCGCTCAGCGCAGTCCTGCAAGGACAGGCTCCTCCCTCTCAGGAACCGTCGCAGAGTGTGCCTCCAGCCGTCGAGACATCGACGGAACAGAACAAGTCGACCGGCCAGGAGATCAAGCTTGTCAGCTTGATCTCGAGCGTGTCGGGCGAAGAAGTGGAGACCCGTTGGGGACTCCACCCCCGGTTCCGTGAGGACCTCACCACGTCCGAGCTGCAGCAACTCTCCAAACTCCTGAACCGGGTTGCAAAAATCCTTGGCGAACGTTATGCCGCCGTGGCATTCTCCAAAGACTGGGCCTCGTGGCATAAGGCCGGGCACGCCTGATCGCAACCGGTGATCGCCCGTTATTGCCGATACTGATTGCGTGATCTTGACCAAAGGAGTGTTTGTGGATTCTCCTAACGTAGTGCACCGTTCTCTCCCGCAGAACCTCAATCGTCTACCCGAACTGGCGCAGAATCTCTGGTGGAGCTGGACGTTGGAGGCTCGCCAACTGTTCGAGCTGATCGATCCAACCCTGTGGGCTCTCACACACCACAATCCCGTCAAACTCTTGTCTGATGTCACACCGGACCGGTTGGCACGCTTGGCTGAAGACCCGTCGTTTCTCCGCCAATACTCGGCGGTGTTCCGCCTGTTTGACGAATATCTGGCCAACAAGAAAAGTTGGGTCGGGACGCACCATGCGGATCTGACGAAGTCGACGATTGCGTACTTCTCGGCCGAATTTGGCTTGCATGCCTCCGTGCCCATTTATAGCGGTGGTCTCGGAATTTTGGCCGGAGACCATTGCAAGGAAGCAAGTGACATTGGCTTGTCATTCGTCGGAATCGGATTCATGTACCCGCAGGGATATTTCCGCCAGCGGATCACCCCGGAAGGGTGGCAAGAAGCGGCCTACGCCCCGTTCAACCGGGACGAATCTCCGGTTCATCTGGCCCTGACGCCGTCGGGCGAGCCCTGCCGGTTTGCCGTCGAGATGGGCAGCCGCCGAGTGACCGCGACTGTCTGGAAAGTGCTGGTGGGACGGATCACCCTCTTTCTCATCGATACGGATGTGCCGGAAAACAGCCCGGAGGACCGGGCCCTCTCTGCCCGTCTCTACGGCGGGGACCAAGAAATGCGCCTCTGCCAGGAAATCTTGCTGGGTATCGGCGGCGTGCGCATGTTGCGCTCACTCAATATCTCGCCATCGATCTGGCATGCCAACGAAGGTCACTCGGCCTTCCTCACCTTGGAACGGGTGCGCGAGTTTGTTCAAAAGGGGTCGTCCCATGCGGAGGCCTGCGAGCTGGTCCGTCAGAGCACCGTCTTCACGACACATACCCCAGTACCGGCCGGGCACGATGTCTTCCCGCACCATCTGATGGATCGATACTTTGCCGGCTATTGGGAACAACTGAGCCTCTCGCGTGACGAGTTCCTCCGCCTTGGAGAAACTCCCGACTCGCGCGGACACGGGTTCAATATGACGGCGCTGGTCATGCGCCTGTCGGCCCACGTCAACGGCGTCAGCCGCGAACATGGCCGCGTCTCACGAGAGATGTGGCAACACTTCTGGCCGGGGTTGCCGGCCGACCAGATCCCCATCCGCAGCGTGACCAACGGCATTCATGCGCCGACATGGATCTCGCCGGAGCTGCACCATCTGTACAGCAAGTCGCTCAGCCCAACCTGGACCCACACCTGCGATGATCCGGCCATGTGGCAGCGGGTGATGGACGTTCCCGACCACGAGCTATGGGCGGTCCGGCAAACGATGAAGCGGAAACTGATGGGGTTCATCCGAGAACGAGCCAGGGTCGGCTGGATGCATGGGCATCTTCAGCCGTCTCAAGTGCTCACACGCGGCACGCTCCTGGATCCCGAGGCGTTGACCATTGGCTTTGCCCGGCGGTTCGCGACGTACAAACGGGCGACCTTGCTCTTCCGAGACCTGGAACGGTTGAAGGCGCTCCTCCAAGACCGCTGGCGGCCGGTCCAACTCGTTTTCGCCGGCAAGGCCCATCCGGCCGATGAACCGGGGCGATACTTCATTCACGAGGTGCTGAACTTCTGCCATGACCACAAGTTGGGTGGTCGCATCGCCTTCCTTGAAGATTACGAGATGCATATGGCGAAGTACCTCGTCCAAGGTGTCGATATTTGGTTGAACACCCCTCGCTTTCCTCTGGAAGCCAGCGGCACCAGCGGCATGAAGGCTGCCTTGAACGGCGTGTTGAATCTGAGTGTCCTCGATGGCTGGTGGGTTGAAGGATATAATGGAGCCAACGGGTGGGGCATCCAGCCACTCAGCGAACAGGCCGACACACAGGCGCAGGATCATCATGATGCGGAACAGCTCTATCGCATATTGGAACAAGAGGTCGTGCCACTGTTCTATCAGCGCGATCGCGACGGGATTCCCCGGGGCTGGCTCCAAATGGTCAAAGAATGTATCCGCACCATCGCGCCCCAGTTCTGTACCACGCGCATGCTGAAGGACTATGTTGGTCTGATGTACCGCGCCGCCACGGTGCGGCCACCGACGACATGGTGACTCGGTTCGACGCAGCGGATCGCTCTCTGATACGCGACCAGGGCATCACCCCGACTGCCATGACGCGTGTCATTGGCGCGCTCATGCTGATGCTCAGCACAGCGCCTCTCCATCCTGCATCGGCAGGAACCCCTTCCACGGTCGAATCGAAAGCTGCGGCCCTCTTCAAGGCCGGCGACTACCCTGAAGTGACCGCTCTCTACCGAGGTCTTCCACCGGACGTGACTTCCTCGACCGCATTCCTCCGGCTCTCCTTGCTGAGCTATGTCCGACTTGGACGAACAGACGAAGCCCTGGCCATCTACACGAAATTGAACCAGACGGGGCAGCCCTCTGATGCTTCGCTGCTTCGCCCATTGGCACTCGGAGTGATTACCGACCACGTTCGAGACCGAAAAGAGCATGTCCGCATTGCGGCCTACTCGGCCCTTGCGGAATTGGGCTTGCCTGAGACCTCGGCAATTTTGGAGGATGGCTTACTGGACGCTTCGGTGGTCGTACGCGCGCGCGCCGCCGAGGCGATCGGAAAAGCCGGACTCGCGGCGAAATCCGGCGCCGTGCGCCGCGCGTTGCGGGATGACATGCCGACCGTCCGTATCGCTGCGATGACGGCGCTCGGGGAAGCACAGGCTACCGACGTACAGCAACGGTTTCTGGATGTCGCTCGCACTGAAGATGGGCCTGAGGCCATCTTCGCCTACGCCGCACTGTTCAAGCTGGGGCATACTGAAAAGCTGGACGATATCACCAGCGCCGCGACCCTGCCGGACCCAGAGACGAGGATGGCCGCGCTGGGGGTATTGGGGCGCCTCAAACGTCCGGCCAGCCTGGCGATCCTGGCCCAAGCTGTGTATGATCCCGATCCATCGGTGCGCGCGTTCGCTGCCGGAGCACTGGGAGAATTTGGCTCCGCTAGCGGCGTGGCTCCGCTCACCCACGCAATCGGGGACGAGATGGCAATGGTTCGCGGTGTCGCGGCGGCAAGTCTCGGAAGGCTTGGCATCAAGGAGAACCGGCCCTTGCTGCTGGCACTCACGAGAGACCCGAATAGTCATGTCCGTGCCAGCGCCACAGAGGGATTGATTCGCCTGGGCGATCCCTCCGCCCTCACGCTAGCCACAGAGTTAGCTCGGCATTCCGACCCTTCAATCCGTGGCGCAGCGGCACAGGCTTTGAGTGCCTCCGCCGAGAAAGACGCTTTGGCGGTTCTCCAGACGCTCTTACAGGACCAGCAGCCGCTTCCTCGCCTGATGGCCGCCAAGGGATTGCGGAAAAGCAGCGAGAGTGCGATCCCGCTCTTAGTAAAGGGCTTACAAGATTCGGATGAGGCCGTGCGTATTGCGAGTGCGAACAGCCTGCTCCAGCAGTTGACCCGGTTAAGCTCATCCAAACGTCGCCATTAACCGAGGACCGCGATGGTTAAATTTTTTACTGTTGTCTTGCTGCTCGTTGGGGCATTCGGAGCGGGCTACTATCTCGGACAACGGCCCGTCGGAACGCTTCAGCGAACCGTCGCGGAACTGCAACAGTCATTGAAGGATATGTCCAGAAACGTGTTGGATACGACGCTCGGAATCGAGCGCGATCTCCGCAGGCGTCAGGGACTCGTCGATGCGAAGTCTCGCTTGGTCCAAGCGAAAGCGCATCTCGTCGATCGCAATTTCGGCGATGCAGCGAAAGAAATGGCCGAAGCCATCCAGGCGGTGGAAGCCGCCACAAAAGGAACCAAGTCCGACGACGCAACCAATGCGCTACGAGACATGGCCGGATCGCTGCGGGAGATGAAGTTGGAAATTGTGACGGGGAAACAGGTGTCGATGAAAAAGCTGGACGAGCTCCAGCAGAGTATGAATCAACTCTTGAATAAATAATTTCAGGCGTTGGCCGGTTGAGAGGTCGGTTGCTTCTTCCACTTGGCCAGAATTCGCTCCACCCGCATCTTGACCACCATATCGGAATCCTTGAGCAACGGTTTTATCGCCTCGCGACCGCGTTCGTCGCCGATCGACTCCAACGCGGCGGCGGCCGTCAACCGCGTAAACCAGTCCTTATCACCGAGCATCTCGATGAGTGGATCAATGGCCTCGCCGCTCTTGATCCGCCCCAACGCAAGGACGGCGCACTTACGGACATTTTCGTCCTTATCACGAAGGGCACTGATCAGTTTCTCGACGGACGGCTCACCCAATACGACCAAGGCATCAATGGCATCGTCTTTAAACTCATCGTTCCGAAGCTGAAGCATCAAGGGATCGAGGACCCGTTCGTCACGGATTTTCCCGAGCGCAGCAATCGCGTATTTCCGTACCTCCCAATCGCGAAGCAATTTGAGAAGAGTCTCGACGGCGGGAGAGCCCACCTCACCCATCGCCTCGATGGCGACCTCTCGAACCTGCCAATCACCGTCACGCAACGCGCGAGCCAGTGGTTCGACACACCGTTCATCACCCATCTCGCCAAGGGTAATGACCGCTTCGCGGCGGACCACCCAGTCAGGATCACTCAGCAGATCGACCTGAATGTCGATCTCATCCTTGACCTGTTCTTCGTCAAGGGCGACCGTGTCTTGACTACCCGCTCTCTCATCGACAGCGGAAGACACAGCCGGCATCTGATCGGCTACACCACCGGCGAGCAGCTCGTCACCAGCTTGCTGGGTGAGAGGGTTGATGCCCTGAGGGGGATGTTTCAGTTCTTCTTCCATGAAATCAGAGCCTGGCACGACTGTGACCGCGAAAAGACTAGGCCGATGCAGAGGTGGCAGCCGCGCCCTTGCTTCCGGCCGCTCGTTTCTTCCGCTGCACAAGTGCCCGCCGTTTACGCTGTTCCCTCTTCAATCGTTTCTTCAGTGACCGGAGAGCGGCGCCCCCCTCCGGCTTGCCTTGATCGGTCAGCTTTGCGCCGATCTTCTTCTTCAACTTGACTTCATCCGGTTCCGCTGCGCGCTTCTTGGCCATCGCTCCATGCCTCCCCTTCCATAAACTCACGTATTGTCAGCTACTAACAGGAACGATGCAGTCTAGTGGAGAGCTTTGCACCGTGTCAACCTGAGTAGGATCGGCAAGATGAACCTTCACAGGCGGCTGCAGGCTGTTCGAAAAGTCTGCCGGCAAGGCCGCAGCGAGCGAAGAGGTGAGGAGGTACATACCAAGCTTCGCTTGACCCGCTTGCTTAGCTCATGGACAAGCGGATAAACACCTTGCTTCCCCCTCTCTTCCTCGTTGTGAGCCTCTGAGCGATGCGAGAACGCCGCTGACGGGCTTTTTCAACAGCCTGCTAGTTGAGGACCAACGGGACAACCGGCGTGCCGGCGGAATGAGTGACCGCGAGCATGGCACCAGCCCAGCGATTCCGCCTTGCAATCCAGAGATCGCCAAGGAAATTTCGAGCCGGAGAAGCCATCCCAGGCGACGTCCGATTGGTCCACGGCTGCGCACCAACAAGAAGCGAGGCCGCTCGGTCTGAGAATTGTTCTGACAGCAGCATCAGCTCCGGGCGGCGTTCGCCGACAATCTCAACCTGCACATAGGCCACCCCTTTGTGCTCCACACCCAACTGGACAGCCGCGCCATGGGAAAGGTCGAGAATCCGCCCTTTCTCATAAGGACCCCGGTCCGTGATCCGGACATAGAGATGCTTGCCATTCGTCAAATTCACCACACGCACCACGCTGCCGAGAGGCATGGTCCGATGGGCAGCCGTCAGCGCTTCCATATCGAACAACTCGCCGTTCGCCGCTTGTCTGCCATGAAACTGTTCACCGTACCACGAAGCGACTCCTCGATCTTTGATCCCAATATCCAATTGCATATCCCCTTTGGGAACCCACGAGCAGGCCCCCAATGATAAGCATAGGATGATCGCAAAGGATGTGGACGACGATGAAAGCCGGCTGTGATGAAGCTCAGTCTGCATGCTGGGTATCGCCTCCCTCCTGATGGTAACAACGAGACCACTGGTCGAGTCAGGGTATAAAAGGTATGGGACTTCGACAATACCGACTGGAGTATCGGTTCCCCCACTTCCGTATGGAGCTCCTCTCTGTGAGCGAGAGGATGACTGTGGGGAATATTCAACGGATAGGCTTCTACGGCTTCTATATAAACGAGCCAGGATTTAAATTCAACACCTGTGTAGATCATACGGATCCGGAAACGACAGGGAGACATCGTGAAGCGATCACGCTCCCGACATTGCGTAGATGACCCATCAGGCTTGATACTCATCCTACTGCCCATATATTGACTGCCTTGCGCGGAGTGAGTAAGATCCTCCGTCAAGGAATATGGTGTAGTTTCGAGAGCGACATCACTCCATTCTCCGCAATTGTTCACACCGATACCACATTCGTGATCGACGTTCACAACATCACCAAGCGCTACGGGCATCATACCGCCATTGATCGCGTCACCTTCTCGGTGGCCAAAGGCGAGGTGTTGGCGTTCCTTGGTCCCAACGGTGCGGGCAAAACAACCACCATGCGGATCTTAACGTGCTTTATGCCGGCGACCGAAGGCACGGCACGAGTGGCGGGGTTTGATTGCGCCGACCAGCCATTGGAGGTGAAACGGCAAATTGGCTACCTGCCGGAAACGCCGCCGGTCTACCAAGAACTCACGGTGGCGGAATATCTGACCTTTGTCGGCCGACTCCGTGGAATCACGGGACCAAAACTCTCGTCAGCGCTCGACCAATCGATTGGACGCCTCGAGCTGGGCTCCGTCCGCCATCGGCTGATCGGCAACCTGTCACGCGGCTATCGGCAGCGGGTGGGGCTGGCGCAAGCGCTCTTACACGATCCCCCGGTGTTGATCCTTGACGAACCAACGGTCGGCCTTGACCCCAAGCAGATCATTGAAATCCGAGAGCTCATCAAGAGCCTGGCCGGCTCGCATTCCGTGATTCTCAGCACCCATATCCTTCCGGAAGCGACCGCAGTCTGCCAACGGGTTGTCATCATCAATCAAGGCCGTATCGTTGCGGAAGATACCCCAGAACAGCTATCGGCCCGATTGCGTCAATCGGAGAAAGTTTCGATTACCCTCAAGACATGCCCGTCGGACTGCGAGATGAAACTTCGCGCGATTCCCGGCGTGCTCAATGTTTTTCCCGGACAGGCAGGAGGGAGCTTTCTTCTCGAATGCGAGCTGGGCCGTGATCTGCGGGACGAGATCGCGCGCGTAGCCGTGTTGAGCCAGTGGGGATTGCTTGAGCTCCGTACCGTGTCGATGACGTTGGAAGACGTCTTCCTCCAGCTCACGCGCCACGAGGACCACCTCTCCGAACCGCCTGAGGCCGCCGTCAGCATGGTCGCAGCCGAAAAGACAGAGGCGTAGCCTATTTATGACACCAGTACAGGCTATCATCGCCAAAGAACTGCGCGGTTATTTCGTCTCCCCCATTGTCTATGTGGTCGGCGCGGTCTTTCTGTTCATCTTCGGGCTGCTCTCCTACCTCTACGTTGGTTTCGCCGGGGCGCAAGCCATCCAATTGATGCAGATGCAGGGGGGAATGGCCCAAATCAACTTGAACGATCTGGTCTTCCGAAATCTGTTCGCGAGCATGCGAATCGTCCTCGTGATTATTCTACCCATCCTGACCATGCGGTTGTTCGCGGAAGAGCGCAAGCTGCGGACGTTTGAGTTCTTGATGACCTCGCCGATCAGGATCCATGAAATCGTCGTCGGCAAATTCGTCAGCGTGTTCCTGATCTATCTCGGCCTCGTCGGGCTCACCGTATTGGTCCCCACGGTGCTGATGCTGTTCAGCGACTTCGACTGGAACCCCATCTGGACCGGCTATGTGGGCATGGTGCTGCTGGGAGCCCTGTTTCTTTCCGTGGGCCTCTTTGCCTCGGCGCTGACGGAGAATCAAATCGTCGCCGCCTTTGTCAGCTTCGGCCTACTCCTAACCATCTGGTTGATCGCTGGATTGGGAAGTCTTTTCGGCGATACCACAGCAGGCCGTGTCATCTCGTATATTTCCTACATGGAACATTATGAGCGTCTAGTACGGGGACTGATCGACACAAGCGATCTCCTGTACTTCGGAAGCGGATTAGTACTCATGCTGTTCCTCACACATCGCGTCGTGGAGTCGACACGCTGGAAATGAACCTCAAATCCTTTCCTCTCGGCATTCTCGGAGTCGTGCTCGGCCTCGCCGGCATGATCACGTACAGCCTTCGCCCTGACTGGCTGTGGGCCGTCACGATCGCGGAAGGGCTGGCCCTGGTCTGCCTCGTCCTATTCTTCGTTTTCCATTTTGAGGCAGTCAAGGCGTTCTCGGGTCGACGCTCGACCAGGATGGGGCTGAACAGCTTTCTGATGATCGTACTGTTCACCGGCATCTTGGTCATTGTGAACTTTCTGGCCTCTCGACACTCGATACGCTGGGACCTCTCAGAAAATCAGAATTTTACGCTCGCCCCACAAACCCACCGAGTACTTCGCAGCCTACCCCACGACATTAAAATTACCGTCTTCACCAGAGAAAAGGATCCCGGCTATCAAGTATTCAAAGAACGACTGGAGAGCTATCGGCAAGCGTCTCCCAAGCTCAGCGTGGAATTCATCGATCCAGAGAAACAGCCGAAGATCGCCCAAAGTTATGGAATCTTCCGAATCGATACCGCCATTTTCGAGAGTAATGGCCAGACCATCCGCGTCACCTCTCCCTCAGAGGTTGAGCTGACCGGTGCGCTGATCCGCATTTCCAAGGATGCCAAGAAACGCATCGTCTTCGCCGAGGGCCACAGCGAATTGAATGTCGAGGACAAGGACCGCAATGGGCTCTCCGCTGCCAAAGAAGCGCTCATCCGACAGGGCTATGAGGTCGGCACGGTCTCGCTCCTCAAGGAATCAGCCGTGCCGGATAAGACCTCCGTGCTGATTGTGGCAGGACCACGCCGTGCCGTGATGAAGGACGAGCAGGACCGTATTCAGGCCTACGTCGAGAAGGGCGGCCATCTCTTGGTCATGGCCGATCCCGATACACAGACTGGACTGGAATCATTGCTCGCCCATTGGGGACTGGGTCTGGGATCAGGGGTATTGGTCGATCTGCAAGATCGATTGGCCCAAGGAGACCTCACCGCGCTGCTGGTCAGAACGTTTACCGAGCATGAGATCACCCAAGACCTGAACTCCGCCGTGCTGTTGCCGCTGTCCCGGCACGTGACGTTCGACGAGCAGGTCGGAAAAGACTGGGACTTTGTGCCGCTGGCCCGTACCTCGCCGAACAGCTGGGCTGAGATGAACATGCAAGGCCGGGTCGTGAGCCTGAATGAAAAGGAAGACGTGAAAGGACCGCTGCCTATGGCGGCCGCGCTGGCACCGAAGAAAGCCCCGGAGGAAGGCACACCTCGACCCGCTATCG
>SWDG01000006.1:585759-590828 GCA_005116965.1 Nitrospira sp. | reverse complement strand
GAGTACAGGTCTGATGATTGTCATTTTTTCTCCTTCAACATTTCTATGCAGATAGAGTGAGACGTGCTTACTGCTTTACTTTCTCGTGTGTGACCCACCATTCGTCCTGAGCAATTCAGATGCCAACGTAGGAGGAGCATCGAATCCTCGCATGACATCCGTAATCTCTTTACTTTCAGCACCGTACGTATTACCGCGCAAAAATATACTCGTTACGTACGTCTGCTGATCATAGATGTCTGTATTCAAAGAGATTCTCGAGGTGAATCAAATTCGATTCAGCAGTAATACGCTGTGTGGTCAGATTTTTTAGAACCTACGACCGACTCTCTCCGAATTCACAATGCCAAGATGGATCCGCATGACGCTCCCCTCATTGCTGTAATCTGCCGGTGCTTTGACTGCACCTGAGTCCAGCTAGAGTGGCCTATTCCACCACCTGCGTCGGAGCATTCACCAGGAATGAACATAGATGAGCGCGTGTTACAGATCCGTGACGGATGAGAGGATTCTTTAGCAGCGGGACGTTTGAGTGGATGGGATGGACAGACCCCGATTCTTCGCAGGAGATGGGAGCGTGACCCTCAACCTAGCAGGCTATTGAAGAACTTCAGCAGGACCCGCAGGATGTTCAAAAAGGCCGGACAGCTAGGCCGCAGCGAGTGAAGGCCCGGAGGCGTACCCTCTGGGGTACATTGAGAGTCTGAACGATGCGAGAACGCAGCTGGCGGCAATTTTCACCATCCTGATATGCGCTACTGGCCGACTCTACTCATGTTCCTCGCACTGGCTGGCCTAGGAGGCTATCTCTACCTCGTGGAGTTTCCCGCCCAGCAGCGAGAAGAAAAACAGGAACGCGCACAGAAACAAGTCCTGCCCTTCCCCGAAACCGCCATCACCGGACTCAGGATCACCACCCCGCAGGGGCCTATCGAACTAAAGCTGGCAGAACCTGGCAAATGGTCGATCGTGGCTCCGCTTCAAACGGATGCCGATTATCGTGAAGTGCAGGCGCTGATTCGAGCGCTCGTGACAGGAACCGTCACCAGAACTGTCGAGGAGCAGGCAACACAGTTGGCGGCCTTCGGGCTTGAACAGCCGGTGACCACCCTCACCGTCATGGCCGGGACACAACACGAGACAATTTCAATCGGCGACAGTGGTCCGCTGTCCAATACCCTCTATGTGGTCCAATACCCTCTATGTGCTTCGGGCATCGGACCGGAGCGTGTTACTGACCAACCTGGCGCCGAAGGACTTCATCAATAAGTCGTTGATGGCATTCCGCCGAAAAGAGCTCTTGCGGTTTGTCCAGAATGATATCGAACGGGTCCGCCTGACTTATGCCACCACCGAAGTCGTGCTCTACAACATGGCCAAGGATAAGCCGAAGCCGTCGTGGAAGATCCGTTATCCCATCGAAGCCGAAGCCGACCAGAACGAAGTCCGCTCCTTGATGTTTCGGTTGGAAGATCTGAAAGCACTCGGCATCATCGATCCAGGCCCTGAACGAGACAGCGTGGCCAAGACTCTGACGACCCCCAAGCTAAAAATCACGCTGCATACGGCAGCCGGTGATCAGTCCGTCCGGCTGTATCAACCGGACCCCCAGAGCGGAGAAGCCATCGCGGAGACCACCGCCGACGGCCCGCTCTATCGCATCAACCCTATACTGATCAGAGATCTCACGAAAGAACTCTTCACGCTCCAGGACAAACGGCTGCTCGGCCTCGACTACACCGATATCGCCATCTTGTCGGTAAAGACAAGAGAGCATCAGTATGTCTTGATCAACCAGACCGGTGAATGGTTGCTCGAAGATCAGCCCACCGAGAAAATCAGCCAAGAAGCGGCAGATCTCTTTGTCAGTCGGGTCGCGAATCTTCCAGCGGAGGAACGTGTCATGAAACAATCCGCGCCACTGGCCCCTTACGGGCTACTTGCGCCCGCTGCAGAATTTGTGGCGACGGGCAAGGACGGCCAGACCACAGGGAAACTGACCCTCGGCAACAAGGCAGGCAATCTTCTCTATGCCACCGGCCAACGTCTGCAGGGTGTCTTTCAGGTACGCCCGGATCTCCTCACACAGATCCCTTCCAGGGCCGAGCTCCTCGCCAAATCGCAGGGCGCTCCAGAAACAGGACACTGATCGGCTAACGCGAAGAGTGTCCCAAACACTCGCGCTGACCGACACTGGCGGTTCCACCGCCATGCAAACATACGTTCACCAGCTGACCTCTTCTCCCCATAATCACTGCAAACCCTTACCTATGTAGGGCTCGACCGAATGCGACCCCTCTCGTAGGATCGGCACCTACAGTTAGGGCTCATCAGTGTGAACCAATCCGTCACTCCTCTCTTTAAAAGAAAGTGATCGGCGTTATATGAAAAGGAACCTCATCTTCAGAGGACAATGGCTCGTTACCACCCTGATCCTCGCCATCAGCCTGGGCGCCTACGGCTGCGCGGACACCGCATCGGTTTCGGAAGACGTCGCAGCCCCCTTAGCCAGCCTCACGGTCACCCCTGGAACCCTCCAGCCTGGATTCTTGGCCAATACCACGAACTATGCTGTCAACGCGCCGACATCCGCGACCAGCGTCACTGTGACCGCCGTCCCCAAGGACAATACGGCGATAGTCACGATCGATGGGGTCGTGACCTCACAACGGTCTGTGACCCTAGGCGGACCGGGATCGACCAAAATAATCCTCATCGTTGTGGAAGCACTGAATGGACTGGAGACCACCTATACCGTCACCGTCACGAGGCTCCTATCGAGTGACAACAATCTATCCGCCTTGACCGTGACACAAGGCGCCTTAAACCCCAGTCCCTTCAACGCGGATACACTGGACTACACAGTGGACGTAGCCACCAACGTCACCAGCGTGACTGTGACCGCGACCAAATCGGATCCGAATGCCGTGATGACTGGCTCGCTAACTGCTGGGGCAGGAGTCGCAACAGGACAAGCCACCATTGCACTTGGCGGGCCAGGGACCGCCACCCCTGTGACAATCACCGTGACCGCTCCAAATGGCAGCGCAAAGACCTACAACATCACTGTGAATCGTCTCTCCAACGATAACAATTTGTCGGCCTTGAGCGTAACGCCGGGCTCCCTGGATCCCACCTTTGCTGCCAGCACACTGCTCTACATGGTGAATGTGGCCACCGACGTCACGGAAGTGACTGTCACGGCAACCAAATCCGATCCGAATGCTGTTCTGTCTGGGTCGGTTGCTGATCCCGGGGCAGGGCAAGCGACCGGTCAAGCAACCATTCCGCTGAACGGAGCAGGAACACCCACATCAATATCGATCACCGTCACTGCACCAAGTGGAGCCTCTCAAACATATACCGTCACAGTAAACCGAGCAGCACCATCGAGCGACGCCAACCTGGCGGCATTGACTGTGACAGGAGGCCCCTTGGTCCCTGACTTTGCTCCAGGCACCACAACATACACAGTAGACGTTCCGTTCAGCGTCGACAGCGTGACCGTCTCGGCCACGAAATCCGACCCAAATGCCGTGATGTCCGGTGACGTAACAGCCGGGACCGGGGTTCCAACAGGTCAAGCAACCTTTCCCCTCATACCACTGTTTCCCAGAACAGTGTCGATCACTGTCACCGCTCCGAATGGAAACTCAATGATATACTCCGTGACGATCATTCGAGCACTCTTCTAGCGACGCTTCAAATTCGTCCAGACCGCTTCACTCCATCATGATCCAAGAATCTTGACCTCACCGGAGGATGGTCCATAGGGACCTGTCCTATTTAACCTATACCAAAGTAGGGGTAGACCAACCTTTGGCAGTTTCGTATTATCCACCCCTTTATTGAGGTTCACGCTAATGAACCTGCCACATCACGCCTCTGGAGAAAGAGACCACATCGCCATGCGCACCTTGACCGCCGTGAGACCATATCTCGCTGCCGCGTTCCTCCTTGTGATCAGCTTGGTCGCCTATGGCTGCGGGGACTCAGCAACGGTTAGCGAACCGGCAACACTCGGGAACCTGTCGGCCTCCACCGGAGAATTACAACCGCCTTTTGCCCCTGAAACCACTGATTACACGGTTCGGCTTTCCAGCGATGTCTCGAGTACGACCATCACCGCCAGCCCACGAGTCGCTGGCGACTCTATACAGTTCGACAACGAGCAGACCACGAGTCGGACCATTACGCTCGCCTCGCCAGGAGATGAGAAACCCATAACTATCGTCGTCGCGGACACAGGAGCTGGAGGCGCGTCGAAATCCTATAGAGTCACTGTCAAGAGAGACAAAGAGGATACTTCGTTATCGGCCTTGTCTGTTTCGGAGGGAAGCCTAGCCCCCCCCCTATTCGATAAGAACATCCGCGACTACACGGTGAACAATGTCGGTCCATCTGTCACCAAGGTCATCATCTCCGCGACCAAGTCTAATCAAAACACCGTGATGCAGATTGATGGGCCGAGTGGTTCAGTGACTGTCCCAGCGGGAGCTCTGTCAGGACAAGCGACTGTCCAGCTCGGAGGAACAGGGTCCGACACAAAGGTGTCGATCGTGGTAACAGCCACGGGGGGAAGTCCCAACACCTACACGGTTACCATCAATCGTGGCCCATCAAACGACAACTTCTTGAAAGGCCTATCCATCCCACCAGGAAAACTAGACTTCAAGGTTACCAGCTTCGTCTACAACGTCACTGTCCTGAGCAACGTGGATAACGTCACAGTCACGGCAACACCGCGGGACCCTACAGCGAGCATCACCATTAACGGATCCAACACGAATTCCCAATTGATTAACGTGCCCGTCCCTGGTGCACCGCCCGTCCAGATCACGATCCGTGTGACCGCACAGAACGGCGAATCCAAAAACTACACCATCAACGTCAAGCGCGCTGCCCTTAATGGGAACAATGATCTGAAAAGCTTATCCATCTCACCAGGGAAACTAGACTTCAAGGCTAGCGACACCCTCTATGACGTCAATGTCTCGAGCGGCGTACAGAAAGTCACACTATCGGCAACACCCCAAGTCTCCACTGCGAGCGTAGCCATCTTAGTGAAT
>SWDG01000006.1:570093-585659 GCA_005116965.1 Nitrospira sp. | reverse complement strand
TCACGGTGACAGCCCCGAATGGAAACAACAAGACCTACCGCGTGACCATCGATCGAGCCGCGTCGAGCAACAACAATCTGTCGGCCTTAACGGTAGCACCAGGCCCCTTGAGTCCTGCTTTTGCTTCGGACCGGCTGACCTACACGGTGGACGTGGCTACCGGTATCACCAGTGTCACCGTCGCCGCGACCAAGGCGGATCAGAATGCCGTGATATCAGGTGATGTACCCAACGACGGACAAGCGACTATTCAACTGAATGGCCCTGGGACTACCACCCAGGTGACGGTTACGGTGACGGCCCAGAATGGAAACTCAAAAACATACCGCATCGACGTTGAACGAGCAGCCCCTTCAAGCGACAACAACCTGTCCGCCTTGACTGTCACCCCCGGCATCTTGGCTCCAACCTTCACTTCCGGCACCCTCAACTATGCGGTTGACGTGGCTACCAGCGTCACCAGTGTCACCGTCGCCGCAACGAAATCCGATCCGGATGCGGTAATGTCGGGTTCGGTGACGGCCGGGACAGGAGCGGCAACGGGACAGGCAACGCTTCCACTCGACGGACCAGGGACAAGCAAGAATGTGTCGATCACCGTCACTGCCCCAAATGAAAACGCGAAGACGTACACGATCACCGTGAACCGAGCGGCGCCCTCGAGCGATGCCGCGCTCTCGGCCTTGACGGTGAGCGCCAGCAGCTTGAGTCCAGACTTTGCCGCCGGGACACTGACCTATACGGTCACTGTCCCGGCCAGCATCGACAGCCTGACGGTGACGGCGACCAAGTCTGATCCGGATGCGGTGATGTCCGCATCAGGGGCCGTGATCGCCACAACAGGAATTGCAACCGGGAGCGTGAGCAGTCCGCTCGGCTTGGGAGGCACGACCCTGTTCACGATTACCGTGATCGCACAGGATGGAGTGACGACAAGGCCTTACACGGTCAACGTATTCAGAGACTCGCGCTAGACATCATGTGGGTTATCCGCATAGCTTTTTGACTCAGGGGTTATGAAATCCGGCGAACGAACAGGCCGACGACGGCAAGGAAAGCGACTGCAAAGATATGCTCAGGTCGCCTAGGGGATCCAATTCCAGCTCTGCTGTTCATGGTGCCTCTAACTCCGACTCCAACCGGTTGACCGCATCGGGAGGATTCGCTATATGATGAATCTCGTTTTGACGACAATCATAATCAGCCGTTTTGGCGCTCTCTCGTATCCTTAATAGGGAACCGTTTGGATTCACCCAATCGATAGGCTTGTTGCTCTTACTTAGAAAGTGACCAATATCATATGGGCCGTACAGTCACCGCCGTGTTAAAATGTTTGGCCAGCATTCTTTCCCTGACCATCGCCATCAGTGCCTCCGGCTGCAAAGATACGGGGTCGATCTCGGAAGGGCCACAGGTACGGCTCTCCGGCTTGGCGGTCTCCGAGCCAGGACTCCAACCGGCTTTTTCAAGCGCGATCACCACCTATACGCTCAATGTCCCGCCAACCGTCGCAAGCGTGACGGTAACAGCCACACCGGAAAGCAGCAGCACCAGCATCACGATCGCTGGGACCGCGAGCCGAAATCTCTCGGTTGACCTCACTCCCCCGGGATCGAGCAAAGACATCACCATCACCCTCACTGAGCAGAGCGGAAGTCAAAGCTCCTACGTCATCACGGTGCACCGGGACAACAACATCTTGTCGAGTCTGACTGTGTCTGTCGGGACGGTTACTCCGGTGTTTTCGCCAGCTACGCTGGACTACACCGTGGACGTGGCAACCGGTCTCTCCAGTCTCACCGTCACCGCGACGGTTCAGGATTCAAATGCCAGCTTGATGATCAATGGACAAGGAATCAGCTCCGGCCAACCACGCGAGATTTCACCGCTGGCGCCCCCAGGGTCAGACACGCTCCTTACCATCCTCGTGCAAGCACCCAGTGGAGCTGAAAAAACCTACACGCTCACCGTGAAACGACCGCTCCCCTCGAGCAATGCTGCGTTATCAGCTTTGACCGTGAGTGCCGGTAACTTGATTCCCGGCTTTACCGCCGACACACTGCCTTATACGCTCACTGTCCCGGCCAGCGTCGACAGCCTGACGGTGACGGCGACCAAGTCTGATCCAAATGCGGTGATGTCTGCATCAGGGGCCGTGATCGGCCCAGCAAGCATCTCAACTGGGAGCGTGAGCAGCTCACTCGGCCTGGGAGCCACGACCCTGTTCACGATTACCGTGATTGCACAGGATGGAGTGAGTACAAGACTGTACACGATCACCGTCTTCAGAGATTCGCGTTGAGCATACCGCCGCACGCGCTCATGTTGCTATTCGAGTGAGTCGCCCCTCGGAAGACTCGCAGTTCACCAACCTGACCTACCAGGACCTCAATCTTACCGCTTCGGATCCAGCTCGATCAGGCCCTTGCGGATAGCAGTGATGGCGGCTTGCGTGCGGTCATAGACTTGTAGTTTATGGAAGATGTTCCGGACGTGATTCTTGACCGTCTTTTCGCTCAGATCAAGGTTATTGGCGATCTCCTTGTTGGTTTTCCCATCGGCCACCAATCGTAACACCGTAATCTCTCGCTCAGTCAGGTCATGCTCAGCCCAGGATGGTTTTTTTCCCTTCTTTTGGGCCATCAATGAGAATTCCGCCAAGATTTTGCTGGCGACGGACGGATGGATCAGCGATTCGCCCCGATAGATCGCTCGAATGGCCGCCACGATTTGCGACGATTCAGAGTCTTTCAAGAGATAGCCAGTCGCGCCCGCACGGACAAGATCAAAGATGTACTGTTGTTCTTCGTACATGGTCAACGCCACGATACCCATGTGCGGGAACTCACGTTTGACTTGTCTGGTGGCCTCAACGCCCCCCATCCGTGGCATGCTCACATCCATGAGAATCACATCCGGAAGCAGGGCTCGGGCTTTTTCAACGGCCTCCGCACCGTCTTGAGCTTCGCCTATGACGTGAATATCCTCTTTGGTCTTGAGAATGGCTGCCAAGCCCTCCCGAACCACTCGATGATCGTCGGCAATCAGCACCTTAATTTTCTCCATTGCCCCTCTCCTCCCGATGCCCCAGCGGCACCTCGACGATGATTTTCGTACCCTTGCCCGGTTTCGATTGAACGCGCCCCTCTCCCCCCACCAGTCGAGCTCGTTCTAAGATGCCCTTGATTCCAAAATGATCCCACTTCTCAGGGTCGCGCAGCACAGCCTCCAGATCGAATCCGATTCCATTATCGGCAATGGTGACCCGCAACAGATCCATTTCCATATCCAGCTTGATCGAGACTCGATCAGCCCGTGCATGCTTTTGCACGTTGCTCAAGGCCTCCTGGATAATGCGAAAGAGAAAGATCTTCGTCCGCGGGAAGAGAATCTGCTCATCTCCGCTCACGGAAAACTTCGTGGTGATGTGAGTCTGGAGCTGATACGACTTGAAATAATTCGTCAGGGCAGGAATCAATTCCATCTTGTCGTAGTGCAGGGGACGCAGGTTGAAGATCACTTGGCGGGCTTCCTGGATGGCCAACTTCAGTTGAGCCTTGCTCTCCTTGATGGTGGCCAAACTCGCCCGTGATTTCTTCCGGATGAGCTCCTGGCAGAGATCCAGCTTGAAATTCACTCCCGCCAAACTCTGCACGAAGCCATCGTGGATCTCGCAAGCGATTCTGGTCCGCTCCTCCGTCACTGCCGCCCCGGTCTCTTTCACATACAACCGATACAAGGATTGATATTTGTTCAGCGTCTTCTCGATCTCCGCCGTTGCACGAATACGGGCTCCGATCAGTTCCCACATGAATTTCGCACTGGCGCCGCCGATGACAGTGACACCCATTCGATGGAAATCCTCAAGAAACCTCCAGACCTCTGCATCACCCGACACATCGATAATCAGATCGACGCGCTCCATCGCGAGGAGCTGCCGATAGTCGTGCGTGATCGGGATTCTGAACTGTCTCGCCAGTTCCAGCCCTGGGGCTTTTGGATCGAGCTCCGCGACACCGACAATCCGCACGAGGGGATCGTTTGCAAAGATCTCCATCAGCGCCGCCCCTCCGCGACCGGCGCCGATAATGGCGACGTTTGTCGCCCCGGAGGTCGGCTGGTTCCGTCGAGCACGCTGAGAGAGGGGCTTCTTCATCAATACGCCACTTCCCGCACAAGAATTGTCGGAGTTCATACCAAACATCGGTCGAATCGGGGAACATGAACGAGGCTGGGAGAGAGGGACTGAGGGATCCAGACGGTACGTCTTAACTCTCACGCCGGTGCTGAGCAAGCGTTTGTAACTCGTCCATAAATTGGTCGATGCCCTTGAACTCTCGATACACGGACGCAAACCGGACATAGGCGACCTGATCCAGCTGATGTAACTCCTTCATGACTTCCTCACCGACAACCCGACTTTGAATCTCCGTCTCGCCCATCTCCTGAATCCGTTTTTCTATCCGGTCGGTGACAGCCTCAATGGTGCCGATACTGATCGGCCGCTTTTCACAGGCCTTTTTCAGCCCGACGAGAATCTTGTTGCGGTCAAACGACTCGCGGCGGCCGTCCTTCTTCACCACGACCGGGAGTATTTCTTCAACTCGCTCGTAGGTGGTATAGCGACGTTTACACCCAAGGCACTCGCGGCGGCGGCGGATGACCTCGCCTTCCTTGGCCATACGGGAATCGACCACCTTGTCTTCGAGTTCATCGCAGAACGGACATTTCACAGGTGGCGACCCTGCCCTCTTGCTCGTGGCTGGTTAGTATTGATAGATGAAGGGAAACCGACTGTTCAACGCCTTCGCCTCAACCCGTACTTCCTCCAGCACCGCTGGCTCTTGCCGATGTTGCAGCACGCGGTCGACCAACCCCACGATCTGCTTCATCTCGAGCTCGCGCATGCCGCGCGTCGACACGATCGGCGCTCCAAGGCGAATTCCACTGGCCACAGCCGGCGGTTTCTCATCGTACGGCACAGCGTTCTTGTTGACGATAATCCCAGCGGCATCAAGCGCCGCATCAGCATCTTTCCCCGTAATACCTTTATTCGACAAGTTGAGGAGCATCAGATGGGTATCGG
This sequence comes from Nitrospira sp., assembly GCA_005116965.1. GTDB lineage: Bacteria > Nitrospirota > Nitrospiria > Nitrospirales > Nitrospiraceae > Nitrospira_D. Next base: position 580,573 of record SWDG01000006.1, on the reverse strand, counting down.
TCCCACCTGAGACGATCTTGTACCCGCACTCGATCAACCCCTGCGCCAAGGCTTTCGCATTGGCCAACACTTGTTGTTGATAGCGCTTGAACCCTGGAGAGAGGGCCTCTTGAAACGCAACAGCTTTTGCCGCAATCACATGCATGAGCGGTCCGCCTTGTAATCCAGGGAACACCAGCTTGTCGACTCCCTTGGCGTACTCGGCCTTGCACATCGTCACGCCGCCACGCGGGCCACGCAGAGTTTTATGGGTCGTCGTGGTCACGAAGTCCGCATAGGGCACCGGATTGGGATGCAGCCCAGCCGCAATGAGGCCGGCGATATGGGCAATATCGACCAAGAGATAGGCACCGACCGATTTCGCAATCTGCTGGAAACGTGGAAAATCGAGTATGCGGGCATACGCGCTGGCCCCCACCACAATCATGCGGGGGCGGCATTCCTCAGCAACTTTTTGTACCGCATCATAGTCGATGGTTTCGGTCTGGCGATCAACGCCATAGGAGAAAACCCGAAAGAGAATGCCGGAGAAATTGACCTTGCTTCCATGCGTCAAATGGCCGCCCTGAGCCAGATCCATCCCAAGAATCGTATCGCCCGGTTTTAAAACAGACAGATACGCCGCCATGTTGGCCTGTGACCCGGAATGCGGCTGGACATTGATGTGTTCGGCACCGAAGATCTGCTTGCACCGCTGAATGGCCAAGTCTTCGACCGCATCAGCATGCTGACAGCCGCCGTAATACCGCTTACCCGAGTAGCCTTCGGCATATTTATTGGTGAGCAACGACCCCTGGGCGGCAAGCACCGCCGAGCTGGCAAAATTCTCCGAGGCAATCAAGAGCAACTTTTCACGTTGCCGAACCGCTTCCGACTCAATCGCGGCATAGACATCGGGATCTACCGCTTTCAGTGCATCCAGTGAGCCGATCACGTCCTGCATCATGCTAGCATCACCTCTTAATTATGAAGCGGAAGGCTCTTCCGGCTCTTGTTTCTTCACCACATGAACCTTCACCGTCGCCACCACATCTCTGGGCATCTTGATGGGCACGGCCACAGTCCCAAGCTCCTTGATCGGTTGCGCCAATTGAATCTTTCGTCGATCCACTGTGACACCTTGTGCCGCCAATCCTTCCGCGATGTCTTTGGTCGTGACAGAACCGAACATCTTATCGTCTTTGCCAACCTGCGCTTCGATCGTCAGCTCAACAGCCGACACCTTCTTGGCGTAGGATTCAATTTCCAGCGTTTCCTTCTTAGCCTTATCGGCTGCCACTCGCTTGGCATGCTCGAAGGCCTTGATACTCCGACCATCAGCCTCAACGGCCTTCCGGCGCGGTAACAGATAGTTTCTCGCAAACCCATCGGCGACGGTAATGAGATCGCCGAGATGCCCCACCCCTTCCAGGGTCTCTTGAAGAATAACTTTCATACCCATACTCCTTCACTAGATAAAGTAGCCGAGGATACTGACCTGACTGTGAAATGTCAATTCTGAGAAGTTCAATTGAGGCAGGTTACTGGATCACGCCGAGAGTCCGGCCCACCTTTGTAAACGCTGCCACCGCTTGTTGCAACTGCATCCTTGTATGGGCTGCCGACATTTGAGTCCGAATCCTCGCTTGTCCTGGTGGCACCACCGGATAACTGAATCCGACGACATAGACCCCTTCTTTCAGTAAGGCCTCCGCCATGGAGGTCGCAAGGGAGGCGTCGCCCAACATCACGGGGATAATGGGATGCTCGCCCGGGGTAAGCCGGAAGCCCAGTCTGGTCAGCTCAGCCCGGAAGAAAGTGGCATTGACCCGAAGCTGCTCCCTACGATGATCGCCCTGCCTCACGAGATCAAGCGCACACAATGCACCGGCTACGATGGGCGGAGGAAGCGAGTTCGAGAACAGGTAGGGTCGTGACCGTTGACGCAGTAGTTCGATCACCTCGGCCTTGCCGGATGTAAACCCGCCGGTCGCGCCACCGAGCGTTTTTCCTAATGTGCTCGTGATAATCTCGATTCGATCGGCCACCCCGGAATGAGCTGGCGTCCCCCGGCCCTTCGGACCGAGAACCCCTGTCGCGTGGCTGTCATCGACCACCACCACCGCGTCGTACTGTTCCGCCAGATCCACGATCCGATCCAGCGTAGCCAGATCGCCGTCCATCGAGAACACCCCATCGGTGACGATCAGCCGCAGGCGGCACCCACCCGCTTCCTGAAGTCGCGCTTCGAGGTCTGCCATGTCGGAATGGGCGTAGCGAAATCGTTTGGCCTTGCACAGTCTGATGCCGTCAATCAGGCTGGCATGGTTCAACGCATCGCTGATGACGGCATCGTTCTCACCCACCAACACTTCGAACAGTCCCCCATTCGCGTCGAAACAGGAACTGTAGAGAATAGTGTCCTCGGTACCGAGAAAGTCGCTGACGGCCTGTTCCAGCTGCTTGTGCAAATCCTGCGTGCCACAAATAAACCGTACGGAAGCCATACCATAGCCATGGGTTTTTAGCCCATTTTGAGCCGCCTGCACGATGGCCGGATGATTCGCGAGGCCGAGATAGTTGTTCGCACAGAGGTTCAGAACGGTACCTTGTGACACCAGGAGGTCCGAGCCTTGCGGCCCCAGAATACACCGTTCTGTTTTATAGAGGCCTTTGGCGCGGATGTCGGCGAGTTGGGCACTGAGAACCTGTTTGAGTGAGTCGTAGGCCATGGTTTAGAACAGGACTAAGAAATGAGGGCTGAGGGCTGTTCTCTCAGTCCTTCGTCCCCATACCTCAGTCCTCCTACGGAAACAACACCACTTTGCCGCACTGACCAGACTGGATCAACTCAAACCCGGTTGCAAACTCTTTCAGCGGAAACGAATGGGTCACGACTGGTCGAATATTGAGACCGGCTTTAAAGAGGCCTGCCAGTCGGTACCATGTGCTGAACAGGCGCCGTCCGGTGATCCCATAGACGCGGATCCCCTTAAAAATCATTTCGTTCGGCAGATCGAAGCTCACCGGACCGGTCGGGATACCGAACAAGGTCACCCGGCCACCATTCTTCACTGCACGAAAGGCTTGATGTAACGCCGTAGGATCTCCCGACATCTCCAACGAGGCATCGACTCCTTCACCGGCAGTTATCTCGAGGATAGCCGCTGCCACGCGCTCCGGCGACTCGGTCCTCACGTTGAGAACGTGATCCACTCCCACCTGCTTCGCCAAACCCAGCCGATAGTCGCTGACATCGGACGCGATAATGGTGGCCGCACCGGCTGTTCGTGCGACGGCCGCGGCAAATAAACCGGTCGGGCCACACCCCGTGATCAACACCGTATGGCCGGTGAGATCTTCAGCAAGCGCAGCATCGACGGCATTCCCAAGCGGCTCCTGCACACAGGCTAACTCCGGAGGAATGTCCGAAGCCGTGTGCCACAAGACCCCTTCAGGCAATGCAACATACTGGGCGTACGACCCGTCCCGATCGATTCCGAGAATCTTGTAATTCTTGCACACATGCGCCTGTCCGGTGCGACACTGAAAGCAGGCTCCACAGGTCAGATGTGATTCGGCTGCGACGTAGTCACCAACCTTGACCAAAGACACCTCGCGACCAACCTCCACAACATGACCACATAATTCATGTCCGATGATCCGTGGCGGATGAATCCGCTGTTGTGCCCATTCGTCCCAACGATAGATATGGGCGTCGGTTCCACATAACGAGGTCGCGGCCACCTTCACCACCGCGTCATGTGGTCCCGGAGTCGGGTCCGCCCACTCGGTGAGGGAGAGGCCCGGTCCGGCAGTCGCTTTGACGAGTGCCTGCATAAACGTATTCTATACCAATTCAATCGGTTGACACCCGTGTTTCAATGAAAGAACAGGTTGCACGGACATCCCGGCGATAGGTAGGATGCCAACTCAACTCGTGAGATCGACCAAGAGGCAATGAATCGGTTTACACCGGCCAACAGGGAGCAGCTAAAAGGTGAAGAGATGAAAACCAGGACAAATTGGATACGGAAAATCGTCATGGTGGGTCTGTTGGGATTGCTCCCCCTCTCTGCCGAGGCCGAAACAGCTCGCTGGACCATCGATCCAGATCACTCGGTGATCGAGTTCCGCGTCGCCCATATGGTGGTGTCCAAAACATCGGGACGCTTTCTGGACTATCAGGGTTTTGTCGAGATGGACGCGGACGCGAAGACCTTCAAGACCATTGAGGCCACGATCAAGGCTGAATCGATCAACACGAATCAAGACAAGCGCGACGCGCATCTGCGCAATACCGACTTCTTGGATGTCAACCAGTTCCCGACGATCACATACAAAATGAAAACCTATCAGAAACAGGGAGACGGATATGCCGTGGTGGGGGATCTCACCCTGCGTGGTGTCACTAAAGCCGTGACGCTGAACGCCACCTTCAACGGCGTGGCGAAAGATCCATGGGGAAACACCAGGGCCGGCTTCAGCGCCGATGGGAAACTGAACCGTAAGGACTTTGGGATGGTTTGGAATAAGGCCCTCGACACCGGAGGACTCGTCGTCGGAGACGAGGTACAGATCCATCTCGATATCGAGTGCATCAAAGCTCAGAAAACCTCATAAGCGGTACGGTCCGATGAGAGCCATGGTGCTCAATCATACGGGCGATGTCTCCCACAGTCTCTTACATCTCCGAGATCGGTCGGTTCCTGTTCCACAGGCGAGCCAGGTTCTCGTCAAAATTCACGTCTGCGGGGTCTGTCGCACCGATCTCCATGTTGTGGAAGGAGAACTTCCCAACACGAGCTTCCCATTAATTCCAGGACATCAGGCAGTCGGCACGGTGACGCAAGCCGGCGGCGGAGTCACGGATTTCCATGAAGGAGACCGAGTTGGGATCGCCTGGCTTCAAGGAACTTGCGGACAGTGTGAATTCTGCGCAAGCGGGCGAGAGAACCTCTGCTTAGAAGCGACGTTCACCGGCTATCAGGTCGATGGAGGCTATGCTGAATATGCGGTCGTCCCAGCACGGTTTGCCTACCCAATCCCATCAATCTTTTCTGACGAGGAAGCCGCCCCTTTATTGTGTGCCGGTATTATCGGCTATCGGGCGTTGCGTCTCAGCGGCATCAAGCCAGGCCAACGCCTCGGTCTCTATGGATTCGGAGCCTCGGCGCACATCGCGATCCAGATCGCCCGCCATTGGGGTTGTCAGGTCTATGTCAGTTCGCTCAAGCGAGAGCATCAGGAATTGGCCAAACAACTGGGCGCCGTCTGGGTTGGTGGAGCGATGGATATGCCACCGGATAAGTTGCATGGATCAATCATTTTTGCGCCAGCTGGCGAGCTCGTTCCTCCAGCATTGAGAGCGCTCGAACGAGGCGGGACACTCGCCCTGGCCGGCATCCACATGTCGCCAATTCCTTCGCTAGACTACGATCGCGACATCTTCGGAGAGCGTGTCATCCGCAGCGTGACCGCCAACACAAGACAAGACGGGCTCGACCTGCTGCGCGAAGCGGCAGCGATCCCGATCAAACCGCATACGGTTCGTTTTCCGCTAGAAGAGGCAAACCGCGCACTACAAGAATTAAAGGCTGGAAGCTTTCAAGGCGCGGCCGTGCTGGCGATGCAATGAGCGTGGTGGTATTACCCGCGTTCCTGCTGGCGCTTCCGCGCGAGTTCCTGCTGAGCAGCCTTCTCGACTACCGCCCGTTCAAACATGGCGGCGGTAATCTCGGCATTGCTCGGCCACTGACCGCGCCGTTGCCCGGCGTGTGTGCGATACTCCTGCAACCGGTCAGGGTCCGGCTGTACGACCTCGCTGCCGCGCAGGAATAGCAACCCGACGGCGGACGTGGGCATTCGACAGACAAAGGCGTCGGCCTCGTCAAGCGCCGTGCGAAGTCGCGCCATAATTTCCGTAGGGTCGAGGGGCTGGTTCGTGTGTAATGCATGCCACTCACTAACCGGATAGTGCGCATTGTGGCGAATTTCAGCAATCAGGCCTTCCGGCGTAAACCCAGGGGACTTCTCCGCTGCCGCCCATACCACCGCGCCAAGGGGGAGAATGCTGTCGTGAATCGTCACCAGATCAACCAGGTCGCGCACTTCGCGACGGCCAACCGCTGCCATGACTTTATTGGTGGCCAGATCAGCCGGGTGGAGCACATACCCGAACGTCTCATCCCGCAAGGCCGGGAAAAACCGAAAGTCACTGTCCGCGACCCACTCAAGCCGTGTGGCGGTTTCGTGGCCTGTCACTTCGGCGGCATAGATCACGGGTAATTGCCGCAACCACGTGACGCCATAGCCCGCCGCGTTGAGGATCTTGGCGTCGGTCAAGGCAGCGAGGGCCACTCGCTCCTCGCGATCGTGGAAAATGTCGATATCCCCGGAATACCTTGGCGCGTCCCGATTGAGCGCCGTTGCGCCCGCGACGTAACTTTCCGGGTCCCGCTGGGCAGCGAGCAGGCGAAGGATCTCGATCTGAATATTAGTGAGAGGCACGGCACGCCTGTTCAATCTGTTCGGCCAAGCGCCGGGCCTGCTGGTCGCCTTCAATCCGTAAGGCCCGTGCGATCACCAGCGCGTCTTCAGGCGTGGGATGGTCGAGTACCCGCTTATTCCAAAGCGCCCGCGCCCTGAACTGTTCGAAAGCCTTCCGGTACAAACTGGCGTAGTCAGGCATGGGGTCTGTGTCAGTCATAGTGCAGAGTCTTAGCATGGGTTTGGCCCGCATTCAATCGTAGCAGGGAATCTCGAACGTACGTGAGACGATCAGACAGGTGTACAGGCGTTAACCTGGCCAGTTGTGCAACAAGAGCGCGCGCCGAAAAGAAACCGTTCCCCACACAGCACGCTCGCGCTGGCCGGCATCCATATGTCACCGATTCCCTCCTTGGGCTACGATCGCGAGGTGTTCAGGAGCGTGTCATCCGGAGTGTGACGGCCAATACCAGGCAGGATGGGCTCGATCTGCTGCGCGAAGCCGCCGCAATTCCCATCAAGCCACATACAGTTCGTTTTCCGCTTGAAGAGGCAAACCGGGCGCTACAAGAATTAAGCCGGGAGCTTTCAAGGGGCCGCAGTGCTAACGATGTAGTGATTCCCAGGACACAACATAGGGCGTTGTTTGCTTTCTTGGGCAGTGGTAGCTACAATAGCCACTGAGGTGAATGATGAGCCAGGTCGGCGTCAAAGAACTGAAAAACCGCTTGACGCACTATCTTCGTCTAACGCAGAAGGGTGAAGAAATCATCGTCACCGACCGAGGACGACCGATCGCGCTACTCCAACAGATCGAGGCTGGCAAGCCCGGCACACGCGAGGCGCGTTTGGCGCAACTCGCTGCGCTCGGCAAGATTGTTCCGCCGACAGGCGTGCCGAGCAAACGGCTCAAGCCACTCGCCTATCGAGGCCGATCGATTGGGCAGGCGGTCATCGACGACCGTGAAGAACGGTGACCATGTATTACTGGGACACCAGCGCACTCGTGAAACAATTCATCCAGGAAATTGGAACAGACGACGCGCTCGCGTTGCGAGTGGACGCGCCGCCTCATGCGACCGCCACGATCGCCTACCCCGAAACCTTTTCGGCGTTTCGCAGGCGCGTCCGGGAAGCTGCGTTGAAAGAGCCCCAATACCACGAAGTCGTTCGTCGGTTTGTCCAGGAGTGGCCCACCTACGTCAGGGTCAACTTGGACGAAAGTATCCTTGAGCGATCCAGAACACTACTCGAACGATACCCGCTCCGCACTCTAGACGCCATTCATCTCGCGTCAGCCATGGAGCTGCAGGAACAGCTGCACGAACCGTCGGTGATGATCTCAGCTGACACACAACTCCTCAGAGCCGCGATGGCCGAACATCTCGAAACAAAGCGTATCCCGTTGTGAACCCATCCACATAGCTAAGACCATTCGTTCAGACCAACACCAGTGTGACCTTGCTCGCTGTCGACAGTACAGGCCGGTATCCACATGTCGCCGATTCCCTCCCTCGACTATGATCGAGACGTCTTCGGCGAACGAGTGATCCGCAGCGTGACAGCCAACACCAGGCAGGATGGCATCGATCTCTTACGCGAAGCGGTGGCGATCCCAATCAAGCCCTACATCATCCGTTTTCCGCTCGAAGAGGCGAACCGTGCGCTGCAGGAATTAAAAGCCGGGAGCTTTCAAGGAGCGGCGGTGCTGACGATGTGAGTGTGGATGTGCGAAGCGGACTCATGCAACCCGCAGCACCAGCCGCTTGCCACAAGCCTTGACGTACTTCCGCAAGGTTGCGATTGATGGCGAATGTCTCCCACTGGCCAGGGCCCGCTCCAGACGAGCGACCGCCGGAGCCTGTGTACCCATGCGTGCCGCCACCTGGCTTTGAGTCAGCCCCGCCTCTTGCCGCGCCTTGAGTAAGGCATCGAGCAAGGCCGACTCCTCGCGTTCAATGCGCTCTACCTCTGTCCGAACTCCACGGCGGCGAAGGAGCTTATTGACGAGTTGATCATGTGTCCGCACGTTTCACCTCCTTCATGCGCGCCTCAGCAAGCTCACATTCTCGACGAGGCGTTTTTTCAGACTTCTTGACAAAACTGTGCAGCATGACGATTCGTTGGCCCACTAACGCGCAGAAGAACACCCGAGCGATTCCCTCCGCTCCTTTCAACCGCAATTCAAACAGACCGTGGCCAAACGGTTTTGTATGCGGTGCCCCAAGGTTTGGGCCAAGCACGATCATTCGCCGAGTAAGGACGATATACCGTGCAGCCAGCGTGTCAGGCAAATCGAGAATGTCGTTCTGCACGGCTTCGCTGTAATACGTGATCGTGTAATCCATGCGAGAGAATAACAAATATGTTACCACCCCCGCAAGCTATAGCGATTGCTGGATGAGACAAGAAGCAAAACAGAACCCCCAAATATGTCCGCCGCTCTGCGCCACAGACCAATTAACCAGTACGCTTCGGGAGCAGATTCATCGAGAATCGAATCGGCGTTTACAATGCACAATACAAGATCCGACCCCACTGACTTGACCAGACAGCTTTCTGGACAGATACATCGAGAGTCGAATCCGCGCTTGCAATACACAATACAAAACCCAACCCCGCTAACTACCTGGCATTGAGGGCAAAAAGAATCCTGCCATTCTTCGTGGATGCCCTTCCATCGACGGGCAGGACTGATGTCCTGCAGGGGGCCATAGGCAGGCTACCACTCTGTGTCGGAAGAGCGTTCCCCTCTCGCATGCTTTCCTAGCCCATAAGTCTAACCTCACTAACTCAGGGCGCGACTGCTTCCGAAGAACAGGGTCATCGTGTCAGTGGTTTCCCCCGAAGGAGCAATTCAACAGGAAAATGGAAGGCCCCGTTGGGCAAGGACATCGGCTTGGCATCATGCCACAGTTTACCAAAGCGTACTCGATTCTCATGGTATCTCTGCTCGCTCTGCCCGCGGATCGGCTTATAGATATTACTCTCACCTGCAATTCCGGGCTCGTTGCCAGGTATTTTGGGGTCATGGGGGTACATATTCTCCACAATGACCCCCTTGTTGATTGGCGGATCCATCGATGCTCCAACATCGAGCATCAGCAGCGAGCGGTCTGGAGGCTCCTTATGCATGCGAAGTTCGAGATTGGCGAACGCGGATGCACCGACTCTATCGCGTATGTCAGCAAGAAGATACAGAGACGCATTCATCTCCGCGAGGATTCGTCCAACCTTGTCCTCCTCCTTTTCCATCCGGTCACGCATGGCATCGCAGGTTGGATCGAGCAGAAGAATCCGGACCGTGCCCGGCTTTCCTTGCCCATTCTCGGGCTTTAATACCTTCCGGATTAGATCTCGACCTTGGTGTATCGGGCCCGTTGCATTAGTCCCGAGAATTTCGAGGACTGGAGCAGGATCGTTAATCGTATGCGAATTGAAAGCGTCCTCGAGCACAAGCAGCTGATGGCTAATCAGACGACGTGAACTATGCTTCATCAAGTCAATCTCATGCTGGTTGCGATGGTCTGTATCCAACCGTTCATATTTCTTCTTCAGCTCGTCCTTGTCTGCTTTCTCATATTCCAGCGCTGTTTTCAGTTGTTCTTTCGCTGCTTGGATTTGCCCTATTTTTTGAAGGGCAAAGAGGGCTAGCACTCCAGCCAGAATACTGCCCATGATGACAACCCAGGCTTGCCATTTCTCCAGAAATTTCTTTGGCGCTTTTTCATCGTGTGCACCAATTGTGACTATGACGTGCTCGCCTTGAATGACATTTCTCCCCACGACCATTTGATGAAAGATGGTCTTGGCAGACTTCGCCACTTCATCTGGCTTAATCGATGCGATCTGTTCAAGTTTCCCGATAACTTGAGCCCGCCGGTCCGCATCTTTCACGGGTACAGCGGCAGTGACCGCAGTCACAATCTTGGGAGGATCACTAGTAGGAAGGCCCTGTGCCGCACGAAGCGAATATGGCAAGGGAGTGCTGTCTAGAAGACAGGGGATGACC
>SWDG01000006.1:552770-569993 GCA_005116965.1 Nitrospira sp. | reverse complement strand
CCAGGATTGTCCAGGGGTGAGATACCACCGATCCAAAAAGACGGTGAGGTTTTGCTCACGCAACCGACGCGCCAGCGCCTCCACTTGGGCATGATCACGCCAGTGGTAGCTCAGAAAGACATCGAAGTGATTCATCGGCATCATCCGCGTGAAACAAGGGTGAAGGCCCTATGCTGATCTCACAGTGTTCCCAACGTAAGCAATGAGAGTGCCTGCAGTGGGCACCCGTCCGTGCACGTCTGTGCATGCGTCACGCGGCGATTAAACACACTACTGGATCAACGTTTCCTGAAGTCATGCACACGATCATTGGGAGAGCCGATCATCCTGTGGTATCCATTCAGATACGCCCTGTATCCGTACAGATACCATAGGTAGGATCGGCTAGGGAAGCAGGTTTGGTCGCATGTAGAGACTGTGCATATTTATTCAGCAACCTACCTGCGGCTTTTTTACCGCTTTCGTTCGAGCATACTCGCAACCTGCTCGGACACTTCTTTGATGAGAATCCTCATCTTAGAATGCGACGACTCGAAATCGACCTGCCAGTGACATTGATCTACACGAGGGGTCAATTGACAATAAGAAGCTCATGTATTACAGTCTGTATGACATTTAAGCTAAGGAGGGCTTTCATGAGTCTCCGAACCGTTCGCTTGGACGACGAAGCTGAAAAAGTTCTGGAACAGGTGAGGAAGAAAACGGGCTGGTCCGTATCCACCGCCCTCAAGCGAGGCGTCTTGGTGTTACGAGATGAGGTGGGGCGTCGTGCTCAGCAGTCTGCATTCGACATTTACCGCCGCCTTGATCTCGGGCCAGGCGGCTATGCAATCGCGCCTTCAACCGACACCCGACGCGGCATGCAGCTCGCATTACGGCGAAAATCTCACCGATGATTCTCATCGATACTGGACCGTTCGTGGCTCTGTTTGATCCTCGAGATGCCGAGCATTCACGATGCAAAGACATCCTCCAGACCATACGTGAACCACTCTTCACAACCATCCCGGTCTTAACCGAAGCGTTTCATTTGCTGACACCAAACAGCATCGGCGCCGATCGACTTCGGGACTTCATCCTTGAAGGTGGCATATCCCTATGGTTTCTGGACCACACCTCGACGGCACGAGCATTCGAGTTGATGGAACAGTACGGAGATCACCCAATGGATCTGGCTGATGCGTCTGTCGTTGTCGCAGCGGAATCGCTGCGCACCACCAAGATCTTTACGCTCGATCTTGCCGACTTTCGTCGATACCGCATCCGACGTGGGCATCGCCATGTCAAAGTCGACATTCTGAGCTAAGGCGGCACAAGCCATTAGGGATGCGCGTACCACCTCCATTGCTCTCAACCTTTTGATTCTGTGAGTCGACTCGCCTACTCAGACACTTCTTTCACCAGAATCCCCATCTTGGAATGTGACGGTTCGAAATCAACTGGCCAGTCGTGGTGTCGCAACCGTTCGCTGGCTGTTGGCCCGATCGATGCCAGAACCATCTTCGTTAGCGCCGCGCGAAATCGTTCTACCTTTCCATCCTGTTCTAACACCCGCATCACATGATCGACTTGAATGGCGTTGGTAATCAACATCACATGGACGCGACTGGCCATGATTTCATCGAGTGCATGGCGAAGAGGACCAAGGTCCTCCGGCAGAGCCCATTTATAGATCGGAACCGGGAACACCTCCGCACCACGCTGCTCCAGCGCGTTCACAAGATCAGGGTTGGACACTCCATATTCTTGAAGGGCGACTCGCAATCCCTTCACGGGACGATGTTCATCCAGAGTCCTCATCATGTCATGCCACGTATTCGGTTCTGGCACCGTCAGCGTGGCTTGGAGACCAGCAGCCTTGAGAGCTGCGACCGGCTTGGGGCCACGTGCAACGATGGTACAACGTTGAAGAGCCGTCAGAACCGGCGGCCAAGGATAGCGAGTCTTCAGGAGATCGAACAGTGAGGTGGTGCCGATACCGGTCATCAGAATAAGCAGGTCGATGTGACCAGCCATGAGGCGGGCTCCAAACTCATGCACAACTGAATTGTCTTCCAGCGGAATTTCTCGCAGAACAGGAGCAACCAACGGCCGTCCGCCGTAGCGTTCGATCAGACGGCTGATCTCGGTGGCCATCCGGCTTTCGAATGCTGCAACTGTCATTCCATTGAATGCCATAGATGTGCTGATCGTACCATAGCCGTCAAGCCTGAGGCCTGAGCCGATTTTCCATTGACGGCCTGCCGTCGGTCTCCCTACTATAGAAAATATTTACGAGCTCAACGATGCACGAGTTCTCTCTATGACAACTTCACTCCATCGAGGTCTTCGGCATTTGGCACTGCGTGTGACAAACTTGCCTCGCTCACGCCAATTCTACGAACAACTCCTCGGCTTTCAGGCGGTGTGGGAACCAGACCCGGAAAATGTCTATTTCAGCTCTGGGGTCGACAACCTGGCGCTTCATCAAATCTCGAAGACAGAATTGGACTCCTACGATGCTTCGAAGACCCAGCTGCTCGATCACATGGGAGTGATTCTCGACAGCCCACAGGCCGTGGATCAGCTGTACCAACACATCGCCCCTAAGATCGCATCAATGGGCGGACGTATCACGAAAGAACCGAAGCAACATCGCGACAGCAGTTATTCGTTCTACTTTGCTGACCCCGACGGCAACCTGATCCAGGCGCTCTATGAACCGACAATTAGTCCATTTCGATTTCGTGCTGACACATGAGTCAGATCTGGGGCAGCATTCCCAAGCATCATTACGTGAGTCTCGCCCCCTGGTGTTGGGTGCAACTGGAGAGTGCGGAGCCGCCTGGCCCCTTCCCGTTTATGGGGGGGATCGCTCCTGAAGTCGTCAACAGTCTCCAAGAGGCCCATAGTCTCCTGTCGAGCGCAATCGACACGGCCATCAGCGATGTCTTCTCTAAACGGGCGCCGCTCGATGACCCAGATCGTCAACGCCGACTGGAAGATGCCTATGCCGAGCTGGTTAACGCGCGGCCTTACCTGAAACAACACATTCACTGCGGGCACCGACCGGACGGAACCTTTCAGTGGGACTTCCCAACTGATCCCAGCAAGTCCGCAACCGTGACCAACGGTGGGCTCCGCATCTTTCATGCGGTCAATCACCAAGCCCTCCCTTTTGGGTTCAATCAACTTCCCCTGGGTCCTACTGTTGGGGAATTACTCGGCCAGCTCGACGGGACCCATACGGTCGATGAGATTCGCTCCGTGGTATCGGCACTACCGCGTGACTCACAGGGCCTACTGACGAGACTATTAGAGCTCCTGCAGCTGCAGGGATGCGTAATCACGTCGGCCACCGCTTCGATAAGCCAACACTGGTTCGATGTCGTTCAGGATCAGGACACGGTACACCTGGGGCACGCGGCCCTGCTCTACCGACAACGCGAGACCATGTTCCTCTTCGACCCATGGCTTTTGCCGTGGTTCGCCGAGTCATCGATACCATCGCTCTGGGGAGGGCTCTTACCAAAACCCGCTGCGGTGTTCTTGACTCACGATCACGATGACCACGTCGATCCCCGCACCCTGCTCCATTTGCCGAAAGACACACCGATCATCGTCCCTAGTCGGCGTAATCGGACACAGTTGTTCTTCGATTATCATGGACTACTTACAGAATTAGGGTTTGAACACGTCATCGAGCTCGCGCACGGCGAAAGCTGGGCTTTTGAAGGTGGCGCCGTCGTGTCCGTGCCCTTCTATGGCGAGGACCCTTGCGACTTGAACATGCCACGGAATTGCTATCTAATTTCTGATCGGGGATACAATGTGCTCGTTCATGCGGACAGCGGCCCAACGAACGATGGCCGATCCGCTCTCAAGGACAATGTCATTCAACAATTGGTGGGGCGATACGGACCGATTCCACTGGTGTTCGCCTCACAACAGCAGTTGTTTGAAATCCGGAGCCATGCCGCCCATGCCCCCCTCTCCCACCCAGGCACATGGTTGGATGTCGGAGAAAACGGCTATCTCACAAATGCTTATCTGGCCGAGGTCTGCGCAGCTGCCCACGCGCGGCTGTTTGTGTCATACGCCACCGGTGGAGCCGACTGGTACCCCGATCACTTGTCCTTCATGTTCAGCCGCCGTAATCCCGCTAGAACTGCGCTCTTGACGGCACACTGGGAGCCACCAGAGAAATTGAAAGACCTTCTTGCTTCTCAGGAATGTCGATATCATTATGCTCACGCGCTGGATCTGTACCGAGCAACGGGCACCCGTGAAGTTGAAGTGATTACTGTGGGGGAGGCCCTCACTCCACTGACTCTGTATCGGTTGGATCACGGCGATCCGCCGTTTATGAAGTCCGGCAAGAGACGGTAGCATCTTTTCTTTCTTGAAGGAGTAGATATGACTGGACCGCAGCCGCCGATTCTTGTCACGGGTGCCGCAGGGTTCATCGGGTTTCACGTGGCCAAACGCCTCTTGGACCGTGGCGATCAGGTGATCGGCCTCGACAATATCAATGACTACTACGATGTACGATTGAAACAGGCTCGGCTCGCACAATTGACGCCGCACGAACGATTTAGTTTCGTCAAACTCGATCTCACCAACCGACAAGGGATGCGGGACCTCTTTGCCGATACACCCATACGGCGGGTCGTTCATCTCGCAGCCCAAGCAGGCGTGCGCTATTCCCTCATCAATCCTCATGCCTATACAGAGAGCAATATCGAAGGCTTCATGAATATTCTGGAAGGCTGCCGGCACAATCAGGTCGAGCATCTCGTCTATGCGTCATCGAGTTCTGTTTATGGCGGTAATACGTCTATGCCGTTTTCCGTGCATGACAATGTGGACCATCCGGTCTCACTGTATGCCGCCAGTAAGAAAGCCAATGAGCTGATGGCCCACTGTTATGCACACCTGTATCACCTGCCTTGCACAGGCCTTCGATTTTTTACCGTCTATGGACCTTGGGGACGCCCCGATATGGCCCTCTTCATCTTTACGAAGGCTATTTTGGAGGGCCAACCGATTGAGGTCTTCAATCACGGCAAGATGAAACGTGACTTCACCTATGTGGACGACATTGTCGAGGGAATCATCCGGACACTTGACCACCCGGCAACGGCCAATCCAGCGTGGTCAGGAGAGAAACCAGATCCAGGAACCAGCTCAGCTCCGGCGCGAATTTATAATATCGGCAACCATCAGCCAGTTGAGCTACTGCACTTCATTGAGGTATTGGAGCAATCGCTGGGGAAGAAGGCGGAGAAGAGACTGATGCCGTTACAGCCAGGAGACGTCCCTGCGACGTATGCCGACATCGATGATTTGACCAACGATGTCGGCTTCAAGCCAACCACACCGATCGAGGTGGGTATTCCCAAGTTTGTGAAGTGGTATCGCGAGTTTTACAGAGCGTGAGGGACTCGACCACGTTGTATTAGAAACACCCCACCGGGACAAACCCCCTGCCGAAGAGCTTCGAGAGCGCCATATAGCGAGTATTGTCGTAAAAAGAGTAGCTTGGCCCTCTCTGATTCTGTCCCGTAATATCCCCGCCATAGGATGGATCAGATCCGAAGAACATCCCTCCACGGGTCTTCTGCACAAGTTGTATCCATTCCATGTATAACATGCACACTTCAGCCTGTGCCGAGCCGGAAGACGTGTTGCTCGCATGCCAGTCACGCGCCCAATCGGGCACTTGACGTCCTCCTGCTCCAGAAGCACGTTCCTGGGAATAAGGGACCTGATACTGGGGTTCGCTGGTGATCGTGGTTCTGGGAATTGTCGGCATATTCTCCAAATCAGGCACGACGGAAAGCGACTTTAACACCATGGCACGACAACCAGTCCGCTCCTTGTTCGTGTAGATTGAGCTACCATCCGTTTGGGTACAGTCCCATGTCGTCCCCGATCCGGACTCGGTATCTGAGAATGCCGGAGCAGCGGAAAAAACCGCCAGCATCGCAGCGAGGAAAGTAAACATCCGCGTCGACCGCATGGGGCACCTCCAAATCCGGTGGCGACGGCACTCAGTGCCTCGTCACTCGTGGTCATTCCTGTGAAGCTGTGCCCACAGCCTACCCAATACTTTATTCGTCGGTCTATGCCTCTTTAGGGGGAGAACTCCAAGACTGGAGCGGCTTAGCCACGATTGATCAACTGATCAGGGCCAACGATAGGCATCGTGGATTCATGATTCAGGCATTCATCGCCACGCACCGGAGGCCGGCGGAATCGCCCTCACTCCAAACGCTGAATGAGTGCCTTTTCAAAGAACTGAGCATCGGAACATGCGGCTTTACCTTGTCCCGCGTACAAACCTCAGGTATCCTGCGTATCCGCTGATTAGCCGAAAGGACGTGCTGTGACCGTGCCAGGGCCAAGCCTCCACAGATCATCGGATTGCCTCATGCCGAATTGGCGTCAGGCACAACAAACAACGAGATACAACTCGTTATGACTGATTACAGCGTACTCGGCAATTTACTGCTGATCTACACCGTCTCCATCGCCGTGGTGTTTCTGTTTCATCAATTCCGATTGCCGTCCATCGCCGGGTTTCTCGTCGCCGGAGCGTTGATCGGCCCTCATGGGCTCAATCTGATTTCTGACATCGCGACGGTACAAGTGCTGGCGGAAATCGGGATTGTGTTGCTGCTGTTTACCATCGGAATCGAATTCTCGCTGAGACAACTGACCTCGCTTCGGCGACTGCTTTTGATCGCCGCTCCGATCCAAGTCGGGGGAGTCATCGTGGTCGCGTGGCTCGGCGGGATGCTGATCGGGTTACCGGCATCGCAAGCGATCTTCTGGGGCTTTCTCCTCTCGCTCAGCAGCACGGCCATCGTATTGAAGGCGTTGGCCGCCAACGGGGACAGTGATTCGCCTCACGGACGAGCCACCATCGGCATTCTGGTCTTCCAAGACCTGGCCGTCGTCCCCATGATCTTACTGACACCTATTCTAGCCAGTCCCGACGGAGGCTCGCTGACACCCGTACTGTTCTCGTTGGGCAAGTCTCTGGTGGTGGTCGCCTGTATCGTCGCGGCCGCATGGTATGCGGTCCCAAGACTCCTCGAACACATCGTTCGCAGCCGAAGCCGGGAACTTTTCCTGTTGACCATCATTGTCATGTGCCTCGGCATTGCGTGGTTGACCTCTCTCGGCGGGCTCTCGCTTGCCCTGGGAGCGTTCATCGCCGGACTCGTGATTTCGGAATCGGAGTACAGCCACCAAGCGATTGCCGAAGTGCTGCCCTTTCGCGACAGTTTCAACAGTCTGTTCTTTGTCTCGATCGGTATCCTGATGGATTGGCGAATCCTGCTGGAGTATCCGCTCGTCGTGACCGGTGTATTGCTCGTCGTCCTACTCCTCAAGTTCGTCGCTGGAGCGGGCGCCGTCTTGGCGGTTTCCGTGCCTCCCCGCTCCGCCGTCATGACTGGCATTGCCCTCGCACAGGTGGGTGAGTTCAGTTTTATCCTGGCACAAGTCGGCCTGGAGAATAAGCTTCTGTCAGGACCGCCCTACCAAGTCTTTCTGGCAGTCTCGGTCTGCTCCATGATCATCACACCGCTCCTGATGCAATGGTCCCCTCATCTCGCGCGACGCGTTGAGGCTGTGCAACGCCTTCGCCACTGGTTTCCCGGACAGACCACCGCTCACGTGCTTGAGGCAGAAGGACGGCATCTCCGCATCAAGGACCATGTGATTATCGTGGGATATGGGTTGAATGGGCGCAACCTCGCTCGCGTCTTGAGCGAGACGGAAGTGCCGCATATCGCCTTAGATCTGGATGGTGACACAGTGCGCCGCGAGGCTGCCCATGGCTTGCCGCTTTATTATGGCGACGCGACAAACCCGAATGTGTTGCGGCATGTAAAGATCGACGATGCGCGAGTCCTGGTCATCGCAATCTCCGATCCATTCATGGCCCGCCGGACCGTCCAAGTCGCCCGAGCCTTGAACCCGAAAATTCATATCGTTGTGAGAACCCGTTATTTGCGTGAGCTAGAGGAGCTCCATCAGCTAGGTGCCGACGATGTTGTGCCAGAAGAATTTGAAACGTCGATTGAAATCTTTGCCCTCGTCCTCCGCACCTACAACATGCCGCAAGATTTCGTCATGCGAAAAGCGGAACAAGTGCGTCGTGAGGGGTACGCGCTCCTCCGCCGAAGCGAGCTTCCCGAACTGGCCCACCATCTTCGCGGTGGAACCCTCGCTGACGTCGAAGTGGAAACCTGTCGAATCGAGGAGGACTCACCGGCCTCGGGAAAGACGATCGTCCAATTGGCACTACGGACACGGACAGGCGCGTCTATCATTGCCTTGACCAGAAGCGGCGTGACGGAATCCAATCCATCGGAGAAAACCACGCTTCTTGCCGGTGATATCGTGGTCCTGCTCGGAGCGCGCGATGAGATCAGGCGAGCAATGGGATTTATTGTCGCGACTGAGCGCGAAGGCTAGCGTGAGGGAGTTACAAACGGTTAATTTACGAGCAGCACACGCCTGTTTCACAACCCCAGAGGAACACCTAGAATCTTAAGGATGGTGAAAAAGCTCGTCCAGCAAGGCCACAGCGAGCGAAAAGCTGAGGCGTACGCGGTGGGTACGTTGAAGCCTTGAGCGATGCGAGAACGACGCTGGCGGGCTTTTACAACATCTTCAGCGTCCCGTCATGGCTTGGTAAGCCTCATCGAGTGTGCCCGCTTGAATGAGCTGAACCCTCCTGCGAGAGGCAACATCCGTCGAGCTCATCCAGTCCGCCGTGAGTACCTGATCCAGCGGAACGATGATGGCTCGGTAATGCGCGTTCGCGGCGGCCTCGATTTTCACGGGTAACCCTCCGACCACGTCTAAGCGACCATCTGGTCTGATCTGGCCGGATAACACCACATCCGATCTGAGCACGCCTCCTCGATGGGCTGCCATGATTGCCACGGCAACAGCGGCGCTGGCGCTCATCCCGTCGGTCAAGGACGTCGCGGAGCGATTTTTGATCGTGATCATCCAATCATGCCCGCTGTCACCCACGGCATGGAGCACGGCACGCACGGCTCGACGGGCTCCCTCTTTCCATTCTTCCCCGACGCGGGACCCTCCCCCCAAGTTAACTTCATTGAACTGAATGGTCGGGCCATCTTGCGAGGCAACGTGATCGAGCTGGACTAAGATGTAGTTCACAACACCGGGAAGTCCCTCACCCTGTACGCCCAGAGTCGGAACGGAGACGATGTTGGAGCTCCCGGCATACGCGGGTATCGCAGGCATGGACGCCAGTATCAGCAGGCACACCAGTCGAAACGACACAGTCAGCTTCGCCACCGCAGAGTCACTCGCTCTTTGAGAGGATGATCAAACGGTCTGCCTGTTTGGACCGATGCCTGATGGGCGGCCTTCAGTTTGTAGTACCATTTCGCCGGCATATCGGCATCGCCGAGAAACATCGACGAGGGTTTGTGACGAAGCCCCACCGCCAGGTGCTTCATCGCCCGCTCATCCTGGCCAAGAAACATCTTCGTCAGCGTGCGAAAAATAAAATTGCCAAACGGCAGCCAATGGAGCCCTCGCCAATAGGCCGAAAAATCGATGCGACATTCCATATCGGACACTGGCGTGGCCATCAATCGATTGGCCATCCACATCCGTCCACATTGCATCAGCTCCACCCGCTGATTCGGCAACACAAAATCGATGGTGGTCGACAGCGGTCCTCCGTAGATTCGCTCCACCCAATGGAACGGCCCACTGTTCTTGGCCGGACGATGGGCGGTCATTCGGAACCCGCTCGGAATCGGCTCAAATATTTTTGTCTTTTCGTGCATGCTCGCATCACTTCGCCACCAGGAATGGACATACGGGCCATGCACCGGGTCAATGAGACCGATGACGCCGTCGTCCGCGGTACACGTGTACATCAGCGAAATATGGAATGACTGCCGAGGTTCCGACGGAAGCGGCATGCGCGGCACAGGAGGCAACGGATCGATATTCCCTCGTTCATCGGCGAGATACAGCCAAATCATGCCATCGGCTTCATCGGCGGGATAGGTCGTCACGCCAACCTTCTCCGTTTGGAATATGGTGCTATCCGGCAACGCAGGAATACGGCGACAGCGCCCCTTCATATCGAACTGCCATCCGTGATACGAGCATTCCACTCGTTCACCATCAAATCGCCCACATGACAGCGGCATACCGCGGTGAGGACAGAGGTCTCGCATGGCGGCCAGACGTCCCTCTCGATCACGACAGAGGACGATCGGCAACCCCAACATCTGCAGCCCCGTCATCGTGCCCGGGCACAGCGTATGGCTGGGGATGGCTGGGTACCAAAACCCAAAGAGTGGAGCGCTCCTGGAAGACACGACCTCGGGTGACGGCTGTTCGATCATGAGAGTCATTCGATATCGGGAGGACACTCGCAAGACGGGCCTAACACAATGGGTTTCGACTATAACGAGGGGATGGAGAGAGGTCAAGCCATGCGCACACCATACACGTTGTGACCCGGTTCCTTGACACCCCGAAGGATCACATACTATTCTAATCACGCGAAGAATGTGAACAAGCACGAGGTGAGATCATGATTGCCACACAGATAGAGCCGATGACGGCCTTGGCACAGCTGCAGGAATCCAAGCCTGATCGAGTGACGATCGTCTTGCTGAGCGGTGATCTCGATAAGGCCATGGCGGCGTTTATTATCGCCACGGGCGCCGCTGCGATGGGTATGCGTGTGACCATGTTTTTTACGTTTTGGGGACTGAATACCATTCGACGAAGGGGCGCCACGAGTTCAGCCAAAGATTGGCTTCGACGGATGTTCGGACTGCTCAACAGAGGCGGGGCCGATACGCTTCCGTTATCCCGATTCCACTTCGGTGGGTTGGGGACGAAGATGATGCAGACGGTGATGAAGCAAAACCGGATGCCCGGTGTGCCTGAACTGATGCAAACGGCCCTCGAACTGGACGTGCGGTTCATCGCCTGTACGACAACGATGGGCCTCATGGGTATTACCAAGGACACCTTGATCGACGGCATCGATCAGTTCGCCGGCGTGACCACATATCTGGCGGAAGCCAAACAGGGTAGCGTCAATCTGTTCATTTGAATCGTTCACTGAAGCGAGGGTGTTTTCATGATGCAGGCCGATGTCAAACTCGACACCTTGGGGTACTTTTGTCCCATGCCGATTATTCTCACCTCCAAGAAAATCAAAGAAATGGTCTTGGGACAGGTGCTGGAAGTCGTCTCCGATGATGAGGGCATCAAAAAAGACATGCCGGCTTGGTGTGAAAACACCGGGCATCAAATGATAGGTCTGGAAGAGGAACAAGCCAAGTCTGGCCGTATCTATAAGGCGTTCGTGAAGAAGACGAAATAGCCAGCTCCCGTCAGAGAACGATGGTTACGCCAAAAGCCGGATGATCGGTCATCGATCCTCCGGCTTTTTCGTTGACACGCGCTGGAACCGATGGACCAACTCGTCGAGTGTGTCCCCAACTTCAGTGAAGGTCGGGATCAAGGAACGGTTCACGCCTTGATCGACGCCGTGACGTCGACCGCCGATGTGACACTGCTCGACCACTCGATGGATACGGACCACCACCGGTCAGTATTGACGTTCTGTGGCCCCCCGGACGCAATCACTGAAGCCGCATTTCGTGCCGTGCGGCTTGCGACTGAACTCATTGACCTACGGACACATGTCGGCGTACACCCCCGGATAGGAGCGACGGATGTGGTGCCGTTTATCCCAATCAGGGGTACGACAATGGAGGGCTGCGTCCAGCTTGCAAAGCGACTAGGAGAACGAGTGGGACGTGAGCTGGGAATCCCCGTTTTCTTGTACGAACGTGCCGCAGGTCATGCCGACCACGCCCCATTGGAGTCAGTCAGGCGTGGAGGGCTCGAAGGCCTGGCGTTCCGGATGGAGTCAGACCTCGATTGGATTCCCGACTTCGGTCCCCCTCGACTGCATGAACGCGCGGGAGCGATCGCCATCGGTGCCCGGCCTCCATTAATCGCCTACAACGTGAACCTCTGCTCGACGGATGTTGAGCAAGCCCGATCCATCGCCCGAGCCATCCGCCAATCAAGCGGCGGGTTGCGCTCTGTCAAAGCGATTGGTGTAGAGCTATCCAGTCGCGGTATGGTGCAGGTCGCCATAAATGTGACCGATTACCTCGTGACACCCATTCTGACTGTGTTTCAGCGCGTCAAAGCCGAAGCCGCAAAACGTAATATAGATGTGGCGGGGAGTGAATTGATCGGCCTTGCTCCTCAAGTGGCATTGGACCAGGCAGCCGCTGCCTCGTTGCAGCTTGATCGATTGGATTCCAGCCAAATCCTCGAAACAAGAATCGCTGAGGCGATCCGCAGCGAACACGAACCGGCGCACCCCCTCTCACATTTCCTGGCCGCCGTTGCTGACGCCAAACCGGCGCCAGCCGGTGGCAGCGTCACGGCATTCGTGGGTGCACTGGCGGCTTCATTGGGGGTGCTGGGGGCACGCCTCGCAGGACAGTCGGACAGAGAACAGCGCTTACTCGAATTGAGTCAGCAGCTCCATCAACTCGTTCAAACAGATGCAGCGGCCTACAATGGACTGATGGATGCTTACAAAATCCCAAAACACCATCCTGATCGCCATCAGGCCATTTTGATTGCGCTCCAACGGGCTACGGAAGTACCGTTAGAAATCACGGAGCTGTCCTGCGAGGTTGCGCGGTTGCTCTATGCGTTACGCGAGGGAGCAAAGCCGACCATCCACTCAGATCTTACAGTAGGACTGACTCTCGCCATTGCAGCGGCCAAAGCAGGTCTTGTTACGGCCAATACAAACATAAACACTCAACAAAATCATAATTTTACAGGCTCTATACGACTCAGAATTACAAAGGCCACAGAAAGCCTTGAGGAACTCAGGGTGTTGTGCTAGACTCCGGCGCCGAATGATTGAAAACCGTAAGCAGCAGGCCCACTTGGCCTGAGAAAGTCGAAAATCACCGGGATGGAAATCAAGGTCTTCAACAACAACGTTGAAAAAGCACTGAAAGTTGCCAAGAAGAAGCTCGCGGGAGAAGGTCTGTTCCGTGAGCTGAAGCGTCGCCGTTTCTAAGGGAAGGTCCCAGACTCCATCGATGAACTCCTCACCTTACCAGGAGTCGGTCGGAAAACGGCGAATCTGGTGGTGACGCTTGGATTTGGCAAGCCGGGAATCTGTGTAGATATTCACGTCCACCGAATCAGCAATCGATGGGGTTATATCGACACGAAGACGCCGGAAGCATCGGAAGAGGCCCTCCGGCGCAAGCTCCCGAAACAATACTGGATCATTTACAACGATCTCCTCGTCCCCTATGGGCAGAACCTATGCCTACCGGTTTCACCGTGGTGCAGCACGTGCAAGTTGGCAGACATGTGCGATCGCGCGGGAGTCACGAAAAGTCGTTGAACGTGAAACGTATCTCGTGAAGCGTCGGAGAAGAAGAGGTCTTTGCGAGATACGAGCGACGCGTTCAGATAAACAGTTTTGTTTCGGCCTCAGCGGTCAGGGAAAGGATGGCTGGCAGACCCATCACCTCGTCAACATTCTTTTCGACCGCGCTGGCATCCACGCCCATGTATTCTAAGCCGGCGCTGCAGGCGATCAGCCTGAACTGTCCGACTTGCTTGGCATCCTGGAACATCTCCGAGATCTTCGGCACCTTTTTCTCTTTAAGCAACCGAGCGACTTCCTCGGCTGACTCGGCATATTCCGGAGGGAAATCGATCTGATCAATCTTCCCTTCGGCAAGTTTTTTGATCGTCCAAAATAGCAAGACGATGATCACGTCTTTGCCCATCGCCGCAGCCGTCATCCCCAGCGTCGCGACCTGATGCAGCTTATCGTACGTGGCGTTGTGGGCAAAGATGATGAATTTCGGTTTCGTCGACATAGTCATTTCTTTTGTGCTCTGGCTTTCACGCTATTCACGTAATCGGTAATCGCAGCATCGACTTCATCCGACATCATGGGGCGAGGGGGGGGTATACCGATTCATATCGGGGCTCCATGCGGGATGATTATAACGTTCGGGTACGATCGCGTAAACCCAAGACTGCTCCTCTGTTCGCCTTGAGAGGGTCATGGACTCAGTGCTAGGATGCCGACCAATGGATGGACTCCTTTCAACAGTTCAGCAATATATCTCGACGGAAACCCTCGTGACCCTGACGGCCCTGTCGATTGTCTTCTTTGTTGGGTCATTGATCGCCATCCCGTTCATCCTTGTCCGACTCCCGACAGACTTTTTCGACATCCGTGTGCCACGTCCCTGGATGGAGAATCATCACCCGGTGCTCCGGTTACTCGGCCACCTGGCCAAGAACGTGGTCGGGGCCATCTTTTTGTTTGCAGGCTTCTTGATGCTGTTTCTGCCAGGCCAGGGCATTCTCACGATGTTGATCGGGGTGACGATGCTGGACTTTCCTGGCAAGCGCCGGTTGGAAGCAAAAATGATCGGACAGCCTGCTGTCCTGAACACCATCAACAGCATGCGTCAGAAGTTTGGGAAACCGCCGCTCTCGATCGCACCGGACCTGTAAGCCAGGATCGAGATGAAAGGACTGGGAACTACGATCCCTCATGGGCTGAGGCCCCTACTCGGCCCTTAGTCCTCAGCCCTCGACAAGACGATTTCGATCAACCGGCAACATCCATGACATCGCTGCAAACCGACAGACGCCCCACCCTCTATCTGATTGACGGCAGCGCCTATATCTATCGCGCCTTCTTTGCCCTGCCGGCGCTCAATAATTCCAAAGGTCTCCAGACAAACGCGGTCTATGGATTCACGACCACGCTGCTCAAAATCATCCGCGAACACAAGCCGGATGGGCTTGCGGTGGCCTTCGACGAGAAAGGCCCCACGCTCCGGCACGAGGAATTCAAAGACTACAAGGCACAGCGGCCACCAATGCCGGACGGGATGAAGGCCCAGATTCCCTATATTCATCGCGTGGTGGAGGCGCTGAATATTCCAGCGGCCAGACAGGCCGGCTACGAAGCTGACGATTTGATCGGCACGTTGGCCCGGCAGGCGGAGCAGGCTGGCTACGACGTCGTGATCGTCACCGGCGATAAAGATATGCTTCAGCTCGTGACGTCACATGTCCGCATCTACGACCCGGTCAAGGATAAGTGGTCCAGCAACGCGGAATGCGTCGCCAAGTTCGGCGTCGAGCCTAGCCGTGTCATCGAAGTGATGGGCCTGATGGGCGACGCGAGCGACAATATTCCCGGCGTGAAGGGCATCGGTGAAAAGACCGCCATGAAACTCATCGCGCAGTTCGGGACAATCGATGAGCTGCTACGCCGCCTGGATGAGGTCACGCCCGCCCGCATCAAGACTCTCCTTTCTGAACAGGCAGACCAGGCTCGGCTCAGCCGGAAACTGGCGACCATCGATATACAGAGCCCGGTGGAGTTTCATCCCGAATCCTACCGGATCAAGCCGCCGCATAAGGAGCCACTCGCCGAGCTGCTACGCGAGCTAGAATTCACCTCTCTTCTTAAAAGTCTCCAGCCATCGCCGAAGCCGCTGGAGGCGACGACCCAGGCCACCATCACCATCGAAGACGAAGCAGCCGCAACGCGCTTTGTCGACGGTGTATTGAAAGACGAGCCACTGGGCCTGCACTGTTTGCTGGCCGGCCAACCAGGAGTCCATACCGACGTCCTTGGCCTGGCACTCTCAACCAGCAAGCAAACAGCATTCATACCGATCGACGTCCATGCCTACATGCGAACGATCATCGAACTCCTGCACGATCGCACTCACACCAAGACCGTGCACGATCTGAAATCGACGTTGCTGGCGTTCCATCGCATCGGAATCACCTTGGCACCCCCATACGTGGACACCATGATCGCGGACTATTTGCTCAACCCAAACCGCCGCGACCACAGCCTCGACACGATCATGCTGGAACGGCTCGGTGAACGACTTGGGTCGGGCAAGCAGGAGAAGGCCCAACCACAGTCGCTGTTCGAAGTCGATACCGGGTCTCGCGAGGAAACCGCGGAAGCCGCTGCTGCTCTGGCCAAGCTCGAACCAATCCTCATTGAACGGTTAACCGATCAGGGGAGCGTGAAACTCTTCACCGACGTTGAGATGCCGCTTGTACCGATCCTGGCCGACATCGAGCGGAATGGGTTCTTACTGGATGTCGACGGGCTGCATGAATTGAGCAAAGAATTAGAGCGAGACCTCGACCAGATGATGGTCAGCATTGCAGCACTTGCCGGTGGCGAGTTCAACATCAATTCGCCGAAACAACTCGCAACGGTCCTCTTTGAGAAGCTCGGTCTGAAACCGCTGCGTAAGACCAAGACCGGCTATTCGACCGATGAAGACACCCTCACCCAACTTGCCACGCAGCACGAATTACCAAACCAGATTCTTACCTATCGAAGTCTGAGCAAGCTCAAGTCGACCTACGTGGATGCGCTGCCGGAACTGGTGCATCCAGAGACAAAACGGCTCCACACTTCCTTGAACCAGACCGTCGCCGCCACAGGACGGCTCTCCTCCACCGATCCAAATCTGCAAAACATTCCCGTGAAAGGCGACTACGGCCTCCGCATCCGCGAAGCCTTTGTCGTGCCAAAAGGCCATGAA
The DNA here is from genome assembly GCA_005116965.1 of Nitrospira sp. Lineage (GTDB taxonomy): Bacteria > Nitrospirota > Nitrospiria > Nitrospirales > Nitrospiraceae > Nitrospira_D. Next base: position 553,320 of record SWDG01000006.1, on the reverse strand, counting down.
CTCCTCTGTGCCGACTACAGCCAGATCGAGCCACGCATCCTCGCCCATCTTTCACAAGATCCACGCTTGCTCTCTGTCTTTGCCAAAGGCGAAGACATCCACATGGCCACGGCCATGGAAATCTTCGGCTTGCCCTCCAGTCAGATCACCAGGGACATGCGCCGCGCGGCCAAGACCGTCGTCTTCGGCATCGTCTACGGCATCAGCCCGTTCGGTCTTTCTCAGAACCTCGGCGTACCACAGGCCGAGTCGAAGAAATACATCGACACCTTCTTTGAGCGATTTGCAGCCGTGCGGGCCTTGATGGATCGAAACATCACCGAAGGACGCGAGAAGGGCTACACCACCACGATCCTCGGTCGCCGCCGACCGATTCCCGAGCTGCAGAGCGGCGATCCCGCCCAACGGGGATTCGGTGAACGCATGGCAGTCAACAGCCCCATCCAAGGTTCTGCGGCGGACTTGATCAAAGTCGCTATGATCAATGTTCACAAGAAACTCCACGAGGAGCTGCCGCATGTGAAAATGATCCTTCAAGTCCACGACGAAC
>SWDG01000006.1:509154-552670 GCA_005116965.1 Nitrospira sp. | reverse complement strand
TCACTGACGACAGTCAAACCTCTACCGCTCCTCATCCCTTGCCTTGAACCATTTCTGATCCAGAACCAGTTGTCTGGGTTGCAGCAAAGTAGAAGCCTCGCGAGAATTCATTCTCCACGAAAAAGGTCTTCGCCTCTCAGAACTTGAACGTCAGACAAGCTCTATGGAGCCGATCGAACCTTGTGATGTGGTGCTGTCCTCAGCAATCGTCAAACATCCGAAGCTGGTCCGGATGTGGGGTCCCTCGTCTCCACGTCAGAAGGGCGGGGTCTTTCTTGAGTTTGGAGGAAGGCGGGCGCGATGCCAATAAGGCCTGTGCAGAGATCCATGGTCCGATCAGGTCAAAGTGGGCTAGATCTATTTCGCGAAGATTCAAGCTCCATTCCGAACCAGGCCTCTTCCTCGTTCCCGCTGGACAACCAAGGTACCGCAACTGAAAGAACCACTCCCCTGACAAGCTTGTCCCGATCCGGTGGACAACCGCGATAATCCCAGGCCGGTCACCGGCTGTTTGCCGGAGGTAGACCCCGAGGGCAATCTCTTCACGATCCATCATGTAGCCGATGGTTACACGAGTATTGACCGAAGGTCAAGGCAAACGTAGCGGCAGAAGCTGGATTCTTGACTCACGATCAGGCGAGATCTAGGGTACTTGAGTGAAACAAGTCTTCGTCTCTCAAAACTTGATCGAGGTTGAGATGCGCAAGGAGCAGCTTTTGAGCAGGCCGATATCCCTTGTACCATCAAGAACCAGCGTTCTGCGGGTCTGGCTGGAGAGATTCCCTTTACTGAGGTGTTCCCGGAGCTGTGGGTACTCCAAGAGCAGGATTACGATCAGGCACGTCAGCTACTTGAAGTAGAAGCTGAGTTGCCGCCAAAGAACCAAGACTTCTGGATATGCTCAGGATGTGGTGAGCGGCATGAAGGTCAGTTTGGCGTCTGCTGGAGGTGTGGACAGGAAAAACCCTCGCCGTGATTCTCCCTGCAACCTTCTACTTCATTCATCACTTCTTCTTGCAGACAAATTTCCAGACTGATTGAGCAAGAGTCTCTCGTGGGATGGGTGCCCAGGCCGACTCGCCTGACTTCTGATACACCACGTCACCAGTTCCCATGTTCCCAGCGAAATGTTCCACTGCCAGGAGCCGAAAGCGCTTGTTCGAACAGTCGTGCTCTTCCTGGGCGCGCGAAGACAAGTATGTCTTGAACCATCGTGTCTGAGCGGTCCTCAGATCATCCAAGACCGACACACTCACCCGCTCACCATTTCGGATGATGGTCTCAGAATCGACATAGATCTTTGCCTTGTTGTTTCCATCAACCAAAAGCCATTCCGCAAACGCAGGAGCCTCACTCAGCGATTGGAACGCAACCAGGAGCGAGAAAATCAGAGGAACAGCGCAGAAGAGACAACCAGTGGACAATAACAATCCGTCACGAAAGAGGAGTGTGTCGAGAGTGGAGCCCCACGGCTTAGCTCGTCTAGCCCCTTTGCACCTTCGGCCGAACCTCATAAACGACTGCCTTCCATCGCCGAGACTTTGGCCAACTGGTTGGAGGATAGTCACAACTCCTTGTCAGCAGGGAGCCGTGACGGGACGCATGCCGCGCAGAACACGAGGATCATAGGCGGTCGATCGATTTAGGGTTTCTGGCCGTTTTCCTCCACCCTTTTTAAGCAATCGTTAAACGCCCCTCGCCGTTGGACAAACGACCAGAAGAGTTTGTACCGATTGAGCATCTCCAACTGCTCCACGTATTCGTTACATTGCTTCTCCTTCGAGGGTTCTATCTTGTCCGGAGGCGAAGTAATCACCCATGCTCCTCCGACCAGGAACAAAATACCCAGAACCACGCTCCCGACGAGCACAAGTCCTTTCTTGACGTCCATAAATCCTTCTTTCGCTATGTTGAAGGTCAAAAAACCCGCTGAGTCTTGTCTGCCTGAGCCTTACCCGTTGATCATGGTGCCGGAGACCGGGATCGAACCGGTACGGGCCTTTTGAGCCCGAGGGATTTTAAGTCCCTTGCGTCTGCCTATTCCGCCACTCCGGCGCGAGGCGGATTTTAACATAGCGACGATGGTCTACCGCCACTTTTCTCGTGGCCCCGTACCTACCCATTTACTATACCCAGACATCGTGTGCGACAGACTGAATCTGTCACGGGATCGCACACCTGGTGATCGCCTAAGCAAGACTCCAGAAAAACTCTAGAGAATCCACCCTCGCCTTGCGCTATCATGTAGCGTGCGGGAATTTGTAACGATACGGTCGCGGGGTGGCGCACTGCAAACCAAGGCTTCACGATTTCTAGTCGCTGTGTTCCTGCTCATAACGGCGATGCCGGGTGAAGCAGTGAGCCAAGAGGCGGTGCTCGACATTCTTCCGCTCCGCCCGTTCAGTTTCGACGCAGCCTTCAACCAACAAAACTTTGGGCCTAAAAGCAGACTCATCTCCGTTAAAGGCGGATTCACCGCGCTTCGCTATGGCCCCCTTGAAGTGAGAGGGATCTACCAGTATTTCAGTCTTCATAATCCTATTATAACTACTGACCAACATCTTCTTTATGCGAACCCACGTTGGAATAATTTCATCGACGTGTTGGATTTTCCAAGCAACAAACCCATCAGTCGCATTCTGCGACATGTGCTCTTCGGTCCGCTGGAGCATCGGGCGGTACCCTATGTCGGCGCAATGCTGGGAGGTACCTTACCGGGGCGAGGCGAACTTTCACCTGGCTACCTATATGGAGGACAGATCGGTGTACGATTTCCTGTTGCTCAGGGATTTTCTGTCGATATGGGACTTCAGTACATGCGATTCGAGATCGATGCCCAGGGCAGGTCCGATTTGGCAAAACAATGGCTCTTCACCATCGGCCTTCGGTTTTAAGCCGATGGTGCTGACGAGCTGTCGAGAAATGGGAGATATGGATCGTGGGCGTTTGCGCCATTAAGAAATTCCTTGGGTCGCTTATCCTGACGGGGCTCTGCATTCTTCTGCAAGGATGCGGTCTTGTCTATGATGCCGTCGAGCTCATACACCCGTTGACTCGCGACGAGCTGTCCACGATCTGTACACGCGGACGGTTGCGCGTCGGCATTTCGGTAGAACCGTTTCGTCCGTTTGTCTTTCCCGCGGTCTACACGAATGAGGGTATCCGCGTCACAGGTCTGGACATCGAACTGATCCGAGAGGTTGCTGATGCACTCACTGCTCATTGCGGTGGACCAACTCCCATCGTACCGACCTTACATGTCACTCGATTTCCTGATCTGTTCATCAAAATGAACGAGGGACAGCTCGATCTCTTCGTCTCGTCCGTGAGCGGGACTGTTCCCGGTACAAGGCCAGCCGGCCTCTGGTTTTCAGCTCCGTACCTGCGCGACGACGGAATCGCCGCCATCATCCGAAATCCAGAGGTGGCAGAGCGTGTACGGACGCAATTTGGAAAGCAGAACGGGAATTGGGATACGCTTGCAGCCGTCCAGGAAGGCTTTGCCGGCTTAACCATCGCCGTTCAGAAGGGACGATCCTCTCACCAGTATGCCAAAGCCAATCTCAAACGGGTTCGCATGGTCATCTGCGATTCGCTTCCCGCCTCCATTGAATCGAAGGATCTGAATATCGATGTCATCCTGACCAACCATTCCATCCTCGAGTATGTGACGAAACGGGTCTGGCAAGAGTGGCACCCACTCACGCAACCGGACGGGTCGCCTCTCCTCCTCACACGTGAGGATCTCTCCATCGTGACCAGCGAAGAGCATCGACAGTTACAATGGTTCTTAAACAATCTGCTCTTTCGCTTGGAGGAATCAGGACGATTGAAACAGATGAGAACGCGCTGGATCGAAGCGGAGTATGCCCCTACTCGGCGAGCGACGGCAGAAGGGCTGCCGCTTGAGGTGACACAAGTTCCTGACCATTATGACCAAGGACAGTGCCGTCTTGCTGAAAAATGATGAAGAAGCGGAGGGAATATTGATGCGTCTCCTAAAAATCTTTCTACCTCTTGGCTTGGTCTTGGTTCTTCTCTGTCCCCAAAGTGGCTTGTCACAAACTTCCCAGAAGGAGGCCGAACAAACGGCAGCGCTCTTAGCGACCCTCCTCAATGCAGGGCGTGTCGTCATCGAGCGGAACCAACCGCTGATCAACGATTCAGGGAAAGGCGAGAAGGGATTCACACCTGAGGTGTTTGAACGGCTCATCCTCGATGAATTTCTCCAGCAAACACAGATCGACCTGAAATATGCGTCCTCCGCTATGCCCTCGCAGGCGAAAGATTTGTTGAGTCTGCTGCTCATCACAAGCAAAGAAGTGGTGGCGGACGCCCAGTTCGTGATTAATCAGCGCGGGATCGGGTACAAGAACTTTATCCCGGCCACGTTCGGTAGCCAGGCCGCAAGGAAGTTCTCGGCGCGATCGAAGGTCACAATTAAACAGACCGCCCTCGAACCGAGGAATTTGCAGAACGCCCCGGATGAGTATGAGGAGATGGTCTTGAAACGACTTGCGAGCCAACCATCCTCAACCACGCCGATTGTAGAGTGGCTTGGCGGTGGACAGTTACTCAGAGCTGTGGTGCCGATCTATTATTCAGAGGATTGTCTTGTCTGCCATGGAAACCCCAAGGGAATCCTTGATATGTCCGGCTATCCGCGAGAAGGTGCTCAGGCAGGAGAACTGGCCGGGGCCATCAGTATTCAGATTCCCTCGGACCATCGGTAGCAGTCAGCCCGTGCCGACGGAGGAGAGCGACGGGGTGATCCGCTACCGATGATCGTCGAGAAGCTTAGTTCAAGACCGCAGTCAATTGCGGCCGCGACTCTTCAGCACTCTTCGCTTTTGCCGATTTACGGTCCAGCACTTCTTCCACCCCAGACTTGACGGCCCGACCCCATCGGCTGGTCTGCACCTGCGCCTTGCGGGCATACCGGCCGATGCTTCGACGAGTTTCCACACCGGTCTGTGGAGCGAAGAGGAGCCCGAGTCCTGCTCCAATGACCGCCCCACCGGCGATGAATGCTGCTGCCTTGGCGACCTGATTCCCCTGCTCCGACATGGTGAACCTCCTCATGATGGTAAATGAGCCGGAAGATCGTTTCTGAACGCTTCCTATGCCAAGATCATTCAGCATGCTCTGTGCCAGGATCTCAGTCTGCGCAAAAGAGGCGATTCTCGTGAAAAATCACAGGGGGCGTTTTTTGGCAATGAGAAGTGACTAATTTTTGGTCTCTTTTTGTCGACAGACCGAGGTACAGTCGTTTCAGAAAACCAACACTTTCTCTTCATGCATCTTTGTCAGTCGGCCATGGAGGCCAATTTGCCAAGGTCAAGTCTTAGCAGCTTCTAATCTTTTGCGTGCTTGCATTGATACGTAAGCCCCCGTATTATCCAGCGGCAAGTTTTGCCGGGCCCGCAACTGAGGTGGAAGACGATTCAGTTTTTGTGCGTCTCTCGATCTAACAACGCTGTCTCACAAAGGACTGCTTTGGAAGCGGATTCATGGGTCCACTAGCCGCCATCCCCTACCCAAATATCGACCCAGTGCTTGTGGGACTCGGCCCCATCCAGCTCCGCTGGTACGGACTGATGTACCTGATCGGGCTAACTGCGGCATACTTCCTTATTCAACGCAAAATAACCCATAAAGGGTTGGCAATCAGGAAAGACCAGGTCTATGACATGGTCGTCTATGCCGCCTTCGGCGTGTTTCTAGGTGGCAGAATTGGCTATACGCTGTTCTACAATTTTTCCTATTACATCCAGAACCCGCTGAAACTTCTGGCGGTCTGGGAAGGGGGCATGTCCTTCCACGGCGGCCTCATCGGGACCGCGATCGCACTCATCTGGTTCAGTAAGCGGCAGGGCATTCCGACCTATACCGTTGCGGATTTAGCGACAGCCGTCACGCCGATTGGATTGGGGTTTGGCCGAATAGGCAACTTTATCAACGGGGAACTGTATGGTCGGTCGACAGACGTAAACTGGTGCATGGTTTTCCCGGCAGGGGGTCCCGCCTGCCGCCATCCCTCACAATTGTACGAGGCAGCCCTGGAGGGGCTGACGCTGTTCACGGTACTGTGGTTAATTGATCGGCGACCGACCCCGCCTGGGACGATCTTCTGGACCTTCATCACCGGCTACGGTATCAGCCGACTGATCGTTGAACTCTTTCGTGAGCCGGATCAGCACTTGGGCTTTATCCTAGGACCGATTACCATGGGGCAGATTCTCTCCTTGCCCATGGTGCTGGTTGGAATCACCATGCTGATCTGGGGCTATTACAAGAATTCACCCAGTCCTTCACTCACGACAAAACAGTAAGTGTCTGTTTGGAGCACTGGCAACTCGAAACTGAGTCAGTACGGCATCTCGTCATCGTCGAGGCCAACATGGTGGCCCAATTCATGGACAACGGTATCACGCACTTCCTGCACCACTTCTTCAGGACTCTCACAACAGCGAAGGATCGGTCCGCGATAGATGGAAATTCGTGGCGGTGCTTCACCTCCCGGCCCAAAGAACGAATCAGCGGCCAGCGATTGGCCTTGGTAGAGACCGAGCAAGTCATCCTCACCGTCTAGTTCCAAGTCCTGTAACACCTCCTCCGGCGGTTCTTCTTCCACGACCACGGCTATAGACTCCATGAGCTTGGCGTAGGGAAGAGGCAGGTCTGCGATCGTCTGCTGAACCAGTTTTTCAAAATCCTCGGATGAGATAGGGTCGTGGCTGGCCATTGTGTCATGCCCCGCGAGGCTATAACTCCACGGCCATCGCACATCGCAGAAACAGACAGTGGAAGCGAACTGAGTCGATGCCTAAGCTTTGTTGGACCGCGACTTTATAGACCTCACTCTGTGTGCGATACTGCTCTGCACGAGCCACCGCCTGATCGGCTGATATCGCATCCGTTTTATAGTCAGCCACCCACAGCTCTCCATCCAGCCGGTAGATCAGGTCGATCACTCCTTCCATGACCTGCCTGTTACCCCACGGCATGACGAAAGGGACTTCTCGGCCAATGATTTGGGACGACCGGAGACGTTCATAGGCTTCCGAGCAACCGAACGTCGCAAGAAGATCGGTCACGGATTCAGCGACGGCTTCAGCCTGAGGCTGGTCGTCCGGTTCAAGGGTTGCCTGTACGGCTACGACTACCTGCGCACATAACCCAGAGGGGTCCTGTGAAAAGTCCCATCGTTCAAGCAGACGATGAGCCACCACACCAGCCAACCGCCCAACCGCGGCATCCTGTCGAACTGAAGTCGTTTCACACACAACCCGCGCCGATTGTTTACCCAGCGTCGTCGGTGTCAGATGATGGGAGGTCTCACGAACTTCGGTCCATCGAGCGGTCCTGCTCTCCCACCGCTCCGCAATCTCTTCTGGATTAATCAACCCCTCACTGGCTGTTCTGTCCGAACGTCGGCGTGGCCGCTTTCGTTCCGGTGCCTTGATCACTCGATGGGGAATCGCGCTGGCCCCGATTGTCAAAGCCTCCGTCGAGGCTGTTCCGATCTCCCCCGTGCCGATGTTCTGCAGCAGGTCAAAGACCGTTTCGCCGATTGAGCGGCCGGTGATCCCTCCTGACAACAGCAACAACTCTTTGGCCCTGGTCATCCCCACATAGAGCACGCGTCGCCGTTCCGCTTCTTCTCGCAGCCGCAGTTTGTGCTGGACCAGCAACGAACCGAGGGACCGATGACGGTCGAGGGAGAGACCATAGATGCCACTCGACCAATCATAGGAAATCTGTGGCACGCTTCGCTCCCGCCCGCTCCCTTGGTGAAGGCCCGGCAGCACAACAATGGGGAATTCCAACCCCTTGGCCTTATGAATCGTCAACACGTGCACGGCTTCGAGCGACTCCTCGGCGAGAGGACTCTCCGATTCGTCCGGTTGGTCATCAAGGCGGGCAATCATGAGCTCCACAAATCCGCTCAAGGTCATGTGGGGCCGGTCGGCCAATGACGCAGCCGTCTGTTTGACTTTCAGGAGGTTGGCCACGGCCTGTTCGCCATGGAGCGATGCCGCCGCCAGATCCAGGATCGGCAATCGGTCAAACATCAGCGCGATGGCCTCGGCCAATGGCAGCATGGCGATAGCCCGGTGCAGCCACGCCAGGTGGTCGTACAGCCGCCGAACAGCAACCGCGCAGGCATGGGACCACGACTCAAGACTCACGGCATGGAGATAATTGAAATGCCCCGCCTGCTTGAGCTCATAGAGCTCCCGATCCGTTAACCCTCCAAGTGGTGAGCGAAGGAGACCGGCTAACGCGATTTCGTCATGAGAATGATCCAAGACCCGCAGCAGATTCACGAGGTCGATCACCTCCTGACGACGATAGAAATGCTTTTCCCCCTCGATGACGTAGGGAATATCGTGCCGGCGCAAGGCATCGAGGTAGGCATCGGCTTGCGTAAGTTTTCTGAAGAGCAACGCGATATGTCCCGGCTTCACGGAAGGGCGACTCAGGACCTCGTCGTTCAGCCAACGAGCCAGCACTTCGCTCTCGGCTCTCGTCGCCCCTGCCGCATCAAATGTCTCAGCTTCACCATCCGGCGTGGTCACACTGAGACGAACGCCCGGTTCGATTGACGCCTGACGCCGTTGAGGTCGCACCTCCAATCGAACATTCGCTGGCTGGACCAGCGGCTGTCGTTCGAACAACCGATCGAAGACCTCATTCACCGGCTCTAACACGGCCACATCGCTCCGGAAGTTCGTGGTCAACGTCTGAGCCACTCCACCGTCCACCGTAACCTTTTCCACAACGCGGTCGAACGCTTCGATATCGGCTCGCCGAAAGGCATAGATCGACTGTTTGGGGTCTCCCACAATGAAGAGTTTTCCCGGTTCGAGCGCCATCGCGTGCCAGTGAGCCGCCTGGTTCCCCTGCCGCTCCGAGACCGCAAGGATGATCTCGTACTGCACCGGGTCTGTGTCCTGAAATTCATCGACTAACACGGCTCGATAGTCCCGCTTAATCCGTTCACGGACCGACGGATGTTCGAGGAGCAGTGTCCGTGCCCGTGCCAGCAACCCATCAAACGAAATCCAGCCCTGCCGAGCAAAGGTCTCTCGGATGTTCCGCACCAGCGGTATGAGCAGCGTCACGAGATCGTTCAAGAATACATGGTCGACCGCCAAAAGCTGTTGCGCCGTCTGGATGAGCGCAGCAGCCTCTTTGAAATCACCTTTCTCCCACCCACCCACGGCGCTTCCAAGATCCTTGCCGAACCATTCTCGCTCTTCCATCGCCAGGCCTTGCCGCCCTGGTAACCCATTTTCTGCCATGAGGCGCATCAACGACGCCGCAGCGGCGAGCATGTGCTCGACCTTCCGGCGCTTTGGTCGATCGTATGCCTTCAAAAGTTGCTCCGCCCGGTCTCCCATATGTTGAATCCAACTCAAGACAACCGGTGGCACCGCTGTGGATGCGAGTTGTTGTTGCAGCGTATCGAGGTCGATCAATTCGCTGCACAAAGACCGGGCCAACGTTCTGACCGTTTCAAGAGTGGTCGATGACAAGACCGATCGCCAGAGGCGATGCTGTTGTCCGGCTCGGCTCAATTCCTGGTCGAGCCAGCAATCCCACGCTGCAGTGAATTGTTCTTCAAATCGTAAACCGTCGTCTTCCTTGAAATCAGGATCGACTCCGCTCTCCAGCGGGTGGAGTCGCAACAGGTGTGCGGCGAAACTATGAAGGGTGCCAATCTGAGCCTTTTCGAGATCGCTGAGTGCTGCCTGTGCACGCGCGGCAATCGCATCAGCGCTGAGTCCATAACGATCTCGCAGATCCTCCCGCGAGACAGCCCCTCCGTCGCCTGATCGCACCGGATCGGCCTCCGGGCGAGCAAGCACCACGAGTCGCTCGCGCAGCCGGACTTTCATTTCGGTCGCCGCCTTGTTGGTGAAGGTCAAGGCGACGACCTGCGTGATCAAGACCGGAGCGGGTTCCTTCATCAGCAGATACACGAGGCGATTCACAAGCAACGTCGTCTTGCCTGTCCCTGCCCCTGCCACAACAACGACATTGCGATCGAATGTCGTTTCGGCCGACTCGCGCGCCATCCGATCCGGTATCAGGAGATCGTTACTCATCGGCAACTTTTTGCGCACGAAGCATCTTCAACGTTTTCGGCTCGGCCGCGCGATAGGCCCTCCACCACGTCGGCGCATGTTCTCGCCGGCAAGCCACACGAAAGTCACAGCTATCGCAATAGCCGTCTGGAAGAATGAAAAAGCGTCCGGTACGGATGCCGTCCACGAGCGTTCTCACCGTGTTCTGAATCAGTACCCCGGTATCAGAGGACCACGACATCGTATCAAAACTCGAACGGCTGATCGTCGGTGACCACCGAGGAGCGAGAAACAGGAACTGCACCTGGCTCGGAGTAGACTGTCCAGGAACCGTGAGACAGCTATAGAGCGGTGGCTGCAGCCGATACCCACGGACCGCCGACTGGGTCAAGTTCCGGTCTTCCGGTTTCATCGCTGAGCCGACTTTGAACTTGTAATCGAGTACGCGCATCGTGCCGGAGGACCGGTTCCGGTCAAGACGATCAATGCGACCACGGATCTTCAACAATCCCTCGTCGAGGACTCCAGGAATCGTCCCTTCACCGTCCACTTCAAATGCAATGGGCTGGTACGGATGCTCGGCCTGTTCCTCCTCGTCCGCCTTCACCGCCGCGATCACCAACGCTACGATCTGTTCTTTCGCCAACTCCCACAGTAGATAGTGGCCTGTTCGATGTTGTGACTCCAGGTCTGCCGCCGCCTGTTCCACCGATGCGCGAATCGTCTGGTCCATCATGTCGTCCGCCACTTGTCGAGTTGGCCACCCGGCCTGCACGAGCTGTTCATAGCAACACCGCAATGCTGCGTGGCAGAGCGTCCCTATCAGCGCCGCATCTGGCTCCTGCGACATCGCAACCCGGCTCGGCTCAAGTCGCAGCACATCTGCGGAAAAATATTGGAACGGACAGCGCGCATACCGTTCGAGCGGCGTCGGAGCGAGACCCCGTTCGATAAGTCGCACCCAATGAGATTCGACCGTCCCAGTCATCCCATCAAAGAGATTCAGCGTCGCGCCGTCTTCTTCGATTCGATCAAGCGCCATCGCTGCATGCTGGAACGTCTCCGCATCACGCCCGAGCGCCCGTACCAGATTGGTCGGGTCTTGCCCGTTCATGGCCACCCACTGAGTCAGTTCAGCCGGCGGCAGGAATCGTGTAATCGTTGGCTGTTGTGAGACTCGATCCGTCAGACGACGAGGCACCACATCGATCGGCTGCTCATCCTGGCCGAACCGACGGCGCGCGTCTCCGAGAGACGGAGAGGCGGCCAGCATGCGACCAGATTCATCGGCCCGTTGATAGGACAAGTAGAGTCGCTGCGTGGGAGCCTGACAACATAGGCGGAAGAGCAAGGTCTCTTCTCCGTAGGCCATCAGCTTCTCATCGATCTTAAATCCCAGCGTGGCGTCGAGCACGCGCCGATGACGATCGCGCAGAAACGCATCTTCACGAATATAGCGCGGAAACACTTTTTCGTTTAGCCCGAGGACGAACAGGACTTTGAACGGCACTCCGCGGGCCGCCATCACGTCACATACCATCACGCCCTGAGATGAACCATCGTGGAGAGGGATCGTCGTGCGCTCGAAGGTATAGGTCAACAGCTCAACAAATTCGGCCCAGGTCATCTCCTCGTTGAGCGGCTCCAATTCTATGAGCGTCGTCCAGATACGGTCGATCACATCCCATGTCATCGCGTGGCGAGCAAGCGGACCATCGTCGGTGTCGGTAGTTGATACGGCTGCATCTGGCCGACGCAGGTGCCGCTCAATGAGTGCTCGACAAGCTGTGACCATCTGACCGATCGTGCCTCGCGATGGCAGGGCCGAACAGGCTTGCGTGAGCTGTGAGACCACCTGCCAGAGCAAGCTGATCACTTCCGAAGCAATAGCCAGAGAGCCGACAACGCTCTCCTCGCCATCGAGCACCAATGCAGCTTGGCTCGCCCGCTCCAGCCGTTTCCACGCTTCAACTCCGTGAGTGATGTGTAGTGCTTGCACCAGCAGCTTCCACTGTTCCGGCCGGTACGACGTTGATCTTTCGTCGTACAGATCAGTGGCGTAGAGCGGAGACGTCACAACATCGAGGACTGACGTGCGATACAAATCGTTCAGCGGCAGGGAGGCTAACTGCAACACCAGCTTGCAGATCGGTTCCTGAATCAACGGCCTCGATGCCGTCGTACGAAAGGGAATCCGATGGCGATCGAAACTCGACTGAAGATACAGGCTATAGGGATCGAGTGTCCGGGCGGTGACGCCGATTTCATCGAATCGATACCCGTTGGTTTCGATCAGATCGAGAATGGTTCGGCAGGTTGCCGCCAATTCTTCTTCCGCGCCGATCACGCTCCGTATGGTGAGTTGGGCGTGATCGTGCGCCACCGTTGACGATTCCTGTTCCAGCCGGATCGGCGCATCGTCCGACATTACCAGCGACTGGATATGGCGATCAAAAAAGCGCCGAGCAAACCCAAACGCCGGGTCACCCTCCAACGGAAAAAACAAGGTCGTGTCCTTCGCACGGCTGATCGCTTCAAAGAGGGACACCTGCACCTGCGTCAGGTCATAGAACCCATAATAGAACACGGCCTTCAACGGCTGGAGAAACGTAGCAGTCGGAATGAACGGGATGAGGGCTTCGGCCAGATCGTCTTGCGTCCCAACCCCGAGGGTCTTGCCCGCTTCCTTCACGGCCGCATAGAGCGACAGGAGCGCGCCGAGCCACTCCCGATCGTCATCTTCGAAATAGCCTTCACGGAGACCTTGCAGCGCTTGCGCAGCATCGACGCCGGCATCCTTTAAATCACGGATCGTCGCCCAGAGCGCGCCCCACGTCCCAGAGGATTGTCCGATTCGTTGCAACGGAGCCTGGCTGGTGAGTTTGCTGTGAACAATGTGACGGACGAGTTGTTCAAAGAAGAGCTCGTCAACGACCCGCGGCAGTGGGTGGTCGACCCGTACGTCTCCAGCCAGCCGCAGGGCCAGTTGATGGAAGGTCAAGACGTGTACGTTGAAGAGCGACAGCCGGTGTTCGACAGCGAGAACGGTGCGAAGGCGATCGGCGAGTGGCTTGGACGGAACGAAGATCGCGATCGGCGCAAGCGGATCAGTCGCCTTGACGCGTGTGAGTCGATGGACGAGAGCAGATTCAAGAGTAGGATGAAAGCGACCCGTGACAACCTGCAACATGGCGAGTCATTGTACGCTACCCGGTCTCCGGCCCCAAGAGCTCGCCATTGCAGTCAACGCAGGCCCAGTCGCCGTCGATGAAGGACATGGGATCGGCGCAGATCGGGCAATCTGGCGGAGGCCCCTTGGCAATGAGTGGAAGATCCGGGAGCTCGTTGTCGTATTCGTCCATGGCTCCCCTACCCTTCTCGTTGTTTGATCTTCAATTGAATGGCCTTCTCCGCGCTTTCTCGACTCGGAACACCGACGAACGTCAGGCGCCCATCGATGATCGTCGCCGGCACGGCACGAACAGAATGACGGTCGGCCAGCTCCTGGCCGTCTTTCGTGGTGATATCCACTTCACGATAGGAGAAGCTGTACTTCACGCGTAACTGTTTCCACAGACTTTTGGCCGATGGACAGGCTCCACAACTGGGCGACACAAGCAACGTAATGTTTGGCATGATGTTTCTGAAACATGTACGAAACAATTCTGATGCTAGGATCTTAGCACCCGCTGAAAAGACGGCGCAAGGACGGCATGTCCCAGCCTGTAGCTAGCCCACCATCTGTCAGATCTTTGTAGCACTGGTCGTAGTACATCTCCTGACCGAACCTTGAAGGAAAAGCACAGACACGCTACTATCAGCCACTCTTTTTCCACCAGATCTCCTCGGAGAGATCGAGGACCTCGTGTCAGACAACCATTTTAGTCCATCAGTCTTAACACGAGGGATACAGCTTCCGTTGATCGCGCCTCTCCGACGTCCACCTCCTGTATCAGCAGCTGAACCAAAAGGGGTCGTCTACACAAAGCGTTGGGTCGTTGAACTACTTCTGGACTTGAGCGGCTATTGCTCGAATACCAACTTAGTGGACAGCCTGGCCATCGAACCAGCAGCTGGCGATGGCGCGTTTCTCGGTCCCATGATTGAGCGCCTCGTACAGTCGTGTGGAAACCTTGGTCGATCGCTGTCAGAATGCCACAATTCCCTGCTGGCCTATGAGCTAGATGAGGATAGCGCGGCGCGCGCGCGCGCGACTGCCCAAGAGATTCTGATTCACCACGGCGCACCCAACGCTCTGGCAAGGCGATTGGCCGATACATGGGTGCGAAACAGAGACTACCTTCTCGACGCCAACCACAGACAGGCCAATTTTATTATTGGAAATCCTCCGTATGTGCGCCTTGAGGATATTCCGGAAGAGATCGCCTCGGTCTACCGGAGTGCGTATCCAACGATGCGAGGTCGTGCCGACCTCTATGTGGCGTTCTTCGAAGCCGCACTCCGGCAGTTGCAAACGGGCGGTGTTTGCGCCTTCATCTGCGCAGATCGATGGATGCGTAACCAATATGGGGCTGAACTGCGCCAACTGATTAGTTCGGCGTACAGCGTCGAGATGCTCCTCAGTATGCACCACGCCAATGCCTTTGATGATGAAGTAGACGCCTATCCCGCTATCACGGTGATTCGGCACGCAAAACAGCAATCCACCATTGTGGCAAGCGCTGATCAGGATGCTGAAAACATTCAACCAGGACAATTGGCAACAACGCTCCAGACAACCAGCCAAACCATCTTGCCCCAGAGCATCCATCGAGCCGTCGTACATACATGGTTCAAAGGATCAGATCCCTGGCCCTGCCATTCGCCGGAACAACTGGCACTCCTTCGACGGCTAGAAGATCAGTTTCCTCCCCTTGAAATGAATGCCAAGGTTGGGATCGGCGTGGCTACGGGGAACGATCGAGTCTACATCACAACAGATGCAGACCTGGTAGAGCCTTCCCGCCTGCTGAAGCTTGCCCTTGCGAAAGATCTGACGGACGGAACGGTGCGGTGGTCCGGACACTATCTCGTGAATCCATGGAACCACGATGGGCTGGTCAATCTGAAGCCCTATCCTAAGTTGCAGGCCTACTACGAACGACATGCCGAAGCCCTGAAGAAACGCCACACTGCGGAGAAAAGCGCCGACAAATGGTACAAGACGATTGACCGCGTCACCCACACGCTCACCCATACACACAAACTGTATGTTCCAGATATCAAGAACACCCTCGAGCCGGTCTTAGATCGAGGCGAAACATATCCTCACCATAATCTGTATTTCATTCAGTCGGATGAATGGGACCTGGAGGTACTCGGTGGCATCCTACTGTCGAAGGTGGGACAGTTTTTTGTCGAATCCTATGGAGTCCGCATGCGAGGCGGCTACCTACGCTTCCAAGCGCAGTACCTGCGCCGTATCCGCGTCCCTGCGCCAAAGTCCTTGTCGAAGATCCAGTCCCATGAATTGAGAGACGCCTTCCGTCTTCGTGACAGGACCCGCGCAACCCAAGCAGCGTTGGATCTCTATGGAATCACCGCTCACACGCTGGAGGTCGCGCTTGAACATTGATAAGAGATTGCAAACCGCCGTCCAAAGCTACTGGAACGCCCGCAGGAAAAATAAAGAGAAGCAGGTTCAGTCAGGGAAAATCGATGCCGGAACCAGAGGTGAGGTGACTGGAGGGACCCAGATGGGTGCCCTGGAAGTCTTGGTTTCGGACATTCTGTGCGAAGCCGGATTGGAGAAGGTCGATATCCGCACAAGAACCGCGCTTGAGCTACCGGGGTACTTCAGAGCCACGAAAAAATGGGATCTCATCGTCGTCTCCAACGGCACTCTGGTCTTGGCCATGGAGTTTAAGTCCCAAGCCGGCAAGTCGATCGGCAACAATGTGAACAATCGTTCGGAAGAAGCGGTGGGCAGCGCCAAAGATATTTGGACAGCCTTCCGAGAAGGCCGCTTCGGTCAAGCGCCTCCTCCTTTTCTTGGCTATCTGTTCCTCTTAGAAGATCGTGACAATGTCAAAATCCCTGTTGCCAACAAGGAACCATACTTCCAAGTAGACCCTGAGTTCCGTGGCGAAGCACATTTCCAGGATACAGCAGCCCTCCGGCGGTACAAAGGCGTCTCCTACAGCAAGCGCTACGAACTTCTGTGTCGCCGCCTGGTGTTAGAGCGCCTTTATACCTCAGCCTGTTTCATGATGGCCACGAACTCCACAAAAACAAAAATCACGCAGCCAGCTGAAGACCTGAATTTCCAACGCTTCGTGGCCGCCCTACGGGGCCACGTCGTCACATTTCTGGGAAGCCTCAGTAAATAGCTAGCCCTCACGCGCTGACAAGGCAATCAGAAATGTAGAATGTCCCCGTTTTCTGGCCCAGATTACATGCGAACGCGTCTCCACCCTATTAACGATTTTGAGATCGGTGCTGAACTCATATTCTTTTGCTTATGCACGATTCAAGATCCGACCCCAACTCTGCTGTTCACTGTGGAAAGATTGAGGAAACAGGCGTATGTTACGTACATCACCCATGGTCACCCGCTTCTCGTATACGCTCCCGTGGCTGGCCGCCATTTTACTGCTCTGCAGTCCCGTCACGCACGCTGAAGAAGGCCGAGGAGATTCGCCTCCACTGCGGGTCTTGACCTATAACCTGCTGCACGATGGCGCATGGTCAGGATTCTTCGAGAGCGGCACCCATCTCGAAGAGCGGCTCGACATGTCCATTCAAGAACTGAAGCGGTTGCAACCTGACATCATCGCACTTCAAGAAGCGTCAGACAGCCGAAAGCATGGCAACGTACCGCAGCGAATCGCCGATGCGCTTGGGTACCAGATGGTGTTCGCTCCTGCGACCGAACATATCTTCGGCATCGGTTTCGTGGATCGGCTGATCACCTCAGCCATCGGCTTCAAAGAAGGACCGGCCATCTTGAGCCGCTATCCCATCGTCGCCTCAGAGATCTACGACCTACCTCAGTGCCAACGTCGCCTGGACCCCCGCATTCTCCTGCGAGCCGAGATTAAGGCTCCCGATGGGCCGACCCAGATCTTTTCCGCTCACACGTCGAAAGGCGACGAATGCCAACTCCAACGAGTTGGCGAACTGTTCCGTGAACATCGAGGAACGGGGCGAGCCATGTTGATGGGCGACTTGAATACCGGAGAGCAATCTCCAGTCCTCACCGAATGGCAGAAAGAGCCGGGATTCATCGACGCCTTCCGGATCGCGAATCCAGGAGTACCCGGAGGAACTGTTTGGCAAAATATCCAAGTCGAATGGCCCACTGCCGATCGCCGTGTCGATTTTATTTTCCTGTTTGATGGAAGTACCACTGGAAGCTCGGTCGTGCGTTCAAGCCGTCTGGTATTTGACCAGCCCGGTCGGCTCCCGAACGGCGATGCCCTCTGGCCCTCAGACCATCGCGGTGTATTGGCCGAAATCGGAACCGCTCCTTCTGGAAATGGGCCGACCGAGGTGGCTCTCGAAAAGCTGCCCGTGTCTCCCGTGAACCCCGTCCGTCAACCGATTCGACACGCGCCTCATCCTGTTGACCCCTTATCGAGGGTTACGTATAAGAAGTGAGTGTTCCTCGTTTGGGTACTCAACTTTAGGTCCGTATTCCAATCCGAACCGCCATTCATTTTGACGAGGAGCATCCCACCGGATACCCTAGACAACATGAACAAAGCTGAGACCCGTTCAATACTCCATACGGAACTTCTCAAGTATCAAGTAAAAGACTATCCAGGCTTGCTGTATCTCTTGCAGCAGCAGGATTGTTTTGAAGCTTGAGCAAACTCCAAGTGCAACACTCTCAAGGGGGCGCGCAATGGCTCGGCCTTCGGGACCTTGGTGGAGCGGACGATGCGTCTGGTTCTGCTGGCCAAAATGGACGGGACGGATGCGCGAAGTGTTCGTAAGGGGTTCACGAAAAAAATCCGGCATGTGCCTGCACTGTTGCGCAAGACGCTGACCTATGATCGGGGGAAAGAAATGGCCGAGCACGAGCAGTTAGTCCAGCGACTCTCGCTTCAGATCTTCTTTGCCGATCCGCATGCGCCGTGGCAACGCGGCATCAACGAGAATACCAATGGGTTGCTGCGTCAGTACCTGCTCAAGGGCACAGATCTGTCGGGCTACACGCAGCGTGAGCTAAATGCCATTGCCCATCGGCTGAATACGCGCCCCAGAAAATGTTTCGACTTTGCCACGCCCCTGGAAACTTGGAACTTGAAACCGCCCACTGATCCCCTATTTGACATACACCACACCGGGCAAGCCCTCGAGGTCTGCGTCACCTGTGACCACCTCTGCCTCCTGATCTCGTCCTGTGGCATACACAATCGCATCAGCCATAGCGAGTCCGTGCTGGAGACTCAGATCGGCAGCGAGCAAGGCAATCGACTCCGTCAATGGAATCACGTGGGTCGTATGGAGACGTCCGGCAAACTGCACAGCCGTTTCCTCACCTCGCTCTCGTTTGATTTTCTTGTAGACTTCGTACAGCACGATCGTCGGTGTGATGAGATGGTGCCGTGGAGTCAGATAGGCGGCATACCGGTTGGCCCTGGGGCCATCGGTGAAGAATTCGATCCACCCACTGGAATCCAACAGGATTTTCATTCGCGGTCCTGCTTCTCTCTCACGTCCCCCGTCGTCATTCCCTTGAGTACGCCTTTCAACGATTTGAGTGGCACTTCTGGAACAAGCGTAATGACGCCTCCCTTTTCAATAACCACCAAGCGTTGTCTCGGTGTCAAATGTAGTTTGTCTCGGACTTCCTTTGGTATGACGACCTGAAACTTGGACGAAATCGTGGTGGTAGCCATGGTGACCTCCCTACTGTTACCTCATCGATAATAGAACCGTCTTACATCCATGGTCAAGCCAAACAGTCCTCACCACCGCTTCGCGAGCAGGAAGTACACCAGAAGAGCTTGGTATCAGAATGAGCTATGCGGGGTCGCGTCTGGCACTTATACATCCGGCAAGCCTTTTCCATCAGGCCTACGGCTCCCCCTTCAACGGTGCTCAGCGAAAGGCCGTGAGAAACTCCGCAGGCCTGACGACAGGAAACGGCGCGGCCATGCGGACACTCGCTTTGAGAACGTGCCTGGCGTTCCACGTCATGAGATAGCCTACCCGGGACCAAACGATACAGAACCAGCCCCCTTCGATCTGCCTCACACTCACCCTTGACAGATATCTCAATATGAGATATCTTTATCCGTGCATGTGATCACGCGAAAGCGCCTCGATGACTTCGCGCGAACTCATCCGGAAGCACGGACCTCACTGCAGCACTGGTTCACGATTGTGCGCAAGACCATCTATGCCTCTTTCGCCGACCTACGAAAGACCTTCCCTTCGGCGGATCAGGTAAATCGGTTGACCGTCTTCAACATCGGAGGAAACAAATTCCGGCTGGTCGCAGCCATTCATTACAATCGGAAGAAACTGTATATCCGGCACATCCTGACTCACGCAGACTACGACCGGAACACGTGGAGAACCTGAGCCATGCTCGCCAAATACATTCAGGAAGCCAATAGCGACTACCTCCGCATTCGGCAACGCATTCCACTCGCTCCGTTACGGACGGAGGTCGAATATCACCAAGCGGTGAGCATCCTTGATGCGATTGTGGACGAAATCGGCGAGCAAGAAACCCATCCTCTGGCCGACCTGGCCGAGACGCTCGGCCTTTTTATCGAAGCGTATGAGGACGCCCACCTCCCCTTCTCCGACTCATCCGCTCCCGATATTCTCCGCACGTTGATGGAAGAACATGGACTCACACAAGCGGACTTGCCAGAAATCGGCAGCCAGGGCGTCGTGTCGGAAATTCTCTCCGGCAAGCGAGACCTGAACGTCCGTCAGATCACACACCTTGCAACTCGCTTCCACGCCTCACCCAACCTCTTTATGCCCGATCCGAAGAGACCTATCAGACGTCCTTCCTCCTCCCGGAGGCGAACAGCAAGCCAGCGGTAATGCCTTGGCACTTCCCTTTCGGATCTCTCCCTCACATATCTCGCATATTCAGCGGACAACCGCTGGTTTGACTTCCTGGGCAGGAAGGATCAGCATGACTACATTCCATGTAGACAAAGAGGTGTCCTGTGACTTTTTGCTAGCTCTCGCTGGCGCCATTGTAAGACTCCGCTCCAGAACAACCCCACGCCCTCCTGACATCGATCACCACGAGGGCGTTCTTCTGTCTGCAACCATTTCTTACATCGACAACAGCCCCCATCTTTTGACCTGTCTTGGAAGGAGACTACAATGAAACGCTTCGCCACACTCTCAGCCGGATTGATTCTGGGATCACCCACCCTCGCTTTGGCGTCAGAGCACAGTGCCAGCTATCGGGGAATTGGATGGATCTATTTCACCTTCATCGCCGGCATTCTCATCTATGGGGTACACGATTCATTCGGTAAAACGGCCATGTATGTAGCAACCCCGTTCATTCTTGGTTGGTCCTATTGGATGCTACCGCCGACCTAAGCCGAGCGACACGATCGACTGAAGACACCGCAGCCTCACGGTCGCGGTGTCAGTTGTTTCATGCTTCCTTGGCTCTCCGCTCCACTCCCAACCTTCCAGCTCGCATCCTGGCAAGCACATTGACACTGGCTTAAGCGTTTATGACAATGCCGACAAGCCAGACACGTCGCGACAGGTTCTTTAGACAAGACAACCCATACCGATGAACCAGATCCAAAGATTTCGAATGACCGCCTTGGCCGAAGGCAGTTCATTTCTCCTACTACTGTTCGTGGCAATGCCGATGAAGTACTTGATGGGGATGCCGAAAGTCGTGACGGTCGTGGGGGCGATTCACGGAATCTTGTTCTTGGCTTATGTCGCCCAGTTGGCCAAGTTACGGGCTACGCACCAATGGGATAACCGGATTTCATTCTATGCCTTGCTAGCCTCTCTTCTCCCGTTTGGACCGTTCATCTTCGACAAACACTTGCGTGAGAAAGAAGTCGCCACGAACTGATCTGCTGCCACGGAAACGTCTCATCGCTTCCCGTCATACCCATGCTCCTTCCACTTCTCTAGCAGTTGGATGCGTTTCCGAAGCTGATCCGTTGTCGCTTGATCGACGCGGCTGCCGGTGCGGGCGATCAATTCTGCGTTGAGCCGGCGATGATCGATGCCACTCGTTCTCGCAAGACTGGTGACCAGCAACCGGTGGAGATCCCGCAGATCTTGTTTCTGCTCATGGAGTGAGACCGTCGGTTCAGCAACAACAGCCGCATCGCCCTCCCCTCTCGCCTCGTCTTCGCCGATCAGGCTATCCATCCTGGCCACGGCCATCAACGGCATGTACTCGTTGGTCGAAACCGTCACACGGCCGAAGAGGTCTCGTTGCCCGGCCGGCATGATGTCTTCCAGCACATGATCGCGTTCCGCCTTGATCTGCTTCGCATAGTGCACCAAGACTGGATCTTTAGGCAGATACAGCCAGGCCCGCTGCGGTTTGGGCAGGCCTTCCTGCATCCGCACGAACCGGCCGACCACCTGACGGAAATACATTTCCGTGATCACGTTCGTGCCATAGACGCCGACACGGAGTCGAGGGATATCCACGCCTTCGCTCACCATGTTGACGGCCACCAGCCACTGCTGCTTTTTGTGACCAGCGAACTCCTCAATGGTGCGCGAGGCAGCAGGATCGTCCGAAACGGCTACTTCGGCCTTTGTCCCAGTGATACGGGCGACCAGGTCGGCCACCCAGCGCGCATGGTCCTGATCCATGCAGACGATCAGTCCGCCGGCATCCGGTTGCTCCTCCTTCCGAAGGCGTGTCAGTTGCGCATGGGCGTCAGTGATCACTGGCCCAAGCCACGTGTCTTGCAGCAGCGCCGTCTTCAGGCGTTCCCGCTGGCGGTTGAACTTCAGCCCGTCTTCAAACGTGGCATGATGCTCACGGCCTTCCGACAGCCAACTCAGCTCACCTTCGTAGCTCGGAAAGACAATGGGTCGGCAGACGCTATCCCGAATCGCGTCGGTGTACCCATACGCGAAATTCGCCCGGCTTTCTCCTTGTTCATATTGAATAAACGGGATTGGATTGTTGTCCGAGCGGAAGGGCGTACCGGACAGAATCAGTCGGAACACCGCCGGCTCGAACGCCGAGCGCAGCGCCTTCCCCCAGTTCTTTCCATCGCCGGCGTGGTGCAACTCGTCAAAGATGAGCAGCGTTTTCTTGCTCTGGCAGACCCGCTGAAAGATCTCCGGGGCCAGACAGACTTGCTGATAGGTCACCACCGCGCCGTGATAGTCCGGCGCTTCCGCAGCTTGTTCGTTGGTCAGAGCCGGATCAAGCTGCAACCCGATCTTCCCCGCCGCATCCGACCATTGTGTGCGGAGGTGATTCGTCGGGCAGACGACCAGCACCCGGACCGCGGCCTGTTTCGCCAGATATTCATGCACCACGCGCAAGGCAAAACGCGTCTTGCCTGCGGCAGGAGTCGCCATCGCCAGAAAATCTTTAGTCTGATGGGTACGGACTGCCGAGAGCGCACGGCCCTGCCAATCGCGAAGCGGCGCAGTCCAAGCAGGCAAGGTCTTCATAGCCGATTCATGCACGCGGACGGTTGGTGGCTCAATGATGGCACAGATAGGAGGCCAGTTAGTCCAGCCAGTCTTTTTCCTTGAGCTTCCTCGGCAGATACTTCTTTGTCAGGTATTGAAAATCCTTGTTGGCCAGCGCGTCGAGTTCGTACTTCAGCCCGCTCACGAGCATGCGCTTGATCTCCACCTGCCACGCTGGCTTTTGGAACCACTGGTAGTTCAACAATTCCTTGGCACGTGCGATATCCTTCTCATTCAGTTTGATTCCGACATTGCGCGGCAGTTCGTAGCGCTCCGGATCGGCACTCGACAGGCCCACGAACTTGGCCTTGGGAATGGCCATCCGTTGGCTCTCGAAGGCCAAATTGATCGAGCCCTGTTTGACGACGGAATAAATGTAGTACCCCCAAGGATCGTTATCGACCAGCACATAGACCGGTAGCCGATGTTCCTCGTGCAGCCGACAGGCCAACCGCCGCACACCTCGAGGAGGCTGACCGTTTCCAGTCAGGAGAATGCAGTTATAGCGTCGCCAGAACTTGTCCTCCGAGAGCCGGTTCCACTGGGTTCCCTTTTCGACAAGCAGCAGGAAATCCGCCGTACATCGCCGGATCTCCAAATACTCCGGTTCAACAATCGATGGGACCGAGTACCCACCTTTCCCCAACTTCGAGCAATCGACACGATCGCCGTCATCGCCGAAGACTACCGGCCCCACGATACTGCCTCTGTTTTCTGCACTGACATGGAGCTCTTCTCGAAGCGTCGTGAGGGACACCTCTAGATCTTCAATGACCGGATCGGATTCGTCCTGCGCATCGAAGGTATTCTCGTGAGAATCTTTGATCGTGTGTTTTGTGCGGTAGTAAATTTCTCGAAGCGAGGTGGTGAGATCAGCCCGCTGTAACTCGGAGAGGGCATCGGCGACCAGCATCGTCTGCATAAATCTCTTCGCCATACCGACGTTGAAAAACGACCGCTCCTGCTTCTTAGCTCCCATCTCGATGAGGCCCTTCTTTTCATTGAAGAACACATTCGAGAGGGCACGGATCGGGATCTGAAACGTCGGATCTTTCGAACGATCGGCTGCGTGGATCACAATGTCCGCCAGGCTGATCAGTTTTTTCTCGACCACGGTGGTTTTCTTTGTCTTGGTCGTCATGATGTCCTATTTTGGTTTGCGCGGGCCCGCGCTCTTCGCCGGCTTGAGAGACTTTCCACCTGACTTCTTCTTGACCATTGGCTGTCCGGCAAGGAGCGCAAGCTGATCCGATTTCCCAGTGGTTTTCTTCGGCGACGTTTTCTCGCCCGTCCCCTTGGTGGATGTTCCTTTCGAGCCAGGCCCGTCAGCTGACCGTGTAGTATCACGCAGTTCCGATTCTGCCGTGGGCGCCGCAGCCGTCTGATCGGCCTCGACCTGAGTGGCCAATTCTGCCTCGCCTTCTATTCCATCCGCCGTCACGATAATCGAATGCGGCAACCCTTCTGGTCCCGTGCTGGTCTTCCCCAGCGCCTGATCAGTTTTCTGACCACCCGTCCGAGACGTAGCAATCTTCTGGAGCTGTGCCTTCAACTTTTCCTTCGGCAACGTGCCGCCCTTGAGCCGATTACACGCGTCGACGACTTCCTCGATATACAGCTCAAAAATATTCCGTCGCCGAAATTCGCTGGCCGCCCGTTCACGTCGACGAATAAAGAGTCCTAACCGCCTGCCGCACTCACGAAGCGCCAGCGTGATTTCTTTTTGGATCTCATCGTAGTCGGCAATCGCTTCCTTGGATTCGCTCGTAAACGGCACCCAGACCGACGCCATATGCACGAAGATCACCATCGGCCCGCCGGGTAGCGCCCCACGAGACTGCGTCAAGCCATAGTTTTTCCAACTTGTGCTCAGGACGGCCTTGAACGTCGAACAGGCCGATTGCTGGTACAGCAGCGGCACCCGATTCGCATAGCGGATCACGCGGGCGAGCTCTGAGTCTTCTTCCTCATGCTCCCCTTCGGCCTTCGGCATAGCCGGTTGCTGTGGCTTATTATGATCCCCTGGCCTGTTGCCATAGGCCAACCCTGCCTCAATGATAAAAGGATTGCCTCGATAGACCGCCGGTGGCCGACTGACTGCCGTATAAAACTCACCTTTGATCTGCTTGTAGAGCCCTGAGAGGATCGCTTTCTCACCGATCGGCGAAATGCAGTTGGTCGGCGGCGCCATGATCTTGGTTTCTTGTAATGTCTTATACAGCGTCTCCGCCACTGGCCCCTTCAACTCACGGGGTTTGGCATCGGGCGACACCTTCGCCGCCTTGCACATCTCGTCAGCCATCTGAGGAGAGACCCGACAAAAATCGGTCGCGAGGAGGCCAGAAACCGAGTGGCTCTTCGTGTCCTGCAACATCTTGAGCAACATACCGAACTCGATGCCGTATGGATGAGGCTTGATCTCACGCGGCTGCGGCGGCAGCTCGTGATACGTGCGCGGATATTCCTTCGTTTCCTTTTCGGGCGTGTGATAGATCAGCCTGACGTGCGGATTGGCGATCGAGGTTTGCTCCAGCCATTCATCGACCGATGCGCGGCCCTTCTGATACTTCCCTTCGACTTCCAGCGTAACCTGCGTGCCTCGTGGCTGTTCCCAGTCGATCTGTTTATTCTCGTGAACCAACGGCTCGTTCTTCTTCGTATCGATCTGGACTTCGAAGAAATGCGCGGCAGCCTTCGGACCAATTCGGGAAATAATTTTGACCGGTTTGCCGGTCGTCAGTTGTCCGTACATTCCGGCGGCGGAAATACCGATGCCCTGTTGCCCACGGCTCATTCGCAAGCGATGAAACTTGGACCCGTAGAGCAGCTTCGCGAAGATCCGAGGAATCTGCTGGCGAACGATGCCGGGGCCATTGTCCGTCACCGTGACACGAAATCGACTCGCCTGGCTGGGTGCCACCGGCTCCCCGTTCGACACCACCTCCAGCTTGACCGTGACATCCGGAAGAATTCCCGCCTCTTCACAGGCATCAAGCGCGTTATCGACCGCCTCCTTGACGCAGGTCAAGAGCGCCTTGCGCGGATTGTCGAAGCCGAGCAGGTGCCGGTTCTTCGTGAAAAACTCCGAGACGGAAATTTCCCGCTGACGCGCCCCCATCTCAACCGCAGTGACTCGTTCCACCGGCTTGGCGGCAGCTTTCGTCTTTGCGGCTGGTTCGGGGGTAGATCGAGGAGCGGAAGATTTCGGTTCAGTATCTGACGCGGACTCTTTCTTTGGTGCCATTCATCCTCTCATGAAACAGCCATTCATTGTTTGGTACCATAAAACTTTCATGGATACAATGGACCAGATGGTAAGTGGCAAGAACGAAAACAGACCTGTGTGCAGAACAAAACTCCCTAGCGGGTCACGGAAGGATCTCGGAGATAGTGCGCCGGCTCCATGGTCTCGGCTGACCAGACGAGGATTTTTCGGTCGAGGGTGGCCACGATCAAATGTTTCCCGTCACTCGTCCACTGCAGATCATCTGGGGTTTTAACATAGAACGTCTTTCGCTTTGTTTGCGCTGAGAGGTCCCACACTGACACATGTTCACCAACTCTGGTGGCAGCCCACCGATGCGATGGATCGACGGCCATCGATGTTCCCAACATCACGGGCGGCCCATGGTCAATTTCCGTATCCCTGTTGGTGAAGGTATCCAAGCTGGCGACAACTCCGTTGCGCTTGATATCCCACAGGGCCAGGGTCAAGGCATTCGGATCACTGGATCGAGTAGTCGTCCAGACAAAGGACTGTTTCCACCCCAGACCGGACCAGACTGCCGGAATTCCGACCGGCTTCTCAACTTCGCGCCAGGTCGTCGTGTCCCAAACGACACGACCAGTTTGCGAAGTGGTCACGAGGAACGAGCTTCCGTCCAAGAAGCTCAGACTGGCGACAACTTCTCCCTGCATGGCTCGTTTTCTTGTACAGCCCTTCCCATCACAGACCGGAGAAAGGCTGGTATGCACGAGCTCTTTCGCGACTGTTCGGGTGACAAGGTCCACGACCGGAACTTTCGGACGCTCCCCTGCAACAACGAGCAATCGATTGCCAGGAAGGAATTGCAGGGCCTTGATCCGACCTTGCCTGCTTGAATAGGGTGAGAATTCACGCCACGTCTGGGTTTCCCACAAGCGTACGTCCCCTTCCATGGTGCCCACCGCCAGGATTGCGCCATCGGCGCTGAACGCCAGCGCATTGGCCGGAGCAGACAGTACCAGTTGACGCAAGAGCGTTCCCTGCCCCGGCTCCCAGATTTTCAACAGTCCATCGTCGCCACTCGAGACAAGGAGATTTGCACTGGGCGAGGTCGCCACTGCGCGCACGGCCAGTGCATGGACGAATGCCGGGACAGCAGGTGTCGTCGTAATAAATGTCGGTGGGGTCGATCGTTTCGCTAATACCTTGGCCTGCGGTTGGCCTGGATCCAGCACCAATTCCGGAGAACGTGAGGAAACATCCCAGATCGAGATCTTCCCATCCACATCAGGGTTGAGGCCTCCCTGCATCCCGACTACGATCTTCGAGCCCGTCGGCGACCATTTGAGTAACGACACGTGGGGGCCCATGTTGCGGCAATCCTCTCCACACAGATCCGGCAACATCGTACCAGTGTGTAGATCCCAGATCTGTAAGGTATAGAGATGATCCGGTTGCCCAACCAAGAGATCTGCATCGGCAGCAATGTCGACGGCACGAAGCTGTGTCGGTGAGGGCATCCCGCGCCCTGGAGCTGCATAGGTGAACTCGGTCAAGGTGACCAGCTCGCCCGTATCAGCATTGAACAGCGCATAGCTCCGTTCCCCGTTGGCTGCTACCAAACGGTGGCCGTCCTGCGAGAAGGCCTCGGGAGTGAGAGGGCCCTGTGCCCCTTCAGCACTCGCCAATGTGGCGCGTGTGGTTATGGACGCCTCCACTGGGTCGATCAGGAGAATCGTCTTGCCCACACTCGCCGCCAAACGAGAACTGTCGGGTGCAAAGAGCAGATCACGTGGTTTTCCTCCCTCAATGACAAGATCGCGGATGGTTGTGCTGGTGAGGTGATGCAGATGAATGGTGTGGCCTTGCGCTATCGCCAACAGCTTTGTATCGGGCGAGGCGGCCACCGAGGGGGCGTCTCTCTTCACCTCCAGCGCGATATGCTTGAGCGGCACCAGCTTTTTCCCGAGCTGCCAGACGGACACGGCCTCGTTCCCGTGACGGAGAATCATCCGATCCGTCTCACTCGAATAGGCCAGCAGGCTATAGGGCTGTGGCGATTCCGGTGGAATGGTGGCCACTGAGGCTCGGTTCTTCCAATCGTAGATCGTGACACTGTGCTCAACACAGAGCAGCCACCCGTCCTGCTTCAGCAACGCAATCTGCTGGCAGGGGAGACTCGGAATCTTCGCTACGAGTGCCTTCGTCTCAAGATCCCAGACCACCAGCTCATCCGTCTGGACCAAGAGCAGCCGTCCATCCTCAGAGAATGCAGTCATAGTTTTGGCAAGGGAACCCGCCGCATCCTGGATCGATGCGGTGGCAAGGAAGGAGACAGCCACCAGTAGGGTCCTCACACTCTTCCTGGACGGGTTCCAACGATTCATGGTCTTCGGTTCATTCACCCGATTGATGGCGCGAGCGAGATACACTGGTCGCCCGCTCCTTGGCCCTGCGTGTAGCCTGTGGGACAACACCGTCTTCCAACTGTGAAGCAGTTTCTGAGCTACCCCGTGTCGCCGGTAAGACATCGACAACATGATCAAGGCCCTGTTCATCCTTCCATCGCTGAACGGGAGCCTTGGCCTTCATCTGGGTACTGTCGAAGATGTGCCACGAACTCGTCAACACCGCCTGGCTCGGACTCAACCCTTCCATGGGCCGTTGGATAGGAACTTCTTCGTGTGCAGGAGAAGGGACTATTGGACTGGGTACGGGCTCAACCTCTGCTTGTGGGTGCCCAGGCGTGGTCGACCGAACGGTAGTCTTCTTCGGTACGGTGGATCGAGGAGCTGGCACCGTAAGCGTCGCGGACTTTTTTTTGGTTATGGGAGCTGGCGTATCGGTAATATGAAAATTCCCTTGGTCGTCGGTCCATTTATAGAGTTCCGCCCATCCGACAAGCGGCCATAGGAGGGAACAGCTCATGAAGCTGAGGATGAAGACTTTCATGTTGTGGAACCGCGGCAGTACTCAAACGATGCGTCAATTGACCAAAGTATAGCAGGCGGTCCTATTTGTGCCTGGATACACCGGAAACGACTGTTGCTCGGTCGAAATCAAAGAAGGAGGTCAGGAGATCGAGGAGAGCGATGGAGCGAACATTTAGGGTGGGAGGAGCACGCACCTAACCGAGGACGATTAGGTACGGCGGAGATCTTGGGAGGAGTTTAGGCTTCCCAGTACAAGCTGGTCCTGCACACCGTCCTCTCGCTCGACCCCCTGATGAACCATATTCCCTCGGGGCGTTAACTCCCCCCACAAGGCTACGATAGGCTTCGCCGTGCAGTCAGTCAAGGGGGATGGAAAATTCAGCTTGTCAAACCTCACCATCTGGTGATTGCCTGAAACGGATGGTAAGTTGTTCACGAGTTTTAGGGAACTCCCAACCCATTTCATTCACTCGGAAAAGGATCGCCTATGGCAACCGCGTTGACCAGTGAGAATGTTCAAGAAGCGTGGTCGGCACTGGTGCAGGATGTTCGCACCGCCGTATTGCTGACGTTGAGGAACGGACGACCGTTTGGATCGCACGTGCCCTATGTGTTCGGGTCGGACTGGACGCGAGCTTATCTGCACCTCAGCAAGCTGGCATTGCATACTCAGCATTTGATGACGGATCCCCGTGTATCGCTGTTCATCGCTGAGCCGGATGGGCAGGGGAAAAATCCTCTGGCCTTGAGGCGCATGAACCTTCAGGGTAAGGCGGCAGTGCTTTCGCCTGATGCGCCATCATATGGCGAGATCCGGGAGCGATACTTGGAACGATTTCCCCAAGCTGAGATGATGTTTGGCTTTGGCGATTTTGCTCTGTGGGAATTGCGGCTTGAAGACGCCCACTTCGTGCTCGGATTCGGTCAGGCCTTTGTCTCGTCCGCAGCCACTCCGGCCAGATGGGTGCATCAAAAGGTGGAGCGAGTCGCCGCGAGGAAAGACTGAGCGGTCAGTCAGCCTTCGAGGTAGTTGCTGACGGCGCAGTAAACACCTCGTTCACATCGCTGAAGGAGCCACCGGGAGTCGGCCCACCGCTGATCACGTAAATGCGTCCTTGCGCCACGGCCGATCCAAGCCCGTGACGCGCTGTCGGCATCGGCGTCATTGCCCGCCATAGATCGCTCGCCGGATCATAAGCCTCGTTGTCATTGAACGTACCAGCAGCCCCTTCGCCACCGAACACGTAAATCTTGCCTTCGACCACAGCCGCCGTCATGCCGCTCCGCGCAGTCGGCAGGTCCGAGACTCTCGTCCAACGATCAGTCGATGGGTCATACCTCTCAGTAATGGCAAGATTCTGAGAATAGTCTCCATTGATACGCCCGCCGATTGCATAAATCTTCCCGGCGACCGTCGCGACAGCAAGGTGATCGCGAGGGGTCGGAAGAGACGCACCTGTTGTCCAGACGTTGCGCGAAGGATCATACACTTCGACCGCCGAGGTGTTGGCCTTCCGATCGTAGCCGCCGATCGCATAAAGTTTTCCCTCATGCTCCGTTACAGAAAGTGCACCACGAGCAGTCGGCATCGAAGCTCGTTCGGTCCAGCGGTCTGTGGCTGGATCATAGGCATAGACTGTCGCCACCGGGTTCCAAACACTCAGGCCCGACTTCGTGTATCCACCGATGACGTACAATCGCCTATCGACGACGCCGATCCCGACATGATGCAAACCGACCGGCACCGGCGCTTTGGAAGTCCATCGGTCAGTCACTGGATCATACATTTCAACGGACGGCGTGATCGCGAAATTCATCATGTTGCCAAAGCTAGGCTTTTCAAACCCGCCGACAACGTAGATCTTCCCGTCCACCGCCGCAGATGCCACCTCCGTCCGCTTCGTCGACATAGGGGCAGCTGTGCTCCAGGTTCCTCGATCCTGTTCGAGTTGCGCTGATTGAGTTGGTGTTGTCAGCGCAATCACAAAAAGTCCAACAAAGAATGGTGACAACAACGAAATCAGTTTCACCACAAGCTGAGTCACCTTAGCTGATGAGCCTATGAAGAAAGACATGACTTCAATTTATACTCAATTCAATTGTGATAGCAGCAGGTCAAGTTGTGAATCTACGGAGAACCTAGTTCTGAGCGACCTGCTGCGTATAGCTTGCAACCACCTCGCCTATACATTTGCTTTATCCTCAAGATTATGGACCATGGTCGCCTTCGAAGAGTAGAATCCGTTCCCTTCGTTCGTAAAATCGCTGTTTCTTTAACGAGGACATTGCCAGATGCCACTACCGCCTCAGGACCAAGATCAGATCACTCAAATCTTTTTTCCATACATTGCTAAAAAGATACAGGAAGTGCCACCTTCAGATCGGCGCTTCGCCTACTACACCACCGCTGATACTGCGATGAAAATTCTCAGAAGCAAGCAGATCTGGCTGCGAAACACAGCAGTCATGAACGATTACTCTGAGGTTGAATACGGATTTAATTGTTTCGAGAGCGCATACCAGGAAGAACCAGGCATCAACTTCAAGGCTGCACTTGAAAGCTGCATCCCGGGATTAGCGGAAGAAGTCACAAAAGAGCTCTTCAATGACTGGCAGCCGATCATTCGTGGGAACACCTATGTCACTTGTCTGTCCGAACACTTATCGGAGGAAGACAAATACGGACGCCTCTCAATGTGGAGAGCATATGGTTGTGGTACCGGCGTCGCATTGGTTATCAATGGCGCCGTTATGTTCGGTAACACGCAGGTCTTGAAAGTCTTTTCAAGCCCTGTGGCGTACGAAAGACCTAATACGATCGCAGATCAACTCAACAAGATCGCGAAAAATATTTCCAACGACGTCGATTTCCT
The DNA here is from genome assembly GCA_005116965.1 of Nitrospira sp. GTDB lineage: Bacteria > Nitrospirota > Nitrospiria > Nitrospirales > Nitrospiraceae > Nitrospira_D. The sequence continues at coordinate 520,938 of SWDG01000006.1, read as the reverse complement.
AAGAAGTGTTGGTCGAGATGTTGTGAAGAATTCTGTATTCAACATGTTCCTGTTTGGAATTTTGTGTACGAAACACCCTGGATTCCATGAGGAGCGAGAGTGGCGGGCAATCGCATCACCGAAAATATATCCAACACCGCATTGTACTTCTGCCATAGAGGTTATCTATGGAACTCCTCAGCGAGTTCTGAAGTTAGACCTCAAGGATCATCAAGAGGAAGGTCTTGTTGGCCTTGCTATCCCAGAACTAATTGAGCGAATAATAATTGGACCCTGCCAATTCCCCACAATCATTCGTGCGGCTTTTTTGGAACTTCTACAAGAGGCAGGCGTGTCAGATGCGGGCAATAGAATCATAATCTCTGATATTCCTCTCAGGCAGGCGTAAGCTGTAGAGCATACCTGATATCAGCATCATCGTTTAGATGAGGGAATAGTACTCAAATCGATGAGAGTAGCGCTATCTGCTCTTATTTCGACAGAGGAGGCCGAATGAGCTGCCCAGGGCGAGGCCGCCGAGGAAGGTAAGACCGATAATGACGCCGAGCAAAGAGGTCGGTGACCCGGCTTGGCGACGGATATGGCGGCGGGCTTGGGACCCGACGGTCGCTTCGCCACCGATCCAGAATCGCGAGTCATCGGGCTGCGTCTCTGTCTCAGGCCTCATGGATTTCATGTCTTTCCCCCTTCATCAAGCGCAATACTTTCATCGATCAACTGTTCCAATTCATCCAACTCATGCTCCGGTAGATCAACAAACCGAACCCCGAATGTTCGATCGACCGCCCATTGCACCTGAGCGTGCTCGATCAGAATCGATGTGTCATCTCCTGGAACAATCAGCTTGACGGCGATCTGTCTTCCTGGTTGAACCACAAGGGGGCTTTCAATCCGCGCACCGCCGAGTGACAGATCGACGGCCTCCCCCTCCACCTCATGCGAGTTCTCCTGAAGCAGGCTCTTCACGTGAACCGGGACTCGACGATGCCGACGGCGCTCCATATCAGTTAGAATACCTCTTCCATCTGGGAAAAGCACGTGGCGACCTTCCCAAGTCGCTGATAGTTCGAGCATTCCCTTGCAAGTCATCGAATCTTTTGGATAAGGTACGGTACGATGGACCACGCTCGTTCGCGTCAGATCCTCTTTGCCTGCGCGAGCGGACTGCTCTTGCCTTTCTGTTTTCCGAAGTTTGACCTCGGATTGCTGGCCTGGATCGTCCTGATTCCCCTCCATCTCGCACTCGATCAATGTTCCAAACAGCGAGCCTTTTGGATCGGCTGGCTAAGCGGTCTCGTCGGATTCACCGGCATCATGGCCTGGGTCGTCACCGCCATGACGACCTATGGCAAGGTTCCCGAACCCGTGAGTTACGCAATTTTGCTGCTGCTGACCAGCTATCTCGGGCTCTACATCGGACTCTATAGCCTCGCCGTCGTCTGGTTGCGCGAGCTCATCCCACGCTATGGGATTTTCTTTGCACCCTGCTTCTGGGTTGCACTCGAGTTGTTCCGTACCTACCTGCTCTCCGGCCTTCCATGGTGTCTCCTCGGCTATTCGCAATATCGCGAACTAGACCTGATTCAGGTGGCAGACCACACAGGTGTGTACGGCATCTCCTTCCTTATTGTCCTGGTGAATGTGGCCTTCGCCGAACTGTTCATGTGGATCATGCCGTTTTTCCGTGGATGTCACCCGGTCAAGCTCCCGTGGGAACTCCTCACGACTGCGGCAGCCTGCATGCTACTCTCGTGGTTCTATAGTTCGGCGGTCCTGAGCGATAGAGATCGGCAAAACCCGAAAACTTTCATTACCGTCGGTGTCGTTCAACCGAACATCGATCAAGCGGTGAAGTGGGATGCGTCCTTCCGCGACGAGACCATGCGGACGTTTGACCGCCTCACGGCCAAACTGGGAACCAGTGCCGACTTGGTCGTGTGGCCCGAGGCAGCTACACCGTTTATTTTGGAGCGGGAGAAAGAGTATCAGTTGCAGCTGATCGCGTGGGCGGAACGTGCGCAGGCGCCGATCCTCCTTGGCAGCCCGGCCTTGAGATTTTACCCTGATCGCCGTCCCTATCTATTGAACAGCGCGTATCTGCTGGGGACAGACGGCATGGTCCTTGGCCGTTATGACAAACACCATCTCGTCCCGTTTGGAGAGTACATCCCCCTCAAATCATCACTCCTGTTCTTCCTCGACAAACTCGTCGAAGGCATCGGCGATTTCGAATCAGGGCCGGGGCCGACGACTCTTTCGTTCAGCCCGAAATCATGGAACACGGAACGTACGTCCGGTTCCCGACCCATCAAGTTTGGGGTGGCGATCTGCTATGAGGTCATCTTCCCAGATTTGGTCCGTCAGTTCGCAGCGAACGGCGCGGAGTTTCTGGTGACGATCACGAATGACGGCTGGTTTGGACCGTCCTCGGCCCCCGCCCAGCACTTTGCCATGGTTGTCTTTCGCTCAGTCGAAAATCATTTGGCCTTCGCGCGAGCGGCGAACACCGGGATTTCCGGGTTCATCGATCCGTTCGGACAAATCATCGACACGACACCACTGTTCAGCGAGCAGGCCTCGTACGCGATGATCCCGACCAGACAAGCCCGCACGTTTTACAGCTATTACGGCGATGTGTTTGCCCACGCCTGTGTTATAATCTGCGCGCTTTTGTGTCTGTTCAGCTATTTCCGCACGAAGGAACCAGTCATGACGGCTATCACGCCGGCATGACCGAAGAAGGAGGATCGTGGCATGATAGAGGACGTGGCAGTTCGTGTTCGCTCTCTTGCTGAACAAGTCTCTGAACTACGGGGGCATCTTTGACTTCGCTCATATGACGGCCGACTTGCAAGAGCTGGAAGCGCAGATGGGCCAGCCTCACTTCTGGAACGATGCCCGTGCCGCCGCTGCGGTGAGCCGGAAAAAGGCGACGATCGAGCGTGAGCTGCAGCAATGGCGCGACATCGAGACCAAAATGGGTGATGTGGATGCGCTGCTTGAGCTGGCCCACGAAAGCGGCGACTCGGCTCTGGAGACCGAGCTGGCGAGTGAGCTGAATCAGTTGGAACCGCGTCTCGCCACACTGCGTGTCGAGCTGCTCCTGTCAGGAGAGCTGGACGCCAATAATGCCATCGTGGCGATTCATCCCGGTGCCGGCGGCACGGAATCGCAGGATTGGGCACAGATGCTCCTTCGCATGTACGTGCGGTGGGCGGAACACAAGAAGTTCAAGGTGGACACACTGGACCTGTTGCCCGGCGACGAGGCGGGCATCAAGAGTGTGACGGTCTCGATCGCAGGGCCCTATGCCTACGGATACCTGAAGGCGGAAGCTGGGGTCCATCGCTTAGTGCGCATTTCCCCGTTTGACTCCAACAAGCGGCGGCATACGTCATTCGCGTCCGTCTTCGTCTATCCTGAACTGAGCGAGGACATCGACGTCGAGATTGAAGACAAGGACCTCCGAATCGATACCTTTCGGGCAGGCGGCGCCGGAGGGCAGAATGTCAATAAAGTGGAAACCGCCATCCGGATTACGCACTTGCCGTCCGGTATCGTCGTGCAATGCCAGAACGAACGTTCCCAGCTGCAGAATCGAAATGGTGCGATGAAAATCTTAAAGGCGCGCCTCTTCGAATTGGAACAGAAAAAAAAGGAAGCGGAGTTCAACGCCATCGTCGGCGAGAAGAAGGACATTGCATGGGGCAGCCAAATTCGGTCGTACGTATTCCAGCCCTATCAAATGGTCAAAGACCACCGGACAGGTCATCAACTCAGTAACGTCTCAGCCGTCATGGATGGGGATCTCGATGGGTTTATCGAGGCCTTTTTGAAGAAGAAACTGGGGAAGGGAAGTGATCAACTCTCACTGGTCGGCGGACCGGACGACGACCTGTAGCAGGATGGCTCAAGGGTAAAGATGGACGAACTGAACGAACAGCGGCAACAGCGGATCAAGAAACTCGAGCTCCTGCGAGAGGCCGGCGTCGCTCCATACGGCAGTCGCTTCGAGGTCAAGGATCGGGCCGGACAATTACTCACGCTGCATGGTGAGAAGACCAAGGAGACGTTAGAGCAGGAGAAGGTCTCGTGCACACTTGCGGGACGAGTCGTCGCCCTGCGCCGTTTCGGGAAGGCCGGATTTGCCGTCCTGCAAGACGGGTCCGATCGCCTCCAGGTGTACCTCAAAAAGGATCTTCTCTCCGAACAAGCCCACACCATCGTCGAGCAGCTCGATCTCGGCGACTGGATCGGCGTCACAGGAACGTTGTTCCGCACAAAGACGAATGAGTTCACGGTCGAGGTCCATCACCTGACCTTTCTCAGTAAAGCGCTTCGCCCGCTCCCAGAAAAGTGGCACGGCTTAACGGATGTCGAAACCCGATATCGGCAGCGCTATGTCGATCTGATCGCCAATCCTCAGGTCCATCAGATCTTTTCGACCAGAAGCCGCATCATCGCCGGCATCAGAACCTTTCTCATCGAGCGAGGGTTTCTTGAGGTCGAAACTCCCATGATGCACCCCATTCCCGGAGGAGCGGCGGCCAAGCCCTTTGTCACACACCACAACGCGCTCGGCATTGAGCTCTACTTGCGTATCGCGCCGGAGCTGTATTTGAAGCGCCTCATCGTCGGCGGATTTCCGCGCGTGTTTGAGATCAATCGCAACTTCCGGAATGAAGGCATCTCGACGATCCACAACCCTGAATTCACGATGCTGGAGTTCTACGTCTCGTACGCGGATTATCACGATCTGATCGCGCTCACTGAAGAACTGGTTTCGAGCCTAGCCCAACAAATACTGGGTACGACCACTATCCAGTACCAGGGGAAAGACATTGTCCTCACACCCCCGTGGCGTCGCTGGTCGTACCATGAAGCCATCCGAGAGGTGAACAATCTCGACCCCTCTGTCCTCCACGATCGGGAGAAGGCATTGGCGGCCGCTCAACGCCTGAATGTGCCGGTGGATCCGAAGGCCTCGTTGTTCACGATCGTCAACGGGATTTTTGAGGAAACCGTCGAGCCTCATTTACAACAACCCACCTTTATTACCGATTACCCGATCGAGATTTCTCCGCTCGCCAGACGGAAGGATGCGGATCCGTCCCTGACAGACCGATTCGAGCTCTACATTGCCGGGCGAGAAATTGCGAATGCCTTTTCTGAGTTGAACGATCCGCTGGACCAGCGTGAGCGCTTTGAAAGCCAGGCAGCTCAGCATGCAGCGGGTGATGAAGAAGCCCATCTTGTCGACGAAGACTTTCTCCGCGCCCTTGAATTCGGGATGCCCCCAACCGCCGGAGAAGGAATCGGAATCGACCGACTGATCATGCTGTTTACTGATCAAGCCTCTATCCGCGATGTAGTCCTCTTCCCCCAGCTCAGACCAGAGAAATCCTCGTGACGCTTCCCTACGAAATCTTCGTTGGACTCCGCTATCTGCGCGCCAAGCGTCGCAATCGGACCATCTCGCTGAATACGTTCGTATCAGTTGCTGGGATTACGCTGGGGGTGGCAGCGCTGATTGGGACAGTCGGTATCATGACCGGCTTCCGGGAGGACATTCAGAGCAAGATTCTCGGCACCACCGCTCATATCATCGTCCAAGAACGAATGAAAGAGCACATGACCGACTATGACCGTCTGACCGACAAGATCCAGACGGTCCCCGACGTCATTGCAGCCACGCCATTTGTGTTCCGGCAAGTGCTCCTCACCGCGCAGAGCGGGGTACAAGGAATCATCCTACGGGGGATCGATCCGAAACGAGAAGCCAATGTCACCGAACTCGCCAAGAACATCACGACGGGACAGCTGCTCGACCTGGTCACCCCAGTCAAAGTGATGCAGGCCCCAGCCGATGACCCTCAAGGCGACCTCCGCGCCGTTGAAAAACCGGGCATCATTCTCGGCAAAGAGCTGGCGCTGAGACTAGGGGTGTTTGTCGGCGATACGGTCAACGTGGTCTCTCCCGTCGGCCCAATTAGCGCGATGGGGATGGTGCCCAAGATCAGAACCTTCGCCGTAGTTGCCCTGTTCCATTCAGGAATGTTCGAATATGATTCTTCGTTTGCGTATATCGAACTCGGCGAGGCTCAGAAATTTTTCAACCTGGGCACGAGCGTGACGGGAATCGAAGTCAAGGTCACGGATGTGTTCCGTGCCGGAGAGATCGCTCACACGATCGAACAGGAGCTGGGATTCAGCCATGGAGCCAGAGATTGGATGCAAATGAATCGCAACCTCTTCTCGGCCCTGAAGCTGGAAAAGACGATGATGTTTCTCTTGCTTGTCTTGATCACGATCGTGGCCTCATTCAACATCGTCAGCACCTTGACGATGATCGTGACGGAGAAGCAGAAAGAAATCGCCATCCTCAAAGCCATGGGTGCGACAAAACGCAGTATCCGGCGCATTTTCATGCTGAATGGATTGATCATCGGATTTGCCGGGACAGCCATCGGCATTCCGTTGGGCTACGCCTTTCTCTGGCTGATTCAAACGTTTTGGACGTTCGACCCGAGCGTGTACTACATCTCGAGCATTCCGGTTCATGTGCTGGCCGAGGACGTGCTCCTTGTGGCCGGCTCCGCCATCCTGATCAGCTTTTTAGCGACGGTCTATCCGGCCAATCAGGCCGCGAAGCTGGAACCAGTCGCCGCGTTGCGGTATGAATAGATTCGTAGGACTGAGAATTGAGGGCCGAAGACTGAGTCGTACTTCCCATCCCAATATGCCTCGCCTCAGGCCTCAGGCCTCACCACTCATCACCGAACATGATTAAAGTCACCAATCTCCATAAATCTTTCTCGATGGGATCCTATGAACTGCCAGTCCTCAAGGAGGTGAACCTTGAAATTCAGCGCGGCGAGCTGGTGGCGATTGTGGGAGCCTCAGGAGCCGGCAAGAGCACGTTGCTCCACATTATCGGGACTCTTGATAAACCGACCAGCGGGACGGTCACGTTTGATGGGCAGGACCTCTTTCAAATGACGGATCCTCAACAAGCGGAGTTCCGAAATCGGCGGATCGGGTTCGTGTTTCAATTTCATCATCTCCTTGCCGAGTTCACCGCGTTGGAAAATGCCTGCATGCCGGCCCTCGTGCAACGTCGTGAACCCGCTTCCGTCAAGGCTGATGCAACCGCCCTCCTCGCGGAAGTCGGATTGGGGGATCGCCTGCATCACAAGCCAGGAGAACTCTCGGGTGGCGAACAACAACGTGTCGCCATGGCACGTGCATTAATGCAAAAGCCTGACTTGGTCTTGGCCGATGAGCCAACCGGCAACCTTGATACGCGCAGCGGGGATGGATTATTTGGATTGATGCGCACGTTGAACACAACACGTGGAACCACGTTCGTGATCGTAACCCATAACGACAAACTCTCCGCCCAATCCGACCGCATTATTCATATGCGAGATGGACAAATTGTTTCGTGATCCCTCGCACCGCCTCACCCGCGCGTGTTCTTAACGGGTGAGCAGACCGTGATTTCTTGACGAACAATCATTCCTTCTCTAGACTCGCAAGACTGCTAATTCGTTCGAGGATCTGACATGCGCTGCTCGCCATGGCTCCGAATGGCCATTCTGCTGCTGGCCTCAGCCTGGCCGTCCGACGGCTCGACAGCCGAATTTGTGATCGTGGGCCCTCGCGCGATGGGGATGGGAGGCGCCGGAGTCGCCGTGACGACCAATGCCCTCGCCACCTATTGGAACCCTGCCGGCTTGGCCATGACCCAAACTGTGGATATCCGCATGCAGGGGGGAGGATTGGCGATCGATCGCCGCGGCCTAGGCGATGCGCTTCATGATCTGGAGAACTTCACGACCAGCGATACCTCGCCCGGCAATTTGGCGAGAGGTCAGAGTATTGCTGACCGCATCAATCGACCAGGTGCCACTGTCTCAGTCAACGGATCGGCCGGTCTCTATGTGAAAGGGCACCTTGGCGAACATGCGTTCGGATTCAACGTGTCTGACGTGGCAACCGGCGGTGGGTTCGTTTCAACCCCGATACAAGCTTCCCAGCCGGGCGGGCCAGGGACCCCCATCACCGTGGCGGGCCAGATGGCGCTGCGCGGTCTCGAAGCCAGGCAGCTGGCCTTTTCCTATGCCTATGCCTTTTCAGACAAAACCTTCTCAATCGGCATCACGGCAAAGGTCATCCAGGGCGCTGCGTACAACGGTTCTACGGACCTCACTGGGGGAAGCGGTGTCAGCACGACTGATCATTTCGGCAAGCCGAACATCTCCACGACCTATGGCATTGACCTGGGAGCGATCTATCGTCCATCTTCGTGGGTTCGATTTGCCGTTGTCGCCAAGGACATCAACAAGCCGACCTTCGATGCCGCCGGTGGAAGCAAGTTAACGCTGGAGCCACAGGTCCGATTCGGCGTCGCCATCAATCCGTACTCTTCTCTCACGTTGTCGGCCGATGTCGATGCGACCTCGAACAAGACCTTCGTCCCGGGAGTGAAGAGCCAGCTTCTGAGCTTAGGGCTCGAACAAACAATCTTGTCTGAATTTCTGTCGTTTCGAATCGGTACCTTTAAGAACATGCAGGATGCCTCCACTCCCTTTGTCCCCACGGCAGGGCTGGGCATCCGATGGTTTAATTTTCGCGCCGATGCCGGAGGAGGGTATGACTTCCGGGAAAAGGGTGCCCTGGTTTCCGCTTCTATTTCACTCACATTCTAATGGTATACTAGGCCTATGCTGTCTCGATCATCTGTCCACATCGTATCCATAATGGCACTCGTCGCGCTGCTCGGAGGCTGCGGCGGCTTACAGGAAGTGTGGGAAGGCCCAGGCGCGAAGGTCTTTCGACCCCAGACCATCGCGGTATTGCCGCCGATGGCCAGCCAATACGACAGCGCTCGGGAAGACATTCAAGAAGTCTTGGCCATCGCCCTGAATCGACAGGGAAATATCGAACGGGTCGTCTCGCCCGAAAACGTGACCGATATCTTCCAGGCCTCGAAAGAAGCCTTCGACTCGCTCGTGTTTTACTTCTCCCGTTTGGAGATGACCGGCCAATCCGATAAGGATTCCGCCATCAAGCTCGGGAAAGCGCTCAGCGTGGACTCCTTCTTAGTGGTACGCGTCAACTCCTGGGAATATGTACGAAAGGAAGGAGATAATGTCGGGCGAGTGGGGCTCAGCCTCCGTCTCATCGACGCCACAACCGGCACAACGGTCTGGAAGGCGCGCCATGAACGTTCAAACAGCTATATGTTCATTAAACCAAGTTTGAAAGAAATCGCAAAAGAACTCGCCGACGAGATGATCAAGTACATGCCGCCCCAGACCAAGCGCTGATTCCCACCACGCTACCAGCAACCAAACGCCTGAGATAAGAATTACCACACTTTGGATTGGCCTTACCGCCCAATCCATCTGACTCTGTCACCGACCACGGCAAGCCAGAAGGCAATGGCTATAGATACCAGGATCGAAAGCACATTAAGAAGCAAGTCACGACCCAACGAGAGGGAGCGATCATGAGGTACAGAAAAGTCCTGCAGGTGAGTATGGCGATCACAATGCTCACTAGTGGACCGATCTCAGCCCAGGCCGTCTTCCCCGAGACGGAATTTAGCAAAGGAGCCCCGGAACCACGACACCCGTGGCGCGAGATGCCGCACAATAAGCCGGATCATCGTGGAGATCCTCGTGAGTTGGGTGATGAGCACCGCGACCTCCCTCGCAACACACAGGATACCCGGACGGACCGTCATGATCTCCAGCAGGACAACGACGTGCTTCGTCGAGACGGTCAGGAACTCCGGCATGATCGACAGAACCTTCAAGCCGATCGTCAGCATCGTCGGGGAAGCCGCCACAAGGCCAAAAAGAATCGACGCAAGACGCACGATGATCAGCGAGACCTACAAGTCGACCGTCGGACGCATCGAGATGGGCCTCCTCGCTCAATAGCACCGGATCGCGAATAACCATGTAGACCGATCCCAAGCTGTCGCTCAGATGCTCTCTCGTGGTTCTCGTAGCCCGGGCGCCAGCCGTTCGACAAACCACTTACTCCCGAGAGCAAGATCTGCCCCTATTCCTATTACACGTGAACGGAGCGCGCCGCGCAATCAATGCACGTCATCCGGCCGGGTCTTTCCAAGGAACTGGGAATGGAGATAGATCTGATAAATCAGAACAAGCAAGAACCCACCCACAAACCAGCTAATCCCAGCGGTTAACCCATAGGAGTCGGTGGACGCGTTAAACACGGTGAGGCTGAGCGCCTGATCAGTCGTCGAGACCAAGATGTACGGGTACATGCCAAACATCACGCTGACAAGCATAAGGAAAATAAACACACTGCCTGTAAGAAATGCAGAGGTGTCTCGCCGGCGAAATCTGAAATACAGGCTGTATCCCAGGGCGATGGCGCCGATCAACGGCGCAAGATACACGGCGGGATTCCGGGAAAAGCTGAGACTCAAGCTTGGTTGAACCATCGGCACGGCTATCACAGTCAGCGCCGTGCACCCTACTGACACCCATCCTAAAATCCAGGCGACCGAAACGGCCCGTTGATGCAGAACACCTTCTGTTTTCATCGCGAGGTAGTTCGCTCCGTGAAACGCCAGAATCACCGTGCAGGTCAACCCCAGCAGCACGGTGAACCAATCGAGAATCCCTGGCTCCGATCCAGGGCAAAAGTCCGTCCAGAACGGAACGAAGAAATACCCGTCTCGATTGAGGGGCACCCCACGAATTAAATTGCCCAATGCCGTGCCGAAGACAATCGCCAGCAGCACGCTGGACGTGACAAAAGCCGTATCCCAGCCCTGCTTCCACAGCACATGATCGACCTGTGCCCGCAATTCCAACGCCAGGCCGCGAAAGATGAGCAACCACAATACGAGGATGAGCGCCAGATAGAACCCGCTGAATCCGGCCGCGTACGCCTTGGGATAGGCAAAAAACAGAACGGCGCCAGCAGCGATCAACCAGACCTCGTTGGCGTTCCACACCGGGCCAATGGAGGCGAGCGCCGTTCGCCGATCCGCTTCGGTCCGAGCGACGAACGGATAGATCATCCCGACACCGAAATCAAAGCCATCCAAGACCACATACATGGCCAGCATCACGGTGACAATGATAAACCACGTGGTTTCCGTTTCCATTTAATGGCCTGGTCCTTGAGGAACGTGCGTTGCAGGCAAATCGATTGAGGCAGGCCCCTGTCCAATGATTTTGCTGACAAGCAAGACAAACAGCACGCCCAGCAGCAGATATAATCCCAAAAACCCGATCAAGGTAAAGAGGGCATTCCCCGAATGCACGAGCGGCGAAGTGCCCTGCGACGTACGCAAGAGGCCATACACCAGCCAGGGTTGCCGCCCCAGCTCGGCGGTCATCCACCCAGCAGACGTGGCAATGTATGGGAACGGAGCACACAACATCAGCCACCACAGCAGCCACTTCATGTCGAACAACCAGCCTCGCCACAGCGAGACGAGGGCTACGCCAAAGAGGAGGACAAAAATCGTCCCCAGGCCCGCCATCACATGGTACGCATAGTAGAGGAGCGGAAGATTGTCCGGCCACTCATCGCGAGGAAACGCATCGAGCCCCTTTACTTTGGCATAGAGATCTTTGTACACAAGAATACTGAGTGCTCCGGGAATCTCAATCGGGTTGTCGATGGTCATCGTTTCAAGATTGGGTTGCCCAATCAGATAGAGACCAGCCTCTCGCTCCGTCGTGAAGAGCCCCTCAAACGCCGCCCCCTTGACTGGCTGATATTTGAACA
>SWDG01000006.1:501992-509054 GCA_005116965.1 Nitrospira sp. | reverse complement strand
AGATGTGTGTAAGAGTCAGACACGTAGTATGCGCCGACCGCAGCAACCACGCAGGACGCCGTGACAACCGTCGCCGTCATGTTGTGCGTGAATTGCCAAAAGAGCCACGGGTTCGTCAGCAGCCCGCTCAGGCTAGTGACAAACACCCGGCCGTCAGCTGCTACCTGATAGGCGACGGGGTGCTGCATCCAGGCGTTCGTGGCCAAGATGAAGTAGCCCGACAACCAGGTACCGAGAAAAAGCATGAGGGTGGCAAACCATTGCACCCGACGGCTAAATCGCTTTCGAAACAGCAAGAGGCCAAGGAACGAAGATTCCAAGAAAAAGGCGAAGACCCCTTCCATGGCCAGCGTTTGCCCGATCACGCCTCCCGCATAGTTGGAAAACCGTGCCCAGTTGGTCCCGAACTGAAATTCGAGCGGGATCCCAGTGACGACGCCGAAACCAAAATTGAGGGCAAAGATCTTCGTCCAAAAGTCAGCCACTTCCTCATAATGTTCATCGCCCGTGAGCAAGACCCGGCTGCGTAAGTAGAGCAGCAGTAAGGCCAGCCCCATCGTCAACTGCGGGAAGAGATAGTGGAAGGTGGCAGTAAAGGCAAACTGAAGCCGATCGTAGAGGAGCGCACTGTTCATGACTGTGGATGAATCCTAAAAAGAGCGCACACCGGAGCTCGCAATTTCGTCACTGTAGCAACAAAACCCAAATGACCAAAGCATTGCGAGAAAAGTTGGTGAGAGTATCACAAGATCAGAATGAGGACGTCTCTTCTGGAAACCGAAGGAGATCGAATGGAGCACTGTGGAGGCAGCACTTGTCTTGTGCCTCACACACCATCCTGAGGGTTCGCAAGACGGCTGATCGTCGCATAGTGCAAGCCCACGGCACGACCGATTTCCATGAGACTATATCTGTGGTCAAGATGCGCTCGGCGAGTGGCTTCATTCCGCCGTACTCGATCGGTTCAAAAGATGAAAGCGGGAGACGACACGCGCCAGCACCGCGAGAAACTGCTGTCGGTCCTCGTCATCCAGGAAAATGTCCTGCCGAGCATTGCCCCTGGCCGTGACGTGATAGAACGCCTCAGGGAATTCGATGCGAAGCGGTCAAGCCATGTGGGACACATCCACCTCACCATTGATGCACCGAACACAATATGACCCTCATTGCGTTCATGTGTGTCACTTTTTTATTTTAAGGTGGGCAGGCGGCTAAACAGGAGCTATCATGAGAAGTCGCGCACTGGATTTCGGCTTCGAATTCGAGGAAGGTCACGTTGGGTGATACGGACAATACCAAGAACTCTGGCCTTGCTCAGTGTGATCCTCACCGCATCGACATGGCTGTTGTTCGGCCACGTACGGGTGGAAGCTGCCAACCTAGAAATCGGGCTCCTGTGCGGCCAGTGCGAAGAGACTGATCGCTTCGTCCGATTGCAGGGCGCAGCGGTAGAGCCACGCATGGGAACCGCTCGACCGTTCACGCATCCGTTCGTCCTAAGTCCTGAAGAGTGGGCGTCCCTTCTCAGAGAGCTGCATGTCCAACGTCAAAGCCAAGGACTCCTGTTACGAGACCCACCTGGACCAGTTATCCCGGCCTTCACTGCAGAAGAAATCGGTTATCTCAGCGCAACATTGAGCAAAGCCTTTGCCCAAGCACAGCCCAATGAATGGGTGGTATTTGGCCTCAGTGGCCCGACCACTCATGGGATGGCTAAAGTCACGACAGGGGGATGGTTCGTGGAAGGATCTTCGCTCCACCTCATCTTGGCCAACTATCGGAAGGCTGTGACGATGCGGAGCACCCGTGAATCACTCTGGGAGCGCCCGCTCCGCCCAGACGAGGGGGCTGACTACGATCTGGTTGCAGGGACTCATCATACAATCGTGCGCGACCCCACTATCAGTTCGAGCCTGTTCTCGTCCCCACCCGCCGAACTGGCTATTTCCTATCAGGCAGCCCTGTCGGGACAGACGATCGATGTTTCGACACTCAAAGCACCGGCCACACTCTCACCGAGGGTAGGCCCTGCCTCCATGTCGATCGAAGACCGCCTCCGCGCACTGAAGCAGTTGCACGCCCAAGGGTTGATCACGGAAGAAGAATACCGCGCCAAAAAGCAGCAGATACTGGATCGGTTCTAAGCCATCGTAGACGTCCCGGCAAACAGATCTAGAAACACACAACCCCTTTCAGTAAATTTAATGTCACCTTAAAGTGGCCCAGGTTCAGTGGACACCGGGGTAAGACTCACCAAGCCAACGCCCGAACTCCAACGGACTCAGATTTACAAAAGTCTGAAGTCAGATCTTGCAGTGTGCGTTAAACATCGTCTTGGGGATTCGCAAGACGGCTGATGGTTGCATAGTGTAAACCTACAACATGGCCGATCTCCGAGAGGCTGTAGCCGTGGTCGAGATGGGCCCGGCAAATGGCTTCATTGCGCCGCACCCGGTCGGTCCTGGTCTTGCTTCCAAAGATTTGGCTCAGCGTCGGCCTGGCGGCAAAGCGCTGTCGTCGAGGAATCTCTTTCAAGAGCCGCTTGTCTCGCAGTCCTGGCGCCAGCCGTTCGATAAACCGCTCATTCCCGAGCAGTACTTGGCCTCGCACTTCTTCCCACGGTGAGCCCTGGCCAATTCCCTCAGCCACAAACGCCTGATACTTTCTTTGCGCCGCTGCACGCTGCAGACCAAACTGAGACAGCAGCCAGTCGGTTGTCAGATAGGGAGGCGTGGGAGCAAGGCCAGCGGTCGCACGATAGCTTGACCACGGATAGGTGTCGGCTTTGCGGGTCCGTCTGGCACGGACCGGATTCAGCACCACATACCGACAGAGTTCGAGGAGATAGCTATCTCGATCCACGACAATGGCTTTGAAGCGGCCTTGCAGCACGTGGCCCACCCGTTGATAGCGACGATTGAAGGCTTGCGTATAGACCCCGTTGAGCTGGCGCATGGCTTTAGACAGATTGGCCTCCGGCGTTTCAACGACCAGATGGAAGTGATTGTCCATCATACAATAGGCATGGAGCAGGAGATGAAACCGGGAGACCACGCGCGTCAGCACCACAAGAAACTGCTGGCGGTCCTCATCATCGAGAAAGATGTCTTGTTGCGCATTCCCCCGAGCAGTGGCGTGATAGAGCGCCCCAGGAAATTCGATACGAAGTGGTCGGGCCATGGCCCAAGTCTAGCTCAGCAGTCATGCAAGAAACAAGATCTTGTATCTATAAACGGAGGTCTTGCATCATGGCATCACGGGAGCGGGACAGATCGCAAAGATCTGGGTCTAGAAGTCGGAAGACCGTGGGTCAGCTCGGATCGTCTCGCTCCTCCGGTCCGCAACCCGAACAGTTGAGAGGGCCTCGAGCCCGCATTGTGCAAGGACGGGAGACACGGAGGTGCACCATGAGCGCAACGATCTTTGTCGGCATGGATGTGTCGCAAGACACCGTGGATGTGGCGGTCCAACCCGGGACCGCATTTCAGGTGACGAATGATGAGTCCGGGGTGGCGGAGGCGGTCACGCAACTCCAGGCCGTGCACCCCACCTTGATTGTGCTCGAAGCGACGGGCGGGCTTGAAGTCCCGCTGGCAGGAGCGCTGGCTGCGGCGGGTTTGCCCGTCGTGGTGATCAATCCCCGGCAAGTGCGGGACTTTGCGCGAGCCACCGGACAGTTGGCGAAGACGGATCGGCTGGATGCACAGATTCTTGCCCGCTTTGCCGAGGCGATTCGCCCACCCGTTCGCCCGGTCCCCGATGAGCAGACGCAGGCCTTAGCGGCCCTTGTCGCACGTCGGCGCCAGCTGATTGAGATGCTCACAGCGGAAAAGAATCGGTTGCGCGTGGCCGCTCGCCCCATCCAGAAACGGCTACGGGCGCATATCCTCTGGTTGGAGAAGGAACTGGAGGGTCTTACGACCGATCTGAGCACCACGATGCGTGACAGTCCGGTCTGGCGCGAGAAGGAAGAGGTCTTGCGAAGTGTACCAGGGGTCGGTCCCGTGCTCACCACGACGCTCTTCGCCAATTTACCGGAGTTGGGGACGTTGACCCGCAAAGAAGTGGCCGCCTTAGCCGGGGTCGCGCCGTTCCCACGGGACAGCGGCACGCTCAAAGGTCGACGGACGATCTGGGGTGGGCGAGCTCACGTGCGAGCGGCGCTCTATATGGCGGCCTTGGTCGCCACTCGGAGGAACCCGGTAATTCGTGCCTTCTATCAGCGACTCTGTCAGGCGGGCAAGGCCAAGAAGTTGGCGTTGACGGCGTGCATGCGGAAACTGCTCACCATTCTCAATGCGATGGTGAAAAGCCGGACCTCCTGGCGTGAATCTGTCGGACAACCCGCTTGATTTTTAAGACAGTTGCTGACCTCATGGCTATGACGTCGACCATACTCCAGCTTGGTACCACAGCACCCCCGTTCGCCTTGCACGACGTGGTGAGTGGGCAACGGTATTCTCTCGACTCGTTCACCGCCAAGACAGGGCTGCTCGTCATGTTCATCTGCCGCCACTGTCCCTATGTGGTGCACATCGAGCAGGAACTTGCCCGACTTGGACGTGACTACCACGACACGAGCTTAGGGATCATGGCCATCAGCAGCAATGACCCGGTCAGCTATCCCGATGATGCACCGCCGCAGCTCAAAGAAATGGCCGTACGCCTGGGCTTTGCCTTTCCATTCTGTCACGACGAGACACAGGAGGTCGCGAAGGCCTATCGCGCTGCCTGCACCCCAGAATTCTATCTTTTCGGTGAAGATCGTCGACTGGCCTACCATGGACAACTCGATGAGAGTCGGCCCGGCAACAACAAGCCAGTCACTGGTCACGATCTCCGCTCCGCCATCCAAGCCGTGCTCGCCGGCAAGCCGGTCGAGGGTACCCAAAGACCCGGCATTGGCTGCAGTATCAAGTGGAAACCGGGCAATGCCCCGCCTTACGCGTGACAGGCTATTGCAGGAATCCACCTGCATCGTGCCCAAATCCTGAAAATCCGTTCAGCTCGCAATGGCGCCCCATCCTCGAACGCATCTATCCATCAGGCGTCAACACAGTCATACAACTACGACCGACACATCACCCATTCAATCAGCGAATGATTCCAGATAGTTACCCAAAACTATATCTTCAGGGTGAGCGTGACATGAGAATTCTTATTCCCCATCTTCTGTGGATAACCATGTGAACAAGTCTCTGTATTCTGCCAAAGACAGTACAAATGGCGTGCGAATTCATCAAATCGCCTATTTTTTAGGCATCCGCCACATATTGACCAAGCCACAACTAATAGTGGTTCTTATCTATGTTCATTACTTTCTTGCATATTCCTAGGAAATTATCTTGACATGAATCCGTCAGCCCTCGCTGAGACCTGTACGCTTCCCACCAATCCCCTAGTTATCCACAAGTTCAACACATTTCTGGGGATGACGGCTCTCGGTATCAGCAGCGAGGTTTCGTATCTGTCAAGGGGACGAGGAGAAAAAGACGGCTCCATTGAATGGAGAAAAAGATCTAGCAACCACATCATAAGACCAGGGCCAAACGGAAGGCCGAGTCACATGATTCGGAATCATCACCTGAGATCCATTGTGATCATCGACAGCGTGCGAGGAGCATCAGGAAGACTCCATCATCGCGCAGGCGTAAGAACGTCTTCCCTGATGCCCCATCCCTCGATGACCGCAACACTAGCCAACCTGGATCTCGATGGCTTTCGGCTTTGCTTGCACGGATTTCGAAAGGTGCACGTGAAGCATCCCGTCTTTGAAATCGGCGGTCACCTTGCTCCCGTCCGCATCCTCTGGAAGTGAAAAACTGCGCACGAAACTCCCGTAGGCACGTTCGACCCGGTGATATTTCTTGCTCTTTTCTTCCTTCTCGAATTTCCGCTCGCCTGAAATCGCCAGGACATTATCCTCTACCGTGAGGCGCACGTCCTCTTTCTTCATGTCCGGCAATTCGGCCTTGATGAGATATTCCTTTTCATCTTCCATAATGTCCACCAGCGGCGACCATTGGGTCACCGTCAGGGCTTCCTTTCCTCCGTTGCTCGTCGCCTCCCGCCCGGCAAACAGTGTCGCCAAGCGGCTTTCCAGTTCATCCCGATCCTTAAAAGGATTCCATCGAGTTCTGCTCATCGGATCCCAGCGTAAGATTGTGTTCATGGCCTTATCTCCTTGATGGTGTCAAAGTGTCATACGTCTCTCATCAATCGATTCCGGTCACTGGATCTTTTTTCCCGTCTTGGCCGGCGGAGCCTTGTGGTACCACTGATCCGCCCACTTCATCAGCTCACGCTTTTTCTCGCCATACCGTTCCTGAGCTTTGGCGACAAATCTGTCATAGTTCCCTCCAATCTCCTGGAGATCATTGTCCGTAAACTTACCCCACTTCTCTTTCAGTTCGCCTTTGAGCTGCATCCATTTTCCCTTGAGTTGCTCAGCATTCATGGCATTGCCCTCCTTATTGATAATTGACCTGAGGGACTGGTCGTCATGCTGGGAACCACCAGACAACCCGACACCCCTCGGTCACACCGTTCGACTGGTACGTCCCATGATTAAGTGAATCGCTAGCAACGCGAGCATCCCGGCTAGGACCAGAATCCACGAAATCTGAACCACGACCGTCGAAACCCCGGTGAGGTTCAGCGCGCCGACAATCAAGCCGACGACCAGGAACATCAGTGCGTAATAGAGCATAGGTGCTCCTCTCTGATGGAATGCGGATGTGGGTCGAGTAGTCCTCTGTGGCATGGCCAGCGTTCTGGCCGCCTCCATCAGCAGGCCATCACGCCAAACCAGCAACGAGTCAGAGAGACTGTGATGTAAACGCGGCGGAGACTGGGGAATCGGTCACGCTGGGAATGGTCAGGAAGCGCGAGGGATAGGACAGCCAGCGGGGCTTCACACCTGACAACATCAGCCTGGGCGCAATGGGGACAGGAGTCAAGAGGTATATATTGCATGCGAAATATGAGCCCTTTCCCATCGATGAGAGGCTCGCCAGAACTAGTCCCATCCAACCCCGTCCCAGGGAAGACTGGCAGGCTTTG
>SWDG01000006.1:437955-501892 GCA_005116965.1 Nitrospira sp. | reverse complement strand
TCTAGCTCAGCAGTCATGCAAGAAACAAGATCTGACCCCACGTTATGATTCTGGTGTCCTCAATCGAAATGTGAACTTTTCAATGTCGCATGCGGGGCGTTTCGTGATCCCGTTTTCTGGGGAGATCAGGATTGCTGCATAGTCTCCTCGGTCGAGCAGCATGGGGCAAATATGCAGATGCCCTCAAGAGAGGTATCGCACCGGCGGCTTGGAAACACCCTTCGTCCCTTACAATCATGATTCATTGCGAATAACTACAAGTGTCGTGAGATAGGCTTTGTTCTTTGTCCTCGATTTATTTGCATATCCAAGCGCATTACATACAGCTTCGATCTTCTGGCAAAGGATGTCTGCACCCATAGGGGTCATCCAGAGTTCGCCTTTGGTTGGCTCTTCTCGATTTGTAGTTTGCCACTGTGCGTTGTCATCCAGGGGATGTTCGGGCCTGAAGGGGTGAACATTGAAAATCTTGTGATCGACCTTGGTTATCCACGCAGCGCCAACTTCCGTGATTGCGCCCCAGGATGACTTGGTGTTTTCGCTTGTCACGAAGAGCACGAAGATTTTCTGAGTGGAATAACTTTCGACGAAAAACTTTCTGAGGTAATCGTAGACAGCCTCTCCCTCCGGGACGCGGCATATTTCATCGTCACAGTTTGTGTATAGTATGTCCTCTGGTGAGATGTTGTTGAACAAAAGCATCTGGTGAAGGATATCGGCCAGTGGTTTGTCTTTATAGGTCTGACTGATGAGGATCTTCTTCTTCTGGGCGTCGACCTTGTTCTTCAATCCGAGATCCAAACTCATTGCATTAATCGATTGCAACACTGCTGCCTCGATTTCTTCGCGATTCATGTCGGCTCGACGCGCAGTGAGTGTATTGGCTACATCCTCGCTGGCATGCCTGCGAAAGGTGTCGATAGCCTCTCGAAGCCGTGCCTCATCTTTTAGTTGCTCCGTCTCTTTCGCGACCTTTTTCTTCTTGGCTTTTAAGTCCGCCCATAATTCTCGTATTCTGAGAATCTCAACCAATAACTCCTTTCTCACGTAGTCGATAAGGGCTACATACCTCGGGTCGTCTGACTTGTAGCCCTGCCTATTGCTCAATGCCATATCTGGCAGTTCCGTCAATTCGAATAGATCGACGTGTAATTGCCCGATGACAAAGACTTCGGTCAGCTTGTTCTGTCCCACGATGGGGAGGATGTTGAACTCTCCTAATTTCTCATTCGCAAAGAGCGAGATGAAGTTGTCTGGAAAATCGGTCATCTCCGCCTTTCGACCTCGCGTCGTCAGGTAAGTACCAATCCATCCTGTCACCTCAAGTGAATACTGATGCTCCACTCCATCGTTAGCCTTCATGGTGACGGGAAGATTCTTCTTTTCTCGCGCAATGACCAGCTCCGACTTTCTCTTTCGGGATTCATCGGACACGGGTACGAGATCGCATAGTGACGCGAAGTTCTCGCCGAGAGTGATAAGGGTGCTTAGCTCGCCCATGATGCTTCTATCGAAGTCTTCGATCGTCGTTGTCTCGTTTCCGCGTATTATGTGTATCTTGAAATTCGCATTGACCAATGGGAACACTTTCAGCAGATTCCGTTTGACGGCGTACAAGGTTGTATGGAGCCGGTATTGAGGGTGCCGCATGATGATGGCGGAACCATGATTATTGATACGTTCAAAAACGACGTTCTCCTCTGAGATGGCTTTGAGTCGATTATCATTCTCTGGGTGCCGTGATAGGACGAAGCCCGACTTCTCACCATTGGCAATAGTGAGTACATCTACGTCTTCTGAAACCGAGAGCGCTGCCAATTTTCCTACGCCTTTTCGTCCCATCTTTCGACGTGTCCCCGACTTGGTGAGCGAGTCCGCCTCCGTTGTTCTCGAAACACCCGCAACGTTTAGGTATTTGGTGATATCTCCAGCTTTGTATGACATGCCATGTCCATCATCCTCGACACGGATATCATCTTTATTTGAGATGATATAAACGTTCTTTGCATCGGCGTCATAAGCGTTGGCTATCAACTCCGCCAACACATAATAAATATTTGTATAGAGGTTTGGCCCAAGCAGCTCGAGAATCCGCCCATCGACATTGAGTTGATATTCCTTCATTCCGCTTGTCCTCCCCCTGGGTAGTCAAGCATCGCCCCGACTAGATTGATGTCGCTTCTGCGTATTGACGGCAGAAACTGTTTTGACGGAACGCGATCCTTACTTTTGCGCATCTGGACGATGTTGGCGATCCGACCTGCAGCTTCGTCGGGTGGCTCGTGTGCCCAAATACGCACGACCTCCAAGCCTTCTGCGCGAAGGCGTTCGCTCGTGGTGCGATCGCGCTCCTGATTGGTGACGATCTTCGCGCGCCAGAACTTGGCATTTTGCTTGGGCCACGTCCCATGCTCGGGGCAGCCATGCCAGAAGCAGCCATCGACGAAGACGACAACGCAGGGACCGGCGAACATGATGTCCGAGACCCTACGCGGTTTGGTAAGAATGGGGCCTTGGACGCGGTACCGTAGCCCAAGGGCATGGAGCCTGCTACGCAGCGCCGATTCGGCAGACGTGTTTTTCTGCCGAACCTGCCGCATCCGACGGCTGGCTTCAGGAGAGGATGGTGCTACGTGTATGCCTTCGGTCATCTCGGCCTCTGTGTTGGTTGGTCGACAGGGATGGCTGACCGATGTGACGAGTGATGTGTTCGATGATGCTCTCCCCGATGGCGCGTCCGAGTTCGACCGGCACTGCGTTGCCGATGAGTCGACCGAGCCTTTTGAACTGGATAGGCTCACCATCAGCGATGAAAGAATAGTCTTGTGGGAAGCCCTGCAGAATGGCACCCTCGCGAAGCGAGAGGCCGCGTGCCTGAGTAGGGTGCCCGAACCGACCGTTGCCGAAGCCGTAGAACTGCGTCGTCAGCGTCGGCGCAGGCTCGTCCCATTTCATGCGGCCGTAGACGCTTGGATAGGTTTTACCCGTCTTCTTTGTGTGACACTTGGCGATCAGATGTTTTGGCCAGTCTCGCCATGAGCCACCAGGCTTGGACGCTTGGATTCGCTCAAGGTTCAGTGCTGACAGGCTCGACGCCGTGTGCAGCGGATCCTCCTTATCGCTACCACCCTGCATGAGGATGGGTAGAGTATTTATAGCGTCCCGGACCGTCCTGATTTTCGACGCATCAGGCTCACGCAGTTCGATGGCGCCATGCAGCGAAGCAAGGAGTACCGTGCGACGGCGACGCTGGGGAAGACCATACCGGACGCAGTCCACATCGTCATACCAGACCTTGTATTTGAGACGTTGCAGTGTCCCTATGAAGTCGTCGAACACTTCATGCTTCCTTACCGTGGGGACATTCTCCATGGTAAGGATGTCTGGCTTCAGCTCTTCGATGAGGCGCGCGAAGTGGTTGAGGAGCCCCCAGCGCTCGGTCCCGACGGTGTCGTAACGTTGGGAATAGGTTGAGAACGGTTGGCATGGAGCGCAACCAGCCAGGACACGAATTGGCGCATTACCGAACCACTTCTCGACTTCCGACCCCCTCAGTTTTGCGATGTCATGTTTGTAGAATGCTATCTCTTTATGGTTGGCCGTGTAAGGATGTGCGCAAGTTTCATCGAAGTCGACACCCGCGACCACACGCACACCGGCCTGGATGAGCCCGTGGGTCAATCCTCCGACTCCGCAAAACAGATCCACGCAGACGACGTCCTGCTCAGGTGTCTTTGTCTGGTCGACTTTCTTAGCCAACTTCGCTCGTTGCCTCACTACTTGTCCGCACTCCACTTTTAGAGCAATTGGGGTCAGATCTTGTTCTGTGCGTCAACTCCCGGCTTCGACTGGATGGTCTACCTTGGCAGTTGGCTAGGCTGGCGCCATCGCCGCTTTGAGCGATCTAACAAACTCGGCGACGTGCTCGACCATCGCAGGATCTTGCTGATAAGAGGCAATACGTTTCACGATGGCGCTTCCGACAATCACGCCATCCGCGATCTTCGACACCCGCGCTGCATCCTCCGGTGTTGCTACGCCAAAACCGACAGCCACTGGGGAGGTGGAGACCTTCCGGAGTTTTTTGACATTGTCTTGGACGTCGCCGACATTGCTCAACTTTGAGCCGGTAATGCCGGTCAGCGAGACATAGTAGACAAATCCATGTGACTCCTTGGCCACCAACTTGCGCCGATCGGTCGTACTGGTCGGGGCAAGCAAGAAAATGAGGGGTAATCCAGCTGCGTCCGCCGGCTTCTTGAGTGGTCCTGCTTCGTCCGGCGGCATATCGGGCACAATCAATCCATCCACTCCGGCAGCGCCTGCCGCCTTGCAAAACTCCTCACAACCCATCGCGTGAATGGAGTTGTAGTACAGCATCAAGACTATCGAGATCTCCGTGCGCTGCCTCAGCGACTTCACGGAATCCAGAATCTTGCGCAGTGTTGTGCCGCTCTTCAACCCCCGCTCGGCAGCCTGCTGAATGACTGGGCCGTCGGCAATCGGGTCTGAAAAGGGCACTCCTAATTCAATGATATCGGCGCCTGCCTGTTCTAAGGCCACGACCAGCTGTTCCGTCTCAGCAAGCCCTGGATCTCCAGCCATGAGGTAGGCAATGAGCGCTTTCTCTTTCTTGTCACGCAATCTCTGAAACGTGGTTTCCAGCCGTCCGCTCATAGCTCCACCCCTCGCATCTTCGCGACCTGCTGCACGTCTTTGTCGCCACGACCAGAAAGGTTGGCGATGATGAGCTGCGACTTCTTCAGCTTTGGCGCTAACTTGACGACTTCTGCGATGGCATGCGCGCTTTCGAGCGCAGGCACGATGCCCTCTTCACGCGCCAGGAGATCAAAGGCTGACATCGCCTCCGTGTCCGTCGCGTAGGTATATTCGATACGGCCCTGATCGTGGTACAGGCTATGCTCCGGTCCGACCGCCGCATAGTCCAACCCGGCCGAGACGGAATGGGTTA
The DNA here is from genome assembly GCA_005116965.1 of Nitrospira sp. Classification (GTDB taxonomy): domain Bacteria; phylum Nitrospirota; class Nitrospiria; order Nitrospirales; family Nitrospiraceae; genus Nitrospira_D. The sequence continues at coordinate 496,920 of SWDG01000006.1, read as the reverse complement.
AATTGATCTGCCCATTTTCATCCTGCAGCAGGTAGGTCATGGTGCCTTGTAACACTCCGGGCTTTCCGCCTGAGAATCGAGCGGCATGTTTGCCGCTCACGATCCCACTCCCTCCGGCTTCCACCCCGATCATCTTGACCTTGGGGTCGCGGAGGAATGCATGAAACAGTCCGATGGAATTGCTCCCGCCCCCGACACAGGCCACGAGATAATTCGGCAATTTCCCTTCCGCAGCTAGGATTTGCTTCCGCGCCTCTTTGCCGATGATGGCCTGGAAATCGCGGATCATCATGGGATAGGGATGCGCCCCGAGAACTGAGCCCAGAATGTAATGAGTGGTGCGCACGTTGGTCGTCCAATCCCGCATCGCCTCACTGATGGCATCTTTTAAGGTCCGGCTGCCGGCATCAACCCCTGTCACGGTCGCGCCCAAGAGACGCATACGATAGACGTTCAGCGCCTGCCGTTGCATATCTTCGGTGCCCATGTAGACTTCACATTCCAGCCCAAACATCGCAGCTGCCGTCGCGGTGGCGACCCCATGCTGGCCAGCCCCGGTCTCCGCAATGATGCGCCGTTTTTTCATGCGCATAGCCAGCAACACTTGTCCGATGGCGTTGTTAATCTTGTGTGCACCGGTATGGCACAGGTCTTCCCGCTTCAGATAAATCTTGGCGCCGCCCAATTTCTTGGTCAGCCGATCGGCACGATAGAGGCTGGTCGGACGCCCGACATATTGCTTGAGGTAATAGGCCAGGTCTGCTTGGAATCGGCGGTCTTTCTTGACCTTCGCATACTCCGCTTCCAGCTCAAGCAGCGCCGGCATAAGGGTTTCCGGCACATAGCGACCCCCATAGGGTCCGAATCGGCCATGGCTATCTGGGAGCATCGACATGTGAACGTATCCTCCTGAATAAATCGGTAGCAGTATAATCGTGCTTATTCGACTGGAACAAGCCTGGCCGCTTGAATAAACGCCTTCACTTTGTCCGGGTCTTTCTTGCCGGGGCTCTGCTCCACCCCACTGCTCACATCGACTCCGTAGGGACGCACCTGAGCAATGGCCTCAGCCACATTCATCGGCGTGAGCCCTCCCGCCAAGATGATGGGTGTCGAACGAGCGGCATCCTGCGCTAAGGTCCAGTCAACCGTCTTCCCGGTCCCGCCATAGGCCTGGTCCGAAAATGCATCGATGAGAACCCCTCGCACATTGGCACGCCCTTGGAATTCTGCCAGGGCGAGAAAGGTACCACGATCCTTCAATCGAAGGGCCTTCAGCGCTGGACGGCCGAGGTTCTGACAATAGAGAGTTGATTCATCGCCATGGAGTTGAGCCAAGGCAAAGCCACATTCATCCATAAGTACGCGAACCCTCTCGGCCTCTTCGTTGACAAAGACCCCCACCGGGAACACAAACGGCGGAAGACCGGCTATGATGGATCTCGCGACTGTCGGCTCTACCCAACGTGGGCTTTTGCGGTACATGACAAACCCCAACGCATCCGCGCCCGCTGCCACCGCGACTCCTGCGTCTTCCGTATTGGTGATCCCACAAATTTTGATTTTCATGGCCAATGATCTACTCAGGCTTCGAATTGGACGAGGCGAGGCCGAGCAACTCTCGGACTTTGTCAGCTGTGTTCTCGGCACGAATCAACGACTCACCAATCAACATGGCATGCACACCAGCTTCGACGAGCTTCACCACGTCATCCCGCTTATGAATTCCGCTTTCGCTGATGATCAACTTATCGGACGGGATCCGTTTTGCCAGACGAAACGTTACATTGAGATCCGTCGTGAACGTTTTTAGGTCTCGATTGTTGATCCCGATCATCCTCGCAGTAGGAATCCACTCCAGAACTGTATCCAACTCCCGCTCATGATGCGTCTCAAATAGGCTGTCCATCCCGAGTTCGGTGGCCAAGTCGTGGAAGTCCATCAGCTGCCGCCGTTCTAATGCCGCCACAATCAGCAAGACGGCATCGGCGCCGTGGGCCCGCGCCTCATAAAACTGAATGTCCCCGACCATGAATTCCTTATTGAGCGCCGGGATCGGGAGTGCGCGCTTGATCTCTGCAAGATACCGAAGGTCGCCTTGAAAAAACTCCTTGTCGGTCAAGACGGACAGGGCTGCTGCCCCTTGCTCCTGGTATGTGCGCGCAAGCCCGAGATAATCAAACTTGTTCGAAAAGTCTTCTCGTAAAAGCCCCAGGCTCGGCGACGCTTTCTTAATTTCCGCAATCAAAGCCGGACTGGCGGGAGACCGTGTGGCATCCAGAGTGACGGCAAACCCAAGGACCGGCGGGGCATCCCGAATCGCCGCCTTGAGGTCGGCCAGATAGGAACGGCTCTGTTTGTGCCTGAGTTCTGCTCGTTTGTGCTCAAGAATACGATCGAGAATCATGAGTCACTCACGTTTTCTTGGTGAACGCAATGAGCCGATCCAGCTTCTCGGAGGCGGCGCCGGAGTCGATCGTCCGTTGTGCAAGACGAAATCCGTCCGTGAGAGTTTTCGCTTTTTGACCGACAACCATCGCGGGCGCGGCATTCAGGCACACGATGTCCCGCCTCGCCCCCTTCCGGCCCTGTAGAATCTCTTTCGTCATCCGCGCGTTTTCCTCCGGCGAGCCACCGACAAATTCTTTTCGCGCTGCACGCCGAACCTCAAACTCCTCCGGCGCGATAAAATAACTCGACACGACACCACCCTTCCCCTCAGCGACTCTCGTCCGATCCGACAAGGTGATTTCGTCCAAGCCATCCAGACCATGCATCACGAAACAATGTTGTGATCCTAGCTCCAGGAGGACACGCCCGAGGATATCTGTCCACTTTGCATCATAGACCCCCAGCACTTGGTGCGTGGCACCGGCCGGATTGGCTAATGGGCCAAGCACGTTCAGAATGGTCCGGATTCCCATTTCCTGTCGGACCCCGGCACACTGCTTCATCGCGCCGTGGTAGAGCGGCGCAAACAAGAACCCGATGCCGACTTCGTCGATACAGTCGGCCACACGGCTCGGCTCGAGGTCAATTTTCACACCGAGCATACTCAGCACATCCGCGCTGCCGGATCGAGAGGACACGGAGCGATTCCCATGTTTAGCCACGGTAATGCCGGCCCCTGCGACCACGAATGCCGCGGTGGTGGAAATATTAAATGTATCGGCTCCATCCCCACCCGTTCCGCAGGTATCAACAACAATCGACGACCCGACTCTGATTCGGGTTGCTCGTTCCCGCATGGCGCGTACCGAACCAACAACTTCCTCGACCGTTTCACCTTTTTGCCTGAGTCCCATGAGATAGGCAGCCATCTGAGCCGAGGTCGCAGCCCCATCCATGATCTCCAACATGACCATTTCGGCCTCGTGCTGGGATAGATCAGTTCGGTCGGCTAATTTGGCGAGCGCATCTTTGATCATGGCCACACAGATCAGGGAAGACTAGAGCTTTAAGAAGTTACGGAGCAGATCTTTCCCGACGGTCGTCAGAATCGATTCTGGATGGAATTGGACCCCTTCGACACCCAGTGTCTTATGGCGGATTCCCATAATCTCGCCTTCAGCAGTCTCAGCCGAAATTTCGCAACAGTCCGGAAGATTGCCTCGATTGACGATAAGAGAATGATAGCGCGTCGCTTCAAACGGATTGGGTAACGATTGAAAGATGGTCCTGCCGTCGTGCTTGATCTGCGATGTCTTCCCATGCATCAAGCGGGGAGCACGGACTACCTCACCTCCATATGCGACGGCCATCGACTGATGCCCCAAACAGACGCCAAGAATAGGGATCTTGCCTCCGAACCGACGGATCGCTTCCACGGAAATCCCGGCTTCCTTGGGTGTGCACGGCCCTGGAGAAATCACAAGACGGCGCGGATGCAATTCTTCAATCTGATCGAGCGTGATCTGGTCGTTTCGATAGACCTGCACATCCTCACCCAATTCTCCGAGATACTGAACGAGGTTGTACGTGAAGGAGTCGTAGTTATCGATGACGAGTAGCATACTGAGACCTGTCAATCGTCATGAGTCTTGAGTCGATATGCATCGGCATCCGTTCGATGAACTGCCGACCAGTGGCCATTCCCTATTCCAGCCCCTGTTCCGCCAATTCAATCGCCTTCATCATGGCGCGGGATTTGTTGCAGGTTTCTTCATACTCATGTTCCGGGTTCGAGTCAGCGACGATGCCCGCCCCGGCCTGGATGAAGGCTCGACGGCGCGAGACCACAACCGTGCGGATATTGATACACATGTCCATATTCCCTGAAAAACTGATGTAGCCGACGGCGCCGGCATAGGGCCCGCGTCTGGTCGGCTCAAGTTCCTCGATGATTTCCATCGCCCTGATTTTCGGTGCGCCGGACACGGTGCCGGCGGGAAAGCATGCCTTCAGCACATCATACACCGTCTTATCCGGGCACAGCGTGCCTGTGACATTGGAGACCATATGCATGACGTGCGAGTACCGCTCAACATTCATCAACGACTCGACGTGGACAGATCCCTGTTCAGCCACACGACCGACATCATTGCGTCCAAGATCCACCAGCATAATGTGCTCGGCCCGTTCCTTGGCATCAGCAAGAAGACGGCGTTCCAATTCCACGTCCTCATCCATCGTCGCGCCACGCCGTCTGGTGCCGGCAATCGGGCGTACCGAGACCAACCCGTCCTCACACCGCACAAGAATTTCGGGAGACGAGCCGACCAGTTCAACCCCCGCAATTCTGATGTAATACATGTAAGGCGACGGATTCACGAGGCGCAGGGCCCGATAGAGCTGAAACGGGGGAGCCTGGAGATTTGTTTCCCATCGTTGCGACAAGACACACTGAAAGATATCGCCAGCTCTGATGTAGTCCTGCGCACGAGACACGATCTTCTCAAACTTCGCCTTGCTCATGTTGACCGTGAAACGAATCGGAGTTCGCCGACGCCTCGGCTTGACGGGTCGAAGCGGTCTACGGATTCTGGCAATCATCGCTTCGATCCTGCCTGTCGCCTCACGATAGGCCGAACGAATGTCTCGTTCCGACTGAGACTTTACCTGTGCATTGGCGACAACCTTGATCTTCTGCGAGACGTTGTCGAAGATGAGCAGTGTCTCGGTCAATACAAATGCAAAGTCCGGAACATCGAGGTGTTCCTTCTTGCGAGAGGGAAGATCCTCGAACGTCTGCACCATGTCGTAGCCGAGGTACCCGACGGCTCCACCGACAAAAGGAGGCAGATCCGGAACCGTTACGGGGCGGTACGTCTCCATGATTTCCCGCAGACGGTCCAGTGGCGCGCCTCGGCTAGGGATTCGCCGGCAATCCGAACCCTTCTTCACACACAGATCGCCACGATCCTCATAGATGACGAGCGGAGACCCGCTTCCAAGAAAGGAATATCTGGCCCACTTTTCTCCCCCTTGAATACTCTCCAGTAAATAGGCCGAGGGCCCATGATCGATCTTGGCAAAGGCCGAGACCGGCGTATCATGGTCCGCCAAGATTTCACGGAATAACGGAATGAGATTGCCCTGCTTTGCGTAGGAGCGAAACTCATCCGGCGTGAGTGAATAGGTCGCTGCCCGCATGTCGTCCGCTTACTCTACCCCCACCAGAAGCTTCTGTCCGATCTCGACGATGTCATCCGGCAGTTTATTCGACTTCTTCAACTTATCGACCTCAACACCATACCGCCTGCTAATGCTGTAGAGCGTTTCCCCCGCTTTGACCACATGGACCATCCCCGGTGTGACCTTCATCGGAGAGGCCGGCTCAGTCATAGCCGCCATGCCTTTGTCTGAAAGATGACTACCGCTGTGACCGCCGGAAACAGCCTTCGGCAATTCGGCTTTTTTCGGTTTGACTAGAGGGGGCTGGCCCTTTCTCTGCATATCCTCCAGGGCTTTTCGTTCCAGCACTGTCGCTTCCCTGATTGCTTCTGCCTCCTCTTGAAGACGCCCCATCTGCTCACGTGCCACCTGCACCTGTGCAGACAGCTCACGATTCCTCGCCTCAAATTCAGCTAATTCAGTCTTTGTGTGCCTGACCTCACTATCGAGCTCAGCCGTCCGTTTCTCTTCCTGTGCCAGGAGGCGCTGAAAATTCAGGCTTCGCGCTTTTTCCGCGTTGTATTTTTCCTCTAATACAACACACCCACTTACCAACCACCCACCACAGAGCAGTATTCCTAATGAAATAATCTTCCGGATTCGCTCACAGACCTGCTGCTCTCCCTTCTGCATATATCCTCCTTTACCCAGGCTCTCTGCCAACTTCAGACCTGCTGAAGCGACACTTAGAATAGTGGCCACTGATGCGAAAGTCAAAGCGGACCAGGCCCATCGGGTTTGACCGTTTCCGCACCCTTATGCTACGGTCAGCACGGTTCAGGCCTCTCTCTCCTCCCATGCCAAACGTCGTCTTTCATGGCACCTTAGAAACGATCGCTGGGGCATCACCTCGTTGAGCGCAACAATGCGACAGGATTCACTCCATAACAACTCACTGCTCTCGTCGAAAGCCGCTCCCGCCGAGCAAGAGCGACTCGCCCAGCTCAAGGGCCAAATCCGGCATCATGACTACCTCTATTACATCAAGGACCACCCTGAGATTTCCGATGGAGAGTATGATCGGTTGTTCCGAGAATTGACCAACCTGGAACGGGCGTACCCGGAACTGGTTACCCCCGATTCCCCAACTCAGCGTGTCGGTGCCTCCCCCGTGGATAAACTCGGCAAGGTGCAGCATGAACGGCCCATGTTGAGCCTTGATTCCTTGGTGAATTCCGAGGAGGTCCTGGCCTTCGACCAGCGGATGAAACGGGAGCTAGGTACGGACCACATCGGCTACACGGTCGAGCCTAAATTCGATGGCCTGTCAGTTGAAATAGTCTACGACCACGGGACGTTTGTTCGTAGCTCGACCCGTGGTGACGGACAGGTGGGCGAGGATATCACCATCAATCTCCGCACGATTCGCTCGCTCCCGCTGCAGTTGCAGACCGGATCGTACCCGGATCATTTGGTGGTGCGGGGCGAAGTGTATATGCCTCTCTCCGACTTTCATGCGCTCAACCGCCGAATGACGGAACGGGGGAACGACGCCTTTGCCAACCCGCGTAACGCCGCCGCCGGTTCTCTTCGTCAACTCGATTCGCACATTACCGCCTCACGGCCGCTCGTCGTCACGTGCTATGAAGTGATGGCGATGAGTGGATCCCATCCCCCGTCGCACTGGGCGGAACTGGAGATGTTGACCATGTGTGGGCTTCCGGTCCCTCACCTTCGCCGACGATGCGAAGCCATCGACCAGGTCTTGGCATTTCACCGAGAAACGGAAGATCAACGCGACAATCTCCCCTATGAAATTGATGGAGTCGTGGTGAAAGTCGATCGCAGGGATTGGCAAGCACAACTAGGAATGAAATCCAGAAGTCCTCGTTGGGCCATCGCGTTCAAATTTCCTCCTCGGAAAGAGATCACCGAAGTACAGGACATTGTCATTTCCGTTGGCCGAACGGGAGCATTAACCCCTCTCGCCCTCCTGAAACCGGTAGAAGTGGGTGGAGTCACCATCAGCCGAGCGACCCTCCACAATGCGGACGAGGTGGCAAGAAAGGATATCCGAGTAGGCGACACGGTTCGAGTCGAGCGCGCCGGCGATGTTATTCCGGCAATCACCGAGCGTATTCCTATCTTGAATGAAGCCAGGTCGGACCCTTTCCACATGCCACTTCATTGTCCAATATGCAATTCCACCGTGGCACGGGAAGGTGCCTACTTCTACTGCACAGGCCAAGCCGCCTGTCCGGCCCAACTGAAAGGTACCATTGAACACTTCGTATCGAAGACCGCTCTCAATATCGACGGACTGGGTAAGAAAACCGTGGCACAACTGGTCGACCTCGGCCTTGTGAAGGATCTCTCCGACCTCTATCGACTCAGGGCTGAACAACTTCTTGAGTTAGAGGGATTCGCGGAGCGATCCTCAACCCTGCTCCTTGACGCCCTCGCTCAAAGTAAACACGTCTCGCTCGATCGATTTTTGATGGGCCTGGGAATCCGTCAAGTAGGGCAGCACATCGCCAAAGTGCTTGCGAAAGAGTTCGGCTCGCTTGATGCTATCATGTCGGCTGACTGCGTCCGTTTTCAGGAAGTCCGTGAAATTGGTCCTGAAATCTCCGAGAGTTTGGTCTCCTACTTCCAAGAAAGTTCGAACCGACGGGTCATCGATGAATTGCGTACACTAGGCGTTTCGATCATAGACACACCCTCAGCTCAGAGCTCGGCTGCTCTGCCTTTCACAGGGAAGAGCTTTGTGTTCACCGGTGGATTGGTGAGGCTGACGAGAGATGAGGCCAAAGTGCTGGTCGAACGGTTGGGCGCCTCGGTGTCATCCAGCGTCAGTAAGAAGACGAGCTATATCGTAGCCGGCACAGACCCTGGCTCCAAACTTGATCAGGCGAAGAAATTTGAGGTAGCTGTCCTTAACGAGGAGGCGTTCCTAGACTTAATAGAGCACCGGCAGGAGCGCTAGTCACACCGAGGCTTCGACTGGAACAGGCACTTTCTCGTCCTTAAGAATTTGCACGCTTCGTATCGATCGAGGATCCGCCTCATGGACCACCAGGCGACAATTCTCGATGCGGAGTTCTTCTCCTGCCTGCGGGATGCGACCAAGATTTTCCTGGATCAGCCCTCCGATCGTCAGGGCTTCATCTCCAAGCTCAACTTTTAGGAAATCGTTCACCTTTCGAACTTCCGTCCGTCCGTGGACTAGGATTTGGTTCTTTCCAATGCGTTTGATGAGTTCTTCAGTGATATCCGTTTCATCGACGATCTCACCCACGACTTCCTCGAGAAGATCTTCGAGCGTCACCAGTCCCATGACACCGCCGAATTCGTTGACGACGACTCCCATATGCCGCTTCTCCTGCTGGAACTGTTTCATCAAGTCGTCCGCCGTCTTGCCGGCCGGGACGAAGAGCGGAGGATGGGCGATATCCCGGAGGCGCAAATCGGTTCTCCCTTTAGCCAACTCGGTCAGCGCCTTCGTCTTGTAAAGAATCCCGGTAATGTTATCGAGCATGCCGTCATAGAGCGGAATTCTGGAGTACTTGGAATTATAGAGCAGCTCTTGTGCTTCCTTGAGTCGAAGGTTCCCGTCGAGCGAAAACACGTAGATGCGCGGCGTCATCGCATCTTCCGCGGTAATATCTTTCAGTTGAAACACGTTTTTGATCATTTTGACTTCTTCTGATTCTAACTCGCCGGCCTTTCCTCCCTGGTCGAGCATAATTTTCAGCTCTTCCTCTGTTACCAAGGGAAGCGTCAACCCCTTCCCTCCCGTCAAACTGTAGATCAGAGGAACGATCAGAAAAAGAAGCGGTCGCAACATGACCTGAACCCCATAGATGGGGTAAGCCATGTTCAGCGTCACGGGTACGGAGAACTTTGCCGCCAGAGTCTTTGGGATAACATCCACTGACACGAGAAGCACAAAGGTCAGGATACCAATCATGACTGCAATCGCTTCTTCAAGCGCACTCTTGCCCCCATAGGCATTCAATGTGATGAAGGTGGCGAACATGGGGGTCGCAGTACTGACGAGACGGTCACCGACGAGAATGGTCGAGAGGAGCTTTTGGGGGTCGCTCCTCAACTGAAGAGCTTTGGCTGCCCGTTTACTTCCGTTCTGCGCCAATGCTTTCAGTCGTGTCTCGTTGACCGAAAAGAAGCCGATCTCGGCTGTAGAAATAACGGCGGATAACCCTATCAATCCTAGTAGGATGAGGATGTCCATCGCAGTCGTCTATTCGAAACGTTGGACCAGTATGGCTGGCCTGATGAGAAGCCGGGCGTCTCCCAGAGGATACCTCTTGGTCCACCCTTCAGAGGATTGTACGATTAAGATAACCGGACCACTTAGAATAGAGTTCACAGCTACTACATCTATCACAGGGATCACATGCAGGCAAGTAATCCAAGAAATGTCGCTTGAAAATCAATTGGTTCCAAACGGAACCCTCAGAATAATGCTACCATCCTTCCAGTGTTTAGCTATCATCCCGCACAACAAACGATTGCAGGTTGAATGTACGATCGAGACGACCTGCGGCCATCTGAGCCTCTGGTTCGGTCAAGAATCGACCAATTTGGACTCGGTAACGGTGCCCTTCCGGGAGATCGATCGGAATGATGCGCCCATCAGCAAAATCTCGTTGAACTTGTACGAACAGCGCCCTAGCATTCTGAAGGTCCGCGAAAGCACCGACTTGAACCCGTAACACCCCCATCCCTTCAGGTCGAGAGTGATAGTCCACAACTCGAAGTTCGACCTGGTCGGTTCCGTTGCCGACCATCCCAAGCGCTTGGGCACCGGCCAACGAAAGGTCCAAAACCCGTCCTCTCGCGAACGGCCCTTGATCATTAATCCTGACAGTAGCCTGGCGACCTGAAGTCAACGAATGCACAACTGCGACGGACCCGAGTGGCAGTGTCCGATGAGCAGCCGTCAGTTTGTACATGTCGTACTGCTCCCCATTGGCTGTCTTGTTCCCATGAAATCCAGGGCCATACCACGAGGCCATTCCTCGTTCTACAAATCCAATGGGATACCCGGGGAAACGATCAATAGGACGAGGAGCGGTGGAGCAACCTTGAGAGAGGACGGCGCCCAGTCCAATCACCACGATAGGCAGAGAAATACGTTTTGTGAGCGGCACCGGCCGCATCAATCAAAACTCGTCGAGCGACTGATCGCGTAGAATGGCCAAGGCCTTGTCCGTATTGGAAACGGTCAGAACGACGATCGCCCGTTTCCCTTCCCGTGAAGGAGTACAATAGCCGCACTTGATGTTGATCCGGCTCTTCATCAAAGTATCTGCCACTTTCCTTAACGCGCCAGGCTTGTTTTCGAGACTTAGCAGAAGCGCAATTTCTTCCCCGAATTTAATCTTCGCCGCCTTAAGGGCCGCGCGCGCACTGTCCAGGTCAGCAACAAGCAGCCGCAGCTTGCCTGTTGCCATCACCTCCGGAGCGGAGAACGCCTTAATGTTGACGCCGGCTTCACCGAGGACCGCCGTCACTCTGGCAAGGGCACCCGGTTTACTCTGACCGCTGATAACAAGTTGCGTTGTTGTCGGCATAGTGAGACTCCTAGTTGACATCCGGCATCAGGACTTTTTCCGCCTCGCCGAGCGAGCAGCTCGCAATGGAGACCACGACCCATAGTGATACGAGAGGATACAAGAGGACGCCGGGCTCGCGCAAAGTTTTCGAGCCCGTAACCGTACCACAAAGAAGATGTCAGCGCTCGAGCGAATTCGGAGGACCCGCCGCTTCCTACACCAGAGACACAATGACGGCCGCCTGCTCCGCATTCTTACACTCCTCTTTATGAACATCCGCTCGTTGCGCCGCACGTCACACACTTCAGACAGGTGCCGTTTCGAACCATGGTGAACTGCTTGCACTCGGGACAGGGATCGCCTTCGTAGCCCTTGACCTTAGCATCTTTGGCATTTTTGATCTCTGTCAGAGTAAGCGTTTCCCTGGTGATCTCCACTTGTCGAGCCACACTATGGCCATGTCCATTCCCATGACCATTTCCTTTTCCACTGTTCCGACGGATCGGAAGATGCTCCGTAAGAACGGAAGACTTGGCCAGTGCATCGAGGTCCGCCTCTTCTTCTGAGCATTCGGGATCCATGTCGTCTTTCTTCATCGAATCCATGCGCAGATCCTCCTCTTTCACCTGCGCCAGGTCATACCGGTCGAGATAGGTCACGGCTAACTCACGGAAGATATAATCGATGATCGATGTCGACATTTTGATTCGATCGTTCAATTTCACGGGACCGTTCGGCTCAAACCGGGTAAAGACAAACGCCTCAACGAATTCTTCCAGCGGCACGCCGTGCTGAAGTCCAAGAGAGATGGCGATCGCAAAACAATTCATGAGGCTTCTGAACGCCGCCCCTTCCTTGTGCATATCCAAGAAGATTTCTCCGACCGTCCCATCCTCATAGTCGCCCGTGCGCAGGTACAGCTTATGTCCCCCGACAATCGCCTTTTGAGTGTATCCACTTCGCCGACTCGGGAGCGGGCGACGCTTGGCGAGATACCGAACGAGTACCCGTTCGGTGATTTTCTCCGCCATCCCCATCACGCTAGTGGTCGCCTCCACAGCCTTCCCACTGTCAGTCGAAGCGCTCAACGGCTGACTCAGTTTGGACCCATCACGATAGAGCGCGACTGCTTTGACCATGCTCTTCCAGGCGAGTAAATAGGCCGCCTTGACGTCTTCAAGCGTGGCATCGGCCGGCATGTTGATCGTCTTGCTAATCGCGCCGCTGATGAACGGCTGTGCCGCAGCCATCATGCGGATATGCGCATCGACGGCAATGGAGCGTTGCCCGATTCGACCACATCGATTGGCACAGTCGAACACTGCAAGGTGTTCGGCCTTCAAATACGGGGCGCCTTCCACCGTCATCGTCCCGCAACAGAAATCATTCGCTGCGGCGATCTCTTCTTGCGTAAAGCCAAGCGTCTTCAGCATGTTGACGCTTATTTCATTCAGCTGGGCTTCGGTCAGGCCAAGCTTTTCGACGCAGAACGCCTCTCCAAGCGTAAACTTATTGAAGGCGAACTGAATTTCAAACGCTTGCCCCAAACTGCTCTCCAAACGATCGAGAGCCGCATCGTCGAATCCCTTTTGACGCAGCGTGTCATGATTGATGAACGGGGCGCCCTTGAGCGTCTGAGCCCCGACACAGTACCGAACGACATCCTGCGCTTGCTGATCCGTATAGCCAAGGTTGGCCAGCGCCAGCGGCAAGCTTTGATTGATGATCTTGAAGTACCCGCCACCGGCCAGTTTCTTAAATTTCACCAGAGCAAAGTCTGGTTCAATCCCCGTGGTATCGCAGTCCATGACCAACCCAATCGTGCCGGTTGGCGCAATGACGGTCACTTGAGCGTTGCGATATCCATAGGCCGTCCCTAATTCAAGCGCATGGTCCCAGGCGCGTCTGGCGGCGAGAAGCATGTCAGGCGGACAATGCTCGGGACGGACTCCCATCGGCGCAATCGTGAGGTGTTCGTATTCTGCCTGCGGCGCCTGGTACGCAGCTCGACGGTGATTGCGGATGACCCGCAGCATATGCTCTCGATTGTTTGCGTACCCCGGAAAGGGCGACAATTCGGCAGCCATTTCAGCCGATGCACTGTACGCTTCACCCGTCATAATAGACGTGATGGCTCCACAAATCGCCAAGGCCTTGGGGGAATCGTACGGAATGCCTTGACGCATGAGCACCGTGCCCAGATTCGCATACCCCAACCCCAGCGTCCGGAACTGATAACTTTTTTCGGCGATGGATCGGCTCGGGAAAGACGCCATCAACACACTGATCTCCAAGGCAATCGTCCACAGCCGAACGGCATGGCGAAAATGTTCCAGCTCGAATTGTCCATCAGTGGCATAGAACTTCGTGAGGTTCAGGGAAGCGAGATTACAGGCCGTATCGTCCAAGAACATGTACTCAGAACAGGGATTTGATGCGTTGATACGACCGTCCTCCGGACAGGTATGCCACTCGTTGATGGTGGTATCGTACTGCGTCCCTGGATCAGCACAAATCCAGGCCGCCCACGCGATCCGGTCCCACAGCTCCCGTGCCTTGACGGTCTTCCAAACCTTGCCGCTCGTTCGACGCTTGAGTTGCCAGTCACCGTCGGTTTCGAGCGCGGCAAAAAACTCATTAGGAATCCTGACGCTATTGTTGGAGTTTTGCCCGGAGACGGTCTGGTAGGCCTTCCCATCCCAATTCGTGTCATATTCATGGAAGACAAAATGCGTGAAGCCTTGCTGCGCATAAGAAAACATTCGTTGGATATACGCCTCGGACACCAGATCCCGACGGGCCGATGCCAGAGCCTCACGCAAGACCGGATTGGTCTTCTGGTCGAGATCCAGTCTGAAAGCGCCTTCACCATCGACCGTATGACAAGCTTTCAGCACCGCATTGAGGCGCTGCGCACAAATCCTTGACCCCGTCACCATCGCCGCGACTTTTTGCTCTTCGATGACTTTCCAATCGATAAATTCTTCGATATCCGGATGGTCGAGGTCCAAACAAACCATCTTGGCGGCACGGCGCGTCGTCCCTCCAGACTTGATCGCCCCGGCAGCTCGATCCCCGATCTTCAGAAATGACATAAGGCCTGAAGACTTCCCGCCGCCGGAAAGTCCTTCGCCATCCCCGCGCAGTTTTGAAAAATTGGTCCCGGTCCCGGACCCATACTTAAACAACCGTGCTTCCCGAACCCAGAGATCCATGATGCCGTTTTCATTCACGAGATCGTCCTCGATTGATTGAATGAAACAGGCATGCGGTTGAGGATGTTCGAACGCGTTGGTGGCTTTCACCACTTCGTGAGTCTTGGGATCAACGTAATAATGCCCTTGTGCCGGTCCCGATAACCCATAGGCATAATGAAGGCCGGTATTGAACCACTGGGGAGAATTGGGCGCTGCCATTTGATGCGCCAGCATGTAGCACATTTCATCGTGGAACGACTCAGCATCGTCCGGCGTCTTGAAATACCCATAAGACTTGCCCCAATGGGTCCAGCATCCAGCCATGCGTTCGAAGACTTGACGGGCATCTCGCTCACCACCCAACACCGACTTGCCATCTGGACCGATGGCAGGCTGCCCATTCTGATCGCGCTGCGGAACTCCGGCCTTCCGAAAGTACTTCTGGGCCAATATATCGATGGCCAACTGCGACCATGTCTCAGGAACGTCGATATTTTCGAGCTTGAAGACAGTGGATCCGTCGGGATTGCGAATCTCCGACGAACGCTTCACAAACGTGATCCCCTCGTAGGGATTCTGCCTGCGACTGGTAAATCTTCGATCAATTTTCACGGTAGACCTCCTGCCGAGGGGAAAAGGATATAACCCATGCCTCTGAGTAGACCATATTTAAGGTGCGTGAAGCTCATGTAGTTTCAATGGACAGCTACATATAGCTATCATGTTTTTTTGTCAACACCAAGTATTGTGGATCTTTGGGAAATGAGGGGAAAGGCTGTGAATAGTCGAAATGCGAATATCCTAGCCAGTTCTAGTCGCTTATCAGCGGGGTTATCCACAGAAATAACCGGTAGAATACGGCCCCGTCAGATTACCCTGGCCATTTTTTCTTTTTAGAAGGCCATTCGCCCGATCTTCAGCGTTGCTTCTTCGACGCCCTGAATGGGAATGAACCAACCGCCGAGACCCAAGACAATGACTTTTGTATCGGCCACCTGTGTTTCATACCGGCTCACAATCCCCCAGTTCTGTCGCGCTGTATTCGGCCTCACGAGTGATTCGAGAAGCTTCCTACTTTGCGACTGAAACACCTGCCGAATAAATTGTTGCTCTCGAGTCGGTGCTCCCTGGTCCATTCGGTCTATCGCTTTGCTCAATTCCTGTTCAACGAAGCGTAAATAGTCGTCCATAGTCGGGTTTGACCATACCAGAGCGACTGCTCCGGCAAGTGCGACTACGATCACGCTCAAACGAAAGAGACTCATGGTGTTCTCATAACCTTTGCCCTGAAACTGTCTGTCATGAAATACCCGAACCAGCTTGATTTGACAAACAATTGTCGAGCCAATTAGCTTAACCCAGATTGCAATTCACCCGATCCTATAGAGTCTGGAGGAGCTATGTTCGTCTGGAGCAAAAAATTTGTCGGGGGCCTGTTAGGTGCATTCGTGCTGCTGTTAGGAATTTTTCTTCTCCAAGGCCCTTCGGAGAGCACGAGCGTCCTCAAGACTCACACCACCCAGTGGATTATCTTGAACTATGCTTGCCTGCTAGTGTGGCTCTTCGTCTGGATGATCGACCAAGCGCGCGTACGCGGCAAGAATGTCTGGCTCTGGCTGGTGCCGTTTCTATTGGCTCCGCTGCCCACCCTGATGCTCTTTGTTCTCTTCCTCCAACGACGATTGTCCTCATAGTCACTTGGAGATCGACGAAACTCCAGGTTCCGTAACAGAAATATGCTCGGCAGCTTTCTGTTCTGGCTCGATGGAACGTCGGATCCGCCAAACGGCCCACAGACCCGGCAGAGCGACAACCACGGTCAAGACAAAAAACTGAGTCCATCCAACCAGGCTGACAAGATCCGCCGATGGGCGGCCGGCAAATACCCTCCCCAATGCCTCTAATGAAGACAGCAGCGCGAACTGAGTCGCGGTATATCGGGGATCGCAGAGTGACATCACCAACGCGACGAACGCAGCAGTGCCCATTCCGCCCGTCACATTTTCGATCACGACTGCCGCCGTTAGGACCATCGAATTCTTGCCTGCCAATGCCAATACGACGAATCCCAGATTGGAGACCGCCTGTAAGACTCCGAAGATCAACAGCGACCGTACAAGTCCCGACTTGGTCATCATGAGTCCGCCGACGAAAGCGCCCAGCAATGTGGCAAAGACCCCTAATCCCTTCACGGCGCCGACGTCCGTCGCAGAAAAACCAAGCCCTCCGATCAGAAAAGCGGTCTGAAGCGCAGAGGCAAAGGCATCTCCAAGCTTGTAGAGAATAATCACGGCCAAGAACCCCAACGCGTGAGACCGTCCAAAGAACTCCGCCAGCGGTGCGCCGACTGCTTCCCGCATACTCCTCGGAGCCTCGGCAGTGAACGTTGGATTGGGGCTGACCAAGACGATACCTACTCCGGCTACCATGACGGCTGCCATGGCCAGATACGTCATTTGCCACCCGACATAATCGGCAAGCACGAGCGCGCCGGCCCCAGAAGCTAATAGGGCGATTCGATAGCCGTTCACCCATACCGCCGCACCCAAACCGCGCTCATGAGATTGGAGCGTGTCTGTGCGATAGGCGTCGAAGACAATATCCAGAGAGGCGGCCAGAAACGCCACAAGCACCGCATAGGCCGCCAACCATCCAGGATGTATCCGAGGATTGGTGAGGGCCATGAGTCCCAGGCCGACCGCCACACAGAGTTGCGTCAGCACCATCCAGCCACGCCGCCGCCCGAACCAGGGAGGGATCACACGATCCATCACGGGAGCCCACAAGAACTTGAGCGTATAGGGCAAGCCGACCATCGTGAAAATGCCGATGGTCTTGAGGTCAACTCCCTCCACCGTCAGCCAGGCCTGCAACGTCCCGGACGTCAGCGCAAGCGGAAGACCGGAGGCAAAACCCAACGGCAGCATCACGAGGATACGGCGATTCATGAGACTTGATACGTCGAAGGATCCTTGTTTCATGGAAACTGACTCGCACAAACGTGAGCTGAATCGGATGGACGTACCATCAGCAGGACAACTCGTTTCGGTTGCCCTGCAGAATACCACCGCCTCGCGCCGCCTCTCAGCAGAATCACAAAACAGGCGAGGACCATCTCACTGGCTGGCACTGAGGCTAACAGGGTTGTCCGTTGAACAAACAGGGCTTGTATCGCGAGATATCGAAGTCGGTATTTTCCTGGTAGACTTTTTCGTTGCCGTTGACCCCGTCTTGCTCAGGGTCATTCCACATGGTGTGGTTCCACCAATAGAAGAGTGGCTGGGCCTCGGTCTGATAGATAGGATTCCCGTAGGTACTACGCGAATACTCCTGCACCAGCCGGGCCGTAACATAGTCAATGTGGCCATTCCCTCGAAGCGAATACAGCATGATGAAGAGACGGGCCTCATGGTCATACAGCTCATCGACACGAGTGGCGAGATCAGGCTCGGTGGGAAGTGAATCCGTGCTCCATCCCGTCACAGAATGGCTCCAGAACAATCCTGTCAAAACAAAAACGATGAGCGGACGCAGATGCACGATCCTCACGCTCTCCCCGGCGACTCGGATGCAACCCGATCATGGGTTGTTCCGACAATTGGCTCACAATCCTTGAGATCCCCGATCGCAAGAAGCAACCTTGCTGGAACGGGCCTGATCTTCCTATAATGCGACCCTATGGTGACAACCCGTGCATCCCTTCATACGCTCGGCTGCCGACTGAATCAAGCCGAAACCTCGATCCTCGGAGAAGGCCTCCGGCGAAAAGGGTTCGACCTCGTCGAGTTCGGCCAGCCGACCGATGTCCTGGTGCTCAATACCTGTGCCGTGACAGAAGATGCTGAGCGAACGGCACGCTATCTTATTCGTAAAACCCTCAAACATTCTCCCCATGCCTTCATCGCCGTGACAGGCTGCTACGCCCAAACGGGAATAGAACAGCTCAAGCAGCAAGCCGGCATCGACCTGATCGTGGGGCATCAATTCAAGCTGGATCTACCGGCCTATCTCCCAGCCATTCACGAGCTGAAGAAGCGATTGGTTCCGGACATTCACCACACGAAAACGATGGCGCGCGGAGACTTTGACCTCCCGCATTTTGCGGAACCTGATTCCACCCGCGCCTTACTCAAGATCCAGGACGGCTGCAGCGCGATGTGCAGCTTCTGCATTATTCCGTTTGCACGAGGCCATGAGCGAAGCCGAATGTTCGACGATATCCTGCGCGAAGCCAACAGCTTGGTGGCACAAGGCTATCGAGAGATTGTGCTGACGGGGGTAAACATCGGTCAATATGCTCACGGTGACAAAGACTTTTATGCGTTGCTTCGCCGACTCGATCAGATCGCAGGCCTCGAACGCCTCCGCATTTCATCGATTGAGCCGACTACCGTCAGCGACGAATTAATTGATCTCCTCTCCACCTCAAAGAAACTCTGTCCCTATCTCCACATCCCACTACAAAGTGGAGATGACCAGATCTTACAGGCCATGAACCGACGCCATACGATCAAGGCCTATACCAAGTTAATCGAAACGGCGCTCATGAAGATTCCCAACCTTGGCCTTGGAACTGATCTTCTGGTTGGATTCCCCGGCGAAACTGACACGGCGTTTCGGAATACAGTCGCGGTTGCAACAGATCTTCCATTTTCCTATATCCACGTGTTTCCCTACTCTTCCCGACCGGGAACGGCCGCGCTGCGCATCAAACAACGTGTGCCATCCGCATCGGTAAAGAAACGGACTGATCTGCTGCTCGATCTGGATCGCGCCAAACGACTGGCATTTCACAACAAGCAGATCGGTAAAACCATCTCAGTCCTGTTCGAAACTGGAACTCGAGATTCCTATCGCTTCGGCACAACTCCGAACTTCACCAGAGTGGCAGTCACAGAAACAGGCGACCTTCAGAATCAGATTTTACCGGTCACAATTACCGCCGCTGCAGACCGTTTCACGTTTGGCCATCTTAGGGCTTCTCAACGCACACACTCTGCCATGGCAGTGCTATGACGCTGAAGACTGCCCCCCACGTGCATATCGAAACCTTCGGCTGTCAGATGAACGAGTCTGACAGTGAGCTGGTCCGGTCGATGCTGAAGCAGGAAGGCTTTGCCTTTACGGAAGACCGCGAACGAGCCGACGTCGTGCTGGTCAATACCTGCGCCATCAGGGAGAACGCCCACAAGAAGATCTATGCCCATCTTTCCGAACTCAGAGCGATCAAGAAGCAACGCTCGCTCGTCGTCGGCGTCCTAGGTTGCATGGCTCAGAATTTAAAGACTGAGCTGGCTGAAAAAGAACCCCTCATCGATGTCTTGGCCGGCCCAGACTCGTACCGACAATTACCCCTGTTGCTGGCCAACGCTCTGGACGCCCAAGAACAGGGGCTCCGGAAGAAAGCCTTCGCCCTCGATCTGTCGGAGTATGAAACCTACGAAAGCATCATGCCGGACCGAAACGACGGCGTGAACGCCTGGATCACGGTGATGCGCGGCTGCGACAACTTCTGTTCTTTCTGTGTCGTCCCCTACACCAGAGGACGTGAGCGGTCGCGTGATCCCGAATCGATTCTGCTCGAAGCGCGTGACGCCGCCGTGCGTGGATTCAAGCAGATCACGTTGCTTGGCCAAAACGTGAATTCCTATCGCCACGTCGAATGGGACTTTGCCAAGCTCATCAGCGCCGTGGCGGACACCGATGGTATCGAGCGCGTGCGATTTACCTCTCCACATCCCAAAGACTTTCCTCCGGCACTGATCGATACGATCGCGGCTCATCCAAAACTTTGCAAGCATATCCATCTGCCGCTGCAGGCCGGAAGCGATCGCATTCTTGAGCTGATGGGGCGGAACTATACTGGGGCCGAGTATCTTGCGTTGGTTGATCGCATTCGAGCCATCATCCCCGATGTCGTCCTGACCACGGACATCATTTGCGGATTCTGCTCAGAAACCGACGCGGAGTTTCGCGATACCTGCAGGATCGTGGAACAAGCTCAGCTCGACTCAGCCTATACCTTCAAATATTCGGAGCGGAAACATACGATCGCGGCTCGGAAATACGCCGACGATGTACCGGACCAGGTGAAGGGTCAGCGGGTGTTGAAACTGGTCGAGATTCAACGGGCAATCACAGCAGCGCGCAATCGTCGATACATCGGCAAGGATGTGGAAATTTTAGTCGAAGGTGATGCCACCCGTTCCCCGACACAAAGCATGGGGAAAACCGATGGCAACATCACGGTTGTATGGGAGAAAGGCACCGGTGATTTTTGGCCAGGCACTCTGATTACAAAACAGATCTTTGATGCCTCGGCTGCGACTCTCTATGGGGAGTGAGATCCCAGTCTTGTAGGCAGTTGGTATTGGAGGCATTGACAATCGCACCCTTTGGAACAATTCTGCACACCTCAGGGTAGAAAGGAACATTTTTTTGACCGGCTCGCTCGGCCACATTCAGACTATTTCGTCGATCATTCTTTCCCTGTATTCACTCCCATGTAACCTCGTTGATGACCAAGCCCACCCCCAATCGTCCGAAGCTTCTTCCTCCACGTGATCAATCCTTCGCCGCTAACCTCATGATTATAAAGGAACCGTCTTAAGTCTCTCTTCTAGAGTGCGCTCACCATTCTTGATCTTCGGATGCTGATCTCTAGTAAGAATCTCTCCACCTTACCTTGACCGACGATACAAGCTGTCACTTCAAAAATGCGAAGGCATGGACCTTGCTGAAATTTCGGCGTCCACCTGTTCAGCAACCAGAGCCTTTGCCTCTTGCTATGAAGTCCGCCGACTCCGATTCAACACCTAATCCCAACCCATCTGATTCCCGTGTCACACTCGAAACAATCATTTCGGTTGGGGTAGTCGGCTGGCTGGTAATCGGCATAGTACTCATGGGTCTAGGTGTATGGTAGTTCGGTATAAGCACCATGGTCACATTCTGAACTTTCGCGATAGCGGCCACCCGGCCTCCTCGGCCACAAGACCACAGATGAGGAGATCCCCTATGCATATCCCTTTCAATGTCGGCAGTTCTCACTATGTCGGCGTCTTGATGTCCGTCAGCCTGATCGTAACCGGGTGCTCCATGTTTTCCGGAGAGGCAAAGCTTCACAAAAATGCCAAAGGATCCGTCTATCTCAAGGAAATCGCCGATTGGTCATTTTCAGCCGACCATCCTACCACCATCGACCAAATGACCATGCTAAAAGTAGTCAAAGGCGTTGTGACCGACGACGTTCTGAAAATGTCAGGCAACATGCCCGCCAGTGGCAGCAAGCCGATGAGAGTATTCAGCGATGAAGACGCCGAGTTTCTTGCTCCCCTGCTAGCCCAAGGCTTATCGCAAGCGAAACCGGAGCAGATTGTCGGTTTCAAGGTGTCTCCATCGGCAGGGTCAGGCACTGAACCCACAGCGGGCACCCTCTATGTCCATAAAGAATCAATCCATTTGACAATCGCTTCTACGCAAAACCGAAAGGCCTCGGGATTCACTCCTCGTTCTACTGCGCATCTTGAAAAAGCTCCTTCCTTTGTCGCTCTGGGAAGTGACGCTATGACGATGGTCATCGACTACCAGACCCTCGCCAAAGCAGCGATGCCTGGTTCGATTCAGGCAGCAGGGTCACCGAAACCTATCCCTGCTTCTACATCACAGGCTGCTCAAATGGTACCAGCCGCTACGCCGACGTTAGACCCATCGGTCACGGGAGCAGCAGCACCGCAGGAAGCTTCCGCCTTGCTAGACCCCCAAGAGTTTCCGGCTCAGCGCCGGACCGATGCAGGGATTCCTCAATTAAGTACCGATGAACTACTCAACAAGAAGCTGGATGAACTCCGTGAAGCGCGAGAAGCTAACAAACGCAAAGATTCCGAGATCGCAATGCTGAAGAAGGAAACAATGTGGATGAAACAAGAACTCCGTCAACGGACGGAAGAAGTGAAAGCTATGAAAACCAGCAAATCAGCGGCTCGCTCAGTCCCGAAAAAGAAATTGGCGGAAGCGTATCAGACTCGGTAATCAACTGATCGATCTAATCAACGTCGCAGAGCTCAGGCTGCAGCAGAACAACCTCACTAGACAGGGGCTGACGAAAGTTCATGCGGCAGTAGCAGGCATACGTCACATAGGTATCTTGCAAACAGTACTGCGCAAGCTCACGACCCTGCCTTTTCTCCCACATTTCGGCAACTTGTTCCCCACTGCCCGACTTCGTTTCGACCTGTAATGCTCTAGCCAGGACGTCGAGCTTGACCCACCCCCTCGTATCCCAATTACTCCAGATGGCCATCGTGTCATAGACCGGTTCGGTACGGAACTTCGCAAGGTTGATATCGAGGCTGGGTTTCACTTGATTGATGATCGACCGCTTTTTGATGAAGGGCAGATCAAAGCCAAGTCCGTTGTGTGTGATGAATAAGGCAGGACGGTCTTGGGCTAGCCTCGCCCAGAATTGGCGAAGCAGCTCGCGTTCGTTCGCGCCGAACCAAGCGACGGCGCTGCGAGCTTCCATCTGGTCGGAAAACTCCAGCAGGCCGATACAGACGATGCGGCTGAACGTCCCATCGAACGCCGACTTGGCGTACAGCTCATCCTCTGCGTGCCGGCGTTCTTCTGCCGCACCTGCGGCAAAGAGGTCATACCCCTTATCCGCTTGGGGGGATTCACTGCTCATCGGCGTCTTCCCCGCCAAACGTGCCCATTCTTCACGAGGAGCTTGGACGGTTTCGATATCAAGCACCACCCTCATCGTGAAACTCCGAACGCATCACGCCGCAAGGCTTCGATCACCGCGTAGTCTGCCGGCGGAAACGTAAACTGCGTGAGATCTTCAGGATAGACCCAGCGGATTTCTTCACAACCGATAGGCAGGGGTTCCCCCTGTTCAATAGCACATCGAAAAAAATGCAACTCGATAATTTGATCCAGATAGTCGTGCCGAATGACCCGATACGGAATAGGTTGGTCAATGCGAACACTCAGCTCTTCAAACAGCTCTCGTTGCAAACACTCCGTGAGCGATTCGCCCATTTCCCGTTTGCCTCCAGGGAACTCCCAGAAACCCGCCAAGTGGGCACCAGGCTTTCGACGGGCGATTAAATAGCGACCGTCACGGCGGATGAGCCCTGCCGCCACTTCAATGACTTGCATGATCAGCCTACTACCGTTCACGAGTCGCCGGACTGAACGGATATGTCTTACAGAACGACTTCATCGGACACAGGAGACAATAGGGATCACGAGCCGTGCATACCATCGCTCCGAAGTCCATAATCGCCTGATTAAAGTCATACCCTTTCCCACGCGGGATCAAGGTTTCGGACAATTCCCATAGCATCGTCTTCTGTACCTTAGGATCACCTTCAGCGACAAACACCCTGTGCAAGACACGGATCACGTTCGTGTCTAGAATGGGCGCATCTTCATTGAACGCGAAGGAGCGAATTGCCCCCGCAGTATACCGCCCGATCCCTTTGAACGAGAGCAACTCGTCAGCATCGTTGGGGAGTTTCCCCCCGTACCGTTCCACCGTTTCGCACGCGATTCCGTGCAGCCGTTCCGGGCGAATGTTGTACCCAAGGGGATACCAGGTCTTCTTGACTTCGGCGACCGGCGCCCCTGCCAAGTCTTCGAAGCTCGGATAACGTTTCAAAAACTCGTGGTACTTAGGAATCACCCGATCAACTTGGGTCTGCTGGAGCATCACCTCTGAGACGAGGATATGATACGGATTTGAGGTTTTCCGCCAGGGTAAATCCCGGCCATGTTCCCCATACCACTTGAGAAGCCTCAGTTGAAATCGACGCTTAGCAGAACGCTCGGGGAGAACGGACTTGCCAGGTTTTTTCTTGTTGGAGGGACGTCTCGTAGGCATGCATCAAGTCCTATAGCCACAGTCTCCGAATCGAGCCATTGTAGGAGTCCCCTTCCTTCAAAATCAAATGCGCCCACGTACACCGCTCGATCGAGGAAACGTGTATTCAAATGTCCTCGGACCATCTGGTCAAGGAACAATTCGCATGGTACTCTATAAATAACCGCATTGTGGGGGAACATGAAGCGGAAAACCTTCCGAGATCGGTGGTCACGAGCCTTAGTGTTGGCTGGGATTGTCGCCTGCGTCCTCTTCCCCTTCCCAACCATCGCTGAAACTCTCCAAATACCATGGGAGTGTTCTAACTACACAGGCGACGCGCAGACCCGTTGCGTGAACGCCTTCATGGAAGCACAGCAGAAAAAAATCGCTGAGCTTGAAGGGAAACTCCAGACCCAAGAGGGGACAGTCAGTCAACTCAAAAACCAGCTTGATCGACAATCAACCGCAACGGCTGATTTACAACGACAGCTTGTAGAGCGGCCCACCACAAGCATTGTCCCAATCCCGTATTCCTATCCTTACTCCTATGGCTATCCCCTCGGGTTGGGGTTTGGACTTCATTTGGGAAGTTCTGGAATGTATGCGTCACCCTTTGACCGCCCCTTTTGGGGTCCTCGACATTATGGATATTGGGGCTATCGCTGGTAACCTTCCCTGACAGCCAAATCCATCGACATCTCGTTCGTTGTGACCGCAATCACCTCTGTCCAGATCAGTCTTTTCGTTGACAAGTTGCCTCCAGCCACATAGCCTGATACCTAGTACCTCATTAGCTACAAATAGCTACAGCGCCGATCGGCTCAACAGACAAAGAGCCACCGTCTCATGCTTGGGAGACAGGCAAAGAAATCTGCCACGTGACATAAGGACACTCGATGGTCACCCGTAAATTTCCTCGGTTTCCGGTAGCAATCCCCAGCACGTTGGTACAGAGAGACAAACTTCGATACAACGCGTCCGTGAAGGATCTCTCGCTCAAGGGCTGCCGGCTAGAAAGCGTCGTCCAGCCCTTTACCGGTATGCAGGTGGAATTACTCATCGAACTACCTGGCGAATCCACCCCCATCCACATTAGCAAGGGGACCGTCCGCTGGTCCGGATCACAAGGCATCGGTGTCGAATTCCTAACCGTGGCACCCGCTGAGCACGAACGACTCAAGCGGGTAGTCGAACAGCTCTCCGTAACGGCAGGACAGGCTCTCATCGTTCCAAAAGGCGAGCTGCCAAAGGCGTGAAGCAGATCACTCAGCTGTCAGCACAGACTATTCCCCACGTTTGACGAGCTCGATCATCCTTTTCTAAAAGCAAACAGGATTTCCCTCACCGACGTATCCGGCAGGCTGGCCAGCGGGAATTGGCATTCACCGTGCTTCGCATCACCCATGTTCAGCGAATACAGCCTTCGATCGAGTCCAAGCACGCCGCCGTCTTGCTACCGGACCTGTTGCATTCCGTCCATCCTGACCCGTATTCTCGTTCCATGGAGCTTTCGTCGTTGTCGATGGAACAATTGAAAGAATTGGTCCGTGGCCTCGTGGACGATCGGATTCGCGAGTTGATCGGAGATCCCGACCTTGGCCTCCAACTCGGCGATTCACTCAGAGCCCGACTCAAGCAGTCATTAGCGAGCAGTGACCGGCTCTCTGGAGAAGACATCGCCGAACGGATCGGACTTAGGTGGTAAGACCCCATGCCTTGGTACCGCCTCACCTTTCGCCCCAGCACCGCACAAGACCTCGCCGCCATTGACAAAGCCATGGCTCAACGGCTCCTCGACAAATCCAAGTGGCTGGCTTCCAATGTCGACAACCTACGCCATGAATCGATCGCAGACGACCTTCCTGGACTCTGCAAGTATGCCGTAGGGGAATGGCGGATTTTCTATGCGATCGACCGCACGGAACAACTCGTCGATATCCACGCGATCGTGCCCCAGAATGCGCTTCGCTCCTGAAAAACCTCGGTCAGTTGATAGTCCCCAGGACGTCTTCGACATACAGCTGAAACGTTCCCCGTGCCGCATCCTCGACATAATGACGTAAGGCCGCTTCCACCACTGGGAAGGCGATTTCCTCCCATGGGATTGCGTGGCGGGGAAAGAGCCTCACGTCCAGACTTTCAAATCCTGCGCTGAACTGTTTGGTCTGAAGACGTCCGATGAAGGTCATGTAGACCTGTCCAATACGAGGGAGGCTCAATACGGAATGGAGCTGCGTAATGGTCACTTTCGCCTGCGCCTCCTCAAGCGTCTCCCGCATCGCTGCCTGTTCGGTGCCCTCACCGAGCTCCATGAAACCGGCTGGATAGGTCCAGAGTCCAAGTCGAGGTTCAATGGCCCGACGGCAGAGGAGGATGTGATCTTCCCATTCAGGAATACAGCCCGCGACAACCTTCGGATTATGGTAATGAATAGCCTGGCAGGTGTCGCATACAAACCGAGGCAGGTTATCGCCTGGCGGAACTTTTTGAATGACGGGCTTTCCGCAGGCGCTGCAATAATTCATCAGGTGGCCTCTGAATCAGCAATCCCCGGCAAACAAAATGGATAGCACAAACCATCGCTTCTTTGCACCTTGTCCTCGCGGGCTTGAAGGCGTGCTCGAGGGAGAGCTCCATGGCCTTGGCGTGCCCACAACGACCAAGACAGAGGGGGGCGTCGGCTTCAGCACGTCCTGGTCGACCATGTACTGGGTCAATCTCAACACACACATCGCCAGCCGTGTCCTGTGGGAAGTGGGCCAGAGTGCCTACAAAACAGAACGCGATGTCTACCACGCCGCCTATGCGCTCGCCTGGCCTGACTGGTTCACGCCGGCTCAGACGATCAAGGTGAAGGTGAGCGCCCGTCGATGTCCCCTCCCCAGCCTGGACTTCCTGACTCTCCGCATCAAAGATGCCGTCTGTGATAAGTTCGCCAAGGCCAAACAGGAGCGCCCCAACGTCGATACGGAACGGCCGGACATCAAGCTCGACGCCTTTCTGGACCAGAACACCGTCACGTTTTATGTGGATACATCCGGCGAACCCCTATTCAAGCGCGGACATCGGATAGGATCGGTCGAAGCACCACTCAGAGAAAACCTGGCGGCGGGAATTCTACGGCTCGCCGGCTGGACTGCGAGCGGTGTGCTGCTCGATCCCATGTGCGGAGGTGGAACAATCCCTCTCGAAGCTGCCCTCATGGCTCGCCAGATCGCGCCGGGCATCTCACGCAACTTTGGCTTTGAACAATTGCTCCTTCACAACGCACCATTGTGGAACCATCTTCGAGAATCGGCGCAAGTCAAACAAGTGGCTCAGGTGCCAACCGCCATCTATGCATCCGACCGGGATCCGGCGATGGTGAAGATTGCGCAGCGGATGTTTCAAGGCGCTGGAGTGTCGATAGATGTCCGACTAAAGCAAAGCGATATTCTGGACCTGGAAGCGCCGGCAGACACAGGTGTGATGATCATCAATCCTCCTTATGGAGTCCGCCTCAGCCGGCCGGACGAACTGGAATCGTTTTACCCCAAGCTGGGCGATTGGCTAAAGCAACGCTTCGCCGGATGGCGTGCCTATGTGTTGACTGGCGATGCCCGACTGTCGAAGCTAATTGGGCTGACACCGTCCAAACGCATTCCCCTCTTCAACGGGGCATTAGAGTGCCGGCTGTATGAGTTCGTGATCGTCCAAGGCGGAGCGAGGCGACGCCTTACGAGGCCAAACCAGGCTTGATTCGTTGTGCCATTCTCCTTCACGTTCATGGGTTGCCACTCACCCTCGATCCCTTCCCCTTGACTTCTGGGCGCGGGAACCTATCAGGCTGTTATACTGTCGTGAACCTGCTTCAAGGATGGTCACCTATGGAAAATATTTTATTGTCCACGTTGCCGATACTTCCCGTTAAACGAACGGTGTTATTCCCAGGCGTGATGCTACCTCTGACGATCGGGCGAGAGCGATCTGTCGCGGCTGTCAACGCCGCCATGAAGACCGAAGAGAAAATGATCGTCGTGGTCGCGCAACGAGACCCTCAGACCGAAGAGCCTGGTCTGTCCGATCTGTATTCTATCGGCACGAAGGCGATCGTCAAACAAATCGGTCAGTCATCCGAGGGAGCGATCCACGCGCTGGTGCAGGGATTGGATCGCGTCGTCCTCATCAAAGAGGAACAGTCCACTCCCTACTCTACAGTGCGCGTCCGTTCTCTTGGACGTCCTACGGACGATGGAGCGGAAGTCAAAGCCCTTCACCGGGCCATTCAAGAACTGGTGTCCGACTTGCCTCGGTTGATCCACGCTCCAGGCATTCAAGAAGTCGGTGCGGTGCTGAGCAATGAAGACGATTCCGTCGCACTGGCCTATCGCATTGCCTCACTCGTCAATCTCAGTTCGGTGGAAGAACAGCGCTTGCTCGAAAGTTCTTCGACGTTGGACCTTCTGCGCAGCCTCTACAGCGCGCTGTCTAAGGAGATCCAAATACTCCAGTTGCGAGAAAAGATCACCCAGGATGCACAGACAAAAATCGGCAAGAGTCAACGCGAGTACATCTTGCGCGAACAACTGAAAGCCATCCAGCAAGAGCTGGGCGAAGGCGAGAACGAAGAGAACGAGGTCGCCCGGTTGAAGAAGCAAATTGCCGAAGCCAACTTACCCGAGGATGTTCGCAAGGAAGTCGAGCGCGAGGCCACCAAATTGGGCAGGGTCCCGCCGACGTCCCCCGACTATCAGGTGCTTCGGACCTACCTTGAGTTGGTCCTCGAACTCCCCTGGAAGAAGGCCTCCGAAGAACATCTCGATCTGTCAACGGTTCGTCAGGTCTTGGAAGAAGATCACTACGGGATCAAGGAAGTGAAAGAACGGATCGTCGAACACTTGGCGGTCTTGAAGCTCAATCCAACTGCCAAGGCCCCGATTCTCTGTCTCGTTGGCCCTCCCGGCGTTGGCAAAACAAGCTTGGGCCAGTCGATCGCACGGGCGATGGGCCGGACCTTCGAGCGATTCAGCTTAGGCGGCGTCCATGACGAAGCTGAGCTGCGCGGCCATCGCCGCACCTACGTCGGCTCGCTACCAGGCCGCATCATCCAGGCCATCCGCCGGGCAGGAGTCAACAATCCGGTCTTGATGCTCGATGAAGTGGACAAGATGGGGCGTGATTTTCGAGGCGATCCGGCTTCGGCTCTGTTAGAAATTCTGGATCCAGCACAGAATCACACCTTCCGTGATCATTATTTGGACCTCCCGTTCGATTTATCCAAGGTCTTCTTTGTCACCACGGCTAATACCCTCGATACTATCAGCCAACCCCTGTTGGATCGGATGGAAGTGATTCGACTTCAAGGCTATAGCGAGCGAGAGAAAGCTGAAATCGCCCGACGCTATCTATGGCCACGACGGCTCAAGGAAGCAGGGATCGAGGAAACCCAAGCCGTGCTGACGGACGAGGTGCTGAATCTTGTCATTGCTCGGTACACACGTGAGGCCGGCGTGCGCCAACTCGAGCAGATGCTGGGACGGTTGACGAGGAAGGTGGCCCTCACATTTGCTGATCTTCCGGACGGCCAGGAACGGCTGCCCGTCGATATTCAGACGGATATCCTCGGTGAGTGGCTGGGCTCCGAACGGTTTATGCCGGAAGAGGCTCGGAAGAGTCTGGCTCCAGGTGTCGCCACCGGCCTCGCCTGGACCCCGGCCGGTGGCGATGTGCTCTATATTGAAACCACCTTGCTCCCTGGCAGCCACGAGTTGATCCTGACCGGCCAGTTGGGCGACGTCATGCAGGAATCTGCGCGTGCCGCCAGAAGCTATCTGTGGTCGCATGCGGAGAGCATGGGGTTGGACATCTCCCGTTTCAAACGAAACGGGCTCCACATCCATGTGCCTTCCGGCGCCATTCCCAAGGACGGTCCATCGGCGGGTATCACGATGGCGACTGCCCTGGCTTCCGCCTACGAGGGGAAAGCCGTGCGAATCGACACAGCCATGACAGGGGAAATCAGCTTGAGTGGGCTTGTCTTGCCGGTGGGCGGCATCAAAGACAAAGTGCTGGCGGCACACCGTGCGGGGATCAAGCGCATCATTCTGCCGAAGGCCAATGAAAAAGATCTCAAAGAAATTCCGCAGGAAGTGCGCGACGAACTGACTTTCATCCTGGCGGAACGAATGGAAGAGGTACTACCGGCCGCTTTTAATCCGGACCCGCACGACATCTCTGCCGGTAACGGCAGCGAGCCTGTGGTGGCTTCCAGTCCCGCAGGGGACGCCTAGCCTTCGCAGAAGGCACGAACGATCTGTGCCGTATTGAAAAGCAGGGCGTGACGGCGCGTGTACACCGCGTGGCCATAGTAGTGGTCGCGTGGGTTCGTCGAGCCCGTACTGTCTTTGTAATCGACGAGGAGACAGCGTCCTTCGCTCGGAAACCGCACCGCACGTCTTGCGCATTCTAGCCACCGCTCGAATCCATCGTACGGCTCGACCATCTCCCAGACTCGTTTATTCGCCGCTTTCCCTGATTCCGTCGCAGGCACGGCATCGCTGCCTGCGACCGCTAATTCCTGAATGTAGTCTCCACCCCAGGCGACTGGCATCTCCATCGTAATTTGAGGTAGCTCCATCTTCGCTAACCAACTCTTTCCATCCGTCCGCAAATTCCGATGATTCACAATGTGCAACAGCTTCCCGATACCGGAAGGGTCCCATCCGTAGCGAACCGGTGTGCCAAAGGTCACGCCGTCGAGCGCGACGCCGTTCAGGAGTGATGCCGTCGCGAGCAGAGATTCGATTTGCCTCACAGTAGCAGCGACCTCTGGCTGGTTTGTCTGCTCTGCATAGTCGCTCAGAATGCTGAGCAGCTTGGGTCGCCCGGTGATGGGGCTCGGGCAAAGCAAATTCGACACCAGTGCCAAGACTAGCCCGGCTTGCCCATGCGCTTGGACAAGAATCCGGTGCCCCTTTCCTAGGTTCTGTTGTGTGCAGAGCTTGTGCAATGCGCCGAGCAGAGACACGGCGGCAAGTGCCCGGCCCAGATGGTGGTGTGCTGATGACCACAGCAGCCTGACACAGGCGATCGGCTGAGTCAGATTCTTATTGATGGTCTGCTTGAACTCTTGAACATGGGCCTCGGTGAAATTACCCGCGTCACCGATCTGTTCATCCAGAAGATGTTTTGTCGCGTCATCATCCAAGAGCGGCGCCCTGAGCCCACCCGGCAGCAACGGAATCCCGTTGCTTTCCTCTCGCATGGCAGCCAGCAAGGCATCGACCCCCGATACCCCTCGTGAATAGCCTCGTTTCAGCCCACCGACCTCATCCAACCGCTGCATACCAAACACATCGGTGCCGTGGATTGAACCATGGAGAAAGATAATGGCTGCGACTCCGGCCTGAGACAGGCTTGTCCCACACCTGGACATAGTCTCGGCCCAGGCGGGGGAATCTGGAGGAACGACATCAGCCAGATCAGCGACAGTCAATCGCTCACCGGGACTCTTCCGTGATAGCTCGTCATGCTGAAAGTTATTCTCACCCGGCATGAAGAACTACATAGCCGATATGGATTCTAGACTGCAACCAACCCGCGAGGGCACTAAGATAGTTAATGAAGGTTGGTTGGATTTTGCTTTTGATCAATTGAAGGCTTCGACTGGTTTTTGCTTTTCGGCATCACGGCGGTCGCCGTACAAACCTTATTCTCTTCATCGATCCGACGGTCGACGATCTTCACATCTTGCAAATATTCTTGCACGATTTCCTCACGAGTCAGCTCAATATCCTGCTCGCTCTCGCGCCCTGACCGTTCACGAACACGATCGATCATGTGTTCCTTCACCAACACCCGGATCTGCTTGGCCAAGTCAGTCCGCGCTGAGAGCTCCGATACCCGCTGGCAGACAACCTTGCCTTTCGTGAGATCGCCCTGGCCCTTGCCAATCCAGTACTGATCTGACGAGTAGCTCACTTCGGCTCCTGAGGTCGCGATGGACACACCTCCCAAGCCAAGCCAGAGACCCACTGCAACAGCCACGATTCCCACGTTCTTCTTCAACTCTTCCCTCTCTAGCGGTTTCCGCCTGGTGCCCCGAAGGACGGAGCTCCTCGAGGAGGCGGACCTGGTTGCTGCAATCCCGGCGAAGCCTGAGGCACGCGCCTCGCCCCGCCAACCCCTTGGCCCGGTGGGCCCATCGATTGACGATCCCCTGGAGGCGATCCAGACGGTGTCCGATGAATGATCTCATTGAATGGTCGAGCCCTCGGTGATCCGCCAGAAGGTGGCACAAGCTCATGGCTCGGCATGCGAGGCTGCATCGTTCCAGGTGCAGGTGGCTGTCTCACGCCCAGTGGTTGCCGGCTAGCGATGATCTGCTGCGCAATGGCGATGTGCGGATTGGATGGAGAGAGACCGCTGGCACTATTCAACAGACCATGAGGGATGCCGACCGGCGAAACAAGGACCCAATTCGTCCAGGCCTGCGACACCATCGCGTTTGACTGCACGCGATTGATAATATCCTTCCGCCTTTGCGCGGCCTGTTGGACTTGATCCGGCGTGGATGCATTCCCAATGGCCTGATTGACCGATCTGAGCTCTTCCTGCAGCTGTTCGTTCTCTTGTTTCAGCGCAACCAGCTGCGCGCGAGCATCTTCGTTCTCCCGAAGGGCAACGATCGCTCGTGCCACCTCTTCTGTATCCATCTGTGCCAAAAGATCAGCTTGTATGACCACGACATCTCTGTCTAATGTCGTAGAGATCTGTTGATTGAGCACGATCACCAATCCGGCTGTGTAGGTGCGGATCTCATCTTTCGTCACATCCATATCACTCACGACGGTGATGCTTTCAAGATAGGTCGCGACCTGTTCGAGCGCGTTTCGCTTGGCCGCCTCAGTGGCGATCCGAATGGCGTCCTCACGGGTATCGCGATCCCCCATTCGGTGTTCACCCTGCGCATTGACGACCCTGATGTCAGCGAGCGCGGGGGCAGCGGTGATGAACACCGCAAGCACGAGAAACAAGACAATGGGTCGATACGATTGATAAGACAGCAGGCAGACGGGAAGAGGCTGTTGAGGAAAAACTTGACCGGGCATCGACTCCCCTTCTCGCCCCTGCGCACAGATAGAAACGGTGAGAGGTTTCAGCATAGCAGCCGGAAGGTGGTTTCGCCAGCGATCGCCAGGTGCCCTCCCTCACCTTGCCTTCCGGAAAATTTGCATGTTAGGGTACCACGCTTACTTGTAGGATACATGCGGGTGATAGTTCGTTATGAGACCTCCCTCACGATACCTTCGCTTGATCCTTGTCGGCCTCCTGACTATCTTACTTGAAACCGCAGTCCAAGCGCCTGTGGAGGCAACTGCCCCGATTGGGAAGGAAACCGCTTCCTCCGGTTCTGGGACTGAACATGTCATCCTTTTTGTCCTGGAGGGATTCGGACAAGAGTCGCTCAAGGGTGGCGCGATGCCAGTCGTGAGCAAGCTCGTCAAGGAAGGGTCGGTAACCTGGTCCGCGAGCGGGGTCAAGCCGGCCCTACGATTACCCACCATGGCATCGCTGGTGACCGGCATGCCAGTCGAAAAACATGGGATTACCTGGAATTTCTTCGAATTCAGCCGAGGCTACCCGCGCCACCCCAGCCTATTCGACTACCTGGATTTAAGCGGAGGCCGCGACAGTGCCATCTTTTATATGGATGAGGCCCTGTATCAGCTCGCCAAACCGGAGCCCTACACCGACTATCAACTCTGCGGAGCATTGCGGCCCGAGTGCGGCTCTCAGAAACTTGTCGCCTACATCCAGCAGTATCTTCAAAAGGCGACCAGCGGGCACGGCTATGGGCACGCGATTCCCTCCTTGCCTCATTTGCTGGTGGTTCACCTTCCGGAAGCCGGGAGGGCCGGAGTGGCCCACGGTTGGGACTCTCCAGAATATCGGGAGGCGTTACGAACGGTCGATGGCGCAATGAAGGCTGTCCTGAGCCTCTTTCAAGAATACTCGCTATCGGGTCGCACCGCCGTCGTCGTCACCGCTCTCAGCGGAAAGGGAAGCGACCCCGGCGCCGAGACCCCAACGACTGAGTCGCCGGTCGTTCCCTGGCTCGTCTCGGGAACCGGAATCAAACAGGGCCAACTTATTCGTCAGCCGGTGTCAATCATGGATACCGGAGCCACCGTGATGAAAATCCTGAAGCTGGAAACTCACACGGAATGGGAGAGTCAGGCCGTGGAAGAAATCTTCGAAACGGCCGCGGCCACCCCAACCGCACGGCCCCGCAAGAAACGCTAGTCAACCATGTGCTATGCTGCCCTCATGCAACGCTGGTCCCTCCTGATCGTGGGTTGCGTGCTGACCAGCCTGCCGACTATGGCCAGCCCTAAGGAGGGATTCGCGAGAGACCCACAGGCCGCGCATCTCAAGGAACATGGGATTACCATCGATGCGACGAAGCTGGTCCCCGCTTCCTGGTGGCAAGTACCAGGCGTCACGCCCTCGATCTGGAATTCCGACCCCGAGTCACTCGATGCGCCCAAGACATCTGAGCGTCGGGAACTGCGGTTGAAGCCCGGCAAATACAAGTTCATCAGCTTCACGTTCGATTTTCCCTTTACGGTGAATCTTAATGGCACCCTCGATTTTTCAAAGTCCTTGGATCAATGTGTCGAAGGCCGCGGGACACAGGCGTTGATGGTGGTATGCAAACGCATGTACCCGTATGGCGGACAACGCGACGCCTATTACGAGCAGAAACCGAACGATGGCTAACGTACTCGAAGATCTTTTAGAAGCGCTTGAAGATGTGGACGATGCCACCCGAGAGGAGGCAGCGAAGACGCTGGCCGACCTGGGTGATCCAGCGACCCTGGATGCGCTGATCAGCGCCTGCAACGATGACTTCTGGTCCGTGCGGGCTCATGCAGGCTGCGGCATCGCGAAGATCGGCGGACCGAAGGCTGTGGAAGCGCTGGTCGGCCTTTTCAACGATTCCATCATGGAAGTGCGCGATCAGGCAGTCGAGGCCACGGCAAAGATAGGCCCGATCGTACTCGATCGCCTGGTGACGGCCATGAAAGACGAACGATGGCGCGTACGAGAACATGCCGCCAAGGCGGCGGGCAAGATCAAGGACTCAGGAACAGTTGACGCGTTGATCGGGGCCTGTCGCGACCGGGACGGGGCCGTCAAGAGCGCAGCGGCGGAAGCGTTGGGCAGAATCGCCGACCCGAAAGCCATTCCAGCTCTGATCAAGCTGTTTCGGGATTCTTCGAAGATCGTGCGTGAGACGGCTGGAACGGCGCTGGTCTACATCGGGTATCCCTCGGTCGATCCGTTGCTCGATAGTCTCACGGACAAAGACTTTGTCGTTCGATGTCACGCGGCTCGTGCGTTGGGCGGGATGACCACTGACTATCAAATCGGCAGGTCCTGGGTGCGGGACGCAAAGGTCGTGGACGCCTTGATCGCTGCCTTGAAGGACCCTGACCGAGCCGTTCGCGAAGACGCGACCATCGCACTCGGCATGATCGGTGATCCCCTGGCAATCGATGCGCTGGTTGAAGCCATGAAGGACGGAGCGGTGAAGCGCCATGCTATTGCCTCACTCGGCATGATCGGCGATGCGCGCGCCCTCCCAGCCGTATTGGACGCCTTGAAGGGCAAGGGCATCAAACAGGAGGGCACACCGACACCTGGGTGCATCGTCAGTGAAGATGCGTTCATCAAAGAAGCCGCTGCCACAGCCCTTGGTCAGTTTCGCAATCCTCGTGTGATTCCGGATTTGATCATGTTACTGAAAGACGGGGTCTTGCGTGAAAAGGCCGCAGCAGCTCTGGCGGTGATCGGGGACGCGGCCATCGAACCGTTGATTGCCTTCCTCTATGACCCCAAAGCATCTGAAGTCGAAGCTGAAAAAGAGCGCGTGCTTTCGTACGCGTCCGTTCGATTGACGGCAAAAGACGCCTTGAAACAGATTGCTCTCGATACGTTGGACCAGCTTGGATGGACGCCTTCTGATGAAGTGGTGGAAATCAGCTCAAGTCAGGCCGACAATCTGCGCGTCGATCGGCCATTGGGACAAACCGGACGCTTCGGCCCGTCGGGCGACATGGCATAATCACGCTCCCGCACGCATGTGCGCATCCATCATACTTCGATGACAACAACGAGTGGTGTTCCCATATGAACCACGATCCTTTCATACGAGCCAGATAACGGCATGGCTGATGCGGTGACGGAACAACTCGCGGCACTCAAGGACCAGGATTGGGCTATTCGCGGTGAAGCGGCCGGCCTGCTCGGGACCTTCAAAGATCCGCGTGCAGTAGTTCCCCTGGTGGCGCTCCTTCGAGACCAGGACCGTTCTGTGCGAGAGGCGGCCATTGAAGCGTTGCGTTCGATCGGAGCCCCGGCCGTCGAGGCGGTGGGAACCTGCCTGACTGAACCAGATCTCTCGGTCCAGGAATCAGCGTCAGCCATCTTGGCCACCATTGCGGATGAGCGGGTGCTCGCGCCGCTCATCACGGCACTGCGCAGCGGCGACTGGATCGTTCGGATGCACGCGGCCAACGCATTGGGTCGGGTACGGAATGCAGATGCGGTTGAGCCGCTCATTCCTCTACTTCACGACAAGGTGAAAGCGGTTCGTGATGAAGCGGCTACCGCTCTGGCCGCCATCGGCGATGCGGCGATTTCATCTCTCTTGAAGGCGTTGCAGCATGAGGACTGGCTCGTTCGTCTCCATGCGGTGGAATCGTTGGGAAAGGCTCACTCGAAACGGGCGGTGGAACCTCTGTTGTCGGTGTTGTTCAACGATCACGATTCGGCGGTTCGCGAAGATGCCGTACGAGCCCTTGGCGAGATCGGTGATCCACAGGTGGTCGAGCACTTGTTCACGGTCATGCGCGAGCCTGGATTGCGGACCGTGGCGGTTGAAGTACTCGGTCAGATTGGTGATCCGCGTGCCGTTCCGGTCCTGATCGACGTCGTCACTGGGGCCAGTTCTCCGGAAGTGACAAGGACCGTGGCCAGCTGCGGAGAGCACTGGAATGAAGAAGCGATTACACAAGGCGCGGCAGCTCGGGCATTGGGCGCGATCGGCGACGAGAGGGCCATTCCGTCGCTCGTCGCATCACTAGATCGAACACAGACGAGAGCCGAAGCGGCGGCATCTTTGGCCAAATTCGGGTCGAAGGTCATTCCATTCCTGCTTCCACTGCT
Source organism: Nitrospira sp. (assembly GCA_005116965.1). Taxonomy (GTDB): domain Bacteria; phylum Nitrospirota; class Nitrospiria; order Nitrospirales; family Nitrospiraceae; genus Nitrospira_D. The sequence goes on along the minus strand of SWDG01000006.1, from coordinate 459,511 downwards.
CAATGAGCCTCGCGATGAAAATCTCCTGTTTCATGTCCGCGAAACATTGGCGTCAGCAGGATGGAGAGCCGGCAGGCAGGCACGGGCCGGATAAACACAGAGCCCGCAGGGTATAGCCTCTTCAGTTACTGACTATTATGCCAAAGGAAACGATTGAGACGCTGGTCTCCGAACTCATTCATGAAGAGGATTGGCGCCGTATGCGAGCGACGGCCGCCTGTGTGGCCGGAGGGCCTCGTTCGGTGCAGGCGCTCATCGAGGCTCTACGGTCAGGGCCCACCGAATTAAAAAAAGAAGCCGCCGCGATGCTGGCTCGCATCAAAGACCCGCAGGCCGGAGTGGCCCTCGTTGGACTGCTCGAACATGATGAGGAGGTCGTTCGGAAAGCCGGTGCGGCAGCCCTTGAACAGATGGCAGGAGTGCTCGACACGGACACGGCTCGGGTGTTAGTTGCATTGCTTCCCACAACTCAGGAACGCGCGACCAGAGAGGTCCTGAGCCATCTGATCGGGGCGATTCCCACATCCGTCCTCCCCCTCTGCGACATGCTGAAACATCCGGATCAGGATGTGCAAATCGCGGCAGCACTAATGCTCGATCAATTATTGGACCCCCGTTCCCTTGATGCATTCATCGATGCCATGGGCGAGCCGGCGGTTCGGGATATCGCCGTCAGCACATTGAAGAAACTGGGCGCGATCCGGGAACGAATCGACGAAACATTCGAGGCCTTGCGTGAAGTCGAAGGCGCCAGCGAGCGCGAAGAAGCGCGCATGACGGCGGTCATCGACCTCCTCAGAATTGGACGACCGAGCGTAGAAATCCTGATTGAATATCTCGAAGACGACGATTGGCTCGTGCGCGAAGCCGCAGCCGACTTATTGGGGAAAATCGGGGATGTGCGAGCCGTCGAACCGTTGATGAAGCGCCTGGAACAGGACAAGGATACCGGGGTCAAAGAGTTGGCGATCAAATCCCTTGGGCTGATCGGCGATGCGCGGCCGACTCGGCTCTATCTTGACGCTATCCCTATCCGTCCGCTGCGGGTGTTTGCCATGGAAGCTTTGGCCAAGATCAAGGATGTAGGAGTCTTGCATCCATACAAGGACCTCTTTGACCGGCTCCGCACGGATCGCGACGGCCTCGTAGCCTACAATGCAGGTCTCATCGCCGATAAACTTGAGGCCATCATGGCCACGGAAAGCCAGCCCCCCGAAGAGGATACTGAGCATGACTGAACACGGTGCTTCTGATCGAATCGATCAACTCATTCACGCATTGCACGACGAGAACGAGGCCTTACGCGACCATGCGATCGCGAGCCTCGGCCAGACTGGTCCCGAGGCGCTTCCCCGGTTGATTGACCTCATGGCCGATGAAGATATGGTGATTCGAGAGGCTGCGGCCAGCGCGGTCGTTCGGATGGGGCACTCCGTGGTCGAACCCATGATCGAAGCCCTGCAAGATGATTCCTGGGCGATCAGAGAACAGGCGGCCTCGGCGCTTGGGAAATTGCGGGACCGACGTGCCACTGAGCCTCTGGTCAAAGCGATTCATGACCGTGACGGCGCCGTCAGAACGGCAGCGGTATGGGCGCTGGAGCGGATCGGCGATTCACAAGCGGTGCCTGGGTTGATCGATGCACTCATGGACAACACCCTACGCGAAGATGCAGCGCGGGTGTTGAAGAAGATCGGCGACGTGCGGGCAGTAGAGGCCTTGATCGATGGACTCTTAGGTTCCAATTGGATGGTTCGGCGTCATGCGGCCGAGGCCCTGGGTAGGATTGGTGATCGCCGAGCCGTCACTTCATTGATCGAGTCGCTGAAAGATGAAGACTGGTTGGTTAGACGCAACGCCGCCGAATCACTCGCGCGGCTTGGCGCAACAGAATCCGTTCAGCCCCTGCTGGCGCTGCTTCAAGACGAGAACACGATGGTCCAGGAAACCGTCGAGGCGGTGCTGGTCAGCCTCGGCTGGACGCCTGAACCGCAATAACTCAAACCATAGAGGATACATGCCCATGGCGGATGAAGCTCCGAAATTGATTCAGATCGCTCTGAAAGGTGGAGAGAAGAAGGACGGGTTCAACCTGGTCACCGAGCGGGTTGTGGCGGTCAACCCTGAGAGCAAACAGCTCGAGGTCGAGCTCCTGGCTTACGACGGCAAGACCGTCGTACTGGATGTGGCCGAGGAAGCGCTAGAGGACCTCAAAAAGATCAAGGTCGGAGACGGTGCCACGATCCGTGTGGTCGAAGAAGGCGGGAAGCGCGTCGCGAAGAGTTTTAAGATTCGCGCGAAAGATCCGAACGCCGCAAAAGCCGACGCCATGTTGCTCGATCTCAGAGATTCACACTGGCTGAATCGGAAGTACGCGGCAGAGGTCTTGGGGGAGTTGAAAGATCCGCGCGCCATCGATCCCTTGGTGGCGGCGTTGAACGACGAAGTTGGTGACGTGCGGCAACGCGCCTATGATTCGTTGATCAAACTCGGTGGCCCCTCCGTGCCATCGCTTATTCCACTCCTCGTATCCGAAGAGGACGAGATTCGTCAATCTGCAACCGAGATTCTTCGGAAGATCGGCAAACCAGCCGTCGAACCGCTGGCCACGGCGTTGACCGACGCCGATGATCGGCTGACAACCCGAATCATGAAGGTGCTCGATCGAATGGGATACAAACCCAAAACAAAGGACACCCCTAAAGCTGAGTTGCCGAGGTTGACCTAGCTAGGGTGTTGAAAAAATAAGCCAGCGGCGTTCTCTGCCTCGCTGCGGCTTTGCTGAACGGTTTTTGAACACCCTGCGAGCTCCGCTCAGCGAGTGCTCTTGGTACTCTGTGCCATACGCCCTACCGATACATATTTGAAACCAGCAGCCCCCACGCGTTCAGGGTCATAGACGTTTCGGAGATCGAGCAAGACAGGAACTCGCATAATCGACTTCAGCTTTTCAAAGTCCAGGGTTCGAAACACATTCCACTCGGTCATAATCACCAACGCGTCCGCTCCTTCAGCCGCGTGGTAGGTATCTTGGCAGGGCTGGAGTTCAGGCATGATCTGGCACGCTTCCGTGAGGGCCTCCGGATCATACGCGCGAATGCTCGCACCCTCGGCCAGGAGGGCTCGACCAATCGCCAAGGCCGGAGCCTCCCGGATGTCGTTGGTATTAGGCTTGAATGAAAGGCCCAGCATCGCCAACGTCTTCCCTTTCAGTCCCCCGACCGCCTCCCGGATCTTCTCGATCATCCGTTCTCGCTGAATGTCATTCACCCGCGAAGCCGCGGAAGCAATCTGCATAGGATAGCCATGGCGCTCGCCGGTCTGAATGAGTGCGGCGAGATCCTTCGGGAAGCATGAACCTCCGAAGCCCGGGCCTGCATGAAGAAACTTCGACCCGATGCGATGATCAAGCCCCATGCCCTTCGCCACCATTTGAACATTGGCTCCGACTTTTTCGCACAGGTTTGCGATCTCATTGATGAACGAAATCTTCGTCGCCAGGAAGGCGTTGGAAGCATATTTGATGAGCTCAGCGGTCGGCACGTCGGTCACAACGATGGGGGTTTCGATCAGATAGAGCGGACGATACAGATCCTTCATAATCGCCACTGCTTGATCGCTGTCCGCCCCGATCACCACGCGATTCGGTCGCATGAAATCTTCGATGGCCGACCCTTCGCGGAGAAACTCTGGATTTGAGACCATGTCGAATCCCAAGGCATTCGTCTGAGCCTTGGCAATCACCTCACGTAGTTTTGCGCCGGTGCCGACGGGTACTGTGGATTTGGTCACGATGACCTTGTAGCCCGTCATGTGCCGCGCAATCCCTTTGCCGACTTCTTCGACATACGAGAGATCGGCAGAACCATCACCCCTAGGGGGAGTCCCAACAGCGATAAAGATGACCAACGCCTTCTCGACGGCCTTCGCAATGTCCGTGGTGAAACTGAGTCGGCCTTCTTTGATCCCCTTGGCCACCAATTCCTTGAGACCTGGTTCATAAAACGGGACGTCGCCTTTTTCAAGCTTCTCGATTCTTCGGCTGTCGGTATCCATGCAGGTGACCTGGACACCGAATTCGGCAAAACAGGCTCCGGTGACGAGTCCGACGTAACCACTACCAATTACACTGATGTGCATGACCCCTTCCTCATGACATGACGTCAACTGTTTGAGCGTATAGCAGAACCGCCGATATGTGCCTGTACCGGATATCCCAGCTGGTCGGTTGAGCAAACAAGGTCCCGAGCAAGTAACGTAAATCGTGTGAAAGTATAACAACCTGAGCCTTATGGAGCAACGAATTCCAGGAGCGAACAGTACTATGGACGGTCCTCCAAGTTTCGTTGACTCTCGGAAAATGCGTTGAGTACAATCCGACGCCGTTTCCCACTCTATTAGGAGAGAGGCTCAACACCTTTACCCAAATCGATGACTGGACATCCTGCACATATTCCCCGCTGGTTTCTGCTCTTGACCGCCCTCGTGACTGGAGCGGTGGTGATGGCGTTGGAAATCCTTGGCAGCCGGCTCTTGGCTCCCGTCTTCGGCAGCTCGTTGTTTGTCTGGGGTGCACTGATAGGAGTGATCCTGGCCGCTATGAGCAGCGGATACGCGTTCGGCGGGTGGATCTCGGATCGCTATACCGGCAGTGGGGTGCTGGCCGCCCTGTTGCTTTTTTCAGGAAGCTGGACATTTCTCGTCGCGTGGGCGAACCAACCTATTCTGTTTGAGATCGAGAAGATGGTGCAAGACCCTCGCTGGGGCCCGTGCCTCGCCGCGACTGCTCTCCTCGCCCCCCCCGCATTCGGGCTCAGCGGCGTCTTGCCGGCCATGTTGCGTTTGGCAGTCGCCGACATGGAGCACATCGGCCGGCAGACAGGCCGCATGATTGCCCTGTCGACCATCGGCAGTCTGGCCGGAACCTGGGGCACCGCCTTCTTTCTCTTATCGTGGCTCGGAAGTCAGTCCCTGATGGCCTGGCTGGGCGGTATTCAAGTCGGACTTGGGGTCCTGTGGTTTATGAAAGGAACATCAGCCCGCCCCTTGGTATCACTGATGATCCTTGGTTGCTTCGCCCTATTGGGAACCATGGCTCTCAACCCAATCCAACGATTGAAGACCCCTATCTATCAAGAGGAAAGTCCGTACCAGCAGGTTCGAATTCGAGAAGACAATCTCTTTCGGTATCTTGTATTGGATCGTACGTTCCACGCCACGATGTGGAAAGTTGACCCGACAACCCTCTTCCTCCCCTACAGCCAAATGATGGTGTCTTCGCTGGCATTGGTGTCCGAACCGAAGCGCGGCCTCATTCTCGGGCATGGCGGCGGTTCGATCGCAAAGTGGTTGGCACGGCACTGGCCGGATTTGGAGATGGATATCGTGGAGTTCGACCCGGTCGTTGTCCGAATGGCCGAAGAGTATTTTGAGTATCACCCGCCGGCAAACCATCACATCTTCGTGAAGGATGGACGAGCTTTTCTCAACGCGACGAATCATACGTACGATGTCATGTGGATCGACGCCTTCGCACGAGATATGATCCCGTTTCATCTCACGACGACGGAGTTTTACTCCTTGGTGCGAAGGCACCTGAACCCGGAGGGAATCGTCGCAGTCAATCTGGCTTCATCCGGTAAAGAAGGCGACCTCGCTCGAGCTGCTGCAGTGGTTCAAACCATGCGACAGGCCTTTCCAGTCCTCACCACATTCGGCGTCGAGGGGCCCTGGAAAACGGGAATGACCCCGGCGAAGAATCTGATCTTCTTTGGAGGCCATGCGATCGAGCATGAATCAGAGAACGGTGTCGTCGCAAAGATCACAGACATGGCGATGAATCAGCGCCTGCCGATGGAAACAATCGCGTTATTGAGTACTCGCCGAACCGAACCCTGGCCACCTGGCGTCGTCCTGAGCGACGATTTTGCCCCCTACGATCTTCTCCTTGGGCGAGAACGATCACAATTGGTGGAATGAGGACAGGCTTCTCCGGATCTATTCGTTGGGGTGCGGAACAGGTCGAGTGGCTCCATGTTCATGGCAGCCGCTCCAAGTGTGAATGCTTTGGTCACCGACCTCGACGAGAAGTCGAAGCATCTCGGTGATTTCCGTCTGTCTTTTGAGGAAATACCGAGCGGCGGACCCTTTCTTCTTGCCGACTCGCACGGTAAGAATGCGGTGGTCCCGCAGCGCAAAGACATCCTCATCGGTTTCGTCGTCTCCCACGTAGAGAGCCGTACTACAGTCAAGTCTGCGCATGTACTCCAGCAATGCCGTCCCCTTGTGTGACGCCGTGGGCGGCATCACATTGACAACGGACTTTCCAAGGACAATGCGAGGAGGAGGAGACAATTCTGCAATGATGCGAGTGATAAGCGCCCGGGCCTCGTCTCGCTGATCGACCGTTCGATAATGGAATGAGAGCGAATAGGATTTATTCTCGACGACCACACCGCTTCGAGTCAGCTCATCTTGAAATCGTCCGGTGATCAATTCCAGCCATCCAGAACTGGTCTCGCGGACTTGCTGGATATCTTCCTGGCGCGTGTGAGGACCTTCTGAGCCATGGTTTCCAATCAAGTGAGGCACGGTAGTCCCGACACGTGAGCGCAAGTCCTCCACGGAGCGTCCCGAGATAATGGCGGTGGGAGCGCGCGTCGCGAGTTTCTCAAGCCAGAAACGGATGGGGCGCGATAGCCGCGCCGCATGATGCTCTCGGACAATCTTCGCCAGAGTCCCGTCGAAATCAAAGGCATAAAGAGACCGGCCCTTCAGGATGGCCTCCAGATCAAGCTTCCCTTTTTCCGTCAAAAGATAATCCATGGTCCTTCCATCAACTCAACAGACTCGGCCGCCGCACCTGTTGCATGACTCGCTCCTTTTGTCTCATGCGTGCGGCATCGATGAGCATACGACCGGCCCAGCGATACACATTGAACTCCTGAATCAGTCCACGCATGCTCTGCATCCTGGCCCGCTGCTCCACCTTCGGCATCGTCAGGCCAAGGTGAAGCGCGGCCGCAAATTGGTCGATGTCGTAGGGATTGATGACGAGTGCCTCCGTCAGTTCCCGAGCGGCTCCGGTGAATTGACTCAGAATCAGCACTCCCTGCTCATCGTCCCGGGCACCGACAAACTCTTTCGCAACCAAATTCATGCCGTCATGGAGACTGCTGACCACACAGAGATCTGCTCCACGATAACACTCATGGACCTGAGAGGCCTCGTGATGCTGAATCCGCAAGCAGATCGGTTCATAGCCTTCATGCCCAAACCGTTTATTGATCTGCTCCGCCAACGCTAAGACCTGGCTGGTGAAATGCTGGTACTGCTCGATCATGGCACGGCTGGGGGCGGCAATCTGAATAAAGGTAAACTTCCCGATCCATTCGGGCTGGAGTTCCAGCAATCGTTCCACAGCCATGAACCGCTCCAGGATCCCCTTCGTATAATCTAGACGCTCCACTCCCAGGCCCACGAAGCGATCCGGAGGCATCCCACACATCTCCCGCAACCTGGTTCGGCATTCAGGGACCGGCGGCTGGTCGCGCAACCATTGCAGCGGCCACTCGATGGAGATCGGATAGGGGTTGACCGCTGTCATCTTCCCCCCATAAGAAACCGTTGAACTGTTTCGATCGATGCGCGCCTCGAGTATCCGATCGACACAGTCGATGAAGTTGTTGCAGTGGACTCTGGTATGGAATCCCAGAATGCTGCTTCCGAGCAGCCCTTCCAGAATCTCCTGCCTCCAAGGACAGATCCCAAAACTTTCCGCATTAGCCCAGGGAATATGCCAGAACGTGATGATCGTCGCCGTCGGCAATCGATCTCGTATGAGCTTTGGAACCAGGGCGAGATGGTAATCCTGAACAAGCACAACCGGATTGTCGGTCGTAGCCTCCTCGTAGACGGCCTGAGCAAAACGCTCATTGACGGCGACATAGTGTTTCCAATCGGATGAACGGAACGTGGGCCGGACGTGAGCGATATGGCAGAGCGGCCACAACCCCTCGTTGGCAAACCCATAATAGTATCCAGCCTCTTCCTCGGCAGTCAGCCACACACGCCGAATCTCATAGGTGGGATGCCCCGGCGGAACACTGACATGGTTCCGGCCGTCCACCACCTCTCGATCCGCTGATCCGTTCCCGTGCGCGACCCATGTCCCGGAGCAGGCGCGCATCACCGGCTCAAGCGCCGAGACAAGTCCGCTCGCCGGCACCTGCACGACGATATTCCGATCTTGCCAAAAGTGAGCATAGGGCTGCCGGTTGGACACAATCAGCACCTGATCGCCCGAGAACTGCTCATGAAGAATTGATTTGAGGCTGGTTGGGGACCAGGAAATCTGCGTCTCATCGCGCATGCGGCGATCGGTCTCAAGAGCCTGGACCAACGAGCGCAAGTCCTTCGCCAGCGGCTGGAGCTCCGGAGCATGTTGCCCCTGCGTGAGAGGGGTCAGCAGTCTTTCTCCCTTAACCATCGCTCGTACTCCGGCCACCCATTCTTTCCAGCTGAAGTGTGCGACCAACACCGTGACGAGCGAAATAACTGCCGTAAGACCCGCAAATAAATAAAAGACGTAGCGTTTGGTATCGCTGCTCCGTTGTTGGATAAACCTCATGTCCTGGAGGAGTAACAGACGTCCAAGCCGGCGCCCGCTGGATTCGATGGACGCCGACATGATATGGAGTGGTCCGCTACTGAACGACCGAACGGTAGACGAGTTGGGGGCGAGATCGAGCGTATCCTTGCAGGTGACGTCTTGCGGATAAGCCTGGGTCTCATAGAGCAGACTGTTCTCGATGTCGCAAAAGCCCAGGGCGTGCAACCGCTCATCCTGAATAATGCGCGTAAAGTAGGCAGAGATCTTGTCTTTTGAGTTCTTGACCAGAAGCTCCGCCAGCGGTCCCTCCATCGTATTGACCATGAGTTTAGACCGCATATCGAGATCGCGGACAAACCATTTCAATTGGAGTGAGTCGACGAGCGGAACGACCCCATAGGCGATCACGGCCAAGACGATCACCAAGGGAAGCACAAACCGCAGAGAGAGCGCGAGTAACCTCATGGAAACAAGGTAGTTTACTTTCGTAGAGAAATCAAATATGGTCAGCCTGTGTATCAGTACGGACTCATCGGAAACTGCCAAATTTCCGCGCTGATCAGTGCACAAGGGTCTCTCGACTGGCTGTGCCTCCCGAGACCAGACAGCCCACCGATCTTCGGGAAAATCCTGGACCAGGAGGGTGGCCAGTTTTCCATCTCCGCATCCATCCCGTCCTCGGAAACAACCACGACACAACAATACCTCCCAAACACCAATATCCTGATTACCACCGTCTCGTTACCCAACGGGGACGCCTTCCGGATTACCGACTTTTGCCCTCGCTTCCTGCAATATGGCCGTATCTATCGTCCAGCCGCCCTCTTTCGGATCGTCGAGCCGCTGAGCGGATCACCGTCGATTCGTGTCTGTTGTAAGCCAGTCTCCGGTTGGGAAAAAACGCCGGTTCGACCTGTCCGCGGCAGCAGCCACGTTCGATACGATATTCGGGGAGACTACTTGCGGCTGCTCACGAATATGCCACTGACGTACCTCTGCGAGGAAACGCCGGTCATCCTGACGTCGAAGATGTACTTCGCACTGACGTGGGGACTCGGGATTGAAGATGATCTCGTCAAAGTCAGTCACGAATTTCTCGATCAGACGACCAAGTACTGGCGGACCTGGGTCAAGCAGTGCTCGATCCCGGTCATCTATCAGGAGGAGGTCATCCGCTCGGCCCTCGCACTGAAACTCAACTGTTACGAGGACACCGGAGCGATTCTCGCTGCGCCCACCACCAGCTTACCCGAAGAACCAGGCGGACCTCGTAACTGGGACTATCGCTACTGCTGGCTGCGCGATGCTCATTTCTCGCTTTCGGCGTTTCACAATCTCGGCCAGTTTGAAGAAATGGAAGGCTTCCTAAAGTTTCTTCTGAATGTCGGCTATGCCAGTGAGCAATCCCACGATCGCTTGGCGCCGGTGTATAAACTCAGTCAGGATCTGCCCCTTCCTGAAATTGAGCATGCCAACTGGCAAGGCTTTCTCGGAAGCCGACCCGTACGAAGCCATAACCAGGCAGCCGAACATATACAGAGCGACGTGTACGGCGAGATGATACTCACGCTGGCTCCGATCTTCTTCGATAACCGGTTCATTGATTTGCGAACCAAAGATCATGAAGCGCTGGTCGCCAATTTGGTCCGCCTCTGTGAACGAAGCATCTCTCAGCCGGATGCCGGACCATGGGAGATTCGGAATGGCTGGAAGGAGCATTCGTTCACGAATCTCATGTGTTGGGCCGGACTCGACCGGGCCTACCGCATGCAGCGGGCTGGGTTTCTCCGTGATCTACCGACCAACCTAGACACGGCCCGCGCGCGAGCGGCAAATGCTTTATTGCAAGCCACCAAGGACAAGGCCCTCCGGAATGGACCGACTGACGAGAGTTACGACGCCTCCTTAGCTCAATTAGCCATTCTCGGATTTCCAAATAGAGAAGTTTGCGATACGACGATCACGCAGATCAAGCACGCCCTCGCCGTGCGCCAAGACGGAAAGGAAACGGGGTTTTTCTTCCGCTACCTCCGGCAGGACGATTTCGGCAAGCCTCAGTCGAGCTTTGTCATTTGCTCATTCTGGGTCGTTCAAGCGCTCGCCAAGCTGGGTCGTCTCGCTGAGGCGAAGCAGATCATGAACCAGATTCTCACCGGAGCCAATGGCGTCGGGCTCTTTGCCGAGCACTTTGTGCCGGAAACGCGCGTCCAACTCGGAAACTTCCCGCAGGCCTATTCCCACGTCGGCTTAATCAATGCCGCGTTCGCCGTCAGCCCTCCGTGGAGCGATGTGCTGTAGCAGCACGGTGAACGTATCCGCCCCTTCCATTAGCAGTCCGCTGAAAAACTCGGATTCTGCTTCGCGCAGCGCTGCACGATGACAGAAAGACCTGTGGCACGCTACATCTCAGAATGCTCAAAAAAGACATCCAGCAAGCCGCAGCGACAAACTCTCGCTTCAGGGGGCTCGCCTCTTCCTGCCCCCGAAAGGCCGGGACGATGGGAGGGAAAAGCCGCGCTCCGCTGAAACGCCAAGAGAGGCTGGCACGCGCTGATGATGAATAGAAGCTACGGTGGGAGCTAAGCCTAATGAGCTGGGCTGTCGACCATTAAATTGAGCTGCGTAACATGGGTTTGATTGAGCCACCCACATCGTGGCATGAGTCAACAATCCTCAACGGCGCTGATGATGGCTATGCGTGAACTTCCAATTCAACCACGCACTGATGACTATGGGTGGGTTTTCCTTTTTGCAGGACGTGTCTCAAGCGCTTTACTCCGAGGAATGGCCTGAGTCGGATCGCGATTCACTTTGGCTTTTTCGATCAGCTCATTCACCGATGTTCGAAAAACCCTCAGGCTGCCTTGACCGATCTTGGTGCCACGCAAGCGGCCCTCTTCAACCCATCGATAGACCGTCCACTTACTCACCCCCAACAATTTGGCCGTCTCTTGAATACGGAGCAACAGCGATTCCATCGCTCTAGATCCCAGTCAAAGGGTAACCACTCACAGAGCCGACTGCCCAAAGCCGGTAAGGCTTCACTACTTCATCACCTGGGCGCTGCAGTGCCACCCGTCTCCCTTGACTCCATTCACGGCTTTCACAAGTTGATTCGGAGTGGCCTTGTCGTGCTCAACCATCACAATGGCGTGTCCTTTCAGGCTCTTGAGATCAACCGCTTTAACACCTGCCACGCTTTTCAAGGCCGACTCGACTTCGCCGAGATACACATCACAATAGGTTCCAGTAAGCATCAGCATCACCTTTTGCTCGGCTGCTGCCTGCGCCAGGCTCACACAGCCGGACAATGCTACAAGCAGCACGATTCCAATCCGTATCCTTTGCATATTTACCGCCTCCGTACAGTCCGTTCGAGGTTTTCTGTCACGCTCTATTGATCCATGAACAACTTTTCATTCGTCCCAATGGCCTGGGGGAGGAGCCCCACCCTAGGCAGATGTAGAAGAGCATCTGACTCGAATGCAGCAGTGGTGTTTGCGATCATAGACACACCGCAAGCCAAGATAATCTATCCGGCCAGCGCAGCATCATGGAGATGGGACATGGTGGTGGCTTTCCGAGGCATACCGACGTGTCGTCGTCGCCCGGCACGCGTCAGGACGGGAATTCGACATGTTGCCTGTGAGTGATCGGTTACGATGCCGCCATTCCCGGGTTTGGCATCAGCGGTGGCTCTCAGCTCAACCGGACCAAACGTGGAAAGAGGCAGAGCGGTTGGACGGCTCTTCGTCCTCGAAGAGCCGGAAACTGCATCGACGGCCTTTAGTTTGAACCCGACCCCCTTGATCGTCACCAGTTGACAGAGGCCGTCTGGATCACGCTGAAGATGGTGACGCAAGGCATGAACATGAACGTCTAGCGTGTGCTCGCCGATGGCAAACTGTGGGCCCCACACACGATCGACCAATTCGTGGCGGCTGAACACTTTGGACGGCGCCTGCATGAGTGTCTGCAGAATCGCAAAAGGCTTCGAGGAAAGCTGAACGGGCTGTCCCGCCACTCTCACTTCGTGAACGTCGGCATCCAGCTCCACCGATCCAAGCCGGTACAAACCACGGCGGGTCAGATCATGTCCCATCCGTCGAAGATACGCACCAACCTTGGCGGTAAAGAGGCGATGGCCATCGCGAAACTCGTGAATGCCGTCCGCCCCTCGCTCCAGATCTGACAGAGACTGCTGCTCACTGTACACACCGCCGCACGGGACCACGATCATAAGTGGAACATGTCTCAGCGCAGGATTGGTGCGAAGAATGTCCCAATCGCTGATACGGTGATCGATGAGGAGCAGCGACGGCGAGGTATGGTCCGTGAGCCGCATCACCTCGTCCGCTGTTGATACGAGGCGAATTCCATAACCCACCCGATGCAAATGGTCTCGAATCGAAGCGGCAAATTCAACATCCATCGAAAGCACCGGAATGCAGATCGACATTCCCGCCGAACGTGGACTCGGTTGAGCATCACCTGCTGGTTCGGATGTCGCAACGCAGGACTGCTCACGGAGAAGCACTCCAAGCAACCCGACCAACGCGGGAACAAACAACAGGACGGACGACGGTGCAGGAGTAAGCGGGATCACCGGGGAAGTGCTGGCCAGATTAACTGCGCCAATAGACAGTTGTATCGGACCGTAGCCCCATTGCTCTTGAAGAACAAGATTGAACGTAAATCGTCGAGCATCCTGTTCGATCTCAAACAAGGAATTCCAGGTGACCGGCGTGAGGTCATGAGCGTGAGTGGCAAGCAGCTCACGCCTATCAAGATCAAACGATGAAGAGTGGGCGGTACGCGGAAAGTGTGGAACTACTGAAAGCCTACTGAAAGTGTTTCATCCCGCCGCCCGGAACCATCGTAAATGGCTCCGGGTCGAACGAGTTCTGTTTGGTGGAGGCGAGGGGAGTTGAACCCCTGTCCGAAGATCGTTAGTGCACTGTATCTACATGTGTAGCCGACAATTTAAATTTCGCAGCCGTCCACGCCAGTCGGCAGGCTTAGAACAGCCGCTAGCCCAGAAAGTTCTCGTCCTCAGCCGCTGAGCACCGGCCTTGGACCAGCCCGCTGCATCGCGCTCTCCCACCCCCGCGGGCATCAGATGGAAGAACGTCGCAGTTAATTAAGCTGCGAGTGCCAGTTCTTGATTGGCAGTTGCGTTTTCTCGGACTTTTACGAGTTCCCGAGAGCTCGACATGCAACAGTGACCTCAGTATCCCCGTCGAAACCGGTCGCCCCCTTTCTTGTATTTCGTGAAGCGTCACTCGTCATTCGTGAAGCGCGAAACACGAATGGACTTCTCGCGAAATACGCTTCACGTTTCACGAACAACTTGCTTCATAGATACCCATCATACCGCACCAGTCAATGGGAAGCCACCTGCCAACGGTTTCCCACCCATGGGTATTGTATCGAGGGCGCCACCGCACCCTTCTATGCTTTCTCTACTTCATCCACGCTCGGCCGGATGAGGTACGGGCCATAGACACAGGCAAAGAGTAGATAGGCCCCACTCCAACAGAGCGCAGACAGGCCAAGTAGCGTATAGGTGAGAGCCGTGGGAATATCGACGTTGGGGGCAAAGATTCGCAGAAGCGCCCCGACGTTGATCAGCACATACATCGACACAGTAAACCCGTCAGCATGCCGCGGTCGTCCCGTGTGGCCGAGACTCGCGCGAGTCATCACCGCGAGCGTCATCGCGCCCATCGCGCCAGTGGTGAGGAGATGAACCGCGTTTTCAGGAGAGAAGCCAACCCCTAGAATCGATGCTCCAAGGGCAATGAGAAACAGCGCCACCCATCCATACCCGATGTGCAGAATCAGCACGAGTGGTTCCTTCCAGGTCCGCCACCCTCCCCAACGGAAAAGACGTACCACACTCGCCACCCCAGTCACGAAAAGCGCGGCTCCTGTCCACATACTTTCCGGACCAATGATCCAGCTGATGACGCTCACTAACACAAGAATGATTGCGCCTCCATCAGTCCGAGAAAATACCTCAGGCAGTCTGGATACATCCCGGTCAGCCAAGTACTCACGCGTAAAGGTGGGAGCGAGACGTCCTCCGATGATCGTCAATAACATCGTCATGACGGAGAGCGCCAGCCGTTCGGGAAGGTCTGTCGGCATACCACGCAACGCAGCCAAATGAAAGAGAATATTGGCGCCGGCAAAACAACTGACCAGCACACCAATCGGTGCGCGATCCCAGCTGCGAGCGGCAACGATTTCCCTCCAGACATAAGTAGCCAAGATGGCTAAAAAAGCTCCATCGACAACTGCGGCAGCGGAGGCTCCCGTTAAAGGCACTGCCACGAGCAACCGTCCTGCCAGCCACAGCAGAAACAGGGTCAGTAACGGTGCCCCTCTCAACGGCATCCGGTCCGTCCAATTAGGCATGGCCGTCAATAAAAATCCGGCAATCAAGGCAGGCAAATACCCGAAGAGCATCTCATGGACGTGCCACTCACGCGGGGAGTACAAAAAGACCGCTTGAGTCTTCCCTGCGAACAAGGCGACCCAGATAAGGGCGGATAGTGCAGCAAACAGCGCGGCACCCAGGAAGAACGGGCGAAACCCATACGATAAGAACGCCGGGCCTTTGTAGGGAGGAAACGTCGGTTCGTCATCCTCTTGCTGCATGGTTGCAGCTGACTGGCCAGCCATCTGAATCTCGTTCGATGCCATAGAACTTGATTGTGTGGTGTGGGTCAGAGGCCTGTCAACGGAGGGCAAGAGTTCTATGGGCGGGACGTCGGTCTCATCCCAGGCGGTTCAGAAACCGTTTGGAGCCGGGATAGGTGCTCCAGAGCAGTTCGAGTGTGATGGATGTCAATAACGCCGTGAGTTGCGTGGATTGCTCTTCCGTTTTGGCTGCGAGATCTTGCCCCCGTAAGCGGGCCCACACGTCGTGCAAGGTGGTGTGGTACTTCGAAACCAGGATTTTCACGTTCTCGATCCAGAACCTGGGATCTTCGGGATCCGCAACATACTGTCCTTGGCCTCGGCCGAAATGAGCGATGGCCAGATACCGAATGATGACGTCTTGAACCAGCAAATCCAGATACTCATCCGACCACGTCACCGGGGTTGGAGTACTCCCTACCCGCCGTTCCGCCCAGGCTTCCCCTCCGAGAAATCCAAGCACACCTCCCACCACTGCCCCGGCGACCGTAAACAGGCCCATACTGACCCCACCCGTCGCCGCATCAAGATGGAGCCCGGCATAGGCCCCGCTGGTCAAGGCTCCACCAATCCCGCCGATGGCGGTCCCACTGAGGGTCGCATCACCACGGCTCTGCAAGCCTCGTTGCACTTCGACATGTTCCATCCTAGCCTGGATCACGCCGATCGCATTCCCTTCCAGACCATGCAGGGCAATGACCCCTTTCGTCGTCGTCCCAACCTCGTTCACCAAGCCCTTCAAGAGGCCATCGACGGCCTGTTGTTTCTGCATTTCCATCGGTGAGCCGTCACCCCTGGTCATCACCCGAGACTTCGCGGCGCGTGACACCAGTATGGCCCACTGCTCCATCGCTGCATGGAAGACGGTCAGATTCGTGGTTTGCCAGACGGTGAACAATCGATTCATGAGCTGGCGATCGTGAGAAGGGAGCAGCGATTGAATGGTTTCGAATAGAATACCTTCCTGGACCCAACAGCGGCTGAATGCATCAAGGCTGTGCACGCCCCTGACGAAGCCATACCGAGCGAAGTAGTCCTTCCAGGGTTGTTCGAGACGCTGCTGTTCTGTACGGTCCTTGGGGGGGCCGGTTTGGTTCAGCAGAACGATGACGGGCTTCCCGATCCATTCCAGCAGTTGCAGCTCCGGCGCAATGTATCCGGCCATGCTCGGTTCTTCTGTCGCATTCACCAGGTAGAGGACGACGTCCGCCTCTTGCTGGACGTTCAACACCGCCTGTTGGGCACACCATGAAGGCCGGTCACGAAATCGATCCCACACTTCCGTCACAATCCGTACGATCGGATTCTTGGCCCCCTGCAACCGAGAGAGAATCTTTTGACAATTGGGAAAGCCGGGCGTGTCCCAGAGCTGCAAAGACTCCCCGGCATCCGTTTCCAGCACGGTGTATTTTTGATTCTCGATCGTGACATGGGCTCGATCGGCGACGAGGCCGATATCCTTCCGGAGCAGCGTTCTAGCCAGAGTGGTCTTTCCGATATTCGTATGGGAAATCAAGGAGAGGGCAATCTGCGTTTTCGCGGCACTCATCATACTCTCCGAAAATCACCAGGCCACAAGCAGCTGGGTATGGCTTGCAGCTCCCCATCCGACGGTCCAGAAGGGTCTCGGTATTTCAGGGCCTGGAGTCCGCACTCTTTCGCCAGCGTCGCCCAAGCCTGGCACCGTTCCCTCAGGCGCTTCTCATGGTCGATCTGCGCATAGGCTTCGCAATCCAATAGAACCAGCAGCATATTCGGTCGGCCTCTGCCTCGGATCGTGGTTTTCAGCTCCTCCAACAATTCGCTGTGTGTTTCTTCCGGAGCCTGGGCCACGTTGAACATGACCACCGCGCACAGCTCTTGATCCTGGTCGTCTGGAAGGTGTGGAGGGCGATCGCCATATTGGACTGAGCCTCCGATATGGATGTCCGCCAGAACGCCGAAGGCATCGCTGAGGAATGTCATGAGCCGATCGTCACCCTCCTTCACACGATGGCTATAGGCCAGCACCTCCACAAGCAGCCCCTTTCCTCGGTAGGGATTCAGCAATCGTTGGAAATACGGCTCGTTGCTCGGCAGGTGCATCGCATCGGCCAGGCGGGTTTTGCGCATCCAGACCGCCGCGGCCAGCAAGGTTCGTGGCAGGACAATGAATAGTATCGTCGTCATCGCCCAGAAATGAATCCAGATCGCTGCGTTGGCCTTGGCCGTGCCGCGCAGGTCGGCGATGGCTTCCACGCCTGGCATCGAGGTGCCCAAGAGCCACCTCGCCGGTGCGAATAAGAAGGAGAGGAACATGTGGACTCCCTCGGCCTCCATGAAGGTGCTGTCCCATCCGGCCTTGTACAGAAAACTGAAGCCGCGCAGATAGAGCCCCACTATCACGCCGATCGCCAGCGCAGCCGCAGCCGCATGGAGCAGGCTGCGGGCATGGGTAATCAATAGGTCGCGACTGCTCTGGAGTAGGTGTGCGGCATAGGACGCAAGCGATGCTGCGATCCATTGTACTTCGTCGGGACTCTGCGCACGATCAGACCGAAGTCTGCGGAGCCGTCCCTTCACGACCAGTCCCAAGAGCCATTCCACCAACCCTGGCAGGCCTGGCTGCGACCGATCTCGTGACGGTCGGGGTACAACCATGCTGTAGAGCAAGCCGATATAGGCCACCGCATTCCAGAGTAGGAGCGTGAGAAGAGGAAAATTCAGGAGGTTAATGTGGCCAGCTGGTCCGATAGGGTCGGCGAGGAAGCCTCCCACCAGAGCACAGCCGATCAGCAGCGTGACCGGAATCTTGATCCGTAGGGCGGCGAAAGCTGAGTTGAACACAGGATGCTTCTGCGTCAGTCGATCGACAATGTGCTCGGCCCGCTCAATAACCCGAGCTTCACCCGCCCGCATTGGATCTTCTGCGGCCGTGCGGTTTCTCGGATCGTTCCCATGGCGAGGCAGCTCTCGCTCGTACCGCAAGATAAACTTGTGGGCCGGGTCATGTTCTTCGCAGGCCTGAACCAGAAGCACCTTAGCAAGTTGGGCAGGCGTCATTGATGGTCAGCTACGTGCTTGCTGTTCACAATGAATGGTCCCCTCTGTACCGCGATTCGGCGCATTATCGGGGCCCGGAATGATTCCGTCAATGACATGTTGGAGGTTCTTCATTCCGCATCATGCAGCTGTGGGTCTATGTACGAAGATCTGTATCATTTCGTCTCCCTGGGCGTATCACTTGAGATACGGTCTGCAGTGGAAACCCTTCCAGTGCGAGTGTCGGACAATACATAGGAAGTGTGCTCCAATCTCAACCTTGACAAGCATATACAGGCACGCAGCAGTGCAAGTTTCCCCGTGGCATCATCATTGCGTATGCAAATGAGTCATCATGAGTACAGATCATCTGTGCTCGACCTACTCTCAAGGAGGGACTCCCATGAAATGCACGAGATGCAGCGGCTTAATGGTCACGGATCATCTGTTGGATATGCAGGAGAGCTATGTACCGATGTGGATGCGGGGGCTGCGCTGCGTAGCCTGCGGCAATATCGAGGATCCCCTCATCCATTATAATCGGATGATGCACGAGGCTCGAAGAATCAGAAGGCGCGTGTCGCGTACAGCGCACCCACTCGCTGCACAAGCTCAGGCAGCATAGCCTGGTTCTGACCTACTTCCTCGTGGGCTCGTCACGGCTCGCTCTCCGTTCGCCCGGCAGTATCAGACAGGCAACGGGCCATCGTCTGCGTAGCGAGCCCTGCTCGAGCCTGGCAGGCAGCGACGCCCGCCTTACTTGCTCTTTCTCGTGGACTCTAAAGGACTTTCTACGACTTTCAGTATGAATTGGGAGCTGCGTGTCGACCGCCGACAATCAATCGCGCTGATAGCTATTGATCTCCATTGACCACGGCCAACACCCGCCGGCCGTAGCGTTCCGCTTTCATCTCACCGATACCCGGAATCTCTAACAAGGCTGCCGGTGTCCCCGGCTTGTAGCCAGCAATCGCCTTCAACGTTTTATCGTGAAAAATCAGGAACGGCGCAACCCCCTCTTCTTCGGCCAGCTCAGAACGGAGCTGCCTAAGCCGTTCAACCAGTTGTCGATCCGGCACTGACGCCTGAGCAATGCCTGCGAAGGCGACAGACGAGCGACGCGGCTTGTTCACCGATACATCGCTCGGAGGTTCCTCTCCCTGTGGCAATGCCACCGCACAAATCCCTTGCAGCACCTCTCGCCCCGTAGACGTCAATTCGAGCGTGGGATACTCGGTACCCTCGATTCGAAGATATCCTGACTGAATAAGATTCTTCACCAGACCAGTCACAACCGGCTTGGTCTGTGCCCGACAGAGACCATATGTCGGACAGTTTTCTGCGCCATAGGCCAACAACGCTTTCGAACGGCTTCCACGAAGCATGTCAACAATGCGGCCCATGCCGAACCGCCCCATGCACCAGGACACAGTTTCCAATATAGCCTTTGCAGAAACTTCGGTTTTGTGGGAGATCGCGCGGCTAGGCTGTTGCGCCGGCGCGACACAACGATCGCACAGGCCGCAAGGGCCCAACGCCAGCTCGGCGTCGTCGCTGAAGTACTCAAGAATCGCGAGCTGCCGACAGGTCGACGTCGAAACATACCCCAACATCTCTTGAAGAAGCGTCTTCATTCGCCCAGCGCGATCAGTGCCATCCGGATCTTTTGATGCCTGCTCGATAAAGTATTCTTGCGTGGCCAGATCACGCTCATGAAACAGCAAGGCACAAGCCGCGGGCCGTCCGTCACGACCGGCGCGCCCCACCTCCTGGTAATAGGCCTCGATACTTCCGGGAATGTCGAAATGGACGACCAAGCGGACGTCCGGCTTATCGATGCCCATGCCGAAGGCATTCGTCGCGGCCAGGATTCGCACTGTTCCTCGGCGAAACTCCTCATGGACCATTCGACGTTCCTCATCCGAAAGACCGGCATGGTAATAGCCGACCGAGGGGTGAGATTGTCCCAGCCATGCGGCGACCTCCTCCACGGCTCGGCGAGTGGCGCAATAGACGAGGATCGTCCCCCTCTCCGTCTCGCGAACCAAACGTCCCAGCGTCGACAGCTTGTCTTGGCGCGTCTGAGAGAGATGAACGGAGAGGGCGAGGTTAGGCCGACGAAAGCCTGCGACGAGTCGAAAGGGATCGCGAAGTGAGAGCCGTTGGCAGAGATCCGTCTGCACACGAGCCGTGGCTGTGGCTGTCAGTGCCAGACAGGGAGGGCTCGTGAGTTCCTGGCGCAGGCGACCGATCTTGAGGTAATCGGGCCTAAAATCATGGCCCCACTGGGAAATACAGTGCGCTTCGTCCACCACCAGCAACGAGACCCAGAGGGAACGCAACAACCGGAGAAATCCCTCGTGTTGCATCCGTTCCGGCGCCACATACAGCAGCTGCAGCCGCCGCTGCTGGAGCTCCTGCATCACGCGGCTCTTTTCAATTCCAGTGAGGCCGGAGTGAAACGCGGCTGCGGCAATCTTCCGCTGCTTCATGGCCGTCACCTGATCTTGCATCAACGCGATGAGCGGAGAAATTACCAGCGTCAGCCCAGGGAGCAGGGTCGCCGGCAATTGATAGCAGAGCGACTTGCCCTGCCCCGTCGGCATGACGGCCATCGCATCGCGCCCCGCTAACACGGCGCGGATCACGGCTTCTTGGCCTGGCCGAAACGTGGCAAAGCCGAATCGTTCGCTGAGCTGTCGAGTGAGATCATCCACAGAGAAGGCGAATCAGAAGGATAGGGTCGTGATAGTGATCACAGCGAATTGAGTATAGATGACCGACTGTCGGCAAGTCGAGCGGGGCCGTGCGCGTGCGATTCCCTCTCTACAACATTCCTTACCACCTCTCTCCTCTCCAGGCGCCAGCAAGAGGCATACGGCTTCATAGAACAGGCACCGCAACGCGCGGGGGAAAGTCGCTGGGAATAGAGGTGGCGGGAAGCGCACCCGTGACCTGGCTGGACTGCTGGAGCCAAGTACTGACTGGATCAAATTTGATTCATGCGGTGGATGCAATTCGATTCTATAAAACCGAGAGAGGTCGACAGGCTATAGAAGCACAACATGGCGCCATTGCAAAGAGAACGCCTTATGCAAACCAATTGTCCTCAATGGCACGTAGCTTGCTGAGCAACGGAACATTCGATGACTGAACGGCACGCACATATCGTTATGAATGGGTGCATATACTTATCATTACTAATCGCCAGGTATTTAT
>SWDG01000006.1:432685-437855 GCA_005116965.1 Nitrospira sp. | reverse complement strand
GTCTCTATGTGTTCGTGTGCAAGGTGCATCCGTATATGTTAGCGGGAGTCATCGTGGATGATCCAACGACGACGGACCCGGGCTCAACTCCGCCAGGGAAAGCCGCCTTGGACATTGGTGAGAAGCTCCACCTCTTGGGCGTCACCCATACGACGGGTGTCAAAGAAGCGGCAAACGACAATGCCGCCTTCTCAAGTAATTCGAACCTGGCCCTCAGATTAGTTCGGGCATTCTTTGTCGTCACCAGCCCAACCAATTGGAAGGACTATACCAAAGTTACGACGCCACCTACGAAGTATCAGCCGGCCTATCCTCCAGTGACTGTTCGGGTCAATCCTGTCGGTGCTCTTCCACTCCCAGGTGGGATTGTTCCCGATTTGAACGCAGCCCTGAAAGGATTCGTCGATGGCGAGGACATCGTCGCGCCAACCTCTCCCACGACACCAGGTGTCGGTGAAGTGTGGGTGGATACGCAGTATGAGGTGAGTACCGGAAAAGGTCAGGCCTATCCCAGCACAATTACTGTGGTTGATGCTGCAACATGGAAGGTCAAGCGGAAAATTGCTCTGCCCGACCAGAAGATGAATAACGGCCACAACATGTGGGCCAGCCACGATCAAAACCACATCTATCAGACGGAATGGCACGGTAAGAGCTTATATGTCTTGAATCGCGCAGATGGGAAGATCTTACAGGAAGTCCCGGTCGGCGAGGATCCGGCCCACGTCATGACGAGGGTGGACACCCAGCAGGTTCATACGGGTCTCAATGGCGAGGACAGCGTCGTGGAGCTGGACCGGGACTCGACAACGGGCTTGCTCACGAAAAAGCGGAATATCTCAATGCAGGATCCAGCGAAGCCAGGAAACCCAACCCAACCCCACGCCCATTGGATGGGGCATGATGGGAAAACGATGGCGACGCCCAATGCCAATACGAATGACTCATCATTCTTTGATTTCCCAACCGATAAGGTTGTGAAAAAAGAGTCAACTGGATTTTTGCCGATTGCGGCAGCAATGAATCCGAATTCGACGAAGACCTATGTATCGAACTATCTCGGCCATTCAATATCCGTCTTGTGCGGCGGGACTGCGGCTACTCCTCCTATTGCAGAGTGTGTGAGTGGTGGTCCTGGGACAAAGATCAAGGACATCCCGTTGTTAGATCCTTCTCCTAATGGCAACTATGATGTCATTACTGGGCCAAAAACAGGAGCAGCGATTGGTGGGCTTCCAATTCAGACCCCTGTGAGCCCAGACGGAAAATTCGTGGTCACGGGGAACACTTTGACCGCAACGATCACGATCATTCGAACCAGCGACGACACCCTGGTGAAGAGTTTGCCCTGCGATCCTGGCTGCCATGGAGTGAACTTCGGTGCCAAGAAGGGTGGGGGGTACTACGCCTATGTCACCAGCAAGTTTGCTAACCGTTTGCTGGTCTACGACATTGGCAATGGTGATGATGCGAAGCTTGCCGGTTGGGTGGTACTGGCGGATGATGCTGCTCTGACAGATGACACCGTTACCGGCAACAAAGGCATGGGCGGACAGGGCGTACTACCTGTTCCCAATGTCTATAATGGGTGGGTACAGAAACTACCGGATGAATTTAAGAGCCAGCTCACGGTAGAGCAGCAGAATCCGGTTCCGTAGAATCGGCATTTCGCATAGCTGCATCGCGGAGGGCCCGGTGTGGTGGCATTCAACCATCGCACTGGGCCCTCTCAGATTTTCCCCGATGCGACCAGTGAAGAGACGGATCGTACTCTTGGCCGCAGGATACGCCTCTGCGCGAGGCAAGCTCCCCGCCGATAGAAGTCAAGAGAGGTATGAACGGAAGAATTGTGTTGTGGAACTGGTCAGGCGGCCAGTGAATTGGTTTCAGCTGCCTGATCTCCCACCAGGTTCAGTCCATCAAGTCGCTGGATCTTTGGCTGATAGGCACTCACCTTGCGCATGATCATCGCTCTCAAGTCTTCATCGATATGAGAGAGCGCTTCTCGCACCCCAACGATATCGCCATCCTCCGCCAGATGAGCGGCAATGCCAATGAGCGGCAAGACTCCGGCATCACCCATGGCCTTGGCAATCTCGATGGCTCCTGACCGATCTCCGGCCTTGACGAAAACCTGAGGGAGCTCAAGGTAGAAGTGACTGGCCAAGAGCGAGGGATCAGGGCACGAAACAATGGTGTCTTTCACGGCCTGGACATTCCCCCGCTCTGATTCGACGAATAGCATCATTTGCCAGGCCTCTCGCAAGTACCGCTTATCAACGATCTCATTTGCAGTTTGCCGTGCCTCGGTGGTATCGCCCCCGAGCGCTTGTCTGATCGCCTGGTCCTTCAACTGTGCATCCGTCGGTGTTTGGGTTGTCATCATGTCTTGGCTCCTCTCTGCACTTGATCGGACTACGAAATTGGAAATTCAAAACGCCTATTTCGAAATCTAGCGGTGAACGCTATTCTTGTCGATCTTTTCCCGCCAAATTGACAGGCCCATCCTCCGTCCAATCGGCATGACAGCTCTCGTGACAGCCCTAACGATCGCCCGTTGCTTCTATTCACGACGTATTTGCTTGAGAACGATACAGAATTGGAATGTATCTGCGAGCCTGACTCACCGCCATTCAAGAATCATTTTTTATTACGCGCAGAGGCCCAACAGACTTTCCACGGAAGGAATATAGGGACTTAAGCCATTGGCTTTCTTGCTACTTTTTCAGATTTAAATCCTCAAGAAGTTCTTTCCCCCGCTTCGCTTGCGCATCTGAAATGTCCAGCTATACTTTCCCAATGCGCTCAACAAAATACATCATCGTGCAAGACGGAGACGGGTGGCGCGGCTACCTGGAAGGCTACCAAGAGCAAGCGGCCTATGGGGAATCGTTCGAAGAGCTGCAGATCAAGCTGTGGCAACAACATCAAGAGCTCATCGCCCAAGAATCAGAACAGGCCCAATGCGGGAACAGAGAACAAGACCGGCATCATGGTCATACATCTACGCTCCCCCGTCACACCCCCACCTCGTCCCGCCCCATGTCGCGCGCCCAGATCAAGCGAAAATCTCGGGTGGAACAGCTCGTATTTGCACTGATCAGCAATCGCTAAGCACCACCAGCGTTCGACTATTCTCCTGCCACCAACCTCATGACCGCTGAACACAGAATACTGCAAGAAGCCTCTGAACTCAGCCTCCCATAAGTGGCCACAGAGCGCGCCCGGCAACGTGACACCACCGGCTGCTTATTTTTCTCCAAAGCAGCCTTTTGATCCACACCTTTGACGCGATCCCGATCTCCTATAACCCAGCTTACAGATTTGCTTAAACTGGTCCGCCTATCCTACGCACATGCAGCGAGTCGACTTCAATGTCCACAGTAGGTGCCTGTCAGAGAAATCAATCCTGTCACTTGCGACAGACATTCTCGAACTTTACCCAACCTGAACCGTGACGATTCATCGACTAGCAAGAAACGACGAAGAAACAAATGGCTTTCCCGTCTTGCCAGCCATTGTCATCGATGGCCAGACGGTGGCGACAGGCGTGCCGAACAAAGAATGGTTCTGCCTTCCATCAAGATAAGCCCCTTGTCTCAAAACTGCCCCAGCGTGGCGCTCACCGTTTCACGGCTACAGCCGATCAGATTGGCCATTTCTTGGTGAGTCAACTTGGCCTTGAGGTAAATCCCCTGCTTGTCCGCGACACCATACGTACTGGTCGACGTCTTCCGCAGGCTCACGCAGATGAACGTGTCATCGAGGGTCTCGGCAGAGATCGAGCGAGGGGCATCGTCCAGCACCTCCAGCTCACCGAAGACTTCACCTGGCTCCAGGATTTCGATAGAGGGGCTGCCGTTTCTTGACTTTCTCCATACGCATAACCTTCTCCATCTTCTGCATCTCAGATGGAGTGATGCCGTCGAACAAACGAATATGTTTGAGGTAGCACAGTTAGACCCGGATGAAGACTTACCCCGTGGGCCTTCATGCATCGGCAGAGCCCTACGCCGCTGATGCGTTTTTGATACGTTTCGGGTAGAGTTCGACGTGCGGTGACGCATCGGTTGTGCTGTCCGGACGTGGAGGAGACCGTCGAACCTGCCCGCTCATTGAACAACGCCGTGAACACCGACGCCCTCACGCTTTGTCTGACGCCGCATGGCAGCCTCGTGCTTCGCCCAACCGATGATGGGTCGGCGTTGGACGCTGACCGCGCCGATCGCATCAAGGCCGCCTTCGCGCGCGGCCACGGACATGGGCTCCTTTGGCTTGGCGCTGCCGAGGTCGGCACAGTCCTGCCGCCCGTCTTCGCCTACTGGAGGCAATTCGGCGCGCGCTTCATGACCGCACTGTGCACCAAGCCTGCTGCAGAAGAAGGCTCCGAAGTCCAGCCACCGCCTCCACCAGCCAATTCTGACCTGTGGTCACTCGCCGCCGATGCTCCGGTAATGCCCGGAGCCGAGTATCTCACGGCCGATGTGCTCCACACCCTGTGGCGCCACATCGGCGAGGCATTTGTCATCGAGATCGCCGAATCCGGCACGGCGCTCCCGGACTTCCTGAAGGCGCTCGGCCCTGCCTGGAATCTGGTTGGACGGGTGCACTTCAACCTCGCCGAGAACCGTCGGGACGAAGACGCGCCGTTTGCCTTCCTCGCGACCTACACCAGCCGGCTGTCCGCTCATGGCAAGGCCCAGCACTTGCCCTTAGGACAAGCCCTCCGCGAGTATGCAGGCGCGGCGAACCAGGAGCGCCTCCTGTCGTTGCTCTTGCCAGTCCAGCGGGCTCAAGAGCGCTGCGTCTGGCTGAAGCAGATGGTTGACGCCGGCGAACTGTTTCATCCGCTGCGCTGGTCGGTCCATGAAGCCGTTCGCTTCCTTGGCGACGCGCACGAGCTGGAACAGGCGGGCGTGGTAGTCCGCATGCCCGCGACCTGGCGGGCATGCAGGCCTTCTCGACCGCAAGTGTGGGGGACCGTAGGGACCAAGACACCGTCGGAACTGGGCACGGATGCCCTGTTGGATTTCCACGTTGAGGTCACGCTCGACGGCCAGGCCTTGACCTCAGCGGAGCTCAAGGCGCTGCTGGCAAACACGAGCGGGCTGGCGCTCATTCGTGGCCAGTGGGTGGAAGTCGACCGCGAGCGGCTTGTGCGCACCATGCA
>SWDG01000006.1:391962-432585 GCA_005116965.1 Nitrospira sp. | reverse complement strand
GCCCGGCTCATGCGTTTCACCACCTGTTGCGTTAGGATCTTGAATGCACCCAGGCACCATTTCTCGCCCAGACTTGGCCACAAAGGGTTCAGTGCATACAGCACATGTTACTCTCGCTTGGCTCTGTTCCGCCCACATATTCCTTGTAGACTTTGTAAGCCTTCAACGCCCACTCTTCCCCCGGACAGCCCTGCATGGTCATGGCGACTTCATGGTACCAAGTCAAAGTCCCTCGACGCGCACTCCTCGCCTTGTAAGAATTCACCTCAATAGACGACTTCTTATCAGCCACATGGTTCAACCGGTGGGATGTGCGACCTTTTTTGTGAGCCAGCTTACAGTCGTACGTTATCCCGTTAGGTAAACATCAGCCGTCCCCACCCGTCAATCCGATTAGAACCGGATTGACGTAGATCGGGAGGGTTGATACATAGACGTATCTCGGTAGATCACTTTAACGATAAGGCCGGTATGCCCATCGATGACATCACACAAAAGGTCAGCGAGCGCTATGCCAAAGCCGCCAGTACCGGCGAAGAGATGTGCTGCCCCACCAGCTACGACATGGGGCATCTCAAAACCTTCATTCCTGAAGAGGTGCTTACAATCTCCTATGGATGCGGCACACCGGCAGGTCTCAAGACCGTGCAGGCCGGTGAGACGGTCTTGGACATCGGATCCGGGGGTGGGATCGATTGCTTTGAGGCCTCCCGCTTGGTGGGCCCCACAGGCCACGTAATCGGGATCGACATGACCGATACGATGCTGGAGATCGCCCGCAAGAATGCGGCGGTTGTGGCCACAAACCTCGGTTATTCCGCATCGAACGTAGAATTCCGGAAAGGGTTGGCCGATGCGATGCCGGTGCAAGACGGTACGATCGATCTGATTATCTCGAATTGCGTCATCAACCTGGCGCCGGACAAGAGGAAGGTGTTTGAGGAAATGTATCGGGTCGCCAAGCCCGGTGGACGGTTCACCATCTCCGACATTGTATCGGACCAAACCGTGCCACAGTACCTCGTCCACGACGCCCAGAAATGGGGCGATTGTTTATCCGGTGCCTTGACGCTCACCGACTACATGAGAAGCATGACGGCAGCCGGCTTTCTTGGTATTCATCTGGTGAAGTCTTCCCCCTGGCGCGTCATTGATGGCATCCATTTCTTTTCTGTGACGCTGACCGGGTACAAGCTACCTCCGGCACAAACAACTTCCTCAGTCCAGTATGTGACCCTTCGTGGCCCCTTCAGCCGAGTCGTGGATGAACGAGGCACGACCTACCAACGCGGCATTCCGCAGCCGATCAACCCTGACGATGAACTATTGTTGAGCGCTCCTCCGTTCGCCGAGCACTTTCTCTTGGCTGCGGAGCCTGTGACGTTCGGCAACCATGATCCACGTTGGACGGCCATCTTCCCGGCTGATACCCCATGCACCTGGCAAGGCCAGTATGCATTGCTGGCCGGTCCCTTCGTTGAAGCAGCCGATGACGATCACCATGTCTATCGCCGCGGCGAGCCGTTAGAAATCTGCTCCAAAACAGTTACTGTTCTGGAGAGCGAGGGGTATCAGCCTCATTTTGTCATTTTGAATCGGGCCGGTGATCGTGTGAGCGGTGAAGCTGTGACCTGTGCTCCTAACGGAGGCTGCTGCTAGATGCCACTCACGTTGCTTGGCCGAAGCAACCCCCTCGCCTCAGCGGCTGAACAACTCCGTATCCTTGATCAACCGAGCGGTTCTCCACCGTTCGACCTGCGACTCACCCAAGCTGGAATTTTCCCTCTGCGCGCGAGCGGCATCACGGTCTTCCAAATCAACGTCGGTAAGCTCTGTAATCAGACCTGCCGCCATTGTCACGTAGATGCCGGACCGGATCGTCCCGAAACCATGTCCTTAGAAACGGCAGAGCACTGTATGCGGGTTCTGGCCAAGACGGACATTCCCACAGTGGATATCACAGGCGGCGCGCCGGAGCTGAATCCCCATTTTCGCTGGCTGGTTGAACAGTCCCGCAGACTTGGCCGGCATGTCATGGATCGCTGCAATCTGTCCGTGTTGCTACTTCCTTCCCAGGCGGATCTTGCGGAATTCCTGGCTCACTACCAGGTGGAAATCATCGCCTCGCTTCCGTCGTACCGTGCCAGCCAAACCGATGCCCAACGAGGCGACGGCATCTTTGAGAAATCGATGGAGGCGCTTCGCCTGCTGAACCGGTTCGGCTATGGCCGTTCGGATAGCGGGCTCGCCCTGAACTTGGTCTACAATCCCGTCGGCGCGTTCCTGCCTCCAAAGCAGGAATCGATCGAAGCACAGTTTAAGAAAGAATTGCTGACCAAGCATGGAGTTGAGTTCAACCGGCTCTACACGATCACCAACATGCCGATCAGCCGGTTCCTGGAGTTCCTCATCGAAAGCGGCAACTATGATCAGTACATGGCGCGCCTGGCCAATGCGTTCAATCCCGCCGCCGCCGCCGGCGTCATGTGCCGGTACACGCTGTCAGTCGGATGGGACGGCAGACTCTACGACTGTGATTTCAACCAGATGCTGGAACTCCCGGTCGACCATGGAGCACCATCGCATATCCGAGACTTCGACCCGGCGCAGCTCCATCATCGCCAGATTGTGACGCGCAATCATTGCTACGGATGCACGGCCGGCTCCGGTTCGTCTTGTGGTGGATCGGTGGCGTAGGACAACTCACCATGGAACTCTCCGTCCTCACCTTCTCCCTGGTCCTTATCCTCGCCTTTGCGAACGGCACGAATGACGTGTCGAAGGCTATTGCGACATTGGTCGGCAGCGGCGTCACCAATTATCGAACAGCCATTGCCTGGGGGACATGTTGGACGATGATCGGAGCTGCGACTGCGGCGTTCGTGGCCAGCGCGATGGTCAAGACGTTCAGCAGCGGTCTCATCGAACCAGGCCTCGCCATCCCCTCTTCCCTAGCTCCGGCAATCCTAAGCGGTGCTGTGCTCTGGGTGCTCTTTGCCTCGAAAACCGGACTTCCGGTCTCTACCACACATGCCTTGACCGGCTCGCTCGTAGGGGCAGGCCTCATGGCGTTTGGAACCGAGGGCTTGATCTGGGACACGGTTTCAAAAAAGATCGCGCTTCCGTTATTGCTGAGCCCCTTCCTTTCGTTTGCCGTCTCGTGCCTGGTACACCCTCTTCTGCGCCTGGTTGCGAACCGATGGGAAGGCCTCTGTGTCTGTGTCCTGCCAAGCCATCGCGCTCTCGTCACGATCGACGCACAGGGGTGCACCCGAACCTTGTTTCAGACCGGAGGTCTCGGCGTACCGATCGCATCGGTGCCCTCGCAATGCGACCGCGCAGGCCTGTCCGGCCCAACGCTTGGCCTCGACTCCATCCACTGGCTCTCAAGCGGGTTGACGTCCCTGGCCCGAGGTATCAACGATGCACCGAAGATTGCCGCGATGCTGTTACTGGGAAGTCTCCAGGCTGCATGGCCGAGTGCGGCTCTGCAACTGCTCGTGTTTGCCGGCGTAGCGATTGCCATGGGAATCGGCAGCTATTGGGGTGGGCGCCGCGTCACAGAAGTGCTTGCGGAACACGTGACGACGATGAATCATGTAGAAGGATTGTCCGCCAATCTCACAACCTCTTCCCTCGTGCTTCTCTCCGGATCGCTTGGCCTGCCGGTCTCAACCACCCACCTCAGCAGCTCCGCGATCATCGGTATTGGTCTGTTGAAAGGATCGTCCGCCGTCCATTGGATTACTGTACGGGAAATGATCCTCGCATGGATAGTGACGCTCCCTGCCGCTGCGCTTCTAGCTTGTCTGGCCTATTTTGTCCTGACTAGGGTTATCTAGACCTTGTCTATTGTGACGACAGTCTGCTATGGTGCCGATCTGTCATTCATTGTCACTGGATTTCCTACATTACTGAATGGTCTGGGACCCAAAAGATCCTTGGGGCAAAAAGCCTGACCCGCTTGAGGAAGTTCTCAAGCAGGCCCAGTCGCAATTCAAGGACATCCTTCCTCCTGGTGGCCTGAAGAGCCTCATCCCCTCTGGCGGAGCCTGGAATATCATCATCGCCGCTTTGGTGATCTTTCTCGTCTGGCAGAGTGTGTTTATCGTCGCCCCGGATGAAGAAGGTGTCGTGAAACGATTCGGCGTTCCGGTTCGGGCCGTAGAGCCAGGCCCGCACTTCAAGATTCCTCTGATTGAATCCGTATCCATGAAACCATCGGTAAAGCGGCCGAAGCCTCCATGCGTGAAGTCGTCGGAAAGAGTAAGATCGACGAAGCTCTGACCACCGGAAAAGCCGTGATTCAGCAGGACACCTTGACGTTGCTGCAGACGATTCTCGATCAGTACCATGCTGGCGTACAAATTGCCGCCGTGCAACTCCAAGACGTCGATCCTCCGGAAGCAGTCGCTGCCGCATTCAAAGATGTCACGAATGCCAAGGAAGATAGAGAAAAGCTCATCAACCAAGCCCAGAGTTACCGGAACGACATCATTCCGAGGGCCAAGGGTGAAGCAGCTGAGTTGGTCAACCGGGCGAGGGGATTTGCGCAAGCCCGGCTCAATCGTGCCCAAGGAGAAGCGAATCGATTCTTGGCCACCTTGAAGGAGTATAACCAAGCGAAGGACGTCATCAGTAAGCGGATTTATATCGAAACCATGGAAGAAATCCTGCCGCATGCGGAAAAAATCATCATCGACGGGAAAGGCGGAGAGCGCCTATTGCCATATCTTCCGCTAGACCGCCTCTCCAAATCCGGACCCTCAACCCACACCAAACCGACCACACAACTTGAGGGCGAAGAACCCAGGCCAGACCTATCGTCAACCCTCAAGCCAAGGAACGCCAGACCATGACCAAGCAAGGACTGGTGATTGCACTCCTCGCCCTGACGGTCGCGTTGTTTGTGCTCGGGGCTTCTCCTCTCTTTGTCGTAGACGTGATCCAGACAGCAATTGTCGTGCAACTCGGGAAACCCGTTCGCAACATCACCGAGCCAGGACTGTACGTGAAAATGCCGTTCGTCCAGGAGGTCACCTACTTCGAGAAACGCTTGCTGGATTACGATTCAAATGCGCAGGATGTCATTACCTCAGACAAGAAGACCCTGTTGCTCGACAACTTTGCGAAATGGCGCATTGTAGATCCCTTGAAGGTCTATCAGAACTTCCAGAGCCAACGAGGTGCACTCCAACGGTTACACGACATTATCTATTCCGAGCTTCGCGTGGAGTTAGGCCGGCATGAGCTGCTCGAAATCGTGTCCAGCACCAGGGCCGACATCATGAAAGTTGTGACCGAACGGGCGCACGAGAAGGCCTCGGTGTACGGCATCGAGATCCAGGATGTCCGAATCAAGCGAGCTGATTTGCCTGAGCAAAATGAGAAGGCGGTCTTTGCTCGAATGCAGGCAGAGCGGGAACGGCAGGCGAAACAATATCGCGCTGAGGGAGCTGAGGAAGCGCAAAAAATCAGATCGGAAGCTGAAAAAGACCGGGAAATTCTCCTGGCTCAAGCCTATAAAGAGTCGGAAGAACTTCGAGGCGGCGGTGATGCCAAGGCCTTTCGAATCTATGCTGACGCTTACCGACAGGACCTGAAGTTTTTCGAGTTCACCCGTTCCATGGAAGCCTATAAGAGCGCCTTCAAGGACGGTACAACCCTGGTGATGAGCCCCGATTCAGAATTCTTCAGATACTTGAAGCAGCGCTGAGTTCCTACGAAAGCCCCACTATTTTTCCGCTGCTCGGATCAAGCCTAATCCGTTCACCGATCGGTGTCTTGGGCAACCCTGGCATCAACTGAATCCCTGAACAGACCGCCGTCACAAACCCGGCACCAGCTAGGATCCTCAATTCTTTGATCGGAACCGTAAATCCAGTCGGCCTCCCCTTCACCGTGGGATCGTGTGAAAGCGACAGCGGCGTTTTCGCCATGCAAACGGGCAAGCCCCCATACCCCAACGCTTCGGCCGTATCTATTTGACGTTCCACCTCCGGCTCGAACGAGACCCCAGCAGCTCCATACATATGCGTGGCAATGGTTTCTATCTTCTTTCTGATCGGCCATGACACATCATAGAGATACCTGAATTGGGCAGGTCTCTCAGATGCCTTGAGGACTGCAGCCGCGAGCTGTTCGGCCCCCTTCCCACCGTCGGACCAATGCGTAGAGACCGCCGCATCGACTGCACCCATCCTCAGTGACTGTTCCCGAACCCAGTCCAACTCATCCTGAGGATCATCCTTGAAGGCATTGACGGCGACCACGACTGGAACCCCATGCGCCAGGACATTGGCGACATGCTGTTCCAGATTTGCGATCCCCTTCGATAAGGCCTGCTGGTTCGGGCCCGTGAGACTCGAAGGCAGCGCAACGCCAGCCTTGGCGACGCCACCCCCGCCATGAAGTTTCAACGCCCGTAAGGTGGCCACAACAACCGCCACGGTCGGAGTGAACCCTGACGCACGGCACTTGATATTGAAAAACTTCTCCGCTCCAAGATCGCTGCCGAAGCCCGCCTCGGTCACGACAAAGTCAGCGCATCGAAGTGCAATGGCATCGGAAATGACCGAGCAGTTCCCATGGGCGATGTTGCCGAACGGTCCCGTGTGCACAAATGCGGGGGTCCCTTCTAGCGTTTGAACCAGATTCGGCTTGAGGGCGTCCTTTAGGAGCACCGCCATCGACCCTACGCATCTAAGCGCCTCAGCCCTGACGGGTGTTCCTGACATTGTGAACCCGACCACTATTTGGCCAAGCCGTTCATGGAGATCTTTGTAATCCTTCGCAAGTGCCAACACCGCCATAACCTCTGAAGCCTCGGTGATGACGAATTGGCCCCGACGTCTGCCGGTTTCTTCCCCCAATAATACGTCTCGGAGAGCACGATCATTGACGCTCAGTGTCCGAGGCCATGGAGTTCTAGTTGGATCGATCGAGAGGAGGTTGCCATGGAACAGATGATTGTCGAGGAATGCTGAAAGCAGATTGTGGCTAGCAGCCACCGCATGGGCATCTCCCGTCAGGTGAAGGTTGATATCCTCCATGGGCACAATCTGGGCATGCCCCCCACCCGTACCCCCGCCCTTCACTCCAAACACAGGACCGAGCGAGGGTTGCCTGAGAGTAAGCGCGGTCCGACGCCCAAGCCGAGTGAGCGCCATGGCAAGACCGATTGATGTTGTCGTCTTTCCCTCTCCCAAGGGGGTTGGGTTTATCGCTGTGACAAGTACATACCGTCCTCGCGGTACAATATCCAGGCGATCCAAGATTTGAGGCGATATTTTGGCCTTGTCCCGCCCATAGAGAGTAAGCTCTTCGGCACGGATCCCAAGCTGGGAAGCAATTTCTAGGATAGGGCGAAGGGTAACGGATTGAGCAATGTCGAGATCGGTCAAGAGGCTCTCGTCTCGTTATCTAGATTATACGGGACCGCAGTATAGCATAGGTTGTAATCAAGGGGCGTAGCGGATCGGGCAGAACCCAATGGGATCAGGCAGCTGACTGTTGGACTTTCGAGAAGCAGCGGAAACAGGTTGGACTGACTTCAATTATATAGAAACGGTCTGCTATTCCAGAATGTACTTGGTTGGGTCAAGCGCTTGGCCGTTCAATTTCACCATGTAATGCAGGTGAGGACCGGTGGAAAGACCCGAACTCCCGACGAGCGCAATGACATCGCCACGCTCAACCCTTTGGCCTTCCTTCACCAATGCCTTCGCCAGATGTCCGTAGAGGGTTTCAACTCCGAATCCATGATCGACGCGGACCATGTTCCCGAGCTTAGGATCGTATCCTACGGATGTAATCCGACCTTGGGCCGGAGCACGGACCGGGGTGTTTGGGGCAGCACCGATATCCAACCCATCATGCCAGGCGGGCTTCTCTGTGAAAGGAGAAATTCGCGGGCCAAACCCAGACGTGACCCACCCCTTGACTGGCCAAATCGAAGGCGTCGAGGCCCAGCGAGACGAGCGCTGCTCAGCTGCTTGTGATAACTCGTCAAGAATACGTTCCTGCATCGTGGCTTGCTTTGAAAGCCATTCCAATCCCTCTTTCACTGATGTAATTGCCAGGAGGGCATCTCGAGAAGGCTCTAGACCAACAGCCGACGAGTGTTCTTGATTACCCTCAGATGTTTGCTTGGAGATACCTGAGGAGACATTCAGTTCGGTTCTACCGGGTATCGAGCCTCCTTCTTCAGAAATCGGCACCTCTTCTCCACCCCTACCATTTGCCATATCTCCCGTCTTGAGTACTTCTATGCCGAGCATGACCCGAAGCCTTTGATTCACCTCATTCATTGCCCCAAGACGCTTCTTCAAGTCATCAATAGCCGTGGAGAAGGCTGCGGTCTGCTCTCGTGCGCTCATGGCTTCCGCACGAAAAGCTGCTAACTCCCATACCTCTCCCGTTCTGATGGCATAGTGAGAAACCACGAGAAGATCGGCAAGAACGACCAACCCCGCACAGATCAACAATCGGCGGAGTAGTTTCTTCGAAAAGCTGAAGCGGATAGGCTTTGCCGTGGACCCTCTGAAAACCACAACGGTATAGGCATCGCCGTCTTGAATGTTTGTCTGGCTCATAACCTTCGTCTCCCGTGCCTACTTGTACTGGAAGGCATGTCAAAACTTACCCTGTAAACTACCGATCTAGCCCCCCATTGGTCAACCCCAAAATAGTGTTTCGACGATCTGGTTCCAACCGCATTATCTAGGAGGTTTCTCGGCGAACCCACTCTAGATATGGTGGAAACCCTTGGCAAACAGGAATCGCTATTATTTCCGGCACCTTGTACGAATGGATCTTCCGTATTGTTTCTTCCAGAGAACTGAATTTCTCAGACGTTGTCTTGATCAGCAGTAGTGATTCTTGGTCGTTCATCAACTTTCCTTCCCACCAGTACGTTGAACGCACGGTGGGAATCGTAGAAACGCAAGCAGCCAGGCGAGACTGTACCACATGGTCGGCAATCTTCATCGCTTCATCTTGGCTTGCCGTTGTGACCATGACAACCACTACCTGGATGGATTCAGTCCCCATAGGATAGTCAGGATACTCAAGCGCCTCTCGACAAGCAACCTGGATCCTTTCAACGGCGCGACCCGCTCCCCAGCTTCCCATTGAGCAACATCTGTGCCTTTCCCAAAAAGGTCAGAACTGAATATTATGCGTATTTACAATGCCTTATGATTTCAAATCATTTGAGGATATGGCTCTAGAACGAGAGACTGTATGGCAAACATGGTAGTCAGGCATTTTTGGGACACCGACGTTCAAAAATCGACTTTCCCCAGTTTTTCTCAGACTGTCCAAGGTGATCAAAAACAGACCCTATGCCTTCCCTATCTTTGCTAACTCTGAAAAGTAATGAGCGAACGTCTTCATCCCCCCTGAAGCCTGACCCCAATCGTAATATTCGTTGGGAGCATGATATCCATGCTCAGGCAGGCTTAAGCCTATGAAGAGGATTGGCACCTGCCAGGTTTTCTGCATGGTAACCACCGCACCGATTGATCCTCCTTCTCGCACAAATGCGGGATCTTTACCAAACCCTGCCTTTACGGCACGTTTTACACAATCCACATATGATCCTTCGAAACTGCCCTTGAATGGATGGAGCATGCCCTCCCTCTCCACCTTCACATCTGGATTCACCTTCGCCACATGCTTCTTCAACACGGTAAACACTCTCTCCGGTACCTGATCTGGAACGAGCCGCATACTGACCTTGAGCTCGGCATGACCGGGCACAACGGTCTTCACTCCCTGTCCCTGGTATCCCCCACTGAGGCCATGGATTTCAAAGGTCGGAGATGCCCAAATTCGTCGCATGACATCGGCGGGATCCTGCACGCGAAGAGATCGAAATCCGTAGGCTTTCTTGAAACGTCCCACTTCAAAACCGGACTTCAGGAAATCCTTGATCTCAGTGGTCGTGGGCTTAACCACATCGTCATAGAAACCAGGAATTTTAACCCTACCGGTCCTCGCCTCAACACAGCTGTTCGCCACCTCTATCAACTCGGCCAGCGGGTTACGAGCAGCTCCTCCAGTCACACCCGAATGTGCATCGTTCTCCCCTGTGCGCAGAATCAGCCGTGCGCCGAGCAGGCCGCGCAAGCCGTATGGCACCGCAGGCCGCCCCTTGGCAATCCAGATCGTATCCGACACCACCACGGAATCCGGTCGTGGGATCGCACTGTGGTTTCTCAGCCCTGCGGCAAAGTGGGGGCTTCCGATCTCTTCTTCAAGTTCCCACAAGAATCGGATGTTGATTGGCCAACCTTGCTCGATCGCATATTGAGCACCAAACATCGCCGTAAGAGCCGGGCCCTTGTCATCGGTCGCTCCTCGCCCTCGATACATCCCGTGTTTATTCGTAAAGGCAAACGGCGCCTGCCTCCATTCCGGCTCCTGCGCCGGCTGCACGTCCAGATGATTGTAGATTGTGACGGTCGGATACTCAGGCCCTGCCATCCACCCGCCGGAAACGATGGGGCACCCACCGGTCTCTACCACATGAACCTTGGCATTCATCCCAACCAAATACTGCTTCGCAAGGTCAGCCATACGTCGCATATCGCCTGCGCGGGATGAATCCATACTGATCGACGGCACCTCCACCATCTGCCCCAAGAGATCCTCAAACTTCGACCGTGATTCCTTGACAAAGACCCTCAGTTGCCGCTCATTGACCATACGAGTGATCCTCCTTGATAAAAAGACGGGGAATTATAGCGATCATGTCTCGCAAGAGAAAGCAGCCCCGAGTTCTAAACTCAGAATGATGATAAAATGCCTTTCACCCAGCATGACCACTTCGGCGCGAATCATCGCTTCTCTCGTCATTGCGCTGCTCACACTTCTCGGAGCAGACACACCGATACCGGTATGGGCAGAGGAACCGACCAGCATCCAAGCCATACTCGAAGAACCGCGAGACTATCACCTTCGGCATGTCACCTTACGAGGCATTGCGCGGGATGTGCACCCCCTGGAGCCCTACCCGATTGCCAATGGAGATAATTGTTATGGGGCGTACTTGTTCCGTCTTGAGGACGATGAGGCGACGATTCCGGTGGCGGTGTTAGGTATTTGCGGTAGACCAGTTGTCCGCGATCCGGAAGTCGAAGATGGAGATCGAGTCGAAGTCAGCGCCACGATTCAGGCACCGAGTCATGGAGGACACTATCTCAGTTTCAAAGGATTGAAAGCGGTGACCGAACAAGAACGTGTGGTACAGGCAGTCGCCGATCGCATTCTTCCAATCGTTGAGTAACCACCTCAGCAGCCGGCCATGGTACACCAGTTCAATCAACCGACCGAAGGAGTAGTGAAGGAAGCGATGGTTCAACTACTTATAATTGCGACATCGTTCATAGTGGCACTGTCGGCCGGCTGTGCGAGCAGCCAAGGGTTCGATCGAAGGGCGATGAACAAAGCCCTACATGTCGAGCCTACCCCAATCCCTGAGAGTCAGCCCCTCGCGAGCCAGAGCGTTCACCTTCCCACACCCTTTCGGCTCGGTATCTTTTTCGCGAGTCACGATTTTCCAAACAGGCAGTCCATCCGAAAGGTAGAGTGGCTGGCCAGGGATAGAGACCAGCTACTCCGCGAGCTGGCTCCACTACAAAATACGCATGTCCTCCAGGAAGCATTCGTGCTAACAGATGCCACGCTGCAAGGTGAGGATATCCGCAGAATCCGCCAGGCTGGTGCTCG
This sequence comes from Nitrospira sp., assembly GCA_005116965.1. Taxonomy (GTDB): domain Bacteria; phylum Nitrospirota; class Nitrospiria; order Nitrospirales; family Nitrospiraceae; genus Nitrospira_D. The sequence continues at coordinate 420,852 of SWDG01000006.1, read as the reverse complement.
ACATGGAGCCGATGTGGTCTTGATCGTCGATGGACTTGCTTCCGTCGACCGGTACAACAACCGCTTTGCCTGGTTGTATCCGACCTTAATCGCCGCCTACCTGGCCCCGGGCACCGAAAGCGATGCGCTCGTGATGATCACAGGCAGTCTGTGGGCGGTCCACTCTGATTGGCACACTCCCCTCCAGGCTGTTGAAGGGCACTCAACGGTGAAGGGGGCAGCAGTCTTCGTCGAGGACGCGGCGGCACTTCAGGAGGCAAGGCAGCAGGCTATCCGTGCGATAGGTTCGCGCATGGTCGAGGAGCTTCGGCTCTTCACCGGGCATGCGCCCTTGGCACATCCCCCGCGCCGCGAATAGCGACTCAAAACTTAATAATGAAGTCCGTGATGAACGCAAACTGATCTTTACGGGTCCCGTTGTCATAGGGCGTGGCGTGACTCCAGCCATGATCATAGCGGATTTCTGGACGCACGATGAGTTCATTGGAGAGCCAGTGTGACCACCCGAGCGTGTGACTGGTATAGACAGTCTTAAAACCGCTTCGTTGCCCTTTCAGATCAGCGAATATATCGTTACGAATTGTCAGATAGTCTTTCTCGGACAGCTTGACTTGAAAGTAGTTCACACCACCAATCGAGTCTGAAAGGCCTGGAATCGTCGGACCACAACCTCCACCCGATGCAAACGGCCTGGTCGGCCCAAAGACACAGGTTCCTCCCTTGGCCGCGTCGAATTGATAGATATAGTACGCTTCGCTCATCATGTGAATGGCATCATTGAATCGATGAGACCATACGCCGACCATATGTTGCAGATTGTCGTGCCCCTTTGTGTACTTGCCTGTCCCAACTGAATTGGCCCCCACCCAGATGGCATCTTTATTGTCGCCGGAAAGCCACTTGACCATGAAATGACCATTTGGTTGAGCAGATTCAGACCACACCGCCATGTCGTTTCCCCCATGAACACCGACATCAACCGTCCATTGAGGATTCAGCCTGATAGTTGCCAGAATGCCCATGAACGTATACGGATCATAGGTGAACATGACCGAATGGGTCGCCAGATAGTTGCTGGGTGCCAACTGCGCTTCAATATCGGCCGGTGAGATGAACCGGCCGACTTTCACAACCATCCCTTGGGCGACCCACGGCACATACACTTGCCCGTAAAACGTCAGCGGATCATAGCCATAGAGTTGATTGCGGGCGAGCAACTGACCATCGAGAATTCCTTTTGCCGCAGTGTAGCGATAATCGCTACCGTACAAATTAGTGATCTGAAACCCCCAATCGAGATGACTGGTCTGTGCGGTATCCAGGCCGCGCTCCACACTGATGATGGCCTGAGAAAGCTGTGCGCTATTGGGAACAATCGCGTAGGTGAGAGGAATGTTCGTGTCGCGCGACGTACTCGCGTTGAAGGATGGGACAATCCATCCGTAAACATTGACTCTCGCCCTTCTGAGTGCCTGCCCGATGTCGGTGTCAGACAAGGCTTTCATGAGAGGCAGGTTATTGGGGGTTGTATCCGGGACACCAATTGTCGGACCGATATGCTCAGACATCGGGAAGGGTGGAGAACTGAATGGTGCTGGGGGAAGCCGGCGCACCGGCTCTGGGCCAACGGCTTCTAGTGCACCAGTCGCATTCATCCCTTCGAAATAGGCTCCGAAAAATCGTCCCGGAAAACTCTTGGGCGCCTTTTCCCTGCCGGAGAAGACTTCCGACTGATACTCAGATACCTGCGATACATGATCTGAAGTATTCGTGGTTTGTGCGAAGACCACAGATGGAAGGCATCCGATGAGGACGCCTACAAGTACACTCCATCGCCTCACCCTGTCACCTTATCTTTCTACGTTGAACAATGCCTCATTACACGAGAATCATTACAGTGCATCGCGCAGAGTCATGCGGATTTTTTTAAACGTTGCTACCCTACCGCATGGATTGGTGTTTTGGAAGTGCGAAGTACCATGTCCATTACTCAGGACTCTGTTGAACATCCACGCGTGAGGAAAGATCAGTGTGGCGAGAGCCGACGGTAGTGCCGCAGCAAGAGGGCTCCGCCCCAGAGGAAGGAGCCAAGCATGAGGAGAATCCCGACGTTGTACGTGAGATGAGCTAACCGATGGTCCCACTCCAATAAGCCCAACATTGTGAGAATGTTGTTCCAGTCATGTCCGTCGGTTTCTTTTCCAGTTACTCCCCCGATAAGCATGAGGTCAAGTGCTCGCGCATCGTTGATATAGGGCGCGATATCCATCATGCTTTCCGCCGTCCACCACAAGGCCACCGCAGCCCCGAAGGGATCGCGGGTCTTCACAAGGAACGTCCCAAGACAGATCAGCGGCATGAGAATCTGGCCGAGCGTTCCGCCCAGAATCGTCATAAACCTACCGAACGGAATGAACATCACATGTCCCGCTTCATGAAAGGGCAGATTGATCAGGTGAAGAAACGACTGACCGGTGTAATTGGTTTCGAGCGGCGTGGTGATAAACTTCCAGCCCCACCACACCAGGACCACCAATAGAGCGGCGCGACCGTAGAACGTCATCGAATCGGTCGTCGTGTCTGACTCAATCAGCCATTGCTTGGCTGTCAGCAGCCATGGAGATCTCGCAATTGACGAGGAGGGTGAGGGAAGACGCGCTTTCTGAAAATCCGGCCGATACTTGGCGAAGATGATCCCACATCGGACACACTCCGGCGCCTCATCTAGCCGTTCAGCCTGACATTTTGGACAATGTGTGGTGGAGGCTCCGACGCTCAGCATCTCCACACTGTAGAGCCGCGCCTGGAGTCCGACAAGAAAATCATCAGAACAGTGCAGCAGTTAGACACTCAACCCCAACAAGTCGATCCGCAGAGAAGTAGCAGATCGCTTCAGCTTGAAAGAGCAGACGTGCTAACCTGCACTCTCATGTGAGTGCAGGTTTATGCCGACAGTTCTGAGGGTTGGTCCTTATCGGTTCTACTTTTAGGCGGGCGATCGTGATGAACCGTCGCATATCCACATTGAACGACAAGATAAGGTGGCAAAGTTTTGGCTTGATCCGATTCGATTGCAAGAAAGCGGAGGATTTTCACGTCCAGAAATCGTTCGGATTCATACACGCGTGACCGAGCACAAGAATACCCTTCTGGAGGGATGGAATGAATACTTCGGCAGTTGATATTTCATTGCCGGTAGCCGAAACAGTGATACTGACAGAAGACACTCTCACCGTAGAGCTGAGCGATGGGCGGAGCTTGTCCGTGCCACTTGCTTGGTTTCCTCGCCTGATTCATGCCACACCCGTAGAACGCAAAAACTGGCGATTGATCGCCAGAGGGCACGGGATTCACTGGGACAAGCTCGACGAGGACATCAGTATCGAAGGCCTTCTTGCGGGCAGACCGTCCGGTGAAAGCCAAGCGTCGTTTAAGAAGTGGCTCTTAGCTCGCGGGTCCAGTAGGACACGAAGCTCTGTTCGACGTACTAGGAATCGTCGTCTTTAGCGATTCATCAAGCCTTCCCTTTCCAACTGGATTCGTTCATCTTGCAGGCAACTGTACAGTTCTTTTGAACCGGTAGAACATCCTTGTGTGGTCTTGCAAGCCAATGCTCCTGACGCCGCGACCGACAACAGATTGCCGACTGCACTTTTAAGATCACCATCTGGATCATCACAACTCTCTCGTCACCATTTCAAAGCCACATCCCGCTCGCACTTCCGTTAGAAAACCAACTTGTCCCTATTTTCCTCTCCCCTTCTGACGTTATCCTGAAGGAGCCGAAACGGCCCAAGCTCAGCGACCCGGCCCACGAGGGCGTTGGATTGTAACCGGAGCGCGATGGCCGGGTTCGCTGCAGCGCATGGTTAGCACCTACACAGCGGGCGGAGGCGAATGCTGCCCCAGCCAACTCAACTGCTCGCCAATTCGCAGCCACTCCATCGGGACCGACACCTCCACGCCGCGACTGGCGAGGTGCCGGGCGAGGAATTCACGATACCGCTCGCCAGCTAGGAACACCACCCGCGACAGGTCTGACACCGCCTCGGCAAGCTGAGCGGCAACGCGCTCGCCCCACGCGCGGCGGTCGACTGCCCGCATCGTGTTGAGCGTCCGCTCGTAGGGCGCAATCACCTGATCAGGCGCGACCAATTCATGCACGGCGGACAGGATGAACCAAAGGCACCCTGACGCTTCGGCGAACCGGCGCGCCTTGAGGAACAAATCGGACACGTACAAGTCACGGGCAGCGCATGCGTGTTCCCGTTTCTGGCTGACGCAAGACACGAGATACACGGTGGTGCAATTTGGCCTCATGACGACCTCTGAGGTTATGTGGCCCGAGCGCTCGACTTCACGAATCGCCATTTGTAGAAGCTCCGCGCGGACTTCAGATGCCGGACAAATGCCACGAGTTCAGGCCTCCTGTTGCCCTGGTATGTTGAGCGGATAATGATACGTACCCTGAAGTTCGAGACGCTCTAGCGCCTCGGCCTCGTCCCGGGTCCTAGCTGCTAGCCAGCTAATCGAAAGGCTGTCGAAAAAGTCGTCGATCTGAGGCGACCCGCCCAAGTAGTCGAAGTCATTCAGAGCAAGGAGACTGAACCGGAACGTCGAGAGTAAGCCCGACTCCAAACACTTTAGCGTTAGCTTCTGAGCAGCGTGCCATTCCACACGTTCTGCGAGATTGTTGGCCATCCCGTGATAGAGGCACACTTTTCCGTCCGTCGCGAATCGCAACTGCAACCGGGGCACGTCGCACAATTCGGCTACCCGTAAGCGGTCGAGTTCGGTTCGTAGAAAGTACCACCAGTAAACGCCGGGGGAAGACGGAACCCCGGACCAGCCTTTCGCCCGGAGAACCGATAGTGGTTGGGGCTCGGTCATAGCATAATCATCTTTCCGCCTAAAGTTTGAGTTCAGCGGCCGCCGGAGGCGGTCCGCTGGAACGAAGGGTTAGGCCTACGCATCGAGATGGGATGCGACGAGTTCGCGCGAGAACGCAATGGTTGCCTTAACGTCAGAAATATCGAATTCATCCCACTGAGCGTGGCTAGCCTTGGTCCTGACATGAGCCGCCACCCGTGCTCGCTTGGCCTTGACAGCCGAGAGACTTCCTTTGGCAGTGAGCTCAGAAATCAATTGATCGAGCTTAATGCCCTTTTCCGCGATCGACTGCTTCCTGCAAACTCGGCGAAGGGAATCCTCAAAAACGACTCCTGCAATGACTCCGGCTTCGTTCTTGCGTAACTCAGCGATATAGGCCTCCGCGTGATCGAGAAAGTTATCGAATGTCTCTGCCCGAGCTTGATCGGCAACCAACGCGAGAAGACCTGCATCTGCATCCCGAAGCAGATTCGTCAGGACCGCACTTAATTCGGCAACACCATCGTGGATGACATATCCCCATTTCTTTGTTACGACGGCATCCGCCTTCTGGCGGTATGGAGAGGTCGGTGATTGGCAGACTATGTGGACGACGTTCTGTGCCGACGTAAGCCATGCGGAGCATTCTCCGCGACGGCGTTCGTCTACGGATTGGCCATGGTCGTTGCCTGCTGATAGGCGATTGCTGTCGCGAATGAGATCCTCGATCCGAGTTCGAACACGGTCTTCAAGCGCCACGAGGTTCTCCTTGGAGGTCTAACATTGATTATAGAGTCTGTATAATCCACCCGACACAGACTGCGTCTTTCCGTATAAGCGGTTTCCACTTTCCCCGGCCATTCGCCTACAACCCTGTATTTTCATCATGTCCGAACCTTCCAGCCCCAAACGCCTCCCGGCTTATACAGCCTGTATAAGCCCTCAGGGTCCATCAATCGGACTCCGGACTCCGTGGCCTCTCTTGTTCAGCACGTGGGTGTAAATCATGGTCGTGCTGACATCTTTGTGTCCCATCAATTCCTGAATCGTGCGGATGTCGTATCCGGCTTCCAGCAGGTGAGTGGCGAAGGTATGCCGGAAGGTATGGCAGCCGACATGCTTGACCACTCCGGCTTTTCGAACGGCCCCCTTGACCGCCCGTTGAAGGCTCGTCTCGTGAAGCTGCACGATCAGCCGTCCATCCTCTCCCGGTCTGATCCGAATCGGAGCTGACGGCATAACGAAGTAGTTATCCCTTCCCAAGTCCATGAGGATACGGAATAGGAGCGGCAGATTTTTGCGCTGAGCCTGTAGCCCTGTCAAGTAGAACGCACAGGCGTTGGGGCGGACCTTGTCCTGTGCATTGCGAGCCCCCGCAGAATAGTAGGCTCGGATCTTGAACTGCGCACAGCCATCGTATGGAACGACTGGCTCCGATGCACAGAACAAGGTGTGCCTCAGCACCTCCTTGCAACGTGGAGGCTGACATTTCGGACAACGGGTCGTAGGGGCACCAGCCGTAACATTCTTCTCCTGTAGGATCACGAGAGGAAACCAACAAGAAAATCAGGAGAACGATGCGAATGAGAACAGAGGAGGCAACGAAGCGGATTAGTGAAAGGAAAACGGAACCGGTGCAAAGGTGACGACAAACACAACAAAGGCAATCCAGCCCACAATGGTCCGGTTGCGACCCAATGGTACATGAGGATCGATAACAGGGGGATGGCCGAGACCCCAAAGTCCTGCCATGAACGCCCATAGCAACCAGCCTGGCCAGCCGAAGAAGCCCAAGGCCAACAAGATCGGGAGAAAGGCGAGCGCCATCGTCCGTTGCCTTCTTCCCCAGAGGGCATACGCCACATGCCCGCCATCGAGCTGGCCGATCGGAAGAAGATTCAACGAGGTCACGAAGAGACCAAACCAGGCGGCGAAGCCGATCGGGTGGAGCACCACGTCTGCCTCCGGCGGGAGCGGCCCGATAATCACCCAGGCCATGAACTGTAGCAGCAACGGCTCGCCGAGTTGCAATCCAAACGTGCCGGTTCGATCCACGACTGTGGACAGATTCAGTCCCACGATCAATGCCACGACGGCAACCACGAAGCCCGCTAAGGGGCCAGCGACGCCGATGTCAAACAGCGCACGGCGGCTCAGAATCGGACCACGCATGCGGATGATGGCACCGAACGTCCCAATGAAATGCGGCGGTCCAGGAATGAACAGCGGCAAGGAGGCGGGAACTCGGTGGATCTTGGATAACAGATAATGCCCCAACTCGTGTGTGGTGAGAATAAACAGCAGCGCACCGGCAAAGGGGATCCCCCGCCAGAGCGTCTCAGGAGAAGCCAGGAGAAAATTCAAAGGGCCTCGTACCGGGCCGTGGTAGGCTTGGTAGGCTCCAGCCCACAACGTCGTAAAGACCGTCAGGAGAAAGAGGACGATCGGTAATGCCCACTTGGAAAAAAACGACGGCTCTTCCTCATCATCGATCTCCGTCACATCAATGATTTCTGGAGCAGGCCCTTCCCTGGCATCAAGAACAGGCGTGTTCTCAAGATCTCGATGTTCATGCCGTCCCGATCCATCCATGGCATCCCTGTCTACTGAATCGTCGCAAACGGATTGTGATCGAGTTCTTCCTCAACGGTTGTGGCAGGCCCATGCCCTGGCAGAAGGCGATAGTGAGGAGAGAGGGTCAGCAGACGGTCACGAACCGAATTAAGATGAGCCGAATACAGCTCCTTGGGATTGGACCGACCAATCGATCCGGCAAAGAGGGTATCCCCAACGAAACAGACCGGGAGTTGTGCGTCATCCAGCCGATAACAGATGCCGCCAGGTGTATGGCCCGGTGTCGTCACACAATACACCGTACGGCGTCCGACGCTGATCGACAATCCATCGATCGGTGCAACGAGTACATCCGCCCGTGGTCGCCAACTCAATAGGTCTCGATCTTCTGGGCCAAGATACACTGGAACTTCGCGATGGCCGAAAATCTGTTGGATCCCATCCGCATGGTCCGCATGGCCATGCGTGAGACAAATGCCGACGAGGCGCACACCCAGTCGTCGAAGCATATCGAGCATCGCATGGGCGTTATAGGCCGTATCCACCAACAACGCTTCACCTTCATCATGCACGATATACCCTTGCACGCCATACCCACTGATGGAGCCCTGAACCATCTCTACCCAGGGAGGTGTCCGTTGGGCAACCGGCTCCCACTTATCAATGGCAATTTGCTCCAGCGGCTCAGCCCGCAAGCCCAACGCCTTGGCCAGTGCGCGCACCTCCGCATGGTCTCGCGGCTGATCGCCACGTTCCAGCGCCGTAATATCCCCGCCGGGCAGCCCCGTCATTCGGGCCACGTCGCCAACCGACAACCCTTGTCCGGTCCGCGCTTTCTTGAGGATGTCGCAAAAGTCGTCTTCTAACGGCATGACAGCCTATAGCCAACAGGGAATGCGGAAGGTGCGAATCCGACAATGTTATTGTTGCTGCGAGTTTTCTTCATCACTGTGCGTCCTATCTACCCTTCAGGACTGAGCGTGATTTCTTTCACCTCTCCAAATATCGAAAGGGCCTTCGGCAACGCCTCCCCTGACCCGACGGCCACGATCTTCAAGCGATCCGGGCGCAAATGTTTCTTGGCCGCCGCCAAGACATCCGCTTTCGTCAGCTGCACGACCTTGGTGCGCAGTTGTTGCAGAAAATTCTTCGGCAATCCATCGTACTCTAGCTCAACCAACCGGCTGACGATCGCCGACGGACTGGAAAATGAAAACACGAACGAATTCACGTACGCTTCCTTCGCCTCCGCCAGCTCGGCATCGGTCACCGGCTCGGCGCGAATTCGTTCGATATTCGCCACGAACCGCTCAATCACTTCCTGCGTGGAGGTCAACTTGGTTTCCGCCCGCATCAGCCAGACACCCTGATCATGCATCCCCGTATTGAGACGGCTGCCAACGGAATAGGCCAGCCCCCGTTTCGTCCGCACATCGTTGAAGAGGCGGCTTCGAAATGAACTCCCGCCCAAAATATCGTTCGCGATGGCCAACGCCACGTAATCGGGATCATTCTCCTTGATCGAAAGATGTCCCACCCGAAGATGGGTCTGCGAGGTCTCTTTACCGACGAACCGGACAACCGGCCTAGACAGCTCCGCCTCCGGAACATCGACGATCCTCAACTCAGGCACCGTTCCCCTTTTCCAATTTCCGAATACTGCGCGGAGAGAGGCCACCATCTCATCTCTCTTAAAATCACCGGTCACACCGAGGATCATCCCGTTCGGGTGAATCGTGTTGTGATGGAAGGTGACGAGATCGTCCCTCGTGATGCGTGTGACCGAATCCAGCGAGCTCTCTCGGGCACTCGGATGAGCAGCCCCATAGAGCATCTTGGCAAATTCACGACCGACGATGGAACCGGGATTATCCTGACGGCGGCGGATCCCCTCAATAGCCTGCAGCTTGACTAATTCGACACGTGCGGGATCGAACGCCGGGGTCCGAATGAGACCGGCGAAGATCTCCAACCCCCGCTTCACATCTTTGCTCAGGACATCGAGAGACGCCGACCCTGATTGCCGCCCAATCCCGATACTCACATTAGCCGCGAATTGCTCCAGTTCGGCATCAACCTGCTCTGCGGAAAGACCGCCACCCCCACCGGTCCGCATTACCGCCCCGGTCATGCCAGCGAGTCCGATCTTATCGTTTGGGTCAAGCCAACTCCCTGTTCGCATCGTCGCCGTGATCGACACCAACGGCAATTCATGGTCTTCCAGCAAATAGAGGACCATGCCGTTGTCCAGCACGACCCGCTCGGGTTCCGGTGGTGAAAATTCCACCGGCTTAAACACCATGGTTCTGGGATCACCGAGTGAGAGTTCCCCCGCACACACCGTGGTGACTGACGCCAGCAGCATGGCTACGCCAACCAAGCCAGCGATTCCACCTCCCCTCACCCCTCCCCCCTTACCCCTCATCGTCCTCATGGTCTCACCTCACCGGCGGGTACTCCAGCAACGGCCTTCTCAGTCTGTTTCTTCACTAAGACCGCCACGGTACGGTTTGATTTTGTAAAGTACTGCGTCGCCACTCGCTGCACATCAGCCGCCGTGACCTTGGCAACCTTGTCACGTGATGTCACGATGTAGCGCCAGCCGCCTGCCACCGCCTGATATAAGGACAGCTGAGCAGCCAGGCCACTATTTGATCGTAGGCCTCGGACGAGATCGGCATCCAGATTGTTGAGCACCTTTTCCAATTCCTGAGGGGAAACCGGCTCCCGCTTCAACCGCTCCAACTCCTCGTAGATCGCGGTTTCGACTTCCGCTGTCGTATGAGGGGCTAAGGGTGTCGCTGTGACGACGAAGAGATTCGGCGCCCGCACCCCCGGATGACTGGCATCCGACCCGACTGAGACAGCCAGCCGCTTCTCCCGTACCAGCTTGTGATGCAAGCGAGACGTCAGTCCATCGCTCAGTACCGCGTCGATCACGTCCAACACATCGTCATCTGAATCCCCCAGGGTTGGCTTGTGGTACCCAATCACGATAGCCGGCTCGGCATCAAACTCCACGTCGACTCGCCGCTCGCCTCGCTGCTCCGGTTCGATCGTCACCAACGGCGGCGCCGGCGGTGCGGCAGGAATTTTCCCGAACGTCTGCTCGATCAACGCGATGGTCCCTTGTGGATTGATATCACCGACCAACGCTATCGTGGCACGATTGGGCCCATAGTGGGTCTTGAAGAAGGCTTCCGTGGCGGCGGGTGTCAGCGACAGAATATCCGATCCCCATCCGATGGTTGGAACCCCATAGCCATGAGCGCGAAACGCGGCCGACGTGAAGGTCTCAAACAACAGACCGTTCGGACTGTCGTCGTTCCGCAGACGCCGTTCTTCCATCACCACACCGCGTTCTTTATAGAACTCGCGCAACACAGGGTTGGCCATTCGGTCTGATTCAATCGCCGCCCATAAGGGCAACCGATTGGACGGCAGACTAATCATATATCGCGTCACATCCTTGCCCGTCGATGCATTCAATCCGACACCGCCATGCCGCTGATACAACAACGCCATTTCATTTCCGACCACGTAGCGCGAGGCCTGCGTCTGTAGCTCAACGAGGCGATTCTGGAGCGATGCAATCGCGGCACGCTCTTCAGCCGTTGCTCCACTCCCTTTAGTGACCAAATCACGCTGACGTTGGTCGAGCTCGGTCCCGACGAGCGCGAGTTGGTTCAAAATCGGTTGTTCGTTCTCATAGCTTGTCGTGCCGACGACACGCGTGCCTTTAAAGGCCATATGCTCATAGAGATGCGCGAGTCCAGTTTGGCCGACTTGCTCATCGATCCCACCCACTGCGAAGGTGATGTTGATGGAGACGACAGGCGTCTGATGTCGTTCGACCATGAGCACGGTCAGCCCATTTGCCAGCCGATGCTCGATCACCCGTTCGGCGAGACTCGGCATCGCTGCCGACAGCGCATTGACGTTGAAGACGAGACTGAGGGCCATGACAAGAGAACAGATCGTGAAGCGTGACGCGTGAAGCTTCGTTCGTGGCTCACCCGCAAGGTTCGAGTTCCATGTTTCTCGTTTCATGTTGAGGGCTGCGCCTCCAGCAATTTGAAACCTGAAACTTGCAACATGAAACTCTTGAGTGGGACTCGTTTCACGAGATACGCTCAGCCTCGCTGAGTCGGCGAAGCGGGCTTCACCCTTCACAGGTTCCGCATTCTTAGCAGAGCACCCTTATGGCACTCTGGAGCCAGTCTCACAGTCTCCAGCAGAAGATCATCGCGGCGATCGTGATGGTCGGTCTCCTGCCGCTCACCCTCATGCTTGCCCTCATCTATGTCGAAGAACGACGCGCCTTGCAGGAGTCGACGGGGACGAATTTCAAAGAAGTGGCCGTCGAGGCCGCCCGCCGGATCGAAATGCATGTGACGCGGGGCATGAACGAGGCCCAACAACTTGCGACCGCGCCATTTCTTCGCACCGCCGTTTCGGAAGCTAACCGAACGTACGAGGGCAAAGACGCGCAGAGCATTTCGGACATCATCAAGGATTGGCAACAGCGGTGGGGGCAGCGAGACAAGCGAAGCGAATTCCCCCTCTTCGTCAACCGGATTGTCACCAATTATTTGATCCGATGGCACGAGATCCGAAAGTCAGACTATGTCGGTATCTTGGTGACCGATGGACAGGGAGCGTTGGTGGTCAGTTCGATTCCCCAGGTCGAATATTCCTATGCCAAGACCGCCTGGTGGCAGGCCGTGGTCAAAGGCGGCAGCCAGCATCCCTATGTGGGTGAAATCGCCTTCGATCCAGCCTTTGGGACTCACGTCGTCATCGTCGCTGCGCCGATTCTGGATGATCAACATCGGGGTGTGGTCGGCGCCGTGACGATCCTTCTTCGGCGCGACACATTGTTTCAGTCCATCGCTGAGGGTTCGTTCGACCTGACAGGCCATGCCATGTTGTTCACCTCGGACGGGAGTGTTGTGATTTGTCCTGTGCTTCCGCCAGAAGCCCACTCGATCGATTCTGAATTGGTCAGTACGCTGGGGGCTCCAAAGCCAGGATGGGCAGTGGCCGCCGACGACTCGCACGGAAACAAGCGCGCCCTGATCGGGTTTGCACCGGTACGGTTTGCCGATCAGCTTGCAACAAGCAGTATTGGTGGGAAGCGTTGGATTACGGTCGTTCGCCAAGATCCATCAGAAACCTTTGCCCCACTGGGGGAGTTGATGGTCAAGGTCTTGTTCTTCAGCATGATGGTGTTAGTCGTGCTCTCTGTAACAGGAGTCATCGTCGCCCGCCGAATCGCTCGGCCGATCCGGATGTTGCATGATGGGGTACAGCAGATCGGGAGCGGACGCTTGGAGCAAAGACTGGAGATCAAGACTGGTGATGAAATTGAACGACTAGCGCACGCGTTCAATCAGATGGCGAGCAATCTGCAACGCTCATTTGGGCAGATTGAACAGCGGATGACAGAGGTTCGGCAGTTGGAAGAGAAGTATCGGGATTTGATCGAACATGCGCCGGAAATGATCTGCCAATTTGATCGAGATGGTCGGCTGGCCCATGTCAATAAAACCGGCCTCGATAAACTCGGATATACCCATGACGAAGTGTTGGGGATGAAACTGTTGGATCTCGTTCCGATCGGACAGGAATCACAGGTGTCCCACTTTCTGGAACAGCTTGCTTGTTTGGGACAGGGCGCAATCGAAACGATACTGTTGGCGAAGGATCACCGACCGATCGAGGTGGAAATTCATGCCACGGCGCTTTTGAATCAAGCGCGTGGCGGGCTGGTTCACTCTCGTGCGTTCGTCCGGGACGTGACGGAACGGCACCGGTTAGAGCAGGAACTTCAGCGGTACACGATTGGGCTTGAACAGGCGGTGTCGGAGCGTACACAGCAGCTGACAGCATCGCAAGCCCGCTATAAGTCCCTCTTCGATTTCGTCGCTGATTCGGTATTTATGGTGAGTGCGACGGGGGCAGTCGTGGCCGTCAATGAACGGGAACAACAGGTACTGGGCTATGCCGAGTCGGAGATTATCGGGAAACACTTTCTTGATATCGTCCCGGAGCTGCACCACCGAGCCTTCACGGGCTGGTTGTGCGATGTCAGCACGGAGCAACGTCAGGTCGCGACTCAGAACATGACCGTGTACCATGCCGATCGCCATGAGGTCCCAGTGGAAATGGATCTGATTCGCGTGGGTGGGGCCGAACAATTGCTGGTGATGGTCCAGCTTCGCGATATTACCGATCGGAAAAAGCTCGAGCACCAACTGCAATCACACCGCGAAGATCTTGAACTGAACGTTCGAGAACGCACAAGAGAAATCGAAGAGACGAAGCAGTATCTCGAAAATCTGCTCGAGAATGCCAACGACGTCATTTATACACTCGATCTGGATCAGCAGTTTACCTATGTCAACAGTAAGGTCAATGCGTGGGGCTATCGCAAGGATGATTTGATCGGACGGCCGTATCTCTCACTGCTCTCCCGGCGCCATCGGGGACGGCGTCTCAAGAGTACACTGGATATCGGTGCCAAGCAGGTGTACGAGGTTGAAGTTGTCACTCGGCTGGGTGAAGTGCGTGCCGTCATGGTCAGCGTCTCTCCCCTTCAAGGGGCCGACGGGGAGATCCTTGGAGTGCTTGGCATCGCGCGTGACATGACGGAGACCAAGAAGCTGGAGCGACAGATTCGCAATGCGGAAAAGCTGGCCTCAGTCGGTCAACTGGCGGCGGGGGTGGCCCATGAAATCAACAATCCTCTCGGAGGGATTCTCAATTGTCTTTACAACCTTCGAAAGGGAACACTCTCCCAGGCACGTCAAGAGGAATATTGGGCTTCCATGGAACATGGCGTCCGTCGTGTTCAAAAGATCGTTCGGCAGTTGCTCGATTTTTCACAGCAGCACGAACCGGCTTTCAGCCCGGCTGATATCAATCGCATCGTCGGCCAAGTGTTAGGACTGACCACGCATCTCTTTGCCTCCAATCGTATTCATTTGGAAACATTTCCAACCAATGACTTACCCAGTGTGATGGTTGATCGGCATATGATCGAACAGGTCTTAATGAATTTGATCTTGAACGCCGTACAGGCCATGAAAAACGGCGGAGTGCTGACGATCAGGACTTCCGTGGCTGAGGGCGTTTGCCGGGTCGAGGTGAGCGATACGGGGTCCGGCATTCCCGCATCGGTTCTCCCGCGGATCTTTGATCCCTTCTTCACCACCAAAGGGGAAGGAGAGGGGACGGGGCTTGGCCTCTCGGTCAACCTTGGTATTGTGGAGCGGCATGGCGGAAAAATTTTAGTCGAGAGCGAAGTTGGAAAAGGAACGACGTTCACGCTGTGCCTGCCCGTGTCACGAGAACGTTCCTTTGCGGAGAGGGAAGCATGAAAGGGTTGACTGTTCTGCTGGTCGACGATGAGCCCTTGATGCGTCTTTCCATGATGGATGCTTTGGAGGCTGTTGGCTGCGAGGTTCAGGCGGCTTCGACCGGCACGGAAGGGCTCGAAGCGATACGAGCGAAGACCTATGATGTGGTGATCACCGACCTGCGGTTGCCGGGTGTGGATGGGCTGACTGTGCTTCAGACGGCCAAAGGTAAGGAGCCCCAGACCGAGGTGCTCGTGATTACCGCACATGGATCAGTCGAAACGGCTGTTGAGGCGATGAAGCTGGGGGCGTTTGATTACATCACGAAGCCATTCCAGATGGATGAATTGCTGCTGATCGTTGAACGGGTCGGTGGCATGATCGCGCTCCGCCGGGAGAATCAGGATCTCAAACATCAGCTCGAAAACAAGTTCTGCTTCAATGGTATTTTAGGGGCAAACAGCCAGATGCGCGGTGTACTGGACAAAATCAAGCTCGTGGCTGAGACCGATTCCACCGTCCTGATCGTGGGGGAGAGTGGAACAGGCAAGGAACTTGTCGCCAATGCGCTGCATCAGAACAGCCCGCGGAAAGGGTATCCGTTGATCAAGGTCAGCTGCGCCGCGTTGCCGGAGACGCTGCTGGAAGCGGAACTCTTCGGCCATGAGAAAGGGGCCTTTACGGGCGCGTTACGCCAACGACGCGGGCGATTCGAAATGGCGAATCGAGGGACCTTGTTCCTTGACGAAATCGGCGAAATCTCGCCTGTCGTACAGGTGAAACTTTTGCGCGCCCTGCAGGAACGTACCTTTGAACGGGTCGGGAGCAATGAGCCGATCGAAACGGATGTGCGACTTGTGTGCGCCACACAGAAAGACCTTCGCAAAGAGGTGGCGCAGGGTCGATTCCGAGAAGACCTCTTTTACCGGCTCAACGTCGTGCCGATCATCGTTCCGCCGCTCAGACAACGGCAAGAAGATATTCTGGTTATCGCTGAGCATGTCCTCGAAACATGCTCGCTGAAACTGCACAAGGAACTGCGTGGGTTTTCCCAGCAGGCGCATGAATTGTTGCTTCGCTATTCCTATCCGGGAAATGTGCGAGAGTTGGAAAATATGGTTGAGCGGGCCGTGGCGCTTGGACGGGAGGGAACGACGGTGCAACCGGCTGACCTCTGTGGATTGCAATCCTGCCCCTATCTGGGGGGTGTTCCACAGGAATCCTGTGGCTTCTGCAGCGAAGGGTTGACCGGAGGGAAAAAGAAGAAAGATACGACCCTGACCTCACTTGCTGCTGCACGAGAAGGCTTCGAAAAGGACTATATTGTTTCCGTGTTGGAGCGCGTGGATGGGAGTCGCACGACCGCATCGAAAATTTTGGGGCTGTCTCGAAAGGCGCTCTGGGAAAAGTGTAAACGCTACGGCATTCCGTCGGCGTACAAGGATGACCAAGGAGGGGAAGGGTAGGCTATTCCCTCGTGACCCGGATTTCTTCTCCATAGCCTGCAAGGATTTCAAGATCTTCGTATCGGCCTACGAAGGGCGCCCCGGACAGGGGCGCCCTTCCAAGGGCGTATGTTGATTACAAGAGGATGTCGGTGCCCGCCGACGTCGGATTGACGAAGAGCGCCGGGCCGCCGAGCAGCTGAACCTGGAACTCCGGTGCCGTATCCGCATCGGTACTGCCCGACAGGACCCCGCCGGCATATCGGAGCTGGCCCGCCGCCGTAAATGCCGCGCCGCCGATGTAGGTGAAGGCCTGGTTGCCGGCTGCCAAGGCATTGGCATCGATGGTGGACAGGTCGATCTGGTCGCTTACCGCAGTGCCCAGTCCATTAAAATCGATGATGACATCTTTGCCGCTGCCAGCAGGGCTTTCGCTGACCGATTTGTATTTGAAGATATCGGCACCTAAGCCACCGATGAGAGCATCGGCCCCGGACCCACCGTGCAGCACGTCGTTGCCGCTGCCGCCATCAAGCAGGTCATTGCCGCTGCCGCCCTTCAGCTGGTCGTTGCCATCCAGACCGGAGAGCGCGTTACTGGCGCTGTTGCCGGTGATGACGTTACCCTTCTCGTTGCCCGTGCCATTGATGGTGGTGGCGCCGGTCAGTGTGAGGTTCTCGATCCAGCTGCCCAGGGTATAGGTCACGGACGCCTGCACGATGTCGACCTCGCCATCCGTGTCAAAAAATTCGCTTACCCCATCGCCCGCGTCATCTACAATATAGGTATCGCTTCCGTCGCCTCCGTTCATGCTGTCGGCGCCGGTTCCCCCGTTCAGTAGGTCGTTACCAAAGTCGCCGGAGAGGGAATCGTTGTCGGCTCCACCGATCAACTGGTCATTGCCGTCCCCGCCGTTCATGAAGTCGGCTCCGGTCCCTCCGTTCAGGAGGTCATTGCCGCTGCCGCCGAAGAAGGAGTCGTCGCCAGCCAGTCCCGAAAGGATGTTGTTATTGTCATTACCAGAGAGGAAATTGTTCTTCTCATTACCCGTGCCATTGATGGCGTCAGAGCCCGTCAGCCTGAGGTCCTCAATCCCAAAGCCTAGAGTATGGGTGACAGAGGCTTCCACGGAATCAAACCCACCTAGGTCGTCGTCAAATGACTCCTTCGCCACATCACCCACATTGTCCACAATGTAGATATCGCTCCCGTCGCCGCCATTCATGGTGTCGGCCCCAGTTCCACCGTCCAGCCTGTCAAAGTCGTCGCCACCGTTCAAGGTGTCGGCCCCGGCCTCACCGTTCAGCTGGTCGTTGCCGTTGCCGCCTTTGAGGATGTCGTTGCCGTCTTGTCCCTGGATGGCGTCGTTTCCGTCTTCACCGAGCAGGACATCGTCAACGTACCGAAGCGTACGCCTCGCCTCTTCGCTCGCTGCGGCCTTGCTGGACAGACTTTTGAGCTTCCTGCGATTCCCCGGCGGGAGCTCCGTACTGAGCATTCAAGCCATACTGTTGGCTTCAACCGAGTTTTTCCGCAGCCTATTAGGCTGAGACGAATCATCTAACTCTTTCTGCTGAATTCCCAGAGAGAAGGCTGCGTGCTTATGGAATACAGACATCTTGGTCGGTCAGGCGTAAAGGTCAGTCGGCTCTGCCTCGGCACGATGAATTTCGGGCCGCAGACGAGTGAGCAGGACAGCTTCGCCATAATGGATCGAGCGTTAGATCTCGGAATCAACTTTTTCGATACGGCCAACGTGTATGGGTGGAAACTTGGCGAAGGGTGGACAGAGCAGATCATCGGTCGGTGGCTCGCACAAGGCGGAGGCCGTCGGGAGAAGGTGGTGCTGGCTACCAAAGTATTCGGTCGTATGGGGGAGTGGCCCAACCAGTCTCGCCTGTCGGCTCGCCATATCAAGCAAGCCTGTGAAGCGAGTCTACGCCGGCTTCAAACAGACTGGATCGATCTGTATCAGATGCATCATGTCGATCGAGAGACACCGTGGGAGGAAGTCTGGCAGGCGATGGAGCAGCTAGTCAGAGAAGGCAAAGTCGTGTATGTAGGCAGTAGCAATTTCGCCGGGTGGCACTTAGCTCAAGCTCAAGAAACTGCGCGCAGCCGAAATTTCTTAGGGCTTATATCGGAGCAGAGTCTCTATCATCTCAATGCGCGTACGATCGAACTGGAGGTCATTCCTGCCTGCGAAGCCTATGGCATCGGGCTGATCCCGTGGAGTCCGCTGGGACGTGGCCTTTTGGCTGGTGCTCTACAGTCCGTAGACAGTGGGCGTCGAGCGAGCGAGGACCTAAAACAAGAGGTGATCAGGTCTCGTCATAAATTGGAAGCGTATGAGGCGCTGTGCGCTCGGATTGATGAACGACCGGCGGATGTCGCATTAGCTTGGCTGTTGCATCAAAAGGTCGTCACTTCACCCATTGTCGGCCCGCGTACGATGGAACAGCTGAATGGCTCCATGCGGGCACTCGACCTTGTCCTTAGCCAGGAGACCATGAAGCAGCTGGATGAGATTTTCCCCGGCCCTGGTGGCGCCGCACCGGAAGCCTACGCGTGGTGACAGTGAAGTCATCCTGCAAGAACTTGTGGTTTCAAAGTCGTCGAGTTCGCAGACAGTGTGGGAGATCCAGCAAGTTGCAGGCCTGTCAGTGCGGGACCGCGTCTGCTGTCTGGTCGCTGTCGGTTTCCTCGGGTGGCCGAGGATACAGTTGCGCGAGTCGTTCGATCAGGGGCGTGGCTTCAGGGGTGCTGGTGCCGGTCGGCTCGCTCGGTGCATGATCCCAGGCCAAGGTTTGAATCTCAGCCTCCATGAGCGCGACGCGTATGGTCTCTACCATCGCCTCGACGGTGAGCTCAGTCCAGGGTCGGAGGTCCAGGACCCGCTCCTCGGGTCTGCCGGGCGGAGGGCTGTCATGAATGAGCGTCCAGCACCGGTTGAAAATGGTGGCACGGAGGGCATAGGGAATATTGAGTGTCGTTAGACGAGACGTACAGAGCGCCGTGACCAATAGGACGAACTGTAGATTTGGCATCTCGGGGCGATGGATGTCGAGTGTTTGCATGATCGAGGGCCTCCTACCAAAGACGTCGGAAGGATCTTGAGCAATACCGACGTCTCGGTCACAGACGGTTGAGCCTTACACGTCGGCGTACACATCGGCGTAGATGTCGAAGAACGCGTCGATGCTGTCGAGGAGCTGCGCCTTGATTTCATCCGCCGTGCCGTTCATCACGTGCAGCGTCATGCTGCCGACCGAGCCATCGGGCAGGAGAATGGGCACACGCGGGTGAGTGAGCTCGCTCGCCGTGCCTTTATCCAGCCGTAGGCCATAGCTCAGTGTATAGCGGGGCTTCGTACTTGTGTCAGTTGATGGCATGTCCATCATGATTCCTCTCCTGTTCGATCGTCGACAGGGCGTATCGGCCGACGGGTGGAAGATTCGAGCGGGTCGTATGGGCATCTGGAATCTTCCACCCATTCGATTACACCGTCGTGACTGCCGCCACCGGCTTCTGGGCGAACTCTTTGTACCCGTATCGCTCGGCTAAATACGCCTTGGCATCCTCGCTCACATACTCAGCAAACTTGTACCGGTCATCTTCGACGGTCTTGGCGTCTGCCATCACCTGGTCGGTCGGGATCGCATACTCGATATTGCAGGATGTATAGGCCTGGATGTAAGTCGGACCGACTTCGCGAGCAATCAGCACGGCTTTCTTGATGCAGCTTTCCACCCGACGCGGGTTATTCGGCACGACGGTGGCGATGTAGGCGCAGCCAGCGATCTTCGCCATGGCGACCATATCCATTTTCTCGAACTTCTTGCCGAGCGGGGCCATCTTGAGCACCGCCCCTCTGGTCGTCATGCCACTCTCTTGTCCGCCCGTATTCCCGTACACCTCATTATCCAGCATGATCGTCGTGAACCGTTCCTTCCTGAACCAGGAATGGAGGACTTGCTGGAATCCGATGTCGGCGGTGCCGCCGTCACCGGCCATCACAACGACGTCCTTGGGTTTATCGCCGAAACGAATCCGCAATCCGCGCGACAGCCCACTGGCGACGCCGTTCTGGTCCCCATAGTTGCCGTAGACGAAGGGAATCGCCGCCTGCGAAATCGCCAGCCGGCCGCAGCCTGCCGTTCCAACGGTAATCGTATCTTCCGGATTTGGGAATGCGATGACCGCAAGCCGGATGAACAGGGTCATCGCACAGCCGGCGCACATGGGATGCTCTTCGAGGATTTCTTTGAAACTCCCCATCTGCGACACGGTCGTTTTCTTCCCGAAGGGCCCGTGCTCCACCATGTCCCGATATTCTTTCGGCATGAATGTGTCGAATCCCGGGGTGAATTTTACATAATCAAGACTCATCGGATACCTCGCTCTCTCTGTAATCCGCAAATGCGGTGTGTGGGTACATCTCGTCCGTAGCCAACTACTGTGCCGTCGTTCTGTCCGTGTATCCGGTTCATCCGCCACGTCCCGCCAGCACGCCGGATCGCATGCCGATCGCCTTCTTGACTTCTTCCACGATCACTTCCGGTGGCAAGGTCATGCCGCCGCAGACGCGCGGTCCGGCGACGACTCGCTTGCTATTCGGGATCGTGGCTTTGATTTCTTTGGCCATCCATCCGATGACATTGAACTCGGGCACGATGATATGTGAGGCATGTTTGGTCGCCTCGAGAAGTTCTTCCTCCGGCCATGGGCGCAGGGTTTTGATTTTCACCAGTCCGACGCGAATGCCTTCATCGGCCAGCAGGCGGATGGCTTCCCGCCCCTGGGAGACCGCGGTTCCTGAGGAGACGATGAGGATGTCGGCATCGACGTCTTCTGTCTCGATCAAGCCATCCAGCCACGCGATCGTGTGCTTGCGCGAGCGTTCCGCAGCGGCCCAGATTTCCTGTTGCCAGCTCGCGTGCGTGGCGTAGCTGATGTAGTTGCTCTTCATCACGAAGGGATCGCGCATCATCCTGACCGGTGGACATTCCATATCCATGCAGGGGACGGGTGCGCGATAGGGATCATAGGGCGGCAGGCACATGTCGGCGGGTGTCAGGTCGACGACGTCTTTCGTATGGGTCACGAAGAAACCGTCGCAACAGAGGGCCAAGGGTAAATGCACGTCCGGCTCTTCCGACACCATATAGCCCTTGAGGATCCAGTCATAGAAATCCTGCGCGGTTTCTGCGTGCCAGACGAGCATGCCCGTATTCATAAGGTAGGCGATCTCGATCGTGTCCGGTTGGATCGACAAGGGGGAATTGATGCCCCGGCAGGTGACGATACATTGGATCGGCAATCGGGATCCGGCCCACATCGGAAAATTTTCCATGGCCCGCATCGTGCCAGGCCCGGCGGTCGTCGTGAAGACACGGGCCCCGCCAAAGGCTGCACCGGCGCATTGGGACATGACCGCAAATTCACTTTCCCCACGGAAATAATCACCGATATAGCCCTCGGCAAAGAGCTCGCCGCATAGGGCGGCTGCCTCGCTCTGGGGTGTGATGGGATACGCCACCATCACATCGACGTTCGCGCGCCTGACGGCCTCCTTAATGACTTCACTGCCGGTAAAAAATGACGGGGTGCGAGGCGCGTCGTTCATCATCACGCGTGGCTCGGTGATGACTTGCCCCTTCTTATTTGTGGTTCCGATGATGGCTGTACTGTCCATGGCGAGTCCCTTTCTATCGAACGGCGGTGGCCGACGATCCGGCGTACCGTGTGATGACGTTATGCGCTGAATGAACTGCCGCACCCACAGGTCGTTTTGGCTTGTGGGTTTTTGATCTCAAAGCCGGAGCCTTGCACGCTGTCGTGAAAATCGACCTCGCAGCCAGCCAGCAACGGGGCGCTCTGGGAGTCCATGATGACCTTGACGTCGCCTTTTTCGATGACGGTGTCGTCTTCACTCATGACGGACTCGAAGGCCATGCCGTACTGATAGCCATGGCACCCACCGCCCTTCACGTAGACGCGCAGGCCAACCGTGTCTTTCTCTTCCTGCATGAGTTCTCGGATCTTTCCTTCTGCCGTCGGTGTGATCGTAATCATGGCGTGGCTCCTTATATCTGCGTTGACTGATGTGATCGATAGACCTCAGCTCCACTCCCGTGCGGAGGCACCTCTGCCACCCCAAGCGAGCACTGCTCTTGGACAAAGGATGTCTACACAGGTATTTCGAGGAACATTCGCCGCAAAAGCGGCGGAGACCAGGGAATCGGTCGCGCAAGACAAGGGAGGGAGAGAATGTGACGCGCGAGGATGGGAGGGTCGGCGTGGCTCAATACGCCATAACATCACCCTGGGCGCATTAGGTATGAGAGTCAAGCGTTATTAAGGGTACAGAGCGAAGAAGAGATGGTGCCGGCGACAGAGCTATATACTACCGTTGCAACGTGCCAGTATCGTTGGACTATTCACGCCTGCATTAGTTGGAATGACTTACGATCTGATATTCGGTATCGGATTGGATCGAGAGTTTTGGCTGAGAAACGGCAAGATTGACCGTCCGTGATGGCCGCTATCGGCCAAGTACTGGCGGCGAGCTAGCTGCCATGCATGGCAGCTTTGGTCTGGTTGCTGACTCTCGGCTACGGTGACTGGTATCCGCCACGACATGAGCCGCCGTTTGTTTGATTCGAGAACTGGAGCACTGAAAGCGTCGATTGACTTCGATAAACTGCCACTGACAATATCCCTTAGTTCTTTACGCCAGCGACTGGACTTCCTGATAGAGCTTCCGCAGATGGTTGTCGGACATATCCAAGATCGGCTCGTACATGAACGAGTTCAGGTGAATGTTCTCGGGCGTCATTAACGAAACGCGCTGCAGAACGGCGATGGTCGCTCGGTCGCCGGGAAACAGTGCTTTGAACTTTCTCAGGAGCTTCACTGTCTGGTTGCTGGCAATGGCAGCAACAAAAGCCGAGTCGTTGATCTTCTTCACCATGAACTGCTCAGCCCCGAGCCGCGTTGCGATTGCCAGGACCACCTTGTTCTCAAAGTTGATCCCTTCCGGCGCAGCGAGGCATTTACCTGCTTCCTCCTTGATGAGGGCTATCACTGACTTGGCGCCATCGGGAGACGTAATGGTTTTAGTAAAGAGGCCGTTGTAAATCGCGTCAAGGTCGGCAACGGTCACGTGATCAGAGTCCGACTTCCAATGCAGCAGCGAAGTGAGCTTAACGAATTCAGGGTCAGTATCGGTCTTCGTGTATTCGATCAGGTTGCGCATGAAGGGGATAGAAGCGATCTTCTTCTTCGGGTCCGCATAGAAAGCAGGCTTCCAGTCGTTGACGAAGACGTTCTGAATCCCTGCTGCCTTCTCCAGCGCAACACCCGTTGTCGTCTTTGATGCCATCAGGCAGTTGCCGTAGCCAACGAACCGGCTCTGCACCGTGCGATAGAAGTCGAAGTTGTGCGTCAGGATGATCTGCTTGAAGTGGAGACTCTCAGAGATGTCCATCAGGTACTGGATGATGGCGTACTTGTTCTTGTAATCGAATGAGTCGGCAATGTCGTCAATGATAATGAGTGTGTCCTGACCGGCCTGTTTCCTGACCTCGACCTCGAACAGTATGTTCAGCACATACAGAGCCTTCTTTTCGCCCGTGCTGAGCGCCTGCAGCAGTGATGCGCGGTCAACCGCAGCCTGCTCGGCGCCGTCGTGGAATACAAAGCCCAGGCTGAGCATCTCCTGCTGACCAAGGATCACATCCACCTTATTGGAGGCCTCCAGCTTGAAGGGCACGAAGAAGCGGTCATTGAACATGTCGATGACGGTGTGCCACTGCGTCTGCTCTTTGGCCGCCTGCGTTTCGATCTCCTTGCGTCGCGCCTCTGCCGCCTGGTACTTGTCCAGTAGAGCCTTGTACAACGGGAACCTACTGTCGATGTAAGCCTTCCAGACTTCCTGCCGAAAGTCAGCCATGTTGGCGAACTTGGTTAGCAGTTCTTCATGGTCAAGTAGATAGGCTTCGAACTCGCGGACAGTCGCGTTCTTCTGGATAAGCTTTTCTATCTCGGCAAATTTTTTGCGCAGCCCCTTGTCATTCGAGATCGCTTCCTTCTCCTTGGCGATCAGGTCCTCTAGTTCCTTCTGCGTCGTGATTTCCTTCTTCTCTTCCGCGTTGAGGTTCACGGAGTGCTTGGCAGCGAAAAAGCCGTTGTCGGCAAGCTGCTTGGCGATCTGCGCAGCGTTGTAATAGTTGAAGACGCCCTTCTTGAAATAGGTGGAGGCGGCCAGCAGCTCGTTGTACTTCTTGATGAATTCGTCGATGGCGGTCTTGAAGTCCTTTTGCTCCAGGAAGCTCACGACCTTGTCATCGAAGATCAGATCGTAAGGAACCTGTTTGAGCGGTGCGTCAGGCCGGTCGGCCACCTCGTCCTTGATGCGGTTCAGCGCGACATAAAACTTGTTGTCATTGGCCGTGAATGCAGATGACAGCTCCTTTTCGATGTCCCTCTTGGAGCCAGACTGCTCACGGAGAGCCTTGAGCAGGGCTGTCTTGGCCTCGTCGATCTCGGCATGCAGAGCCTCGTACTCCTTGCGCAGGGCCGGATTGACGAGCAGCGTCGAGGTTTTCGCGGTATGTCCCATGACTTCGTCATAGGGCTGCACCACCAGCACGCTTTCCTTCGGCAGGTCGGCGCCGGTTTCGTCCTTCACCACGCGTTTGCAGACGCGCGCGGGAAAGATGCGATCCTTCGAGTCAACGCCGCTGGCAATGTCCTGGAACGTCTGCGCCAGCGAGGTCTTCATCGAGCCGTTTGGAGCATAGACAGCGATTGCCTTGGCCGCGGAGAAGTCAAGCTTGGCCTCCAGCTTCCTGATGCCATAGCAGTTATCGAGATTAACTGTCAGAGTTTTCAAGGCTTTCTCTCGGCGGCTCTGTCGTACCCCTTCACTCGGCGCAGTAGCGCCAAGTTATCCGTATGCGACGGAAAACGGCGTCACAAATACGGCATGGCACGCCGACGCCGTTCTCGATTTTCTGTCTATCCGTATTGCGCTCGTCGTAGGCGCTCAAGTCAACGGTGTATGTCTCGGACATAAAGTCCTCACAACATTCCCAGACGGTGCATCGACGCCTCGATAAGCGGTCGGAACTTGAGGGGGCAAGGAACTTTCGTTTCCTAGCCGATATTCGATTTGGTGCTTTCCGAGGCCTGAGGCCATTCAGCTCCTTAACATGGGCGATCCAACATGTCTTGACTGTTCGTCCGTACTGTCTCTTCACGTCGGCTTGAATCTGCTTATATGTCGCCATACCCTCGCCTCTGCTGCCCGTCTGTCGTGCGCTTGCCTAGCGCTCTAACAATGTTTAGGCGGATCCATATAAGAGCCGAATCTGCCATTTTCGATCCGCATAATACGCCGTCACTGGTTCCGTTTCAAAGAGTACAACGGGGTAACCATGTATCACGGGGTTCATATGCGAGTCGGAATAAGCCGTCCCCCTCGTCCCGAACCGTCATGAATAATGCGGGCTAAAGGAACGAACAAATATGGCTGGTGTGACGATGCGAGTACGCCGATATCGGCGAAGATCCAAGAGATGGCGATCGCCTGGCACCAACACCGAACACTTTCCTTGCAGTGCAATCTCAAGAAAAAGGTTATCGGTTGGGTCGTGTGTCACCACATCGACCGTATGACGAGGGTGCACGATTGTGGATAAGGACATCAGATTGTCAACCAGTGGTGCAATCTCTTCAGGGGAAAGCCAAAATTCTGATATCCCAGCACTCGCACGAATTCCTTGATGGCCGGCTGAGCCGACACCAGTATGATACGGCCACTTCTTATGATGTCCAACGCCGTGCGTGGAATGCCAGGGCAGAGATAGGCGGTGATCAGGACGTTGGTATCAAAAACTACGCGCCGAAGCGTGGGCATGACGAACTTCATGCACGATGGCCGCGATTTTGGAAAGGGAGAGCTTCTTGATCCGTTTCTGCTTTACCAGGGCGGCTGAGTGGTCATAAATCGACGTGGTTGGCCTGGCCTGGGTGATGCCCAGTGCCTCAAACTCAATACCTCCGCCTGCTTGCGAGCGGGGAGCTTTTCAAGTTTCTGCCAAATCGTTTTTTTGAGAGCCTGAGACGCCTTACTCATTACATTGTGCTACCAGCAATTGGCTGGCGGCATTATACGCCAACCATGCGCTCTTCGCCAATTTCTTGCGTCCCGTTCTTCCAACGATCCAATACTCATTTTTGTGCCTGGAAGCGAGTGACCCTCTGTAGTCCGCTTGTGTGTCAGGCATGACTATTGACTTGTTTGTTTATGCTGCGCGGTGAGAGAAAATAGTTAGGCGTCATTGTGTGGCCATTCAAACCCTTGTTGGCAAACGGGGAAACCCCTCGCTCTATCAAGCTATCGCTATTGTGCATTGAGTGTTCAGAGCCTCGGCGGTGCGTGATGTGGATGGTCTGGTGGCTGGCTTCCGCTCCACTTGGCCATGCCAGGTTCAGGATGACCTCACCTCGTTACAGGACTATTTCGCAGGGTTGCAGAAAGACTTTGAGCGGGATTTCAAGGCCACGGTACCCGTGCACATATTTGGCATGGATCTCTTTCACGGCGTTCAGCACCTGTGTCATGTGAATGTGATCATCTTCGAGCGCGACCATGAACAACGTATTGCGATCGATCGAGCCACCGGTTCCGGAGACCGTCCCGGTTTGACCACTGCCTCCCACACCCTTGATCATCGTATAGCCCTTGATCCCCAGGCCCTGAAACAGGGCGAGGATCTCCTCTTCAAGTTTCTCCCCACAGACAATCTGCAGCATCTTCATAATCGTAGTCCTGGACCGTTGTGCCGTTGGCCGGCCGGTCCTTGATCGGGTGGTCTTCCTGCCAGGCTATGTTGTGCGGCCATGTTCTGACCCTGCCGCCGTGCTCAAGCGACGAGGCAGAAATCAGGGTCAGCGTCAGATGTCTGAGGGTGAAGTCAGGTCCCGATGTGCGTGCCCTCGTCTTTCTGTGAAGTATGCCAATTACGGAAGATAGCCCAAGACATCCTCTTCACGAACGAGCACCAACGCGACATCGTCGCCCTCCACGTCTCTGGCGGCGTGTTTTTCGTACAGGATACGTTCGCCCGGTTTGAGGGTGGTCTTCACAAAGGTCTTCTTCTTGACCTTTTCCTTCGAATCCTTGTCCTCGACAAAGCGACCAGCC
Organism: Nitrospira sp.; assembly: GCA_005116965.1. Taxonomy (GTDB): domain Bacteria; phylum Nitrospirota; class Nitrospiria; order Nitrospirales; family Nitrospiraceae; genus Nitrospira_D. Next base: position 393,391 of record SWDG01000006.1, on the reverse strand, counting down.
CCCACGGCGAGGACCTCTCCTTCAACCGGTTTCTCTTGCGCGCTGTCCGGGATGATAATGCCGCCGGCGCTCTTCTCCCTCGGTTCGCCGGTCCGGATCAAGACCCAATCATGCAATGGTTGTAAGTTCATCGACGTCTATCCTTTCATTCACGCGCGGTGTTTGCCATCTGTGTCCCCACTGCACCATAGAATGCGATGATGGCGCACGGCATCAGCTTAGCACGTCTGTCATAGCAAAGCGGGAAAAGGGGACAGTGTCCCCCTTCTTTTTCCTCTGAAGACGAAGCGAATCTTCGGATAGAGCGGTGACGTGGGCGCATGCCAAACCTCCAGTGTTCCAAGAAGAATTTGGCCGCCGATTCTACCTCGGTTCAACTCAACTGCGGAATCCGGGGTTATTGGGGTTATAGGTGACACAGTCTGCTGGGGTCGAGTCTGAACGACTTTACCTTCACGCCACTTCCCATGAGCGGCGCCGGGGCGCGCCGCGTGGAGGCGTCCGGTTGATGGACTTATTCGGCGACTTTTTCACCGACGGTGATCAGAATAGGGTACGTGAAGTGAATGTCGCGGCCAACACGATGGGCCCCTACACCGAGGTCATCGCGCCCAATATCCGCCGTGACGAGTTGCCGGAGCTTTTCGTCGTCACCTGGATTGGGGAACGACGCGGCAAGTTGTGCTTCAAGCTCCATCTCGACCGTATAGCGTGCCATTCTAATATGACGTAATCCCGATGCGTGAACCATGTGGGACATCTCTTCAACGCTGAGGGCCCGCATGTGCGACGGGTCACGCAGTTTCTCCATCCTATTGTACGCAGCAGCTTTTTCAGCGGGGAGCACCGCATCAACAACCATGACCTTGCCGCCAGGCTTGCACACCCGCACCATTTCCAACAGCACCGCCATCGGATCAAGGAAGTGGTGGAAGCTATAGCGGGTCACCACAATGGAAAACCGCGCATCCGGAAATGGAAGGGGCAGCACCGTGCCGATGTGCCACGCGATATTCTGGAGATTTCTTTCGTGTTGTCTCTTTGTCGCCTGCTCGATCATGATGGGCGTGATGTCGATGCCGGTCACATGGGCGACATGCTCGGCAAACGTGCAGGTCACTAAGCCAGGACCACAGGCGACATCAAGCACCACATCCGATCGAGCGGCTCCAGCGCATTGAACCAACAGTTGCAGGGCATCGGAATGCCCAGGCAACTCAGCGAATGGTTTGGCCTGCAACGAAAACTGCTGAATGATGGTGTGATCGTGGCTCACAGTGTTCTCCGCGAGGGTTGCCCGACTAGGTTAGGCGGATCCATTGAAGAACCGGGTTCGCCATGTTCTATCCGCGTCACACACCTTCAATAATCGCAAACAATATCTCATCATCGACGATGGCGCAATGCGTTTCGTCCCATCGACCATGCA
>SWDG01000006.1:357573-391862 GCA_005116965.1 Nitrospira sp. | reverse complement strand
AACACGAATGCCGGCGTTATGTCCTCCGTTGATATCATTCGTGCTGTCCCCGACAAGGATCGTCCGCTCTTTCGGCGCGCCTACTTTTTCCATGATGTGCAATAACATCCCTGGTTCCGGTTTGAGCCCAAACCCGTTGTCCCCACCGATCATGTACATGAAATGCTGCGGACCTAATCCATTCAGGATCACACGGGTGTATTCGATCGACTTGTTGGTCGCAATCACTTTGTCTTTGTGGGAAAAATGTTGCAGCATCGGCTCAATACCTGGATAGAAGCTGGTCCGATCCAGACAATGTTCGAGATAATGGCCTCGAAAGACTTTGAGCGCTTCTTCGAATCTGGTCTGATTGCCCTCCCCGACTGCCAGACGCAGCAACCGTTTGACGCCATCGCCGACAAAACCGAAAATTTCCTCAATGGGGCGTTCAGGTAATCCCAGCTCAGCAAGGGTCAAGTTGACGGATTGCGCAATATCCCACTTCGACTCGATCAGTGTACCGTCCAAATCGAAAATCATCAAATCCACAGGGGTCTTAGCCATTACTTCGCCTTTCGCAATGAGTCAATGAGGGCAGCGAGCACGATCCGCTGTGTTGTATCCTGTTCATGGGCCTCCGCCTCTCGCGCGAAATTCACCATCCGTTTTAGTCCGACGTGAGGAGGGATGACCGGCGCGATGATGCGCCAGTAATTCCCCACCACCTTCACGTGAAAACGAACCTCTTCCGTCGTGTCCTCAGGAACGAAGATGGCGGTTTCCAGGTAGACCGCCCCGCGCACGTGAAAGGTGACCGGAATGATCACTTCCAGATTGTTGAGAATCTCCCATTTTCGATAGTCCTCCGGGACGATTGTGTCCTGGATGATGACGACACGACTCCATGCCGGCTCTTCTTTCCAATCGATATAGGGGATCACGGTGTCAAAGGACGGCGCGTCTAAACGAGCCCCCTTCTGGTCCAAGAGCACATACCGCTTCACAACTTCTACGGGAGACCGCCGCATCGAACCGCTCGGGCTCAGTTGTGCGTTCGAAGGGACGGCCAAAGCGAGGATGGCCAGAGCAATCAGGGAGTGGATGAGGCGCTTGGGTAAAGAATACACGCGTCTAACCGGATGGCTCTCACACACAGCGGACAGGTTTCACACGATGCCCCAAGAACATATATCACATCCCTCTTTCTTGAGAGGTACACTTCCGCCGCTTCATTCTAGCAAACGGGACGAGAGACATCCAGGTAACGAGATGATCGCTCTTGCCTTGTTTGACCTTCTTGAAAAAAGAATGCTACGGTTCCCCCTTAGCAGGATGCGCAAAACGGCCGTTCAGCAAGGCCCAGCGAGCGAAGAGGCGAAGAGGTACATACCAAGCTTCGCTTGAACCGCTCGCTTCGATCACATGCGAGCGGATAGGTACTTTGCCTTCGCCTTCCGTACGTGGAGGCTCTGAGCGATGTGAGAACGCCGCTGGCGGACTTTTTCCGCATCCTGTTTAGGTCAACATCTTGCCAAGGAAGAAGCGCCTGTGTTCACCCCTCGATGGAGACAAGTGCGGCTCATCGGTCTTCTTCTCAGCCTGCTGTGCGCGATCAATCTGGTGTCCTCGGTCTCAATCGTCACTGCCGACCTCAACGACGAACTTCTGAATACGAACCCCATCCTCAGCGCGCCGAGTCACATCGAGCACCCGTCCTCGCTCACCGCACCGGCTCAGAAGGTCTATGATCTGCTCACACAGCTCAAGAAGCGAGACGGGATACCGCTGCCAGGCTACGTCGGAGGGCGTGACTTCCAAAATCGAGAACGACGTCTTCCACGAGGCTCCTATCGGGAGTATGATGTGAATCCGAAGAGACGAGGCCGCGGTCGCGATGCCGAACGCATCGTCATCGAACGGCGAACCGGGAAAGCCTATTACACCGGAGATCACTACCGAACCTTTGTTCCTCTGAACTGACGAACGTCCAAACCGACAGAGCGATCTATGGCGGGAACCCCTACCTTACACACTCATCTTTGCAATGCCGCACCTCCCTGGTCGGCTCTTCTCGTCGTCCCTCGAGGGGCCTCAGCCTCGGCCCTGGTGAAAACACCGCCAGGCTTTGCCGTGCGTACCATCCAGGGAAAGAAATGCCGAACTCCATCAACTCTCTTCGGTGAGTTTGCACGAGCACTGGATTTCCCGGATTACTTTGGACACAACTGGGACGCATTGGAGGAGTGTCTGGCCGATTTCGAATGGCTTCCCGCTAAAGGGTATGTCTTGCTCATTCACGATGCCGACGCTGTGCTTCCCGAGGATGAAGAAGAGTACGAAACACTACTGGAAATCCTCAGCGACGCTGGCGAAGCCTGGAGCAAGGGACAAACGGCTGAAGGTCGGCGCGCCCCATTCCATGTGTGTTTGGCGGTGACGGAACAGAACAAATCGAAACGGACACACTGGCACGTGAAAGAGTTCTCCCCTACCGAGTCAGCAACACCCAAGACGAAACCCAGCCTCAAACGTGCGCCGAAGCCGTCTAAAAAGTAACACGTTCGACGACGAGCTGGGGTAGACCACACCGGTGAGAAGAAACTACCCGCGAGTCTTTTGAGCTAAGCCCCTTAACCCAACACATAACCGCACGACCGATCGCACTGCCCGGCGAATATGGAAAGGATGCTCCTTCGGCATGTCGATGGATGCGCCAGGGAGACCTGTGCTCCGTTGACAGGCGGTCCATCGAGCTCGCACCACCTGCAGATGCTCAAGGCAGATACTATGGGTCTCTCGGCGGTCTCCAAGGGGAGCCTTTTCTCCGACGAATCCGACCCGACCTTCCCCGCGGCACCATGAGCAGATGACTTGCATATTCGTCTCGCTTTTCTGACTAACCGAATATTCCAGCAAGAATCGCGCCGTCACCCCAAAACGGAAACCAGGACGAAAACAAGCGAGAACCTGAACTTCCATTCAATTCTCAGAGTCTGTTGCTGTATCTGTATCGATAGATACGGTATCTCTTACGACATTTTTTGACCGCTCACAGCGCTCCTCCGAACAGATCGCCCAATGATGGGTTTCTTGACCGGCTCTCACCCTGCATGATAGGGTGCGCCGCCATTATGAAAACATCCCGGTCTACCAAGCTCTTCACTGAAGCCCAGCAACTCATTCCCGGTGGCGTCAATAGCCCCGTTCGAGCCTTCCGCTCGGTCGGCGGGCAACCGCGCTTCATCGCACGCGCCAAGGGATCACGGCTCTACGATGTAGACCGCAACGTCTATATCGACTACGTGCTTTCGTGGGGGCCGATGATTTTAGGGCATGCCCATTCATCGGTAATCAGCGCGATCAAGAGCGCAGCCGGGCGAGGCACCAGCTACGGAGCCCCGACCGAGTCGGAAGTGTCGCTGGCCAGAGAAATCCGCAGCGCCTTCCCCTCCATGGAAAAGATCCGGCTGGTCAGCTCCGGGACCGAAGCCGTCATGAGTGCGATCCGAGTGGCACGAGGATTCACCAAGCGGACCAAGGTCATGAAATTCGAGGGGTGCTACCACGGTCACGGGGACTATCTATTGGCCAAAGCTGGGTCAGGGCTGGCGACATTGGGGATTCCGGATTCACCGGGCGTGCCGGATGACTTTGCCAAACACACGCTCACCGCTCCCTATAATGATATCCGTACGGTCCAGCAACTGATCAAGGCCAACCGTGATCAGCTGGCCTGTATCATTGTCGAGCCGATTGCCGGGAATATGGGCGTCGTTCCTCCTGCTCCAGACTTCCTCGCGGCGCTGCGTCAGCTGACCGCTGACCACAACATCTTGCTGATTTTTGACGAAGTCATCTCAGGATTCCGAGTACGTTATGGAGGCGCGCAGGCACTCTATGGCATCACGCCCGATCTAACCGTACTGGGGAAAATTATCGGCGGTGGATTGCCGGTTGGTGCCTATGGCGGTCGGAAGGAGATCATGGATTTGATCGCGCCCGTCGGGCCGGTCTATCAAGCCGGAACTCTCTCTGGGAATCCACTGGCAGTCTCCGCTGGACTGGCAACCCTCAAGCAGTTGCGAGTGAAGGGGGTTTACAAGAAACTAGAGGAGCGATCAGCAGCTCTCGCCAAAGGTATCGGTGAGGCCGCGAAAAAGGCCGGAATTCCCGTGACACAGACCCGAATCGGGTCGATGTTGACGACCTTCTTTACCCCAGGCCCTGTGGTGGATTGGAATACGGCAAAACAGTCCGACACGAAGCGTTACGGCCAGTTTTTTCACCACATGCTGGAGCAGGGTGTCTATCTCGCGCCTTCTCAGTTCGAGGCTGCCTTTCTCTCCACCGCCCACAGCACACAGGACATCGAGAAGACCCTCCGCGCTGCACACAACGCCTTCAAGAAACTCTAACTGAACGTCTGCCCAAGACGTCCAGTCAGATTGGTCATTCGTATCTTCCAGGATACACTCGTTATCTATTTAGATACAGGGCACTGACACCTGAGAGCTCTTCCCTTTGAGGCCTAATCTGAGTCCCCTCTACTCATCATCATCCTCGTCTTCGGCCTCTAATGCCTCCTGCCGCTTCTGTTCCTCCATCGCGTTATGCAGCAGCATGCGAATAAACATCGAATAGAGCGACCCTTTTTCCAACGTGCCGCCAGGCGGGATGGCGATTTTCCCTTCCTTAATCATGCGATCCATCCAAGCCTTTTGATCCGGGGCGATCAATATAGGAATTTCAACCAGCCCCACCCGTCCCATCATATCCATGACATTCAACCTCCGTGAATCGTGAAGCGTCATTCGTATCTTGTAAAAATGCGAACCCATTGCAGCATGCGGTTTTGAACATTGTCAATCGATCAGAGCCTGGCGCAACACCTGCATATATACACATTCCATGAAACTGCATGTGCCCATTGCGACTTGGTTACTCATTAGCTGGGGGGTTCTCATACCCTTCGAACCCAATGCCCATGCTGATCGTTTACCAAAGTCCGATCTTGGTTCGACTCTACAATCGCAATGTGACCTCTGCTGGTATCCGTCACCGAATCAGGAACAAGACTCAGATCGCCTCCCCACCTACAAGCAGCGTCGGCCTCGGCGTCCGCCGGACAGCCGACCCCAGCGATATCCCAAAGGACGCTACAAACTTGGCTCCACACATAAACAGACTCGACTTTCTACGCTTCGCGCTCGGTCGCGGCACGAGATGAAGGTGTTGAGCACATTACAAGTGCGCGTAGTCGACGGTGATACGATTCGAGTCGGAGGCGAGCGGATCAGACTTCGCGGAATCGACACGCCCGAAATGAGCGAGCTACAAGGACCTGCAGCCAAGCAACGGCTAGAACAACTCCTTCGCGGTGGCTCGATTCGCATCGAGCCACACGGTCGAGATGTCTACAATCGTCTTCTGGCCGATGTATATGTGAATGAACAGAATCTGGCGGAGATTCTTCGGAATGAAGGCTTTTCAAAAGCAGGATAGACTGATAGCTGCGTTGTTCAGCGCTCTAATCATTCACGGAAAGAACGAGCCCGCTCATACGGGAGCAGTCAGATGGAATTCAGCACCCAAGGCAAAGATGTTTCAAAAATTGAAGTCCTGAACATCTCCAAGCACGGAATCTGGCTGGCGACCAGAGACCAGGAGATCTTTATTTCCTTCAAAGAGTTCCCTTGGTTTCAAGACGCCTCCGTGCGGAAGCTCATGAATGTGGAGCAGCGCACACCCAGCTGCCTACATTGGCCAGATCTCGCGATTGATCTCGCTGTCGAATCCGTCATATGTTTTCCACTCCAGTCACAAACATCGCACCCAACAACACGTTCTAGTCGACAGGCAAAGACAGAACCTATCACGCAGTCGAAAAGCAATCTGCGGTCAAGCCCCCTCAGAACGTGACCCAAAGACCAAAGCACAAGCTTTCTAAGGGCTCCACACTTTCCGGCATTCGTTTGCCACCCATTTGCTTGAGGACCGCTATGATATTCGGATGATCCAGGAACGCCTCGGGACAAAAGTGTTAGCGCCACGATGATCGACACTCATATGCTCAACCGAGGGGGAAGCGGCGTGGCAGGCCCGGCTGATCGGTTTTGAGCGTCTCCGACCAGCCCCGTCCGTGGAGGGCTGGAGTTGCATATCCCGCGAGACAGTATCTGGATGTACCGCCAGGTTTCACCCTCTATCCCGACACGTGGCACCTTGACAAAGACTGGCAAGCAACAGATATTGCGGATATTTTCAGCAGAGAAGTGTCGGAGATGGAATGGGATCTACCCTGAGCTCATCGCGTAACCCTCAGCGGTTCACTTAATGGGTTAGCGTTCATAGGAACCTCTGTGCCGAAGACCACCGCAGAAATGGCCCGTGACCTTGCAAGACTGAGTTCGGATTGTTCGTTCTTACTGACTCATTTGGTGCGACAAAATGACGGGCGATCCGGCCGTGAAGCACGCCAAATCTTGGAATCGATACTAGACCTGGCGGCCAGGTCAGCAAATCCAAAGCTAATGGCCTCACAAACCTCGTGGTATGGGACCGCTGCCTCGAAAATCTACAATCCAGCTACCGGGACCTTCAACGGCACCCAAAATAATCTTGCGGTGTGCTTCACGGAAAGCACACTTGCCGGGCTGAAAGCCCACAGAGACGTGTTCAGCGCGAATTATGGCGTCGCCTTTGACCGAGACTATCTGTTCGGAGAAGGAGCCAATCCTTGCTTGAACATACAAGAATCTCTGCTCAAGGAAAAAATCCTTTGTCCTGGAGAGAGATATCCCAGACGCATATTCAACTTTATCCCGGCCCAATTGCACCCATTCGTAAACATCATCCACGAAAGCTTCGATGCAACTCATGAACGCGAATGGCGAATTGCACGCGACCTCCGGTTTAACTACAAAAATCTCATGTTCGTCTTTTGCCCCTCCGAACAGTTTCCGCGTTTTTCACGAATTCAAAGTCATGGCCGGCCGGTGCTTTTCGACTTGGCGTGGTTAGATGGATCGCGTATCAGAGGATGTCAGTGGCGCTGGGAAAATGCTGGGCATCCTGATCACCTTGCCCTTACTCTTGATCTATTGGCCAGTGGATTCGATTAAGTTATTTGATCGGTTAAACAAGGACCAAGTCCTTAGCGCGCAACTGGCTGGGATAGCCGAAACCAACCTCCCAGCGTTTCAAAAGGCGTATGACGAGTTTCTGAAATGTCGAGATGGTAAGACTAGCTCGGATGTTAAGAACACGTGCGAACAAAGTGGTCAAGCACTGAAAAAGGCTGCGAATGACATGATGGAGCTTGGTGAGGTTAAGGGGTTGTTTGGCGAAAATACGCCAAAGGAATTGGACTGTAAAATTCCAGTGCTCGACAAACCTATTCTATTCTTTGAGCAGTGCAAGAGAGCTGAATTGACCTCTGGAATCTTTGTCACCTGGATCCTTGTGAGTTTAGGAAGCGCGTTTTGGCTAGGGCTGTTGCACAAAGTGCTGGGGCTCCGTTCAGAATTGAGTAAAAAACTTGAAGCGCAAAGAGAATTCCGGGCGACGAATCAGAGCTAACTATTTCGAGTGGAATGAGCTTCGTAGAAGAGGACGCTGCGTATTGGCTTTCACCTATCTGGATATCAATGGTCATGCCTAACACCCTTTCATGCTCCCAGCACTATGATGATCTACACCCATGTGCTCAACCGAGGAAGAGGCGGCGTGGCAAGCCCGGCTGATCGGTTATGCCCGCCTTCTGATAGCCCCGTCCGTCGCATGGATTGGGGTCACATCTTGTTCTGTGTATAATGCGAGTAGCCTCATGCTTGATCGGAAGGCGAGGCACCGAGAGTCTTTCCCGAAGTCTACACTCGCCTCAGGTCATCAACACATAATCCCGCACATCGATGTACAGACCATCAGCGTTTTCCGCTCCCCGTTACCACTGTATCGCTTTCGATTCTATTCGTATCAATCTGGATACGAACGCTCGTAACCAGAAATCCGCGAAACTCCCTCAATCCACTGAATGGAAAGACTTATCCGTTGAGGTCCGCTCATTGCATAGCAATTGCCGTGTATGGCGATCTGTACCAGGTAGATTCAGCGATTGATCATCAACACAGCAGTGGAGGTCTCACATGCCGTTAAAACAATACGGAGTGCTCAAAGGCAAAGCTATCGGGGGCAAGCGAGAAACCGAAGCCAGTTCTCCCCATTTCCAGATTCATATGGCGGCGGGTGACGTCCAGTACCGGATTGCGGTGAATGTGAAATCCCAACTCAGCCCATCCGAACTACTGTTCTTGGTCGATGACGATTTCCAGCACTCAATCACAGCGCCTCTACCGGAGTTCCCCATTGGATTCACACCGTTACGGAGTCAACCCGGAGGGCAGGCACTCGATTTCATTCGTGGCAATCTGTTCGATCGTCTCGACATGCGGCTCCTGCCACCAAATCTCCCTGGTCCGAACAATGATTTGAGTGACCAGATTGAGCACTATGTGGCTCGCGCGATTGCTGAACCGGATGCGTTGATCTATGCGTTTGGGGAACGCTGGGGACCGGAGGAAGGTGTACCCGACAAAATATTCGGCTTCACCCCAGGCAACGGCATTCACGACATTCACATGAATCAGGGGAATACTCCACGTTTTAAGAGTGACGACGGCGTTTGGCAGGATGGAGGCTTGCTGTTTGCCTTTCCAGGTTCCCGTCAATGGGTCGGGGTCTTCCTGGCGTTTCAATCCCAAGCCTGGCACACGGATGATCGCACCGGTCATGCGAGTCCCGACGTGCCGAACCCTGGGCCTGGACCGCAGCCCAGTCCGACGGAACCAGATCATCTCGTCGGAATTGTCGGCGCGCTGGTGAATCCCGTCGGTCCCGCACCGGAACAGGAAACCGTTACGTTGCTTAATGCATCGCCTGAATCGATTGATCTAGCCGGGTGGAAAGTCGCCGATCGGCTCAAGAAGACCCACACGCTCTCTGGAGTTATTGGCGCTGGTGCCACGCTTGTGGTCGCCTTGCCACAGAACGTTCAATTGGGGAACAAGGGTGGAATCATTACCCTGCTGAACAACAAGGGCTTAAAGGTGGACGGTGTTTCGTATACGACCCAGCAGGCACAAAAAGAAGGCTGGACGATTGTGTTTTAGGAGACAGCGATGTGCTTTCTCAACAGGAGGTCCACACAGTGACTAGCCGAGAGAGCACACACACAAACCATTCTTCGACGGAGGGTATGATCATGGAAGGCTTTACCCGCGCCAACTTATTCGAGCTCAGCAGCAAGACTATTCACGTCACGTATTCAACGACGAATATTTTAGGAGGTCCAATCCTCAGTTATCGAGATGATCAGTTTAGCCTTTCCTTCCGAGGTGACGAAATTCGTGTCGAGGACACGGCCCTTGGGGAAGTGGTCACGGTTACGCTGGAAACCATTTCGGATTTGCGCACCGTGACGTTCTCCCTGATTGTGCCCATTGTGACGGTGATGACTCAATCGAGCGGGACACGGATTAAGGTCCTCGGAATTACCACGACGGCCCCCACGACGATTGCGGGCCCACCACCAGGGCCGCAACAACTCTACTCTGCGGTTTATCTGAGAGGAACCGCGCAATTTATTGTGTCTTGATCATGAGCTGCTCGAACCGGTCTCATCATGAAGATTGGGTAGGAAAGAGTGTCGCACAATCGGCCATGGAGTTTAGTGCCCACCAGGGCATGGCAACCTGCCATAGTAGAGCGGTTCACATATTGCCCAGGATCTCAACCGGGCTTACCTGGCACCATATCGGCAATCCTGGGGAGCCATAGACTACTTTAGCGGTTTTATTCTTCCAGCGAGGGGGGAGCATCATGCGTAAAACAGCCTCGGGACTCGTCAACGTCAGGGCCATCAGCGGGACGCACGTCATCTTTCTTGCCTTCGACATGAAAGAGTCGGACGCGAAGGGGCTGCTGGGCTTTGCCATCCAGCGCACCGACCTCACTGAAGACGAAACAATATGGCTCAGGGGGAATAAGACTTTTCCCAGCATCCGCCCTTCTACTGGATTTGAAGATGCCAGCAGTCATGCGCATCCCTTTCAGGCCTTTCAGTGGGCAGACTACACAGCCAAACCAGGATACAGATATCGCTACCGCATCATCCCCATGTACAACAGGCCCACTGCACTCGTGGAAAAAGCAGCGACCACCATCACCATCGGCACCGAGCCATTGGCCGGCGTCAAGCATGAGGTACACTTCAATCGAGGGGCCATCGCATCACAAGCCTTTGCCAAGCGCTTCCCAAACCAGACTCTCGATGATGCCGGCGAGCCCGCCTATACGTGGCTAGGACGCGACCTGGTTCCCGCACTGTTGGATTTCATTGCCAAGGCAAAGGACAACACATATAGCTTGCGGGCCGCCATCTATGAGCTGCACTTGCCTGAACAACAGCCATGGCCGGACGTGTTGGCGGCATTCAAAGCGGCTAAGCAGGCAGGCGCGGATGTCGCGATCATTTATCATGGATCGGATGACGACACCGGCAATGCCAACACACAAGCAATTGCTGATGCCCAGATCAAAAGCATTTGTTTCCCACGCGTCAATGCGAAATTAATGCACAACAAATTCATCGTACTCAGCAAGAACGGCAAACCCGTTTCTGTCTGGACCGGTTCGACCAATATCAGCCGCAATGCGCTGTATGGCCAACTCAATGTCGGACACGTTTTCCACGATGGCACCTTGGCCAAACGGTTTTTCGCCTATTGGAATCAACTCAAAGGTGACCCCGCTGCTGAAAGCATTAAGGGCTGGGCGGAAACCGACAATGTCTTGCCTCCAACCGATGAGTCCGACGCGCTGACACCGATCTTCTCCCCGCACCGAGGTCGCGGTGTATTTGACTGGTGGATCGAGTTGGCCAATGACCCCAAACCTTTATTCATGACCTTTCCGTTCGGAATTGTTAAAGACTTTCGCCCAGTGTTTGACAAGAACGATGGCGTGCTACGATTCGCCATGTTGGACAAATACGTCAACGGAGGCAATACGTCTTCACGCGCCGCGGCCATCGCCGACATTGAACGCATTCGGCATTTCCCGAATATCGGCATGGCGTTGGGCAACAACATTTTCGTGGACTGGATCGATGGCTGGCACCAAGAGAGGCGCGGCATCGGTGTCAATGTGAACTGGATACACACCAAGTTCATGCTCATAGACCCACTAGGCACGACACCTATCACCCTGACCGGCTCCGCCAATTTCAGCGAGGCTAGTGTGAACACCAACGACGAAAATATGGTGCTGATCCGTGGCGATAGGCGTGTGGCGGACATCTACTTTGGTGAATTCATGCGCGTGTTTGCACACCATCGGTTTCGCGAATCAATTAAGCGCCACATCGAGCAATTCGGTTCAGCGGCAATCAATACTTGGAAGCCCCAGGACCTACATGAGGACTGGAGCAAGTGGGTGCCGACCCATTTCAAGAAAGGATCAGAACAAGATATCAAACGGCGTTATTTCGTTGGGAGCAAGAACCCAAGCTAATTCGAGTGCGTCGCCTTCTCAGGTATTTGGCGAAGTGCGTAACAGTTCAGGAGGATCCTAATGGCTATTCAATGGATTGGCAGTCCAAATAAAGACAAGGGGCGGGAGGGATTTAGGCCTGAGGTGATTGTGATCCACATTATGGAAGGCACGCTCAAGGGCACCGACGCTTGGTTCAAGAGCGAAGAATCAGGGGTCTCCGCCCACTATGGAATCGGCAAACAGGGGGAAATTCATCAGTACGTGGGCGAAAGCGATACGGCTTGGCACGCAGGCCGCATCGTGGCCCCAACGTGGCGATTGTTGAAACCCGATATCAATCCGAACTGGTATACGATCGGTATCGAACATGAAGGACGAGAGGATACCCCTTGGTCAGATGCGCTATATGAAGCCAGCGCCCGGTTGATCGATGAGATTTGCCGACGATGGTCCATCCCTTGTGACCGTGATCACATCATCGGACATCGAGAGATCCGCTCCGATAAGACATGCCCAGGTTCTGAAGTAGACCTCGACAAGCTCATCGACATGGCCAATGGCATCCAAATCGATCCGGCCACATTCAATTTCGTTAAAAAACTAGGTAGCGTGAAGACTCGCGTCGACCTTAACATTCGAAAGCAAGCCCCCACCACTACAGCAGAGGTGGTGCGCACGGTCAAAAGCGGAAAGAGGCTGGAGTATCAAGGCTGGACGAGCAATGGCTTGACCGTCAACGGCAATGCCCACTGGTATAAAAGGTCCGATGGCAACTACTTCTGGGCCGGCGCGACAGAACGACCGATCCCCGGCCTCTGAGGTGGATGGCCCCGTGGGTGTTTGTGGCCGTCGTGGTGGTTCCACGCTAGGAATTCTGTTCGTCGGCGCCTTCGTACTGGCCTGCGGTGCACAGACCCTATCGCCCTACCCGTCCGTGGACCTGGCTCCTGATCGTGAAGCCCTTCTCTTGACCTCAGCCGATCAGTCTTCACCCTCTCGATTTACCGTTCAGCACTTACCAATTGAGTCGACCATTGCCCCAGGTCTCTATTTCCACCCGCAACGATTCGATGTGGTTCGCGTGTCACCGAATAGGCAGTATGCGGCATTTTCTACTGCGGGACATCACACGCTGGTTGGCCTCCTGAATCTGACCACTGTGGTGGCGCAAGAGCTTGACGTTCTAACTGAAGGAGACGTACTGGCATTTCACTGGTCAGTCGATAGTCGAATACTCGCGTATGACTACCTGCCTGCCAGCGGCTATCGAAGGGTCAAGGCCTACGATGTCCATTCTGGGCAACGCTTGGTCGTGCCCCAGATCGAAACACGTTCGACCGTCCATATCACGTTTGAAAAATGGGGATCACAACCGCACGAGGTCATCCTCAGCGTGACAGACACTCGCAGTAATACACGCCAAACGAAGACCATCGAGCTAATTCCACACAAATAGCTGCCAGACATCACGCGTTGTCGCTATTAGCGAATAGCGCAATGACAAACCGATGCGCGGCATACCGATGCAAAAGCCATTGAATGCCCAATGGGCAAGGGCTACAATTTGCCAACCCGTTCGTTCCATATCGTCAAGGGGCACGACCGTCGGTGTAACAGGCTGAGCAGCGGAGGCAGGTACTCTCTCCCTGTCGCAAGCGCTATTCTTAAAGGCCACACAGAGTGAAACTGAAATATCTCATTGCGATCGTTGGAGTACTTGTCTCGTCCCCCGTCCAGGCAGGGAGCCCTATGGCTGCTCAAGTCTGTAGCCTGCTGACATCTCCCTCGTTATCTGCCGTCCAATCCAGGATGGGAACGGGTGAGGGCTGCGCGTGGCAATGGCCCAGCGGTCAAGTGCTGTCGATGTACGTGCACATCGACCAACAAAGCGAAACCGTGATGGAGATCAAACAGATCATCGACATGTCCTTGCAGAATCCGGCGTTCAAGAAAACGGCATTCCCGGTGTGTACGGGAGGGGATATGGTCATCGGTGACTTTCGAAACAGCAAAGGCCCTGGCGGCACCGGGTATACCCAGTGTTCGGGTTTTGTGCTGACCTTCAGTTTTCAAGGTGCCGATGCCCAAAAACATTTACCTAATATCGCCAAGCAGCTCTCTGGCACTACCTTGGCTCGCTAGCCCCCTAATCCTGTGAGGAAGCGGTCCATTCTCAAATCGAGCCACATGCAGAACCTGATCCTGGGCTCGGCCTTGGCACAGCCAGAAGTCACCCCCGTGAATGGGTCATGGGGGATCGTCGCTGAGAGCCAACGAACCATCACTTGTGCAACTGAAAGGGTACGATCATGAAAAACGTTGAGATGAGCGTCGAAGGGTCTGTGTTGACGATCAGAGTAGACCTCTCAAAGGAGTTCGGTCCCTCTTCAACAGGCAAGACCATCATCATTGCTTCGACGGAAGGGAACGTGACGATTCCGGATCGACAAGAGAAGATCGGGCTCAATGTGTATCGAAAAAAGTAGTGCGGCTCCCAGCCATTTGGCTCTACCTTCTTCCCCGACGAGACGGCGTTCTGTTCAGACTGCCTCTTGACAGATCAGAAAGAGCGCTCTAGTCACAGCAATTCATCTATGATCCACAGGCAATCCTCATGGCTGTGGATAACGACATCTCTGCTGGTCGGATCAATGCCTCCGGTAGAGGCTTGTTGTTGGATGCCGCGGACACAAGGCTAGGAATGCGTGTAAACATCGAGAAACATGATAGGAGCCACTATTAGCAGTAGGTCTTCCGACACAGTCCAGACGCCCAAAAAGTAGGCAGTTTGATAAATAGCCCCGTCATTTATGCATAGCCTGACCAAGAAACGGACTTACTCACAAGTTTATCCACAGAAGGTGGGGACCAAAATGTGGGACATCGTTCTTACCTCTCACGGTCCGTGCGATGAAAGACGAATCTCCTTCAAATTCATACCTCTCTAGCCGTTTCTTGACACCCTTCTTATATTTCTCCGACAATCTGCCGAGTTCCCTAGTCTTCGAGCGCAAACTTTGGGAGCGGCGAGTATGTGCTCCCATGCAAGCAACCGGCGCCTCGTTCCGTGAGGTCCGTTGAATTCCCCAATCGAGTCGGTGTTTAAATATTTCTTGAGGTGGCAATGAAACGCTTTTGCGCAACGCTCACTGTCGTCGCTTCAATGTTTTTAGCGGGGTGCGCTTCCCACGCCGATAAGTCGGCAGGAGGGTTGGATCGATCCGCAAGGGTAACCGCGAGCGGGTACACCAAAGAAGGCTGTCTGCTCAATCTGAAGCTGACTGCGCGCGAGAGAAGCGCGCGATTGATACCCGACGACGTGCAAGTGGAAGCAAGCTGGCTCATGCTTATTTTCCCATTCTTGAATCAGGAAGCGTATTGGTGCGCGGGAAGTGTCATCGAACGAGTGAAACGGCCTACAAGCAAAGATCCGCTCTACCCAATCGAGTAATGCCGGCAGCGACTCGTCTCACAGAGTTCGCCGCTGTGTCCGATCTCGCCTGTCGATGTGGCGCCAGCCAGCAGACGATGGACGAACTGGCACCACACTCGTGAACAGCTGTACTGCCCCGTTGTAAAGTGAATCAGGAAGGCGATAGGATTAGCTACCTTCTTTCTTTTTTCATGTACGAAGAGGGGAAGCGCCAACATCGATTGAGGGTTCAACACAGGCGCTTCCGCCTGTGCCTCGTGAGTGGATTTCATAGACACATGAGTGTGTTGAAATCCATTGATGGAGCGCAACTTTATTTATAGTCACTGCACCTTTGCAGCTTGTGGGTGAGACATGATCATCAAAAACTTATCCGCCTTCACGCTTACACTCCTCACCATGTTATGCGGAGTTGTGCCGGTTTCTATGGCCGCCAGAGATGCAGACGGCCAGTCGCCACAAGACGAATTGAGCGTAACGAGAACCCATCTCCAGCAAGCCAAGCAAAAAATCGACGAGCTCGAGCGACAACTCGCTGCCGGCAATCTGGAGAATGCAAAACGGCGGATCGGTGAGTTGGTTATCCAACTCCATGCCAAAGATAGTGAGATCACAGCCCTGCGATCCGACGCCTACGAGAATTCCAAGAAGCTTCGAGAGGATCTTGCGTCACAAGCTGAGGATCTCACCCAGGCCAAACGTCGCGTCGCCGAAGTTGAACAACAGCTGACCACGGGGAAAGGGCAAGAATTGACGCAGGCCAAACGCCGCGCAGCCGACGCCGAACAACAGACCGCAAAGAAAGAGCAGGAACTGGCGCAGGCGAAACGTCGTGTCGCCGAACTTGAACAACAGACGGCGGGGAAAGAACAGGAACTGGCACAGACCAAACGCCGTGCAGCCGACGCCGAACAACAGATAGCAGGGAAAGAACAGGAACTGACGCAGACTAAACGCCGAATTGCCGAAGCCGAACAACAGATGGCAGGGAAGGAGCAAGAACTGGCGCAAGCGAAACGTCGCGTCACCGAAGCCGAACAACAGACAGCGCGGAAAGAGCAGGACCTGGCGCAGGCCAGACGCCGCCCAGCCGAAACAGAACAACTGACGGCATCGGGGAAAGAGCAAGATCTGGCGCAGGCCAAGCGCCGCCTAACTGAAGTCGAACTACAGATGGCGGGAAAAGAACAGGAACTGGCCCAGACCAAACGCCGTGCGACCGAAGTTGAACAGCAGACAGCGCGGAAAGAGCAAGAACTCGCGCAGCTCAAGGACGACCTCAAACAGGTCACGCAAAAGCTGGCGGATCTCAATCCTCAACTCATGGCAAGAGACACGGAACTCGCACGCACGAAACAATTGCTGGCGGACCTCGAACGCAATGCGTCCAAACCAGCCGAGCCAGCTCCTGCTCAAGAGGACAGCGGTGCCGACAAAAGCACGATTCCGCTGCAATCGCTCGATCAAAACCTATCCGTGACGAACCTGCTGCCATCTACGCCTGCGGTTGCAGATGACACAGAATCCTTATCAAGTAGCGACCTCGGGAAGATGAGCGAGAGTCTCGCGAGCCTCTTACAGCCCGAACTCAAGAAGGGCAGTGCGACGTTGAGGCAGCGAGGCAATAAATTGACCCTCGCGTTTGCAACCACCGAATTGTTCCCCACCGGTGATGCTGCGGTTACCCTCGGAGGCACTTCGTTGCTCGAGCGGATCGGAGCCGTCCTGCACGGATTTCGCTACCAGAACATTGAGGTTGCCGGCCATACCGACAACGCGCCGCTCCGGATCGACCCTCGGAAGGGCTTTCGAGATAATATCGAACTCTCCCGGACCAGGGCCGAACATGCCATTCAAATATTGATCAACGGAGGGCTTGAGGCTGACCGAGTCAAAGCCATGGGGTACGCCGATAGCAAACCGATCGCGGCCAATGACACGGAAAAAAACCGGAGTAAGAACCGACGAATAGAAATCGTGATTACGCAGTGGTCAGAGTCAGGTGGCACTGTGGGTGACACGAAGGCGCAGGTCGGTAAGAAACTCCAGGGCTTCTCCACTCAAACAGTGACCCATCGTTGACAGGGTGAAGCTGACCCTGTCTCCTCCTGTTCGATGACGGGAGGAGTTCCTGAAGACTCCTTCCAATGAAGATCCCCGCAGCAAGCTAGCCCTGCGATCGACAGCAGGAGAATATCGTGCTGCGCATGGCCGTGGAAAAGAAAACGGGGACATTCCAGATCGCACCGAGCGCAGCCCCGGTCTCGATGAGAATGTCCCCGAATTCGACTCAATGCCCGATTAGAAATCGCCGGCTTTGACGTAGGGGTGACTCCAGAGCGTGATCTGGAGCAGGCAGGACTTGACCCATGCCGCGTACATCTTCTCAACGTCCTCGGCCGAGTGGCCCTTTTTCGCGAGAAAGGGCTTCAATGTAACAGTCACTGGGAAAATGAGCGCGAAGAGATCGCGAAACGGCACGATCGCCGCTGACGCCGCCGCGCCGTCCGTCTGGTTCTTCTTCGTGCGATGATGACGCAGGCCGATCTCATGTTGATAATCGAGCCACTTCTGATCGTATTCCGCACGGGCCGTGTCGAGAATCCACTGGCCGAACCGCTTCCGCACCCCACCCAAGTAGTCGCCGAGCGGTTTGCCGTCACTTTTACCGAGGAACGATTGGAGCAGATGCGGCTGGGATCCGACGAAGCCGTACCACACGTCCAAAATGGCTTCCACCTGGTCCTTCACCACATCGTGCGAGAGACGTAAATACTTCACGTCCTCCTCGCCGAACAACGCGCTCTTCTGCATCAATTGGAAATCGGCAAGGCTCACCGGCGACTTCGCGACCGCCGAGGTGCCGTACGTATATCCGGAAATCTGCTGGCTCATAAGGGACACTCCTTTCATCTTGTTGCGATGGCCGCTCTCACAAATTAGGCATGGCGACAACGCGCCGGCTGAGAGCAGCCGCTAGATCCAGGCGCCGCGCTGGTTATTGGACGCTTGCCGGACTGGTCGCAATTCGTGAACCGTCGTTTATCCCTTGCGGAAAGCAACGAACGACCGCGCGGCTCCACGCGCTGCACATTACGGATGACGTCTCTCCGCAGAATGCGACTCCGACTGTATCGCAGCGACGGTTGCCTTGTCCAGGCGCTTCACCTTGCCGTTGCCGTCCGTCGCCGCCAGTCTGGCCGACCCTTCGGCCACGACACGCCCACTGACTTTGTCCTTGACCACGTGGGCAAAAGTAATCGACGCAGCCGTCATCTCGGGAACGACCGTCTCGATCACCAACGTTTCGCCATAGCGGGCAGGCGACCGATAATGCACCTCCGCATGCACGACGACAAACACCGTTCCTTGGGCCATAAGCCCCGCCACCGATAGTCCGCGATCTTCAAGATAGTGGGTCCGCGCCCGCTCAAAATATTTGAGATAGTTGGCGTAGTATACGACCCCGCCGCAGTCGGTATCTTCGTAGTAGATCTTTATTTC
Organism: Nitrospira sp.; assembly: GCA_005116965.1. GTDB lineage: Bacteria > Nitrospirota > Nitrospiria > Nitrospirales > Nitrospiraceae > Nitrospira_D. The sequence goes on along the minus strand of SWDG01000006.1, from coordinate 373,393 downwards.
CAATGCGTTGCCTGGACAGGGCTGTGATTTAAAGTGACTTTGGAATGATCCATCGGGTTCTTTCATACCCGATGCATCACAAATGCTTCATGAAAGACGCGGGATTGTACCAAAGCCCGCTTGAGGATTGATATTCCTCCTTGGCATGAACTGCGGGACCTCGGCAAAAATTATCCCATCGCATTACGAGAAGCACCTCAAGAGGCAGGTCAAGGCCAGACACAAAACTTCAAGAGGTGCTGAGTAGGGGGTCTTCCTTCGCTCATAACGCTCGCAAGTCGTTCTGGAAGGCATTTTTGCGGCAGTCATAGATTAAATGGTAAAGTTCCCACGATGATTGCCAGGCTTTCTGCGCGTCAAATTAGGAGTGAAAATGGCTATCCCCAATGACATAGACCCCCAAGCTCTGCAACTATTCGACGAGGCAGGATGGGAATGGGACAATAAACGAAAGGCATTTATTGAACCAAGGAAGCCAGATCAAGTGTCAACTTCAGAATATAAGAGTGGAACACCGCGCTTTATCAGTTATGAGCAGCTTCGTGACCACGACTTATCAGGGGACGGTCCCAAACCAAATCGTTTGCATGAATTAGAGTGGCTCACGAGAGAACTCGGTCGCAACAAATAGCGAGCGGATGCCGGTTGCAGATACTATCCGATCGCAGAGGGGAAGACGGTCCAACTGATCGTTCCAGAGAGACCCTGTATCCGGCAATTGACAAGATATCTCTCTATCGCCTCTCTTCCTTCTTCATTGGAGATCCCTCCATGAATCTTCACTCGCTTCTTCATGCTCTCGTGGTCGTCGCTGTGCTGGTCTCAGCAGGGATGAACCCTTCTGAAGCAGCCGACAACCCGCAACAGTTTAGAGCAGCGTGTGAGGAAGGGGATGCACCGTCATGTGGAACCCTTGGATGGATGTATGCTAAGGGGACCAACGTCAAACAGGACACCGGGCAAGCCGCGCTCTTCTACAGGAAAGCTTGTGATGGCAGATTTGCGCAAGGCTGCTACAACCTTGGCGTGATGTATGAGGAGGGTACTGGGGTCCGACAAGACACCCTTCAAGCCATAACATTCTACCGAAAAGCCTGTGATGGTGGAGAGCCACGAGGTTGCTACAATCTCGCCGCAGTGTATAGCCGGGGCACAATGGTCCCACAAGACAACGGTCAGGCTCTCAAGTTGTATGGGCAAGCTTGTGACGGCGGGGAGGCGTTGGGTTGCTGGGGTCTCGGCGTGATGTATCAGCAGGGTATTGATGTCCTACAAGACGCCGGGCAAGCCGCCGCATTCTATCGAAAAGCCTGTGAGGGGGGATTTATGCGGAGCTGCACCACTCTCGGCGCGATGTATGTGACGGGTACTGAGGTTCCACAAGACGCCGGGCAAGCCATCGCCCTATTCAGGAAAGCCTGTGACGGCAAGGAGTGGCTAGGTTGCTCCAATCTCGGCTTGAGGTATTTCGACGGGATCGGGGTCACACAGGATACCTTCCAAGCCGTAGCCTTGTTTAGGAAAGCCTGTGACGGCGAGAATGCAATAGGCTGTGCATCTCTCGGGCTAGCCTATCACCTAGGAAAAGGTGTCCGACAGGACGACACTGAAGCACTCAAGTATTATGGAAAGGCGTGCGACCTCGAAAACCAGTTGGGCTGTGACAATTACGCAAAGTTGAAAACGGGTAGATGATGAGGTTGCCTGTGCTCAAGACCAAGAACAAGTCATCGGCTTCCGCCATGCTTCTCTCTCAGAATTATATAGAGGCAACTTCAGGCTTGATTGACTCTTTCCTGCATCTACTCCCTTCTCCATTGCCATCACGACAATTTGCCCTTCACTGAGGAAGGTCAGGGTCATTCAACCTAATCTCGGGTTGGGTAGTTGGTTTCTTATGTGAGCAAAGATCAAACCAACTCACTACCAGCTAATCAGCTTGATCCCTAGACAAGTCTAAAATCTGGAAGGCGTGTTTGCGAAGGATCGGAGAGTAAAATGGGACGAGAATTGAATCCTCACATGCCAAGCCGTGAAACGGACTTATATTTCCTGATCGATACGAACCGTATCAACGCACGCCGCGCGTTACCCTATATGAACCAGCTAGACCAGTGGCGTAAGGATGGGGTAATTGGACTCCTTATGCCCGACGTTGCTCATGGTGAGGCAAAAGAGGGACATAATGCCGAGCGCTCTCGGAAAGCTTCGAGCACAGTTTTCACCATCAGCTATACTCATAACCATGTTGCAAGAGAAATGCGTCCTCGGATTTCTGAGATTCTTTTCCCTGATGGCTGCCACTCACAAAATGAAGGAAACGATGTGGAAATTGTCCTTGCCGCATGGCAGCATCGCCCTTATCCCTTGATCACCGCGGATAGAGGTATCCTCCGTAAGAGTGAAGAACTAGCGCAGCTTGAAATCTCAGTAATGACCGATGCAGAGGCTGTGGCACTTGTTCGGGAGTGTATTCGTGAGCGGGACGACGAAGCGCGTGACTTTGCAGCCAATAGCGAAGAACCACTGCCTTGTTGGGTTGGTAAAGACTAAGTGCAATTCCTCGCTTTTCAAGGTAGGAAACTCATGAATTAGCGGTGTCACCAGTCAGGGAAAGAACCACATCGATCATTTCGTTTCACTTAGAGGTTCAAGACAGGAAACTTCGGCAGTGATGATTCAGCAACACCCGTCAATCGAAGCACGACATCGTACAACTGCTGCACTCGCTCAGCCTTGATCGGCTCGAAGCCGTGTCCCAACACCGCATGGTTCGCGGCGTCCAGCAACGGTTTCATCTTCTGCCATTCCTTGAGAAAGGCTTGGCCCAGTTGATCGCCCAGTCCGGCCAACACACGAAACTGCGCTTGAAGCGGCAGCTTGTATTTGCCGTCAATGTCTTCGAGATAACACGTGCGGCAGGTCTCTTGAAGCGCTTGCGGAAGCTGTCCCGGCGACACATCCCAACTCTTGATCTTGTACGACTTATACAGCCGGACTTGCGCGAACGCCTCCAGCGCACGAACCAGCGCTGTCATCGCCCCTTCGGGGTCATGGCCAACATGGAGATGCCTTCCCACATACGCCAATAGGTCCAGCGCGAGGTATTCTTTGACCTCGGCAGGGTCCAGCACCAGCTTCTCAAGGAAACTCGCGTTGGCCTTCAGATGAGGCAGGATCGCTTTCAATCCGGTCGGTCCGCCCCACAGCGAAGCCATCTCCAGAGCTTTCGTCGCAGTCCTCAACTTGTCCCAGGCTTGCCGGTACTGAAACCGTTCCCAGAACTCATAGCCCTCGGCCAAATCGGTGAAGGCGCGATAGAGTGGCTTGTGCCCGCCACTCACTCGCAGTTCTACGCCATGGAAGAGCTTGGCGGCGGAGTGAAAGAGACCCCGGTTAAACAACTCGCACCCTTCCCGACGTGACACGGTCGCTTGCTCGTCCCATGGATTGCTCTGAGTCCAGATGAGCGTCTTGGGGCCCAACTCGATCCGATCACCCTCCTGCCCTTCGCGTGCCCGAGCCAGCTCAACCACCCGAGAAGTCCATGGGAGCGCTACCAAGGTGAGCGCACCCGCCATCGCCGGGGTTGCTCCACTCAGATCCACGACTAGCTCGCCCGGCTGTATCTCCCATGTCCGCAAGAGATCCGGTAACGACCGTGCAATTGTCTGATAGATAGATGGGAACTCCGTCGCGTCTGCCATCACGATCCAATCCCACCGCCTCGGCATCTGTTGGATCTTCGGCTGTATGTCCGATTCCACCAAAGCCTTGCTTCCTTCAGGCAACACGAAACACAGGGCCTCCGGATTGAGCCTGTTGATTGAATAGACCGCCGCTGCCGCATCATCGACCAATGCAACCACGAGTGTCTTGATGGGCTGGTCTTGTGTCATGGCCGGACGACTATACCATCGCACTCGCGCACGTTCAATTTGATGCGGCAGAACATGGAAATGGTGCTGATCCTTGACAGCCTAGGCACCCTTCCCTAGAATCGCGAGCATGCAAGCAATTGTTTTGACAGCTTTTGCGGACAGTGCCAGAGTCAAACAGCAATTTGCGCACGAGCATGCCGATCGTATCGTGCAGGTCGCGACACTCATCGCGAATGCGTTCCAGAACGGGAACAAAGTCCTCCTGTTTGGTAACGGCGGGAGCTCGACCGATGCCGCACATATTGCAGCGGAGTTTGTCGGACGATACCAGCGCGACCGGGTGCCGTTGCCCGCAATTGCCTTGGCGACGGACATTGCCGCCATTACCTGCATCGCGAATGACTATGGGTACGAAGAACTCTTCGCCCGCCAGGTGCGCGCGCATGGCCGAAAAGGGGACATTGCGATTGGCATCAGCACCAGCGGAAATTCTCCAAACGTGCTGAAAGGTATCGCGGCAGCCCGCGACGGTGGCTTAACCACGATTGCCTGGACGGGAGCTAACGGCGGAAAGCTGGCCGCGTTGGTTGATTATCCTTTCATCGTCCCGTCTACGGTCACGTCTCGAATTCAGGAAAGTCACATCACGCTCGGCCACGTCTTGTGCGAATTGGTAGAGGATCATCTCCTTGGGAAAGCGTCCTGATCGGACACCCTCGACTCGGCCTCCCGCCTTGATCCCTCCGATCAATGCGTCTGACCTCAAGACCTATCCGCTCAAAAAGCGACACAGCAAGGTTCGGCTTTCAGACTTGGCCGCGCCGTGGAAACGCGGGGGGACGTTCTCGACCTTCTCGTCCCGCCTCCCGAACATCCTCGCGGTCACAACATTGCGGGCCGTCACCCAGGCCATCGTGAAGGCGCATCGAAGGCGTCGCCCCGTCATCCTCGGGATCGGCGCCCATGTCATCAAGGTGGGGCTGTCCCCGATCATCACGGACTTGATGGAACGAGGTATCATCACGGCAGTAGCCATGAACGGGGCAGGAATTATTCATGACTTCGAATTGGCCCTCATGGGCCATACCTCCGAAGAAGTCGATGCCGAGATCGACAACGGCCGGTTCGGCATGGCGGAAGAAACGGGCCGGATTCTGAATGACGCCATCACGCGCGGCGCGAAGGACGGTCAAGGGCTGGGTGAAGCCATCGGACGCTACATGAACCATACAGCCGATCAATTCCCGAATCGAGCCGTCAGTATTCTCGCCACAGGAGCGACACTCGGCATTCCGGTGACCGTGCATGTCGCGGTCGGAACCGACATTATCCACATGCACCCTTCGGCGGACGGCGCAGCCATCGGAGCCACGTCGCTCCTGGACTTCAGGCGTCTCACCGCTGTCGTCGCTGGGATGGAAGGGGGCGTCTACCTGAACGTCGGCTCGGCGGTGATTCTGCCAGAGGTCTTTCTAAAAACACTGTCATTAGGGAGAAATCTCGGCCATCCGATCGCCAATATTACGACCGTGAATATGGACTTTCTCTCCCATTACCGACCACAGACCAACGTCGTGCGGCGCCCCACGCAAAAGGGCGGCCAGGGTTATTCCTTGACCGGTCACCACGAGATCATGCTGCCGTTGCTCGCGGCGGCCGTGCTGGAGGAATTAGGATGAGCCCATCCTCGCCCGCCCCAAGCCTTTCGGTACTCCTTTCTTCAGAATGGCTACAGGCTCGTTGGCAGCACTTGAACACACAGTACTTTGCCGGTTCACTTAGGCCGATCGAGATCGTCTGGAGTCAGCGCCTGACCTCCTCGGTTGGTATGTTTGCTTGTCGCGAAGGGCCAAGGTCCTTTTCCCCCCTCACCCTGACCCACAGTCGTCGAGAAATTCGCCTGTCTCTCCCGCTCTTTGAACAGCTCATCGCACGGACACCCTACGCGGAGCAGGAGCTGCTCAACACCTTGGCTCATGAAATGATTCATCAATGGCAATTCGATGTATTGAAACGTCGGCCTGATCATGGCCTGGAGTTTTTGCGGAAGATGGCGGAGATGAATCGAACAGGGACCGTCGCCGTGACGACGTACCACACACTGGAGAAGGAAGTCATCGCCTTAGCGAAATTCGCCTGGCGATGCCAAGACTGCGGGCGACTGTATCAACGGCACCGAAGAACGATCCAGCCAAAGCGCCATCACTGTGGATCCTGTCACGGCGCCTTGCAGGAACTCGTGTCACCGACTCAACTGATCAAGGATCATCCCACGCCCCACCCGACTCATGCCTCGGGCCCATCACCCCGGTCAGCCGGATCGACTAAGCGTGCCGGAGCGCCGGAGCAATTGACGCTTGAGTTGAGGTAATGGGAGAAAGGGCTCTGATGGGGAAATGCAGGCTATGCGGCTTCTTGACTTCTCTCTGGACTGGACCGTCCCTGTTCCTGACTCACCCGGCTCAGAACACCAGCCAGCGCGTCCACCGAAATAGGTTTTGACAGATAGTCGTCCATCCCCGCAGCCAGACACTGTTCACGGTCTCCCTGCATGGCGTTTGCCGTCATGGCAATAATCAGCACACGACAGGAAGTTTCAAGTTTCGGGTTTCGAGTTTCTGGTTGAAGGCCGGAAGGTTCAGGTCTTGGGTCTGAAACCTGAAACTTGCAACTTGAAACAGTTCCCGCCGCCTCATGTTCCCGAATGAGGCTCGTCGCTTCGAAGCCATCCATGTCCGGCATCTGGCAATCCATGAACACCACGTCATAGCGCATGCGCGATACTGCTTCGACGGCCTCACGCCCGTTGGCCACGACATCGATTCGATACCCCAACCGCTGGAAGAGGCGAACGGCTACTTTTTGATTAATGATGTTATCCTCGGCCAGGAGAATACGGAGATCCACCTTGGCCTTGGTTTCTGCAAGGGTGTGCCGAGTGATGAGTGGGGGTGCGTCGCTCGTGCCCGACAGACCTGAACTAACGGGGGGCTGCATGAGGACTGCGACAAGACAATCATGCAACTGTCGCTCACGAATCGGCTTGGTCAGGTAGGCTGCTAACCCCGCTTCTTTGGCTGTCTTTGCATCTCCCCGCCGACCGAACGACGTGAGCAGGACGAGTTTGGTCTCGCCTCCTTCAGGTCGTCCCTTGATCGCACGTGCCAACTCGATCCCATCCGTCGGACTCATATCGACATCCAACAGGGCAAGGTCGAACTGCGGTTGCATAGGCCCACCGCTTAGGACCTCCAACGCCTCGGAGCCGCTCTGAACCAGTGTCGGTTGCATCCCCCATTTCTTTGTCATCTGCTCCAACATCCTTCGATTGATGGCCTTCTCATCCACGATTAAGATGCGGAGACCTGCCAACACAGCGGCATCGGCATCGGCACTTCCAGAGCCATCAGCCTGTTTACGAAGATTCACCGTAAACCAGAAGCAGCTCCCCTCTCCAACCCGGCTCATCACCCCAATCGTTCCGCCCATCATCTCGACAAGACGTTTGCAAATCGCAAGCCCGAGTCCGGTCCCACCATATTTCCTCGTTGTGGCCCCATCGGCTTGGGTAAACGACTGAAAGAGTCGCTCACACGCTTCCTCTGAGATCCCGATCCCCGTGTCCGTGACCGCAACGCGAATCATTGCGTCGCCCTTCGACTGAGCCTCAACCGTCACTTCCACCACCACATCCCCGCGTTCGGTAAACTTAATGGCATTCGCCATCAAGTTCATCACCACCTGCCGGAGGCGCCCTGGATCACCAAGCAAATGGCGCGGCACATCGGCGTGGAAGAGACACGCCACATTCAGTCCTTTGGACGACGCACGTTCTGCGACGAGGTCCAACGACTCGTCGAGCGTGAGCCGAAGATCGAACTCAATCATCTCTAAATCCAATTTCCCTGCTTCAATCTTTGAAAAATCGAGAATATCGTTGATGATCGTGAGGAGATGGTCTCCACAACTGTGAACCGTCTCCGCATATTCACGTTGTTCCTCCGTCAATGTGGTCTCCAGCAAGAGACCGGTCATCCCGATTACACCATTCATCGGTGTCCGGATTTCGTGACTCATGGTCGCCAGGAACGACGACTTGGCCTCAGTGGCGGCTTTGGCCTCCCTCAAGGCGACATCCAGCTGCTGATTGATATGCTCCAACTGTTGGGCATAGCCCTTCAGTGCTTGCTCGGCTTCTTTCCGACTCGTGATATCTCGGATAAATGCGCTGAAGATGACGGAGCCCTCGACGGCTAACGGTGTCATGGCGATTTCCACTGGAAATTCACAGCCGTCGCGCCGGAGACCGATCATTTCGACCAACCTGTTTGAGAGGAGCGAGTCCTGGGGTTCAAGAAGCCGCTGAACATACGCGCGATAGATGAGGCATTGGGACGGTGGAAAGATCGTGTCGGCAATATCACGCCCGATCACCTCATGTGCAGACCAGCCAAATACCTGCTCAGCCTGGGCATTCCACTCGGTAATCCGGCCCGTATGATCCATCGTCATCACAGCGTCGAGAGCCGTATCAATAATCAAGCTAGTGCGGGCTTCGTTCTCATGTAGTGCCGCTTCCACTTCCGTTCGTTCGACGAACAGGCCGATCTGTCTTCCGACCGTGCCCAAAGCTCTCAGTAAATCCCAATCCTTGGCCTGAGGCTCGCTGCTGAAGAGCTCGATGACGCCATAGACGTGAGCCCTCAACCAGATAGGAAACGCACAGGCCGCGTGCAACATTCCCGTCGCTTCCACAGGCCCACGCGTCAAGAGAGGGTCTCTTGCAATGTCCTCTACCCACAGCGGCTCCCCACGGGCCCAACAGTGCCCCGGCAGATCAGCCCCGGCTGCGTAGACCTCCTGCCGCCTTCTTCTCATGAACTCCTGCACCATCGTGGTATCAACCACCCAGTCCTGTGTGCAGATAATGGTTTGCCGGTCGTCTTGCACCCGCCAGAACAGACCGACATGCCAATCGAGATTCACGACAAGGGCCTGGAGGAGGTCGGGGACCGCTTGCTCGACCGTAGAGGCACCTGCGAGCACTTTGGCTACAGCGTGCTGGAGAGCTTGCCGACGATCGGCGCTCCGTTGCTCTGTTACATCCCGGACGACGCTGAGGACCGCATGCACCGTGCCGTCACTGGCTGGAAGTGGGACAAACGTGACCTCAACCCACCGGACCTGCCCCGATAGTCCAATGAGCCTCCCTTTTCCACAGGTTTCCCGGCCTTCCTTCGCCGCCCTATGCATTTCTTCGATCTGTAGACAATCGTTCGTCTGGATATACGTTCGAAGATCTGTCCCCACTATCTCTTCTGAAAATCCCGCATCGAAGAGGAGACAGCCCGCAGGATTGAGTTGAAGCACCCGGTAGTTGAGCCCGATGACCAATATCCCATGGGGTTCAGCTTCCAACATACTCCGGAGTCGCTGCTCATTTTCCTGGAATCGGATTCTTTCGGCCTCCGCGAGAACCCGACCGGTCCGCGCTCGCCAGGATGTCCGTATAAGAAAAAAGATCAAGGGTGCGACCAGCAGAACATTGGCCGCTGCAATGATCCAGAACGTCCTGACCTCATCCATCGTCACACGCTCCTGGCACACCCATAGCCCCAGGCCAGGCTCTTGCCAGGCCTTTGCATCCGTTATGTGCTGTATCGGTCCGTTATGTGATGACTTGAGAGCCTGCTGAAACACCCTGCGCGTCACGGAATAGTGCCAGGAACCAAGACGACAGACGTTGACTAGCCCTCTTTCCATGTAGCCGACAGCACGATCTGCACGGTATGATGGGGCCATGATCGCAAAAGTGTTACCACGCGACCAACTCTTTTCCGTGCTTTCCGGTGAACGGGCAAAGAGGAAACGGATCGTGTTCACAAACGGCTGTTTCGATCTGATGCACATCGGACATACCCGGTATCTGCAGGCGGCCAAAGCACTGGGCGATGTCCTGGTCGTCGGGGTCAACAGTGATGTCTCGGTTCGTACGCTGGACAAGGCACCCGACCGACCGATCGTGTCGGAAGCACAACGGGCTGAGGTGCTGGCAGCCTTAGGGTGCGTGGATTTCGTAGTCATTTTTGACGAACCTGACCCTCGCCAGCTCATCGCCGCCGTCCAACCAGATGTCCTGGTCAAGGGAGGGGATTGGATGATTGACCAAATCATCGGCCGCGAATTGGTTGAAGCTCGTGGAGGTGTCGTCAAGACGATCCCGCTGGTTCCCGGTCTCTCCACCACCGGTCTCCTTCAACGCATACGGTCAACCGCGACGTGATACGTGTCTGAAGCCACCGTCCAACCCACAGCCTGGCTTGCCCCGCTTCGTTCGGCACTCGACCACGAGAAAGCACGTGTCTGCCTTCTCGGAGCGCACGGACCGACATCGGCCTGCGCCCTGGCGCTACTCCATCGCGGCAGCCCATGGGTCGTTGTGACCGCGAGCGACGAGTCCGCCGAACGAATGTTCAATGACTTGTGCTTCTTCTATGGACTGATGGGTCGTCCGGTCGAGGACCTCGCCTGGTTCCCGGAATGGGAAACGCTTCCCTATGAAGCAACGGCGCCGCATGTCGGGTTGATTGCACACCGGATGACGACCCTTCATCGCCTGCTCATCAACCCGCCCACCATCCTCGTCACCTCCGTCGCCGCTGCCATGCATCGTGTGATTCCGCACTCGACATTCGAGCAGGCGATCTTTCACTTCCAAACAGCGGCGGCCTTCGAACGGGAGTCGTTGGTCACCAACCTCCTTCGCCTGGGATACCGACGCGTGTCGGTCGTTGAAATTCCAGGGGAATTCAGCGTCCGTGGCGGCATCATTGATGTCTTCTCGACCGCGTACGCGAATCCAGTCCGTGTGGAGTTTCTCGGGGATCATGTCGAATCCATTCGCCTGTTCGACCCCTCAACCCAGACCTCCATCACAAAATTGAACGAGGGCTGGGTGTTGCCTGCGCGGGAGTTCGTTCGACCTCCACAGGCCCCGGAAGCAATCGTACCCATCGAAGCGGATGCTGAGTGGCGAAGCCCTGACTTGTACGATTCCATGGACACATTGTTCGACTATCTCACCACCGCTCCGTTCCTCGCGCTCGATCAACCAGAGGCGCTGAAGAAGGCCTGTGAGACGGCCTGGGAGAAGATCGACGACGGATATCTCCGCCATGTCGACCGGGATGCGGCACAGCCATATCCCTCGCCCGAACGACTCTTTCTCACCTGGGAGGGCATCCAACAGCGGATCGCGGCCTGGCCCATGTTGGCTCTTGAGCCTCTAGCGGCGCCGGACTCGACCTGGAATCAAACGTTTTCGTTTTCCGCCCAAGCGCCAGGCAGCATTGGACTCGGAATCAGGGGCACCGCCTTCAGCCAGACTCTCAACCTGCTAGAAGGACTCCGGAGCGAACACCGGGTCGTCTTGGTCGCGCGAAGCCGCGGGCAGGTCGATCGCTTACTCGCCTTACTCCGAGAGCACGATTTACCTGCTGACCCATGGAACCCGTCTGCCTGGTCGAGCCAGAGGACCGGAAAGCTCCCGTTTTATGTGCTGCACGGCGATCTGTCGGCGGGGTTTCTCTCCGGAGACCTTCGGCTCGCGCTGCTGACGGAAGAAGAGCTCTTCGCGAAGGGCGCCCGCCATAAACCACAACCGAAAAGCAGAACCGCAACCTTCCTCTCTTCACTGGAGGATCTGAACGTGGGCGACTACGTCGTCCATGTTCAGCACGGCATCGCCAAATATCGAGGGCTCAAGCGCCTGTCGGTCCAAGATTTCGAGAGCGATTTCCTGATCCTCGAGTTCTCCGGTGGAGATACCCTCTATGTTCCGCTCGACCGATTGAACCAGGTGCAACGGTACGGCGGGGCCGAAGGCCATATCCCTCGACTGGATCGCCTGGGTGGCACCAGTTGGGCCAAGACCACGGCGCGGGTGAAGAAAAACATCGAGGAAATGGCCCAAGAATTGATCGATCTTTACGCAAGCCGCGAACTGGTGAAACGGAATGCGTATGGCACGACCACGACCCTGTACCACGAATTCGAAGCCGCCTTTGAGTACGAGGAAACAGCGGATCAGCTCAGGGCCATCGGGGACATCGGCCGAGACATGGAGTCGACCAAGCCCATGGATCGGCTGGTCTGCGGAGACGTCGGTTACGGAAAGACCGAAGTCGCCATGCGCGCGGCCTTCAAGGCTGTGGAACATGACCGACAAGTGGCAGTGCTGGTCCCGACGACGCTCCTGGCCCATCAACACTATGAGAACTTTTCAGAACGATTCGCGCCCTTTCCAATGCGCGTCGCGCTGCTCTCACGGTTTCAGTCGTCCAAGGAGACGAAGGCGACCCTGAAGGATGTCGGCGCGGGAACCGTCGATGTCGTGATCGGCACTCACCGTCTGCTGCAGAAAGACGTGGTGTTCCGGCAACTCGGCCTCGTGATCATCGACGAAGAGCAATGGTTCGGCGTCAAACATAAAGAGCGGCTGAAGCAACTTCGCACTCAGATCGACGTGCTGACGCTCACCGCCACCCCCATTCCTCGCACCCTCCAAATGGCAATGTCGAGCGTGCGAGATCTCTCGATCATCGATACCCCGCCGGCCGGACGATTGGCGATTAAGACGGAGGTGGTCCGGTTCAGCGACAAGGCCGTACGAGACGCGATCTTGCGGGAACTCGGGCGTGGAGGACAGATCTATTTTGTCCACAATCGGGTCGAAACCATGGAGCGAATCGGAGCATGGCTGCACCAATTGGTTCCCGAAGCCCGAATGGTTATGGCCCACGGCCAGATGGATGCGAGGCCGCTGGAAGCGGTGATGCTGAAATTCGTGAAGCACGAGGCGGATGTCCTGATCGCGTCGGCCATCATCCAGTCCGGACTCGATGTCCCCAACGCCAACACCATTATCGTCAATCGAGCTGATCTGTTCGGCCTCGCACAGTTGTACCAGTTACGCGGACGAGTCGGGCGGGGTGGCGAGCAAGCCTACGCCTACTTCCTCATTCCCGATGAAGGGACACTGACCGGCGACGCCCAGAAGCGATTGATCGCGATTCAACAGTTCACGGAACTCGGATCCGGATTCCGCATCGCTGCGGCAGACATGGAGATCCGAGGGGCCGGCAATCTTCTGGGCAAGCAGCAGTCGGGGCATATCGCCGCGATTGGGTTGGACCTCTACATGCAAATGGTAGAGCAGGCTGTTCAGCGGTTGAAGGGGCATGTGATCGAGGAGGACCCTGACCCAACCCTGCAGTTCCCGGTTTCAGCGTTTATTCCTGAGCACTATGTCACCGATCCTCACCACCGCCTGTCCCTCTATAAACGGCTGACGGCTTGTGGTCAAATCGGCGAGCTGGCCCTGCTGCATGGGGAAATTCAGGACCGTTATGGTCCCCCTCCGGAACCAGTCGAACGGCTGCTTGAAGTCATGCAACTCCGGACCCACGCCAAACGCCTTCGCCTGGCCTCGATCGAGGTGCACGACCAGACAACCAAAGTTGTGTTTCACCCGAAGGCCGTTATCCCTGAGAGCTCCGTCCACCGCTTGATGGACCAGCTAAAGAAGCGGCTGAAGCTCCTGAGCCCCATCGCTTTTGAGATCCAGATGCGTCAGAGCGACTGGCCCTCGCTTTTTTCGGAACTCAACGCAATCTTGCAAAGCCTCGATCTCTGTGATACCAAGACCATCCAAAGGGATGCGATTGTCTCGTAATCGAAATCCACGTGCACCTCGACTTATGATGCCCTTCCGGTTGCTAATATTCAGTAGAACGTATTGTCTCTCTGGGCTGCTTGTCAGCCTCCTAGCCGGTTTGGGGCCGGTGATGTCGGGGTGTGCCGAGCGACAGGAAGAACCGGTCGTTGCCCTGGTGAATGGACGAGCCATCACCCAAACCGAATTCGATCTACGCTGGGGCGAGCTCTCCAAGGCCACACGCTCCCGCTACGAGAAAGAGGGGGGTAAGCAACGGTTCCTGGATGAACTTATCACCCGAGAGCTGTTGATGCAGGAAGCTCGCCGCCGGGGTCTTGATCAAGACGATCTTATTCGAGACAAAACACAGCGGTATAAAGAACAGTTGATTCTCGACGAGCTGCTGAAAGACAAGCTCCAATCCAAGGTCGAGCTCACCCAGGCCGAACTCGACGCCTATTATGAAAAGCACGCCAACCAGCTTTTGGATCCCTTGAAGGCCAATGTCTCGGTCATGCTCCTCCCCAATGTATATGCCGCCAAAGACCTGGAAGCACAGGTGAATCGAGGCGGTAATTTTGCCAAGTTTGCGCAGCGCTACTCGCTCGACGAAAAGACGAAATCGAAGGGCGGCGAGCTCGGGCCCTACCGGAAAGGTCTGGTCCTCCCCGAGGTCGATGCTATCATTCACACCCTCAAACTTGGGATCGTCAGTGCGCCGATTAAGAGCGACCATGGCTATTACCTGGTCGTGCTGACCCCGCTTGATGAGGCCGTTATTCAAGCCGATTTAGCGAAGCAGGAACGGCTTCGGCAAGAATTACTGGCCGATAAGCGCCGCAAACAATTCGAAGAAGTCATCGCCGACATTCGGGCCAATGCCGCAGTTCGCTTCGCTGAAGCCTCCCGCTATATCACCGAGGACACCGGGAAACGTTAACGTCCACTCGATTTCCACGAACACACCGCTTCGTGTAGAATCATGCATCAGAGCTCTCTACCCCGAGATGAACGCATCATGAGACAGATACCGGTCGATTCAGACTGGTGGGTTTCACTCGTATTCCCACTCGCCCTGTTGATGATCTCGATATGGCCCCCGGCCTTTTCCGAGGCCCGGCTACAAGATCGCATCGTCGCGATCGTCAATTCTGAATTGATCATGTTGTCAGATATGAAGCGTGAATTTGAAACGGAGCAAGAACGGCTTTCTCGCGAGCACCAGGGAAGCGATCTCGCTCAGCGGCTGAAAACAGCGGAATACATGGCCTTGACGAAGCTCATCGAGCGGCGCTTGCAACTGCAGGAAGCCAAGGCTCAAAAGATTCAAGTGTCCGATCTGGAAGTAAAGCAAGCCCTTGAACAGATGAAGCGACAAGGCAGCCCCCTCAACATCACCAATCCGAGTGACCTACAGACCGTTCGTGACCAGCTCCTCCTCATGCGAGTCATTGACCAGCATATTCGTGGCAACATTACCGTCGGAGACTCCGAGCTGAAGCTGTCGCCATGCGCTACTCCGACGGCGCCAACGCCTTGCAGGGTGGACGACTCGGATTAGTCCGTCATGGGGAACTCATTCCGACCATCGAACAGGCCGTCGCTCACTTAGTGCCTGGAGGGATCTCTGATATCATCGAGAGCCCTGAGGGAATCCAGATTATCCGTATGGATGACAGAAAGCCGAAACAGTTTCGCCAATTCGAGGAAGTTCGGCGAGAAGTTCAGGAGCTGGTCTATCAGCGGAAGAGCGAGGACATGTATCAGTCTTGGCTGGTGGAACTCAAGAACAAGGCCTACATCGAGATCAAGTTCCAGCACGAGACGAGCACAGCCCACCGATAGCCGCAGTTTCCATTCGGCAGGAATACCCAGACAACTACAGGATGCTCAAAAAGACCAGCCTTCTCACCCACCCAGCCCCGGCGCGTCAAGACGCGCCGTTCCGCGAACAAGGCCGCAGCGAGCAAAGAGGTGAGGCGTACACTTCGGTACGTTGAGCCTCTGAGCCCGCTTCGCCGACGTTGCGAGGCGAGCGATGCGAGAACGACGTTGACAGACTTTTTCAGCATCCTGCTGAACCGAGATCATGCGAGATCCGTGCGAAGACTGCCGGCCACATCGCGGATGGCTCCCCACACCCGATCCCGCCCATCCCCGGTCATCGATGAATACGGAATCAACATCTCCCCCTCAGCGAGTCCTAAGACACGATGTGTCTGGT
>SWDG01000006.1:316245-357473 GCA_005116965.1 Nitrospira sp. | reverse complement strand
GGCATACTTGAAACAGTATGTCGAGGTTGCGAGGGGCGAGCCTGCCCGCCGAAGGCTCGTCGTAGCAGCGAATTCGCGATTGCAGTAGAAGCGTTCATGAATAGTGCGGGTTAGGCTGATCAATGGATTCAAGACGGAAGACTGATCACGGTCCGACCTTTCTGCGTCACTACACATACGACCCTCCTCCGCCCAAGTCAACCGGCCGACGCACGGCGACTCGTGTGCTCCTCTGGAGCACCGCACTCATCGGACTTCCGTTGGGCGTCCTGGCCGTGAGCTGGCTGATCATGCTTCCCGACACAGACCTCCTTGCGAGGACCAACCCAAAATCGACGGCGCTTATGGATCATCGGCAGACTCAGGCGAAGGAGCAGGGCCGTGCTGCCCCACAACAGTGGATGTGGGTGCCGCTCTCACGTATCTCTCCTCACCTTCGCCATGCGGTCGTGGCGGCTGAAGATGCGTCGTTTTTCACTCACGAAGGATTCGACTGGGAAGGAATGAAAGAGGCCGCGAAATACAATCTCGAAGCAGGCGAACTCAAGCGTGGGGGAAGCACCATTACTCAGCAGCTGGCCAAAAACCTTTATTTGTCGTCCGAACGGTCCCTGTTTCGAAAAGCACGGGAAGCCCTGATTACACGCTCCCTCGAACAGCATCTGACGAAAAAGCGTATTCTCGAGTTGTACCTCAATGTCGCCGAGTGGGGACAGGGCGTCTATGGCGCTGAAGCCGCAGCCCGTCATCACTTCGGGAAGTCAGCCGATGACCTGACCGTTGACGAAGCTGCCTGGCTGGCGGCCATGTTGCCGTCGCCGCGTCGATATGATCCCTTGCGAAAAACCACGTTCCTCACACGCCGGCACGAACGTATCCTGAAATGGATCGATCGGCAATCCGCAACACCCGTACCAATCGCCGATGAGTAGACGCACTGAGCCGTCGTTACTCTGAATACTCAGAAGCGTCGCCTACATCGGTAAAATCCTGCTCGCCGAAGATGGCCGACTCGTAGGTGTAGTGTTTGAACTCCAGCAGGTTGTGTGACGGGTCTTCCAGAAAGAACGTGCGGTGCTCGATGCGTGTCCCAGGAAAGCGCACACGCGGCTGTTGATAGAAGGAAAGACCGTTGGCTTTAGCCCGATCCGCCATCGCCTGCCAATCTTCTTGCGACAGAAAAGTCAGGCCAAAATGGCGCGGGTAGATACCTCGCTGCTTCGAGGGTTGTTCCGCCGCGAGGTGTGCGACGAGCTGATGGCCAGCCATGCCGAGCGTGATGGCATGTTTCGACCGCCGCCCCACGACACATCCGAGACCCTCCACATAGAATCTCAGAGTCGCTTCGAAATCATGAATTGGAAAGGCGAGGTGAAACAAACTCTTGCTCATCGAAACCTGTCTTTCACCGTCGGCTCTCCCCTACCATCCCACCAGCCAGCCGCCATATGAGGCGTCACATGGGCGATGGTGAATCGTCTTTGGGAGGTGAGGACCAATGCGCCGGCGGTCCCCTGAATTCTAGTCACCAACCTCTGGAGGACAACTCGCGCCACCTGCGCTGAACTCTTCCCTTGTCGCAATCGGTCACAGATCTCTTTGGCGACCGCTAAGCGTATGATGCCCTCGCCCAATCCCGTCATCGATACCGCACCAGTTTCATTATCCGCATAGACCCCGCAGCCGATGATCGGGGTATCCCCGACTCGTCCGGGCAACATCAGATCAATCCCTCCGGTCGATGCCCCGGCGGCAACCGTCCCAGCTCGATCGAGTGCGACAGATCCGACCGTTCCATGCCGATCCCGATTGTGTGCGGTTTTTCGGAGAGCCGTTTCATAGGAAAACCGGCGAGGCTTGCCCGTGAACGGTTGGCGCTCCATCTTGAAATGCCTGGCGAACTTCGTCGCCATGGGCCCGACCAGCAACACATGATCCGTTTCTTCCATCACGAGGCTGGCAGCACTGATCGGATGCACGATCCCTTCGATCGAGGCCACCGCACCGGCGCGCAAGCTGTCCCCTTCCATGATAGACGCATCCATCCGACGCACTCCGTCGAGTTGTAGATGCGCTCCTGTTCCCGCATTAAAGAGTCCACTGCGCTCAAGCACGCGAATGGTCTGTTCGACGGCAACGAGTGCGGAACTGCCTCGATCCAACAAGTGATACCCGACTTGCAGCGCGGCACGCAGGCAGGCGCCTTGCGGTGAGGTCATCGCGCGAAGGCCTGCACCTCCGTGCACGAGGATGATGGGGCGGACAGATTTCAATTTAAGAGCAAGTCCCGGGTCTTCCGATAGGCGGGATTCTGCATGCGATCGAGATCGGACCGTACAAAACCCAGACCTGTCACACAGAGCTCAAAATTCTCGGACAGTTTTTGAAACAAGGGCAAGCTGGTGTCCGCATCATCACGACCGATCTGCGCGACGATTCCGTACGACCGTTTGCCGGTCTTCACATAGTCCACGAGGAAGTCCTTGTGATAGATGCGCCCAGCCGTTTTAAGCCGTCGAAGGTACTCAGGAAACAATCCCGCCATGAACAGAGTGAAGTCACCGATATGGCGATGCACATCTCGTTCACGGTCAAGCGATTGGGCTTCAAGCATGACCTCGGACTCGAAGAGCAAGTCCACAATCGAATCGACCTGCTGATTCTCTTGATTTCTGATCTTATAGAGCTGATCCGTAGAGGTAAAATCGACTAAAAGATTTGAGACGTATGACGTGACCTTGGCATCGGGCCAGCCGAGGTGTTCCATAAAGCTCTTCTCGGTTAAGGCGCCGAAGAGTTGTCGGAGCGGGTGGCGTGGCGGAACTTGAGTGCCCATCTCCACCTCCTAAGAAGTCTGATGAGGCTCGTGTTCAGTATACCAGATCTCAACCGGGAACCGGTTTCCACTCTCATCGATTCTATCGGAATTCCACTACCGGATCTTGAGCCCGGACTAGCGTCTCTCTTTACTGTCCACCACAAACGTTACCGGCCCGTCGTTCACCAAGGCCACCTGCATCTGTGCGGCGAACACACCCGTTTCAACGGGCGTCCCGCATGCCCGCAAGTCAGCCGCGATCTGTTCATAGAGACGCTTGGCCAGGTCTGGAGGCGCAGCCCCATCAAAACTGGGGCGGCGTCCGTTCGTTGTCCGGCCCAACAGCGTGAACTGGGAGACCAACAGCACCCCTCCACCGACCTCCGTGAGCGATCGATCATCTTTCCCTGTTCATCGGCGAAGATGCGGAGGGTCCGGATTTTGTCGAGCAGATACGTCACATCAGACGCGTCATCGCCTTTCGCGACACCCAACAACACCATCATACCCTGTTGGATCCGGCCCACAATCTTCCCATCGACTTCCACTGAGGCACTGGTGACGCGCTGAAGGACTGCTCTCATCGGCTGACATCATCCTCGCTGCAATTGAATCAATGTTCCTTCAAGCCCCAGCAACTTGCGCTTCATGGGCAGTCCTCCGGAAAACCCGCCGAGCGAGGCATCGTGAGCGACAATCCGGTGACAAGGAATCACGATCGGCAACGGATTCGCACCGACCGCGTTGCCGACCGCGCGGGCATATTGTGGTCCCCCCACACGTAACGCAATCCATTGGTACGAACGGAGCTTGCCGTACGGCACTCGCTGCAACGTCCGCCAGACCTGTCGTTGGAACGAGGTTCCCTGCGAGAAATCGAGCGGCACCTCGAAGGTGCTTCGTTTTCCTGCTAAATAGTCGAGCAACTGACGACGGACTACTTCCAGTCTGGTGGACGCTCCTTGTTGCACTGGCTCAGTCGACTCTGCTCTGAGCTCAGAGTCGACTGCTCGCTTCGACCCTTTTGGCAATACAATCGATCGAATCCCTTTGTCGGACTCAGAAATCCCCATCCAGCCCCAGGGGGACTTAAATACCATCGCACGCCTCATCACACTACTCCTGACTAGCCGATGAACCGTCCCAACTTTCTCCGCACCATCCCCCACACCACACCCAATTCATCCGACCCAAACAAGACATGGACGCCAAAATATCCGCCGATACTCAACCCAATAGCAGCGACAAGCATGACTGATTTCTCGGCCCAGTCGTCAGGCTGAGTCCAGACCTGAGCACCAGCCACCCACCAACAGGCCATGACGATGGGCGCACAGGCCACCAGCACTCGTCCAGCCGAGCGAATGACTGATTTCCACTCGACACCGCCCAGCCGACGATTCAACACCACCACGAGAATTCCGCCATTGACCATCGCAGCCAGCGCGGTCGCAAGCGCCAGCCCTGCCGCCCCCAGGTGCGACATCAGCACCAGCGAAAACAGGATATTTGCCACCACAGCAATCGCAGCGGAAATGGCCGGCGTGGTCGTGTCCTTCAACGAATAGAACGCCGAGACAATAATGCGCACCCCCCCGAATGCCCACAAGCCAAGGGCATAGCACAGCACTGCAAAGGCGGTCTCAGCGGTATCGTGCGCTGTGAACGTGCCGTGCTCAAAAAAGAGATGCACAAGCGGCGTCCGCAGCAAGATCAAGCCCACCATCGCCGGCACGATGATAAAAAGGATCATGCGCAGACCGAACCCGAGCGTCGTGCGCAATTCGTCCAATGCACCTCGTGCCGCTTGTGCCGATAGGGTGGGGAGGATGGCCGTGGCCAAGGCGACGCCAAAAATGCCAAGGGGAAATTGAATGAGCCGCATGCCGTAAAAGAGATAGGTAGGACCGCCGGCAAAAAACGACCCCAGAATCGTGCTCACGGTGATATTGATCTGTGTCACCGACAGCCCGAGCAGCGACGGAATCATCAGCCGACCGATCTTTCGCACACCGGGATGGCCGGGATTGAACGTGAATCCGAACAACATGCCGCGCAGCTTGAGCCCTGGTATTTGCATGGCAAACTGCGCCGCGCCACCGGCGACGACACCAATGGCGACACCGAGGATGGGTTCCCGCATGGTCGGCGCCAGAAAGAGCGAGCACCCGATGATGAACAAATTGAAAAAGACCGGAGAAAACGCCGGGGCCGCGAAAGCCCGCAGAGAATTGAGGATTCCCATGGCCAGCGCGGCGAGACTGATAAAAATGAGATAGGGAAACATCATGCGCGTGAGCAACGTCGTCATCTCAAGCCGGGTCGGATCATCATGGAACCCCGGAGCCAAGAGCCAGACAATACCCGCCGCCCCCAAAATCCCAAGTATGGTAATGCCGGTCACAATGGTCAGCAGCGTCGTGAATACGGCGCTGGCCAGCTCCCACGCATCCTGCTTGGACTTGAGCGTGTGATACTCGGTGAAGACAGGAATGAACGCGGCGGACATCGAGCCTTCGGCAAAAAGCTCACGAAGCAGGTTTGGGATACGATAGGCGACGAAGAAAGCATCGGCTGCCGGCGTGGCGCCGAAGAGCTTGGCGAGAACCATGTCACGGACAAAGCCGAGCACGCGACTGGAGAACGTCGCGACCCCAATCATCCCAGCCGCTTTGACGACCGACTGATTCTCGTCTTGGGGTTTGATGAGAGCACCGGTCGAAACGGGAGACTCTGACATGAACCGGATTCTAGCGGAATGCTCGCGGGCCGTCTATCGGCGCCTTGAAGACGAAGCGTGAAGCGCTCTCAGGCGTACCACTGCGTACAAACCAATTCATAGTTTGGATTGGGCGGACGAGTCAGTGAGTCATCACCAAGTGGAGTACTGCGCGATTATAAAAAGAAGGAAAGAACGTGAGTTGATTTCTTGCTGAGCCAACCTCTGGCGCTGGTCATCGATTCGCGCCAGAGGCTCTGAACGCTCATCACGCCGCGAGTCGTTGAACAGGTGGCCGACTCGTGATGCTTACGACGTTTGTCTCTACGTCCCTCAACCCCTCAGCCTTGGCCTGCGGCTTCATCTCCAAGGTCCCATTGAACACCACACCCTCTTCCATCGAAAGAACCGGAGTGATCAAACTCCCTTGCACCACGGCCGGAGCACGAAGCACAATCTGGTCCTCTGCGTGAATATCACCGTGGATGGTTCCTTGGCACACCACGGTCCCGGCTGAGACTTTGGCCTTGAGAACTGCCTCAGGCCCAACAAGCAAGCCGCCGTCGGTGTGAATTTCGCCTTCTAAGGATCCATCAATCCGTACCGTGCCTGAATAGGTAATGACCCCCTTGAACTCAACATCTTTGCCGACGAACGCCACCTCATCCGGAAGTATCGGCCCGCCCTTTGGTAGACTGCGCTTGTCCTCCACCCACCGTTCTCGTTCCACTTCTCCCCCTCCTGCCTCCTCCTGTTTCCACATGATAGGGCTCCCTCCTTATCCGAATAGTCCACCTGAGCTGAACGGTCCCGCCAAGTCTCTTATCTATCGGTTGACTGGGGTGTTTTATTGAGGACGGAACGGAAGGGAGCGTAGTTTTATGGCTCCTGGACCAATTCATTCGATAATTCATCAGGATTGTCTCCTGGACGACCAGGGCACACTTCAGCCAGAAGCACACCGCACGTCTGGATACTCTGACATACGCCACCGACGACATCTCCCGTCTTCAATCGATCGACAGCAGCCTCGACAACCTTCGACCATTGCTCACTCGGCACGTGTTGAAATACGGGTCGATCCGCCAACACGTGGATCTGGTGCTCCAAGAGAGACACCATGATCAGCACACCGGTTCGCTCGCGAGTCTGAGAGACGGCATGTTGCGCGAAAGCACGTTCAGCCCTGAGCCTGACTTTATGTCGCATCCGATCGGTCGGTGTGAGCAGGCGAACGATCGGGACAAGGGTGCCGAGCCAGGCTCCTGCCCCATAGGCCAAGATTGTCGCCAGTACCAGCCAGGCGGCATTGGACGCATGCCAGCCCCAGGGAAGCCAGAGTAGTTCAGTGCTCAACAATAAAGTGAGGGTGAACAAGGCAAGAATCAACCCAGCGCGATGTTGCGTGTCGCGGTAGAGCCCGGACCGGCTGACGAGCATTGGGACGATCTCCGCATTCGTGTGTTCTTCTGCCGCATGCACCGCCAGCCTGATCCGCTCCCGCTCTTCGGCTGCAAGTCGCACCCCCTCACCAGTTTCCACTGGCACCTCCTCCCCCGAAACTGCCGCCTCCTCCACTAAAGCCGCCCCCACCGAATCCTCCACCGCCACCAAGAGAGCCTCCACCCCATCCACCACCGCGACTGCTGTACCAAATCCAATCATCTATACCGCTAGATCGACTTCTCCTTCCCCCGGTACCAGAGGCACCAATCACCAGCAGGAGGAGCACGGTGATGCCGCTCGCCATGAGTGCCGGAACCAACCAAGGCGCCAGGAGCGTGGAAATTCCTGCTCCCGCAACCGGGCCGATAAATCGATGGATATTCATGAACACGAGCCCTACGAGTAATCCAACAACGACGGCGACAACGACCTGCTCTATGACATCGCTCTCCTGTCGAGGGACTGTCTTCTCGGACGCCTGATAGGTTCCCTCGATTGTCTTGAGAATGGCGTGGGTCCCGGCAGTAACTCGGTGTAGGAGAAACTTGGCAGTCAGGTTGGTCGGGAAGTACCGGACCATCTTGTTGTAGTCCGCGACTCGATCGATATACCGCTTACGCGCCACCGTGATCCGGTTTTCTGTCCCCTCCAGCTGGCTTTGGAGGTCCCTGAAAATTTGATCGGCCTTGAGGTTCGGATAGTTTTCGGCAATCGCGATCAGTCGGCCTAACGCCGATGTCAGTCCCGCTTGGGCTTTTTGAAATGCCTCGAATGCGGCCGGGTCCTTGAGCACCTCAGGCGTCACTTGGATGCCGGTCGCCTTGGCGCGGGCATTCACGACCCCCTCAAGCGTCTCTTTTTCGTGAGCCGCGTACCCCTTGACCGTCGCAACAAGATTCGGGATGAGGTCAGCACGGCGCTGGTATTGATTGATCACCTCACTCCACGCCGCCTTCGTATCTTCATCCAAGCCTTGGAGGTCGTTGTACCCACACCCGGACACAGAAAATCCACTGATCATCATTAGAGTGATCACCGTCTTTGTCCACCACGTACGCCCCATCGTTCCCTCCTTCAGCAGTAGAGCAGGACGCAATGTCCCTTGCTCTCGCAATCATGCTACCATGGGGATAATCATTAAGATATGTCGGTCAAGAGGGGCTATGCCACGGAAACTATTGATTCATGAACCTGGTGGGTTTCAAGTGCGACACCGCGCCCTTGGCATCTATCAAGGCAGTGCGATCGACCTCGCCTTCTGGCACCCGTCGTCAGGCATGCCCGAACACGGGCTCTGTCGATTTTCAACAAAAGACAAGGCCCAGGCGTTGATCGATGCGTTCTCCTCTTCAGCCTGCACGGAACCGATGGATCAACATGATCTGACCATCGAGCCCTACGATCACGCCGAACATGACCGCTTGATCAGCGACTATCCGCTGTCGTCTGCCTGGGAGATGCCAATCTAGGCCGGGAAATCGAGGCTAACCGGTGACGATCGGCTCGACAGCCTTGGAGAGGACATTGGACGTGGAACCCGAATGTGAGTGGATGAAGGTGAGCAGACGTTTATTCTCTTGGGCCTTGCGGAGAAACTTGAAGGCGATGCCGCGGGCATTCACGGACCGTACCATGGCCGCAACTTCGATGGGAGCTTCGTCATCGGCGAGGGCGATCTCCAGGTAGAAAATATCGTCAACCCGGACGTGGGTCTCGCTCTCGATGATGCACCCGCCCAGAGAAAGGTCCAGCACGATACCCTCGCCCCTCACTTTTCCTCCGGAAAACGATAAGCATAGACGGACAGGGATACGGAGATGTTCCCGGCGCTCGATTGGGTGAGAGGATCCCGCCGTGCTCACGCGTCGGGCGAGGAAACGATGGCGACAGTCTTGGCACTGGAACGGAACAATCCAAATGAGCGCCGCAACTAGTTCGCGTGGGGTCTGCGGTCGTGCCTGCAAGACATCGCCCTTATAACAGCGTGGGCAGATCACCTGGCGACTCATTCGATATGCCTCTTTCTCATCTCCACCTCACCACCAGCCTATAACCGCACTATAAAGGCCTTCCCCCTACAGTCAAGCTGATTGCTATCTGGCGCAAAGTGGCTTCCAGCATACTTTTACACCATTTGAGAGATTGGCTGTCGGCCTCGCGCTTGGTGACGAATCGCAACGAGGAGAGATCCTGCCGTCAGCGTACCGGCTAGGCGGACTCTGCATGGGGAGATTCCGGCTCAGCCGGAAGGCCGGATTCGACGACACCGGCTCGGACATATTCGCGATTGAGATTGGCAATGAAACGGACACTGATGCTTTTCGGACAGACGGCTTCGCACTCATACTGATTGCCACACGAGCCAAACCCTTCTCGATCCATGGCCTCCAGCATCGCACGCACACGATGCGTTCGCTCGGGCTTTCCTTGCGGCAAGATCGCCAAATGGGACACCTTGGCCGCCACGAACAGCATGGCCGAGGCATTCTTACATGCAGCGACACAGGCTCCACAACCAATACAGGATGCGGCATCCATCGCGGTTTCGGCCTGGTCCTTCCCGATCAATAAGACGTTCCCATCCACCGCCCCGCCGGTATTGGCGGAGATATACCCACCTGCCTGCATGATCCGGTCAAGCGCGCGTCGATCCACTACCAAATCTTTGATGATGGGAAACGCACGCGCACGCCACGGCTCAACCGTGATGACGGCTCCGTCGGGAAACCGCCGCATGTACAACTGACAGGTTGAAATACCCCGGTCCGGGCCATGTGGGGTGCCATTGATTACTAGGGAGCAACTTCCGCAGATGCCTTCACGGCAATCCTGCTCAAACGCTACCGGCTCTTCACCCTTGGTGATTAATCCCTGATTCACGCTATCGAGCATTTCTAAGAACGACATGCCGGAGCCGACGTCGTGAGCTTCATACGTCACAAACCGGCCTTTCTCGTCTGGACTCTTCTGGCGCCAAATTTTGAGCGTGAACTTCATGACCTGGTCAGATACTCCCTTTGCGCTTCACGAAATACGCTTCACGCCCTATTGATAGCTTCTCGTGGTCGGCTGCACGAATTCGAAGGCAAGGGGCTCCTTGTGCAAGATAGGTACTGCATGCTCTCGGTACTCCCATGCGGCAACATGCGCAAAGCAGGTATCGTCGCGCGTTGGTTCACCGTCGGCCGTCTGATGCTCTTCGCGGAAATGTGCCCCGCACGACTCTTCCCGATGTAACGCATCGTGACAGAGCAGTTCAGCGAACTCGAGATAGTCAGCCACTCTCCCCGCATATTCCAGCTCTTGGTTGAAGGCTTCTCCTGATCCAGGAACCACGACAGTCCGCCAAAATTCTTCCCGTAGGGCCGGAATCGACCGCAGTGCTAGTTCAAGCCCTGCCTTGTTGCGAGACATGCCGCAGTGATCCCATAAGAATTTGCCGACTTCGCGATGAAATGAGGCCGCGGGTCGACGGCCTTTCGCGTTCAGCAGGCGGCTGATCCTGTCCGTCACGCGCTGAAGCGCCGCGCGTGATTCCTTGTGATCTTCTCCAACCGATAAGAGCTTCGCCGTCGCCAAATAATGACCGATCGTATAGGGCAGGATAAAATAACCATCGGCGAGCCCTTGCATCAAGGAGCTGGCGCCGAGCCGGTTGGCGCCATGATCCGCAAAGTTTGCTTCCCCAATCACGAAAAGTCCCGGGATGGTGCTCATAAGATTGTAATCAACCCAAAGGCCCCCCATCGTATAGTGTGGCGCCGGATAAATCCGCATGGGAACGTGGTAGGCATCTTCCCCTGTGATCCGGTTATACATGTCGAAGAGGTTGCCATAGCGCTCGTGGACGACATCCTGCCCCTGCCGTTCAATCACATCGGCAAAATCCAGGTACACGCCCTGACCTCCCGGGCCAACGCCATGGCCTTCGTCGCACACAGTCTTCACGGCGCGGGACGCGATATCTCGTGGCGCAAGATTGCCGAAACGTGGGTACCGGCGTTCCAGAAAATAGTCGCGTTCTTCGGCGGGTATGTCGCCAGGAGGCCGGTGATCCGCAGCCATCTTCGGCACCCACAACCGTCCGTCGTTGCGGAGCGATTCGGACATCAGGGTCAACTTGGCCTGGTGTTCGTCCCCTGGCGGGATCGCCGTGGGATGAATCTGCATAAAGCACGGATTCGCGAATGCGGCACCCTGTTTCCACGCCCGATACGTGGCCGTCACATTGCTGCCGCTCGCATTGGTCGATAGATAGTACACGTTGCTGTAGCCACCGGTCGCAAGAACCACGGCATGGGCCGTCTGGATACTTACCCGTCCCGTGACAAGATCACGCACCACGATTCCTCGGGCCTGACCGTCAATCACGATCAGATCGAGCATCTCGGTCCGTGGGTGCATCGTGACCTGTCCACGCTCAATCTGCCAGCAGAGCGCCGAATAGGCGCCCAAGAGCAGTTGCTGTCCGGTCTGTCCGCGACAGTAGAACGTCCGCGAGACTTGGACACCTCCAAACGATCGGTTAGCCAACTGCCCGCCATATTCACGGGCAAAAGGAACACCGAGAGCTACACATTGATCGATAATTTGCGCACTGACCTGGGCAAGCCGATAGACATTCGCCTCTCGCGAACGAAAGTCTCCACCCTTGATCGTGTCGTAAAACAGCCGGGCCACACTGTCACCATCATCCTGATAATTTTTTGCGGCATTGATCCCGCCTTGGGCCGCAATACTATGCGCACGGCGTGGACTATCCTGAAAACAAAAGCACTTCACCTGATAGCCGAGCTGTCCCAAGGTCGAAGCTGCACTGGCTCCCGCAAGGCCGGTGCCGACAACGATGACTGTGATGTTGCGCTTGTTATTCGGACTCACTAATTTTTCGCTGAATCGATGTCGGTCCCATTTGGTTTCCAGCGGGCCGGCAGGAATTTTCGGATCAAGCTTCATCATCCGCGTACGATCCCCAAGAAGATGGCTAGGATGATGGCGACATTGCCAAGAACAACCAACAGCGCGACCGTGGGACCAGCGGCCTTGATGAGTCGGTTGAATGCCGCGCGTTCAAGCCCCAATGTCTGTAAACTGCTGGTGACAGCGTGGTTCAGATGTAAGCCCAGCCCCAGCTGACCCGTCAAATAAAACGCCACGATAAATGGATTCTGAAAAGCCTGGACGATCTTCCCATACACATCACGATGTCCTTCGGTGTCGAGGCGATCGGCAGAAGAAGGATCGATGACACCGACTGTCAGATGCAACAGGTGGAAAATAATAAAGAGCAAGAGCACCAGGCCGGAGACTGCCATGGTGCGGGACGCGAACGAAGCTTGACGATACTCGCGGACCGCATAGGCAACCGGGCGAGCTCGGCGATTGCGTAAGGTCAACTGGATCGCCAGGACGATATGGAGGACCGCAATGCTCAGCAACCCGATGCGGGCTGCCCATAGAAAGATCGGCATATCCCGGAGCATTGCCGCATAGCCATTGAGCGCATGGGATCCTTCGAATACTTGTAGGTTCCCCAACATGTGAAAAATCACATAGAGAACGAGCCCCAGCCCGCTCAGGGCCATGACGACTTTACTGCCGACTGAAGACTGGAAATGGTGAGACGGGTGTGCCATCCGCGATCATTATACACCGCTTGGATTCACGAAGACTCACGGGAACGTTGGAGAGGTGTCCTGATACACGACGGTACAGCGGCGGAGTGCTTTGCGCTCGCTGAGTAGTCGCACGTACTAAGGATGTTATCGAGCGGGCGGTCCAGACCGTGGCGTCACTCGCTTAGCTTGGAGCTCCAGGTGCTCGGACGGATGCATCCCTGGGACCAGCACGGCGAGCGCCATGACACAATTCCGCCCACCTTCCTTGGCTGCATAGAGCGCCTTGTCCGATTGATCGATCAGCTCCAAAGGCGTCCGTGCTCCAAACGCGATGGCCGACACCCCAATACTCACCGTCAGTGTCAAGCCGGACACCATTCGAAGCCGGCTGCCCGCCTCAGTCCCAACACGAATTCGCAAACGTTCCGCCAGATCTGAAGCTTCCGTCAACGTCGTGCGAGGGAACATCAGACAGAACTCTTCTCCTCCATAGCGCCCGACCGTATCCGTCAACCGCAACCCTGCGGAGAGACAGTTGGCGACTGCTTGGATGGCTTGGTCCCCGGCGGCATGTCCATATTGATCATTCACACGCTTGAAGTGATCAATGTCGACCATCACACAACAGAGCTCGCTTCCGTGCTCGAGGCTCTCCGCAAACGCTTTCTCAAACAGCGCGTAGAACGCACGGCGGTTCAGACATCCGGTGAGCGGATCGCGCGAGGCCAAACGCTCCAGCTCGCCGTTTTGCCGCAAGATTTCTGTCTGTGCAGCCTCAAGATTTGCCACGGTTCTCATCAGTGCGTCGTTGATTTCAGTGAGTTGCTGGTTCGCACGTTGAAGTTCCACGGTGCGCTCATCGACCTGGTGGCTCAACTCATGCAGTTGTCCAACAGCCTTATTCGCCAGGTCCCATTTCCAGCAGAGCGCGGTGGCGAGCTGTAAGGCTTCAATGCCGTTAAATGGCTTCTGCAGAATCAGTAACTTGTCGGTTCTCCCTATCCGTTGTCTGATTTCCTCCCAAGGCTGATCGGAATAGGCCGTGCAGACGACCACCTGCAGTCTGGAATCCGCTTTCCAGAGATGTTCGATGGTTTCCAGTCCATCCCACCCAGGCGGCATCCGCATATCGACAAAGGCGACCGCATACGGACGGTCCTCGCTCCTTGCGGTCTCCATTGCGGTAAGTGCCGCCTGACCTTGATCAACGCAATCAACCTGGAAAGGTTCATGGGATGGGACAGGGATCGATCCCCCGAATAGCGCGGAACGCGCCAGCCCGAAGGCCTCCAATCCCGTCTCGGATTGAAGGATGCTCCGGAAGTCGTCATGGATCGATGGATTGTCGTCCACAACGAGAATGCGTCGATTGAGACTATCCGTCGACACTCGTCATAGCTCCTCTATCCTCACGTATCCTCACGAGGCTAGGCATTAGACCACCTTCGCCAACACCGTCTGGGTGGAAGGCTTTTGGAGTTGAATCGTGCACCAAAACGTCGACCCTTGCCCAAGGACACTGTCGACACCCACGATCCCCCCCATCATGTGCGCCAGTTGCTTGACAATGGCGAGCCCAAGTCCTGTCCCGCCATACTTGCGCGTCGTACTGCCGTCAGCCTGTGTAAACGGTGTAAAGAGCTTGGCTTGGACGGCGGGCTCGATGCCGATGCCTGTGTCCCGCACTTTCAGACAAAGTGTTGTCGTATCGACTGTCTCCTCAGCCACCGCCACGTGAAGCACGATTTCTCCCTGGGTCGTAAATTTGATGGCATTGCCCAACAGGTTGGTCAAGATCTGCCGAATGCGCACCGGGTCACCGTCGTATTCCGGAAGGAGATTGTCAGCGAGCACAACCGTCAGCCTCAGTCCCTTGCTCTCAATAGGGCCGGAAAATAGTTCCAGGATATCTTTTACAAGCTGGCGCAGATCGAACCCGATGTTTTCGAGCTTGAGTTTGCCTGATTCAATCCTCGAGATATCAAGGATATCATTGATGACTTGCAACAGCGCCATCCCGGATTTGTGGACAGTCTCAATGTATCGACGCTGCTTGTCGTTCAGAGGTGTCTTCAGCAGCAGTTCACTCATCCCGAGAATACCGTTCATAGGCGTACGGATTTCGTGGCTGACGTTGGCAAGGAATTGCGATTTCGCGACATTGGCAGCCTCGGCCGCTTCTAACCGTTGGCGCGCCTGACGCGCCAGCTTCCACTTGGTGGTGAGGGAGGCGGCCAATTGCGAGACCTCCACGCTGGAAAATGGTTTTTGCAGAATCAGGAGACGGTCGTCGCAGCCCAGTCGGCGAATGATGTCGTCCCAGGAATGGTCGGTGTAGGCCGTGCAGATAACGGTCTGAATCTCTGGGTCAGCCTCCCACATACGCTCGATGGTCTCCAGCCCATCCCATCCCGGAGGCATCCGCATGTCCACAAACGCCACCGCATAGGGCCGTCCTTCTCGGCGCGCCATTTCCACGAGGGCCAGCGCGGCTTGCCCCTGATCTGCATAATCCAGTTCAAACTGCACAAGAGCCTTCTGAAACGATTCGCCCCCAAATAACGACGCGCGTGCTTCATCCAGCCCCTGTGTCTCCGTTCCCGGTTGAAGGATTTTTCGAAAGTCCTCGTGGATCGAGAGATTGTCATCAATAACCAAGACTCGAAGGTGCTGACGATGCTTGTCGATATCCGTATTCATACAGCTCTCTCTCACTGTGCCAACCAGCGATGCCACTTAGGCGGCGAGGGAACCAATGGTAGGTAACCACTGGCGGACCGCCTTCTGTATCTCTTTGAGCCCCACTGGTTTTGGCAGAAAACCGTCCATCCCTCCCGCGATGCAGGCAGTTTCAACAGTACTCACTGCGTAACCGGACAATGCGAGAATCGTGACAGGCCTACCATCACCTCTCGTAAATCCTCGTCGACGGATTTCCGACGTTGCAGTTAATCCATCCATCTCCGGCATTTCACAATCCATCAGGACCAGGTCGTATTGACGCCGTTCTAGTGCCTGGATCGCCTCTCGACCCGTACCCGCCGTATCGGCTGATTCCCCACAGAGCTCCAGCATGCGAAGGAAGACCTCTTGGTTTGTCGGATTATCTTCAGCCAAGAGGATACGCGCACGTGACCGTGGCTTGGAGGAATGGACGCCCGGGCTCCTGTCTTGGTTCCTAGTGATCAATACGTCAGGCGTCGAATGGTCATCCGCCTGCTTGCGCTCCAGCCCAGCTCTGTCGCTCGCGCTCACCTTCTCAAGACAGACCGTAAACCAAAATGTGGAACCGTTTCCTGGGGTACTGGTGAGACCGACGTCTCCCCCCATTAAGGAGACGAGTCGTTGAACAATCGCGAGGCCTAAACCCGTCCCTCCGTACCGCCTCGTCATCGATCCATCCACCTGAGCGAACGGATCGAAAATTTTCCGCTGCGCCTCCAGAGGAATACCGATTCCGGTATCGCACACCGTCATTTTGAATAAGACCTTCTCCTCGCGATCCTCGAGACGCTCAACATGAATCAGGATGCTCCCTCGCTCCGTAAATTTGATGGCATTGCTCACGAGGTTCATCAGAATCTGCCGAAGACGCAGGCCGTCCCCTCGCCACACAGCAGGTAACTCGGGGTCGATCTGACATTCTAAACTGAGCCCCTTTCGTCGCGAGGGTTCATGGAATAGACCGGCAACATCCTGCACGGTTGCAACCAGGTCAAATCCCGCGATGTGGAGGTCCATCTTGTCCTCATCGATCTTGGACAAGTCGAGTATGTCGTTGATGATCTGAAGCAACTGCTCGCCGGAATGATGGATGGTTTGGACGTAATGACGCTGCCGGTCGTTCAACGAGGTTGAGAGAAGCAGCTCATTCATGCCGAGCATCGCGTTCATGGGCGTCCGGATCTCATGGCTCATACGGGCTAAGAACTGTGACTTGGCCTGATTGGCCTTATCCGCCGACACCTTGGCTTCCTTAAGGGCCTCGACCATTTTCTGTAATTCATCGTTGCGCTGTTGGAGCTCAGCCGTCCGTGCAGCCACCTGTTGCTCGAGATGCTGATTCGTCGCCTGGAGTTCCCGATTGCGGGCATTGACCTGTGCAACGAGATCTTCGATCTGTGACCGAATGTCCCGTCCCAACTCCCACTTCCTGGTCAGCGATGCGGCAATCTGTTGGACCTCAATGGAATCGAACGGCTTCCGAAGGATAAGCAACCGGTCGCTCATTTCTAGCCGTCCGGCAATCTCCGCCCACGAATGGTCTGAATAGGCCGTACAGATAACCACTTGAAGCCGTCCGTCCGCCTCCCAGAGCCGTTCGATGGTTTCCAAGCCGTCCCACCCCGGCGGCATCCGCATATCGACAAACGCCACCGCATACGGACGTCCTTCCCTTCGCGCCATGTCTACCAGGGCCAACGCGGCTTGTCCTTGATCCGCATAATCCAGTTCGAACCGGTCCAGCGCTTCTACAAGTGGCGTCTCTCCAAACAGCGTCGCCCGTGCGCGATAGAGCCCCTCTTCCTCAGCTGGCGCTTCAAGGATTCTGCGAAAATCCTCATGGATAGCCCGATTGTCGTCGACGACCAAGATTCGAAGGTTTTTATTGTTGGCGCCCATCATCCGTCATGTCCTTCTGTCCGCCGAGAGGAGGAGCATCTTTACTTAGACCTTAGGTCTGAGTTTCTTCTCTTCCACCCGCCATGAACACATGCATGTCACTGATGAGGGAAAGGAGATCCTGCGCACACCGTTGGAGTGTCATCGCATGCTCACGCTGGCCGGGACTCAAAGGACTATCCAGCAAGAGATGCACTTTCCTGACGAGTTCATTCATCGGGGTCAGAATTTCATGGCTCATAATCGCGAGAAATTCTTCCTTCTGACGAAGAGTCGCCTCAAGATCGTTCCGAGAAGGAGCTGGCAGTATGTCCTCAGCCCGACTGACAATATTTGCTTGCAGACGCTCATTCGCCTCCCGCAACTCGGCTGTTCGTTGACTCACGCTGAACGCAAGACTGTCAATCTGCAACTTGACAGAGCGTGCCAGATTCCATTTCTTCGTCAGCGCGTTCGCGATTTGAACAACCTCGATGCTGTTGAAGGGCTTCATCAGAATGAGCAGCTTGTCGGTGTCTCCGATACGACGACTTACATCTTCCCATGGATGATCCGAATACGCGGAACAAATCACGATTTGAACATCAGGATCGGCATACCAAAGATGCTCGATAGTCTCGAGTCCATCCCATCCCGGCGGCATCCGCATGTCCACAAATGCCACCGCATACGGATTCCCTCTTTGATAAGCATTCTGAGCCAGACCAAAGCCCTCACGCCCCTGGCTCGCGAAGTCCAGCTCATAGCGTATTTGCGATGGAAGCGTCGGAACCTCTCCAAACAAGGCTGCCCGAGCTTGAGCCAATGAATCGGAATCGGCCAGCGGCATCAGGATCTTACGGAAGCCTTCATGGATGTTCGCGTTATCGTCGATGACGAGAATGCGCCGATTGTCGGTAGCCTGATCGCTGTTCATGCTGCGGCTTCCACCACGACCAACGGGAGCTCCAGAGTGAACGTCGCACCACACCCCTCGCCCGCACTCTGCCCATGCAACGTTCCGCCAAGATTTTTGGCGACGATGGCCGCGCTATGGAGCCCAAGTCCATGACCGGCCTTTCTCGTTGTAAAGCCCTGTGCAAACAGCCGGGGGAGATGCTCCGCTTTGACCCCGATGCCGGTATCGATCACCTCAAACTGAGCACATGCCTTAGCGGAAACCACTCCGATGCGCAGCGTAAGACGGCGGGGGCTCCCCGAATGCTCCACCATGGCGTTCTTCGCGTTGGTGATCAGGTTGACCAATACCTGCAAGACTTGGTGTCGATCCGTCATCATCATAGGGACTGGACTGTATTCCCGTACGATTTGGATGTGGTATTTCTCCGGCTCGGGGAGCGCCATCACGACCGCCTGTTCCATGAGATCTTCAGCAGACGCAGGTTCACGGATATTCCCTGCGCGGGCAATATCCTGCTGTGACATGATCACTTGCTTGATGTGATCGACTTTCTTCACAAGCGAGTCGAGTTCACCTTGAATCGTCTGATGGCTTCCACTCAGAGATTCGGCCACCAACCCCAGATACGACGGGATCTGCTTTCCCTTCGGGTCGACGGTCAAAAAGTCTTGCAAATTATCCTGATGCTCGTTGAACATCGATGCTATCCGACAGACATCGCCCACCATCGGCTTTTTAAGCGTTTTGAGTAGCGTATCCGTCGACACATTAATGCTGTTGAGGACGTTCCCGACATTATGCAGTACACTGGACGCCACATCCGCCATGCCCGCTTGGCGCGAGGCATTCATGAGTTGCTGGTACAGTTTTTCCTTTTCCGCCTCGGCTTTTTTCCGTTGCCCCATCTCGACGTGCAAATTCGTATTCGTGGCCTCGAGTTCCTGGTTCTTCTGTATAATTTGGACACGTGATGCTTCTAATTCACTGTTCGCGTCCTTGAGTTGAGAATTGGCTCGATCAAGTTCGGTAACGTCGTGAAACGAGACAAGCGCCCCTCTGACCGTAGACCCATCGTCCATTATCGGAACCGTATTGACGATAAATTTTCGCTGCTCCCCATCAGAGAGATTCATAATGAGCGGGATATTGTCGAGCGAGCGCCGGTCCATAATGGCCCTGGTCCACGGATACACCATGAGCGAATCCGTTGGAGTCATCGACTTCCAGCCAAGCGTCCCGAGATCGGAGCCAATCAACGATGTCACGGGCTTATTGATGGCGCGACTGAATGAATCATTCGTAAGAATAATCGCGTCTCGCATGTCGATCATCACCACGCCCTGCGTCAAGGCATCGAGCGCCGCTTTCACACGTGTGGGGACAATGCCGGAGGGATCGAGCTGACGGAGCGTGCGCTTCATGAAAAAGAGGTAGCCGAAGAACCCCATCACGCTCACAAACGCAAGGAAGCGTATCCATGGATCGGATAGAAAGCGGTCTATTCCTGAGCCTTCAGATTCACGAAACGCCAATTGGAGCACACCCCATGGTTGATCTCCTGAAAAGATCGGGACTTGAAGGGATTGAAGCGTCGATTGGGCACCCAGCGGCTGAACCCAAACCTGTGCATGCGCGCCAACTTGTGCAACGATGCCGCCGTCTTTTTGAAGGAGCGCCAGTGAGGAGATTTCGTGATTCCGTTTGGCTAACGTCTCCATGGCGAATTGAATCGTTTCAATCTGATTCCGCTCCGCTAATGCGGAATATTGAACAGCCAGGGCTTCGGCTAAATCGCGACGATATTCGAAGACCTGGCGATCACGGTTGGGCACGAGATCCACAAGTGAATAGCCAGCCAACATCACGCTGATCGTCAAGCTGACCAAACCGAAACTGATCCAGACTAAGGGTGTCACTTTCATGACTGGGTTCCGTTCATAGGCATCGATTTCGGCTGTGTGTTCCGTGATCCGAAGATTTCGAGACTCGATCTAAACCTCAGAACTGCCTAATGTCCTGGTCGCTTTCCTCACGCATCTTGCGGTCCCACTTCCGGCGGGTGAGTAGTTCGCCCCCCAGTACAGGCAGCGGATCAAAATGCTGCCAGGCTGGCATCGCAATGAGGAAACTCGCGAGAAGCGACTCACCACGGAGGATCCAGGCGATAAACCCAGCAGATACCGTCACCCGCCCAATGAGGTGACGCTGAGACTCTCGCTCTTGCACTCCACGCTCCAGCTTCTCAACCAGCCTGGTCAAACGCTCGGCAAGCTTGTGACCAACAACAAGGACCCCTTTCGCTGGTAGTGAAAGAGGCCAACCGGTACTATCGCTCGCTCTGAACTGACGAAATTCGCTTACTTACCCCTCGCAAACGTGCGACTTGCCATCACTGCTCTTGGCGTCGAATCTTCAGTTGCTCCCATTCCCGACACATTTGTGATCGGTGCCTCCGTACTTATCGGCACAAAAGGCGGTGGTATTGAAGGCAAGGCGTTACCACCGCCGGTCCCAGAGTTCGATCCAGATCCGGAACCTGTCCCTCCTGGACAAACACCACACACAGCCGGCATCGATCTCGGCTTGCGTAAACATCGTGATCGCCACGCCGAAAACAGTCGTCAATTCCAGTTGCCCATTGAGAGGAGAAGCTATATAAGGAACGGAACCGACTGCTTCCACCTTATTAGAGTCGCCTGAACACTGTCCGCGCAGCACCCGAAGCAACATTGCTGATCTGGCGCAGTTGAGCGTGCCGAATCTTCATCATCCTGATTGACTCTTTCTGAAAAAAACACAGTTGTGCCTTTTTGGATACAGTCATATTGCAAAACGTGTCGTGCGTAATATAGCAATAACAACATCTTATATGCATGAAGCACGGGCACATGAATTGCTTTGATTTAAAGTGAGATGATCGTGTTTAAGCATTTGTCTCTATGAGGGAGGACTTGTGCGCAATCAACAAACTTTGGCATCGGCAGTAACCTGTTCTGGTGTGGGACTCCACTCTGGCCAGTCGGCGTCGATTACGCTTCGACCTGCCCCCCCTGACACCGGAGTGGTTTTTGTCAATCGCAAGACGAACGTTGATACGTATCTTTCAGCCTCCGTTAAGCATCGTGTCCCAACCGAATTATGCACAGCCATCAGCGGCAATGGGTTTCACGTTCAGACCATTGAGCATCTGCTCTCAGCGCTGTCGGGCCTTCATGTCGACAACGTCTTCGTCGATGTATCGGCAAGCGAAGTTCCCGTCATGGATGGAAGCGCCGCCCCCTTTGTCCGGCTGATTCAATCCGTTGGTATTGCTCCTCAGAATCGGAAGCAGCCGTTTCTTAAGATTGTGGCGCCGATCGAAGTGACCGAGGGCTCGAAGCGTGTTCGGATCGAACCGTCCCCCACCCCAAGGATCACCTACTCCATTCACTATGAACATCCTCTAATCAAAACGCAGACCTATGCCTACGATTGCTCCGCCAGCGCGTTTGAGAATGAGATCGCCGAAGCCAGGACATTTGGGTTTCTGCACGAAGTCCAAGCCTTGTGGGCTCGCGGGCTCGGCAAAGGCGGAACCCTGGATAACACCATTGTCCTGTCGGATGACGGGGTCGTTAACGAATCCGGCCTCCGATTCGATGATGAGTTTGTCCGCCACAAGATCCTTGATCTGATCGGTGACTTTTCTCTTATGGGGATGCCCTTCATCGGTCACATCGTCGCAGACCGGTCAGGACATGCACTCCACACGCGGTTAGTCCAGCAGATCCTGACTCAGCCAGAGAAATGGGTGCTTCTCAACGCAGAACCATCAAGAGAAGGGAAGCGATCAGCAGCCCACGCGCTTCACCTTCATCCAGCTGTCGCACTTCAGGCTTCTTAGTAGTCTGCAGAGATTATTATCTGGCTGATTACTGATCTTCTGGCAGGACACGCTCTTTATTCCAACACATCGCAGTATGGTACGCCGGGAGTGAGTGGCCTCACCCCCGGCGCATCACATTGTAGCGGGGATTACTTCTTCTTCTTCTTTGCTGCTGCTTTCTTTGTCGCCAAGAGTCTCACCCCCCTTCGCCGTATCACGTTAGGCCCGTTAACTGATC
This sequence comes from Nitrospira sp., assembly GCA_005116965.1. Classification (GTDB taxonomy): domain Bacteria; phylum Nitrospirota; class Nitrospiria; order Nitrospirales; family Nitrospiraceae; genus Nitrospira_D. The sequence goes on along the minus strand of SWDG01000006.1, from coordinate 335,245 downwards.
GCTACACCGCCTGAATCAACATATCGTCTAACGCCTCGAACGTATTGGGACCGACTTTCCTAAACCGCTTGTCACGCTTGAGCGACGTGGCAATCGATGTCAGCGGCGTTTTCCCTTTGATCTGCAACCCGCCTTCGATGAGACGCTGCACCAACTCCTTCGCATGCATGGAGCGGTTTGATTCACGGAGGATCTCATAGGCTGCTTGCGGGACGCTTTTCCCAACATACTTACTTCGGCCAAGCAAAATTTCTCGTGATTGATCGGTCACGTCCATGACCTGTGAAGGCCGAATGCCCCTGGAGTCGTCTGCGGGAATGATTTGATTGGAGAGACTGGCGAGCTTGGCCTTGTCGGCCTCGACGCGATAGAGGGTTTCAGCAAGTTCGAGATACTTCTTAATCGTCGCAATTTCGTCATCCAACCGACGACGCTTCTTCTCCAGGTCCTGGAACCGACTCTTGTAGGCGTTAATCCGTTGATCTAGCCCAACGAGAATGTCTCTTAATTCTTCCACAAGCACCTCTCGTAAAGCATGCTTGCTTTATAGCATTGCTTCTAATCTCTGTCAAGTTTCTTGATTCAAATAATATGTTCGCTCAATAAACATACTCTTGCACACATGTATTCCTTGCCTGTGCATTGTAGTGAAGGCTTGTTTCTGTGAAAAGCACCATTACCAGCTCGATTACATGCAGGGCATGCTACAATCCGGCGTGCCGATTCTTCATGATCATCCGTCCCACGACATCCTGCTCGACACGGCGATTGCCGCCGCCAAAGAAGCGGCCGCCCTCCTCAGGACCTATGCAAGTTCTGGGTTCCGCATCGAGTATAAGAATCCAATCAATCTGGTGACGGACGCGGACCATGCCGCTGAACAGTGTGTCATCGACCATATCCGGGCTCGCTTCCCCACCCATCGATTCCTAGCTGAGGAACGTGGCCGTATTGAGGAGGTCCCATCACCCTATCTCTGGGTCATCGACCCACTCGATGGCACCACGAATTTTGCTCACGGCTACCCCACCTACTGCGTCTCTATCGGCCTTGAGTATGAGGGGTGCTGTATTCTTGGCGTGATTGTTGATCCCTCACGGGACGAACTCTTCACAGCCATTGAACATCGTGGTGCTCGGTTGAACGGTCACCCCATCCACGTATCCAAGACGGCGACGCTCGACAGCAGCCTGCTGGTGACAGGCTTCGCGTACGACATCCGAGACACACCGCGCAACAACCTGGATCATTTTGCTAGGTTTGCACTCAAGACACAGGGACTTCGGCGAACAGGCTCTGCGGCATTGGATCTCTGTTATGTGGCAGCGGGACGCTTCGACGGGTTCTGGGAAGTCCAGCTCAATCCCTGGGATATGGCGGCTGGATCAGTCATTGTGAAAGAAGCCGGTGGACGGCTAACCGATTTCAGCGGAAAGGATCTCTCCATCTACGGACAAGAACTGGTCGCGAGCAACGGAAAAATCCACGAGGCGATGCTCCAGGTTCTCAAGCAAGATGCTCCACGGACATGAACACACAGAGGTGTGCCTCGTGAAGCTCCCCCACTGATGTACAACACGCGTGTGGATACGGTATGCTGTAACTATCGATCAACCGGAGTCTTCGCATGGCGCGTGCCGTTCCTCCACCAGAACAACCGAACAACAGTCTTTCCGGTGATCAAACCGCTGATCCGGCCTGGGACGTGGAATTACTCCGCGTGCTCGTCAGCCGGAAAGGGATACAAGTCGAAGCCCAATGGGCGATCCACCCTCAGTTGAAGCAGGACTTGTTGCCTGCCGAATGGCAGGAAGTGAAGGATCTCATGACACAGGTGACCGACATTGTCGGTAATCGCTTCTCCGAAGCTCTGGCGAATGTCGAGCCTATCCCTCCGGGCCATGCCTGATCGCTTCATCGCGCGACTTCTTCCTTCTCCACATCATCGAATCACAGGGGAGGTTCCTCATGGACTCGTATTACCATTCGCATGATCTTGGCAAGTTTGCTGACATCGGGAAAGGCAACAAAGCCCTGTGGGAGAAGTTCAAGAGCTACTACGACGCAGTATTTGTAGAGGGCGCACTGACGGAGCGAGAGAAGGCGCTTATCGCCCTCGCCGTCGCTCATACCGTGCAGTGCCCCTACTGTATCGATGCCTACACCCAGGCGTCACTGGAAAAGGGATCGAACATGGAAGAAATGACGGAAGCCGTCCACGTCGCCTGTGCCATCCGCGGCGGCGCCTCGCTGGTGCATGGCGTACAGATGAGAAACGTGGCGGAGAAGTTGTCGATGTAAGAGGCGCAGGACGTGAGTTGAGATGAGCCAGGAGGAGTTGATTGGGCCTCTAAAGTTGTCCCCTCGTTCAATGGGCAAGGTGGATTTCTAATCCCTCATTTCAGTACTTCGTCTGGGAACAGCGCGGTGATGAGAGATCGTGCCTCTGGTAACAACGGCTTCACCTCTTCGAGTTCCAAACCGGCGCCACCCAGAGTCGGATACCGTTCAGCCATGTAGAAGGCAGAGGCTTGTTCGCAGAGGCCACGAAACGGTCGAATCGCGTCATCATGGGCTGCAGCTTCATCAAGTAGGCTCTGCAACGTGTGCACCTTCTTCAGTTTCCAGCCTTTCCCCAAGAGATACGCCTTGAGAAATTTCTCCAAGGCCTGTTGAAGAAAGAGCCCCGCCCCTTCGGCATCTCCATCGGCCAACATGACGTGAATCCGATGCCAGTCCTGTCGTCCGACCACCCGCCAGTCTTCAGGGTATAACGAGTCACGGCGTGAGTTCACAAGTCCACCCCTGTCCCCACCACCTCCGCAATAAATTGATCGCCGCGGTCTAACCGGGCCTGCAATTCCTGTGGGCTCAAGACAATCGGCGCCAGCGGCAACCCATAGCTGATTTCGCGCACAACGCGAAGCACCGAGGCTGAACGCTCGTAAAAACGCTCGCCGGTGTCGGCGATCACCAGCAGATCGATATCGCTATGCTCAGTAGCTGTGTCGTGTGCCATCGACCCAAAGAGGATGACACGCACAGCACCGTAAGTGTGGCGCAAACGATCTGCAATGGTTTTAAGCCGCTCCCTATCGACGGTCGTAGAAATCGACGGGGCCATACTATCTCCTTCGTTTATCCATTTGTCTCCCTGAGCGGACGAAACACCGAGTGCCTCAGCCAGGATGCTTCTTCAAGCCACTAGCTGCACCTCGGTCTCAGGGGTGCCCAGTCTCGTCAAGTACCTTGAGAACATATTAGTGCGCAACAGCAAACGCCTGCAACCGGATAGCAATTTTCCACTCGTCAGGGGCTCAGCGCGAACGGATTATGTCGGTAGATCTTGGATGAGGGTTACAAGTTCTGATTTTCAGGAATTGCTAGCGTAAAATATTTTCCCCGCTCTTCGTACAAGACCCGCTGTGCAGTGAGGTCGTTGAGAATGGGCTGGAGGATCGCATTACTGCAATCGGTTCGACCTGCTACGACTGCTCGAATCTGCTCCGCCGTCTTTGCCGATTCATTACAGACCTCAATCACCAATGACGCCAAGCCTTCATACCGTCGACGTGTCGGCGCCTTCGGATTCCGGCCGTCGTAGATGGTCACATAATTTGGCGCCTTCGAATAATACAGAAACGGTTTGTCCCTCGACCGATACATGCGTTGCCAGCCTTCGATTGCAGCAACCAGCTTTTGATACAGATGCGGATCAACCGGCCAGTGGTCGAGTTCATACTCAAAATCATAGGCGATCTTTTTTAGATCGACCTGCCGCGCATCGTACACATAGTCATACGCCATCCCCGGCCCGGTGATGCGGATCCCATACTCATGCGGCCTAGTGAAGTAGGGGCTGAAGCGCTGGAGCCAGAATTTTCCTGTGGCTTCGGGTGGTTGAAGATGAAGCAGTGACGGAATCAGATCGAGTTGCCGCTGATAATCCTCGTTGGTCTCGCCTGGGAACCCCAGCAAAATATTCCACGACACCATCACGTGATAGTAGAGGCTCCACTTGAGGCAAACAATATTCTGCATCGGCGTGACGCCCTTGTCCATCGCGCGTAGCTGGTTCACACTCAGGCTTTCCAAGCCTGGCTGCATGCACTTCACCCCACCAGCGGCCAAGGCCTTGATCTGGCGCTTCTGCAGATTGCTTTTGGTTTCGATGAACACATCCAAGTCGCAGTGGTCCTCCGCCAACTTGCCGAAGAGGTTGTCGATATAGCCCATGTCGATGATGTTATCGACGAGACGAAATCGGACCGCATCGTAACGCTGTGAGAGATCGGCGATTTCCTGTAAGACTTGCTCCGGCGCCTTGGCCCGGAACTTCATGCTCTGCGCATTGAGGCCGCAAAACGTACAGTGATGTTTCTCGCCCCACCAACAGCCACGAGAACCCTCATACAATAGGATTCGATCGAGACCTTGCGCCTTGTCACCCAGCTCAGTGAGCAAGCGATAGTAGTCGTCATAGTCGGGTGGACCGGTCTTGGCAAAATCGGAGAAGAGCGACGCATTCGGCGTGAGCATAATCTTGTCGCCCTGGCGGTAGGTCACACCGTTGGGATAGTCCTCTGTCTTGCCGGCCAGAACCTGGCGAACCAATGGCAAGAAACTTTCTTCTCCCTCCCCGACCACCACGTGATCGATGAAGGGGAACGCTCTGAAATGTTCAAGCCCCATCTCACCGTCGAAGTTGGCTCCGCCGAAGACGATCGTCACGTCGGGGTACAGATCCTTGATGAGCTTGGCCATCGTCAGGCTCGCGACGTTCTGATCGAACGTCGAGGTAAACCCAACCAGCTTGTACTGTCCCCAATCGATGGCGGTGAGGGCCCAGGTGAGAAATTGCGGTGCGATGCGAGTCGCCATTTCTTCGAAGTAGCCAATCGGTTTGCCGCACTCTTGGGACAGCTGTTCGAAGACCGGCTTGAATATGCGTGGGTACTCCGCGCGTTTCGGATTGTCTTGAAACAGGAGGGAAGAGAACAGCCACTCGCCGAAGAGCGCGCGCTTCTCGCAAATGCTTTCGTGTAACTCCACGCCGATCAGGTGAGCGAATCGGACGTTCATATGATGACAATCGAGGGGAATGCCACTGGCTTTCAGAAGCGTGGAAAGAGTGCCGAGTTGAATGGAGGGATACTTCGCATAGCTGAACGGCATATTGACGAGCGCCACTCTTGCTTCATCGCTCATCTACTGCCTCGTACGTTCATGGCAGGTAAGTGTCTAGTACCTAACTAGCGGCAGCTCGAAACGCTTCAAACTCACGGTCCGCTTTTGCTGCCAGATAGAAATCGCTTTCCGTCAGGCCGTTGATCTTGTGCGTCCAAATTTCGACTTTGCATTTACCCCAGGCCAGATAGAGGTCGGGATGATGGCCTTCGGCCTCTGCGATGGCCCCAACCTTGTTCACATAGGCCAAGGCCTGTGCAAAATCCTGGAAGGTAAAGAGCCGCTCGAGATGCCCCTGCCCGTTCAGTGACCACCCACGACCCAGTTCCTTCAGTAAGGCTTGCGCACGATCATTCGGCACCGGCGGCACGCCACCACGACAGGGAATGCATTTATTGTCGGCCAGACTCATCACGTCCTCCTTACGAAAAAACCAATAAAACATTGTAAAGGGGTGCTCGGTTGAGAAACAAGCAGAAGGATAGGAACTGATTACTCAGCTTCGTCCGGAGTGCCGCCAGACTTTGCCAAATCGTCCATCTTGATTTTGTCGGGATTGAATTTGGTGGCGGCCTGCGTCATGCGATCGAGCGCCTCGACTTGTTTGGCGATGAGGTCATCCGATACTAAGAGGGTTTTCGCGTGCTGTTGCCGAATGCCCAATGCCGACTGCAACGGCTTGCAATGCACCAGCGGCCAGGCCAGTCGAGGCTCCAACCGGTTTCCGACGCCGTCGCGCCCCCTTGGGCAACAAGTTTCTTTTCAATTTCTTTTCAGCCACTGCGATATGGTAGGACAGAGCCATGACAAAAGAAAGCCCTACGAGCACGATCCTCCGCATCGGACATCGAGGCGCCTGCGGCTACCGGCCAGAAAATACTCTCGCGTCGATCGAACCCGCGATCAATCTTCGCTGCCACTTCACGGAAATCGATGTCCGGAGGACCGCCGACGGCATGCTCGTTCTCCTGCATGATGAGCGGGTCGACCGCACGACAGATGGCCAAGGATCCATCGCCGAACTCGCGTTAGAAGACACCCGAAAATTAGACGCCGAGAGCAACCAGAAAGTCCCGACCCTCGAGGAGACGCTCGCCATAGCCAGCGGTCGGATCGGGTTGATCTTGGAATTGAAAGTGCCGGGCCTGACCTACGATGCCTGTGCAACGGTGCGTGGTAGCGGCTTCAACGGATCTGTGATCTACGCCTCGTTTCTCCACGAAGAACTCCAACACGTGCGAAGGATTGATCCGAAGGCTCAGACGATGGCGTTGTTCAAACGGCTGCCCGATGATCCTGGGGCCACAGCCATCAGTCTCCAGGCCACTCATGTCGGTGTGCGCATCGATACGGTAACCAAACCCCTCGTGCATCGCCTCCATGACGCACGCCTGCTTGTGTTCGTCTACACCATCGACAAACCGGCCGCAATCAAACGGATGAAGATGCTCGGTGTGGACGGGATTATCTCCGACTTTCCGGACCTTATCTGAAAGGCCACACAACCATCGGCGTTGAAGAAGGCTCATAAAATAGCACGAGCGACCTTGCACTACGGTGGGAGGTCGCCCGTGATCGGCGCTTAGGACGCCGGACTATGATGCTCTCAGTTGTTGCGGCCCAGAAGACCCACACGAGACAAGTCGTCCAAGGTTTCCAGTCGGGGAAGACCTCGTCAGTTCCGGGTGTCTGTGTTCCTCCTGCTTCCAAAGGCTCTCCGCTCTATGGCTTTGGCCCTCATGATATGAGGGCCATGCGTGCCATTCTGACACAGCCAGCGAAGAATCGGCTAGCAAGACCGACGAGAAACCCACTCGTGAATCGGTGGGCCTGATGGGCCAGGTGGCGTCGTATCGTCCATTTCCACCCTCCTCTCGCGATGAAGTCACCGAGAGACCTGGATGGCAGCCGCGCGGTCTACCCGATCTCTCGAACTTCCGTGAAACGATGGGCCGCACTGTCCTCACTACGCTCATTAGGAAACCATGTCAAGAGTGACCTGACGCTTCTTGGCACCGAGGCGTAACACAGCGCAGATGCCGACCAACACAAGATCTTCAAGCGGAGAATACCATCGCAAAGGCAGAGAGAAGAACACGCCGTAGCAGCCACAGTTTGGAAGATCGAGGCCGCGGACAAGCGTGACCACAAGCCCTGCCGCATAGACCGCGTTCAGAATCAGCGCAATGCGTGCACCGGTCTGGAGCCGCCATCCGAACAGGATCCACACCGCAAGCACCCACTCCAGCGCGGTGATGACAAGCGCCACTGGCCACAGCGTCCAGTATGGGAACAGCCGGTAGGTGACCACGATCTCGACGAATCCTGGCAGATTCAGTGATTTTCCTAAGGCTGAGGCCAAGAGCACGCCTCCGATCAACAGGCGGCAACACCACGTCACGAGGGTCCAATTCATAGAGGAGACTCCCGCATAAAGAAGAAGGAGGAACGCGGTGCTCCTGCCGCACTCCTCCTTCTTTCCTGCCGCACCCGTGACGACGCGCGCATGGCTGCACCGATCGATCAATATCGCGCTGACGCCCCGCTACACAATCCTGAGCTTGGTGAAATCTACACCTTCCGGCGCCGGGGGCGTCTTGAGACTCATCTCTTCCAACGCACCAACGACACGCTCAGCCACGATCAGATTGCGGTACCACTTCCGATTGGCCGGTACGACATACCACGGCGTTCGCTCGGTACTCGTGGCCGAGAGGACGTCTTCGAAGGCTTTCTGATACTCATCCCACAACTTGCGCTCCTCAAGATCGCCGGAACTCCACTTCCAGCGCTTCTCTGGATCGGCAATGCGGGCCTCCAACCGTTCCTTCTGCTCTTCCTTTGAAATATGGAGAAAGAACTTGAGCACGGTCGTGCCGTTCTCAGTCAGCAGCTCCTCGAATTCTTTGATCTGGTCCAAGCGGCACTTGGCGATTTTCTCGGATACCCACCCGTGCACCCGTGTAATCAAGACATCCTCATAATGCGATCGGTTGAAGATCCCAATGTAGCCTTTGGGAGGAACTTCGCGGTGAATACGCCACAGGAAATCACGAGCCAATTCCTCCTTGGAAGGAGCCTTGAAGGCCGCCACTTTGCATCCCTGCGGGTTGATGCCGGACATCACGCTCTTGATGGTCCCATCCTTTCCACTCGTATCCATCCCCTGCAGGACGATAAGAAGCGATCGAGTCGCGTTGGCATACAGACGCTCTTGGAGTCCATCGAGCTCGGCGATGAGTGTGGCCGTTTCCGCTTTTGCCTTTTCTTTCCCTTGGTCGCTCTTTTTGTACTCCCCAGTGTCGTCCGGATCATACTGTTTCAACGAAAGCTTGGCGCCGGACTTCACACGGTATCGTTTCATGAGTTCCTCCCTGGCTCAGCGCAGAAGACGTCCCATCGTTGGTGATTGGAGGGCAGACTGCAGATGCCCACGTATGTTCCTAGAATCGGATGAACCGGGTGTGGATCCTACGGTTGTCTTGGAGCATCCTGGACACAACGGAAGCCGACGTTAGGATCCTGCTCGGTCGGATCACCCTTCGTGCGAAACGAAGACCGTAGCCGATACGGCGTATTGATGTAGGATCCACCGCGCTGGACTTTGGCTGTCCCTTCGCTGGGTCCACGTGGATTGATCGCGGGGCTGTTGATAAAACCGGAATAAAAATCCTCGGCGTACCAGTCCATCACCCATTCGTAGAGATTGCCGGCTAGATCCTGCACACCGTACGGGCTTTGCCCCATGTGGTGATTGCCGATGACCGACACTGTCTCCGCACCGCCTTCCTTCAACCCATAGACCGCGTGGACTGGAGTCGGCGGATCGTTTCCCCACGGATAGGTCCGTTCATCAGTCCCGCGTGCCGCCTTTTCCCACTCCGCCTCTGCGGGCAGCCGTTTCCCCAGCCAGAGACAATAGCCCATCGCATCCATCCAGTTCACCCAGCGGACAGGACGCTCGGCATGGATCACAGGCGTCTCCTTGTCCGTGAATCCCCATGGAGGTTCGCTCTGAATCGCTTCGACGTACTTGGCGAATCGTCCGTTCGTCACCTCAAATTTGTCGATATAGAAGGCATTGAGGTAGACGCGATGCGTAGGGGCTTCGTCTTCATCTCCTTTCTCGCTTCCCATGACAAACTCACCGGCCGACACCAAGACCATCGGCGCCCCATCTTTCCCAATCAGTTCAGGCGCAGCCGTGGACAGCACAGCCAGCTGGTGCAGAGCGCCACCATTGGTCGACGACTTGCCTCTCTCTCCAGCTTTGGGATCGCCAGTGGCGCCGGGAAGTTTCGCTGAAATGGCAGGAAGATCCGGCTTGAGGGAAGTTGACGGGACGGACTCAGGCTTCGAGGTCCGACTTTCTGTCGCCGCTGCAAGCCCTGTCTGTAGAAAGAGCGCCAGGGCACTAGTCATGCACACGGTAAAAATTCTTCGGACATCCATACGTTGGCCTCAGCTGATACTAAGGTACCGAAAACGTAAGGCTAAAATCCAGCCCACCTCGATTTAGCCGTTCTATAATCCAAGGGCGGCAGCCCGTTGAATATGATAGTCGATGATTGCGTGCAAGAGTTGCACTTACCGATCGTCCAGTGTAGCGTAGGCGTCAGCATGCCGGTCTCGATTGGGTTCGCCATCCAGAAGTGCCTCCCTCTTGTCACCTGTACCCTGCTTGTCGCGCTGGTTATCGGCGTTTCCGGCTGTGGTGGGCCTTGGCGAGATACCTATTTCAAGAAAGGGGTCGGTCGCCTGACACAGGAGGAGATCCGGGACCGACTCGGCCCCCCGCACACGGCCAAGACTCCGGCCCTCGGCGGGGATAGTCACTGGGCCTATCGGTTCGCACTCAGTGAGAAAGACCTCACGACGTGGAACTCCTCATTCGTCTCCGACGCTTCCAACTCGGTCACCGGCTTGATGGGCAAGGGGGCAGAAACCACCAAGCCTACGTTGTATTGCTATCGATACACCTTAACGTTCTCCGAAAACAAGACCCTGAAGAACTGGAAACGTGAGGAATGCGTTCCGGGTACCCGCGAAACACTGACCGCCAAATAGAGGACGATCGTGCCCCCAAGCGAGTGGTTTTCCATCGACAGCTCCGTCGCATTGGACGGACTCAAATCGCTGATCCTGTTGCTATTCTTGATCAGCGTCAGAGCGCTGGCCGTCCGGTGGATCGCCGGCAATCAGACGCTCTCGATGGAGTCGAAACGCCGGTGGGTGGTGACGACCAGAAATTCCGTCGTTCTCGCGTTTCTCATCGGCCTGGTGATCATCTGGGCCCATGAACTCCAGGCGTTTGCCGTGTCGCTCGTCGCGCTGGCGGCGGCGATGGTCTTGGCGACAAAGGAACTGATTCTCTGTTGGAGTGGCGCGGCGCTGCGAGTGGGCAGCAAGGTGTATGCCGTCGGTGATCGAATTCAGATCGCGGGCCACCGTGGTGTAGTACTGGACCACGATGCCTTTGCGACGAAGCTGCTGGAGATCGGTCCCGGGCAATCCGCGCACTTGTACACCGGTCGGGTCGCCGTCTTTCCCAACAGCCTGTTGTTCACGAATGCCTTGATCAAGGAGAATCCCGACCAGGAGTACGGCCTCTATACACTCGTGGTGCCGATCAAGATCGATGACGACTGGCAGAAGGCTGAACGCACCCTCGTAGAGGCGGCCAAGGCCGAGTGTGCGCCGTTCATGAAAGAAGCCGTCCGGCAAATGAAGTTGCTGGAGCAGGCCAATCTGTTGGAAGCGCCTTCGCCGGAGCCGCGCATCACCATCCAACTACCGGAATCCGGCAAGCTCCATCTTGTGCTTCGATTTCCAGCTCCCGATCGAGGACGCTCGCGCATCGAGCAAGCCATCCTGCGTCGCTATCTCATCGGAACGACCACATCCAACTGACTCGCGGATAGCGTTTCAACCCTGATAAAGGAAGAGGGCTCCCCTCGCTGCCGAAGGAAGCCCCCACGACCGCACGCAATCAGACTACTGTATTACTTGGGAAACGCCTTGGGTGCCGTGACATGTTGCCACCCTTCACCATTGAGCGTCTGGAGAAACCCCACCAGATCATGCTTTTCCTGATCCGTTAGCTCAAGGGGAATAATGAGATTGTCTTGGTGGGGATTCTTGACACCACCCTTATTGTAGAAATCGACGACTTCTGCAAGCGTCTTAAAGCGCCCATCGTGCATATAGGGAGCGCTTCGCGCGATCTCCCGCAAGGTCGGAGTCTTAAAGGCGCCAAGTTCCTCAGCGTTCTGCGTGACCATGTAACGGCCAAGATCTACTTTATTGTCGTCCCAGCCGATGCCGAGGTTGTGAAACTTTTCGTCGGTGAAATTGAACCCGGAGTGGCACTTCGTGCAACGTGCCTTATCCCGGAACAAGATGAGGCCCTTCTGAGCGGCTTCTGGAATGGCCCCTGCTTCCCCTCCCTGATCGAACCGGTCCGCAGGGCTGTTGCCGGACAGAACGGTGCGCTGGAAGCTGGCAATGGCCATGCCGACCCTTTCCGTCGTGATGGTGTCATCCCCGAAGACTTGCTTGAAGAGTTTCCGGTAGCCTGCGATTTTCATCATCTTCGCATTCATCACATCGTAGTTGGCAAAGCCGTGCTCGATCGGATTCGTAAATGGACCGACCGATTGAGCTTCCAATGTCGGAGCCCGGCCGTCCCAAAATTGCGTGCTGCTGAACACCCGGTTGAAGGACGCTGGTGCACTGCGGCCACCCTTCTGGCCTCGGATGCCGGCAGAGACCGGCTTGCCATCCGTGAACGCGAATTTCGCCATATGACAATTTGCACAGGCAATGGTGTTGTCTTGCGACAACCGCTTGTCAAAAAACAGCAGCCGGCCTAATTCGATCTTCTCCTTCGTCAACGGGTTGTCGGCCGGAATGACCACAGAAGTCTCCTCGAGACCGAACGGAATCTTGAGCTTATACTCCTCCGCCTGGGCTTCGCCGAAAGGGACTCCCAACAGCAGTCCAATCACCATACACACCCACGCAGACATTGAAACCGTTAGCGTCCGTCTCCTCATCTTTATTTCCTCCCTTCGTGCAGTGACTGAAATGTCAGTGCGCTTGTAGATCACCATATGAATCAACGACTCTATCGCCCATCCTTTCATCCTCGACAACGCGAACTGGGGAAAAACGCTCTTTCACCTTCGCATTCTCCGTCATCCCAGTGTTAGAGCTCACGGCTCCTCTCCTTTCGCAAACAGGCGGTGGGCCCCATCACCGTCTCGGGTCAGTGGCAACACGATAGCGCCGTTCCGCCGCAACGTTACCCGTCTTGTGATGCCGACGCAAGTACATCACTCGGGAAAATATTATTTGCATCGGCTCCCCCCTCGCCATAACCGGACTGATCCTGAGATAGTGGCCGATCGGGCGGCTGCGAATCTCGAGCTGAATCCACACCGATCAAACGGGCCGTCTTTTCGAACCACACTCTCTGCCGGGCCGGAGTCATCATCGGAACCACCCCCCAGGTTGCGGATAGTAATCCGTATCTCTGATAGAAGTCTAACGTCCGCCACGGTATTATTCCAATTGGTTATGATGGTCATGACGATTAGTTGAGCAAATCAATCGACCAATCTTTTCTTGGCAACATAACCCATGACCTTCACTGAACTTCGCTATATCACAAGCGCGCGCCAGCGGTGCCGCTCGAAATCGAAGAAAGTTTGACGGCCAATCTGACCGCGATGCTGAAGACCCGGGAAATTAGATGTGATCATGGTGGCCCTGCCGTTTGAAGAGCTGGGCATTCACACCCACGCTCTCATATAACGAGCCGTTCAGAGCAGTGATCCCAATTGGGCATCGGTGGGAGCACAAAAAGCAGATCGACGCGCGGGAACTCGACGGCGAAAAGGTATTACTGCTTCATGCTTGGCACTGTTTTCGCCAGCAGGTGTTGAATGCTTGCCCAGAACTGAGCCGATCCGATGCGGAAGGTCTACAGGGAAACTCTCTCGAAACGATTCGCCAAATGGTCGCCTCGGGGTTAGGCGTCATCGTGCTACCCTGCAGCGCGCTCACGAAGAAGTACACAAACAAGCGCTTGATCGCCATCGACCCAGCAAAACCGGTACCGGGGCGTCGAATCGGACTCGCGTGGCGCCGAGGGTTTACACGACCACACGTGATCGACGTGATCCGGGATGCAATCCATGGGCTGAAGATGCCAGGATTGAGCATGGTGCCGGGCACACACCAGTCGGCATGACACCTCTCAGCGTTTCATCTGGGCGCTTGTTGCGCCAGATGACTTTTGTTAGGATGCCGCCGACTCAACTGAAGCACGGCTTTGATGAAAATCGCCACGTTCAACGTCAATTCATTGCGCAAACGCTTGCCGATCGTGCTGGAATGGCTCGATCGGCACAAACCAGATGTGCTGTGCCTTCAGGAAACCAAGGTTCAAGATAGCGAGTTTCCCTTGCTCGCGCTGACACCCAGCGGGTACGAGATCACGTTTCGAGGGATGAAATCGTATAACGGGGTGGCGATTCTCAGCCGAAAGAAGCCAGACGCAGTGTTCTACGGATTCGACGATGGAGGAGACCCGGAAGACGCTCGTTTGCTGAGAGTGATCATCGATGGGATTCCCATCGTGAACACCTACGTGCCGCAGGGGTTCGAAATCGACTCGCCGAAGTATGCCTACAAGCTCGCTTGGTACGAACGACTACGGAACTACTTCAATGCACACCTGTCACCGCAAGCCCCGGCGATCTGGTGCGGAGATATGAACGTAGCCCCACGCCCCATGGACGTCCACGGTCCAGAGAAACATCTGAACCATGTCTGCTACCACGAAGCCGCGCGTAAGGCGTATGAACAGACGGTTGCATGGGGATTCCAAGATGTCTTTGTGAAACTCTACCCGACACGTCAACAATATACATTCTGGGACTACCGCGCGCCGAGCTCACTTGAGGCCAACAAAGGGTGGCGGATCGATCATATAATGGCCACCGCGCCACTCGCGGGTACATGCGTGCAGGCGGATGTGGACGTCGAGCCGCGGCGAGCGAAAGAACCGTCAGACCACACTTTTTTGTGGGCTGAGTTTTCGATCTGACCGTGCGCGCGACATCCACTCCAACCATGCCGATCAATCCCGCAGTCGTGTGGCTGACCGGAATGGGATTCCGCTCCTAGGCCGCCTTGGCTCGCACGTGGTTACTGCGATTCTGCTCGATCAAGGGATCAATGATCAGACCACAATTGAGACAGCGCAGAATAACGGTACTGGACGAGACCGCCGGTTGACGCTCTTGGATCATCAGGCCTTTGCATTTTAGACAAGTCATGGTGTCCCTCCTGCTGAGATGAATGATGACAATCACGTCACATATGCACGAGGGGTACAGTAGCATCGTGAGATTAACCCCGAGTTAACAGCCAGTTAAAAATCTCTAATGTCGCGTTCGGTCATCATCTAACTTTTCAGCACGTTATGCCTCGTGCCTACCGGTGTGACAGTTTAACTCTCCGCGAGGAAGTCACGGACTCAGCCGCGAACTCCCGTACTGAAAGTGGTTGAGAAACACTCCATGAAGAACCCAACACCATCCGCCCATAAAACATCCACGGCGGATGTGGCAATTATTGGCGGAGGAGCGGCTGGCCTTGCCGCTGCCATCGCAGCGAGAGAACACAGCCAAGACGCAAGGATTTACCTGCTCGATGGGGCTAAGTCATTGGGGGCCAAAATTCTGGTCTCAGGCGGAGGACGTTGCAACGTCACGCATGATTGCGTGACACCGAAGGATTTTTTTGGCAACCGACACATCATCCGCAACGTGCTTGCGGCGTTTTCACTCGAACAGACGATCGCATGGCTTACCTCATTGGGTGTTGAATTGAAACGCGAAGACACCGGCAAAATGTTTCCGACCACCGATAAGGCACGCACTGTTCTCAATGCACTGCTTGTGCGTGCGCGGGATTCGGGTGTCACGGTATGCCCAGATCATCGTGTGAACGAGGTCACGCGGTCCGAATCCGGCTTTCAAGTTCGGCATAGGTATGGCCTGCTCCATGCCGCCCAACTCATTCTCGCCACCGGTGGTCAGTCGTTGCCGAAAACAGGTAGCGATGGATTCGGGTATCGGCTGGCCCGCTTTCTCGGCCATCACGTGACACCAACGGTCCCGGCGTTAGTCCCGCTCCTATTGCACCACTCGATGTTTCACACGACACTCTCAGGCCTCTCGCAGGAAGTAGTACTGACAACTCAGGTGGATGGTCGAGAAGCTGATCGACGAACAGGAAGCCTGCTCTGGACCCATTTTGGGATCAGCGGCCCCGTCGTCATGGACGCCAGCCGCTTCTGGACCCTTGCAACGAATCAAGGCTTACGTGTGGATCTCTATGGCAACTTCGTGCCGGGTCGATCATCTGAGGCATTAAAGGAATGGTTTATCAGACAGACCGTTGAACATCCAAAGCGCTCGGTCGTACGAACCCTCTCGTTACTGGTCCCAGATCGCTTTGCCGAGTCACTCTGCCATCATAGTTCTTGCGATCCGCAGCACATCATGGCTCAAGTCTCACGCACAGATCGAGATCGGTTGTTGAACGCTCTGACCAGGTTTCGATTTCCGATCGAGGGCGACCGCGGATGGAACTTTGCTGAAGTCACGGCCGGGGGCGTGCCCTTGGAGGAAATCGACTATCGCACGATGGAATCAAAGCTGATTTCTGGACTTTATCTCGTCGGGGAGCTGTTGGATTGCGACGGCCGAATCGGGGGATTCAATTTTCAATGGGCATGGACGACAGGATGGCTGGCTGGGCAGTCAGCAACCAGGAGCCTGTTTGCGAAAAAGCGCCATCAGGTAGCCCGTGATTGACAGCTTGACTCGCCTTCCCCTTCGACACGAGCTTCTCACGCCCAAGATCACCACACACCTGCCTCTGCCTCCGAACAAGCCTTGGCCCTAGGAAGAGTCCGATACGAAACGGCTCCTTCCTTCATGGACTGCTCATTGGGGGGCAACATCGTCACCTGGAGCTTTTCTTCAGCGAACGTTTCATCGCTAGTCCGCAAGACGCCTTCACGATTCAACATCTTGACCACATTCGTGCGCGAAACGATCGGGGGATACTGTCTGAACTGATCCGCCGAGACATACGGAACCTGGATGGTCACGGGACGGCGCTTGACGTAGATGAATTCGCGCAGATTGTCGTCAATAGGCGTCTTCAAGGTGACGACTACTGAGCTCTCCCTGGGAAGAGTTGTAATCGAGAGGACATACAACGGCTTCACATTGGGGGGCGCCTCTTTCTGTCCAGTGACCACAAGATTTTGAGCCGTCAAGAGCTGCGTCGACTGATTGATAGCGGGAGACCGAACACCGACCTGTAAATTCGTGATGTCGCGATCCGACACATTTTCGAGCAACAGCTTGATGAGCACCCACGCGTGCGAATCGGGGGCTTTGGCTCGATCATTCGGCACCGATTGTTCCTCTCGGCGGATACTGCAATCGGACACCAGATTGCGTCGTTCAAAGAAATAGAGCGTATTCATCCCCTGTGGCTGAATGCCCCGTTCGTACGCATAGAACGACACGCCGACATGAATCATCGTCGGCCTGAACCAGTTCACGACCGTCGGGAGGACAAAGGGGACAAAGGCCGCAAACAGGCCAAGAATGGCAACCTTACTGAGGAGGCTTTGCCGCCAGAACCAGTTCCAGCACTTCGTCAACCACGCCATGGAAACCTTACCCGATATTCTCGGTCTTGCATATGCTAACCATACGCCCTTGGAGGAACTTCCGACAAGAGTAGGACTGGTCCTTGACTGTCGCCGGTCCAAGTCGCCATGCTGATCGTGAATCGGATCGAGAGGATCAATGTCGGAGAAGCAGTCTCAAGAAGCTCACGAGACGGATCGGCGGATCACCATCCGCTGGAAGGGGATGCTTGCACTCAGCATCATCTCCATTGCGCTGGGGCTTTTTGTCGAGTGGCCCTCTCCGCAGGAAGCCAGCGTGCCAAACACGTCATCGTTCCTGATCATCCTCGGTGGGCTTCTCTGTGCGATCGGACTTCTGACCGCACTTCGGAGAGGGTAGGCGCGTAGATTAGGGAGAGGTACCCACTGCGTCTATGGATCTATGGGAGATCGGTCAGGACTACCGACTTCCTGTCTGGGACTGAACTGCGCTCACGCCATACGGGCTGAAGAAGGCCAGCACCTTGTCGCCCACCTTAAACTGGCCGCCGAGTTGGGTCTGTGGCGTGAGGTTCAGAATATGGAGCTGCCCTTTTTCGTCGCGAATAACCATCGTTCCAGGAATACCGACCGTCACTGAGACAACTTCTCCTTGAACGGGCGGAAGGGCGAGGACGGAATTTGGCAGACTGACTATGGTGATGGCCAGAAGTAGGAAACCCTTCAGTGCGCTGGTTATGAGCCGATGCATAGCGACATTTCCTTTTCTCATGTGGGGACGATCAGTCTCCGTAGCCGGCATCATGGTGGCCAGTAGGGATTCCCGGCGCTGACCGGCTTTCCGTCATTGTATCAGGATGCCTGTCACCTAAGCATACGACAATTGAGCAAGAAGCACATTGACTCGCAACACGCGTAATTCTTCCCTCTAACCGTCGAGGTGGCTCCAGCGCTCACGCGATCCCATAAATAGACTCTTGGTCACGCTTATCTCCCTGCCTGGTCAGAGTGACGAATCCTGGCCAGATTCATCATCATGGTCTTTTCACTGATCCCATAGATAGAAGGTGCGTCATTCCCCCTGTATTCCCCAAAACCCGGTGCCCCCTGGAGTACGTAACGTGGGCTATGTGCTCAGAATTAGGCCCCCCTCTTTCGTGGTAGATATTTCGAGGGATGCGCTCGCCTACTCTCTCCGCTACGCTTGATCTATCAGGCCAATGAACACAAGCGGAAGGAGCTGCCATGACTAATAGGACAAATCCCGTACGACGCCATAGTCGGTTCCCGGTCAGCTGGCCAGTCCTGTATGGGAATAACGCCTTTTTTGCAGAAGGGACCGTCTTGGATCTAACCGCTCTGGGCTGGCGAGTGGTGGGATCGATGCCGGTGGTACCCGGTATGCAGTTGACCCTGCAGGTATCCATCCCCGAACGGTCCGCACCACTGTGTATCCATCATGCGACCGTGCTGTGGGTAAAAGATCATGAGTTTGCGATTGAAGCCCAGGAAATGGCACCGATCGATCAAGCCTGGGTCACCGAATTTCTCCGGCACAAACTCGGGCTCATGTGGATGTCACGAACCGCTGATCATGAGACCTCACTTCAGACCAGAGAAAAGACACCCCATGGTGAGACCGCCCTATCACAACATTCCATTCCATCCATGGAGGAGGTCCTGCGTCGATTCCTTGCAATTGAAACCGGTTCGGCTGATATGCCTACCGAACCGCGGTGGGGCAATGACTCGGAGTTTCAGGAGACCGAGACACATACCCTCTGCAACCGCCAGCCCGAGAAGATCTTACGCGAAGCCCGCCGCATCCTTCGCCGCATGGTTGCTCTCAAAGCGGATCGTGTCCGAACCGGCAGAAATCTGATCGTGGGTAATTAGCCCTTCGGGAGCAGAAGCCTAACCGACATTATCTCAACAGCCTGGTCGATGCGAAAGGGAAGTCCCCGGATAGCTGCGGCTTCCCCGTGAAGAAATCCGGTGCTTCATGGTCTGTACAGCCCATCCATTGCTTCAAAAGCACCCAACCTCTTTATTTCAGCCTGGTGTCATGTCGGTAACTAGCAGAGGAAAGAC
>SWDG01000006.1:288158-316145 GCA_005116965.1 Nitrospira sp. | reverse complement strand
TCCATGACCTCCGCCATTCGTTTGCCTCGCTCCTGCTGCAGAACGGCGAAAGTCCGGTCTACGTCAAAGATCAGATGGGCCACAGCTCCATTCAGGTGACCGTAGACCTCTACGGCCATCTGATTCCAGGCGGGAACAAGCAAGCCGTCGACCGGCTGGATACGCCCGTGTTACCGATCAATTCTGCAACCCCCGCGCAACCAGCAGCGACGTTCGCGGGACCAAAATCTTCAGATCTGCTGATGCCCCAAGAGGTTATGAGGAAGGGGTATGGGGTGGATGACGGGTTTCGAACCCGCGACCTCCGGATCCACAATCCGGCGCTCTAACCAACTGAGCTACACCCACCATGAAGGGAAATGCGCAGAATGCAACCGATGCGGTAAGGGGCGATCTTAGCAAAGACACTGGAGTGGCCGCAACCCGCTAGGGCATGTCGCCAACCGTCAAGAGTCACGCGGTGATCGACGGTTGAAGCTCCGCATTACCTCCCACCGTCGACGATTGACCGATGATGCCTACCCTCGTGCGTCAAAGGCCGCTTGCATCTCTGCGGTGATAGCCGCCACAGTTCCTGCCGGGTCTTCCGCGTCACGAATAGGGCGACCGATCACGAGATAATCGGCGCCGGACGCGATCGTCTGCGTGGGCGTCGTCGCCCGGGCATGGTCGTCAACGCCCTTGCCGGCCGGCCGGACTCCCGGCGTGACCACCACAAAGTCTGGCCCAACTTTCTGTCGGATAGCCGCTGCTTCTTCACCGGAAGCCACCACCCCGTCGCAGCCGACTTCTGAAGCGAGCGCTGCCCGGGCTGTGACCAGATCTTGGACCGTCCGCTGTATCCCCATTTCCCGGAGGTCCTGACTGTCGAAGTTCGTCAGCACGGTCACGGCGAGCAGCTTCAGTGCCGACCCCTCCCGCCCTTGCACGGCCGCCATGAGCGCCTTGCGGTTCGCATGGATGGTTAAAAACTCCACTCCCATGTCTGCAACCCGACTCGTCGCGCGGCGAACTGTCTCTTCGATGTCGAGAAATTTGAGGTCGAGAAACACCCGCATGCCCCGCTTCACAATCCGCTTCACCATCTCGGGACCTGCTGCGGTGTAGAGCTCAAGGCCGACCTTGACGAACGAAATATGTCCCTGGAGCCGGTCTAAGAGCCGGTCTGCTTCCGCCGCTGAGGGCATATCCAATGCAAAGATGAGTCGGTCACGTGCCACAGTCTTCACCATACTCGTACTCCTTCTTGAGTGCCGATCCTTGACGACCGGCGAGATACTATGATACTAGTCACTTTCTTTTTCACAGGAGTGATCGATGCCTCAGATTCATAAATCGACGATTCGACGGGCGCGTCAAGCTGAGCGACGGCATGAGCGGAACCGGGCCACAATGAACGCGGTGAAGACGATCATCAAGAAGGTCCACTCCGCCGTAGCCGGGAAAAAGGCTGACGAGCCCAAAACCACCTTGCTGGAAGCCACCTCGGCGATTGGGAAAGCCGTTTCGAAAGGCGCGCTTCATCCCAATACCGCATCCCGCCGAATTTCTCGCCTGGCGTTGCACGTCAACGGGCTGTCCGGCTCTTAATCGTCCGGACGTTCGACAGCACCCGTCCGGGAACCCGCTTCGGTGACGCTGAAGGACGATTTGGCGTTTCGCCGTGTGGACTTGCGGTATCTTCACACAGTTTTAAGAGCAGACGTTCCAGCACCATTCGGGGCCGACTCCCGCTGCCCCCTTTCAGCCTCCCATCCGTCTCCAGAAAGAGACCTAGTGCGGCTTCAAGATGTCGCTCGGAAAACCGATCGAGGAAGGAGCGGACCTTCAACGGGTCCATGCGCAAGCTCCTCGCCGCCTCATTTTCACGACCGCCATTGGCCAGCAACTCTTTGACCTTCCAGAGACGGCGATACTGCCACGCAAGAGAACCAAGGATCCGAAGCGGGGCCTCTCCTGCTTCAAGGTTGCGCGCCACAATGGAAAGCGCCTGTCCGCGGCGACCTTCCGCGATAGCCAACGTCAAATCGAACACAGAGGCTCCCGGCTCCATCCCACGCAACAGATGCACATCGGCGGCGGTCACCGCCCGATCGGCAGGCACATAGGACGCAAGCTTCTCCAGTTCTCTCCGCAAACCATAGAGTGATGCGCCGCACGCCTCCTGCAGCACGTAGGCCGCTGCGTCCTCTAAGCGAAGCCCGACCCGTTCCGCTTCGCGGGCAATCCAAGAAGGCAGCTGCGCCTCGCGGAGGGGTGAGCAATCGACCATGCACGCCGCGCGCGCCAGGGCTTGTGAAAATTTCAACCGGCCATCCAGCTTCGGGCTCACGAACACCAGCGTCGTGGAGTCCACCGGATGGTTCACACTGTCGAGCAGCGGCTCGCTTTCCCGAGCAGTCAGTTTTTCCGCCGCCTTCACCACGACGACGCGACGCTCTGCGAAGACCGGCACAACCGCCACACTGTTCCGAATATCGGTTCCGCTCGCGTCATCTCCATAAAACTGTTCGTAATTGAATTCATCTCCTTCGCTGCCAAGAGCCGCACGCTTGATGGCAGCAAGCGCAGAATCCCGCAGAAGATCTTCTTCCCCCACAATGAGGTACAGAGACCCGGGCGCCTGCTGTTTCAGCGCCGCCTCTAGTTGCACAGGGCTCATGGTGGATGCCATTGGTCCAGACCTTCGATCTTAGTGAGACACAGGAACCGGCACAGACCCTTGCTTCGTGAGCGCCCCGGTCTCGAGCTGTAACAAAAATCGCGCCGCCAGATCAGCCGCCACAAAGCGGCCCGCCTGCTCAATCGCACGATTCTGCAGCGCGCGATTAAACTGGAGATCGGGTGTCACGAAAAATTCAGACGTCCCTTTGACGACTTGGCTCCAGACCACTTTTCTTGACCGGACGTCTTCAACCCGAGCCAAGACAACCACCTCGGTTCTGCTTTCCAACGTTGCCGTCGACGAAAAACTGAGCGTCGGCACAATCACCGAAAGGATTTGCCCGGTCAACACAAGATCCGCCGCCTCAGAATCAGACACGACCTGCGCCCCGCTGCCGGCGGAAAACTCCTCGCGAAGGTAGTTCGTGTATCGCATTTCGACATTCGGCTCAAAACTGTTGTTGAGCAATGTCCGGATAATGAGGCGCGGCGGAGGCTCTTGGGAAGCGGTCGCAGAGGCTCCTCCAATAGTTGGGCCAGCCCCTTCCACTCGAAACCGGTACCCACAGGCGGTCAACAGCGTCAGTACCGTGAGGCACCCGATGGCCAAGAGTGGTGTACGGAGTCCTGCGTGTCGAGTGCGCGAACCAAGCATGTCCTCACACAACGAAGTTAAGCAACTTTTTTTCGACGTAGATCACCTTTTTCGACTCTTTACCTTGTATCCACTCCGCCGCCTCTGCGCGAGCCAGTCGTTCGATCTCATCACGCGACGTGCCTACGGGGACATCGATCTTCGCCCGAAGCCGACCATTGACCTGAACCGGGATGATGATGCGCTCGCTCACCGTCATCGCTGGATCGAAGATCGGCCAAGGCTGTTGCGACACACTGGGTTGGTGTCCCAGCAAATCCCAGAGTTCCTCGGCGACATGCGGCGCGAACGGCGAGAGCAGCAAGACGAACGGCTCAATCACCGATCGAGGCCGTTGCTGCACCTTCGTCATCTCATTCGTGAAAATCATCATCTGCG
This sequence comes from Nitrospira sp., assembly GCA_005116965.1. Taxonomy (GTDB): domain Bacteria; phylum Nitrospirota; class Nitrospiria; order Nitrospirales; family Nitrospiraceae; genus Nitrospira_D. Next base: position 312,448 of record SWDG01000006.1, on the reverse strand, counting down.
AGATCGCCGTGTTGAACCGGAGGGCCTCGATATCCTCGGTAACCTTCTTGATGGTTTGATGAAGCAACCGTTGGTGATCAAGGCTCGGTTCGGCTGAGACGACGGCGTGTGAGATCCGGCCTTGTTCATCAACCATCAGCCGCCAGACTCGTTCCAAGAAACGGGTCACGCCTTCCACACCTCTGGTACTCCAGGGTTTCATCGCTTCGAGCGGTCCCATGAACATCTCATAGAGGCGTACGGCATCTGCGCCGAACTGATCGATCATGTCGTCCGGGTTCACCACGTTTCCCCGCGACTTCGACATCTTCTGATTGTCTTCTCCCAAGACGATGCCCTGATGGACTAATTTCCTGAATGGCTCAGGAGTGCTCACGACGCCGATATCGAACAGAACTTTATGCCAGAACCGAGCATACAGAAGATGCAGGACGGCATGTTCGCTGCCCCCGATGTACAGGTCTACGGGCATCCAATAGCGCTCTTTTTCAGGGTCAACGAGCTGTGTTGCGTTTTTAGGATCGATGAATCGCAGGTAGTACCAGCAAGATCCGGCCCACTGCGGCATGGTGTTGGTCTCGCGCCGAGCCGGTTTGTTGGTAGTGGGATCCGTGGTGACGAGCCACTGGTCCAAGTTCGCCAATGGACTCTCTCCTGTGCCGGACGGTTTAAAGTTGTTGGATTCCGGCAACACGAGGGGAAGTTGCTCTTCCGGAAGCGGGCGCGCTTCTCCGTCCACCCACACAATAGGAAACGGCTCCCCCCAATAGCGCTGGCGGGCAAAGAGCCAGTCCCGGAGTTTGTAGTTGACCGCTCGCGTGCCCTGTCCTTGCTTCGCCAACCAATCGGTGATCTTCGGAATTGCCTCGGAAGGCGTGAGACCGTTGAGTGAGAACGTGCCATCGCCTGTGGACGAATTCACGACCTTCCCACGATCCGTATCGGTGAAGGCCGCTTCCTGAACATTCCCGCCGGAAATGACCTCACGAATCGACAACGCGTATTGGTGCGCGAACGCCCAGTCTCGCTCGTCATGCGCTGGCACGGCCATGATGGCGCCTGTTCCATAACTCATCAGTACATAGTCTGCGATCCAAATCGGCAACCGTTCCTGGTTGACCGGATTGATTGCGTAGCCGCCGGTGAAGACACCGGTCTTTTCTTTTTCGAGTTCTTGCCGTTGGAGATCACTCTTTTTTGCCGCCGCCTCCCGATAGGCTGCAACCGGTTCTTTCTGTTCCACCCTCGTGATCACATCCACCAGCGGATGTTCAGGCGCCAGAACCATATAGGTCGCGCCGAACAGCGTGTCCGGTCTGGTCGTGAACACTCGAATCGCGCCGTTCTGATCTGCCAGGACAAAATCGACCTCCGCGCCGATCGAACGACCAATCCAATTCTTTTGCATCTCCAACGTACTGGGAGGCCAGTCAACCAGCGTCAAGTCCTCAAGCAACCGATCAGCATAGGCCGTGATCTTGAGCACCCATTGACGCATCGGCTTGCGAATCACATCGAAGCCGCCCACTTCGCTCTTGCCATCGACGATTTCTTCATTAGCGAGCACCGTGCCGAGCGCCGGACACCAGTTCACAGGGACTTCCGCCACGTAGGCCAATCCTCGTTCGAAGAGCTTGAGGAAAATCCATTGCGTCCACCGATAGTACTGCGGATCGGTGGTGCTGAGTTCTCGCTCCCAGTCATACGAGAGCCCCACACGTTTCATCTGGCGCTTAAAAGTGGCAATGTTTTGGGCCGTGGTGATCGCAGGGTGAATCCCTGTTTTCACCGCGTACTGTTCAGCCGGCAGACCAAACGCATCCCAGCCCATCGGATGCAGGACGTTGAACCCACGCATCCGTTTATGGTGAAGTTGGGAGAGGGCGTTGATGCCGAAGTGATTCACATTGGCTTGCCCGGCCAGGTCGATGCGACCGTAGTTGTACTTCCATTCGCCGAACATCGAGACATGTCCCGTCAGCCGATAGCGAAGACCGACTTGAGTATTGAGGCCGTATCCCGTGTTCGATTGCGAGTAGTTCGACGGACTGCCCGAGGCGGTGAACTGCTCCTGATGGAGAAAGAACACCCCCGGACCGGCTCCGGCATAGGGCTCGAACGCTCCGGCTTGGTACCGCACCATGATGAGGGGCGACACGACCACGATTCGATTGGTCGCTCCCGGCTCATCCTGCTGAATCGTGCCAATTCCAGGGACGTTTAGGGTCAAGCGCTGGGCAGGCCGATGGGGAGCAGTGACAAAGGCCTCAAGTTCCACGCCCAACCACGGGATCGAGTTGAAGTAATGTCCGACCTTGGCGCCATACATGATCGAGCTGTTCAACTGGACGTTCGAAATGGAGGTACCCTCGGGAAGGCCAACGAAATTTGGATCGTTCACCCGACCACGTACAGTATCTGGGGCGAGGGTCGCCCCGACCATGCCCGCGACATAGGTCTCGGCGAAAGCCGGAAGCGCCGAGACGAGGCCTAAGGCAATCGCCATACCGAGAACTCTGCCCTTGGACCGTCGCCGTTCATCTCCGATGTTGATAGTCATCGAGATATCTCCTTGGATGGCCGAACGCATGACTGCTTGCAGACTACGGCCTCGGCAGGCATGCTGGCTATTCGGCGAAAGTCGAGGGGGATACCCCGAAGGGGTACATGGGACTGTACGCGACTCAGATCTTTCCACGACTGATGGATTGGGTGATGGCTCGACCGGCATTCTCGCAACTGCGAGAATCGTTGTTGCAGCTGGCTTCCGGAGAGGTCCTGGAGATCGGGTTCGGCACGGGCCTCAATCTCCGCCATTACCCGACCACGATCACTCGCCTTTCCATCGTTGATCCGGCGACTCTGCTCCCAGCGAAGGTCGCTCGCCGCATGGCTGCGGCGCCGTATCCGATCCAGACCACCCATGTTACAGCTGAGAACCTGCCATTTCCGGACCGACAATTCGAAACCGTCGTCAGCACGTGGACGCTCTGCACGATTCCCGATCCAGTGCTCGCACTGCACGAAGTTGGACGCGTCCTCAAACCAGGAGGAAGGTTTCTATTCTTGGAGCATGGCCGGAGCGATGACCGAACAATCGCCGTTTGGCAGGATCGGTTGAATCCGATTCAAAATGTGATGGGTTGTGGATGTCACCTGAACCGGCAGATTGATCGACTGATTATCCAGTCCGGCCTATCAATCGCTCACCTTGATCGATTCAGCATGCAGGGTGTGCCCAGGTTGGTTGGTGAGATGTACCGAGGCACGGCAACCAGACAGCATTAGGCTGGTGACCGGCCATTGAGCAGCGGTGCAAATCCGGCAATGGAGAGAAACTGGGGAAGCAGCGCCGGCGGTAATTGCGAACTCGACTTGGCGCTGTGAACCAAGTGGGCAACCCCGAATGCTTTCGCAGCCATCAGACAGCCCTCATCGTCATCCATAAACAAAGATCTCGACGGATCAAACCCCAACAAGCGCTGACAGTTCGGCCAATACTCCGGCCGCATCTTGAGATAGCCGACCTCAAACGCGTCTACAATCCGGTTGACGTACCGATCCAGCCCAGTCTTGGCGACTTTGACCAATACACCTGTCGAATGGGCGTTCGTCACGATGGTCACAGGCTTCCCGAGCTGCCGAAGATGGCGCAAAAATTCCTCGGCGCCGGGCAGAAAACCGATCATGTGATCGAGCTCCTTGTGCATCGCCACCACGTCGAGGCCGACCCGCTTCGTCCAGTAATCGAGGTCCGTCCACGCCAGTTCGCCTTCGACCGATCGATACATGGTCATCAGGCGATCACGAGCCTCCTCAAACGGGAGGGCGTGGAGCGTGGCATATCGACGCGGCAGCTCCTCCTCGAAAAAGAAGTTATCGAAATGGCGGTCGAGTAACGTGCCGTCCATATCGAGCAGCACGTCATCGATCTGCGTCCAGTCGGGGAAATGCTGAGGACTGAGGGCTGCGGACTGAGGCATGGGGAAAGTATAGCCGAAGCACTGCAGAGAAGACGAGCTCGGTTGAGGCTGTTTGCAAATGGTCAAACGTTGGTCGTTACTAATTTGCCCGTAAGACAGGAAGGACGTTGTTTCGTCCCGGAGGACGCTGAAAAGCTCTTCCAGCAAGGCCGCAGCAAGCGAAAGGTCGAGGCGTACGCGATTGGTACGTTGAGACCTTAAGTGAAGCGAGAACGCCGCTGGAGGAGTTTTGCAGCGTCCTCATGTTGTCTTTCGGAAAAACCCTGTGTTACGGTCCAAGACCTCATGCCGCGTAAGAAATCCGCTCCCACACAAGAACCGACGCTGCCGTTGCTCCCAACAGAAGGGGGACCACCGCCGCTTGTGGCCATCATCGGTCGGCCGAACGTGGGAAAGTCGACGCTGTTCAACAAGATCTTAGGCGCGAAGATCGCTATTGTGGACGACGTCGCCGGCGTGACCCGCGACCGGAACTATGCCGATGCCACCTACCGTAATCGAAAGTTTCGGTTGGTCGACACCGGGGGGCTTGATCTCTCTTCATCAGATAGCATGTTGACCCTGATTCGACGGCAGTCGGAACTGGCGATCGCCGAAGCGGATATCCTTATCGTGCTCCTGGACGGTCGCTCAGGATTGACCCCGCCAGATCATGAAGTGGTGCGGCTACTGCGCGGAGTGACGAAGCCCCTGTTCTATGCGATCAACAAGATCGACACGCCGAAATCAGAGCCGTTACTCGCCGATTTCTACAAATTGGGGACCGACCAACTTTATGCCGTCTCTGCCGAACATGGCCTGGGCGTTGCCGAGCTGTTGGACGCCCTCTATCCGCTCCTTCCATCGATTGACGAAGCAGACGAGCTGCAACAACTGCCTCGCGTGGCCGTGGTGGGACGCCCGAACGTCGGCAAGTCTACCCTCGTGAATGCGCTGCTGGGAGAGGAACGGGTCGTCGTCAGCAATGTGCCAGGAACGACGCGCGATCCCATCGACTCGTTGGTCACACACCAGGATCAACGCTACGTTTTCACTGACACGGCAGGCATCAGGCGACGCGGCAAGATCGACCGTGGAGTAGAAGGCTACAGCGTCCTCCGATCACTCCGTGCCATCGGTCGGTCCGACATCGGGGTCCTTCTCCTGGATGGGGTGGAAGGCGTCACGGAACAAGACACCAAGATCGCTGGGGCCATTCTCAAGCAAGGACGCGCCTGCATTCTTCTGATCAACAAATGGGACTTACGAGACGGAGATGCTCAGGCCCGACAAGAATATGAGCTGGAACTCCGCCGACGGCTTTCCTTTCTGACCTGGGCTCCGATCCTGTATGGATCAGCTCTCAAGCCGGACTCCGTCCACCGTCTTTTCCCGCTCCTCAAGGACGTGCACGCGATGTTCACCAAGCGTGTCCCCACTGGCGCGCTGAATACCTGGCTGCAGAAAATTCTCGACACCCATCCGTTGCCGGCTCGCAAACACAAGCCGTCGGCGGCGACGAAGTCCGCCTATATCACGCAGGTGGCCACCAAACCGCCGGTCTTTGCCTTGTTTGTTGGGCATCCGGAAGACCTCACGCCTTCCTACTTGAAATATTTGGAGAATCAACTGCGCGAAACCTACCAATTCACCGGCACCCCGCTCCGCATTATGGTTAGGAAGAAGTAAGCAATCGTTCCTGATAATTTTTCTTCGATGGTTCCTGATAACTTTTCTTCGTCTCATGGTGAGCTTCGCCGCCACGAGATAACAGGAACCGGTGTGACGTATCCGGCATCATCACGAGTGAATTATTAGGCATCATAGTTTTGCGCCCAGTAATGAGGCAAGAAGTTCAGGGTTTAAGCTCGCACTGCTGTATGTTCCTTTCATGCGCCATGATTTTGAGGTGAGCCAGTTGGTGTGCTTTTTGGCCAAGGCTACCAAACGGTCGTGCTCGATCAGGTACCATGCGCTATCAAACGGGAATGCTATTATGGAGTGATTTGTCCTGATATTTCTTGCCTATCGTCAGTCGCGACTTGAGCTGTACCTTTAGAGTGTGGGTTCCATCTTTGTGATATGCAAGAAAATCAGCGCCTTGCCAATCATCGGCCATCTTCAGGCAGTTGAAACCATAGTCTGCCAACAGGCCCGCCACCTTTTGAAAATTGAATATCTCCTTCTGCCGGGAGTTCAGCTGGGAATATGCAATCTTCTTGAGCTTCATTCGAATGGTGCCTAACGAATCGTGTTTCAGTTGCCGGAAACTTACCGGTCTCGCTCAAATTAATGGCTTTCTTACTTGACGTCGCCTACCAGCCAAAGACTCGTGTTAGTTAGGGCCGCGCGCACTAGAGAAAGCGCCACTCAACTACTGATGCAACAATTCCGCACTCGCCAGCTGTCGCTAGGAATTGTGCTTGCTCGGCTGAGGGGGCATCCCAATCCCGACACTTTACCTCAACAAGGCGAAGGGTCTTCCCCCGCAGGTCCCAGATGACCAAGTCCGGACACCCCTTCCTGACACCTGCCCGACAATAGAGGTCGGCCAAGGTCTCTGACACAAACTTTGGGAGTTCAACGCGAACTGTTCGCAGACGCCCGCTGGCATCCAGCTGCAGATCAATTACACCCAATCTCATGCCACGAGAATTGAGCCAAGCACCCTGCTCTGGCGACCGCACTTCGCGATCGAGAACCACCAGTTCCGCAGGAAGAGCCCTCCCGTGGTGGAGAGCTAGTGGCTTGTTCCACCACTTCACGTTCGCACGATCAAGGAGCAGCACATTGCCTCACATGCACGAAAATGGAGTCATGCACGAAAATGGAGTCAGGTCTTGCAATCATACATCGCCCTGCTCCGCCTGCTTCAACCGTCGACTGACTGTGGCCGCATGCACACCCAAATGGGCCGCGATCTCCGCGAGACGGTATCCATAGCGGCGATAGGCCGTGTGAATGAGTCGCGCCGGGGCGTCGTGTCGCTGAAACAACACCCGCAAGGGCGGCCGCTGCGCCTGGGTCTGCCGTCGGGGAATATCACGAATCACTCGATCTGGCTGGTGGTTGGCAATGAACGACTCGGATCCCAGGTAGATCTGGCCGGTCAGCTGCTCCCACGGTCGCGGCCCGCCCCGTCCCTCGGCCACAAAGGTCCGATACTGCTCTTGAGCTGGGCCCACCCGTTGGCCAAAGTGGCTGAGAATCCAGTCTGTGGTCAAGAAGGGCGAGGCCGTCGTCTCGCCCACGGTCGCGCGATAGCTGCTCCAGACCCAGTGCCGTGGATGGGAGACCATATTCGCTCGCACCGGATTCAGCACCACATAGCGGCAGAGTTCGAGCAGATGTGTCTCTTTCTCGACCAGGATGGCCGCGAACCGTCCTTGGAAGAGATGGCCGACTCGTTCATGCCGTCGGTTGTAATTTTGCGTATAGCGACCGTTCAGCTGGCGCATGCCGAGGGACAGATTGGGTTGGGGCGTCTCGAAGAGAAGATGGTAGTGATTGTCCATCACGCAGTAGGCATGACACAACCAGCCATAGCGATCGACGACATGGGCGAGCAGGGTGAGGAACTGCAGGCGATCGCGGTCGTCCACCACAATATTCTGCCGGGCATTGCCGCGACTGGTCACATGGTAGACGGCACCGGAAAATTCTAGTCGCAGGGGACGAGCCATGGAGCGGGAGTCTACACAGGGCACCGTTCGATTACAAGACCTGACCCCTGTTGGGGTATCAGGCACACCCTCTTTCAGGTTGACTCTAATTCTCAGCTCATGTTATTCCGCATAGATGATTGACGGATTGGGATTGATTGCGGCACCATAACCTCAAAACTTGAGGAGTTTTCGTTTAGACGGGACGAAACATTCACCACCGCCATACCGAACATCTTCTCCATGGACCGATTCGTACACAGTCGACAGCTCTTTCTCGCAGTGTTTCTCCTAGGATTGGTCCATGCTGGATGCGCCACAGCCAGTCCTCCGGACGGAGAGAAGGCCCAGGCGCCACCCTCTGAGCCTATCCCTTTGGAATCTCAGCTCGATGCCTCTATAACGGCGCAGGCCCAGACTAATCAGCTCCAGACCGATGAAGCAACGCCCAGGCCATTGGAGGTTGATGAGGCTGCCCCGGCTCAACCACAAATCGACCTTCCTCCGGTTGTTCAGCCTCCAGACAGCGACGCTCAACCGGCCCAGCCCTCCGACAACAATGCACCAACCGCTCAGCCACAGACAGATGCGCCGACAACTGCGCAACAGGACATCGATCCTCCCGCGCCTGTTTTCACAGAGGTGAACCCCTCCATCAGGCTGACGGGGCGGGTCTGGCGGGCCAAGCCAGGGATCGTCTTCCTGAAGACACCGATCGGGCTCATGTCGCTCAGTTCAAAGACCACGCTCAAAACCCTCCCTGCCTCGCAAGAGGTGTCCTTCATGGTCCACGAAGACTATACGGTCATTGATATCGTGAGGCGAACTGATGGGACCTTCGTTCACCGCTATCTAACCGGGCCGTTCAAGCGAGACAACGGAGACGGCACAAAGTTAGTGCTTTGGGCGCCAAACGATGGGTTGAGAGCCTTCCGCATGGGAGCCTATGAATCTGCACTCGCAGCCCCCAAGAACAGCGAGTCTGTCACGGTGGAAGTGGACGGCACGGGTAGCATCATCGGCGTGCATGACCTTCAGTTCGATCTTCAAATCGGCCAAGTCGCCACCCCGGGAAGTAAGGCACATCTGTTGCTCTCCGGCACGATCTCCAAAATGAAGTCTAATTTTATCTTCTTCAAGACGCCCATCGGCATCGTCAACGTCAACACCAAGATCGGCATCAAGAATGCCAAGATCGGGCAGACCATGACCTTGCATATGCACAACGACTCCGTCGTGGCGGATCTTGCCGCGTCCAGCGATTCGACCCTTATCCGCCGTTTCATCACAGGACCGTTGGAATTTGCCACTCCGGATCGAGCCAGCGTCCGGCTTTGGACCCCGGAGGGAGAACAGACCTACCCGGCAGAGCTTGGAAGGTCCGCGCTGAACGGGGCACGGGAAGGGACCCCTATTACAGTGGAACTCGACGGGCAAAGCAACATCCTTGAGTTTCACCGGATGAAGTAATCACCATCGAGTCTTCGGCTTGACTCTCTTTTCAATCCCCTCGTAGACTTCGCTGCATATGAGTGCCTCATCCACAATTCGCCGCTCGCGGGCCTCGTCCTCCATGGATCCCCAATCCGTGAAGAACTTTGATACGCTGTACAAGGATCATGCAGACCTCATCTATCGCTTCGCCCATCGGTTGTGCGGCGAACCGGAGGCGGCGAAAGATCTGGTACAGGAGACCTTTTTGAATGCCTATCGAGGCTTCGACAAGTTCCGCGGTGACGCCCGGATTTCGACGTGGCTCTACACCATCGCCTCGCGGGCATGCCTGCGCATGCGGCGCAGACGGAAAGGCGCGCCGGAACGAGAATTATCCCTTGAGGAATTCATTCCGACATCTGATGGCGAGTTCCGTTTGCAAATTCCGATCGATGGACTCAGCCCCGAAGCCGCGCTCCACAATAAGCAATTGCGAGCTGCGCTCGATGCGGCGATCAACCAGTTACCGAAGAAATACAAAATGATCTTGGTGCTTCGCGACATGGAAGGATTAAGCGCCAAGGCAGTTGGTTCCATTGTGGGCTTGAACGAGCGCGCGGTGAAATCACGTTTGCACCGGGCTCGACTGTTTGTGCGCCGTCAACTCAGTGCACGAGGCCTCGGTGAACCACTCACTGATCACAACCACGACTCACCTGGGTAGCAGAGGGACTGCTTCATATGGCACAACGTAGCGCGTCCAAACGGAAACAGCAGACTTCCACGACTCGGCAGCCACACACTCATGGGAAAAGCCGATGTCTGCGTATCCTGCGCCAGTTGTCCGCCTATCTCGATGACGAGCTGTCTACGAATATCTGCCAAGAGATTCGTCAACATCTAGGTGCCTGTCCAAATTGTGAAACCTTCGTAACATCGTTGCGCCAAACCGTATCGCTCTGCCGCCACAGTCCGGCACCCACGCTATCGACAGCAGACCGGGCGTTGATGCGTGAGAAAATCCTGAAAACCGCTTCATCTCGATAACCCACAACCGCATGACTTTGTTCATCATGACTAAGAACCTCTTGCGTGGAATGCTACTCCTCTTGGGACTCCTGACGGCCTTTGAGGCAACCGTGCCTGACCTTGCGACGGCCGCGTCCAAACCTCCTCAAAAGGCAGCTACACACAAGGCCGTCCATAAGGCCGCCGTCGATACAGCCCTTCGATATGCCGAAGCGATCGCCAAAGGCGACAAGATCACGACTGGACAGCTGGACTTCGCGTGCCAATACAAGCTCCTGACGGTACCGTCGGCCAGCCCTCCACATCCTCCGGCAATGGACGCCTCGTATGAGGGTTGTTGGCAAGAGCTGACCACGGGCCATGCCCCACTCTTGAAGCGATCAGATATTGGGATGAACATCCTCTGGCCTAGCACAGGTTCCCTGGTTTTTTATGGGGACGAGCTCTCCCGGACTCAGGCCTCCGCTTTTGTGATGGATGCCCTGGGAGTCTCGCCGCCTGGAACAGGCCTTCATCTTACGGTGACCGACATCCGTCCAATCCCGAACGGGTCCTTCCGACTGAAACCGAACGGGAAAGTCATCGGAGTCCCGACCACGCTGGTCACGCTGACCGTCCACTATCATGACCCTCTCACGTCACCGGTCACGTTCGCGCCAGGCTCCGTCCACTGGGCGAATACAATCACACGTGAACGTCGAGCCGTGAAATCCATCATCACACAATGGGTGGTCTTCACCGGACTCAGGCCCCATGGGTTCCCACGCGACACGGCTGTCTTCCACCTCCCTGTTGCCACCACACCGGAAGCACCAGGCATGATGGCCGACAAGATACCGTTCACGACGGAGATCAGCCGCGCCCTTCCGAACTCTATCGTCTGGTGGGGTCCTGAAGATCAGCCAGGAACGTTGACCGCTGCCGCCGCTCGCGCCGCTACATTTCCAGAATTACGCGATCGCGTCGCCCTGCTCAATCGCATCTTGATCATCGACCCACATCAGGTCGATGCGCTGACGGTTCTGACCAGACATCTCTATGCGGTCCTGCTTCGGGAAGCCGCCCAGAGCCACAAACTGAACGTCAAGGATCCGGCATTATCGCTGACCGTCAATGAGTTCTATTGGAACATCTATGCAACCGCCGGTCGCCTCGACCTCGCGAACGGCATGGAGATGGGCGGATTCTCGCAACCGACCCCGGCAGACTTTCTCTACCGGCTGTTGCCTGCGCAAGAAACCCTCGCGCGTACCCACCCTGAACAGCTCGACAACCGGTTTCGACTCGGCATGGCCTATCGTTGGAACAATGACCAGCGTCACATGATCGAAACGTTCGAATCCCTGCTCAATGACATTCCGACTGACCGAAAGACACCCAGAGCCGAGGCGTTGATGCAGTCGGCCTGGTCACGCATCAATAAGGTGGCGTGGAACCGGATCTTACACGACCCGGACAGTGTCCGAGCGTACGAGGATGCTCAGGCTTCATCGGCCCTCGCCGAGTTGCCGCTCGATAAGTTTCTCGCGGAATACACTATGGCTTACAGCATGATTTTCATGCCGGGCTACGGGGATAAAGGGAAGATGCTGCAGCACTTGACCGAGGCCAAACGCTGGTTCGACGAAACACCAGGAAGGGATGATGAGGTCTGGCGGTATTTCCTCGCGAGTGAGGGATTGAAGGCCGTGCTCGACGCCGATCCAATGTTCCAGCCCATCCTAGCAGCGACAGAGAAACCCAAGGGGTAGTCGCCTAGTTTCTAAGTAGCAGTTGCAAGGGGTGAGCCTGACCGGCAACCATACCGCCGGGTTCGATCACATCGCGGTGGGAGATCTTTGACCACGACTTGATATAACGAGGCTCATTGCGGTAGCGAATACGCGGCGGCTGCAGAAGTGTTAGTGTTTGGCTAATAATTTTCTCCCGCGCGCAACGATCTTGGCAGTATCAAACTTTTGTACCCGACCGGCAGCGACATCCGCGAGTCCCTTGTCGATATCCGCTTTCAGAGCCGCCAATTCCTGCTCCTGGACCACGCGCCGTAGCTTCCATTCGCGCAAGGCTTCGCGCACCACCTCGCTGCTCGACGCATAGTCCCCTCCGTCAACCGCCGCCTTCACCACTGCCGCCATGTCGGCAGGAATGGTAATTGTCATGCGTTCGATACTGGACATATTCCCCTCCCCTTTCCATGAATCATATTATATCATACTTTATCATATTCATGAGATGAGGCAAAGGGAACGTTTCGAAGAGAGCGTGACTCCTGATCAGGGTATCTTCACGAGAAAGAAGGCAACGGGGACAGCCTTGTCCTCCATTTTTTCGCCTTTGCCTTTTCTTCGCCTCTATGAGTCGCGCATTGCCTCCGCAGAACGAGCGACAAGCCATCATGACAAATGTTTCGACGAAGCACGTCAACGTGTAGAGGTCTGCAGATTGTTCAGGTCGGGTAAGAACACGACGGTTACGAACGAAGAGGGATGTACTCAACCTGGTTGAGCACATCGGCAGGTTCTCCCGTCTTAGCGATAAGTTCGAGGTCTCTGATGCATTGTCCAATTGTGATGTGGAGTTGATGGGCAAAGATGATGCCGGGAAAGGTTGTCAGGGCCTGCTGTCGCTGAACAGCCTCTCGCAAGAGATCTTTGTCTTGGCTGAACAAGACACGCCCCAAAGCAGTGGCGCGATCAAGCAGCTCTGAATCCGGAAGGCGTGCGGCTCCATCTTCCTGGGCTGTAAGCACATTCACTCCGCGACAGCGGAGTCCGTCGGTAATCGCCTTGGGAATGTGGACGTCCATATAGAGGATGAGGCTCAAGGGAGCTGCCCCGTGGCGCGCAACCGTTTCCGCAAAGCGGATTGCGTCACTGCGGGTTTCATACGCTCCACCTCCCGCAACTCCTGTTCTATGGCTCGATCAATGTCGAGCTGATGATCATAGTAGTAGGAGAGAGCCGCATGAATTTGAGCCAACGATAGCTGGGGGTGTTGAGCGTGGATTTCTTCAGGATTCCACCCGTGGGCCAGCTTATCCAGAACGACTTCGATGACCTTGATGTTGGAGTCATCAATCCAGGCGACACCAGCATTATCGAGATGAATATGGACTGTAACAAGAGCGGACATTGTTGTGACCTCCAGATCTTGACCAGCGCGGCCAGTGACTCTGAGTCATTAGTATCTCAGCATCAATTATACGGTGAAACCCGGGAGAGAGAAAAGACAATTGCGGCCTTTTCTTGAGTGAGAAGAGTCATTGGCCACACGAATACAGACAAGAGAGGCTAACCACGCAGTACGAATCGGTCTCAGGGCAGTTCCTGCGGAACTCGCGCGTGATTATTCAATGGCCATATCGTAGAGCGTTGGAAGCTATCGTCTGCACATCAGCCTCCTCAGTTGTGATTGCTTTATCACGGCTTGCTCCTCACCTTAGCTAGCGTGATGCGCATTCATGAGCACCCGGAGTGAGGCTACTGACCAGATCAGCGCTTCAGCTGTTCATCGAGCTGACTAAGGATGTTCAGGGTCCAGTTTCGCTCAGCTGGTGCGGAGAGGCCAGGCGGATTGACCTTCTTGGCAATCACCTCGACGCGCGTGTGCTGTTCCCATCAGCCAGACCCTTTAGCAGTCCTTAATACCAGAACGCTTTCATAGAATACTCCAAACAAATGGCGATGTATTTGAACCGATCCTCCACCATCTAAGATTCAAGTCCAGCTTCCAATTGGAGCATCCTCTACCTTTGCGCTCACGGGCCAGACTTCTCCCGACCACGCTGACAATGCTGGTGAATATCGGCATGAATCTGGCGCATAACGTCGTTGAGCACTTCGTTGAACAGCGTACGCATCGCGCTCTCACTGCCTGTCCAGTTCCCCTTCGTGTCGGTGCCTCGGTACTGCTGTGAGTGCGCTGGCTGCTGATCGATCTGATACTGTGCCTGCACCACAATCGTGGCGGACACCGACATGAGCAAGAAGTGGAGATAGAGTTGCCGCAGTCCGATATGAACGCGCAGGCGTCGTGTCTTCACGTGATTGTCTTGGCGACCTTCTGCCTCTACCTCCGGAGTGTTCAACGGCTCCATAGCCTGCTGTAGCCAGGGCAGCACCTGATGTCCCTCCACGACATGTCCCCCGAACATGCCGAGATCCTCCTTGCTTTTGCGCTCATCCGTGACCGACACAATGCGCACGACACAGTCCTCGATGCGAAGCCGCGGCGTACTGCTTGTGGCAGCACTGAAGTCGATCACCGTGGCACAGGCCGTACAAAAACTCAGCAGCACGCCAGCCTGTATGGCCAGAGCCCAGACGCGGATCGTCATGGTGTGATGCCTCACTCAATGAGAAGCTACGGAGTCGCAGGAGTCCGTTCCGGGTGACTCAAGGCCTCGATGATTTGATCGGCCGTAGTGCGAATACTCTCTCGAAAGGCGTCTTTGATTTGCTTGCCACCGTCGTTGGTCCATGCGTTGGATGCCGCGAGAATCGAATCCCCCTGGACCGTGGCAGTCGTGCGGTGCGAAACGTGCGTCTTATACAACGGAGCTATTCGCTTCTCGGCATCATCCCCAGCATCAGGCAGCATGAGATGTGCCGCCCTTGGTACAACCCGCACGTCCGTCTCGAAGTGCAAGACGGTAAAGTCCGCGGACAGCACATACGATGGGGTCACGAGCAGCAACACATCTTCAGGGCTGGCCGCCAAGAGAGAGGGAATCATCTTCGGCTTACTATCATGGACCACGTCCACCTTCTTCATGTGTAACCAGGGAATGGTTTTGAGTCTGGTGCCAAGCGCATGCTGCAGTTCGGCACCAACATCATACTCCGCCAACGCATCCCGAATCGGTCGCACAGCACCTTCTGCAGCAGCCGCGCGTGAGTGATTCCGCGATGCATCGATGATCATTGGGAGCAATCCCCCGCCGGTCGACTGAGATACCTTGGATTCCTCGACAATCGCCACTAGCTCTTTCTGTGAAGTCAAAATCACGCCGTTTGCCGACGTGACACGCTGAGAGAGCTCCGACTTCAGGGCAATATGCGCCGGTTCGGTCGCGCAGGCGGTCAAGGCACAGAGAAGAACGCCGGTCAGCACTCTTACGACTCTCGTCTTCATGTCAGTCTCCTCGGTTGTTGTCACATCGTCATGGTGTGCCGCTCAGCCAGAGCAGCACACCAAATGTTAGGAACCATTGCGCACAAGCCCGACTTTAATCCGCCCTTGAACCTAGAAATCCTGAGTGTTATGTGAAGGAGAGGCCCATTACTATTCACCTTCGTTCGCTCTGGAATGGTTCCTTATTTTTCTATCTCGCTCCAATTGACACCGGCTGGCGCGCCAGTTATCTGGCGAGACTCGCACTCCCTTGGAGCGTACACATTTTCAGGACACCCTGCATAATACGGGCTAGCTGCTAAATCCCCGCATGCTACCGACCAAAGAGATTCAGATTGAGTACCGAAGAGAAGTTTTCGGTACAATCAATCTGAACCCATGGAGAAAACTCAACGCTCTTGTTGGCTTCCGCAGTGCTAATGCAGTACCTTCCCCCCCGCGTTGGGCCGCAGCTCAAGTCCATCACCTTCCCAGGACCACGCTCGGATGTGCTTATGTCTGTCACTTGATCGCAGCTTGCGCCGATAGAAGTTCGGCCAATTCTTAACAAGGTCATATGATCGGAGTTGTTTTTGAGTCGCATCGTATAGCTTTCTGTCTCAGTGGAGCCTGGTTGTTCACTGCCTTCGACAGATATTGCACCACTCACAATAAACAGCAGCAATAATAAAGAGGTTCTCATTTGCGTCACTCCAAGTGTGTGTAAATGACCTTCCGATACCCACGCAGTTGCATCTAGATCCTCGGACATGCCTGTTCAGGTCGAAGTTCATTGATAAATCCATCAATTCCTTGCGCTAGCGCACTCGCTCTTTCTCCACATGTCCCGTGAGCTCCAGATTCGAACCAGAAACTGGAGCCTGGATCTCCGATGGCACATGCCAAGTCAAACGTGCTAGTAACATCGTCCCTTTTTACCTGTTCAGACTGTATCTGATATCCAACGTAAAACCCGGCAAGGCAGTCAGCAGTTAGTTCCCCTATTTTGAAGGGCCGAAAAAATATATTGTCTCCTCGTTCGATCATTACATTGTGCCCAAATTCATGAGCCAGCACAGTGTCTGCCGGCAAATCACTCTTCGTAACAGCATCCAATGTCTGAAAAAACTTGGCATCGTAATATATATATCCGTATCCGTGGCCTTTTGATCCAGGGATTCCTGCGGGGAACTTTGGGTCAAAAACAAGCGCATTCCCTTGGCATTGAGCCTCTAAATCTTTCCCACAGGCGCAAGGTCTGACCTTGCTATCCCAGAAGGAATTAAGTTTTTGGATCGCGGCTTGAGTTCTGATAGACGGATCTCCACATTGAAATAGCGGAGAAACAGTCGGAACGATATTCATGGGAAAGGAAACGGTTGGCACGTTGTTAGTGTCACCACCAGTCTGCGGCGTTGGGCTTTCCCCACCCCCTCCGCACCCAGGCAAGACCGTCCACATGAGCATCACGACGAGAAACGATGTAAGACGCTGCATTCCCAAAACCATACCGTACCTCCTTCATACGTCTGACGATTGAACATCCTTCACCTGCGTTCTATCTACCTTCTGGGCCACTGCCGTCGCCGCCGCACCCTTGTGAGAGGCTGAGCGTGACGGCACAGAGCATCCCAATAAAATGAAGCAGCCCCTCTCGCCGAAAGCCGACCACCGTTTCGAACTCGCTCATGACATCTCTATCTGATCCGTTGATATGTTAAAGGTTAGTAAACCGACGTACATGTACCGTATCGCTGGACAACTCGTCAACCTTTACGTACGGAGTTTCCTATCGTTGCCAACCGATGCAACATTCACCACATATCCGGCAGGCTAGACCGTATCACTTCAATACACTTTCCATTGCTCAGCAGCACCGACCTGGTGATGGAGGTTCCCCGCCTCGCCCCCCTGGAGCAGGCGGCTCCTCCGGTGGTCCGTTCCCACTCAACCAACGCACCCACTTGATCCCAGCATCCAGCAGGACGACCACCGCTAACAGAGTAATGCTGAGCACGAGAACCGCATTCACCCAACGCTCTTCGGTAAGAAACTGTTCGATCAATGCGACGCAGGCACTCAGCGTCACAATCGCCACACACACCATCGGCACAGCAGTCACCCACAGATAGCGGGCCCGCCCCATGCGAATCAGGACCGAGGTTCCCACGCAGAGCGCCACGGTGCCGAGCAGCTGATTGGCGACCCCGAACATCGGCCACAAATTGGAGACCGATCCGGTATACAGCAGCGTGCCCCAGGCACAGACCACCGCGAGGCTCGCGATCACCGCGACCGGTATGGAACTGAAATTGCCGAAGGGCCGATACACACGCCCCCCAAGCTCCTGCACGAGATACCGGGCCACTCTGGTTCCCGCATCGATCGTGGTCAGAATGAACAGGGCCTCGAACAACAGAGCAAATTGATACCAATAGGCCATCAGCCCTGGAATCTTGTTGAGCCCTGGCAACGCCCCAAAGATCGAGGCCATGCCGATGGCCAGCGACACGCCTCCACCGACACGATTCGTGCACTCCTGTTCAACGAGGCGGCACAACTCCTCGATGTACTTAACCGGAAATCCCATCGCCTCTAATGCAATGGACGACAGTGCCGTATTGATCTGAAAGAAGTCGCCTGGCTCAAGGATCGATGCGGCAATCAACGCGATCACCCCAACCACGCTTTCCATCAGCATGGCGCCATACCCCAGCGTGGCATGTGATTCCCGATCAATGAGCTTTGACGTCGTGCCGGAGGCGACCAGGCTATGGAATCCTGAAATCGCGCCACAGGCAATCGTGATGAACAGGAAGGGAAACAACGGCCCCTTGATGATCGGCCCGCCTCCGGCGACAAATTGTGTGAATCGTGGCATCTGCATCGTTGGATGGATCACCACCACTCCCACCGCCAGGAGCGTGATCACTGCAACCTTCATTGTGCTCGATAAATAATCTCGTGGGATCAGCAGCAGCCAGATCGGCAGTACCGCTGCCACGAATCCGTATCCCGCCAGCACCCACACTAGGGGACCATGGCCGACATCGAACCAGGTCGCCCAGGAGGAATGCGCCACCATCCGCCCACCGGCAATGGCCATCACCAGCAGCACCACACCGGTGAGCGTCGTCTGCACGATCGACCAGGGCCGACTCTTTCGGCCAAGCCACGCCATCAGCAAGGCGATAGGAATCGTCATCGCGAGCGTGAAGGTCCCCCAGGGGTTATGCTCCAGGGCATTCACCACGGCGAGCCCCAACCCCGCCATGGCAATGATCACCACAAACAAGACGGCAAACATCGCCGCCATGCCCGTGACCGGACCGACCATGTCGTAAGCCATCGTGCTCAACGAGCAGCCGTTTCGCCGCATTGAGAACACGAGAATGACGAAATCCTGAACCGCTCCGGCGACTACCGCACCGACGACCAACCAGAGAAACCCGGGAAAGAAACCGTACTGCGCCGCCAGTACTGGACCGAGCAGCGGGCCCGCCCCGGCGATCGCGGCAAAGTGATGTCCGAGCACCACCCATCGATTAGTCGGCACAAAATTGACGCCGTCGTTCTCCGTATGCGCCGGCGTAAGTCGGGCATCATCCAATGTCACCACTGTCCGCGCCAGAAAGCGCCCGTAGAATCGGAACGCCAAGACGTGCACACATACCGCGGCGATGACCAACCACAAGGCATTGACCTTCTCTTCTGGCCGAACAACCCCGGCCACTACCGCAAGGGCATAGGTCCCAGTGAGAACCAGCAGTATCCATCCGGTTGACCAAACCACTCGTGGCATCCTGCTCATCATGACAACCTCCTTGCTAGGCACGTGCATCATGGCCAGCACCTACATCGCTGCATCGTGAATGCAATGTAGAGCAAGAAAGAATTTTCCACATCGTCTAGAACGTGGAGACCATCTCAACATTTTGTGGATGTCCACATGCCATCGTTGATGTAGACTGAGTTCGATGAAGTTACGAAACCAAATCCTTTTGTATGCTCTCGTTCCAACTCTCTCAGCGTTGAGCCTCATTGCCTTCACGGTTCACCATCGGGCCCAAGAGCTGGCACAATCGCAACGAGAATCGTGGGAACAGGCATATCGAGCCAGCAAAGATGATGCGTTGAAGCATTATTGCGCCATGGCCTCAAGAGCCATCGCACCACTGTATGAATTAAACAGAATTGATGCAGTGGCTATGGAGCAAGCCAAGAGGGATGCTCAAAAAATCCTGGCCGCTTTAGATTACGGCCCGGATGGCTACTTCTTTTTGTACGATTTTGAAGGTCGCGTGCTCATGCATCCGCGCATACCAAAGTTGGTGGGGAAGAATTTAGCGGATCGCCAAATCGGAAACAGTGAGTACGGAACACGAGTAATTCAAGACCTGATTAATACCGCGACCGCCGGAGGTGGGTTAGTGGACTATCAGTGGCCAAAACCTTCTACCCGCACGGATGACCCTGTCCCTAAGCGCGCCTGTGTGGTGGCACTGAAGCGCTGGGAGTGGGTGTTGGGAACAGGCATGTATCTGGATGATATTGACACCGCCATTAATGAAGCTGATGCTCAGGCATCAAAGAATATCTCCAGCACAATGTTCCTGGTTGCCGCACTTTCGTGCCTTGGTGTCACAATCATGAGCGCAGGAATGATGAGGATCATTAGAACTCACACTCGGGACGAAGAACGAAACCGAATTTCCAATGCCTTGCACGATTCCATCAGTCCTCTGCTGGTTGCCAGTAAACAGAAGATACAGGTCGGCATGCGAAGATTACAGAGGGTCACCCAACGCCCCACTCTGCCTCCTGCCACATTCAGGGAAGCCACCGCACTCATGGATCAGATATTGACGGATCTTAAGCAGGTCATACAGAACCTTGACCCCTCTGACCTTGCGCAAAACAATTTAGTTGGTTTGCTGCATACACTGGCAGATCGTTTTACATCTGACGATAGGCATGTCGAGGTGTCTGTAGTGGGTGAGAGGAAGCGATTGCCTCAGTGCACTGAAAAAGCGCTGTACCATGTTGCACAACTAGCCCTTACCAACGCTATAAACCACTCATTCGCCACGCAAATATCCCTGCAGCTTGAAATTTATGCCCAGCATGCCACGCTTACAATCCAAGATAATGGCAAAGGTTTCGAGGTACAGAATGTTCAGACCAACCCCTATCGAGGGAAGGGCCTGCGCAATATGCAAAACACAATCAAAACGGAAGGTGGAGAATTTCAGCTCACGTCATCACCGAGCGGGACGACGATCATCGTCAGAATTCCGCTTAAGCGCTCGAGAGGCCTAATACATGGCAATACATCGGACACGAATCAAAACGCTGATCGTTGAAGATCACTTTATTGCACTCCGTGGATTACGTGATGTTCTTCGGGAAATAGTGCCTGCTGTTCAGGTAGTAGCCACCGCCACGAATGCCAGCGAAGCACTGCGTGCGGCCAGGATTCAATCTCTTGATCTCGCAATCATCGATGTTCGTCTTGGCTCCCGCCCCAACGGGCTGAAGCTAACTAAAGAGTTGGTTGCCGAGTTCCCGAATCTCAAGATCCTGATGTATAGCGCAGATACGACCCCGTATCGAATGAAGGATGCCAAAGAATCCGGTGCACGTGGGTATACAGTTAAAGGTAAGGATATGGAAGAATTTGAACAAGCGCTTATTACCGTATTGGCGGGAGGTGAATATTTCCCAAAGCAAAAGCTACCGGAGCCTGACGTCTGGCCTCTCACCAAGACCGAAGACAAAAAGATACTACCCCTTGTCGCCAAAACAATGCGTGACGTGAACATCGCGAAGATGCTGAACATAAAGATGACCACGGTGAGAACCCATGTCAGAAATATCATGTCAAAACTCGACCTGCATAGCAGACTTGAGCTCCGTCGAGAGGCAAGAAGACGATACCCACCAGATTTGAATGAATAAGAGCCGCAATGGGATTGAATGTTAGCTGAAAGCCGGCCTCGACGCCGATCCCGCATTTCAGCCCATCCTGGCGGCGGCAGAGAAACCCAAGCAATAGCCGCCTAATTTGCATTCACCGTCACTTCATCGGACAAACAATGTCAGATGAACTCGAGTCTCGATAGAGTCCGCTCCCGGCCCATTTCAAGTCATTCGCATGCCCTTCACAAAGTTTTCCGCAAAGTGGACCGCCACGCTCCGCGAAATGGTTCTGGGACCTTCCCCTTTAACGCAGATAGATCCCCGCTGCACTTCACTGTGAGGATGCCCTATTGCATCAGCGGCGGTTATCTGTCCACACCTTGATCATCGTGTGCGTGCTCGTGCGACAAGATCCTTGAGCGTCGTCAGGTCTATAGCGCCAGGAACTAACTCAGTGCCCACCACAAACGCTGGAGTGCCCGTAATCCCCAAATCGCTTGCGAGTGCACGGTTGCGCTCAATGATTGCAACCCACTCTGGGTTATCCATATCAGCCACGAGTTTTTGAGTGTCCAAACCTACGTCTTTGGCGATCTGAAGTATCTGCTCTTTCATCAGATCGCCCTTCGCAGCGAAAAGCGCTTCATGAAACGCTTGATGTTGGTCTTGTGATCGGGACGCCAATGCTGCCTTTGCAGCTTGGACAGAGGCGGCACCCAAGATCGGAAAGTCTTTATACACGATGCGTACACGCGCGTCGTCTTTCTGCAGCTGTGTGACCGATCCCGCGGCTCGCTGGCAGAACCCACAGCGATAGTCAAAAAACTCGACGACCGTCACTTCACCGGCAGGATCCCCGCTGACTGGTGAAGCAGGATCATGCAGTAACTCGCTCTGGTGCATGGCAATAGCCTCTTTCACTCGCACTTTCTCTTCTTCTTGCCGCTTCGCCTCTAACGCCTGCTGCGCTTGCTCAATCATCTCCGGATGTGACCGAATATATGACTCGATCACCCGTTCGACCGATTGCCGCCATGCTGGATCTTCCGTTTGGTTCGTGGATTGTCCGAAAGCCGGCAAGGAGAGCGTGCTGGCACATGGGACCAAGATCGCCAAGGCTAGCTTCAGCATTGCTGGGGGAGAAAGCGCATTCCGCCTATGCATCAAGGCCTCTGCATTGGTTCGCTCGGGTTGATCGGTCCATGCCTTGACCGTGAAAAAGCGCTCGAATGATTTAGGAGATATTGAACCACTACGACTCTTCTCCAACAATCCCGACACATCATCACAATTTGCATCCAGGACATCGCCTGAATATCTCAAGGAACGTAAACCCGCATTGTCTGTGTGCATCATGAAATCTCCCTTCCCGTTTGCGACAGAAACTTTCTCTCCGCAGGAGAGGTGCAATGGACATAATCTTCCGATAACCCCGCAGCAATTGCTTCTGACGTTGCCTATCCGATTCCGATGGAGATTAAGCCGAGAAGTCGCTCGCAATGAATGCCTGTGTTCTCTGGGCCATCTCAAATCGAGCCTGGTCTTCTCTTCTTACTCAGGCACCAGATATCAATATCCAAAACATCCTGCACATCGGAAAGCTCACGGTCAGAGCCATAAATGTAGGCTCCCCGCCTGCGGGCGGGGAGCTCCACCCTCTGCCAGAAGGTGGCCCACGAACACCAGCACGCTCTTCATTACCTATAGTGAAACTGCGTTTTAGTGTTCTACCTCTGTCTCGTTGCAAACAACTCCGTAAAGTCTGGCCGTAGAGCAGGGAACATACATTCACTACCCTACGGCCAGAACAGTTACACTAAGCTCATTCTCCTTCTTTCTCGGAGGCCGCGATACATGCAACCATTCGTACGCAGGCAGGGATGGCCAATGTTGCAACTGCAACTCTCGCAGCTTTACATTCAGGCGTTTTGAAAGAGGCGCGACAAACCTCTTTTTGTTCAGATTTTACTTCCCTGCACTCGGCCTTTGCGTCTTTCTTGTCATCGCGACAATCGTCGGCGCCCTGCCTGTAATCCTTACCCGTTCCAAATTTGTCTCTGCATTCGTCTTTACAATCTTTTTTCTCACCTCTCGCCTCTTTTTTGCAGTCTCGTCCTTCCACTCTAGCTGCTTTTTTGCATTGGCGTAATTCTTTACACTGTGAGACAACGGCGCTGACTCCCCCTGTCACAGTCCCAGCACAGGTAATTATTTGTTCCGTGCACGCTTTTGATTCTGCTTCGTTTTCAACATCCTGCGCCAGTGCAGGACCCATCATCACTATATTGGCAAACGCCATTACCATAAAAGCAAGAACAGCACATGTACTTTTCAACATGGCACACCCTCCTTGATACGTAGTGGATAAGAGTTCGGCACTTCCTGGTGCCTTTAGTTTTCACCAGCACGGGGCAAAGGTGAGTCTGCATAATCTGAGATTGATCGTTGACGGCTCCTCCTTTCCAAATATCAACGTTTTCAACTAGCGCCTCACCTTCGTTCCATTTATACGCAAGACTACGCAACTCCTGGACCCGTACATCATTTCGTATAAGCTTGTGATTTTATTCCATCTCGTCTGAATGAGGACTTCTGTGATCCCGTTCTGTATCTCTCTGTGCTTGTGACTGTATCGATAAAGATACGCATGCCCGCATGTACGTAGCTTGTCCTGCTCCATTCTCAGACTTTCGACAACATCTGCAGTACAAGGTGCCGTGGCTGCTTGCTCATAAGCGGTGGACCAGGGTGAGGGGCCTGGAAGGTTATGAGACGTCTGTTCCTGGCAATGAAAGTTACAAGATGGTGTGGCGCACAATCATCTCCGCGTATGTTGTGTCTAGACACACACTTGGTAAGCAACCGGAACGGACAGAGACGTACACTGCTCGCACCGTAGTTGACTGGCCAGTTCGCTGCGCTGAAGCGCTATATTTTCAGGGAAACATTTCGAGGCAGGTCAAGCGGCTAATTCCCCACGATGTGTAAGATAGGCTCATGCGAGCCAGAGCCCATGACACAAATGTCGTTTACAAAATGAAAGTGGCAGAACGGTCCTAACGCGGACACTTCCGTTCTTCTGCTTTCGAATTGAAAGCTGTCATCGGCCAAGTGCGGAAGTTCGGTGCCGAGATCGCATCACAGCAAAGCGGTCCTCGGCCCTGTCGTATTA
>SWDG01000006.1:268961-288058 GCA_005116965.1 Nitrospira sp. | reverse complement strand
TCATAAAGCCTTCCTCAGCCCTGCCGCAATAATGTTCGAGTTCACCAGCGCGCGGAAGCAGGACGCCTTGGTCTGGTTGAACGAGGGGTTAGGCGACAGTCTTAGAGCTTATTTGCATCAACGACATAGTCCGCCGCGCGAAGTTCTCTGACTATTTCGAATGCAATTGATTGAATTCCACCCCCCAAGGGTATGGGCTTGTAGACGATTCCTGAAAGATCGCTCGGAATCTCCACCCCTTGCTTGACAATCGCACAAACACGACTGTGAGTGAATCGGCCGACAAACATGCCGTGTTCAAACACAACATTCTGGCGGGATCGTGGCGAAAGGGCCAAATCTGTATTGGCCATTCGCCCTTCATCGTCTGGGGCATGCAAAATAAATGCAAATCCGACGCGGGAACCTTCATATTGAAACTTTTGTATGATTGTCTGACCCTTCTCGGCTTGCTCATGCAGAATGATTACATTGAACTCAAGCCTTTCTAGGAATCGCGCCAGTTCATTCTTTAGTTCGCCGTCATGGCCGTGGACTATGAAAACGTCCCGTGTGTACTTCGTGGGGACATTTGCCGACGAGGATGATGCCAGGTCAGCGAGATCTGTGATTCGCGCCTCAAGAGTTCCCATGCGCTCAACAATCGCTTTGAGCACCGAGTCCTGCGTGTCCACACTTTTTCGCGCGTCGCGATCTTCGCCGACCTCGGCTACAAATCGCCTATACGCTTGGGCTTCAAACACGGGAGAGTCAGGTGTGCTTGAGTCCTGAAGAGAGCTGACAAATGCGCGGAGCTGAAATACAGCGTCGCGCTCTTAAGCTCGTAGACCAATACCCGAATGTCTGAAATATCGAATGGAATTCGGTCCGACTCTGAAGTCATCAGAACGACAGGCTTTCCGGTAGAGTGCCTGACTCCCAACTCGTACATGACGTTAGGATTGCTGCCGCTAATGTCGGCAATCACCAGATCAGCTTCGAGAATATGCTGGATGATATCGCGCGTGATGTTGCCAGGCCGAGAGAGCTTATCGATCCGTATAATGCTGTAGCTAAATGATTCAAGTGCAGGCTCGATAACAAGCTCGGTTAGCTCGTCCGAGCGTCGGCGGACTTCGGTTCCTTCATGCCCCAAGGGAGCGATGCCGAAGCAGGTCTTGTTCATTCGTCCACCTGGGCAAGGATGATTGTCTGCAGGCTAACTATGTTCAGGCCGATCCGCATAAGAGCTGGATCGGCCAGTTCCTGCCCGTATAACACGCCGTTACTGCTCGCGGACAATACGCCATAACTTTTATTGTTTCAATGAGTTGTGACTACGGGACCATTTCTCACAGGGTCTTATACGGATCCGCATAAGGCCCCCTCCTCTTTTTGAGAAAGCTCCCATCCCTAGCCCACTGCACATCCAAGCGTTGAACGGTCGCTTTTCAATTCGGTGGTCGACCGGTTTACGTCGCGTGAAGGCTACTCTGACATACCTCAAGTCCCTATTGATCCATCCTGTACTTACCGGTCCCCTCACCCATTCGGTGTAGCCGCAAATTCAATCTTCCGAGCGATAGCGAAGGAACGTTCCGCTTATTAGTATGAATCAAGTATTGAGGACGGTCCACACACTCTTCTACGGAACATAGGAGGTTTGAAACAAGGAGGTGTTCTATGAGTGATCTACATTTAAAGGATGTAAAGGACGACTTAACACATGAGCCATCGTGGGTGTATTTGTATGCCGCGCTGTTTATCGGGATTGTTGTATTTGCGCTCCTGTCCGCCGGTTTCATGGGATGAGTAGTTAGTAGCGGATTGCCGCACTGTAGTGTGATGAAGTGAGTGCCTGCCGCCAGGACGGGGGTACGGGCCGGAGCCGTGTTCAAACGGCTCCGGTACGGTCTTTCCTTGTCAATTCACAAAGGACCGATGCCCTTCTCGCAGCAAAGTAACGATGGACGACTTTGGATTCACCATCTGCGTTGACAGCTGCCACCAAATATCGCGAATCGATGAGTGCGCTGTGCGACGGAGGGAGAGCGAAACGTCCTTAGCCCACATTATTCATGATCGAACCGATCAAGCCCCGCAAGCACATCCCGGACAAAGGCTGGATGGTCCCATGCATCCGGATATCGTGTGCGTCCCAGGCGAACGATGACGGCACCACGAGACGGCACGATCGTAACGAACTGCGCTTCGTGCCCCACCGCGTGAAAAGCAGGCGCTGGGAGGCGAGCGTCCGCGCCGCCATATTCATCGGGGACCTGCAGCCAGAAATGCGCGCCGTAGCGCTTCATGTCGTCCGCCGGTGCGGGCGATGTCGTGTACGCCACCCATCCTTCCGGAAGTACTCGCTCGTTGTTCCACACACCATCTTGCAGGTAAAGCGTCCCTAATCGCGCCCAGTCTCGGGCCGTCGCGTACATGTACGAGGAGCCCACAAACGTTCCACTGGCGTCGGTCTCCAGCACGGCGCTCGACATGCCGAGTCGCTCAAACAGGACGTGGCGCGGGAAGGCCAGGTACTCAGCCTCATCGCGCAGCACATTGCGTATCACACGCGCGAGGATGTTGCTTGTGCCGCTGGAATACTGCCATCTCGTGCCCGGGGGAACGACCAGTTCCATTCTCGCCGCGAACGCAGCAGCGTCGCCTACCTCAAACAACATACGCATCAGATCCGACCGCGGGCTCGCCATCGCTTCCTCAAAGCGCAAGCCGCTGCTCATTCGGAGCAGGTGATCGAGGGTGATGGATGCCCTGGCGTCGCCCTTCTGCTGCCACTCTGGCATTGGGACGGGCGCGTCAAGCGCCAGGCGGCCTTGCATGACCAGAATGCCGGCGAGGGCGTTCATCACGCTCTTGGTCATCGACCATCCGGCCAGCGGAGTATCCGGCCCGATTCCGCTTGCGTATCGTTCCGCGACGATGCTGCCTCGATACATAACGACCACTGCCAGCGTTCGACGAGGCCGCTCGGGATCGGGCTCTGAAAACGCGCGTGCCACTGCGGCCTCGAGTTCGCCGGTGTCATGCTGTACGAAGCCAGACGCTGCGATGGTCCTTTGGTAACGGCCTAACAGTGTCGGCGGCGTCAACCCGTCGAGGACGAGCGCACAACCAAGCCCTTCCCGATACACGGCACGACGAGCAACGCCCCCAGGCACGCTGGCTGTCACCGAATGCTGAGCAGAATCAATGGACGCGTGGATGTGCTGCAGGATGGCAAGATCGTCAGCCTGAAGCTCGGTAAGGACGGCTGTGGGATCGCGTCCAGACACGAACACACCCGAGCACAGTGTTTTGGCTTTGTGAGCGACTCCGATCTCAATTGCATCGACTGCAACCCTGCCACCGACCATAAGCACGACGGCGGAAGCCAAGCTGATCCCAAGGAATATCCGTCGTCGAGCGCACAGATTCATGAGTTCTCGGTATGTCGTTCCTTGAGAGACTAAAAATGTTTAAGCCGATCCGCATAAGAACCGGATCTGCCATTTTCTATTCGCGTAACACGCCGCTGCCGTTCGCAAACACTACGCCATAACTGGTGCCGTTTCAATGAGTTGCGAAGTGCAAACGCCCACCAACTTCCCAGGGACGTACCTGGATCGTACAAGGCAGAGCTGGCCTCTCATCAATGGAATCGATCTCGTTTTTGTGCGCAATGTCTCGATACAGATTCTGTATCGCTGGAGCGGCTCAGCAATGGTCAAAGGGCGATCTGGGGAAGTGTCCCCGGTCGACGCGACTCACAGCACTCACCAGAAGAGGGGTAAAGCCACTCCAAATACGGGATTGGATCTCGTGAAGGTTAGGGCAGGATAGAAGTCTGACGCACTGGCTCATTGGTCAAGATCCAGTTCTTATTCACTCGCACGGAAAGGAGGCAACGATGTTCATATTCGTGCAATCCCAAGAAGGTCATGGGCTTCACAATGGGTGCAAAGGTGCTCTCGCACTCGGCGCGTTGCTGTGGCTAATCCTGTCGCTGAGTGGCTGCTCCACGTCCCGCAAGGAATACGTTGTGGATTATACGCGCGGTAACGATATGACAGCCCAGGGTTCACACGAGCGTCCATGCCAGACTGAGATACACTGCCGGACCCTTGCTGAGCGTGACGGGATGCGCTCGTATTGGATGGTCTATCAGTGAGGGCAACAATGGCTTGAGCGTTCAGGAGAATCGCTGATGGCCGCTCTGTCCGCTAGCAGTCGTGTCCTACCGGAACGGGTTGATAGCTGATTCTGACTGGAAGATTGAGTCTAAACGACGACGCCTCTTTCATCTTTCTTCCAGCATGGCCTTTTCTCGTTGCTTCACGTATCGTACGCGGCAATGGTTCGATTACAACAACACAATCTTCGCTTTCCCCCGGTTGATCAGGCATCGCCAGAAGGGCTTCTCACAGATACCGCCTTACACTGAATTGCGCCGGATTATGCCGATTTTAGTGTATGTCGCTTTAGGCGCAATTACGGTCTCAAGGGGACATGGAAACCATCTGGCGGATTGAGTCGTGCCAGTAATAGACACTTTTCCATCATCCTGAGTTCACGCATCAGCGTCTGAACCTGATCGTGGGTGAGCTGCGGAAGGACCTGTTGCAAATCCTGAGGGTTGCTCCTCGAAGGGAAGTGCATGTCCATGCTTGGCGTGCCGACGCTTCACTCACCTGTGGCTACACATGCCTCGTGACGTCCATGCGTTGGTGCAGCACACGCACGATCAGAACACCGTGGTCCTTCGGGATGTAAAAGACTACGTGGGATTGATACTCAACCCGCCGCAATCCCGGTGCCAGTTCATCGGCCTTCCGCCCCTGCGTCGGCTGCTCCGCCAGCATCTGGAACCGCCCATGCAAACCGAGGAGATAGACCCGCGCCTGTTCCAGTCCAAAATGAATGATCGTGTATTCGTAGATGTCCTCGAGATCGGCAGCGGCCTTCGACGAGAGACTATAACTGGCCATTCGCCTTCAGCCGCGTTTCGACTTCCTCCATAATCTGCGGCACCGTACGGTCACTGACGCCGCTATCCAACCCCTCCTGAATGGCGTCCTTCAACGTCTGAAATTTGGCGTTGTCCTGATCGCGTCGGATCAAATCGCGGATATATTCGCTGTCGTTCGTGAACTTGCCACGTTCGATCTGGGCCTTGATCCATTGATCCTGTTGCTCCGTGACGGTGATCGTCTTGCGTGTAGTTCCCATGGTGAGACCTCCGATATATTCATACTATTGATGCAGTTTAGCACGGTCTTGGACATGCTAGAAGCCCGCAGTCTTCTCCTGACATAGTCTTTTTGCTCCGCTTCACGTATCGTACGCGGCGATGATCCGTTTAAAACTACACGATCTTCGTTTCCCCCCGGTTGATCAGGCATCGCCAGAAGGGCTACTCGCCGTAGGAGGTGATCTTTGTCCGGAGCGGTTACTCCAGGCCTACCGTCACGGGATCTTCCCTTGGTACAACGACGATCAACCGATTCTCTGGTGGTCGCCAGATCCTCGCGCCGTATTGTTTCCCAATAAGCTTCATATCTCACGCAGTCTCAAGCGAACCCTTCGTTCAAACGTGTTGACCCTCACCCTCGACACGTGTTTCCGAGAGGTCATGGCACAATGCGCAGGACCGCGCCCGCAATATCCAGAAGGAGGCACCTGGATCACGGGGGACATGCTGGATGCCTATACACACTTGCACGAACTCGGCTACGCTCATTCGGTGGAAACATGGCAGGATGATCGCCTGGTCGGAGGACTCTATGGTATGGCGATCGGAGGAGCCTTCTTTGCCGAGTCTATGTTCACTAAGGTTGATGATGCATCCAAAGTGGCACTTGTGAAGCTCGTCAAGCAGCTTCAGGCCTGGAATTTTTGCCTCATCGATTGCCAACAGTTCTCTCCCCATGTCAGCCGGTTCGGCGCGGAAGAGATTCCACGATCAGTCTTCATCACACATCTACACCAGGCACTCACCCTTCCCGACCGGCAGGGACGATGGACGTTCGAAACAGTGTGAGCTTCTGAGGTATCTCAGCTGGCCCGCCATCACCTGCACGGCGAACCGCATTTGACAGCCTTTTCCTCAGTCGCTTATGATTTGATCCAGCTACGAGGAGGACATCACATGAGCTTTGTCATTACGCCGAAAGAACTGAAATCACGAATCGATAAAGGGGATAAACTGGTGCTGTTGGATGTACGGGAGCCTTGGGAGAACCAGCTCGCGAAGCTGGATAACTCTCTCCTCATTCCGCTTGGCACGTTACCCAATTCACTGTCCCAGTTGGACAAAAATACCGAAATTATCGCCTACTGCCATCATGGGATGCGAAGCGGAGACGCCACAGGCTTTCTGCTCCAGCAGGGATTCTCGAACGTGAAGAATTTGATCGGTGGCATCGATGCCTGGTCGATCCAAGTTGATGGGAGCGTCCCGCGATACTGATCGGATACGCTCTGTAAGACACTGGCAGTCGCGAGTCAGCAGGTCCGTCTGAGAGCGTACCAGTTGGCGGGTGGTTGTCCTGTCTGTCAGCATAGATGCCGATGGGCTAGCGGCTCTTTCCTTGGAAAAATTCTACCGTCTGCTTCAGCCCTTCGGCAAGGTCCACCTTGACCTCCCACCCAAGTTCTTGTTTGATCCTTGACGGATCAACCACACTGCGAATCTGCTCGCCGACTTTGGCTGGGCCATGGACTTCCTTGACGCTTGACGCCGTCAGGCCGGCGAGCATCCGGAACAACTCATTAACGGATGTCTCGGCTCCGGTTCCGACGTTATACACTCCATGCGCATTCTGCCCCATGGCGACCAGATTGGCCTCGGCCACGTCGTCCACGAATACGAAATCACGCGTTTGACGGCCGTTTCCATGAATGATGGGCTGCTCGTTGTTCAACATCTTTTGAATGAAGATGGCAATGACCCCTGCCTCTCCTTCGGGATCCTGTCTCGGTCCATACACATTGGCATACCGGAGGCTGACGACCGGAATCCCGCTGACCCGCTGGAAGTAGGATAAGTAATGTTCGCCGCATAACTTACTGATGCCATAGGGCGAGAGCGGGTTGGTGGCGTGAGATTCCGCGGCTGGAACCGTCTCCTGCTCACCATAGATCGCACCACCGGAAGAGGAGAACACGACCTTTCGGCAGCCATACCGAACGGCTTGCTGCAACACGTTCATGGTTCCCAAGACATTGATCTGCGCATCGAACACCGGATCGTCTATCGAACGAGGGACACTGATCTGCGCCGCAAGGTGGAGAACAATGTTGGGCCGTTCATTGCGAAACACCCGTTCAAGACGCCAGCTCGTAATGTCGGTCTTGTAGAGACTTGCCGCACGGTTGACATTCTTCCGCTTGCCAGTGGCCAGATTGTCGACGATGACAACTTGATGCCCCTCTTCAACGAGTCGGTCCACCACATGAGACCCGATAAACCCTGCGCCACCCGTGACGAGTACTTTCATTGGCCCTCCTGAATGAACGCTCAGCAATTACGACAGACTTTACATACCATGAAACGGGGTATCGTACTCAAAGATTGCTAATATTTCCTGGTTGCCTTTTTTCCCTTTGATCGGCGACGCGACGGTCCCCACGGTCTTCAGCCCCTTATCAGCCGCGAATTGGACGATTCGCTGAACAGCTTCCTCTCGCTGTGCGTCATCACGCACGATGCCGCCCCGACCGACTTGGCCCTTGCCGACTTCAAACTGCGGTTTGATCAAGGCGATAACACGGGCTGGAGCACGGAGAAACGGCAGGATGGGCGGAAGCACCTTCGTCAATGAAATAAACGACACATCAATGACGACCAGATCAACTGGCTCAGGGATGGCAGAAGGAGGCAGATAGCGAATGTTGGTCCGCTCACTCAGCACGACACGTGGGTCTTGTCGGAGCCGCCAATCGAATTGACCGTAGCCCACGTCAACCGCGTAGACCTTCGCAGCCCCCCGTTTGAGCAAACAGTCGGTGAACCCTCCGGTCGAGCACCCCACATCGAGACAAATCAGTCCTTGTGGGGCGATCGAATAAGCGTCCAGCGCTGCCTCCAGTTTTTCGCCCCCTCGGCTGACGAACGGCTGGGTCTCTCCGATCATCTCGATGACCGCATCGACGGGAATCACTCTGGACGGTTTGTCGACGATCGCTCCGTTACTTCGGACCTTTCCCGCGAGAATCATCCGGATCGCGGCATCTCGACTTTGCACCAATCCCCGAGCCGCCAACACATGGTCACAACGATCCCTATCGCGTCGTCTGTTCATAGCCATGAGAATCGCAACGGGGGAAAGATGAGAAAAGGGATGATGCGCAGAAGAGCAACCTGTTATGAATCTTCAGCGGAACCCTGGACATCAATGTCATCGGAGGTGAAGGCGCGTAGTTGTTTTTTCCCATTCTTATCCTGGACGAGCACCTCGACTTTCCGTTCAGCGTCCTCCAATACCTTTAAGCAATTCCTCGACAGCCGAATGCCCTCCTCGAATATCTTCAAGGATTCATCCAGTGGCAGATCTCCATTCTCTAACTCACCCACAATGGCTTCCAATCTGGCCATCGCTTGTTCGAACTTCACCCCAGCCACAACCATTCTCCTTTCACGCCAACCTTCGGCCCATTATAACGAAGTCCCAGCGGGCTTTTAAACTGACGGATCCAATCTGACCTCCTCCACCGTACATCGGATCTGACCCCTGGCCAAACGTGCCAGGATCTCCTCCCCGACGGAAACCTGTCCGGCATCGCGAATGATCTGGCCGCCAGGCATCGTCTCAAGGATCCCGTACCCCCGATCCAGAATCGCGAGCGGGCTCAGTCCGTTCAATCGGCCCTGATACGCATGGGTGTGCTGGACCTTCTGTTCGAGGCGATGATTCATGGCAGCGATCACACGCGATCGCAACTGTGGAACGATCAGCAGATCCCGGCGCACGTGGAGCGCCGGACTCTTCGATCGTAGCGCTTGAGTCCATGCTTGCGCATTCACCATCGCGTGCTTGAGATGGGCACGGACTGCTTCTCGCATGCCTGCCACCACGCCATCCACCCGCTGAGCTTCTTTGAGAATTCTAAACCGGATGTTGCCCATATGGGCAAGCAGAAGATCAAGTCGCTGATGCTGTTCCAGGCATTGTGCGCTCATAGCTTGCTGACAGCGGGCGGTGAGCATGCCCAGCCGCTCAACGATCTCGGTCAACATCGGAGCAACGAGTTCAGCGGCAGCGGACGGAGTTGCTGCCCGTACATCCGCCGCAAAGTCGGCCAATGTCACATCGGTCTCATGCCCAACGGCCGACACAATGGGCACCCGTGACGTGGCGATGGCCCGCACGACGAGTTCTTCGTTGAAACTCCACAGATCTTCCGATGAGCCACCACCCCGCCCGACGATGATGACGTCGACAACTCCGAGCTGATTCAATGCCTGAATGGCGGCTGCAATCTGTTCAGCTGATCCGGCCCCCTGCACCGGTACGGGCGCGATGATAATACTCAAGATAGGACAGCGACGGCGCAACACAGTGATCAGATCTCGAACCGCCGCACCGGTCGGCGAGGTCACGATTCCGACCGTCCGAGGGAATGCGGGTAGCGATTGTTTGCCTTCCACATCGAAGAGCCCCTCATCCTCCAGGCGGCGCTTGAGTTGCTCAAACGCCAATTGGAGAGCGCCTCGCCCCTTGGGTTCGAGATGATCAAGTATGACCTGGTACTCTCCACGAGGCTCGTAGACGGAAAGTCGCCCTTTTACGACGACTTGCAGCCCCTCCTCCAGGCCGAACCTCAACCGAACGGCCGCCGAACGGAAGATCACCGCACGAATCTGACTCGTCTGGTCCTTGAGGGTGCAGTAGAGATGCCCGGATCCTGGTGCGCGCAGGTTCGAAATTTCTCCTTCAAGCCACACCTCGGCAAAGTCCGTTTCGAGGGAAGCCCGAACCATGGCAGTCAGTTCCGAGACGGTGAGGACTTGTCTTGATGTCAACTCGGACGCAAAAAGGGGCGGGCGAGAGTACGTAGTCGTGAGTCCTCTCCTTTGAAGCTCGCCGGCACGGTGTTCACAAAGTCTGTCCAGCAAGGCCGCAGTGAGCAAAAGACCGAAGCGTATGCTGTTTTCACCCGCCCACCCATCGCCTGTGTGAACAGGCGTTTGCCCAGGTGGTACGCTGAGGCCTTGAGCGGTGCGAAAACGCCGGCGGCGGACTTTTTCAACAGGCTGCTAATCGATG
Organism: Nitrospira sp.; assembly: GCA_005116965.1. Taxonomy (GTDB): domain Bacteria; phylum Nitrospirota; class Nitrospiria; order Nitrospirales; family Nitrospiraceae; genus Nitrospira_D. Next base: position 277,811 of record SWDG01000006.1, on the reverse strand, counting down.
CTGCGAATGCGTTCAAACGTGATCACCTTGCCCAGGCGGGGATTGAGCTCAAGCAGAACCGCACAAAATACGGATGGTCCTGATGCGACTTCAAACCGCCGTGGCATTGCGGTCAAAAACTTTTCGATCGCCAATTCTTTCTTGACTCCGATCACCGAATGGAGCGGTCCCGTCATGCCGATATCCGTGATGTACGCCGTGCCCTTCGGAAGGATTTGTTCATCGGCCGTCTGCACGTGCGTATGTGTCCCGACGACAGCGACCACCTCTCCATCCAGAAAATGCCCCATGGCCATCTTTTCAGACGTGGCTTCCGCATGCATCTCGACGATAATCGCGGACGTCTCGCGCTTCAACCGTGACAACTCACGCTTAGCCGTCTGAAACGGGCAATCGATCGTCGGCATATAGACCCGGCCCATCAGCTGTAAGATGGCCAGCCGCTCACCGCCTGCGGTCTCGATGACGACGCTCCCATTTCCAGGGACGCCCGCCGGATAATTCGCCGGTCGCAACAAGCGGGGCTCACGAGCAAAGTAATCGATCGCCTCTTTCTTATCCCAGGCATGATTTCCGGTGGTGATCACCGAGATGCCGGTGTCGAACAATTCCTCGGCCAACTCCGGCGTCACCCCGAAGCCTCCTGCCAGATTTTCACCATTGGCGATGACCGCATCGATACGATGCTGCGCGACCAACCGAGGCACCGCCCGAGCGACAGCCCGACGGCCAGGCTCCCCCATGATGTCCCCGAGACAAAGGACCTTCATTTGGCGTATTCCACGTATCGGCTTTCTCGAATGACGGTGACCTTGATCTGTCCCGGATAGGTCAACTCCTGCTCGATTTTCTTCGCCAGTTCACGAGACAGCTGAAACGACTCGGCATCGGTGATGTCCTCTTGCCTCACAATGACGCGAATTTCACGGCCCGCTTGGATCGCGTACGCTTTCTGTACGCCCTTATGCCCGGTCGCCAGGGACTCCAGCTTTTCCAACCGCTTCACGTAAGACTCCAGCGCTTCCCGCCGCGCGCCAGGACGCGCCGCCGACAATGCTTCAGCCGCCGCCACCAATACACTCTCCGGGCAAATTGGCTCGACCTGCTCGTGATGCGCGGCGATCGCGTTGACGATCTTTGGAGATTCGCCGTACTTCTTGGCGATCTCGGCCCCCAACATGGCATGCGGTCCCTCTTCTTCATGGCTGACCGCCTTGCCGATGTCATGGAGTAAGGCGCCGCGCCGAGCCAGTCGGACATCGAGACCCAATTCCGACGCCATAATGCCGCAAATGTACGAGGCCTCACGGGCATGATAGAGGTTATTTTGCCCGTAGCTCGTGCGATACTTGAGACGCCCCAAGACCTTGATCAACTCAGGATGAAAGTCTGAAAGACCTAGTTCAAAAATAATTTTCTCTGCTTCTTCATACATCAGCTTGTCGATGTCGACCTTGACCTTTTCGACGATTTCTTCGATGCGCGTGGGATGGATGCGCCCATCGTGCATCAGACGCTCCAGCGACACTTTGGCAATCTCGCGCCGCAATGGATCGAATCCAGAGATAATCACGGCTTCAGGGGTTTCGTCGATGATCAGGTCAATGCCCGTCGCCGCTTCAAGCGCACGGATATTGCGCCCTTCCCGACCGATGATTCGACCTTTCATCGCATCATTGGCGATGGGAACCACCGAGATCGTGGATTCCGCGACATAGTCACGAACGACGCGTTGAATCGGTACACAACAGTTGCAGTAGAAATGGGAGTCACCCCCTTCTTGAAAACAATCAGATCCAATGGGCTCAACCTGATGCGGGGATCCCGCCTCAGACTGAACGGAATGAACGCGAATGACGATGTGAGGTGAAGAGATGGAAGAGTCTTAGGAGACCGCGAGTCGTCCCGCCTGGAACCGCAAGAGATTGTCAGGATACGATGCCATACTCAGGAAGTTTCTTTCTCTGCCCTTCTTCCTTAGCCGTCTGTTTCCAGACATCAGCCATTGGAGAGAGTCAGCTATCGAAACAAGCATGGAGGGTAGATACTCGTTCTGTCCGGCAGGTATTCGCCGGGGCGCTTCAATTTCAGAAACTGGCCGCTGGGCGCCCACATGACGTCGCCCGCGCACGACCCATACCATGAGCATCCACCGAATGAACACTTCGTATCCCATCAAGTAAACGTTCTCTTCTGGTTTTCGTAGCACTCGTTTCCAGGCGATCAACAATCGGCGATATCACTCTTCCCTACTCATCCGCACACTCACTTATGTACACGATAACAAAGGGACTCTTTGAAAGCAAGGCGAATCTCCGCTATCGAAAAAGCGATGTCGGCATCTGCTCATCGATCGATTCCATCAACGTCACCATCCGCCGTTCGACATCAGCCTCCCCTTGGACCCGCTTTTTCTCGGACTCAAACAGCTGATGAGCAAGGTTGATCGCCGTCAGCACCGCTAACTTCGAGGGGGTCGTCGTCTTCATCCCTTCCGCCAGATGTTTCATATGATCGTCGACAAAATTGGCCAGCCGCCGGACATAGGCATCATCGCCACCTCCCGTGATCGCGTACCGTTGACCATAAATTTCAACATCAATGGTCTTAGTCAATGGCCACCTCCTTAGGATCTTCGACACCTTCAAGCAACTCCATCTCATTCATGACTTTTTCGATCCGCGCCTTGATATCCATCCGTTCCTTCTCCCATTGGCGACTCGTATCATCCTGTGAAGCCAACAGCTGGCGAGCCGCCTTGAGCTCTTCCTCTAAGAGCGCATTCTTTCGCTTGTACTCTTGGACAAGCTTCACCAGGTCACGAATTCTGGTTTCCAATGCATCAAGTCGATCCAACGACATAATCAGCCCCTCTTCGTTATGGCCCCTACGGATTGTGGCGCACTATAAAAAGTTCACAAGATCTTGTCAAGAAACGGCTTTTTGGATTCCAGCCAGACGCAGATATTCCTTATAGCTCCGCAAGACCCGTTTGACGTATTGCCTGGTCTCCTGATAGTGGATCAGCTCGACAAATTCATCCTCACTCCGCCCCCGATAGGTTGCCGCCCAGGTTCCCACCACAATCGGGCCGGCATTGTACGCAGCGATCGTCTGCACGATATTGCCGGAAAACTGCGTAAACAATTGCTCGACATACCGAGCCCCGATCCGGATATTTGTCTCTTGATCAAACAAATCTTCTCGGGAGAGGCTTGGAAGACGGTGCTGTTGAGCCACGGCATTGGCGGTGGCGGGCATGACCTGCATCAATCCGATCGCTCCGACACGAGAGACGGCTCTCCGATCATATTGACTCTCTTCCCGAATGATAGCCGCAACAAGAAACGGATCAACCCCGTTCGCTCCCGACATTTTGATCGTAGGAATCAATCCCGCAGGATAGGCCACGCTCCACAGTCCATCTGCGACCACTCCACCGGTTCGCTCTAACTTTTCACGGAATCGTGACCGCACCAGACGCAAGGCATGATGGTAGGCACCGACCTCATTCAACATGATGGATAATGCCGCCAACACCTCGGAGTCACGGCTATATCGATCCGTCAGCGCGCCGAGCTCTCTCGCAGCATCTTGCTCAAGACCGAGTGTTCTGAGTTCTACCGCCCGCCGGTACGCCGGGTGGAGCTCGATCTGCATCCGGCTACTTGCCTGACTGTCCTGGACCGGCGCCTGAGTGACTTCAGCAGCAGACGGAGTGGACGAGATCGCGACGACTGAGCTTTCCTGTTTCGTCTGCCCTGGAACCGACACATCACTCTGTTCGCGCGCCAACTGGCAGTAATAGGTGTGAGGAAACCGCTGACAGAGCAGACCAAATATCTCCTTTGACTTCACACTTTCCACATGACCGTAGGAACGTGCAATCCAATAGAGGGCTTGTGGCTCTAGATCGCTGTCCTTCTGATCGACGATCTGCTGCCACACGCTGATCGCCTCCTGATAACGAGCCGTTCGGTACAGCACCCACCCTTCCCGCCATTGTGCTTCAGTTCGTTGAGAAGCCGGTTCTCCCAACTTGGCCACCTGCCGATACCTCGCGATTGCCTCATCGAACCGTGCCTCATCCTCCAGCCAGATCCCGGCAAATAGATTGATCTGCCCTTTCTGCTCTGGAGTGATCGTTCGCTTCGGGAGTGTCCGGCACAGATCCAAGAGCTTCTCCCCGAGTCCCTGCCTAAGATAGACCCTCGCTAGCCAGACAGTGGCCTCATCCGCGCGAGGCTCTCGCTCAGCCGTCAACGCATGAAAGGTCTCGCGTGCCTGGTCGTACAGCTTTAAACGAACTTGGGCAATGCCCAATTTCAGCCTGGCCTCCCCACGGTGAGAGGAGGTCGGATCTCGCGCCAGGAACTTTTTCAGCTCCTCGATGGCCTCCGCGTGGAGCGACTGCCCTAGAAAAGCCTGAGCGCGCTCATAATACGTGTCGGGCGCCGCGGTCCATGGTACCCCGCCGATATTGCCCCCAAGCAAAGTCTCGGCTTCCTTGGCCTCTTTCGTGTGAGGAAACTTCATCCACAGCTGTTTCAGCGTTTCTTGCCCTTCCGCCAATTTATTCTCTCGGAGAGAACAAGACGCCGACCGTAACCAAGCCTGAGCGACCTGAGGGTCCTTGTCATTGACATTGAGGGCCTTCGCGAACCAGGACACGGCCTCGGGACAGCTAGACGCCTGATACCACGCTTCCCCGGCGCGGAGCGCGACCTGATTGAGCAGATTAGAATCGGGGACCGCTTGTGGCACCCCCTCAAACATACTGGCCGCCTCCTTGGCCTTCCCGAGACGTAGCAAGGCCTCTCCGATCCAGAATCGGATGTAATCGTCGAGCACGAGAAAATCCTGCTGGGCTGCCCGAAGGTATGGCAGACTGGCAGCGGGATTTCGATCGATCAATATCACCCCGGACAGCAACCCGGCACGCTTGGCCCACTGCGTCCCGGGAAATCCTTCCATCACCTTTCGGAGACGTTCCAGCTTGAGCGCCACCACTTGATCTTTCGTCAGCGCCTGACCGAGTCGCTCTTTCGGCCAGGCCGCCGCCACAAAACACTCCTCCGCTGTCGTACAACCAGTGACGGTCGATTGTTCGGAGACCTCAACCTGTGCCGCATACCCGTCGCATGAGAAAACCCCTCCGAGGGCGAGGGCCAGGCTTGACGCGACCGCCAGGCCGCAGCCATGGATGGAACGATACTTGGTAGCAATCTTCATCATGATAGCCTGACGACACTCATCCAAGTTCATTATATACAGAGCTGTCTGCAATGAAAGAAGTTTCCGGACCCGATGATGGGTCTGGCCGTATGCGGCATGACTTCCGCTATGATAGGCTCCTCGTGTTGAGGATGATATGGCCGACTCGCCGATAATCGCTTCCGGTATCGTGACAACACTCTTGGGTCTCACCGAACCCCAGATGGTCAAGTTTGTCCGCGCGCAAGACTGGCCGGACTATCGCGCACAGCAAATCTTACGATGGCTCTATCAACGGCGCGCGCGGACGCTCACCGACATGACGGATCTCCCCATGCATGATCGCATGACGCTCTCTCCATCCACGAAGGTCGGGCGCTCGGCACAGACCACGATCTTATCGTCCCAGGACGGAACCCGCAAATTGCTCTTGATGCTCGACGATGGCCTGACGATCGAGGCCGTCCTGATTCCGGATGAGGATCGGCTGACGCTCTGCGTGTCAACTCAGGTCGGGTGTATGCTGGATTGCGGATTCTGCCTGACTGGGAGAATGGGACTGAAACGCAACCTCAAGCTTCATGAAATCATCGATCAGATCCTGACCGCGCAAGACCTGCTGAGCTCCGATGAACACATTACAAACCTCGTGTTCATGGGGATGGGAGAACCTCTGGCCAATGTGGAGAGTCTCAAGGCGGCCGTGACTGCGTTGACCAACAAACCGTGGGGTCTTGGGTGGTCGCGCAGACGCCTGACGGTGTCCACGGCGGGGTTGGCATCTCGCCTTCCGGAGGTCGCGGCGCTCGGCGTGAACCTCGCCATTTCGCTCAATGCCACCACTGAAGAACAGCGACGAGCGCTGATGCCCGCCGCCAGCGAGATTGCTTCACTGAAATCACTCCTGGCTGCCTGTCGCCGCTATCCGCTCGCCCCTCGCCAACGGCTGACCTTCGAATATGTGCTGCTCGCCGACGTCAACGATCATGCGTCGGATGCCCGCCGACTGATACAATTGCTCAGAGCCATGCGATGCAAAGTCAATTTGATTCCATTCAATGAATTTCCAGGCAGCCCTTTTCATCGCCCGTCCGAACAGGCGGTGCTTCGTTTTCAATCCATCCTCCGCGACGCCGGCCTCGATGCATTTGTTCGAAAGAGCCGAGGACAGGATGTGCTCGGCGCTTGCGGCCAACTTGGAGAACTCCCCAGCAACCGACCTTCCCTTACCTTGACACCTATTGAAACTCGTTGCTAGCATAGCAATCCACCCCATCATGATCATGCGGACTATTCACTATCATTGGCGCATCCACCTCCTAACGGCGTTACTCGCCTTCGGCTCGATCTCGATCGCGCTCGGAGCAGAGCCGAGCGAATACATCCTCTCAAACGGCATGAAAGTGCTGCTGGTTGAGGTTCCCAAAGCTCCGGTAGCCACGGTGCAGGTCTGGTACAAAGTCGGTTCTCGAAACGAGGTCATGGGACGGGCCGGACTCTCGCACATGCTTGAGCACATGATGTTCAAGGGCACGGCACGGTATCCGAAAGGCTCATTTTCACGGATCGTTAGAAAGAACGGCGGTATCGACAACGCGTTTACCGGACAAGACTTTACCGCCTATTTTGAGAACGTGGCAGCGGATCGTGTCGGACTGGCTCTTGAACTGGAGGCCGATCGGATGCAGGGCCTCCTTCTCGATCACAGCGAATTTCAGACCGAGCGCGACGTCGTGAAAGAAGAACGCCGCCTCAGATCCGAAGATGACCCGCAGGGCGCCCTGGTTGAAGCGCTGTTTGCCCAAGCCTTCCTCAGCCATCCCTACCATTGGCCGGTCATCGGATGGTTTGCGGATCTCGATGCGATGTCTCTCGAAGACTTGCAACGCCACTACGACACATTTTATTCTCCCAACAATGCAACCCTCGTGGTTGTGGGCGATATCAAGTCCGACTCTCTACTTCCAACGATCAAGCGCCTGTTTGAACCGATTCCCAGAGGTCCCTCACCCAAGCAAACTCTGGCGCCGGAACCGGAACAGCGAGGCGAGCGCCGTTTTCTCTTGAAACGCGAAGCCCAGGTGCCGTTTGTCATGATGGGGTTTCGTGTACCCAACTATTCGAGCGAAGACTCCTATGCGCTCGACATCCTCGAATCGATCTTGTCTCACGGGAAAAGCTCCCGCCTCTACCAAAGCCTGGTCTATGACCAGAAGAATTCGTTGGCCGTCGGGGCCGATTATAGTGTGTTGCAGACGGATCCCGGCTTGTTTTATTTCTACTCATTGGTGAATCCAGGCGCAAAGGTTGAAGGGGTCGAAGAAGCCATCCAGCGTGAGATCGTGCGGCTCCAGAATGAACCGCCGTCCGAGCAGGAGCTTCAGCGAGCCAAGAACCAAGTTGAGGCGGCGCGCGTCTTCGAGCAAGATTCAAATTTTCGCCATGCCATGTTGATGGGACAAGCAGAATCAGTCGGCGCCGGCTGGCGGCGGGTCGATCAATTCGTGGAACGCATCCGCACAGTGACGGCGAAGGACATCCAGCGGGTTGCGAAGCAATATCTCACCCAAGACAATCGGACCGTCGGCATTCTCATTCCTTTGCCCCCGAAGCCCCCAGAACCAAGCCCCGCAACAGCTCAAGAAGGAAAATCATAGAGGCGATCATGGGTAAGGAATCTAGAAACAAGAGAGGCCAGGGGCCTGACCCACAATCCATCCAACGAAGATCAGTGCCTTCCTTGTTGAGACTAGTCCAGTGTGCCGTACTCGTGCTGTGTATCCCGACGATAGGGCTTGCCGCCGACATTACACCGACGAGATTCATCGCTCCCAACGGCATGACGGTACTCGTCCTGGAACAGCATTTCCTTCCCATCGTTGAAATCCATGCCCTGATCAAGACCGGCGCTGCGCAGGATCCTCCAGAAAAAGCGGGTGTGGCAAATTTGGTGGCCAGCCTCTTGGATGAAGGGACAACAACCAGATCCTCAAGGCAACTGGCCGAACAGATTGACTTTGTCGGTGGCTCGCTGGCGGTCCAGGCAGGCGAAGACTATACAACCGCATCTGCACGCACACTCAAAAAAGATATCGATCTCGGGTTCACCCTGTTGGCTGATATTCTTCAGCGCCCGGCTTTCCCCAAGCAAGAATTTGAACGGGTCCGATCTCAGATCCTTGGGGAAATTACTAGCGATAATGACGATCCTGGGCATGTCGCCATGAAGGCCTTCAATCAGGTGGTCTTTCAGAATCATCCCTATCGTTGGCCGGTGAACGGAACGGAGGAAACGTTGGGCAAGGTTACCTTGGCGGATGTGCAGAACTTCTACGCCAAAGAGTATCTTCCCAACCAAGTCATCCTCACTATCGTCGGTGACGTAACAGTGGATCAAGCAACGACACTCATCCAGACATATTTCGGATCCTGGAAGAAAGGGGTGCTCCAACCAAAAACGGCTAAGAAGCCGGCTGCCATCGACAAAAAAATCGTGCAGCTGATCGAAAAGGACCTCACGCAATCGACGATTGTCATCGGTCACCCTGGAATCAGTCGGACCAACCCTGATTATTACGCCGTCACCGTCATGAATCATGTGTTAGGAGCTGGAGGATTTTCATCACGGCTCATGGA
>SWDG01000006.1:247306-268861 GCA_005116965.1 Nitrospira sp. | reverse complement strand
TGGCCAAACAGTACCTGGACCCTCAGCACTACGCGCTCGTCGTGGTCGGCAATATCACGAAGGCAAAAGTTCGCCATTAGGCTCAAGAACAGCGCACCCTATGCAACCAACCCTTATGCAACAGAAGCTCGATCGGCTCCGAACCCTCCTAACGGAGATGGGCTCGGTCGTGGTGGCCTATTCCGGTGGAATCGACAGCACCTTCGTTCTGAAAGTCGCGCACGACCAACTCCACGAGAAGGCGGTCGGCATCACGGCCATCTCACCGACGTTTCCATCCCTTGAGTTGGAAGCCGCCAAACGGATCGCTCAGGAGATTGGTGCCCGTCATGAAACCGTGCAGACAGATCAGCTCGCCATAGATGACTTCGTGATGAATGACGCCAATCGTTGTTTTCACTGCAAGACCGACCTGTATCAACTTCTTGGGAATGTGCGGCAATCGCGGGCTGCTGCCTATGTCGTCGATGGAACCAACATGGACGATCTTGGTGATGACCGACCCGGCATCAAAGCCGCTCGGGAATGGGGGGTGCGCAGCCCGCTCGTTGAGGCTGAACTATCAAAAGCCGATATCCGAATTTTTGCCAAGGAGCTAGGGCTTTCGAATTGGGACAAACCAGCCGCTGCCTGTCTTTCGTCACGAATTCCGCGTGGGATCGTGATCACCAGCGAACAATTAAGCCGAGTTGAAGGAGCGGAGGCCGTGCTCCATCATGAAGGATTCCGTCATTTTCGAGTGCGCAGTCACGGTGAGATCGCACGGATTGAATTGGCACAAGACGAAATTCCTCGGCTGATGGAATCAGATCGTTGTGCAGAAATCAGTGCCAGGCTGAAAACGTTGGGATTCAAATTTGTGACGGTGGATTTGGAAGGCTATCGGCCGGGTGGAGTCACCTTGCGCTGACTCCACCCGCAGATCACGGCAACTTAGCGTGGCTGTGATTTCGAAAGGGCCTCAAGAGCTTCGTCCGCAAATCTTCGCTGATCGGCTTCTGTTAAGCTCCGCTGAACCACTTTTTCCGCTACCATCAGAGCGAGTTCTGTCGTCTGGGCTCGAATGTCTTGTAGGGCTTTTCGACGTTCTTGATCAATCTGGCGTGTCGCATCACCCTTGATACGCTCCGCTTCCGCGGTCAACCGCTGCTCGTTTTCATCGAGCAACCGTTGAGCACGTTCCTTTGCCGCTACGAGGATGGCCTCCGCTTCCTTCCCCGCCGCATTGAGCTTGGCTTCATATTCCTTGAGCCGTCGCTCGGCCTCGGATCGGTGCTGCTCCGCCTGATCGAGACTGTCTTTAATTTTCTTTTCACGCTCTTCCAAAGCACTCAAAATGCCGGGGAAGGCATACTTGTAGAGCACGAACAAGAGAATCCCAAACGAAATAACTTCCCAGAAGATCAACGAAGAAAAAAAGTCAGGTTCAAACTGTGGCATATGCGTGTTCGTGAAACGTTAAACGTGAAACGTGAAACGAGAGGGACCTCTCGATGAACGGTTCTCGAATAACGGTTGACGCTCCCTACTTCCGAAAACCCATGATGATGAAGGCGATAACCAAGCCATACAGCGCAATGGCTTCCACCAACGCGAACCCGATCCACATATACTTCGTGACGCGAGCTTCTGCTTCAGGCTGCCGTGCCACCACTTCAATCATCTTCCCGAAGATGTAGCCAATCCCCACACCGGCCCCGGCAAACCCCGCTGCGGCACATCCCATACCGATCAACCCTGCTGCTGCTGAATCCATTATGTCTTACTCCTCCCTTGGCTAAACTTGCATGCGCTAATGCGCGTGCTCTTCATGGCCATGTAAATGAAACGCATCTCCCAAGTAGACGCAGGTCAATATCGTAAAAATATACGCTTGAATGAACGCAATGCCGAATTCCAACAAATAGATCGCAACCGTAAATACAAAGGGCAGCCACCCGACCAGCAATCCCCCGCTGATTGTGAGACCAAATAGCACGGCGAGCATGACGTGGCCAGCGGTCATATTCGCGAAAAGCCGCACGGCCAAGGAAATGGGCCGTGCAATCTGGCTGATGATCTCGATCGGGATCATCAGGGGCACCAGCCATCCAGGCGTACCAGGCGGGACAAGAATGCCCAGAAACTTTAGCCCATGCAAGGAGAACCCCACCACCAAGCTAATTCCATACACCAGAAAGGAGAAGGCCGCCGTCACAATAATCTGACTCGTCACGGTATAGGCCCCAGGAATGAGTCCGATGTAGTTGGAGAAGAGAATAAACACAAAGAGCGTGGCGACAAGGGGGAAAAATCGCATACCCTCTTTGCCCATAGTGTCCATGATCATGGTGCGAATGAAATCCACCATCATCTCCGCCAAGCTCTGGAGCTTGCCTGGTACGAGCTTGCGCGACGATCCAGCCATGACCATGAGCACCGCTGCCACGGCAATGACGACCCACATAAACACGACGGCTTTATTGATCGAGAGATCCAATCCACCGATCGAAATCGGGACCCAGCGTTGAAGTTCAAATTGATGAAGCGGACTTTCTTCCATGACGATCCTTGACTATTCCCTATTATTCGAGTTGTCTACTGCTGCTTGCCATCGTTGTACGGATCGGTAGACGCTTCTGATACCTGCCGCTAACCCAAAGACCAATCCCACAACAAGCCCCCACGGAGCCGACTCGAGCAGATAGGCATCAATCGCCCATCCAAGCCCACCGCCGACGATTAGCGCAGCCAGCAGTTCCGTTCCAATTCGAACGGCTTGCCCAAGCCCCGCGTATAAAGGATCTTGTGAAGGGGCCATCCCAAACCCACGGAAGGCGAGAGCACGTGAGCATAACTCTGCCCGTGATGGGGTTCGCAATTTAAACAAAACCGTGCTTGCAATGTCAAGCGGTTAGAGAGCTATGCGCGCAGAAATCGCCGAGGTATATACGGTATAGTGATCTCCCGTTCGTGTTGAGAATACGTTACCTATGCCTACAACCTTCCCTTCATCGATCCCATTCCTGCACAGTTCTCCTTCGCCTCTTATTCTGACACGCCCCGCTCCCTCGGCAAGCCCGTTTGAACTGTACTCGAAGATCGCATCAGCTCGATGCCCTTCGTTTCTCTTTGAGAGCGGTACCGGTGATAGCACCATGGGACGGTATTCATACTTTGGCGTTGATCCCTATGAAACACTGCACGGGAAGGGAGATACCTGCGTGTGCCGATCGATTCAAGGCCGCATGGATCCAGGCACATCTCCGTTTCAACATGTGACTCATCTCCTAAACAGTCAGCGGATCGTTCGTCCTCCCGAGGCTCCGCCATTTTTCGGCGGCGCAGTCGGCTATTTGAGTTATGATCTCGCACGCCAGTTCGAGAAGTTGCCGTCCTTGGCCTTAGATGACCTTGCCTGCCCTGAGCTAGAGTTCGCATTGTTCGATCTTGTCGGGGCAATCGATCATGAACTGAACCGCCTGGTGCTCATGTTTTGTCCGCCGCTTGACCGATTTTTGGGCGAGCCCCGGGAAAAGCTATTTCGCGAGGGAAGGGATCGACTAGCCGAGTTTGAAGCTCGATTGACCAGACCTGATATGGTAGACGCGCACGGGGGTCATCTCGGTCGCCTGATATTTACACCGGAGCAGGAGCAGGCGATCTATAGTCGAAATGTGCGCCGTTGCCAGGAATACATCTCAGCCGGTGACATCTATCAAGCCAACCTCTCCCATCGGTTCAACGTGACCGGTTCGGCATTCTCGTCTCTCGGGGACCTTCAAACCGATCTGTCTGCCTATAGCCGCTTACGCACGTTGAACCCGTCCCCCTTCTCGGGAATACTCCGGTTTGACGCAATTCGCCTCATCAGCTCCTCACCAGAACGGCTCGTTCGACTGGAAGGACATCAAGCCGATACGAGGCCGATCGCGGGAACGAGGCCTCGTGGAACAAACGCCGACGACGATCAGCGACTGATCCATGAGTTGAGGGTCAATGAAAAGGAATGCGCGGAACATGTCATGCTGGTTGACCTTGAGCGGAATGACCTCGGGCGAGTCTGTCGTTTCGGGAGCGTCCAGGTGGATGAATTGATGACCTTGGAGCAATATTCCCATGTCACCCATCTGGTCTCCCATGTGGCCGGCACCCTCAAAGATCACGCGACTGGTTTTGATCTATTGAAAGCCATGTTTCCAGGTGGGACGATTACCGGGGTACCTAAGATCCGCTGCATGGAGATCATTGAGGAGCTGGAGCCGGTGCGCCGTGGTCCCTACACCGGTTCGATGGGTTACCTCAGCTGGAGTGGGGACCTCGATTTCAATATCCTGATACGTACGCTTGTCATGAAGAACGGTCAGGGCTATCTCCAGGTCGGAGCAGGAATTGTGGCCGATTCCGACCCCACACGCGAATATGAAGAAACCATCCATAAAGCCCAGGCTTTCTTCAGCGCCTTTTCATAGCCCCATGTGGATTTACTTGAATAACAAGTTCGTCAAAGACGAAGACGCCGTGATCTCCGTCTTCGACCATGGGTTTCTCTACGGAGATGGAGTGTATGAAACGCTGCGCTCCTATGGCCCTCATATCTTTATGCAAGACCAGCATCTGTCACGGCTGTTCCGTTCCGCAGAAGCAATCGGGCTGACAATCCCGATTTCCATGAAGAGCTTGGCGGACATTCTGCAAGAAGCCATGATCCGCAACGAGGTTGGAACCGATCAGCGGGATGCCTATCTAAGAATCACCGTGTCGCGAGGAGCGGGAGACATCGGATTGGACCCGGCACTCTGTTCGTCACCGACCGTTGTCGTGATGGCCAAGCCTCTCGTGCACCCAGCGTCCCATCTCTATGAAACGGGCGTTCAGGTGATCGTGGCGTCCACGAAACGGAATTTACCGAGTGCGTTGTCGCCACAGATCAAGTCCACAAACTTCCTGAACAACATCCAGGCTAAACGTGAAGCCATCGCAGCAGGCGCATTCGACAGTATCCTCCTTAATTGGGAGCAGCATCTGACTGAATGCACCATCAGCAATGTGTTCCTTGTCCTGAACGGCACATTGCGAACGCCAGCTCTGGAATGCGGCTTGCTCGATGGCATCACCAGAATGATCGTGATTCAGTTGGCCAGAGAACTCGACATCCACACCGACGAAGGTCGCTATACCGTTGACGACTTGTTCAAGGCCGACGAATGCTTCCTCACGAACACTAGCATGGAAATCATGCCGGTGACTTCTGTCAACCGTCGAGCTGTCGGCGACGGAAAACCAGGTCCACTGACCCTGAAGCTAAGGGAGCAATTCCCAGCGATGCGAGGCCGATACGGGAATATGCTTCATACTCGATAAGCCCTCATCTTCCCGTTTTCTCGCATCATTCTTCTGCCCCCAAACACAAGATCTGCATTTCCTTGACAGGCAGTGACAGACTGCTATCGTTTGACCATGCCAAAACCAAACACACTACATCACTCCTCAACGTACCGGCCTGTCATGACTATTCTCGTCGCATTGAGCGGCAGCATCCTGCTGGCTATTCCAAGTGATAGTCGTGCAGAGATGTACCAATATGTCGATGCCAAGGGGACCATATCGCTTACCAACGTTCCCTCTGACACTCGATACCGCCGGATCGACCTCCACCCGAATCGGCTCCATCCCGTTCTCTCAGAGGCGGAATTGGAACCGGTGATCCGTCGATTCTCACAGCAGCATCAACTACACCCTGCGCTTATCCGCGCCATCATTAAGGCTGAATCGGATTTCGACCCTCGTGCGGTCTCACGAGCCGGAGCCATCGGATTGATGCAATTGATGCCGCAAACGGCAGTGAGATTGGAGGTCCGTGACCTCTATGATCCTGAAGATAATATCGGAGGAGGGACGAAGTATTTACGCCAGTTGCTCGATCGATTCCGTGGCAACCTTCCACTGGCGCTCGCTGCCTATAACGCCGGAGAGCATGTCGTCGATCGCTACCGAGCTCTTCCGCCAATTACCGAAACCCGCCTCTATGTCCGTAAGGTCTTGCGATACTATCGACTCTTCCTCGCCCGTGACCTTGCCGTGACCGGACACGTCATCCCCTCTTCGGAGTACGCAATGCCACAACCCGCCCCCGTGTCCTCGATTCAGTCCGGCCAGTAGTTCGGCTCCCCAAAGATAATTGACTATGCTGTTTCCAGCCTGGTCGTTTGGACCCTGGGAAATCGGATCGGTAATGGGCGCCTACGCTATTTTCTCTCCAGAGCGCAGCTTCGGCCACGCAATGCGCCACTTGCACCATATTCTTGACCTCCAGATCGGCCCTCCCCGGAAAGGATTGGGACACCATCTGTTCCCACCGCGCAAGCTGGGCCGTAGCACGAACGAGCGACTCCCGAGAACGGATAAGCCCCACTTGCCCCCACATGATCCGCCGAAGCGAACTGCGTACTTTTTCGGCATCCTCCAATCGTTCCAATCGACCGCTCTTCAGGCGCTCCACATGATGAGTCACATCAGGCATCGAACGGCGTGAGGCCCAGGCGACAGCGGCCACACCGGCCCGCATCCCAAACACCAATCCCTCGAGCAATGAATTGCTGGCCAGCCTGTTGGCGCCGTGCACACCGCTACAGGCAACCTCGCCCGCCGCAAAAAGACCCGGCAAGGTCGTAGCCCCGTTGAGGTCGGTCGCCACCCCCCCCATCATGTAATGGGCGCTCGGAGAGACCGGAATCCATTCTTCCGTGATATCGATATCATGACGGAGACAGGTCGCATAGATCGTCGGGAATCGCTGTTTGACAAAACTCGCCCCCAAGTGAGTCACATCAAGGTAGACATGCCGAGCACGCGTCGCCGCCATTTCCGCCCAGATCGCCCGCGCAACGATATCCCTCGGGGCCAAGGCGCCGAGCGGGTGATACTGCGACATGAAGGTCTCTCCCCTATTATTACGCAGCTGACCGCCCTCTCCTCGCATGGCTTCTGACAACAAAAAAGGCGGGCTTGAGGGCAGATACAGCGCGGTCGGGTGAAACTGGACGAATTCCATGTCCTGGAGTTGCGCTCCTGCACGAAATGCCATGGCCATACCGTCGCCGGTCGCATTCGGTGGATTGGTGGTGCGAGCAAAAATCTGTCCCGCCCCCCCTGTCGATAGAACCACGGCTTTTGCAGGAATAATGAATTGTTCCCCTGAATGCTCATCAAGCACCACCGCTCCGCAACATCGGCCATCCTCAACCACGAGATCAACGGTGAAATGGTAATCCAGCCGGACGATCCGCTTGTGCCGCATAGCCTGCGCGATCAGCACCCGCACCATTTCGTTCCCTGTCGCATCGCCTCTCGCACGGAGGATTCGGCTGCGGCTGTGGGCCGCTTCACGTGCAAAGGCAAATTTCCCACCCGTTTTGTCGAATTTCGCGCCCCAGCGGATGAGCTCTTGAATCCGATCCGGTCCCTCCTCCACCAAAACACGCACCGCTTCACGACGACACAGGCCGTGTCCGGCCTTCACGGTATCGGTCAAATGGATGGCGACATCATCCTCTTCACTCAAGGCCACGGCCACCCCGCCTTGCGCAAAGATGGAATTGCTTTGTAAGGGATGGCCCTTGGTGAGCACAATCACTCGACCGATTCGACAGAGGTCCAGGGCGGCGCGAAGCCCAGCGACTCCGCTGCCGATGACGAGAAAATCTGCTTCCAGTGCGCTTCGCGGCATCGTTATCGTGGGAGGGTCTGCGATGTGGGAGGTTCCGCCAACAGCTGTTTTGTCTTCATTCCGAAAGGCACATCTCCTTGCGCGCCGCGCAGGAGAATCGACTGCGTACCGACCCATTGCAGCCGTGCGAGGCCTCGTTGTCGGACCCCCATGTCAGTGGCGTCTCGTTTCCACGTCCCTTGCCAATGGAGAAGGACGTTGATATCGTCCTTTTCAAGCACGACCCGTTCGATCTTGAACTCGAGGGAGATAGCGGAAAAGGCAGTGAAGTCCATTTCGACCTGCCGTTTCAGTTCATCCAGCTGCTCCATCGGCAACAGCAGGGCATGGAACTCGGACTGATTCTTTCGTTGATAGGCACTCCGCAAGGATTCCACCGCTTGATCGATACGGAGGAGTCGCTCATGCTCTGCTGGGTATCGGATGGTCTTCGACGGGCACCCAACGATCGCTACAGCAAGCACAATCAGCCACACAATGGCTGGAGGCCGTAAAAAACCAATCCTTTCAAGGTACATGGTGGCGTAGTATAGCATAAGGGGAAAAGGCGCCGTGATCTTGCATTTTCAGCGGAAAGCTTTTAGACTCCCCCTCCTTAGGAGATACAGAACATGTCAAGCGTCCTGAAGAAACGGCGAAAGAAGATGCGCAAGCACAAGTATAAGAAGCTGCGCCAGCGCCAGAAGTTTCTTCGCCGAAAAAGCTAAGTTCTACCGGCGTAGCCGGAGGAGGGAACCGTGGCCGAAGGGAGGAAAGTCCGCATCCGCGTACGAACGGTCAATTGTACCTACGTGGGCGACTTCCTCGTCCCTCCGATGCGGCATCGTGTCTCCGATGCGATCAACGAAGAAGCCCGTCTCTTTATCAGCCTGACCGACGTGGTTATCGACGATAAGGAGCGATCGGATTTCATTGCGATCAATAAGAATCTAATCGAGTCGATCGCTCAACTCTAGTCGTTTCCTCTCACCCTCGTCAGCGTACTCGTTCAGCGTTGCCGTGAGCGAGGGCACGATTTCGTGCCGACACACCACCTGACCACGATGTCGATCTTCAAGCGATTCCTGCCGTTCGTACGCCAGTATTTGCCACGGCTGATGCTGGCCGGGCTCTTCGTGAGCGGGGTTGCGCTCATCAATCTCGCCTTAGTTCGGCTGGCCGGCACGCTCTGGGATGTCATTACGGTTCAGCACGATGCCGACCAGATGACTCGTTCGATCGGCCTGTTCATGAGCCTGGTGATTCTGCAGGGGCTCTGTTCGATGGGCCACAGCTACCTGACCGCCTGGGTTTCTCAGCACATTGTCGCCGACTTTCGTCAGCATCTCTTTGGCCACCTGCAGACGTTGACGGTCAGTTTTTTCGCACGGCGCCGCACCGGGGAGTTGCTGTCGCGAGTCATGAACGACGTCGCGGTCATTCAATCCATCGTCACAGAAACCCCGATCGACACAGTCAAGCAACTCGTGACCTTCCTTGGCGGCATGACATTTCTGTTGATGATGAATTGGCGCCTCTGCCTCCTGATCCTGATCCTGCTCCCCTTGCTGGTCTTGGTCGCTAAAATATTCGGCCGCAGACTGAAATCCCTTTCCACCTCGATTCAAGACCACACAGCCGCGCTCAGCACCCTCATCGAAGAAGTGATTTCGGGCATTCGGATCGTTAAATCCTTCGTGCAGATACAGCGGGAAGAAACCCGCTTCGCCACCCAGGTGAGCGAAATGCTTCGCCTTACTCTGCATCGGGCTGGCATCATGGCCGTGTTCATTCCCGTGATCAGCCTAGTCACCTTTTCCGCGGCAGCAGCGGTACTGTGGTACGGCGGTCAACAGGTCATCGACGGGACTGTCACGCCAGGGGAGCTGTTCGCCTTCGTCCTCTTTGCTGGCATCCTCATCGGCCCATTTAGCGCAGGAGCTCGCATCTTTACGCAGCTCAAAGAGGCGCAGGGAGCCATGCAACGGGTCTTTGAGATTCTGGATGCACAACCGGAAATTGCGGATCAACCCACGGCGCAGCGTCTCTCCACCGTCGAAGGACACGTTCGAGTCGAGAGGGTCAGCTTCGGTTACGACCCTCCACATCCGGTATTAGTGGACCTGTCGTTTGAAGCCAAGCCGGGCGAATTGGTCGCCTTCGTCGGCCCAACCGGCGCCGGGAAAACCACGGTGATGAACCTGCTTCACCGGTTCTACGATCCGATAGAAGGGCGCCTCACCATCGACGGCAAAGATCTGCGTGATGTGACCCTTGAAAGTTGGTACCAACAAATTGCACTGGTTCCACAGGAGACCATCCTGTTTGGAGGAACCATCCTCGACAACATTCGCTACGGAAAGAGGGAAGCGGACGAAGCCGCAGTATCGGAAGCCAGCAAAGCCGCGCATGCACACGACTTCATCCTTGGCTTGCCCGATGGATACCAAACCCTGGTCGGCGAGAAAGGGGTCAACCTCTCAGGCGGGCAACGCCAACGCATTGCGATCGCTCGAGCCATCATAAAGAATCCTCGCATTTTACTACTGGATGAAGCCACCTCATCGCTCGATACCGAATCGGAACGGCTGGTTCAAGAAGCACTCCATCGCCTCATGGCAGGTCGCACGACCTTTGTCGTTGCCCACCGACTGTCGACCATCCAGCGGGCCGACCGAATTCTGGTCCTGGATAAGGGGAAATTGGTCGAGGAAGGTACTCACACAGAGCTTTTAACGCGTAAGGGTCTGTACCATTACCTCTATACCATCCGCTTGAATGAACCGATCGCCTGAAACGGCCACTTCACACCCCTCGCACCCTCGCCGTCCCATCTCTTCCATTTGTAACAAGCCTGTAACGTAGAAAGCGTATGGTTGCTGGTGCAGGCTTCAGAAAGAATAATTGGGGAGATTCCGTGAGTTCACCACGTCCCAAGAAAATTCTCATCGTCGAAGATGAACAGGATATTGCACAGTTGCTCAAGCTCTATCTTGAGAAGGACGGATTTCATGTCTGCCTCGCCACAACCGGGCTTGAAGCGTTGAAGCTCGTGGCGTCTGAACATCCTGATCTGGTGATTCTCGATCTTATGTTGCCTCACCTGAACGGATTGGAGGTATGCAAAACACTCCGGCACAAGCCTGAGACCGCACTGTTGCCGATCATCATGCTCACGGCGAAGAACGAAGAGTCCGATACGGTTGTCGGACTGGAGCTCGGAGCCGATGATTACGTCACCAAACCTTTCAGCCCCAAGACATTGGTAGCTCGGGTCAAATCCCTCTTCCGTCGGCTGGAACGGACAAACGATCACAAACCAACGTCCTTAGTGTACGATTCTCTCCACATGGACCTGACGCGCCATGAAGTGACGGTCAGAGGGAAAGAAGTGCTGCTCACAGCTAAGGAGTTTGGACTGCTGGAGCATCTCTTACGTCACCCTGGACGGGTACTGACGCGGGAGGTACTGCTAAATGAAGTGTGGGGTTACGACTATTATGGGACAACGCGAACTGTTGACGTCCATGTTCGGCGATTGAAACTGAAAGTACCCATCCTCAATGACTCGATTGTCTCGGTCAAGACGCTTGGATACAAATTATTGGATCAACCTCAAGTATAGTCAATTCGCCTGTATTGTCGCGATGTCGTTTCCATTGCATAGGAACTAAGGAACCTCTCTCATCTTCTCCGCCGTTTCTCCGTCTCCTCTGGTCACGAACCTTGGGGGGGGAGGCCATTGAACCAGATTCCGATGATTGATCCACCGGTCGCAGCCACCTTTAGACCTGCTCAGCAATCTCATCACGTACTCGGCGGAAGACTTGCAGACGATCAGAATCGGAGCCTTGTGCATCGGCAGGATCATCAAAACTCCAATGTAACTGGACGTCCCCTCTGGGATCTGTCGGGCACGATGCGTGGGCGTGATCACAGACCGTCATGACGTAGTGGAGATGTCGTCCTTGGAATTCGGCAACGTGCTTCGAGCGATGGCGAGAGAAATTGATTCCCGCCTCCCCCATCACCTCAACAGCTCGTGGTCAACCATAACACTGTCTCCACAAAACCACTTTGAACTTTTTACACAGACGTAAACTCCCTGTAATCAAACGTTGCCATCCCTGCTGTATCACTGGCCATCAAGAGATTATGGGGAGGCCCCTACTGCACAACCAAATCCCAGTCGAGTGAGCGCACACAGCAAACTGCCCGCGCTCACGGGAGTAAACCACATGACCAAGCGTGTACGATTAAGAGAGGAACTCAGTCGGCAACGCACCTCACTGCTGACCGAGTGGAACTTCTCGCTTGTTCCGCCGTCCGAACGAGCATGTTATGCAGACCCTGCAGATCAGGCATCGAACGATTTCGAGCAAGATCTCGCCATACAGGTAAGGACGAGAATGATCGCGAGGCTCAAGCGGATTGAGCGCGCTCTGCAATTGACGCAGACCAAGAGCTATGGATGCTGTCGCCGGTGTCGCAAGGCGATTCCTTATGCTCGGCTGACGGTTCAGCCGGATACGCTCTTCTGCGTGTCTTGCCTTGCACGCATGGAGCGTAAACACTACAGACATTGACGACGAATCGCACAACGCCCCGGGGGAGCCGACCTGCCCTCCCAAGCCAGTGCCTGGCTCCCCCACGCTTGCCCTTTCTTTCAAGAGAAGGGGCAAGCGCGACTTAAATGGAAGGTCTACTTTCGATGAAGGAGGTGGCTATGCAATGCGCACGCTGTGCCGGCATGAACGTACCCGAGATCATTGTTGAGGGAGGGGGGAAACTTTTCGTAATGCGTTGTGTTCACTGTGGGGACGTGACCGATCATGTTATTCTCATGAACCGCCGACGCCAGCGATCTGTACGGCCCGGGCACCCACGAACTTCAATCTATAGACGTAATCGGTCTACCTGGAATAGATCCGCAGTAATCATAGAGGAGAGCTGACCGAGAAGTGACCCGCTGTGCTGAGCCTCAGACCAAAGGAGACACAATCGAATCGGATGGGATCGACGGTGATGTGACATCGTGATTGTCGGATATCAGACCGCGTACCTGTAACCAAAAGGCGTTGGCCCTTGGTCCCTGAACGATCGCAAACGTGAGTTGCGGAGAGTTCAGACTTTCAAACACGATATAGTCTGCAATTATTCCAATCAGATCTTTCGAATCATCCGATCGGTGAAACCGCAACGCATACCCATCATCGAGCTTCTGAATTTCCTTCACGTACTTGACTAAGTTGCTGACCACCATCTGTCGGCGCAAGGCCATTGGAGAGTTGGGCGGTCGGGACACGGGCGCTTGCTGTCCGCGAGATGGAGACTGATATCCGAACTTCTCTCTTCTCCACGGTACTGTTGGAATAGGTCGTCGAGACTGCATCTCATCCATCCTTCCAAATGGGCCCTCAGACCTTCGGTCCAAGGGCCCACCACACGTGTTGAAACCTCAGCTGCCGATCCTCCCACCGTCATCTTTGGTCACCACGACCAGGGACGACCGGGGTCGCCCGCCGTTCGGGCCGTCAGGCCAGGAGCTAAACTGCTTGGGATTGAGCGGATCACCCGGCAAGTCGTCCGGTCGTTCGCCCGGATGCTGAATCCCGACAAACATCGTGCGCCGATCCGGCGTCATGAACACACCGGTAATTTCGCACTGACTCGGACCAACGAGGAATCGTCGGGTCTCTCTGGTTTCAGGATGCGCCGCCAGCATCTGGTTGTTGCCGAACCCGGCATAGTTGCCGGAGTTGATGGTGCTGGTCGAGATATCGGTCTGAATCCAAATCAATCCGCTTGGATCGACATAGATGCCGTCCGGCGATCCGTACTTGTCGCCGAAGATCGTGGAGCCGTGAGCCGGGTTGGCAGGATCGCCGCAGAGGGCGAAGATGTCCCAACCGAAGGTCGGCTCCGTCCAATCCTGGCGATAGTACCAGCGGATAATGTGGCCATAGTTATTGGCAGCGCGCGGATTGGCCGCGTCCACTGGCGGACGGGCCTGGCCGGCCTCGGTAGTCCCGTCGGGATTGTTGACCGACGGAGGATTCGTGCCACGCCGGCTGTTGTTGGTCAACGTCGCGATGGCCGTCAGATCTTTCGGGAATGTATCGATCCATTCTGGACGATCCATCATCGTGGCGCCGGCGGCATCGGCGGCCCCGCGGGTATTGATCAGAATGTCGTTCAAGGACCATCCCGCGAGACGCGGATTGTCTGGAACGAGCGGCAACCATTCTCCGGTTCCGTCTGCATGGAACTTGGCGACGTAGAGTATGCCATCGTCGAGGGGATTGATCCCCTGATGGCGAGCCTGACGCCAAGGCAAATTGGAGACATAGCGATAGATGTACTCATTGCGCTCATCGTCGCCCATGTAGACCACGACCCTCCCATTCCTCGCCTCCTGTACCCAGGCACCCTCGTGCTTAAGTCGGCCAAGCGCCGTGCGCTTGACCGGCGTCGAATGAGGTCGGAACGGATCAATCTCCACGACCCAGCCAAACCGGTTGGGCTCATTGGGCTCTTCATCAACGCGAAACCGTTTGTCGGTTGTGTGCCAGAGATAACCGAACCCTGCTGCGGTAATGCCGTAGCGCTTGTCCAGAGTCGTTTGCGGGCCGTTCTTTCGGAAATAGCCGTTGAAATTCTCCTCACAGGCCAAATAGGTCCCCCAGGGGGTATAGCCCATGGCACAGTTGTTGAGGGTGCCGCGCACACGCGTGCCGGTCGGATCGTCGCTGGTGGTCAGCCGAGGATCCCCGGCTGCAGGGCCACCGATGTCGATCGGGGTCATACCCGTAATGCGGCGTGCGAAGCGAGACGGTCGCACGACATCCCACTTACCTCGGCGACGTCCCAAGTCAAAGTGAAAACCTGTCCGCTTGGCTACTTCGATAATCGATACGCCATGCGCATTCAGGGATTTCTTGGTCTTCTCCGCCGTCCAATTGTTCACACCGTCCGGAAAGAGGAGGCCATCGTCTGTATATTCATTGTTCTGAACAATCAACCCACGCTGCGACCTGGCAATTGGGAAATACACGATCCCATCATTATGCATGCCCCACTGACGCGCCTGTTCCTCAGCCGTATTGCTGGCATCCTGTTTGAACGCTGGCCCATTCGAGACAGGATCGCCCCAGGCGATGAGTACTTCGGCTGTGTACCCTTTCGGTACCACGACCTCATCGGCAGAAGAGACCGCCACACTTTCGAATCCGAGCATCGGCCGCTGACCCCAACGTCCTTCTCTTCCCACATCCGTGTCTTCCGCTTCTTCGATCTCCTGGGCTGCGGCAGGGACAGCGTTCAACAGCGCTTCGACACCGCCCAGCGAGACCGCTGCGACCGTCGCGAGACCACCTGTCAAGAAGTTGCGTCGGGATAGGCGCGTATCCACAATGTCTTGGAAATGTTCATTGCCAGACGTATTGCTTACACCCTCATCATCGATGATCGACATAGAACCTCCTCCTCCCTGAGCGTGAATGAATGTAGTGTTGACATCTCACCTACGACGGTTCTTCATCGGTGGTGACTGTCGCATCGGACCATTACAACGCGATCAACAACTGGTAACGGCCTCGTTAAAGATTGTTGCGGAGGTCCAGAGATGTGGCGTTTGTGTCTGCTAACCTGATAGCTCTCAGTGACTAAGAGCTGGAATGTTAAAATGATGATGGACAGTCCATCTCCCTGATCAACACGGAACGGCAGATTGCTCTTGAACGATCAGTATGCGGTATCGTTGTTCGCGGCTGGCCAGCACTAAAAAGATATGCGGGGAAGCCTCGCTGCGTTAGCCTCCGTGCCCACTAGATGCACAGAGATTACATCCATCCCTCATTCTTGATATCTCATCTACCTTGCACTTCACCGTTTCAATGTAACCGGTCATGCTTGGTTCTCCATACGTTAAGGAATGCTGCGAACTTGACTCTCACCAAGGCGCGCTCATCGGAGACCTTCTCCAGGAATTCTGACAGACGCCGGGATTTCAGCACCGTGTACACGGTCACGGCTGTTGTTGGGATCAGGACGCACAGAAACATGAAGAGCTTTCTGATGAATGGGCTATCAGCCTCGGCGATTAAATTCATGCCAAGAAAGCCCGTCGTTGCCATGCCGATCAACCCAACCGTAGTCACGACGGTCAGACGCACCATCGTTTCTCCCTGTCGGCGCAGCACCTCACTATCCAGATACTGACTCATATCTTCAATCGCTTCCCGAACCTCGGTGTAGAGCTGGGCTGTTCCGAGATGCCTATTCGTCATCCGAAACAATTCCTTCACCTGGGTATGTTCCGATACGTCCTGGAACCAATACCGATGAGTAAAACGCAGAAACATGCCGAGGATCTGCTGAATCATGTGCCTAAAATTTCTGACCGATTCTAGATTCCCTGGTTCTAGCCGGTTGAGGGCATCAACGAGACGGTCGGACAGCATGAGCATGGCGGCCTTATGAAAATGGGCGATCAAAAAGAGGACAAAATACTCGTGCCGGAACTGCTCAAGACCAGTTTTTCGGATGGCTAAAAACCGGTCGCTACAGTCACTCACTTGCGTCAACACGCGTCCACTGCAGATGAAGCGGGTTCCCGGGCGCTTGGGGTCTTGTTCGCTCCAGTAGCGATCATAGAAGTACCGGTCTTCAAAGTCGCATAAGTGTCGTTCAGAATAAGGCAGAGAGTCCGATGGATCAGGCGCGGCGGCTAACCCCAGCCGTATGAAGTTCCCCCGGGTCAGCGCAGCCGGATTATCAATCGTCAAATAGGCCATCAGTGGCAAGAGGTGAGATTCGATCTGCCGATAGCGGATGAGGCCCGTCTTACCAGAATGGTGGAGCACTAACGGTTCGAGCAGAAACTCCCAGTGCGAGGCGATGCACGGCGCCCGGTACTGACACACAAATGACAAGTATTTCTCCTTGTGTTCGTAGTCCGAGGATGCCAGCACCGTGCCATCCCTGGCCAGCCATTCGGCCTTTTTCAGGCAATGGCCACCCTGTCCTTCAGATTCCCAATACGTGGGATATCCTCTGGCAAAACGAAGCATGGTGTCCTCGACACAGGCCAGAGGAAGGTCATCGGCGAAGATCTCCATGGCCAAGATGACGATGTCAATGTCGTAGAAAAAGTACAAATCAATATGCGCGACCTCGAATATGACCGGCACAGATCTGGGATCGGGGTAGGTCATCCGCACCTGCGCGATATCAGTGCGGCGGAACACACGAATGGGCGATTCCTGGTTGACACCTGTCCCGCGGCCAGTGCCTTCGCCGTAGAGAAATCGCTGGATGGAGGGGAGGAAGGTGATGAATTCGCCGTAGTGCCGTTCCTGAAACTGAGACGGGTCGCCGGTAAACTCATCTTCCACCTCTCGCCAGAGATTATTGAACCCCTGCGTCTGAATAAAGTCGCAGTGTTTCTGGATTGGCAGATCGTCGCGTATCGGCATTAACTGAAGTGGCCAGAGTACTATCTGTCGGAAATGCCTAACCGTGAGGCCGCGGTCGAGAGCAATCTCCTCGCATACGTCACTCGTGGTAGATGATGTTGATGGTTCCATAGGCTGCCTGAATTAGGCAAGGCTTGTCGCGCCGCTCTTCATGGCCTGGACTTCCAGTGAGTCAAGAACCATTCCTGAGAATTCACGGCTGCTTCACCGTTTGCCGGCTGCTTACGCTCATACGTCCCGTCAGGAAGCAACCGTCTTGCCTGCACATTGTCCCGCAGCCCCATGCCGAGAATGTCATTGATGATGACCTCGCGCCACTGAGGATCTTCTACAGGGAACACCACTTCCACCCGATGATCCAGATTTCGAGGCATCAGATCAGCGCTCCCCATCAACACCTCGTTCTGCCCACCGTAACGAAAATAGTAGATCCGTGCGTGTTCCAGAAAACGCCCAACCACTGACGTGACGGTGATGGTCTCACTGATCCCCGGAAGGCCTGGACGGAGACAACAAATACCCCGCACCTGAAGATCAATGTTGACTCCGGCTTGCGAGGCAAGGTACAGAGCCTGGATACACTGCGCATCGACCAATGCATTCATCTTAAAGGCGATATACCCATCACCATACTGCCGGTGCCGGCAGGTCTCGCGCTCGATCCGATCCAGCAATTGCTGCCTGAGTGTTGTCGGTGCCACGAGCAACTTGGAATAAATGTTTTTGCGGGAGTACCCAGTCAGTGAGTTGAACAGATCGGATACATCACGACTAATGGTAGGGTCGCAGGTGAAATAGCTCACATCGGTATAGATACGACTGGTGACCACGTTATAGTTTCCTGTGCCGAGGTGGACATAGCGGCGGATTCCCTCCGGTTCGCGCCGGACGATGAGACAGACCTTTGCATGCGTCTTGAGCCCGCGCACACCGTACACAACGTGCACACCTTCGTCTTCAAGTTTCCGGGCCCACTCAATGTTATTTTCTTCGTCGAATCGGGCCTTGAGCTCAACCAGGACCGCAACTTGTTTACCGTTGACGCGAGCTTCCAACAGCGCATCGACAATGGGTGATTTTGGATTGACGCGATAGAGGGTCTGCTTAATGGCGAGGACGTCTGGGTCGTTTGCGGCTTCTCGCAGAAACTCCACGACCGGCATGAAGCTGTCATAAGGATGATACAACAGCACGTCCTGCTGACGGATGGCAGCCAACAGACTGCCTGCTTTACTCACGCAGGCAGGGACGGCCGGAACAAACGGCTGATCTTTTAGATCAGGACGCTCAAGTGCGTGCAGTTCACGAATCCCAGCCATCCCGATCGGGCTGTGTCCTGCATAGACGAGGTACAACGGGAGCTGAAGGTTTCTCGTCAGGATTTCGCGGATGGGACTGGGTGTCGCCGCATCCAATTCCAATCGAACGGCTGACGTGTACTGTCGCTGATCGAGCTGTGCTTCCACCGCCTCGATGAGATCCGATGCTTCGTCTACCTCAATCGCAACATCGGCATCTCGCGTCACACGGAATGGATAGGATGCGACCACATCGAGACCGGGAAAGAGATTGTCCAGGTTGTGTGCAATAACCTCTTCCAGCCAGACAAATTGCTGCACTCCTCCAGCTCCGCCCAAACCCATCTGTTGGCGCGCAACATCTTCGTCGGTGGGGATCGGCACCAGTCGCGGGAAGACATCAGGCACTTTGACACGCGCGAAACAGTCACCACGCTCGGGATCCTTTACCAATACGGCAAGATTAAAGCTCAGACTCGAGATATGAGGGAACGGATGGGTCGGGTCAAAGGCGAGCGGAGTCAGCACTGGGAATATTTCTCGCTGAAAGTACCCTTGGATCGCCTCTCGTTCCCGCTGCGCCAACTCCGCATAATGTAGAATACGAATGCCTGCCTCTGCCAACCCGGGCAACACATCCTGTTTCCAGCACGTATCGTATCGTTCATAGTGGATCATCAGCTCTCGGTTGATCGTCAATATTTGCTCTGATGGTGTCATGCCGTCTGGCGTCGTTCCGACGACTCCACCAGCCACCTGACGATGGAGACCTGATACTCGAATCATGAAAAACTCATCTAGATTCGTGGCAAAGATCGCCAGAAACTTCACTCGTTCCAAGAGGGGGTGCCGCTTATCCTCGGCTTCTTCGAGGACCCGCAGATTGAATCGCAGCCAGCTGAGTTCTCGATTCAGGAGATGGCGCGACTCATCGATACTTTGCTCTGGCTCGGCTGCTGATTCTCCCGACCCAGCAGACTGATCAATCATGGAAGCTCCTTGCTGATGAACTATCTCTTGCACATGTTCTTTTGCATACTGCAAGAGAGCCTGCACGTGTCCAGACTGGACACATGCCATGGTCTTACAAAACGCACACCGTTACACTGCCAGCGGATACCACCAAGAATCCGATCAACTTACCAACCGACAAACCGTAGGAGTCTATCCTGTATTTGATCACAACGCCGTTGCAGGAGCGTTACAGATCTGTAACATTTTGATCTCGTGCCGTACATACGGCTAGCAACTACTGGTGTTCGTGAAGCCAATGCGGTGGTTTCACGGAACATTCGTGGCGCAAGAGCCAGTTCGCCGATTATCTCCAACTGATTCTGGAGTGACAGCCATTACGCCGAGAGACTACTGACAGTCAATCTTCGATTCCGTGTGTGTCTTGAAAATCGCTTGGCCTGAAATAGCCTTCTCAGACCGGATAGAGTAATCAGCCGTGATGCTTCGTATGTTAATGTGTCTGGACGAATCATGAATGCTCTTGGAACCGCGTCCCCAGCAAATCAACTATGTTTCATCGTTTGCCTTTCTTTGAGCTGGCTTCTTTCACAGAATATCACCCGAGCAGAGCTCCCACCTGAAGTAACGGTGTGGCTGGAGTCAGGTCAAGCCGTCGCGACCAGTCAATTGAGCGGCCGGCGGGAAATACCCCTGGGTGCACAGGAAGTGATCATCAGCTCAGGCACGAAAGGGATCAATGGCATCGTGGTGACGTCTCGTCGGCTGTTAGGGTTTTCAAGCCGTGCCCTGACCTGGAGCAAGAAAGAACTGGACGTGAATGAAAAGGTTCTCGAGCGGACAATCCTCCCAAGCTTCAGTCTCATCAGGACGGATCGACATCTGTACGGATTTCGGGGCGTCAACGGTCTGTGGCTCGAAGAAGCATTAGGTGTGCGGGAAAAAGTGACTCGCTTTCACAGCAACGACTATGGAGCAGTCTTCATCACCAATGAGCGTGTGGTTGGATTCACGCCACTGCTCGGCGGCTTCGCATCGAAATTGTTAGACGTGCACGAGCGCATCGTGGGGGTGGAGAATGACAATGGGCTCATTCTCGTTTCCACCACAAAGCGAACGCTGGTCTTCGGCAGTCGTTTGAGCGGATGGGAAGAATTCGAATAACGGCTTAGGTTCCAACTCCAAGTGCAACACTTCAAGCCCGGTTGGGCTAGGGTGTTGCCCTGCACACACGACACTCTACTCATTTGAGTGCTGAAGACCGTGAAACCCTGAGTCTGGGACTCGCCCAAGGTCGCTCTCTCCGGTCCCTTGCCCGCACGTTAGGGCGCGCACCCAGCACCCTCCGTCGGGAATGGGCCCGCAACACGACCCGGGGCCAGCCGTATCGGGCCTACACCGCTCAGGCCCATGCAGCGGCCAGCGCGCGCCAGCCTCGCCGCCTCCGCACCCTTGAGGATCCTTGGCTGTGGGCATAGGTTCAGACCCACCTGGAAACGGGCGGCTCGCCTGAACAGGTTGCCGGACGGCTGCGACGCGCGGATCCTGACGCCATGACCAAACGGCTCTCGACCGAAACAATCTATGCCGCCCTGTATCTCCTTCCCCGTGGCACCCTGCGGAGTGAACTCTTGGCTCAGCGGCTCGCGATCCGTATCTTCTTTGCCGATCCGCATGCGCCGTGGCAACGTGGCACCAACGAGAACACGAATGGCCTGCTGCGCCAGTACCTGCCGGAGGGTACGGACCTAGCCGGTTACACCCAGCGCGAGTTAAACGCCATCGCCCATCAGTTGAACACGCGCCCAAGGAAATGTCTCGACTTTGCCACGCCCCTGGAAGTCTATGCGCAATTTCGCCTGCATTCACCTGTTGCACTTGAAGCTTGAAACCGCCGTGCCTTAATCCAGAATTTACTGCTCCGCAACCAGGCTGTAACACCCCGGTCACATGCGTGATTTAAGAACCTAAGCGCTGGCTGCTACGATACCTTGACTGGTAAGCCGTGTCGAACAGCATGACTGTGTAACCTCTCAACCATGTTCGAGACGAAAGGAGTTTCCCTATGGGTTTCGGTGGCGCACTGAAAAGATTTGCTTTGTTCGCCGTTATGCGTTTGCTC
>SWDG01000006.1:173494-247206 GCA_005116965.1 Nitrospira sp. | reverse complement strand
CCGTTATGCGTTTGCTCGGCATCGATGATCTTCGCAGCCAACTCACGCAAAGCCCGCACGTGACAAACCGCCGAGGAGGAGGGGCAGCCATACTCGCAGCTCATCTCCATGCGGCACAGCAGGGCCCGAGCGACTCGAACCCGCCTAACCGCACCCTCGGGTTGGCAACCACATCGACGCCATTCCTAAGGAGGTCCCCAAGTATCCCTAGATCGCGACTGCTCCGAGCAGTGACCGGAGAAAGCGTTTTAATGATCAGTGCGGGCACCGTCTCACCCATACTGCGGGCTGAACGTAAACTCTCGCTCATTGCGTCCAGGATCCAATAGGGATGGCAGGAAAAGAAACTCTGGCAGTGAGCCAGAAGAGCCGTGGCACTATCTATCTCTCACATCGTAGCTGCTTGAATCGTCATCAGTCCGTTGCCCGATCGATTATCACAAACAGATACCGCCGAGGCTCATCCAGGCGAGGCATGGCGAAGGTATCGATATGGAGCAACCCAGGGGGCTCCCTAGACTTCCACTCTTCGCGACCACCGCATCATTCTTCACACGGAATTGGCACAATCGTAACGAAGAGGAAACAGCTACTCAGTAGGCTTGCATCATGTCAATCAGGAATGGAACGACAACAAACTCTCCTAGGACCATCACAACATGGAAGGGGGTGAGAGGCCATGACGACATGGGTTATCGAGGTACTTCTGATCAGTAGCATTCTAGGAGTGATGTACGCAGCGTTTAACGTAGGTCGCGAGTAGACGAAGCGACTCGCGTCGATTGTGAGCAGCAGGAGGTTCAAAGAGAATGGGTGTGCAGACATACGCGAGCCGATGGGGAACAAGCCCCACCGGCCCGCGTCAAGATAACATTTCGCTCTCGGCAAACCGATAAGCCTCGACATCCTCTCGCAGCGACCGTCACCTTTTCGCACTGATGTTCTCCCCCGCTCGCGGTTTGATCTCGAAGGTCGTCTCCCAATCGCTAAGGCAACCTGCTGTCTCACGCAGCTGGTGAGACAGCGCCACTCCTGGTTGCACGTAGCCGGCTGCCTGAGTGAGTCCGCTCACTCCACCGATCCGGTCTCATGGCCATGCTAAGGGCGAACATGGCTATGATCGTCACCAAGAACACCAATGCCAGACCGAGAAGAACCCCCGCTCGAAGCTCAGCAACCATACATTCCATCTCCTTTGCTTAGATCAACTCGTGTTGCGAGAATAGAAATCGACGTCTTCGTGCTGCGTGTCGTTGCAGAACGAAACCACACTCGGCGCCGACACGCTTCAGCGTTCGACGTTGTGCATCTTGATCACTGGTTACGGGTAATCACTTCACCGAGCCAACCTTAATCTGATGAAGATGCCACAGATGCTCATCACGATGATGCCCGCGCAAATCATAAGGGACTTCACGAGCAAGAACCCCACCCGCAGTTTAGCAAGCATAGTGTCTTCCTCCTTGTCTTTGAACAAATGAGCGAGAACATTTTCCTGCTCCCTCGATTCACCCATATCGTGTCCGGAATCAGTGAATGCCTTTCTACGCATTCTTTCTTCGGAAATCCCTCCATAAGCACGCACGCGGTGGAGCCTGCCACGACACCTCGATTCGCAATCTTCAAATGATCACTGCCATAGATCGTACTGCCGACGCATGAGTACCTTGAGAAGATGTCTACCTGTCTTGCATCACCGCCTTATTGCCGAATTGTAAATATCGTGTGAACCACCCTCCCTGTATGTTCTGAAAAGTTTACGGGCCTGTAATGTCCACCTAACGCCGACGCAATATGCCCGCGATAGGGTTGACGCAACTACAAATAATAAGGAGGATCAGTTATGGTTACTGTTGGCAACTTAATGCAGAAAGAACCAGTCACGGTGGATGTGGGCACGTCGGTCGTGGAGGCGGCGAAATTGATGAAGGCCTGTAACGTGGAAAGTGTGCTGGTGGTCCGCCAAGCGCAGATCATCGGCATTGTGACCGAGTCGGATGTCGTCAAGAAGTTTGTGGGCGCGGAGAAAGCCGCGTACTTCGTGCCGGTGGAGGACATCATGAGCAGTCCGGTACCAGGCATCGAAGAGCGGCGGCCGTTGACGGAAGCCGCTGATCTCATGGACAAGCAACGCACACTCCACCTGGGAGTCACGAAAGCCGGTGCACTCATCGGATTGCTGTCGGTTCGGGACTTTCTTCGTCCCGTCTCCCTCGACGAGTTCTAACGACCCTGCCTTTCATGAACCCGCTGCCTGCTCGGATAGGCAGCCCCTCGCCCCCTCTCTTCCACATCGCCCGTTCGCACGGGCGATCTCCCCCGGCATTTCCTGACGACCCACCGGGAGTTGTATTTCCCTCTCTTCTGCGTTGATACTTACAGACGCCGGTTCTGCTGTGAGGATTCCACGTTGTCTCGATTGGACACACATCTCGCTCCTGATGGTCACCCCTCCCCAATCTCGTCACAACGAGAATGCGAACGGAAGCTGACCGTCACACCTGATTTCCGTCTGCCTCGGCTGCCCGGGGTGTCGCTGCCTCGGAAGCTGGTGATCTCCACCTATTACGACACCACGGCCTATAATCTGGCCCATGCGAGGATTACTCTTCGCTATCGAATCGAACGGGGGAAGAAGGCCTGGCAGCTGAAGATTCCGTTGGGCGATGATCGGCAGGAGATAGAAGTGGCTGGCACCCAAGCCAATCCACCAGACTCCTTGCGCCAGCTGCTGATGCTCTATCTCAGCCATCGCAAACTGGTGCCGGTCGTGACCCTGCGTGTCTGGCGACGGGGCTTCTTGGTGCATCATGGCCGAGTGCCCGTCGCGGAGATTGCCCTGGACACAGTGGCAGTTGAGAAAAACGGCGGTATTATCCAACGCTTTTGCGAACTTGAAATCGAACAGCGCCAGGGCGACGAGGCCTCGCTTCGTTCCCTTGAACAGCAGATGCGCGAGGCCGGAGCGTCCGATCATGACGGACGGCCAAAGTTCTTTCAGGCCCTCTCGCTCCCAGCCCCCACCCCCTCTGCACCGCCTGAGCCAAAGGCCCCGGTGGTCGACTATCTCAAGTGGGCACTTGCACAGCACGTCGGATGGCTTCTGGCCCATGATCCCGGCACGAGACTCGGCACCGAGCCTGAGAGTCTGCATCAACTGCGCGTGGCGACCAGGCGCCTGCGCGCAGTACTCCACACAGCCAGGCCGATCCTCCTTCCCGCATGGGTCACGACACTGGAACAGGAGCTCACATGGCTCAGCGAGCTGCTGGGACCGGCCCGCGATCTCGACGTCCAGATCGCCCATTTCATGGAAGAATCTGCCAATTTAGATGCGCGAGATCGCAAGCTGCTGGCACCATTCATCTCCCATCTACACACGCAACGAGCGGCCGTTCAGCAGATGGTGATTAGCGAACTCACAGGCGCTCGCTACGTGGAACTGATCCGGCGGCTTCAACAAGCGACTCAGGCCCCCTCGGTCATGGAGTCTCCTCTGACCGTGCGCGACCTCGCCAGACGGGAATTCACGAAGTTGCGCAAAGCGATCAGCCGACTCACTCCTTACTCGTCGGATACCGCACTGCACAAGATCCGCATCAAGGCTAAACGCGCCCGCTACGCAGCGGAACTTGCTCGCAGCTCAGTAGGGAAACCAGCCAGCCGGTTTATCAAGTCCACGCGTGCGGTCCAGGACCTCCTGGGCCTCCATCAGGATGCGATCCAAGCCGAACGTCATGTCCGACAGTTCCTCAAATACTCGACGAGTGTCCGTGCCGGATTCGTCGCAGGACGCATGGCTGAACGCCAGCACCAACGCCGCCACAACGTCCGCAAGAAGATCAAACCGCTGTTCAAGACGTTGCTGAAACGAGGCAAGAAGGCCTGGGAATGAAGATGCGGTCAGCTAAACACGATCGATCAGGTGGGCGTGTAGGGCCAGCAAGGTCAACCGATCACGGTTGCCGATGATGCTGTCGACCCAGACATTGCCTCGGGCAGTGACGTAGCAGAGGGCTCCTGGAAATTCAAGACGCGATGGGCGAGCCATGTTGGGTAATCTGCTGTCGCAGTGCACAAGACAAGACCCTAATTCGTACCCACCGTTGACACTCCTCCCCAAGAGAAGTAGCCTGCTATCACTTCTTCATTAATGCCATCTTTCTATGTATAGGCCTACAGTCATAACGCGGATGTCGAAGAACAAAATCACCATAGATCAACTACGCCTGGCCTGTCGCCACGTGGGAGAAATGCAAAAGCAAGGAGTTACGGAGAACCTTGCCATTAGAACTCTCGAGCTCTTTGCAAACATTTATGCCAAACTTTCAATGGGCGGACGTCCATCGCCTGATCATGTAAGCCACTACACGCTTTGGTCCCGTGAAGCACGGAGGCTCAAAAAGAAAAAGTCAAATGGAAAACCGAAAGATATGTTTCGCGTTGAACATGGGACACCTCGTCGAGCTTTTGCAAGAATGGTCTTGGACCTGTACAACAAAGATCGGCTAAACGAGAAAGTCATGCTGAAAATTGTTGAGGATCATTGGAGGGTAGCCGTCGTTACTCTCAAAGAAGATCAACGCCTAAACAAGATTGCCAGATCGACAGTTTTCCCCACACCAGAAGAAAGATGGGCCAAGGCGGGAATCCGTTTCTAAATCCACGTACCTGAGCAAGGCACACGCAAATATAGAGGCAACAACTGTTTCGTGGTACACGGCGCTACTCAATACGCGTGGACCACATTGGAGTTAGTCTTGCATTGTTCATCGTCTGTTCTGCCTGTTTCAGTCAGAAGCTAGCCATCACATCATATTCGACAAGATGGTCACCAAGCCGGATGGGAACTGCCCTTGCGGTCGATAGAGACTTCAAGATACCTCAACATGAAGGGCTCACGGGCCTCGACTCACCCGTCTGCGAGTAGCACGCACGGCACTGACGACAGAAGCATAGAACATTCGTTAGGTGTGCAGAAACAAAGGATTGTGGAGCTTACTTCACTTTGGACAATTCGGCGGGGATTCTGATCTCTTGTCCGTCTTGCAGATTGACGACGAACACCGACGTGGCGTTGGGGTCGAACTGTTCATAGGCAAACACTGCGGTAAACCGGGATCGAAAGACTGGGCCGCTCGTTTCGTTTTTTCTCCCCCGTTCGGCCTTCCCGATGTCGATCGGCTTGATCCGCTTCGATCCTTGCTGCAACTCAATCAATGCGCCCTCGGCAAAATACTCATCATCGCCGCACAGCTGCACTTCCATTTCCATATTGGGCATGTCCATCACTTTCTGGATGAACTCCTCGGGCATGCGCACGTCCGTCTTCCGCTTCTTCGATTCCGCTGCCTCTTGGCGACCAAAGGCTTCCAGGCGATACCGCCTGGTGCGAACGACGGCGCTCGCGCCGCAGGGCTCTTTCTCCGGGTCAGCCCCCACGCGAGTCGCTAAGGACGCTTGCTGAAGGACTTTCTTGACGTCTTCCGGCGAATTAGCCTTTTCCATGGGAATGCGCCCGATCTCCAGCGCTTTGTGCGCCTCGTCGGGCGAGAGATTGACCTCAATCGCCCACACGCCACTGTTCCCTGCTACAAGGACTCCGATCAAGCCCGCCAGCGACGCAATCCGTTTGCGAACAGTCATGCCTTCCTTTTATCTCGCCGATATGGCGAGACCCAACGTATTCGGCACAATCAGATGAATGGAGTGCATTGTAGGTGAACCCTCATGCCTTTGCAATTAGGAGCTGAACCGATTCCAGTTCGCATAGGGTTGACGTCGATACAGGTCCTCGACGTTCACGAGAAGCGGATAACCCGCTGACGGAAGCAGATGCGCCACAAGCTTCAGCGGTAATCCTACCACGGTCGTATAGTCGCCGGTGATCCGCTCCACTAGATCTCCACCGAGTCCTTGGATCGCATAGGCTCCGGCTTTGCCTAACGACTCCTCCGATGCAAGATACCGTTCATATGCGTGCTCGAAGTCCGCTTTCATCCAGACTTCCGCCGTGGCCACCTCCACTGATTCAATATGCCGCGCCTGATCGCATAAGGCGACGGCCGTAAGGACCTGATGGGAACGGCCAGCCAGACGTGCCAGCATGGCGCGTGCGTCTGTAAGATCGACCGGCTTCCCAAGCAGTTGGCCATCGAGGTCGATCACGGTATCGCTGCCGAGCACGAGGGCTTGCGGCCTCACAAGTGCCACGGATCGTGCTTTTTCAAGCGCAAAGCGCCTGACCTGTTCAATGGGCGACAGCCCGACCGTGGGGTGTTCGTCGAACTCCGACGGGCACACCTCGAAGAAAAGGCCCAGCAGTGCCAGGAGTTCCTGGCGGCGTGGCGAACTGGACGCCAGCACTAGCTGCATCGTGAGACCAGTACGCTCGACTCCTCGGCTGATTCGGTCTGGGGCTGGTCCGTGATGGCTTCCGGCCGATCGTGAAACTCTGCGAGCAGGGCACGCAGCTCTTCGACAGATGAGACCCGCACCATCTGCGCGCGAAGTGCGGCGGCATGTGGAAAACCTTTACAGTACCAGCCCAGATGCTTGCGCATGCGGTGAAATTGCTGTGCGCCAAAGAACTGCGTGAACTGACGGGCATGTTCGACTAAGACCGCGAACCGTTCGTGCAGCGGACGCGCACAGACATCCGATCCAACCTCAGGATCGCGCACACCACCGACTCCTATGCGAGCCCGTTCCTTTGCGTGAAAGAACCACGGCGCGCCAAGCACTCCTCGCCCGACCAACACTCCATCGACTCCGGTGTCACACACTCGTCCGGCGATGTCGTCAAGACGCTGAATGTCCCCATTTCCCAATACCAATGTCGTGGTTCCCCGCGCGAGTGCGGCAGCGCGGGCAATGGCCGACCAATCCGCCGTGCCGCGATACATCTGCTGGAGCGTTCGTCCATGGAGCGAGAGCACAGCCGGTGCTTCCAGTAACAGTTGTTCGACCCAGTCTTCAACCGTGACCGAATCGTACCCAATCCGCGTCTTCACGGACAGCGGCAGGCGCCGCCGTGTGGGAGGGCTCGTGTCGCCGCGCTGTTGATTGAGACGTTCAAACATGGCAATGCGCACCGGCTTCAACCCTGCCTGTTCAAGCGTCTGTCCCTCGGCCCAATCCTCGATGCCCCGTTTGGCTGCCTGCATGATTGCGCGCGCCAGTTCCGGCGTGCGGATCAGCCCGGCGCCTGATCCAGACGACGCCACGCTCTTCGACGGACACCCCATGTTGATGTCCAGCCCATCAAAGCCCAGCTCGCACACCACCTGTGCTGCCAAATAGAAACGCTCCGGGTCTTTCCCATAGAGCTGCGCCACGATGGGACGCTCCCCCTCGCTGTACCGAAGCGTCTCCAAGCACTTCTCCGGTCCATGACAGATGTCATGGACATGCGTAAATTCTGTAAAGCTGACATCCGGCTTCCCTTGCTGTGCGATGACAGATCGGAAGCACGCATCGGTGACCCCATCCATTGGAGACAATCCAATGATCGGACGTGGGAGATTCAGCCAAAAGCTCATATCAGCTCTCGTACACTGGAACACCGGGTTCGTTGGCAAAGCGGTACGCTCGGCGAAGGTCCTCGGCTTCTCTTTCGGCAATACTGTGCAACTCTGGCACCACCTCATGGACAAATTCTACAAACCGGTCGACCTTCAGCAAGAAAAAATCGTACGTACCGACGAGAGTCCTTGGCTCACGGAACCAGAATGCCACAAACCCATCAAGCAACACATCACGCTCTCTGAGCCGACGACAGGATTCTACAAACATGTCCTCTACCTTTCCTCCCCAGTGAAGAATCTCATACGGGAGATAGACGGAACGATAGAGGTCCAACTCTTGGATGTTGGCGGTGTCTTGGCTCCATTCTGCTCCCGCTGGCTCCATTGTCCCCGCCACAACTCGGGCATATCGATCGTACGCCTCTTTAAGAATGTGTGTGCTCGGTGTCAACATCAGCCCTTCCGGCAGTGCGCATGCCTCGGAATCCGGCACGACCTGTTCGGTGTTGCTCAGCTGGCGGAACAGTACCCCATACCGACGGGTGAACGCCACGAATTCATCCACGATCAATTCGACCGGTTTCGTATCCACCTCCAGGGCAAGACCTTTGAGACTGGTGAGCTGTGGATGGCAGAGAATCTGGTCGAGCATCTCGAACAAGACGGTCGGAATGGGGGCGCCATGGGCATCGATCCAGGCAGGAAGCGCATCATCGCTTATATCACCCACCAGTCGTGACGCGAGGGCTCGGTCTGATTCATGAATGGCCAGACCCGCCACGTGAATCTCAACCACACGATCCATGGGAAACTCGTCGAGAAAAACCTCGACAAATCGTGTGAGCGACATGGTCCGATGCGCACCCGAATAGCGAAACACCGTCCAGAGATGGCCCATGTCCAAGACCAGCCCACAGGGAGCCTGTTCGCTGACGACCTGAAAAAATCTTGGGATGGACATCGTCCCTGCGACAAAGTACGTGAGGGGCGGCATTTCAAGCAGCACCAACGGTGTGCTCCCATTGGCCAAGCGACACCGTTGATCAAGCAGACGTTGGATCAATCGTGTATTATCAGCCACCACGTTCGCGCTTAACGGCGTATAGAGCGGAGGGAGGTAGGTTCCGTAGTGATAGCCGGCGAGATATTTTGTCGCACACTCATGATTCAGCCAGGCACTTTGCAAGATTATCAGTTGTTCTGCAGCCTCGGAGATTTCTTGTCCAAACGCCGTCGAATCGGCCATCTCGGGTTGCGTGACCCACAACCCTTCGCCATGATATGTCAGTAGACTGTCGCCGGCCTCTTTCCTGGTGGATGCCAAAGCCATCGATGTCGTACGGAACACTTCAAGGTAGGCAGGCGGCACTTGACGTTCTTGTAGACTTCGCCGCAAGCTAGCAAGGTCCGGAGCATGAATATCGACGGAAAGCCCTAACCCATGCACCGGAATGGTCCCGAGCCGACGAATGAACTCCCTATGATAAGGCCCACTCGACGCCATCATTTCTCTCTCGCCGACAGTCAAAATGCATTCCTAGTGTATGCCGGAAAACCCTTGAATGACAAGGCTTTCAACCTCTCATGGCCCCCATGGACCTTCTGCTATACTTGGCATACATTGCGGCCAGGAGGGGGGCAGATTCGTGAGAAAAAAGGACCTCGCTGAGGAATGGCAGACACGGACAGTCAAGAGCCAAAAGCCACGGATCACCAGACCATACTGGTTGCACATATGATGACACCCGGCGTAGTCCAAGTGCCGGGAGACGTCTCGGTCACTGAAGCCGCGTCGCTTTTGGAACGCGAACGCATGCCCTGCCTCTTGGTCAAGGATACCGAGTCTCGTTTCGGACTCATGACACCAACCGACATCGTCAAAAAGGTCGTCGCACAGGGCCTCGAACCGGATGACATCGAGGTCCGTGCCATCATGACACGACCGGTCCAATTTATCGAGTACGATCGCGCGATGGACGAGGCGTCAGCGCTCATGATGTCCACCGGGACACCGATTCTCATCGTCACGAAACAAAATCAACCGGTCGGCGTCCTCACCGCGAGAGACCTGATCCTTTCTCCAAAACGATGCTCGACAAAGATCTCAGCCACCATCAGTGTCCTAGAGGGAGAGGGTGTGGGAGATGAGCATCAGGTCGCCATCTCACAGCTCAGTCATGCCGGCGCTTCGGTGGAGTCTCCCTCGCTGTTACTGCCAGGAACCAGAGTCCTATTGAGTT
Source organism: Nitrospira sp. (assembly GCA_005116965.1). Lineage (GTDB taxonomy): Bacteria > Nitrospirota > Nitrospiria > Nitrospirales > Nitrospiraceae > Nitrospira_D. The sequence goes on along the minus strand of SWDG01000006.1, from coordinate 237,440 downwards.
TTTGCCTCTCTGAGATGATGAGTCCTTTGACCATCCGAGGGAATATCTTGAATACCACGCGAGTTGAGCCGGTATCTGGCACCACCGGTTCCCTCATAGCCGCGCCTCGGGGTATAGAGATACAATTCGTCGATCTCTCTCCCGCAGACCAGTCCAGAATCAAATCCTGGGTGCTGGCCAATCTCCCTAAGACGTTCGAGTCCTCCTAGACCGCACCAGATCCCGGCAATCTTTGACCAACGTCTGATCCATTGGTACAATTTCATGTCTCACTCAATGGAAAGGGTAGCTATGAATACAACCGGTAAGTCTTCGCAGGGTCGATCCCGCCCCGTTTTATCGCGAGATGAGATTCTTCATCAGGTCAGCACCCTTCTGGATAGCCCAGAGGATGACCTGCATGCCGCGCTCATGCGCGAGCTCCTGACGGGCATGTTGAAACTCCATGACGCACACTTAGACCTCTTGGATGTGAAAATTGTGAACCGCGCCGTCAAAGAACTGCGTCATGCATTCGGCGTCTTCAACGGTTATCGGGACCGGCAGAAAGTCAGCATTTTTGGTTCGGCTCGCACCCCCTCCACCGATCCCAATTATCAACTCGCCCACCAATTCTCCCAGGCCATCGTCCGGGAAGGGTTCATGGTCATCACCGGTGGGGCAGATGGGATCATGCGTGCGGCTCAAGAGGGTGCCGGACGCGAGAACAGCTTTGGCGTCAACATTATGCTTCCCTTCGAACAAGGTCCGAACTCCACGATCGCCGATGACCCAAAGCTCATTACCTTCAAATACTTTTTCACCCGCAAGTTGATGTTTCAAAAGGAAGCCAACGCCATCGCGCTCTTCCCTGGTGGGTTCGGCACACATGACGAAGGTTTTGAAATTCTCACGCTCGCCCAGACGGGCAAAAGTGATCCACAACCAATCATCTGCATTCAGGCCCCCGGCTGCGACTATTGGGACGATTGGTCGGCCTTTGTGACGAGACAACTACTGAAGCGTAAGCTCATCAATGAAGAGGACATGAGTCTCTTCACCATCGTCAATTCGGCAGATGCAGCCGTGAGCCAGATCCTCAGATTCTATCGCCGCTATCATTCCATGCGCTTTGTGGGACGAGAGCTCGTCATGCGCCTCAAGCAGGCCATTACGCCTGAGCAACTCGAACAGCTCCGGAACCGATTCTCCGATCTCCTATCGGACGGCACGTTCGAACTTCGTGGCCCACTCGCGGAAGAATTAGACGAACCGGCCCTGCGTGATCTCCCTCGACTCGTGTTCACTTTTAATCGACGCAACGCCGGTCGACTTCGCCAATTGATCAGCCACCTGAACGAGTTGTGAGCCATGCCGTGCGGGTCGATATGAACGCGACAGATGTCTTTTAGTCCTGACCAGGGCATGCTATTCTCTCCCAACTCGTATGGGTAACGTATCTTCTGCACCTCCATTTCAGGGTTCTCCGGACATTGTCCTGTACCATGCCGAATGTTCCGATGGGTTCGGGGCAGCCTGGGCTCTCTGGAAAAAGTTTCCGAGTGCGAGTTTTTTTCCAGTCAAACACGGCCACCCGCCCCCTCCCGATCTCAAGGATCGCCGTGTCGTGATCGTCGATTTCAGCTACGCTCGACCGATCCTGGAAGCCATGGCCTCCGAGACCAAGGAACTGCTCATTCTAGATCACCATATCACCGCCGAGCGGATCTTGGACGGCTTTTCAAACGCATACTTCGATCAAACAAAGTCCGGCGCCGTCCTAAGCTGGGAATGGGCTCACCGCACGCCGGCTCCCTGGCTGCTTCAATATATTCAGGACAAGGACTTATGGACCTGGGCTTTGCCGAACAGTCGCGAAATCAACGCGGCCTTGGCTTCCTACACCTTTGACTTCACTGTATGGGATCGCTTTACGCAGTCGACCCTCGAGCAGGAAGGCCGAGCCATCTTGCGGTATGAACAGGAACTGGTCGGCAAACTCGCGGCACAGGCCGCTCTGGTTGAATTCCAGGGGATCGTCGTTCCTGCCGTGCAAAGCGCGATTCTGACCAGCCAAATTGGCGAACGGCTCTCGCCGCATCATCCCTTTTGCCTAATCTGGCATGACCGCGATGGTCGTCGCTATTTTAGTATGCGTTCCAGTGCCGACGGGACCGATGTTGGGACCATTGCCGCCTCGTTTGGTGGCGGAGGCCATACCCATGCAGCCGGGTTTTCCGTTCCGTTGGAGAAGGATGGGACTCCTCCGATTGATTCCAGATTGCCTCGTGTCATCCAAGGTCATCGTCAAGCACCATAGCCACAAACCCTCATGATTCCTCTCCACGACGATAATCCTACTCAACGGACTCCCATCGTCACGATGATCTTTATCGGCATCTGTGCCGCCGTGTTTCTCTATCAGGGGAATCTTCCCCATGAGGCCGCCGAGCTCTTCGCATTTCAATACGGTGCCATCCCTGCCATTGTCTTCGGCCAGGCTTTGCTTCCCGAGGAAGCCGTTGCCCTTCCGGCGTCCCTCAGCCTGGTAACCAGCATGTTTCTTCACGGAGGCTGGATGCACTTGCTCGGGAACATGCTTTACCTCTGGATTTTCGGCAATAACATTGAAGATGCGATGGGTCATGCGAAGTTCGTCGTCTTCTATCTCCTATCCGGTATCCTGGCCGCGCTGAGCCATGCCTTAACTGACCCTTCCTCCCAAATCCCAATGGTGGGTGCCAGCGGGGCCATCTCGGCTGTGCTTGGTGCCTATCTGCTGTTATTTCCACGCGCTCACGTGCTGGTCTTGCTGCCAGCGATCGGGATGACCCGAGTGCCAGCAGGCATCGTTCTCGGCATGTGGTTTATCACGCAGCTGATCAGCGGAGGCATGAGCGTGGGCACGACAGGAGGGGGCGTCGCCTTTTTCGCTCATATCGGTGGATTCATCGCAGGCATGGCACTGATCGGTCTTTTCAAACGGAAGGATGTGCGTTTTTTTTCGCCGGGCCGGTCGACCTGGTCCTGATGAGGCCAGTTCTGGGAGGGACGTCGTGGCTACTCATGCCGCATCCAACATCTCTCTAACCTTCTCGACTAATCCGGACTGGCGGTAGGGATGCTGTAGGACAAACCGCTGATTGATCCGATGGTGCTGAATCGTTTCATCATCGTAGCCCGAGACAAACAGCGTCTTCATCGTTGGATGCTGGCTCAGAAGCCGGCGGGCAAGTTCACGCCCTCCGATTTCACGCATCACTAAGGGACTCACTGCGAGATGAACAATCCCCTTATAGTGTTGAGTGAGCATAAGCGCCTCGACCGATGAGGCCGCCTCCAAGACTCGATAGCGATGGCGCTGTAAGATGGACCGTGCCAGCTTCCGCTCGATTTCGCTTTCCTCCACAAGCAGGATCGTTTCATCTCCTTTGGCTAACATCGCTTTAGGAGTCATCTCGTCCCGTACCTCCTGCGCCGGGGCCGCAGGGAACAGGACTCGGACAACAGTCCCGTGCCCTGGTCGGCTCTCGACGTCTAGAAGGCCGCAGTTTTGTTTAACAATCCCGAAGACCGCAGTGAGACCAAGGCCGATGTTGGTTTCTTTCGTCGAGAACAGCGGTTCGAACATATGGGCCTGAGTATCCAGACTCATACCGGTTCCAGTATCACTGATTTGAATGAGGATCTGGGACTGTGTTGTATTGATTGACACCGGTCTGGCCAATGTTGAGAGATCCGCAATGGTCTTGATCTCAATCGTCAGTCGGCCTCCGTTGGGCATCGCATCTCGTGCATTAACAACCAATTGAAAAAGAACGGTTTCCAAGCCTTCTCGATCCACCTCGGCATAGGCCACCTGCTCATCCACCTTGACGATCAGCTCAATATGGTCGGGTAAGAGACTCACGATCATACTGTGCAAATCGGCGAATACCGCTTGGACGGACCAGACGTGTCCAACGTGCCGGCTCTCAAACTCCAGTGCAATGAGCTGAGCCGTGAGCGTGGCAGCCTTTCCCCCGACTCTAAAGAGCTCATCGGCAGAAGACCTGAGAGGGTCGTTCGGCTGCAGACCCGATAACATGACACCGGTCTGCTTTCCAATGACAGCAAACAACGCCCCGAATTCACCGGCAATTCTGGCCGTGACTCGACCGACGGCTTCCATCTTCTGTGCCTCATGAAGTTGTCGCTCAAGTCCCTTCCTGACAACATGCCCCTCGCGGAGACCGACATTCGCCTTTGCAAGGTCCTCTTTCAGGGATTTAATTCTGGCTTCAAGGTGAGTTTTGGCGGCCTCCAATTCCTCCTCGGTCTTCTTCAGCTGCTCTACATCCTTCTGGAGCGAGGCCTTTTCTTCCTGAGCAACAGCCGTGCTTTCTAGTGCGACCCCGTAGAACACCGCCATGACGAGAAGAACCGGGATGCCCAGCAGCTGTCCGGTAGCCATGACTCCGGTTTGCAGTACCCCCTCATAGAGCACAACCGCATAGCCAGCACTCAAAAGCAGTGAGAGGCCAAGTAGATGACTGAGCCGCCTGACTGACGCCGCCACCAACATAAGAACAAAATAGGCAATGTACAGATCCGATCGGGCGTTTCCGGAAAGATAGATGACCGTTGTCACAAGGAGCGTATCTGCTGCAACAAGTCCTGCACTAAACCAGGCCGATCCCAGTATAGCTTGAGGCAACATCGCGATGACGAGGATTCCCAGCCATAGCCCTACCACCAGACTGTTGCTCATCACTCGACTCACAACTGATTCGGCACCGAAGAGCAATTCATACGAGAGGATGATGGTAACGAGGCCCTGGAGAACCAGGAACCGGGAGCTTGGATTCGAGAGCAACCGACAGAGTCTAGCCGACGCCTGACTGGTACCTGTTTGGACCAAATTGTGCCCCATGTTTTTCGTGCCTCCCGCTTGCAACAGGACGTGGGAGCCAGCAAGTGTCATACCCTAGGATTCCCAGCCAACCATGTTATTTACGAGGGTTGTTATCTGCCTCCCGATCCTTTTCGGACCAGCCATTAACAAAATCGAACGGCAGGAGCCTGCTGGCTTCCGAAAAGCCTTTTCACCCCATGTACTTGATGTATGGGAACGAACTTAGGCGGGCTTTGGGACCCGTTTGATGAATTGGTGCGCCAATTCTGCTGCTGTCGCCACTTGAAGAGCGGTAAAGGTCACATGCCCCATCTTCCTCCCAGGACGAATCATCCGCTTTCCGTACAGATGAAGCACAGCCCCTGCGGTTGAATGGAGTCCGTAGGATCCTTCACTGGATGTGACGGCTCTCATTTCCTCACCAATGAGATTGACCATAACCGCGGGGCTCAAAAGTCTTGTTTCTCCCAATGGAAGCCCACAGGTCACTCGTACCTGTTGCTCGAATTGGGATACCGTACAGACGTCCAGCGTATAGTGACCCGAGTTGTGAGGACGAGGTGCAATCTCGTTAATCAGCAGGGACCCATCGTTGGCCTGAAAGAGTTCCACACAAAATACACCTACACCCTGTAACGCCGTGACGGCTCGCTTCGAAAGTTCTGTTGCCTGCTCAGCAACGTCTAGTGGAATAGCAGCAGGCACCCGCGTTTCTCGTAAGATCCCCAGCTCATGCCGATTCTCGACCACTGGATACACACAGGACGCCCCACACTCGCTTCGCACGACGAGCACCGAGAGCTCTCGGACATATGCAATGAACTGTTCGAGAATCCATCGTTGGCCGGACTTGACTGTTCCCAAGCTGTGTTCAAGCTCCTGGACATCCGAGGGCGTTCGAAGGAGCCACTGACCTTTCCCGTCGTACCCACTCTTTGCGGTCTTACAGACAGCGGGAAGACCGAGACGGTCGACAGCTGAGACTAGTTGAGCTGCCGATTCGACGATGGCGAACGCGGGGACAGAGAGGTGTCGTGACAATAAGTATTGCTTCTGTTCAATCCGGTCTTGGAGGATCTTAAGCACAGCTCCCGTAGGTCGCATCGGGCAACGCATCTCCAGCCATTCACAGAGCTCAGCCGGCACATTTTCCCATTCCAAAGTCACGGCATCAACGATACTGGCAAATCGGTCGCGGGCGACAAGATCTGAGAATGGCGCAGTACATGAGTGGGTGGCAAGCCGATGAGCTGGCGCGTCGACATCTGGATCCCAGACAGCCACCTGATAGCCCATGCGGTGGGCAGCCCCAGTGAACATCGCCCCCAATTGTCCCCCACCCAATACTCCGAGCGTGGAGCCAGGCTCAAGGACTCGTTCCGTCACGGTCGTCGGCTCATCTCGTCCGCCCCGAGGTTACCAAGACCTGTGCTATTGGCCTCGGGAGAATTGAGAACACTCTTCGTTTGAGCCGCCCGATAGCGCTTAATGTTTTTGGCAATTTCAGGATGGCTTCCCGCCAAAATCTGTCCTGCGAGGAGGCCAGCATTTTCGGCACCTCCGATCGCCACGGTGGCCACGGGAATGCCTTTGGGCATCTGAACAATTGACAACAAGGAATCGAGGCCGCGAAGGTTTTCTGTGGGAATCGGGACACCGATCACCGGAAGATGAGTCTTAGCTGCCAGCATACCGGGAAGGTGAGCCGCTCCTCCAGCCCCCGCAATGATGACTTTGATCCCACGCGCCGGAGCACTAGTGGCGTATTCAAAAAGGCGGTCCGGCGTTCGATGCGCAGAAACAACGAGTAGTTCATAGGGAATATTGAGCTCATCCAAAATCACTCCGGCCTTTTCCAAAATGGGAAAATCTGATTTACTGCCCCCCAAGACCCCGACAAGCGGCTTGCGGTTCTTGACCTCTCGGCTCGCTCGTTGCCTAGAGCGGTTCGCTGCCTGCAGTATTCTGGCCATCATCTACCTCTCCTTCTATCTCCACCATGCAGTCTCTTTCCAGAGAAAAAGTAGTGGCACCTTAGCGAGTCCAACTATTGGGGTCAAGGAAATTGGAGGTGTGACAATTACCCCTTCGAACAATTGAGCGTGATACGGCGCTAACAGCAATTCGCTGATTTGCACACACAACGAGACCGGCACAGGATTTATGCTTTCCGGTCGCAGTGCGTTAGAGAAATCAACGTTCACTGGAGAATTGATGGAAACAAAGCGTACAGCGATTACTCATTACAAAGATGGCCCAGGGAAATGCCCTGAGCCATCTTCAAGAAGGAGAGGTGAGGTGCCGCACCGATGGTGCGGCACGATCGACTATTTACCGCCCGGTGCTGCCACCTTAGGCGCAAACATCTCAAACACACTCGGTGACCGTTCAAGGTAGTCTGGCGGGAAGAAGTTAAAGCGCCGCCACAGCTCGTACCAGAGTGGAACACGATTCATGATCACCCAGCCCAATACCTTGGTTCCCTGCCTCACCTGAGTCTGCTCAGGCCATGGTTGAGGATCCTCTGGATCAGGAACGACCCAGAACCGGTAGTTCCCTTTTCCATCGTCAATCTGGTCAACGACCTTGATCACGCCCCCGCGAGTGCCTGCCATCAATCCAGGCCAGGCCGGCAATGGAATGGCTGGGACTCCGAAAAAGAGGATCCGAACCTTTCGCCCAGGCTTCAAAAGTGGAGAATCCAACCCTTCGGCTGTCATTTCAATAGCGGGATCCGACGCTAATGGAGAAATGGTAATTAGGTTTTCTCCCTGCTTGACCGTCTCATTAATACCGACTTTAGCCATCTTAACGACCGTGCCATCCATCGGTGCAAACAGCTTTGCGGCTTCAATACGTTGCTGAACTCCCTGTTGTCGGTAGGAGATATCCGCCAACTGCTCTGTTGCCTTTGCGGCTTCCGCCACGGCGGAGTCGCGTGATGCGATTGCATCCATGAGCCGTTGTTGCACATCGGCAGTGATTTGATCACGACCGAAGCTCAAGGCAGACCGCCCCTGCTCGGCACCCGACAAAGCGGCCTGTGCTGCCTGCAAACCGGCCTTGGTGCCAATTTCAGTCTGAATCGTGAGCTCAAGTTCCCGCTGGGAAACCAGTCCGTCTCGGACAAGCTGCCGATGACGGTCGACATTGAGTTGTGCCGTATGCACGTCGATCTTGTACTGCTCAACCTTCTGTTGAGCCTCACGCACTCTATTGTCTGCCTCCACCACGCGGGCCTCCGCCGAGGGCACGGCAGCCTGCACCAACTTTTTCATCTCCCCGATTCTTTTCGTCAGCTGATCAGCCCTGGACATAGCTGCCTGGCGCGTTTGCTCCAAGGCTACCTTGCGCTGTTCGAAGAGGGGGAGAATCTCGGGCGCCATAAAGGTTGGATCGTAATCCTCCAACTCGCCGACAAGTTGGCCCTTTTTGACTTTGACACCCTCATAAATATGCCAGGCTTTGACACGGCCTGTAATCCGAGACTCAATCTGCTGCGGCCGGTCATATGGCGTGTAGGCGGAAACTTTTCCAGACGCCTGAATAGTTTGTGTCCAGGGCACGAATTCGAGGATGATCAGAAAGAGCAACAGGATCGTCAGAATGGCACGAGAAGCCGTGAACATTCCGCGAGGAATCTGTACTGCTTCCCAGCATGGCATCTTGGCCAATGCCTGCCCCTGTTCGATGGTGATCGCCGCTAAACCGACCCCTCGCCGGACCAGCGCACGTTCCCCACTGTTTTCGAGATCACGACCTAGGCTAGCCATGGAGCCTCCATTAATTTACCGGTGTTGATTTGCCGTTCCAATTGCTTACGCATGAGCGTGATGCAGCATGATGCGACGATCCGCATGATCCGTAAGATTGGGATCCGTCGACACGAAAATCACGGACCAGGCTTCATCTTTCGAGCACAGCCGACGCAAGATACGCTCACGCAACGACGGCTCGAGCGAGTGAATGAGGCCATCAAATATAAGGACTTGCGGACGTCCCAAAATGGCTCTAGCCAAGAGGATCTGGACAATGTGAGTCGGCGAAAGGGATTCTCCCAGCGTAGAGATATCGGACTTGGCTCCGCGTGGCAACCCTTCGACATCTTCTTCAAGTTCGGTAAAGCGGAGCGCCCAGTTGAGGTCGTCATACGTGACATAGGAACGTCCCATGACGATATTTTCTTCGACCGTTCCCCTCACCAACGACAATTGAGAGTCGATCATGACACTGCGGCATTGGTTGATGGCATTGCCGTCGATATACCTGAGATCGACCCCATTATACTGAACAACGCCATTCGTTGGAACTTCGAGGCCACCTAACACTCTAGCCAAAGCTGTTTTGGCCCCCGTGGTCCGAGCGTAGATACCGAGCTTCTCACCCGGTGCAACATCCAGGTTGAAGCCATCGAATACGGATACCCCACTGTGAACCAAACTCACGCCTTTGCAGGTAACCCGAACTCCTTGAGCCAAGTGTTTAGGCAGCGCCACGGTTGATTCGGTTGAGATATGATCTTGCTCCTGACTAAAGACCTCATCAAGGTGGGTCAGGGAGGCGAAGAAATAATACACATATCCCATGTTCTTGATCAGGGAGTCGAAATTGATGACGAGTGCGCTCACGACCGCTTGAACGGCGACTAACTGCCCCAGAGTCAACTGCCCTAACGACATGAGTGAGGCTGCGATGCCAAGAGCTCCGGCTTGTGCAATGGCTTGTCCGCCCACGGACCCAATATATTGCCGCACGAGAACAGCAAATCGCGCCTTCCGAGTTTCAACATACCGACTAACGAGCTCGTTCGTTTTGTTCATGAGAAACGGGCGGCTATCAGTGGCCTTCAGCTGCAACGCATTCTTTGAAACCTCTTGAACAAAATTGAAGACGTCGTATTTCGCATGAGACATGGCGAGGGTTGTCCGGAGGGCACCACGCGAGAGCACGAAAAACGTGATCGCGAACCCAGTCATGAGCAGAATATCGTACATAAGAAAATAGGGATGGTACACGACCAGCATAATCATGCCGACCGTACCACCCACTACAACATTGATCAGGTCGATGAGCAACGTGGATAAGGCACGTTGCATGAAAACCGTTTCAATGAAGTAATTCGCAATTTCCGGCCGTGTGCCTTTAAAACGATTTCGAGGGAGCTGATCAACCATCGCAACGGTGACTCGGGCAAAGATCCGGCGTTGCACGACATCCACCGCGTAGAAGTGGAATGTCTTGAACAGGCCGACAAACAACAGCACCGACAACATAATGCCGGTCAACGTCCAGATCATGACCGGCTGAACCGCATAGGAAAAGGTGCTGACCAATTCCTGCACAGTCAACGGGATGATAAGAGAAAAGAACCCGACGGCCAGCGCATAAGAAAAAATCAAACTCATGATTTTTTTCTCAGCCTTCATGGCCACAGACAGCTGCTTCATCAGCGCTTCGAACAGGCCCTTGGAACCTTCGCCATGAGGTTCTTTCATGACCACCCCCAGTAATAAGTCAAAATGTGAATCATTGGCCCCTTACACCCCTCACCAACTAGATCATGTTCGAGAGTTTATTTCCAACCCACCGAATGAACTATCTTCTACCACCGACCTCACGCACAGCTTAGTCACGTCCCGGCAGTTTACGGCCTGATGACCCTGCCGCGTGTAATTGATCACCGTATTTGGCGAGTATGTTGTCAGGCACCGCTTTCGACAACGCCCCTCTGGCCCACAGCATTCCTCCTCGAGACACGACATAATCGGCCTGGGCGCGGTAGAGCTCATAGGCCGCTGCGACCACCGTACGCTCGCGCAGGTTGACGAAGAGCACGCTCGTTGCTCCCATATTAAACCGAGCTCGTTCGCCCTCTTCCAACGTCTTGGCCAAGCGTAGAGCTTCTGTCGCAGCCTTCACACGATCTCTCGCCCGCACTTGGGCAGAAAGCCAGTTATCAACGTCGATCTGAACTTGTCGCTCGGCATAGGCTTGTTTCCATACCAATCGTTCCTGCTGCGCTTCCGCGTGAAGGGCCTTCCCTCGAGCAGTCCGATTGAACAACGGCATACTGAACAAAGTAGCCATTCGGTAGCCAACACCTCCAACCCAATAGATAGAGCCGATCGCCGGGCCCCCCTCAACCGTGAGCTTGGGAAGCAGACCATTCTTCGCCAGTTTCAGTTCGATATTATTCAATTTGGCTTCAATGTAGAGATCTCGCACTTCCGGCCGGTCCTCCGTCGCTTCCACCTTGAAGGCCGCCACATCCTCGTCACTCGGCAACGGCGTTTCCCCTGTAAATTCCGGCGCCCATTCAGGGCGAGGCGTCATAGGTTCGCCGTTCTCCCAGAGAAAGAGCGCCAGCTTATATTGCTCGTACTCAACCTTTCGCTGCGCGGCAATTGCGGCTTCTCGACGTCGCTGAACTTCTTCTTTGGCTTCGACCACGTCGATCGGAGCGACCGCGCCGGCTTTTGATCTCCCCTCAACCATGCGATAGCGCTCTTCCGCGACGGCCAGTGCACGCTTCACCACATCGGCTTGTTTGACGGCAACCTGCCAGTCCCAGTATTGCACGGCCCCGGCGAGATAGAGATCTTGCCGTTTCTGCGCCACCTTGATCTCCGCTTGCGGCCCCGCGAGTTCGGCCTGTTGAAACTGGGCGTTCTCTTCGTTGACCATGAACCCTCGCAGGAGATTAAACTTTCCGCCGATTATGGCCATTTGCTGCGGATAGAACAGTTGCAAGTCTTGAGGGATCCCCACCCCTGGACTCTGTACATTACGTGTTGGGGCATTAGTGTTGTCCCCCATGAGAGTAGCATGATCCCCAAAGACGTTACGGATACCGACGAAGAGCTCCCACCCCCAGGGGTGCCCAAGCTTGACAAAGAGATCGTTATAGCCAGAACTTAAGTGATTCGGTGCGCCACTGACGTTCGTCAGATTGAACGTTTGATACCGGTCGAACTCGATCTCGTTCCGAACCTTGGGCTCCCACGCAGCCAAGGCTTTCAGGACTTTCGCTCGAGCCTGCGCCCGCTCCAGTCCGGTTGCCTTGAGCAGCGGATGGGTCAACTCAATCCTGGCCAGCACCTCTTCAATGGTCAGAGGAGCAGTCCGAGTCGACTGCGCTTGCAGGACACTCGAGTCGAGCAACGAGTCCGCCAGTGCGGTCGCCGGCACCATCATCAACAAGAACAGCAAGAGAAGGATCAAGGAAGGATGCTCCTTTGTTGCTGAATTAATCGCGTCCTGGTCGTTTGAAACCGCTCATGCCCGCCGCCGTCAGCGGGTCCCCGTACTTGGCCAACTCGCTTTCTGGCCACGGCTTGGCCAACGCGCCCTTGGCCCACAACATTCCTCCGCGTGACAATGTGTAATCATACTGTGCCTGGTAGAGCTTGTAGGCTGTATCTACGACATTGCGTTCCCGCAGATTGACGAACAGCACACTGCTCGCCCCCATGTTGAAACGTGTACGCTCACCCTCTTCCAAGGTCTTGGCCAATCGCAGCGCTTCCGTCGCCGCTTTTACCCGGTCTCTGGCCCGCACTTGAGCCGAGAGCCAGTTGTCCACGTCGATACTGACTTGTTGCTCGGCGTACAGCTGTTTGAAGACCAATTGTTGCTGCTCCGCTTCAGCGTACAGAACCTTCCCGCGCCCTTCCCGCTGGAACAGCGGCATCGCAAACCACGATTCCGTCCGATACCCGACTCCCACAGTCCAGTCCGCACCGGCTTCCATTTGCCCTCCCTTAAAATCAAACTTTGGGAGCAGGTAGTTCTTGGCGAGCTTGATGTCGATATTGTTCATCTTGGCTTCGATGTAGAGCTCCCGTACTTCTGGCCGATCTTCTTTCGCCGCCACTTTGTTCGCGGCGATTTCCTCCTTGGTCGGCAAAGGAGTCTCGCCCTGGAACTCTGGCGCCCATTCCGGCCTCGGTGTAACCGGCTCGCTATTCTCCCAAAGAAAGAGGGACAGTTTGTACTGCTCATACTCCACTTTCCGCTGGGCGGCGATGGCAGCCTCTCGCCGATGCTGAACCTCTTGGTTGGCTTCAATGACATCGAGCGGCGCCACCCTCCCACCCTTGGCTAGTCCTTGCATCTGAAGGAGGCGTTCTTCAGCGACGGCCAATGTCCGCTTTTGCACTTCAGCCTGCTTTACCGCCAGCTGCCAGTCCCAGTACTGCACGGCCCCGGCAAGATACAGGTCCTGTCGTTCCTGAGCGACATGGATCTCCGCCTGAGGCCCCGCGAGTTCGGCCTTCTGGAAGTCGGCGTACTCGTCGTTCATCATAAGGCCGCGTAGCAGGTGGGCCTCCCCACCGACGAGCATTTGCTGGTTATGCCAGAAGAGCAGTCCATCATTCGCGAGGAGCGCATGGGCGCCTTGGCTGGTACGATCCCCAAACCCGTTGCGGATCCCCCCATTGAGCCTGAAGCCCCAGGGATGCCCCATCTCGATCGTGCTGTCGTTAAATCCCCCCGTCGTTTCATTCACGAAGGCCAAGAAATTCCAAGACTGATACCGATCAACCTCTGTCCTGTTCTTGAACGTCGGTTCCCAGGCCCCGAGCGCCTTTAGAATTTTCGCCCTGGCCTGCATCCGATCAACCCCGGTCGCCCGAAGCAACGGATGCGTCAGCTCAATACGAGCGAGCACTTCGCTGATGGTCAGGGGCTCGGTGCGGGCGGACTGCGCCTTCAATACGCTTGAATCATGCACGGGTCCCGCCACGGTCGCCACGGGAAGCAAGATCAGAATCACGAGTAATAGAGCGGCCATCGAAGGATGCTCCTTATGCCAGATTAATCGCGGCCCGGTTGTTTGTAACCGTTCATGCCCGCTGCCGTCAGCGGGCTCCCGTACTTGCTCAACTCGCTTTCGGCCCACGGCTTGGCCAATGCTCCCCTGGCCCACAGCATCCCTCCACGCGACACGGCGTAGTCGGCCTGCGCCCGATACAGCTGGTACGCCGATTCCACTACGTTGCGCTCTCGGAGGTTTACGAATAACACGGTGGTGGCCCCCATGTTAAACCTCGTGCGCTCACCTTCTTCCAGCGTCTTGGCCAACCGCAGGGCTTCCGTCGCCGCCATCACCCGGTCTCTGGCGCGTACTTGGGCCGAGAGCCAGTTATCCACGTCGATGCTGACTTGTTGCTCGGTGTACAGCTGCTTCAACGCCAATTGTTGCTGGTTCACTTCCGCAGCCATGACTTTCCCACGCCCTTCCCGCTGGAACACCGGCACCTCAAGGTGCACGCCGACCCGATACCCGAGTCCCACAACCCAGTCCGCAGCGCCTTTGGTCGGCCCCCCCTCAAGATCCAACAACGGGAGCAGTTTGTTCTTGGCGAGCTTGATATCGATATTGTTCATCTTGGCTTCAATATAGAGATCCTGGACTTCCGGCCGCGCTTCTTTCGCCTCTACTTTATAGGCCGCGACCTCCTCCTTCGTCGGGAGCGGCGTTTCGCCCTGGAATTCAGGCGCCCATTCCGGTCGCGGCGTCACAGGCTCGCCGTTCTCCCAGAGAAAGAGGGACAGCTTGTACTGCTCATACTCCACCTTCCGCTGGGCGGCGATGGCAGCCTCTCGACGCTTCTGCACCTCTTGACTCACCTCGACGACATCGAGCGGCGCGACCTTCCCGCCCTTGGCCAACCCTTCGACCTGGACCACGCGCTCTTCGGCAACGGCCAAGGCACGCTTTACCATCTCGGCTTGCCTGACGGCGACCTGCCAATCCCAGTACTGCACGGCCCCGGCCAGGTAGAGATCCTGTCGCTTCTGCGCCACCTTGATCTCCGCTTGCGGCCCTGAGAGTTCAGCCTGTTGAAACTGGGCGTTCTCCTCGTTGACCATGAAGCCTCGAAGCAGGTGGAACGACCCGCCGTAGTAGAAATGCTGCTGCTGATAGGTGCCCAGCAAATCAGGCGGATAAGCAATCCTGGCGTTGCCGCGATCCCCGAAACCGCTGCGGAGCCCGCCTTCGACTGTGAAGCCCCATGGATGCCCGACCTGGACCGTGCTGTCGGCATACCCCGTCGTGTGTTGACTTGGAATGTCGAACGCCGTCGTGAGATTCCACGTATTATACCGTTCGGTCTGTATATAGTTCTTGACTTGCGGTTCCCAGGCCCCGAGCGCCTTGAGGATTTTCGCCCGGGCCTTCGTTCGCTCGGCCCCCATCGCTCGAAGCAGTGGATGCGTCAACTCAATGCGAGCCAGAACTTCGCCAATGCTCAGTGGAGCGGTGCGCGTCGACTGGACGTTCAATGCGCTGGAATCATGAATCTGTTCCGCCAGTGCGGTCATTGGCAGGAGAGTCACAAGGGCCAATACCAGAGCGATCATGAAGGATGCTCCTCTCGTATACATTGGGCGGACGGCGCCAACAGTAGCAATCTCCCCTTCTTTTTTGAAAATAGATAAAGCGGATTGGAGATATCGGTAATTCCTATGTATAGTAGTGCCTCCGACTCAACCGAAGGGGGCCGCATGGAGTGGTTGAACTATCATCATCTCTTGTATTTCTGGTCTGTCGCGAAGCACGGCACCATGACGAAAGCGTGCGAAGAACTCCGCTTGGCCCAACCCACGATCAGCGGACAGATCGGACAGTTGGAAAATACCTTGGGCGAAAAGTTGTTCATCCGAACAGGGCGCCGGCTGGCGTTGACGGAGATGGGACATCTGGTATTTAAGTACGCCGAAGACATCTTTTCGACCGGACAGGAACTGATGAACACGGTCAAAGGGCAGGTGAATGGGCATCCTGCCCGGCTGGTCGTCGGCATCGCAGACGCCGTTCCAAAACCGCTGGCAACCCAACTCCTCAAGTCGGCTCTGAAACTGTACCGACCGACCCGTTTGATCTGCCAAGAAGACAAACTGCTCCAACTCTTGACCGATCTGACGGCCCATCGATTGGATCTCGTAATCGCCGACACACCACCCCCATCAAGCATCAAGGAGCACGCCTACAGCCATCCCTTGGGCGAATCAGGAATCACGCTGTTTGCAACGGCGAAGCTGACGGCTCAATATCGTCGGGAATTTCCGCAGTCATTAAACAACGCCCCCTTGCTCCTCCCAACGCCCAACGCCGTGCTTCGACGACTGCTCGACCAATGGCTAATCAACCATGGGCTGCGGCCCAACATTGTGGGAGAGTTCGACGACAGCGCAACCTTGAAGGCGTTCGGCCAGGACGGATATGGCATCTTCCCCGGCGCGTCGGTGATCGAGAAGGAAATCTGCCGCCAATACCAAGTGCAGGTGCTCGGACGGCTTGAGACGCTCAAGCAACATTTCTATGCGATCACGGTGGAACGACGGCTGAAGCACCCGGCCGTCCTTGCTCTCGTCCGGACCGCCCGGCAAGAACTACTCGGCTAAAAACAGGCTGTTGAAAGGCCCTCCAGCGGCATTCTTGACTGACTACAAGACGAGATCCATCATATGTGAGATCGCCCCACAGCTCGCATGAGTTGTTCTCGCTCCTGACTTCTAAGCTCTTTCCACTCACCGACGCGCAGCCCTTTGACGGTTATGTGCATAATCCTCGTCCGGTGCAGCGTGGTCACGCGATAGCCAAGCGCGTGACACATGCGCCTGATCTGCCGGTTCCGTCCCTCGGTCAGGATGATGCGAAACTGATCACGCCTGACTCGCGTCATCTGACAGGGCCTCGTGACGCTTCCGAGAATGACGACTCCGCAGGACATGCGATCCAGGAATGCTTGGTCGAACGGACGATCGACTTGCACGAGGTACTCCCGTTCATGTCCGAATTCGGCGCGGAGAATCTCGTTCACGATGTTCCCATCGTTCGTCAGCAAGATGAGACCGGACGAATCCTTATCCAGCCGTCCGATCGGAAAAATCCGCTCTGGATGCCCAATCTCCGCAATGATATTGCGGGCGACATGCAATTCGCTCGTCGTCGTCACGCCGACAGGCTTATGATACTTGATATAGAGGTTCGGCTTCCCCCACGGAATGACGCGGCCCTCGCGGGCAATGACGTCGCTTACCTCGACCTGGTCACCGAGTTTGGCTACTCGGCCATTGATCGTGATGACTGCAGACTCAACCAAGCGGTCAGCTTCGCGCCGGGAACAGATTCCATGTTCCGTAAAGAACTTATTGATGCGGATAGTTCGAGTCACGCAAAGATGGGGCGAATGACGTGTGATATTAACCGCTAATGGACACGACGGCCGGCCTTGATACGACCGAGTATGCGATAGATCAACCGTGCGATGGAAAATTGCGGCGCCACGAATCCTTCAATGGGAGCGATCTCGCTGACATCCATCCCGACGATGCCAGGCCCGTTGGCCAACGCGGTGATGAGGTTGAGGGTTTCGTACCACCCAAGCCCACCCGGCTCGGGAGTGCCCAAGGCGGGCATGATGGACGCATCCAACCCATCACAGTCGAATGTGAGGTACACGGGCGTTCGGCAGACCGCAACCACATCTGGTATCCAGTTCGATGCTTTGCCTTCGTACGGACCGGATGGATCAAGGATCGTCGCCGCATAAAACGTCTTGATTCGGTCCATGGCCTCAACACGAGCGACCTCTTCTCGGCTGATCGATCGGATGCCTACCTGCACCAGTGGTAATCCATCGTCCACGACCCGCGCCATCACGCTGGCATGACTGAACGGATTGCCTTGATAGGCATCCCGTAGATCTCCATGGGCATCGATCTGCACCACGGTCATCTGCGGATACCGCTTCGTATGGGCCCGGATCGCTCCCAAGGCGCCGGTGTGTTCACCTGTCAGCGTGATGAGAAACCGTCCGGTTCCGACATGCGGGGAGACAAACGCTTCAATGGCGTCGACGGCCGCGCGGTCGACGCTCCCTTTGAGATCGAGCGGTGAAGCCGTCGCAATCCCGCCCCATTCTCGAAACGGCTCAGTCCCGAGTTGTTCGTCGTAGAATTCAACCTGGGACGAGGCTTCCAAAATGGCGGAGGGGCCGTGGTCCGATCCGCGGATATAGCTGGAGGTGTGCTCGTAGGGAGCAGGCAGCACGTAGACACCCGCGTGGTCCGGATGACACCAGGGTTCGTCGATGCCCAGAAAGTTATGGTCGGGCCCCTCCCAACCGACGGGAAGCGTCATGGGCATGCTTCTCTTGATGAGACCAACGGCTGAATCGGTATGCATGCATCCAAGACCAACACCCGCCCCTACTTGCGAGACCGGGTGGGCACATTTTCCGGTGGGATGAAGACCGCCAATGCAATGACTGTCGTCCACTTCCCCTTCTTCCCGACGGCCGACTGGGTGATATTCTGGGTCTTTACGATTTTCCCACCCATCTTGAACACTTGTTCACGCTCTTTCCAAGCCACATTCGGGTCAAACTCGACGCCTAACGTCGTCGCCAGCATCTGCGCGGCCAGATCTTCGGTATACTCTCCGGTCTCCTCGTCCGTCTCACCATGGGCATGGTGCTCGGACAGATAGCCATACGTGCCGAGGTCCGTGGGCTTCGCAAGACCAACGGAGGCTGACACCAGCTGATTGCGTTCGTTGGTTTCAGATCGGGCCATAACACAAAACGTAATCTCTCCAGGCTTCAACAGTTGCTCCCCACGCTTTCTAGGAACAACCTTGCAATGGGGCGGGAGAATGGACGACACGCTGACGAGGTTGCAGTAGGCCACACCAGCGCTGCGCAATGCCTCCTCGAAGGAGGTCAGCTTTTCCTTGTGGACCCCCACTCCTCTCGTTAAAAACATATGCTTAGGTACCATCATTTCCCCTTTCGTCTGGTAATCGGCCTCTCTGGTTGTTCGAAGGTTGTTTGGTGACGTGTTCCCAATCGGCCAGCCAGACAAACAAACCGGACCAGATCAACTGCTGTATCAGGCGCTTGTTGTAGCAAGATTGGACTGGCTTCGCAATATCTTCTAGACACTTTTTTCGGTTGAATTTGGGAGGTCTTTTAAATTCAAGATGAGCATGCGCGGCTCGGTCATATCTTCGATCGCGGCCCGCACGCCTTCGCGTCCCAATCCGGAGTCTTTCACCCCGCCGTAGGGCATATGATCGGCACGAAACGTGGGAATTTCATTCGCCAAGACCGCGCCGACTTCCAGATGCCGAAAGGCGTAAAAAATCTTGTTGATGTCCTGCGTAAACAGACCAGCCTGCAATCCATAGGCCGATTGATTGAGTAGCGCCACGGCCTCGCTGAGCTGACGATACGGCGTCACGGTCACGACCGGCCCAAACACCTCCTGACACGAGACTTTCATATCAGGCTTCACATTCGACAACACCGTCGCCTCGACAAGCGAGCCCCTCCGCTTTCCTCCCAGCAATACACGCGCCCCCTCCGCAACCGCTTCCCCGATCCAGCCCTCCACGCGCTGAGCAGCCGCATGATCGATGAGAGGACCGACGGTGGTCGTTTCGTCGGCAGGATCTCCCGCCTTCAATCGAGCGACATACATGAGCAACTTGGTCGTAAACACATCGGCGACCGAATGATGCACGTACACCCGTTGCACCGAAATGCACGTCTGGCCGGCATACCCAAATCCGCCTGCCGCGCAACGCTGGGCCGCCAGTTCAAGATCGGCATCAGGCTCGATGATCACACCGGCGTTCCCCCCAAGTTCGAGCGTGACTTTTTTCTTCCCACATTTTGCCTTCAGCATCCATCCCACCGAGGCACTTCCGGTGAAGCTCAGCAATGTGAATCGCGGATCGACCACCATCCGCTCGGCAAGGGCATTGTCGCAGGGCACCACGTTGAGCCCGCCCGGAGGAAGTCCCGCTTCAAGCGCAATCTCTCCGAGAAGCAACGCCGTCAACGGGGTCTGAGGCGCCGGCTTGATCAGAATCGGATTCCCGGCAGCGAGTGCCGGCGCCACTTTGTGGGCCACGAGGTTTAGCGGAAAGTTGAAGGGGGTAATGCCGAGAATCGGACCGATCGGAAATCGGCGGAGCATGCCAAGATGCGTATCGGAACCGGGCGTCCAATCCAGAGGGACGACCTCCCCGGGAATGCGACGTGCCTCTTCGGCGGCGACCGTGAAGGTTTGGATTGCCCGGCTGACTTCCCGCTTCGCGTCGGTGATCGGCTTACCGGCCTCCGCCGTGATGGTCTGCGCGACCTCATCTCGCCGTCGATAGAGCAGGGCTGCGATCTGCTGGAGAGTATTGTATCTGGCGTGCGCCGGCAGCTGGCCCATGGCGGTCGCCGCACTGCACGTAGACGCGATGGCCTCATCGACATCCGATTCCGTCGCTTGGGTGACCTGGGCGATGAGTTTTCCGGTGAACGGATCAACGACCGGGGCCAAGCGCTCGCCTGACTTCCACTGGCCATGCACGAGGAACGGACGGGATGCTTGCACTGGAGGACTCGCTGGAGTCTGTGACGAGGTTGGTGTTAGTCCACTGCTTCAACCGGCGCAGCGGCTTCAGCGGCAGGTTGAGCAACTGGGGCTGCTTCTTGTGCGGCAACGGCCTTGCCGATCAGTTCTTCCGTGCCCCAATCGCGGATCGCCTCCAAGGTAAAGCCCTCGTAGGTCGATACCCCGTGACACGACGGACACTCCGGCATCGGAACTTTTCTATAGAAGACTTCGGTCAGGCACGACATACAGACCCAGAAGTCGTCAGCGCGATGGGAAACGGGCCAGAACGATTGCATCGAATCCATAGAGGCACCCTACCTTTATTGTCGAAGAGGACTATCGTACCTGCGTGCGGATGTCAACAGCACGCGCAAAGATTCACGCTGCTCCGGCGAAGTTCAGCTATTTTTTCTCACCCGCCAGAAGCCGATCGATTTCCTCTGCAAACATCTCGAATGGAAAAGCTCCAGGGATCGCGACCGCCGGCTCTTTGTCCGTCGGCTCACTGGCCGTTCGCACAAGGACGAACCCAGGAGTTCCGTGAAACCCCCATTGGTTGGCTTCCTGACGGTCTTCAAAAATCGCCTTCGTATACCGCCCCTCGTTCACGCACCGTTCAAACGCAGGCTGATCCAAACTAAGCGCCACAGCATGGCGAAGATAGACTTGCTTGCCCAAGTGGCCCCCTTCGGCAAACAATCGATCATGCATCGCCCAATACTGCCCTTGTACCCCGGCACATCGGGCAGCCATCGCGGCATCTACCCCGGAACCTTGATCCCCGCGTGGAAAATCGCGGTAGATAAATCGAACTTTCCCCGTGTCGACATAACGAGCTTGAATCCGCGGCCACGTCTGTTTGAAAAATTTCACACAATACCCGCATGTGAAATCAGAATATTCGATCAAGGTCACAGGTGCGTTGGCTTGCCCTCTGATCCGCACGTCGGTTTCAGATGATGGCCCGGCCAGGACCGAGGAAGACCACAGAAGAACACCGCACACGAACAGCTGAACCGATCGTCGATCTACCACTCGATTCATGGGCGACGCACCGCGCCGGCCTTCTTTCGCTCAAGAATCCCCATCATCAACAAAGGCCAGACAACCGTGGCATCGCTTAAGACTTCAGCGAATCGCCCACCGTCTTTGGGAGTCACAAATTTTCCCCAGGACAGCCCCTCTTGATACGTACAGCCACTGAGCCCTCCCCAGTAATCCGGCTCAGGACAAATTCGCACCCCGTAATGAAATCGGGGCGGCTTCACGTTCAGACCCAACCGGAGATTACTGATTTCAATGTATGGCCCAACCTGTTGCGCCCAGTTCCGAGGAACTCCCCCGCCGATCGTGAAAATTCCAAGTCGTTTAGCGGAAAGGACATGGTCGGCATAGCTGTTGAGATCGAGGTAGGGATTGAACAAAGGACACGATTGATGGATCGCTCGCAAAATGTCCAAATCTCTCCCAGGCTCGACCTGAGCTCGGGCTCGATCGACCTCCCGAGCCATCGCCCAGGTTCCCATGTCCAGCCCCACTTCCGAGTCAGTGAACGCCGGGATATAGACCGGCACCTTTTTCAAATAGGCGCTTTTCAGAATTCCGTCGCTATCTAACTCCTCCGCCAGCGTCTTCCCAATCTCCCTCGTGAGGACAGCCGACGACAGTGGCTGATCCTGATCGAGGCGCTTCAATGTCTGCGCGACAACATGCTCGACATAATTCAAATTCGATTCCATCTCAAGCGTGTCGTAGACGCGATTGTACCCTTTCCGAAAGAGCTCTTCGTCACCCATCGCAGGATCGTGGCGATAATGCGTCTTGCCGACCGACTCACTGAGGCCATGCGCCATTAAGGCCCCGGTCGAAATGATGCATTGCACCATGCCCTCATCGATCATCTTCGTGATGATCTTCCCCATCTTGGCAATTGTCATCGCACCGGACAAGGTCATCACAACATGGCAGTCAGGGTCCTCGATCATCTCCCACAGCACATCGAACGCGTGGCCGAGATGCCGTCCTCCGAACGCGGTCTTGCCCATGGCTTCGAGCAGATCGCTGAACGAGGCAATCTTGTCTGGGTCCAGCGGCTCGAGCGCTTCTAAGCCGTCTTTTGCACCGTCATGAAATTCTCGTGCATACATAGCGATCCTCTAAAGAAATTCACAAACGCTTTCGTTATACACAACCATGAATAGAAGCGTCAATGAAAGGTTGGTTGGTTCCGTCAGTTCTCACAAGCTTGCGGGACATGCATGTTCGGTCTTTCTGAATTCGAAATGTGAAATAAATTGTCCCGCTGCATCAGCAAGTAATGGATCGGCAACGGGCGTGAAGGACGGTACCCTAACCGAGAGCTGATGGAGGCCTTTATCCAGCCGCCGTCAAGTTTCGATAACACGATAAAGAGGTTTCGGCACGCACGAGCGACATTCGGAGAAGAACACAACTACTCGAGGTGCTTATCCAGTCCTCGCAGTTGCGATGCTGCGTTCAAAATAGACCGGCTCTCACGAAGAGCGGCTTTTGGTGGTCCCAACGGGATTCGAACCCGTGTTTAAGCCTTGAGAGGGCTCCGTCCTAGGCCAGGCTAGACGATGGGACCATCCGGGAACTACCCCAAGGACGGACCGTAGCATAAGCGGTTTTCCGTTTGCAATGAAACGCCGCTCTGTTGAGTAAAGATCTCGTTAAATGGGTGGCCATGCAGGCCTAATGCACATGGCCATAATATGCTCCTGCTCTCGAGCCGCATACCCTTGACAGAGTTGCTCAAAAAGCCTAGCCTCCGAGTGTTTTGGTAATACTCCGTGTGGGGTCTGCGAAGCTCCACAGGACCTGGAATAACTGTGACTTGAGGCTCACATGGATGATCCGGCGGCGTTCCGCAGGACCGAATCCTTTGGTCGTACGGCAACGGCGGGAGTACTCTCCAGGCCAGGACTCGAACTGCGGATCGGATCCAACATTTTTCGTCGCACCAACGGTGTGGTCACGATTCATGGGAAAGAGCAACTCGTCATTGAAGCCAAACTGGAGCAGGGACTGCTTCTCACCACGCTTGATCTGTATGACGAGCGCGGCACCCGCATCGCGCACCTACGTCGAAACGTCCTCACGTTGAATGACCGCGGACAGTTCGCCGTCGATGTGCGGCTCGGACAAGGTCTGTCGCCGTCCGACATGCCGTCTGTTCGTCTGAGAGATGTACAATCTGGTCACCACGTGTTCGAGGCACGGATGGCATCGGATTCCAGAGTCGACCTCATCTGCGGGAGATTGCACTCGCATAAGGGCATACCGGTGGAAATCACCTCTCACTACTGCCGGATCGGCTCCCAAGCAACCCTGTTTCAGGAAATCATCGAAGCCCAAGGTGGTCCAGCTGTCCTCGGTTGACTACATTTGTCATCCACTCACCTCATCGACTCGTACGTACCCTTCATGCTTCCAGCTCTCCCCTTGGACACAACATCCTTCTGCCCATTTGTGCGGAAAAGTGGGAACCGTTGTACCCTTCCTCCTGTTTTTCATAGAATGTCCCTATGGCCGATATCCCCACACCCACCGTCCAAGCATTTCTCGTTTGCGACCAAGTCATCGAAGACAGCTTCACGAAAAAGAAAAGCTTGATCGGAATCTTCACACATCTGCAGACAGCTGCCTTCCCCTTCCAGCATCAGCAAATGGGCCTCTATTTCTGCCTCACCGATGCGGAAGGCCTGTACCATTTTGATATTGAGTTGACCTACCTCAACTCCGAACAACTCATCTGCCGGGCCGCGCTTCCCAACATCGAGATCAGCGATCGCCTTCAGATTTCTGACTTCGGGATCAACATTCCGCTATTAATCTTTCCCGCACCTGGTCGGTATGAATTCCGCTTGCGAATGGATGGGCATCTCATCGCCCAAAAGGACTTCCATGTCATGCAGGCGTCAGACCGCTCCACCCCAGAACCTTCTGCTTAGCCGTCCCCCCATTCCTCCCGTCGGCCAGTCTATGGTAGAACTCCTTTCTGGAATTGACTGACAATGACCAGGCTAAACCGTTCTCTCAAGAGTTCATGAGCACACCAGAGTCCTCCCATTCATCGAATTTCATTCGGGATCTTGTGGCGACCGATCGTGCCGCCGGTAAACATGATGGACGGGTCGTCACGCGATTTCCCCCTGAACCCAATGGATACCTCCATATCGGGCATGCTAAATCCATCGTCCTCAATTTCGGGATTGCACAGGACACCCCCGGCGGGATGTGCCACCTGAGATTCGACGACACCAATCCAACGACTGAAGACCCTGAATATGTCCAAGCCATTCAGGAAGACGTCCGATGGTTGGGAGTTGATTGGCACGACAAGATATTCTACGCCTCGGACTATTTTGACCAACTCTATGCATTCGCCGTGACTCTGATCAGAAAAGGAAAAGCCTACGTCGATAGTCTCACGGCCGATGAAATCCGTGAGTATCGCGGCACCCTGACTGAACGAGGCCGAGACAGTCCCTTTCGAACTCGGTCCATCGAAGACAACTTGGATCTGTTGGCGCGCATGCGCGCGGGAGAGTTTGCCGACGGGGTGCATGTCTTACGCGCAAAGATCGATATGGGCTCGCCCAACATTAATCTACGGGACCCGATTCTGTATCGCATCCGACATGCCACGCATTATCGGACCGGCACCGCGTGGGGCATCTATCCCTCGTATGATTTCGCGCACCCGTTGTCCGACGCCATCGAGGGCATCACCCATTCCCTTTGCACCCTCGAATTTGAAGACCACCGCCCCTTATACGATTGGGTCATTGCTGAAACCAATGCTCTCCATCGTCCACAGCAGATCGAATTCGCCAGACTGAATCTCACCTCCACGGTGATGAGCAAGCGGAAGCTGCTCGAATTGGTCCAGAAGCAACTCGTGACCGGCTGGGATGATCCGCGCCTCCCCACCTTGAAAGGCCTCCGCCGACGAGGCGTGACGCCTGAAGCGATCCGGGCATTTTGCGAGCACATCGGTGTGGCTAAGCGGGACGCCATCGTCGAGATGCAGCTGCTTGAACACTTCATCCGAGAGGACTTGAACAAACGATCACCACGCGTGATGGCGGTGCTCCGACCGCTAAAAGTGGTGCTCGACAACTATCCGGAAGGCGCTGTTGAAGAACTTGATGCCGTGAATAACCCGGAAGATGCGTCAGCAGGAACCAGAAAAGTCCCCTTCTCACGGACGCTCTACATTGAGCAAGACGATTTCCGCGAGGACCCATCCAAACAGTTCTACCGCCTGGCGCCTGGCCGCGAGGTCCGGCTGCGCTATGGGTACATCATCAAGTGTGTGAGCGCGACCAAGGACTCTCAGACCGGTGCGATCACTGAGCTGCATTGCACCTATGACGTTGAGACCAGAAGCGGATCCGCACAAGAGCAGCGCAAGGTGAAAGCCACCATTCATTGGGTGTCGGCGCCACATGCAGCCCAAGCAGCCATCCGGCTTTATCATCCGCTTTTTCTTCCTGACCAGGCTAAGCTTCCGGCTGATCAGGACTGGACTCGATCCTTGAATCCCCAATCACTTGAACTCCTCAGCGGCTGTGTGGTTGAACCAAGTCTCCGTTCAGCTGCACCAGGGTCCCGCTTCCAATTCGAACGGCAGGGATACTTCTGCGTAGACCGCGATTCCTCATCAGAGACACTCATTTTTAACCGGACCGTCTCTCTCAAGGATGCATGGGCCAAGATCGAGAAAACCCAGCAAGCCCCTCAGCGCTAAACAATTTTCATGCTGTGCCCGACCTGTCGCCAACCAACCACGTGGGAAGGAAACACCTGGCGCCCATTTTGTTCCGAACGTTGTCAGGTCACGGACTTAGGAACATGGGCAGCAGAACAGTACCGCATTCCCGGTTCGCCACTCACCACGGACACCGATATTCCTGGATCGATCGACGACGGCAAAGCGAACGACTGCACCTAAGCACCCTCCCCCAATTCCACGTTTCCCCGCAATCCACCGTCACCCAATGAACCGCTGCTATCGGTGACACCAAAAATCTGCTGCCTTTGCTGTTGGCAAGTCCCGTTGAACTTGCTAAGGTCATATTCTCTGCTCACCTCTCGAAGGAGAACATTCCATGCTTGCGACTAAAGGTTACGCGGCAATGGCCGCCAAGGAGAGTTTACAGCCCTTCTCCTTCGAACGACGCGAGGTCGGTCCGCACGATGTCTTGATCGCAATCTCGCATTGCGGCATCTGCCACTCAGATATCCACCAGGCCCGTGACGAATGGGGCATCTCTCTCTTCCCAATGGTACCAGGACACGAGATCGTGGGAACCGTGGCGCAAGCCGGCACCGCGGTGACAGCCTTCAAGGTTGGTGATCGAGCCGGCGTCGGCTGCTTCGTGGATTCCTGCCGAACGTGCACATCTTGCCGCGAAGGTCTGGAGCAATACTGCGACCGCGGCACCCTCTGGACGTACAGCGCGCAGGATACCGCTGGCCAGATCACTCAGGGTGGTTACTCGACCCAGATCGTCGTGGACGAAAACTATGTCCTCCGAATTCCCACGACACTCTCCCCAGCGGGAGCGGCCCCGCTGCTCTGCGCCGGCATCACGACTTACTCACCCCTGCGCCAATGGGGTGTCGGGCGTTATCACAAACTGGCCGTCGTCGGCCTCGGTGGGCTTGGCCATATGGCGGTGAAGATTGCCAGGGCGATGGGAACCGAGGTCACGGTATTAAGCACATCCGAGAAAAAACGAGAGGACGCGAAACGGCTGGGTGCTGCGAACTTTGTCGTAACAGCAGACCCTCAGGCCTTCACCAAGCTCCAGGGGTACTTCCATTACATCCTCGACACGGTCTCGGCTCCACACGATTACAACGCCTATTTGAACCTCCTCAAGACGGACGGCACCATGATTCTCGTGGGCGCACCCGAAACGCCCACTCCCGTTGAGGCCTTCTCGCTCATTTTCAAACGGAGGTGTTTGGCCGGCTCGCTCATCGGCGGGATCAAAGAAACACAAAAAATGCTCGACTTCTGCGCCCAGCATCAGATCGAGTCGGATGTTGAGGTGATTCCCATCCAACAGGTCAACGAAGCCTACGAGCGGGTACTGCGAGGCGATGTGAAGTTTCGATTTGTGATCGACATGGCGTCGCTACGTTGACCATTGGTTCTTATCAAATTACAGGACGTTCAAAAGATCCGTCCGGCAAGGCCGCAGCGAGTAAAGAAGTGAGGCGTACTTTGCGCCGTACGTCGAACCTCTGAGCGAGTGAGAACGAAGCTGGCGGGTTCTTTTCAACGTCCTGACTGAAAATGGCTGGGGGACTAGGAATCGAACCTAGGTAGCCGGCTCCAAAGGCCGGCGTCCTACCGCTAGACGATCCCCCAGCGCGGTACCATGACGCGTCGTGTTGCGGAAACGGAGAAAGAAATTTTGGCTGGGGGACTAGGAATCGAACCTAGGTAGTCAGATCCAGAGACTGACGTCCTACCGCTAGACGATCCCCCAACCGGAGTTCACAGTAATATATCGATCGTAATTCCGTCAAGATCGACGCGGGTTTGGCAAGAGCAACCTTTCACCCGGTGGAGGCGCGCTCGATCCCTTTGCGGAGCCGAAATAAGGTCCGCTCTCGACCAAGGACTTCCATCACTTCAAAGAGCCCTGGGCTTGCCGTCCGTCCAGTCAAGGCGACGCGAACTGGCTGGGCTAACGCCCCCATCTTGATACCTTCTTCTTCGACGAGCTTTTTGAAACTGTCTTCCCACACCTGCTTGGAAAATCCCGGAAGCGCCTCGAATCGTGTCAGAAGCTTCTGAAGCAACGGCGCGGTCGTTGGGGTGAGAAATTTCTTGGCTGCGTCCACCTCGAACGTGGCCCCTTGCCCAAAATAGGGCCTGACCCACTCCACCATGTCGGCTAAGGTCTTCGCCCGTTCCTTGACCAGCACGACCAATTGAGCGAGCCATTCGTTTGAAACGGTGCGTAGCTCGTCCTTCAAACCCGCCTGTTCCAAGTGTGGCACGAGCGCTTGCGCAACCTCGCTCGGTGGACTCGTCTTGATATATTCGGCGTTCATCCAAAGTAACTTGTCCGGATTGAAAACCGCCGCCGACGTTTGCACATGATCCCACGAAAACTTTTCGATCAGCTCCTGACGAGTAAAGAGCTCTTGATCCCCGTGCGACCAACCGAGGCGGACCAGATAATTGACCATGGCATCGGGAAGATAGCCCATGTCTTTGTAAGCCATAATCGAGGTGGCACCATGGCGCTTAGAGAGCCGGGTCTTATCTGCTCCTAAAATCATCGGCAGATGTCCGAAACGCGGGACGGGAAACCCTAACGCCTCGAAAATGGGAATCTGGCGCGGCGTGTTTGTCAAATGATCGTCCCCTCGGACCACATGTGTAATGCCCATCAAGGCATCATCGACCACAACTGAAAAGTTGTAGGTTGGATACCCGTTGGACCTGAGAATGATCACATCGTCCACGACGGCATTGTCGAAGACGACCTTGCCCTTGATGAGATCCTCGATCACCATCTGGCCTTCTTGCGGGGCCTTGAATCGCAGGGCGGCATCGCCAGGCGGGTTGGCAAGCTTCACATTGCGACAGCGCCCGTCGTAGCGAGGCGACAACCCCTTGGCCTCGGCTTCTTTTCGCCGAGCCTCCAACTCTTCCGCCTTACACACACACCAGTACGCCTGCCCGGTCTCCAGTAACTTCATGGCATGGGATCGATACGAGTCCATCCGCTCTGTTTGGCGGAATGGCCCTTCATCCCAATCAAGCCCGACCCATTTCATCCCGTCGATGATGGCCTGAATCGATTCATCCGTCGAACGACTTTGATCGGTGTCCTCAATACGAAGGATGAACACACCCTGTTGTTGGCGCGCGAAGAGCCAATTGAACAGAGCCGTACGCACTCCTCCAATATGGAGAAACCCCGTCGGACTGGGGGCAAACCGAACGCGAACCTGACTCATGACCGTGCCGTCCCTTCTTCACACACGACAACCCAGTCATCTATACCATGCTGTGAAAATCCTTGTACATCGCCTTGCCACTTCCATCTCTTGACGGCTTCTGCTATGACGGAGCCGCGAATCGATTATGGCGGAACTCACGCAACCGGCCACGGTACTTGCGGTCACCGATCTCACGCCCCACGTTCGCCAACTCGTCGTCAAGCCCAAGACGAGGAAGATTTCCTTTCAACCGGGGCAGTGGGTCTCCCTCAAACTGCCGGTGGGACCAAAGCCCCCGCTCAACCGTGCATACTCCATAGCCGATCCTTCGTCTCCGTATGGGGAGTTAACGCTGGTATTTGACCGTGTTCCCGGTGGGCTGGCTTCCAATTATCTCTATGAGTTGCGGTCTGGAGATGAGGTTCCCCTGTCAGGCCCCTATGGGAATTTCGTCCTCCCTCACCCACTTGATCGAGAACTGCTCCTGATTGCGCGCTACACGGGCCTTGCTCCGATGCGGTGCCTCCTCAAACAGATGTTTTTCTCGAAAATCCAAACTCCCGTCCTATTGATTGCCGTGGCACCCGGCGAAGATGAGGTCTTGTTCCATCAGGAATGGCTCACGATGGCTATGCAATATCCCTCGTTCCGCTATCTTCCGCTGGTTGCTCAGAACGGGGAGTCGGAGGCTGTGGAAAAGACCTTGTCCATGCTCACGCCGCTGGTCAACGGACAGCCCAAAGTCGCGCCCATGATTTGTGGAACTAAAGCGTTCGTCCGTCCCCTGCGTGCCTATTTTACAAAAGAAGGGTACGACCGCAAGGACGTGAAGATAGAGACGTACGATTAGAATGGTCGGTCGGCACTGTTCACTCAGAACACGCCGAAGGGCTGAATGAGTCCCGTGTGAGAAATCACGCCAATGAATGCCCCTCCCGCACAAGATTTTTATTGACGGCTGGAATTTCAACGACGATATCCTTGGTCCCGTTCGGCACGCATTGGCATCCCAGACGAGATTGTAGTGTCGTCATGGGAGCCTCATCCAACTGATCATACTCATCATCCGTACCTTCATTGCAGGTGTCTAATCCCTGCTTCACCATGACGTGACAGGTCGAACAGGCGCAGACCCCGCCACACACGTGCTCCAAATCCATGCCATGACCCATTGCAATATCTAAAATGCTCCCTGGCAGCCCAGTGGGACCATAGGGAATCTTTGCAGGATCGACTGCAACCGCAGTTGAGCTTCCATCCGGCTGGATAAAGGTAATGGTATAGGAAACTTTGGGAAGTTCATATTCGGCCCGTTCAATATAGGGGTTTGTGCCACCCATGTGCCTATTCCTTTCTGAGTGATCATAAGAACTCTGGCTGTGTATTGACACCAGAGAAACCTGCATGCTACTCTTAGTACGACCATATTGATCGGAGACCATTATAGTCTCCGATCTAAGGAATCGGCAATAGCAATGTTGAAGATATCAAAAAAGGCTGATTACGCGCTCATGGCGCTGCAGCACATTGCGTCAGTCCAATTCGGCGATGTGACGCCCGGTCGCGTGGTGAATACAAAAGAGATTGCCGAGGAATATAATATTCCCCTGGAATTGTTGGCGAAGGTCCTGCAAGTTCTCTCAAAGCAGGGCCTCATCGAAAGCCACAATGGTCCGAAGGGAGGGTATCTCCTGGCACGAAGTGCCAGACAGATCACGATTGCGCAAATCATCGAAAGCATCGAAGGCCCGCTTGCCATCACCGACTGCTCGCACGAAAAAGATGGCGACTTCTGCATGCAGCGCGAACACTGTAACATCCGCACGCCGCTCCTGAAAATCCAAGACAGCATCTATCAGTTACTGAACAACATGACGTTGGGAGACATGATGGGGGGCACGCCTCTTATTACGATTCAGTCTCCTACGGCACAAGGAGTCGAACGATGAAACTTCCCATTTTCCTCGATAACCACTCCACAAGCCCCATGGACCCACGAGTGCTGGAGTCGATGCTGCCCTATTTCGTGGAAAAGTTCGGCAACGCCGCCAGCCGTAATCATGCGTTTGGCTGGGCCGCAGAAGAAGGGGTGGAACAAGCCCGGAAACAGATTGCGAAGCTCATCAAGGCCGACGCAAAAGAAATCGTCTTCACCAGCGGTGCCACGGAATCGGACAACCTGGCACTGAAGGGTGTCTTGGAGATGTATAAGGAGAAAGGCACGCACATCATCACGTCATCCACGGAACATCGGGCCGTGCTCGATACCGCCAAGTCTCTGGAAGCCAAAGGGATGGCGACCGTGACCTATTTGCCGGTCGACAAATACGGCATGGTCAACCCGCAAGACGTGCAGAATGCCATCACCGACAAGACCATCCTGATCTCGATCATGCTGGCCAATAACGAAATCGGCACGATTAACCCTATCCAGGAGATCGGTAAGATCGCCAAAGCGAAGGGGGTCCTGTTCCATTGCGATGCCACGCAGGGCGTCGGCAAGATTCCCGTCGATGTCCAGGCCATGGGCATTGATCTCATGTCATTTACCTCCCACAAAATCTACGGCCCCAAGGGAGTCGGTGCCCTCTATGTGAGGAAAAGAAATCCCCGCGTTCGGATCGCAGCTCAAATAGACGGAGGCGGGCATGAACGCGGCATGCGGTCCGGGACCCTGCCAGTACCGTTGATCGTCGGCTTTGGGAAAGCCTGTGAACTGTGTGAACAGGAGATGGTGACGGAAACGGCGAGGCTGATCAAGATGCGAGACCGTCTCCAGACTGATATCATGGCGGCCCTGGAAGAAAGCTATCTCAACGGCCACCCGACGAACCGCCTACCAGGTAATCTCAATATCTCCTTTGCCTACGTCGAAGGCGAGTCACTGCTCATGGGCATGAAAGACATCGCGCTCTCGTCCGGTTCGGCCTGCACATCGGCCACCCTGGAACCCTCGTATGTGTTGCGCGCACTTGGCGTGGGGACAGAGCTCGCTCACTCCTCGATTCGTTTCGGCTTGGGCCGTTTCAATACCGACGATGAGATTGACTATACGATCAAAAAGGTTATTGAGGTCGTCACCAAGTTGCGGGAAATGTCCCCTCTTTATGAGATGGCCAAAGAAGGCGTGGACCTGAAATCCGTTCAGTGGGCCGCGCACTAACTGAGACACAACGTATATTTCGGAGGACACCATGGCATACAGCGATAAAGTCGTCGATCATTTTAACAATCCCCGCAACATGGGCAGCTTTAAGAAGGATGATGCAGACGTGGGCACCGGGATGGTGGGAGCCCCGGAGTGCGGTGACGTGATGAAGCTGCAGATCAAGGTCCAGAACGATACGATCGTCGATGCGAAGTTCAAGACCTTCGGTTGCGGATCAGCGATCGCCAGCTCCAGCCTAGCCACCGAATGGCTCAAGGGGAAGACGATCGAGGAAGCCCAAAAGATCAAGAATACGGACATCGTACAGGAGTTGAATCTCCCTCCTGTAAAAATTCACTGCTCGGTTCTGGCAGAAGATGCCATCAAAGCCGCGTTGGCCGATTATCAAAAGAAGACAGACGGACAACCAACCGGCACCAAGTAACAGCCACGAAGGGAGCGCCTCATGGACACCACAAATGTCGAGACTCCAACTCCGATTATCTCGCTCACCGACGCAGCCGTAAAAGAAGTGAAGCGGCTCATCAACGTACAAGGCATTGAAGAAGGTGGCCTTCGCCTTGGCGTGAAAGGCGGCGGGTGTTCGGGCCTCAGCTACACGATTAACTTCGATGACAAGATCGGACAATACGATCAAGTCCATGAGATCAATGGTGTCAAAGTAATCGTCGATGCGAAAAGCGCCATCTATCTCCAGGGCACCCAATTGGATTATCAAAAAGACATGATGGGCGGAAACTTTAAGTTTTTGAACCCAAACGCCAATAAGACCTGTGGCTGCGGAGAATCGTTCTCGGCTTAATTCGCCATCCACTCAAGATACCGACCGGGCATGGGGTATACACCATGCCGTTTGTTGCTCATGGATAACCAGCAATCACCTCCCCATCCCGATACTCGTCGCCAGCTGCAGATGGCCCGGAGCATGTGCTGGCACTGTCAGTCAGAAGTGACAGGAGAATACTTCTGTGACCGGTGTGTGAAAGTTCAGCCGGTTTCAAAAGAAACCGACTATTTCACCTGCCTCGGGTTTCCACGGCGTCTCCTGCTCGACCCGCAGAAACTAGAGGCCAAGTTCTACGAGCTAAGCCGGACATTCCATCCAGATTTTTATCAGACCAAGAGCGCGGACGAACAGACGATCAGCCTCAGCAATGCCGCAGTTCTCAATACCGCCTATCGCACACTCCGTGACTCCATTCAACGAGCAGAATACCTCTTGGCCTTGGAAACCGGCTCGGTCAAAGACATTCGAACCTCCCCGCCGGCCGATCTCTTTGAAGAGATCCTGGACCTACAAGATACCCTGGAAGAGTACCGGGCATCGGAACGTGATTCAGATCAGGGCCACCGGCTCCGTGCCACCCTCCAGACTGAGCAAGAGGCGCTGGAGCGGCGCAAGGAAGGGATGGAAGCTCAACTTCGGCAGTTGTTCGCCGACTGGGACAAGCTACAAGACGCGGGAGAAGCTACGAGCCTGGCGAGAGTGGAACGGGACAGAATTCTGAAAGAGATGCGCGATCTCCTTTCTAATCGCACATACGTCAACAATATCGTGAATGATCTGGCAGCAACAATCGCCTAAGCAACTCTTTCCCAACATCCTCATCTTTGATATGGCACGAATAGTCGGTATCGATCTCGGCACCACCAATTCACTGGTTGCGTACATGAAGGATGGGCAGCCCTGCGTCGTCCCAGACCGCAACGGTCGGACCATGGTGCCCTCGGTGGTCGCCTTGACGGACAATGGCTTGATCGTCGGAGATTCGGCCAAAGAGCATTTAACTCGCAATCCTGAACGGACGGTCTACTCCGTGAAGCGATTCATGGGTAAGGGGCTGGCCGATGTCCAGGACGAGCTAGTCTATTTCCCATACCATGTCACTGAGACCGGTGGTGTCATTCGGATCCGGCTTGGCCAGAAGAGCTATTCCCCACCACAGGTCTCCGCCATGATCCTTAAGGAACTGAAGCTGCGCGCGGAGGCCTCCCTCGGCGAAAGCATCACCAAGGCCGTCATCACAGTGCCGGCCTACTTCAACGACAGCCAACGACAGGCCACCAAAGATGCCGGCCTCATTGCCGGGCTGGAGGTGTTGCGCATCATCAATGAGCCGACCGCCGCGTCGCTGGCCTACGGACTTCAACAAAAAACGCAAGGGACCATCGCCGTCTATGACTTCGGGGGTGGGACATTCGATATCTCAATTCTGAAGTTGAAAGACGGCATCTTTGAAGTGCTGGCGACCAGCGGCGACACCCATCTTGGCGGAGACGATCTCGATCGCGTACTGGTCGATCTCTTCATCGGAGACATTAGAGATCGTTACGGGATCGACGTCAGCCGCTACCCCGATCACATGCAGACTGTCCGGTTGGAAGCGGAGCGGGCTAAGATCCGCCTGTCCGATGAGCTCAAGACCAAGATCACCATCGAGCTACCGGAGGACAAAGGACGCTTTACCAGAGAGCTGACGCGTGATCAGCTCGAGTCTCTCGTGGCAGGGATCATCGAACGCACCTTAGCGCCCTGTCGCATCGCGTTAAAAGACGCCGGGCTCACTCCAAAGAACATTGATGAAGTCGTGCTCGTGGGCGGGTCTACCCGGATGCCATTGGTCCGGCAACGAGTCGAAGCGCTCTTTGGAAAGCAACCACATTGCCACTTGAACCCGGATGAAGTCGTCGCGCTTGGGGCTGCGGTGCAAGCCGATATTCTCAGCGGTGGGACGACAGACATGTTGCTATTGGACGTCACGCCCTTGTCTCTCGGCATAGAAACGATGGGTGGGGTCATGAGCAGCTTGATCCGACGAAACACGACCATCCCGGCGAGCGCCAAGGAGATGTTCACGACCTATGTCGATGGTCAGACCGGAGTAGACATTCACATTCTGCAAGGTGAGCGCGAACTCGTGAAAGACAACCGGAGCTTAGCGCAATTCCGTCTGAAAGTACCGCCTCTCCCCGCCGGCGTTCCGCGTATCGAGGTGACCTTTTTGATCGATGCCAATGGCATCTTGAACGTCACGGCGACGGACATGCGGACGGCCAAAAGCCAGTCGATCGAGGTCAAACCCTCCTACGGATTGTCCGACACAGAAGTGGAGCGGATGATCGAAGACTCGTTCAAGTTTGCGGCAGAAGATGTGACTGCCAGAAAGTTGATCGAAGCCAGGCTGGATGCCGAAGCTTTGATTAAGACCACTGACAAATCGCTCCTGGAAGCTGGACACCTAATTTCGGAGAAAGACGCTGATGATATTCGGACGTCATTATCTCAGCTGTCCACCGCGAAGAACGGAATAGACTCTCGTGTCATCCGGGCGCATATGGCGGAACTCGAACAGACCGCGAAGCATTTGAATGTCATGATGCTCGATCATTCACTCAAGAAAAGTCTGCAAGGGAAGAAAGTATCGGAGGTATCGTGATCGTGGAGGAGTACCCATGGACCTGAAGTGGCAAGATGCCGAAGAGATCGCCATCCGGCTGGTTGAACAACACCCTGAGACAGATCCGCTCACCGTACGCTTCACCGAGATGCATACCTGGATTGTGGCCCTGCCTGAATTTAAGGACGATCCGAAGAAATCGAATGAGAAAATCCTAGAAATGATTCAGATGGCATGGCACGAGGAATATCAGGACACGAAGGCCTAGTCTCCAGCGTTACAAATTCCCGTCCCCTGCTGGTTGTCCCTCGGGAATCTGGTCCAACTTATAGAAATCCGTCGGATCCTGTCGACGCTGCACTGCCTGAGTCGGCTCACTTCCCTTCGTAAAGAGCTCAACCGTTCCCTTTTGCCCTTCTCCTTCCTGTTCGGACTCAAGGAGTCCTGTCGAGGAATCAACCTTCACAAAGGTTACCCCGTCTGGAATCTCGAACGGCACGACAGGAAGTTGCTTGAGCGCCTCTTTCATGAAGGCGATCCAGATCGGCAAGGCTGAACGGGCCCCCGTTTCACTCTCTCCGAGCGAGCGACGGTCGTCAAAGCCGACATACACACCGGTGACCAAGTTCGGTGTTCCCCCGATAAACCAGGCATTGATGTAGTCGTTCGTCGTGCCGGTTTTGCCGGCGATCGGACGCCCCAGTACCTTCGCCGCCTGCCCGGTTCCCCGCTGCACGACGTCTTCCATCATGTTGGTAATCAAATAGGCGGCTTCTTTGGCGATGACTTCATGGGGCTCAGGCTCGGTCACTTCAAGGACCTTCCCCGTATTGTCTTTGACCGATTTAACAGCAAAGGGCTCCACTCGATTTCCCTGATTCAAAAACACCCCATAGACTGAGGTCAACTCCAGCAAGCCGACCGACGAGGTGCCAAGCCCGAGGGAAAGATCGGCAGGAAGCGGACTCGTGATCCCGACCGTACGCGAGAGCTCGATCACGTTTTTCACGCCGATCTTGTCCAACAACCGAACTGTGGCAAGATTATGTGACTGCGCCAGCGCATCCCGAAGGCTCACCATGCCATGAAACTTCCGGCCGTAGTTCTCCGGCCTCCAGATCTTTTCGTCCTCTGCCTGCTCATAGACGACCGGGGCATCGAGGATCTGTGTGGCAGGGCTCAACCCTTGACTCATCGCGGTCGCATAAATGAGGGGTTTGAACGCGGACCCCGGTTGCCGGTGGGCCTGCACCGCACGGTTGTATTCACTGCGGGTGAAATCATACCCGCCCACCATCGCACGAATCGCACCCCCCTTGGGATCGATCGCAATCAGGCCTCCCTCGACGACCGGCGTCTGCTCCAATGTGAGTTGCACGCCATCCTTCGTGAGCCTTTTCACACCGATTTCGATGACATCTCCAGGCTTCAGGAGTGATTTGAGATTCGGATTCACCACGAAATCCACGGTGGGATCCGGCCCCTTGAGCATCCGCTTGGCCCAGGCCATGTCGTCAAACGCCAGCTTCGCGGCGAACGCGCCGACTTGAACCACATAATGATCTTTCGCAACTCTTAGAACGACCCCTTCCCCGAGATACCCGGGTTTGAGCAGCTGATCCCCGGAAGTGAGTTCCGAAGGTTGGAACGTCGCGACATCGACGGTTCGCCGAGGCCCTCGCCACCCCTCTCGTTTATCAAGCTCGCGAACCCCGTTCAAAAACGCCGACTCCGCCGCTTTTTGCATTTCCACATTCAAGGTCGTGTAAATTTGAAGCCCGCCCTTGTACACCATCGACTCCCCGTACTTCGCCATGAGCAGTTGACGGACGTACTCGACGAAGTACGGAGCAAGATGCTCGCTTCCAGGCCGATGGAAATTTAGTTTTTCGCGAGCAGCCGCTTCCCGTTCCGCTGCGGTAATAAACCCAACCTCCTCCATTCTGGCAAGAACATGCTCTTGGCGTTTCTTCGCCGATTCATAGGCGCTAAACGGAGAAAACCGGCTGGGCGACTTCGGCAGACCACCTAAGAACGCGGATTCGGCAAGGGTCAGGCCTCTGATATCTTTTCCAAAATACGATTGCGCCGCCGAGCCGACTCCGTAGGCGCCTTGCCCGAAATAAATTTGATTCAGATAGGTTTCAAGAATCTGTTCTTTCCCAGAGACCACTTCCATCTTGTAGGCCAAGACGAGTTCGCGAATTTTCCGTTCATAGGACCGTTCGGACGACAGAAAGAGCGCACGAGCCAGTTGTTGCGTGATGGTGCTGGCTCCTTCAACCTTCCTCCCTCCGTGCCGAATGTTCGTCCAAGCCGCTCGCAGCATTCCGATAAAATCCAGACCCGGATGCTCAAAAAACCTCGCATCTTCCGTCGCAATCACCGCCTGCGTCAGTGTTTTTGGAATTTCTGGGAGCGGCGTGAGAATGCGGCGCTCGATAAAGAACTGGCCAATGGGCTGCCGATCATCGGAATAGACGGTGGTGACCAAACTCGGTTGATAGTTTTGGAGCAGATCAAGCGAGGGAAGGTCTCGGGAAAAATACCAGATGATTCCTGCGACCGTCGCCGCTCCGACGATACTACAGGCCAACACACCGATCAGGACGACATGCCACCAACGCCAGCGACGGCGTGGCTGTTCTATTTTTTCGATAAAACGACGATCATTCGGCATGGTGAATGGAGCCTTGTAGAGGTGAAGCCGAGGTCAGCAAAACCTTACAATGCGCCCTCCTAAAACTCAAGCGAGATGCCGATCAGATACTTGGCGTTTCCCATCAGCTCCGCAACCGTTCTCACACTGCATCAGCAAAAACCCATTCTACTTTCTCCCTTGCGATTCTCATAGTAC
This sequence comes from Nitrospira sp., assembly GCA_005116965.1. Lineage (GTDB taxonomy): Bacteria > Nitrospirota > Nitrospiria > Nitrospirales > Nitrospiraceae > Nitrospira_D. Next base: position 198,741 of record SWDG01000006.1, on the reverse strand, counting down.
GAATACCATAGAACTCCTGAGGGTATCGCAGGCCATTTCGCCAACCATACGAACACACGCGGCTAGATGATCTCACGTACGCACCATTGACCTAGACCGGCTACCGACCAGCGATAGGTGAACGCAAGGAAGCACCCCCCTAGCAAAGAAGGAGCGAGCAATGCAGCATGCTGCCTTTGCCAGAGAACGAAGCCTCTCGTCTCGCCGCATGACAATAATATAAGATTCTCGACAAGCCGCAGGAAGAGGCCTTTGACGATTTGACCGAACTCGCCGCTCAGATCTGCGGAACCCCAATCGCGCTCGTCAGCCTCATCGATGCCCAGGAAACCTCGCGGCAATATAGCATTCAACCTCTTCCAACCCTTGCCACCGAGCGGTGACGTGACGAGTAGCCCCCACGGCATAACAAAGACCGCCCTGTGGTTTTCCAGCGTTCCTTGCTTCTAAGCTCCTCTCCATTTTATTTCACGCCCCTAGCTTGTGTGGAAGAACTCAGTTCGCGTATACTGCCAAGTTTGCGCCTCACTATCGGGGCGTCTTTTTTGTCATTAAGGAAGCACTGTCACCATGTCCACAGTACGCGCCCCTCAGGACCGTCGAGTCGATATTCGGAATATCGCCATTATTGCCCACGTCGATCACGGCAAAACTACCTTGGTCGATGCGGTGCTCCGCCAAACTCACGTCCATCGTAAGATCGATGATATGGGCGAACGCATCATGGACTCGATGGACCAGGAACGGGAGCGTGGAATCACAATCCGGGCCAAAAACGCCAGCGTCATCTACAACGGGGTAAAAATTAACATCGTCGATACGCCGGGCCATGCCGATTTCGGCGGTGAGGTGGAACGGACGCTCCGGATGGTCGATGGTGTGTTGATCTTGATCGATGCCAAAGAAGGCCCCATGCCGCAAACGACCTTTGTGTTGCGGAAAGCCTTGGCGCTGGGACACAAAGCCATTGTCGTCATCAACAAGATCGACCGGCCCGATGCAGTCATCGACGACGTCGTCAACCGCACATTTGACCTCTTCGTACACTTGGGAGCCACCGACGAACAACTTGATTTTCCGATCGTCTACACGTCGGCCATTAAAGGAATCGCCACGCTCGATGTCAATAAACCGGGGACCGACATCGTCCCGCTACTCGATACCGTGCTGGAGAAGATTCCTGCCCCAGCGATCAACGCCGAAGCCCCGCTCCAAATCCTCGTGCTCGCCCTTGTGCAAGACTCCTACAAAGGCAAGATGGGGATCGGCAAGATTCAGTCTGGTTCAATTGCCCGGCGGCAGAGTGTCATGGTGCTCGGCAAGGACGGCGCACAGATTCCCGGAAAGGTGTCCGACCTCGCCGTCTATTCGGGCCTTGAACGGGCCGACACCGAACAGGTTTCGGCCGGAGAAATCGTTGCAGTCGCGGGGCTGGATGACGTGAGTATCGGGGATACCATCGCAGATGCCGACCATCCCGTCGCCCTCCCGCGCGTGACAATCGATGAGCCGACGGTTCAGATGACGTTTTCGGTCAACAACAGCCCCTTCGCCGGACGGGAAGGGAAGTTTCTGACATCGCGCCACTTGCGCGAGCGGCTCTTCAAAGAGCTGGAGACCAATGTCTCGTTACGCGTCAATGAGACTGATAGCGCGGATCGCTTCCTCGTGGCAGGTCGCGGCGAACTCCATCTCGGTGTGTTGATCGAACAGATGCGACGGGAAGGGTACGAGCTCCAAGTCTCGCAACCAGAGGTCATCCTCCATCGTGAAGGCGGCGCCGTCATGGAACCGTACGAGGAGCTGACCATTCAGGTGCCGGAGACTTATCAGGGAACGGTCATCGAAGAGATCGGAAAGCGCCGCGGCGAAATGCGACACATGCGGCTCATTCATTCCGACGTCGGCACCAGTGAAATGCATTTGGAATACCATATTCCAACGCGAGGCATCATGGGCCTCAAGAACGTGCTGCTGGCGAAGACCCGTGGAACCGTCATTATGCATCACGTCTTTGCGGCCTACGAACCGGCAGAAGAGCGAGACTTGATTGTCGCCCCGCATGGCTCACTCGTCGCGTATGAGGACGGTGCCAGTACGGGCTATGCTATTTTCATGACCCAAGAACGCGGGGCCATGTTCATCGGCCCAGGCGTTGAAGTGTACCGAGGGATGGTCATCGGCCAAAACAGCCGAGACGAGGATCTCGATGTGAACGTGTGCAAGGAAAAGCATCTCTCGAATATGCGGGCGTCCGGTTCTGATGAAGCCTTGGTGCTCACCCCTCCGCGCGAAATGACCCTGGAATTCGCGTTGGAATACATTGGGGGCGATGAGCTGGTCGAAATCACGCCGCAGAACCTCCGTCTGCGAAAGCGACTCCTGAACCCGGACGACCGCCGCAAGGCGAAGAAATCCGGAAAGTAATTGTCACAGGTACCCATATGAGGATTCGGAAAAAGTCTCCTAAGCCTTCTGCCAAGCGCCCCCCTCTCTACTTCATCGGCTATCGGGGTACGGCTCCATCAACCGAGGAGGTTCAGACACTCTACGACCGGGAATATGGCGTCCCCTTGGCCATCCACCATGAAGACGGCTCGCCTGAATCCTGGCAGGCAACCCATGGCCCTTGGTCCGCACATGTAGTCCTGCCACTCCCGATGAGTCATGTGGCTGAAGTGATGAAACAATTGACCTGGGAACATGACCTCATGGGTGCCGTTGCACCGTCCGTCACCGCCCCTCGTGATATGCCCGATACCGTCCTCCTGGCCACACGATTGGCCCGTTGTCTGACCCTCTTATCGCAAGGCACGGCCTATGACGTCATTCGGCAAGCGTACGCCAATCCCTCGGACTGGCAGCCTCGTACACTCGGGAGTTTTCTTCTGGATGACCATGTGTCCATCGTCCATGATGACACCACTCACCCGGACCGGGTGTGGTCCTACTCACTCGGACTCAGCAAATTTGGGTTGGACGAAGTTGAAATGTTGACGGCAAAAGGACTTTCCGACAGCGCGGCGAAGGACCTGTTGACTGAGTCGGCCGGCGAATTGCTGCGGCTGGGGCATTCTCCTAAAGTTGGAACAGCGCTCGACCTTCCTCTGCTCGGCCGTACCCTTCATGTCAGGAACTACCGCACCGCTGCGCCTGCCGGACGGATGCTGGGATTCCGAGAACTTCAATCCTCGTAAGTCCCTTGATAACTCAACATGTTATCAATTCACATCCAATACTAGGCCTATCGGGCCGTTGACATCCCTTTCAAGCACAGGGTACAAAGTTTATGGTTCATGTGGGGTCCTGCCAATACGAGACCTCAGTACAGCCATCACCCATATATAGATGTCCTAATAAGGAGGTTTGCAATGAGCGACGTAGCATCAGAAATTAAGGTGGGCGATACAGCACCGGACTTCAATCTGAAGGATCAGGACCAAAAGGACGTGAAGTTGAGCGAGTACAAAGGCAAGAAGAACGTCGTGCTCTGCTTCTATCCGTTGGATTGGAGCCCTGTGTGCCAGGGTGAAAACAAGTGCCTGACCGATGACTTCCCCAAGTTCCAGTCCGCCAATGCGGAATTGTTCGGCATCAGCTGCGACAGCTTTTTTTCCCACAAAGCCTGGGCGGATTCGCTGGACCTGAAGCACCGCTTGTTGTCGGACGTCCACCGGACGACCGCAAAGTCGTATGGTCTGTATTTTGAGCCGTTGAACTGCTCGAAGCGCGCGACCGTGATCGTCGATAAGAACGGCAAGGTCGCCTACGCGAAGGTGCAGGAGATCAAGACGGCACGCGAAGACAAGGACATCCTTGACGCGCTGTCCAAGCTGAACTAATTCTATAGTCAGAAAGTCTGAAAGTTGGAAAGTCGTCACGTGTTGGCTTCCTGACTTTCAGACTTTCAACGTTAGGTAGCTTATGACTGGCACTGTTCTCGACGTCAGCGACGCCAACTACAAAGAATTCACCGACAGCGCCGGTGCGGTCGTCGCGTACGGCCTTGCCACCTGCGAGCCCTGCAAGGCCTACGATCCCATTCTTGAAGCGACTGCTGCGAAATTTCCTGAGATCAAAATCGGGAAGGCCAAGATGCATGTGCCAGGCCGCTGTCGTGAAATCAAGAAGACCCACACGTTTGAAACATACCCCACCACACATTTCTTCGCGCATGGTAAATTACTACTGACACGCGAAGGAGTCGTCGAGCCGGCCGAACTCGCCGCACTCATTTCAGACCATTTACTCAAGTAGGTCCGCTGCTGCATCGTGAGTCAGTGAACCCGGAGACTCTTCCACAACCACTGGATCAGGCAGCACTGAACGGTCCATGAGTTAGGAGGCGAGCAGAGCATGAACAAGACGATTGTTGGCTTGGTGTGTGGCATGACCCTGTCCCTGTCCCTCTCGGCCGGTGCCCATACCGACGAATATTTTGAATCTGTCCAGGCGCCCCATGGCGGGCAGTTGCGCATGACCGGCCCGTTTCATATGGAGCTGATCGCTAAGGATGGCGACCTGACGGTCTACGTCACAGACCACGCCGACAACCCCATCAGCATCGACGGCGGTTTAGCCAAAGCCAACATCGAGAACGGGCCAACCAGGATGCAGGTGAACATGCACCCGGTGGGGAACAATATGCTCAGAGGTTCCGGCACCTTTTCGTTGACCCCCAATACCGTGGTTGTCGTCTTCATGAAACTGCCGAATCAAGACGGCTATGCCGCCCGCTTCACGCCGTTGAAACCCAAGAGCGAACAGGCGGAAAAATCCCCGTCCCACGCGGATGATGCCGGCCCACATCACCATCACCATTCACCGAAGCATTGATGGTCGAGTTAGATATAAATCCGGGTTTCTAGGGAGTATCGATCATGAAACATCTGCTGGTGAACCTGACCCTCTGCGCCACGCTGCTCGGGGCGGCGTCGGTTGGGGCCCATTCAGCGAAACACGCAGAACCCGTGAAGGCCCTTCACGGCGGGCAATCGCTTGCCGCAGGCCCGTATCATCTTGAGTTGGTTGCCACGGACGGAGAGCTGCTGCTGTATCTGACCGATCATTCCGACAAGGGGATCCCTTCCGATGGAGCGAAAGCTAAGGCCACCATCCAACACGGGTTTGAAAAGGCCACGATCCAGGTTGAACTGGAACCGTCCGGTGACAACCAGCTGAAGGGGAGCGGAACGTTTACGATTCATCCGGATACCGGGATTCTGGTCTTCCTCAGGCTACCGGAACAGCAGGCCTATGCCGCCCGCTTTACCCCGCTCAATACCAAGAGCGGAGCCGCATCAAGAGGCGAGCCCCCTCACAAGGCAAAACATTAGTCACAGCCGTCTTGGTTCAACCGTCAAGATATCAGGACAGCAAGTTGCATAACGGCTTGTCCATGTTGGTCAAGAACGTGATTCATTCCACGCTGATCAGAAACATCAGCGCCCACACCATGCCGATGACCATCGAGTCCGTTGCGCTCATCGTCTCTGTTTAACATGTCCGGATGAACAAACTCCGGAGAGGTAAAACAGCGTGATTACACGCCCCTTTGAATCTGTGGTTGATAGAGATACTTCTGAAATCCCGTGAAGACCTTTCCGATCTCTTCAGGCTGACCGAGATCGGCCACGGCGTCGGCGATGGCGTTGTGGTACTTGAGCTTAAGCAGCGGCGAGAGCTTCTCTCGCGCGAGTTCCTCCACTCCCACCTTCACGTATTGAGCAAGAACAAAGTCCAGAAAGGCTTGCTGCTTGCGGTTAAAGTGAGCACTGATCTCTAGTTTTGCTCTAGCCGCCCGCTCCTCGCGGGTGAGTGGGGCAAACGCATAGGCTACGTGAGCCAGCACGTCGAAGAGATCGCTGTTCTCGGCGTCGATGATTCGCTGCATCTCCGCCATCTGCTCAGCTCCAAACCCTTTTTCGGCAAGCCCCTGTAATAGCTTGGTGCGCGTATCGGGGCTGCTCCAGAGTGCGCGAAGTTCGGTCTCGTTCTTGAAAAATTCTGGGAGTTTTCCAAACAGCACTTCCAGGAATTGCTGCGTCGACATGGGCGTGCCGTCCGGGTGCCAAAAGGTCGTCACCATCATGTGCTGGATGGTCCGGGCCTTCCCGTCAGCCAGCTTCACTTTGATCTTCTGCTTTTTGACGTAATCAGCAGGAGCCTTTTCATGCATCCCCTTAATTTGGGGATCCTGCGGAGGCGGATAGGACTGATCTTTGCGTGTGGGTTCCGGCTCGATCGGTTCCCCATCCCATTCAGGGTCACTGAAATGGTGGTGCGCCTTCACGAAGTCATAGATCGTGAAGTAGTCCTTCCCGTCATAGAGCCGCGTCCCTCGCCCGATGATTTGCTTAAACTCGATCATGGAATTGATCGGGCGCATGAGGACAATGTTGCGGATATTGCGAGCATCGACCCCAGTCGAGAGCTTTTGCGAGGTCGTCAGGATAGTCGGGATCGTCTTTTCGTTGTCTTGAAAGTCACGGAGATGTTGCTCGCCGAGCTCGCCGTCATTGGCGGTCACCCGCTGGCAGTAGTTCGGGTCTGCGCTCGTCTTCATTTGGTTGATAAGATCGCGCACAGCCAGTGCGTGATCTTGCGTGGCACAGAACACCAGCGTCTTTTCCTGCTGGTTGATCTGGCGCATGAAGATCTCGACCCGCTTCTTTTCCCGCTCTTTGATCTCGATAATCTTGTTGAAGTCGCTCTCCTGGTAGCGCTTCTTCGCTTCGATCTCGCCCTCGATGAGCTGATCGTCCGGCGTATAGACATACTCATCAAGCGTCGTAGAGATCTGCTTCACCTTGAACGGCGTGAGGAAGCCGTCGTTGATGCCGTCCTTGAGGGAATAGATATAGACCGGCTCGCCGAAATAGGCGTAGGTATCCACGTTATCTTTGCGTTTAGGCGTGGCGGTGAGGCCGAGCTGGACGGCGGGGGCGAAGTACTCAAGGATGCCGCGCCAGTTGCTCTCGTCGTTAGCCCCGCCCCTATGGCATTCGTCGATGACAATGAAGTCGAAGAAGTCCGGCGGATATTCCCCAAAGTATGGCGATGGCTTGCCATCCTTCGGCGGCCCGCTCATGAAGGTCTGAAAGATGGTAAAGAACAGGCTCGCATTCGTCGGAACTCTCCCTTTTTCGCGGATCGAGTCCGGCTTGATTCGAACCAGCGCTTCATCTTCAAAGGCAGCGAATGACGTAAAGTCGTTATAGGCCTGAGTGGCGAGAGTATTACGGTCGGCCAAGAAGAGAATGCGCGGGCGTCTCAACGGTTCCCGACTCAGGTTCCAACGAGATTGAAAGAGTTTCCACGCAATTTGAAAAGCGATCGAGGTCTTTCCCGTTCCTGTGGCGAGCGTGAGGAGAATTCGATTATCGCCATTGGCGATTCGCTCCAACACTCGCTCGACGGCAATTTCCTGATAGAAGCGAATGGTCCAACTTCCGCTCTTATCCGGAAATGGCACGGCAGCGAAGCGATCGCGCCAGGCATCCTGTTTTGCGAAGGTCAGGTTCCAGAGTTCGTCCGGATCGGGATAGTGCGGCACCTCGCCTTCCGTGCCGGTCTCCATGTCAATCCGGTAGAGGCCCTGGCCATTGGTGGCATAGGTGAAGCGGATGGCGAGTTTCCCCGCATAGCTCTTCGCCTGCCCTACCCCTTCGGTCAGCTCTTCATCCCAGGCCTTCGCCTCAACGACGGCTAGCTTGCGGTTCCGATAGACCAGCACATAGTCGGCGATCAAGGGCTTGCTGCGCCGTCCTAAGCCTTCGATGCGGCCGAGCGTAATGGGATATTCGCGCAGAATGCGACTCCCCTCCACCACCCCCCAGCCCGCTGCCTTGAGAGCGGGGTCAATGTGCTCGGCTCTGGTTTCGGCTTCGTTCATGGCTGCTTTTTCTTTTGAGGTTTCGGTGCTGGCTTCTGCAATTGCTTCACTGCCGTATCGAAATCGGCGTCCACCGGGCGGGGCTGCGCATCCTCCAGCTTGCGGTAGCGGTCATATTCCAGCTCCGCCTTCATCTTCGCCTGCTCGGCGGAAACCCTTCCTGCGTGGTCCAGCAGCTCGTGCTCGGAGAGCTTCAGAAACTCATCCAGCTTCGTGATCAAATCCCGCATCGTCATCACCTTGCGTTGCAGCGCTCGCAGCTCGGCAAACTCAATGTAGGCATTGACGATCCGGTTCAGCGCGCCGAGTTCCTCCGGGTCGAGGTAGTTCTTGGCGATGGAGACATCCTCTTTGCGGATGATGCCGCCGGGCCGCGTCGTCTTCAGCCCCATGAACGGTCGGGCAGCATCCACCCGCGCATGGATCACCTCCGCGGCCGTCTGACCGTGCGCCGCCCAGTGCATCTTGTTCTGCACTGTGGCAAAGAACTGCTGCGATAGCTCCGTGTTGGGCGTATAGTCCACACTCGTCGCGTAAATATCGAGCACCTTCTGGTAAAAACGCCGTTCCGACGAACGGATATCCCGAATGCGCTCCAGTTGCTCGTCGAAGTAATCCTTCTGCCCCTTGCCCGGCGGATTCTTCAGGCGCTCATCGTCCATCGTGAAGCCCTTGACAAGATACTCGCTCAATCGTGCCGTCGCCCACTGGCGGAACTGCGTGCCACGATGGCTGCGCACGCGATAGCCCACAGCGAGGATGGCAGAAAGACTGTAGTGCTCGATTTCGCGAGCTACCTGCCGCGCTCCCTCTGATCGAACTATTCGGAATTTCCGAATAGTTGCCTCGGCAGTCAACTCGCCTTCGATGTATATGCCTTTGAGGTGCTCATTAACAGTCGGCACGGTGACTTGGAACAGCTCCGCAAGCTGCGCCTGAGGCAGCCAGATCGTGTCATTCTCGAAGCGGCATTGGATGCGCGTGCGCCCGTCTTCCGTTTGGTAAAGGATAATCGACGATTGTGGTGGCGTCTCTTCAGGCATCGGGCCCTCTAGAGTTCTCCATTGAATGCCTGGTGCAGCAGCGACTGCTTCAACTCATCCAGCGCGGCGAGCTTTTGCTGGTAGATGGATTCGAGGCGTTGGGTTTCTTCGTGGAGGTCATTAAGCTTGGCGACGAGTCGCTTTTGTTCGGCAATCGGAGGAAGTGAAATCGGATACTTCGCAACGCTCTTTGCTCCAAGGTTTGGTTGGGCAGCGCCGTTTTCATATCCTTTGATGAGCCCCTGTCCGAGCGGGCTGGTTAGAAAGGAGTAGAGATACCGGCTATCCAAAACACTGCTCGGGCGAAGTATGACCAGTGAGGACGCTACCGCTCCTATTGTGTAAGGTTCGACCAATGCGGTTTTGCCTAGCGTCGCTCCCCGCAAACAATAGACCAAATCTCCCGGTTGAATCTTCCCGCTCCGAAGTGATTCATATTTTTTCCGAGAGATGAAATTCATTTCGGTCTCAGAAAGCGTTCCGTCCCGCTGAATGTGACCTGTGTTAATCCATGGTATTCCGGATTCGATGTATTCGCTTCGGTGCGGATAGTTCTTCCCGCGGTCACCGTTCTCAAATTCGCACACGTCCCCGAGCAACTTCTCCTCCCACCCCTCGCCGCGCTGAGTGAAGACGGATTGGAGGTGGCTTTCGAAGAGAGCACGGGTGTTGTGGAAATTCTTTTTGGCATTGGCTGTGGCCATGGCGATACCCTCAAACGCTTCGTCGAGGATGCCAACGATTCGCTGCTGTTCGGGGAGCGGGGGAAGGGCAATTTCCAATCCAAGAACCTGCTCCCGTGAGATTCCAGGGATTGCCGCGCCGGTGGACAATGATTGAAAGTGGTCAAACGTCGAACTGAGAATCGCGTGGACAAATCTAGGGTCAGCGCCTGTTACCCGCACAGCCATCAACTGGCGACTTATCGCAACTTCGTCTTGGTCGAGCAGGTTAATTTTTCCGACGCCCGATCCTTTGACAGTAATCAGAACGTCACCACACTACGTCTTGACCTTCGGATGTTCTGTCCACTTTGAGATGACTGGATTCAAAGGCCCAAAGTCAGAAGGGCCAGTGAGATAGCCGACCCCGCGAGACTCTGTGTTGTAGTCTTTTGCCTCGATATGCTGGCCAGAAATGAGTTGGCATAACTGCCCTAGTGTTTTCGTTGGCCACCCGCTCTTCATAGCAACGCCTTGATGTTCCCCAAGACATCCGCGCTCTTCGCATCTAGCGCGGCGATTTCGTCCATGATCTCTTGCGGACTGCGGTGCGCGATGACCTCGCCGCCGTGCGGGTTCTTTACGGAGAGATCGAAGGTCGTCTGGTCGATGGTCTTGGCGTCTACGGTCCAACTCTTGGGCGAGTTGGCGAAGGTTTTTTGCAGCTTCACGAACTCCTTGAGATCGTCGTCATTCAGCGGGTTGGTCTTGCCGAGGTTGCGGCCTGGGTCGAGCTGGTAGAACCAGACCTTGCGCGTGGGCGCGCCTTTGTCGAAGAAGAGCACCACGGTCTTTACAGATGTGTATAGGAGATAGGTCTTTACACCCGCACCCTGGAACGTGCCACCGGGACAGTCGAGCACTGTGTGCAGATTGCAGCTTTCCAATAGCAATTTGCGCAGGCTCACGGAGGCATTGTCGGTGTTGGAGAGGAAGGTATTCTTGATGACCACGCCGCCACGTCCGCCCGCCTTGAGCATCTTGATGAAGTGCTGGAGGAACAGAAATGCCGTCTCGCCGGTTCGGATGGGGAAGTTCTGCTGCACTTCCTTCCGTTCTTTCCCGCCGAAGGGAGGATTCGCCAACACCACGTCGTAACGGTCCTTCTCCTGAATGTCAGCCAGGTTCTCGGTGAGCGTATTGGTATGGATGATGTTCGGCGCCTCTATGCCGTGCAGGATCATGTTCATGATCGCCATGACATAGGCGAGGGACTTCTTTTCCTTGCCATAGAAGGTGCGGGTCTGGAGCGTGGTGAGGTCTTTGGTGCTCAGGTTGCCCTTCGCATTCAAGTAATCGAAGGCCTCGCACAAGAATCCTGCCGACCCGCAGGCCCCATCGTAGATCCTGTCGCCGATCTTCGGCTTGACCACCTGCACCATGGCGCGAATGAGCGGGCGCGGGGTGTAATACTCGCCGCCGTTACGCCCGGCGTTGCCCATGTTCTTGATCTTGGCTTCGTAGAGATGCGACAGCTCGTGCTTTTCCACCTGTGAGCGGAACCGCAGTTCGTCGATACGGTCGATGATCTCGCGCAGGTTGTAGCCGCTTTGGATCTTGTTCTTAATCTCGCCGAAAATTTCCCCGATCTTGTACTCGATGGTATTCGGCCCGCTGGCCTTCTGCTTGAAGCTGTGCAGGTAGGGAAAGAGCTTGAGGTTGACGAACTCGCTCAGATCACTGCCGGTCAGGGCTTTGTTGTGGTCGATTACTCGCCCGGTCCCTGAGCTCTGCCGAAGGGTTGGCGCGGCCCAACTTTCCCACCGGTAGGGCTTATCGAGAATGAAACTGTACCGCTTGCCCTCCAGCTTCGCTTCGTCGGCCTTGTCCTGCTCCAACCCATCGAGATACTTCAGAAACAAGAGCCAGGAGGTCTGCTCGGTATAGTCCAGCTCAGTGGTGCAGCCAGCCTCTTTCCTCAGCACGTTATCGATGTTCTTGAAGGCTTGTTCAAACATGCAGGGTTCTCCAGGCAGCTGTAGGGAAATCAGCGCCGAAGCTTACCCGTTTTCCCTGGAAGAAACCACGCCTTCTCTTGGGGAGGAAGTGTTGCCTTTCGACAGGCTCAGAAAGGGGTGCAGCTAAAGACTGCAGTCTGGTGACTGGTCAATGACACGGCGGAGACTCCGTCCTTAGCTCGCCTTGGCGGTAACATGCAATTTCACCCGCGCTTTCTTTTGCAGCGTCCGCACGATTCCGAAAAAGGTCTCAGTGCTGGGGTTGCCCCGTGGCGAGAGCATGCGGTGCAAACTCTTGCTTGGTACTTGCAGGGTGGCTCCCAATTCTTCGAATCCGATGGTGGCGTTGACAAGATCCCGAAGTATCGCCTTCCCCTGAGCTCCCTCGCCAGCCAGATAGGCATTGAGGGCTTCGCTGAAGAGCGCCTCACGAAAGCGAGGATCTCGCTGGACCCGCGCTGCTACCGTTTCTTTGAATTCGCGTGTGAGTGCCATGGTACATCCCTCCCCTATCGCTCCCCGACCTGCTTCCGTCGCCGATAGTCGGCCCATCGCGCTCGGGCCATATCGATCGCCGCTTGCTGGCGTTTCTTGGTTCCACCTCCCAGCAGAATCACAAGTGTGTCTCCGTCCTTGCCGAAGTACACCCGGTAGCCGGGACCCACATCCAGTTTTCGTTCAAATACACCAGCGCCCACCCCTTTGACGTTCGACCAATTGCCCGCACTCAGTTGATAAAGCGCACCCGTCACCTTTGCTGAGGCGACGGCATTGAGGCTATTGAACCAAAGCTCGAATGGCGAACGGCCTTGGGCGTCAACATATTCAAGAATGCGTATATCCGACATGTCTTATAGTAGCTTTAAAGTTACCATATGATTCGCGAGGTTTCAACGACCCCGACGGGACATCGGGAGCACTCAGTCAGCCTGCGTAGTCGAATGAGAGGTCGCGGGTTTGGACAAGACGGACGTTGTGGAGCGTTCCGCCTGAGAGATGTCCGTCGAGGCGGTCCCAAATGGTCTTGGCGAGAACTTCTCCCCTCACCGTTTCAGAGCCAAGCACCTGGTGGAGATCCTGCCGATCAAACGGCTTGATGACCCGGTCCTGCACCAGTCGGTCCAACGCGCCAATGTCGGTCACCATGCCCGTCACTGGATCGATCGTCCCGTGAACCGTCACGTAGCAGTCCCAGTCTCGCCCCTGATGGCTCTCGTGGATCGCGTTGAACGAATATCGTTTTGCGACTGCGGCGGTGTCAGGTCCGTCGGCTGCGGTGACCTCGGCATAGAGATCTTCATCCTCACAGAGCCGAAGGGTATGGAGGACACCGATATCCCGTTGAGCCGCCAACTTCGTCCACAGCACATGCGCGAAATTTTCCGAAGTTGGAATCCGGTCTTTGAAGTATGGCATGTCCAGGTTCAGGTTCTTGTGATCAAACTCTTCGATCACGTCCAGGAGCACCCGTTTGAGATCGAACAGATTGACGACCATGCCGGTCGTGGGATCGATGTCGCCGGAGACGGTGAGTTCAAGCAGGTAGTTATGCCCGTGCGCGGGAGGGTTGTAGCAACGCCCAAATACCGTGCGATTCTTCGCATCATCCCATTCCGGACGTCCATAGCGATGGGAGGCGGCGAATTCAATCCGTTTCGTCAACAAGACAGGGGGCATGGTTTTCAGGTGCTACGCACCGCCTCTTAAATCGGCAAGCCACTCTTCGCGCATCGTGCCGGACACAGGCGCTGCTTCTCGATAGTTGCCATGGGCGACACGGATCGTCACAGGTTGGCTGAGGTCTGCAAAGGTCTTGGTCATGGATGCAGTCGGTCGAAACTTCACGAAATGGACCGCGCTGATTTTCGTCTCGTGGCTCCGACCGCCTTCAAATTCGCCGAATACTTCCTCGCCTCCGGCGACAATGGCTACTTTTTCTCCATGATCGAGCCCCATGAACTGATCGAGCCGTTCCTTGATCATCGCGTCCTGGGTGATTTCGATCAACAGGGTCGCGCTCAACTCGCCCGGAGCCGGGAGAAGGGCATTGTACACATCCAGTTCATCCTGGACCTTGACCGGATCGAAAATCCGCTCGACGCGGATCATCTCCTGAATTTGAAACTGCACCGTTTCACGATTCTCGAATACCATTGTCATACAGGGGCCGACCGACATGCGCCGCCGCTGCTTCAGCGTAATGATGTTCGCTCGGAAGGCCTCACGCTGCCGCTCGTACTCCTGGTGCGGAATGATATCTGCTGGAGCGATGGCTTTCATTGATTGTCCCCTCTCTCGTGATTCGTCCAGCGTGAAGCTGACTCCAGCCTCATGGTTGTCGTGGCAACCCATAGGCATCACGGACAATCTGAATCGGATGCAGAGTGCTCCGTCCTCCGGCATGGGCCGACGCGCCGGCCTGATCCAACTGTAAGCCGGCCAGGGGACAGTCCGACGCGACGAGGTCCGCTGGTGTCTGCTCGATCGCTCGCATGGCCTTTCCGGCGATCTTCATTGAAAGCTGGAAAAACTCCGTCTTCGCCGACCAGGCGCCGTCATGCCCCGAACACTGTTCGATCACCTCGACCTGAGCACCGGCGCACTCCATGAGTTCTCTGGATTTAAACCCGATATTTTGATCCCTGAGGTGGCAGGGAATCTGATAGGCGACTCGCCCTGGCTTCTGCGTGAAATCGGTCGCCAACTGGCCTGTTTTTTTCATGGCCATCAGATATTCACAGACATCGAAGGTCCGCTCCGCCACCCGTTTCGTCTTCTCATCGCGAGAGAGTTCCGGGTATTCGCGTTTCAACATTAAGCTGCAACTGGCGGTCGGGACCACCACATCGTACCCTTCGGCGACCAACGGATACAATGACGCAACGTTACTTCGAGCAGCCTGTTGAATCGCCTGAGTATCCCCAATATCAAAACTGGGCATCCCGCAACAGCGCTGCTCTGGAACCACCACCTGGACGCCGTTCTTCTCCAGCACTTGCACTGTCGCCTTGCCGACGTCGGTCGCCTGAAAGTTCACGAGGCAACTGGCAAAGAGGGCGACCTTGCGGACGGGTGGATCTACGATGGCCGTTTTGGCTCGCCGGCCGAACCAGCGTGGAAATGTCTCTCCTGAAAAATGCAGGAGCTGACGGTCCCGATGAATCCCCATGACCCGTTCAAGAACACGGCGCACAAGCCGGCTGCCCAACAACCTGTTCGTGAGCGAAGCGGTGGCACTGCCAAGTCTTCCGATCACATCTGTCATGATCAACAGGCGATCTCGCCACCGAACGCCACGCTCCACCGCAAGACGCTTTTTCCAGGCGACCATCAAATGCGGAAAGTCGATGGCATAGTGATGCGGTGGAGTATAGGGACAATGGTTGAAGCAGAGCTTGCAGTAGTAACATTCATCGACGACTTGATGATGATCGGACGGGGTCAGCTTGGCCACGTCACTCTCGCACACATCAATCCGATCTAAGAGCGTGTTGAACGAGGGACACAGATTGAAGCAGCGCCGGCAGCCGTCACAGACCTCGTAGATCCGCAGCGTTTCCTTCTCCAACTGCGTGGAGTCGATCGGGGTAAGGAGGCTGAGACCTTTCATTCCTCTCTCCAAAAACGATCAGCGGCCAGCCTTCGCCGACGGATACCAGTCACGTCGCCGAAAACTGACCGCTGAACGTGAGCCGATACGCGCGCGTTAGCTCTTCAGCGTATCCAATCCCTTCTGAAACCGATTGGCATGGGACCGTTCGGCTTTCGCCAAGGTCTCAAACCATTCCGCCAACTCAGGAAATCCTTCGTCGCGGGCGGTCTTCGCCATCCCGGGATACATCTGCGTATATTCGTAGGTTTCGCCCTCGATGGCGGACTTGAGATTCGCGTCCGTGTTGCCCATCGGCACACCCGTCGCCGGATCTCCGACCTCTTTCAAAAAGTCCAGGTGGCCAAAGGCATGGCCGGTTTCAGCCTCCGAGGTGTCCCGGAAAAGCCCACCGACGTCCGGATAGCCTTCAATATCCGCCCTCCGCGCGAAATACAGATACCGGCGGTTGGCCTGTGATTCGCCGGCAAACGCATGTTTCAGATTGTCGTGACTCTTGGTCCCTTTTAAGCTTTTTCCCATATCATCCTCCCCGTTGTTCGAAGGCCCACCCTTACCCCCGCCGAGATGTTCGTCGCTAGTAAACCGGCGACTAAGATAGCGCAGCCGTCGTCAGAGGTTCAAGAGGCTTCGTGCCATCCGGTCCAGTTAGTATTCGCACTGCTGGGGGTATGTTACACTCCCAGAGGATAGATATACGAGGACTCTTATCAACCGAGGAACCATATGAAGATTTCCGGTCACCATGTCTTCTACCGAACGGCAGGCGTCATCGCCTTGTTCGTATTGATCATGTCTGGTTGTGCCGCAGACTCCTATCAGCGGCGAGCGGATGTCATGAAGGACCACGTCGAGAATTTCTATACGCACCTCAAGGCCAATCGAGTGGCCGCAGCGGTTCACGAAAATGAGCAAATCGAAGCTATGGCCGATCAGATGGCGGACACCGTCAGGAAGCAAGGTCAGTTACAGGGGACATCGCAGGTCGAACGGGAGTTCGCACTCATGAAAACGGCTCGCGGAACGACGGCTCAGAACTGGATCGCGTTGGGACAATATTTCGCGATCAAGCAGCAACCGGAGAAAGCCCGTGCCTCCTATCAACGTGTGGTCGATACCTACACGGACCCCACGGAACGTACCTATCGAGAACAGGCTGCTCGAGCGTTGAACGACTTAGAGATCCTGTCAGGGTCCTCTCCCAGCTCGACTCATTAATCGCCCAGATCAAAATATTGGGAGAAGGGTCGAGCCGCCTATCCTTTGATTGCCGATGACCCACTCAAGACGGTTCACAATGCTCCTGCTCGCACTCTGTGTCACAGGGGTGGGATGCGTCCATCGGATTCAGGTGACGCCTCTCCCCATCAGCGTGTCGTCCATCACGATCCCTCGAACGCTTCAAGCCGTTGTCAGCCCGATTGCAATGGAAGGCGCGGACCATCGGCCAGGCATCGCCTTGCTGGAATGGCCGCATCTGGACCTGAAACAGGCGGTCTTGCGATACCTGCAACAACGAGGCACCTTCACGTCGGTCTCGCCTGACCCAGCCGACCTGACGCTTCGCGTGGCCACGAAATTGACGCTGACCTCCCGAAGCGGCCTCTATCAGTATCGAATCGTGTTGCACGCAGAGATGAGCGAAGCCGCTGGGCTTATGAAGTCCTATCGCGCCGAATACTCCGCAGCGGGATCATCGGTGCGGTGGGTCACGGCGTCAGACCGCAACCCCATCGAAACCGCGTTACAGGGAGCGTTGGAAGACTTAATGAGGCAGGTCGAGGCGGACGGAGCACTCTACCTCAGCCGAACAGAACAGCCGTCACAGAAACTGCCAGGATAAGCCATCAGCCGGTAGGTAGGCCTTGGGCCATGCTCACAGCTTTGTGAGAGTCGGTAGTATTGCTCGAATCTTCCGCGGGACCTTCCACGTACTCGGGACAATCAAGGCGAAATGCCTGATCTCCAAATGCCACATGGTAGAAGTCGCAGTGATGCGGTTTGTCCGATTCCGCATAGGCATGCGGACGGAAATGCTCGCAGGAGACGCACATGCGCGCAACAGGAATTTCCCCTTGCAATTGAAGCGCGCGAATCAGCTTCACGAGAGAACTCAGAAGCGCGACCTGCTCTTGTACCGACAAATTCTTGGTCGCGGACGCCAGAATCTCCGGCCATCGATTTTCAACATGGCCTGCCTTTGCCCCGAGGGCGGTGAGGTGAACTGTCACGACACGGTTGTCGATTTCCCGACGGCGCCGGCGGACCAATCGCTTCCCCTCAAGCGTTCGGATGACTTCAGAAGCCGTCGGCAGTTTCACGGAGAGTTCTCGGGCAATCGTTGAAACGGTAGCCGAATGATTCGGTCGAGATCGGAGAAACGTCAGCACTTGGATTTGCAAGGGACCAATCCCTGCCCGTCCCTTTCGTCTCCAGGCACGGCTCTTCATCGCCAACCCGATTTTTGAAAGCCCTGTCACTAAACGATCTGGAAGCGATTCTTGGCCAATCTTCATTAATGCGGTCATACGGTTCCCTCTCTTGTTGATCCGAGAGGGTGTCAGTCTATTGCGCCTTCTTCCTTTCCGTCAAGCCTGTTCCTCCAACCATAAGCCACCCCCTACTTTTGATCTTCAGCGGACCACGAGCACTCCACAGTGGGCATGCTGCACCACACGAGTAGAAACGCTGCCAAGCAGCACTCGGCGGATTGCGCCCAGCCCCTTCGCTCCGGTCACAATCAGATCCGCCTTCTCCTGTTTGGCCACGGTCAGAATCTCGTCCGCCGGCTTCCCCAGCCTCAAGACTTCACGGATCTGGAAGCCTGATTTCGAGAGCTTAGCACTATAGCGCTGGACCAGCGCTTTCCCGGCTTCTTTGACTTCTGGATACTTAAAATAGGGCACGGCATGTATCACGGTCACCACGACTGGTTCGCGATCCAAACCATCGGGTGTCGGGTTGACGTTGCGAATCAGGAACTTAACCGCCTTATCTGAGGCTGACGAGCCATCAATTGCGAGAACCAGATGCCGTACAGGCCGAGGACTCTCTTTCACCACCAGCACAGAACAAGGCGCATGGTGAATAGCATGATTCGAGATACTGCCCAACATAAAGCGGTCTAAGGCATCCAAGCCTCGGGACCCGATCGACAGCAGTCCGACCCCACGCTGCGCATGCTTCATGATCGTCGCTGCCACCGCGCCCTGGTCGGTCGTCACGGTCCCGCTCAAGCCAAGCGTTGACAACAAACCCTCCGACTCTTTCTTCGTGGACTTGGCCGCTGCCTCCATCCGCTTGACTTCGGACTGAATGTATCGTCCGGTCCCGACGATCGCCGGCTGGATCATAAAGGGAGCCCGAAGGCTCGCCAGATCGATGATATGCAGCACACGAACGACCGGCTGCACCGCGAACGGCATCTCCGCTAACCACTCGATCGCCCACTTGCCATGTTTTGACCCATCAACTGTCGCAAGAATCTTCATGTCGGATATCCTTTTGTTCGACGAGATGTATCCCTGTTGTTCAAAGGACTATACTGAACCGTTCTCGAAACGCCTCTGGAGACAGGCCGGCCAAGTCGGCATAGCGGCCCAGCGCGTCCTGATTGTTCACGTCGGCTTCCGTGAGTCGAATCATGTATTGCCGAGCGATCTGGTAGGACTGGGATTCGATATCCACCATCCTCACCTTGGTCCGTCCAGTGGAGGAATCCACCATCTGCTTGAATGGAATCGGGGTGAACCGTCCGTTTTGAATCGAGACCATGGCCGATGTCCCGCCGTCGAGTACATACTGAGCAGCGCAATAGCCGAGATCGCGTGTGTATTCGATATCGTATGGAATGGGATCGGCACAACGGAGCTCATATCCGACGTTCTTCGTCACCAGGCTGATGGCAAGCCCCAGCTGGTGAAGCTGCTTCGTCAGTTCACGCCGCAGCACATCACCGATATCTATTTCGCTCATTCGTAAATGGCCGTGTTCGTCTCGTTCGACATGCTCTAACCCACCAAGATCTCGAGAATCAATGATTTCGATCAGTCCTTCGGCCAACATTGCAACCCCGTCGGCCCGACCATATTCAAGACGCTTGATCACGGCCCCGATGAGAAGATCGATGACCCGTTGTAATTTGACCGGCCTCTCGCGAAATTCCTCTGGAATAATCGTCAGCGTCGCACCAGCGGCCTTTCCGATACCCAAGGCGAGATGGCCGGCCTTGCGCCCCATGGTCACGATCAAGTACCAGTGTGCGGTGGTGCGGGCGTCGACCATCAGATTTTTGACGATCTCGGCCCCGACGTGACGAGCCGTTTGAAACCCGAATGTCGGAATGCCATAAGGAAGGTCGAGATCATTGTCGATGGTCTTGGGAACATGAATGACTTGAAGACGGCCGCCGGAATGTTCTTCCAATTTCATGGCCGAAAATGCGGTATCATCCCCACCGATCGTCACCAGCCGGGTGACATTGAGTCTCGACAGCGCGAACAACACGTTATTGAGCAGCTCGGTACTTTTCGTCGGGTTCGCACGCGACGTGCCCAGATAGGACCCGCCCCGAAAATGGATTCGGCTCACATCTTCGATCGAGAGCGGCCGTACCTGTCCCGTCCCCCCTTCCATGAGCCATTTGAACCCATCGATGATTCCAAGTACGTCCGAGCCCCCGAGAATACTGCGGATCGTGGCGGCGCTGATCACACTATTGATTCCGGGAGCCGGCCCGCCACCGACTAAGATACCGACGGTTGGACGCTCTACTGTCATCGGCTTCTCCTTAGGCTATTCCCCATCGGCCATCATCTGCGAGATGGTTGTATACGCCATCTCGTCAAGAGGCAAGTGGTGCAGCTCGAATTACTCTGGCAGTTCATCCAAGCCCACATGAGCGCGAAGACGATTGTAATCGAACGCTGGTCGGCCACATCGCTGATGGCCTGGATCATGCTGGGCCATCTCATTGATTAAGGCACCGACCTTGCCGCTCATAGCGGCAGATGCGGCGGCATGTCGCGGCGTGTGCCCGCCAAGCGCGAGGTGAGGCTGATCCGACCACTCCAAGTAGGCTTTTTCAAGAAACTGGTTGAGCAGCGCACGGTCTTCTTCCGATGTCACGACTAACGGCGGCGATTCATCGGACATGAGTTCGGCTACCGAGAGTTGCCGCGCGGGCGGTACGAGCGTCTCACATCGGAAATGTAGTGAAAATCCAAACGAGGCCGCGAGTCGATGCTTGATCTGGTCAAGTCGTGCTGGACTATCGCATTCCACGATGAGCTGGGACGACGTGAGTGTCACCTTCGCGACAATCGAGCCGGTCACACCGCTCTCATCGCGCTGCGCCCATGTGCAAGTCGGAGGAACATCGTCGGTCTGGCCTTGCCTTCTAACCTGAGGCGCCGTCTGCTCCGGCTTAAGCTCACCCATCTCGGACAATCCATCGACAAAGAACCGATACTCATGGTGGTCGTACAGAGCCACAGCATAGAGATAGGGCTGGCCATCGGGACGGCGATAGCGAATATGGACGACGGCATCCACCAACGCATCCGTGCGGAGCTGTGCGAATGCCCAGAGGAACATGTACCCGAAACGCTTGGTAAACTCCCTCCACTCCCCTAATGCAAAGGATCCGGTGGTCAACTCCATTTCTCTGCGCCATTCCACAGTCCTCTCGAGCACCGCGTTGGCATCGGCCTGAGACAAGACGATTCCGCAGCCGGCCCACACTGCCTTGCCTGATTCGCCACCATCCGGAGTGCCGACGAGGCGGGTCAGTAACACCCGGCCTGCAGCAAGATCCTTGAGGGATTCATGGCCGGGAACCACCAATGTGGTTCGATCTCCGAGCGACCGCAGGGTGAGATCTTCCCCTGGCCTCGGCAAAGAAGTCAGTTCCATCAGATCGAAATAGGAATGTTTCAAGGGATCGAGCCACTGCCGTTCTTCATTGGGGATGTGTTCGGTGATCACATCTCGTAACTGTTCGATCAGCGTCAATTGCCCGTCTTCAGGATAGAAATCGCAGAGAAGGAACAGATTGGCGAGTTCGGTTTCTTGAGCGAGCGGTGCGACGAGTCTGTCCGCGATGCCCCCCAGGTAGGGTCTCAACGCCCGTGCCAACGCCATCTCTCGCTGCAGGGCAAATTCCGGCTTGAGCGACAGCGATTCGAGCCGCGCGAGAATCGCATCCAGAGCCGCAGGCCGTGGAGCCCAGAATCCCGTTGCTTGTTCACTCGCGGGATTCATGTATTTCTTCCATGACGATTTCCTCCGCATCAAGCCAGTCTCGAAACGCGCTCCCTTCTTGACGGCCGCGCTGTTCCCACAGTTCGTACGCTTTCTGCGAGATCCGTTCCCACATGCCATCCGGTAATTCGATGGGCTTCTCGGTTCGTCTTGTTTTGGAGACGACTCGGCTTTTCGCTTTACCGGTTGTTGTTTTTCGCGTTCGCATAACTCGCTCCTGGGTTACACATTGGTCGGCATCGATTGTCCTGAGAGGACCCGACGATGTTCTGGCGGTAACTTCGGGCTCCGTACTGTGAGAACAGGGCACGAGGATCTCCGCAGGACGGACTCCGCGACGCTACCAAACAACGCATGAGACAACCCCCGGCGGCCATGCGTCCCCATCACAATCACGTCAACCGATTGAGCTTGAGCCGCATCAAGGATGGAATCGGCCGGCAGCCCGCCAGAAATCAGGAAGTCGGATACAAGGCCGAGGGAAGTGAGCGTGGAGACGAGATCCGATAACCGCTTCGTGATGGCTGTCTTGCTCGATTCCCGCTGAGCCATTTGGGGCAGCGTAAAGTCTAACCCGTACGACACCGGCTCTAGCACATGGAAGAGTTTCACCGAGGTTTTCGATCGTTGTGCAATCAGCGCTCCATACTCCAGTGCGTCAAGTGAGCAATCTGAGAAGTCAACCGGCACGAGCATTCTTGTGACTGTGGCCTTCAGACCTTCCCCTGCGCGCTGTTTTGCCGCCGGGACGGTCAACACGGGACAGGGTGCCCTACGAATGATTCGCTCAGCCGTGCTTCCCAGCAAGATGTGCTCGAGACCAGTCTTCCCTTTCGTTCCGACCACGACCAGATCCGCGTCTTCAGCCCGTGCGACGGCCAGCACTTCTTCACTCGGGATTCCTGTGGCGATGCGTGATTGGACTGCTAGCCCCAAGCCTCCCGCGCGCACTTTTAAGTCCACCAACCTTGTTGTTGCCTCCTGCATCAACTCATCCAAGTACAATCGATTCACCGCATAGTCTGGGTTCATCCCAGGTGGAAACTCCAGAACGCTCATCACGGTCAGCGAGGCACCCCACGAGTGGGCGAGCGCACAGGCATAGGCCTCCGCCGCCGCTGATCCCTGTGACCCGTCAGTGGCCAAGAGAATTCTTAATCCCCCTGCTGATACACTCACACTGCCTCCGCACTTAATAGAAGTAACTCTCCGCTCATCGTCGGGTGAATCGAGCATCGAAAGACGTGCCGGCCTGGTCGCGTCATGTCAAATCGAATCGTGGCGTCCTGCTTCGGATCGAGCAAGACACCCCCCACCCCGCGTCCATACACGATCACACCGTCCTTTTCAATCTGTGTCGGAATCCCTTCAAACATGGTCGAGCTGAAATCGTGTCGCTCCGCGTCATCATTCCGTACCTTAATGACGGTGGGAAACCCCAAGCGCAACGGACTCTGCTTCGTCACAAAACGAAAATCCTTGATCGTCACGTCCACCACTTGTTCGGATTGCGCCAGGAGAACCGACCCATACATCCAGGCCAGACAGACCATAGAGAGAACCATTCCCAACCTGCGCCACTGTACCAGACTTGCCCCAATCGTCATGAGATCCTCCATCTGCCAATGAACCATTGATCAACGCGTGGACTTCCGCTGTGGCGCGGATGCTTCAAGCGGCACGGTCAAGACGGGACAACCGGCTGTGCGAACGACTTTTTCCGCTGTGCTGCCAAAGAAAATCCTGTCCACACTGCCGGACCGACCGCCGTAGCTTCCTATCACGACCAGATCGATATCCCCCGTGCGCGCAACTTTGGCGATCTCGACGAAGGGCACCCCCTCCACGATCAGGCGTGTGACCTTCACATCCATGGCTACCTTCGACTCCAACAACTGCCTCACTTTGAGACGGGCATGATGGCGTAAACGGCGGCGCTGTGGCGCGGCATCGGATGGAACAGCCAGCAAACCCAATCGATTGAATGCGGCAAGCGCACTGGTGTCGATCACGTGCAGAACAAGCACTGTCGCCCCACACAACCGCGCGACCTGACAGGCGACCCGAAATGCTTCATCTGAACAGGGGGAAAAATCAACCGGGACCAGTATGGTCTCGAAGAGATTTGCCTCCTTCCCCATGAACGATCCTCCTGGCCAATAATTGAGCAAGGGCGATGCCACCCACGAAGAGCTTCCGGAGTTGGTGAAGAGGTTGGAGAAACCACGGATTTGCGGTTGGTTGCTTTCGTGATCAGCTACTGGCTATAGGGCCGCCTCCGGAAGCAGGGGCTCTCTGCTACAGAGGTTGTTCGCCTGCTGTGGCAGAAGGCGCCACAGGATGTGAAGCGTGAGAAGCGAAAAGTGAGAGGCGAGGAACAAGTGCCTCTAAACCGCCCCGGATTCCTTTCACATTTCACGTTTCACGTTTCACGCCTATGACGGCATTGGACTTGCTGAAGACCATCTGTACTAAGGGGGAGAAGAATGACACGTGCACAGTGGTTCCTGCTCGGAGCAGTGGGCGTTGGTCTCGCGATTGTAATCTACATCGTTTTCTTCTGTCCGGCAGATTGCCAATGAGGTTCTTATGAAGCTCTTACTTGCAGTCGATGGTTCCGACCATTCCTATGAAGCCGTGCGCACCTTGAAATACGTAGCACGTGCCGAGGAACTGCACCTCGTGCATGTGCTCGATGTTCCGAGTCCAGCCTATCCCATGATGATTCCGGAGGTAGCACAAGAACTGTACGAATCGGTCGAGCGCAACATGCGCGATGACGGGACTCGCTTGTTGGATCGCATCGTGTCCTTGCTGCCATTAGATGCCGGACCGGTGACGAGACATTTGGTCGTCGGATCTCCGGTGGATCAGATCGTGGCCTTGGCTGAACAACAAAAGATAAATCTCATTCTGTTGGGTGCCCGAGGCCTTGGACCAATCAAGGAACGGCTGGTTGGAAGTGTCTCCCACCGAGTGCTGACATTCGGGCCTGGCGCGAAATTGATCCTTCCTGGCCCCTTAAAAAGGCTTCATCATATCTTGCTTCCCCTGCAAGGGAGCTATGATGCAGACCATGCTCTCTCCTTCCTTCAACAGAAACCCTTTCGTGAACCGCCCACTGTCACCCTCTTCACCGTCCTCCCCCATACCAGGCCACCCTGGCCGGTGGATGCGGTCTCGGCCGAGCATATGGAAACCCATTCCCTCGGCAAGGCGAAGAACTTCCTCGACGAGATAGCCGCCAAGCTGAAATCCTATGGCTACCAAACCCGCGTGGTGACTACGTTCGGCACCCCGGTCGAGGGAATTCTTCAGGAAGCCAAGGCCTTGAATCCCGACCTTATTCTCGCGGGATCCCGTGGACGCCGCGGCATCACCCGCATGCTACTCGGCAGCGTGTCACATGCGCTGTTGCACCAGGGGACCTATCCACTCATGATTGTTGGCTGATTGTCGAAAGGGTGTACACCATGCCGATGTACGACTATACGTGCCTCGATTGCGGGAAGGAATCGTTGATCGTGGTAACATTGAAAGAGCATGCAGCCGGCGAGGTGACATGCCCGGCCTGCGGAAGCAAGAAGCTGCAGCAGCTGTTTAGTTCCTTCATCGCTCACACCACGAAGAAGAGTTAGCAGCGTGTTGAAAAAGTCCGCCAACGGCGTTCTCGCATCGTTCAGGCCCTCAACGTACCCCAGAGGGTACGCCTTGTATCTTGGAATTGTGGTACATGAGACACCCGGGATGTGACAGATC
>SWDG01000006.1:165095-173394 GCA_005116965.1 Nitrospira sp. | reverse complement strand
TACCAGAGCGGGCTGGCCACGACCAGGCCGCGAAAGGCGAAGAACGGCGCAGCCGTTTCCGTAACCTCTTTGTCGCGGCTGACCTCCACATAGGTGTCCCAAAACAATCGGAACAAGATCTCGAACGACCCCTGGAGCTTGCCCCGGCTGATCAATGAGTTCAGGAGATAGTTGATCGTCATCGCGGTCACGTCGTCCGCCGGCTCGCCCCATTCCCCTCGTGATCGATCCAACACCGCAAAATCCGCCCCGGTACGAAACAGCACATTGTAGGGATGAAAATCCCCATGAACCTGAGAAAGACGATTGACCTTGTCATGAAGGCGCCACCGCCATTGGTTGCAGGCCTCCTCCACCGTTCGCAACAGATCGCCTGTGATAAAGCCACAACGCTTGGGATAGCTATCGGTCAACCCCATGATGCATTCGCCGTGACCGATCAATTCACGCAACCGACGCTTGTAAAGATCAGCGTCTCGCCGTTTCTTGGCATGGATTTGAGCCAAGTAACGAGCCAACGCGACGGTCCGTTGCCGGTCTAACTTTCGTAATCTCCCGCCTTTTGCCAGTCGTGCAAGATCCACATGATAGCTTGCGCCATCGGTCCATTCATTCAGCACGAAAAACTCACGTGCCTCCGCGAGAGAAAAGAGCGCCTGGTTGGCGTCGAAGGCGCCCACATCGAGGGCCTTCACATGGTGTGATAGACGTCCATAGGAGTCGTAGTCCCACAGTATCGCCTGGGCACGATCGGCCATATGTTCGTGCCCGAACGGACCCGGCTTCATCGTTTCGAGCACTGCGGACTGAACCAGCCGCCCGACTCGGAAGGTCAATTTGACGGGTGTGCCGTACCCATACCGTTTTTCCTCTCCCTTGGAACTTTCTTTCCCGATGACTCCGTAGGACAACAATCGCGCCGTTGGGCCAAAGCGGGTCTGGAGATAGCGCTCCAGGGCTGGTCTGCGTAACATCGGCATGCTCAGTACGATCGCAATTCACATACCCGACATCGCTCTTCCAAACCCTGTGAAATGCCGCCAATTGTGAGTAGGCTGTTGCATTAGGCTCCACCGGTTAGCATTGCACTGTAGAAAAATGCACCAGGTTGGAATGGCCGAGGATCACACATATTCACGTACGCCACCAACACGATAAAGGAAGCCGTGGAACTGCTCACTTGCATCGCATCTGGTGAGCGGAGGGCTTGATGATTCCTACCCGTCTGACAGCGTCTTTGGCCGTGCTGCTCAGCGGCTGAAAGAAATGGCGCAGGCTGTGGCGGAATGGAGTGAAGAGGAAGAGAAACCGAGTAGGCACATCATCACGGAACCATGAGGATCACTTCGATCTGCCTGGCTCTTGACCGTCTTGGTTCGTTTGTTAATGATGCGTCAATTGATCGCGCGCACAGGTTTCTTCCGCCAACATCCGTTGACCAACCGTCGAACTTGTGGGAATGAGCGCCATGCAGGCATTCATCGAATCACCTTGCGTCCCGGCGGATACACGGTTGGCGCTTTTCGCGAGGGCTGTTCCTACGATACCTTGATGGAGCTTTTCACTATCCTGACAGCTCTGTTCGGCGACCATCCTCGCCCCTTCGCTGGATTCGTTCGAAATGTTGGCGAGACACGCCGTCAAGAAATCCGACGGCCCAATGGGGGCAGGCTCAGAGGGAGCCGACGACGCGAACGGGCTTGCCGATGTTGGTTCCACGAAGGCCTGCTCCGATGCGCAACCGGCCATCACCAATAGACCAACGAGTCCACTCAGCAATGCTCCAACCGACATTCTTTTCATAATTCGCATTCCTCCCTTACTGAAGTTGAGGCTGTCGACCCGCCCTGTATAGCGAAGTCTCCATCTGGGAGCAAGCGATATTGTGGCCCTATGGCGAGGGTCCTCAGCCGTTGCGCGCTTAAGAAGATCTCTGGCGTGAATTTCTACAACTGGTCGAGAGGAATTCTTCGAGGTGGGCTTTGATGTGATCCCGCACCGTTCGAAAGGCCTGACGTTGTTGTTCAGGAGATCCAGTCACGACAGCGGGATCGTCAAAGTTCCAATGAAGCAACCGCCCCGTATGTGGCCAACGAGGGCACGACTCCTTGGCCCGATCGCATACGGTAATGACATAGTCGAACGCCTGGTCAACGAACTCGTCCATCCGCTTTGACCGCTGGGTGGAAATATCGATGCCCAACTCACGCATGGCCGCCACAGCTCCGGGGTTCAGACCGACGGGATGCGTGCCGGCGCTCAAGGCGTCATACCGATCCCCAGCCAGATGACGAAGTAATCCTTCCGCCATCTGGCTGCGGGCTGAATTGCCCGGACACAGAAGCAGGACTCGCAGTTACACAATGCCGATTTTGGCAGCCCCTTCTTTTGAAAGCTCCACGGCAACCCGCTGGAAGTCAGGATGAGTAAAGGCGACATCCGCCCAGATAGCACGCATCGACTTGCACAGCGCTTCGCGTAAAACCGTCGCTTCCGACTCTGTTAGACGACGCCCTGTTACGTATTGGAGGGTCGCCAGCTCCTGCTCGACCTGCCCCACAAACGTGGCATCGACCAACCCGCCGATGCCCATGATATGGTCAAAGGCGCTGGTGATTTCCTCTGTGGCTAAGAATTGTGCGAGCGCTGCGACTTCCAGTACGCCGCTTTTCGTGTGTTGATTTTCTTCAATCCAGTGATATTTCAGGATGTCCACATAGAGCGGGTCGCTACCGTCTCCGACCTTATCCTGCACAGAATCGACATAGTGGCGCTGACTTCCCCATTCCAGTGCCAGGAGAACGAGTGCTCTTGGCAAAGGTGGGTACGCGAGCATTGCCCGGGTAAATGCCATGAGCCGGTCTTTGTCAAAGTAACGACCGCAGGAATACCCACACGACGCCTCCAAGTCCGTTTCGGCTCGCAAAAAGAGTTGTTGATGCTTCATTTCTTCCTCGCCAAAGCGAAGTAACGCGCGCAAGTGCGCGCGGTCGGCATGCCAGTCCTGCTGGATGAGAGCGGTGAGATGAATCGGGATGAACTCTTCAAAGTTGCCGAACAGATGGACATAGCTAAAGGCACGCAGGTGATTCAACGTTCGCTGTTCTTGCCCATTCAGAAACGCCAGGTGCTGGGTACACACCCAGGAGTCAGGAACAATGTTCTTAGTCACGTCAAAGTGTCGGTCACGGAAGATTTCCCCCACAGTCCAGGCAACTTTCTCCGAGGCAGCCACGATCGAATGGTAGTCTACGTTATGGACGAACTTGTAGTGTGCCGTAGCCATCTGTCCTCCTTTGAAGATGGGGATTTCTGCATCAATGTTAACCATCTGTTTCCTGCTGACACTATCGCCGAATGTTCCGGCTTGAGAACAAGCCTCTAAAAGACTTCTCAGAACCAGCTCCCTGTATCATATGGTTTTTGACGCAGCTGATAGGTATGTGTTCCGGTGCGGTCTCAAGAAACGCCTAGCTTCCGCGCTATTCCTTCCGGTCGCACCGGAACACGCCATCGGGAGCGTTATAAAATGTGCACCCTGTTTTCAATGCCTCCTTCAGTCGGAGGCGGGCTCGGTGAATTCTGATCTTGACTGAGGCCAAGGTGCATTGGCTGATCTCCGCAGCTTGCTCCAGTGTAAATCCCTCCAGATCGTGCAAAATAAGGGCTTCCCGATAGACTTCAGGCAAGCTATCGATAACCCCCCGGATGCAGGCATTCATCTCCTCCGCGACAAGCCGTTCGTCGATCGCACGATCTGGATCGGTCACTCCAGCAGCTTCGTCCAGTTCAACAATGCGAAGTCTCCGGGAGGGATGGCGAAAATAATCAGCCGCGACTCGGCCGGCGATAGAAAACGCCCATGTCTTGAGGGATGAGCGACCGGCAAATCCAGCGAATCCCTTGCTCATTCGTATCAATGTTTCCTGCTGTAATTCTTCTGCCATGAAACGATCCCCAACATATCGTTCAAGGTAACGCAAGATCGGCTGCGCCAGATCACAAACAGCGTCTTGAAATACACTTTGTTCATCAGTATTACTCATCAAAAACACTCCATGAAGTAGTTCCCTACCCGAACCGACCGGGTAGGGAATACGAAGGCCGTCTCTTTCAGCAGCACTTGTTTTCTGCGCTCGTGGTGGAATAGGACGCCGCCTCTTTTTCTGATGGGGACACCGCCTTGGCTGGCTGATTGGAATCGCAGCAGGCATCCATCATTTGAGACATCATGCCGGGCTTCATACCACCGGGCGGCTGTGTTTCACATGATCCTCCCTTTCCGGATTCTTCCGTGCAGCCGGAAGCTTTGGAAACCAGTTTCTCAGCCGCTTCGCGCACCTTGCGGGCTGGGACTTGACGAACCTTGTCTGCGAGCTCAATCGCCGCGCTGATTTCTAGGTCGGTCAGACCGGTTCGCTGTGATTCTCGAATATGATACTCGACGCATGGCACACAGTTACTACCCATGGCAGCACCGAGAGCCACCAGCTCACGTTCACGAGATGTGAGTTCACTCATAATCTTCTCCTCTCTATATTGGTTGTGACGCGCGATTGAATGTCATCCCTCATCTACTCATTTAGACGGACTTCCAACGTGAATAGATACATCCTTGACCGAGGGTCACCAGCTTCCGTGGTAAAGGCTTCTCTTTCGGGAAGACATAACCGGGCGTGAGCGCCATTCTGCATCGGGCAAGAACGACAATCTGCAGAACCAACGACACTCCCATCCGCTGCAACAGCCGGTGTGGCTGCGCTCTCATGGTTGTGAATCGCCATCGATGCATACACTGGGTGTGGCGAGGTGCTGGACGGCCGTGAAGACTTTCTAGCTGTGCAGCGAAGCTGGTTCGAGCTTCAAGTCGTCGATCAGAAAGGTGCGGAGCCGATCCGCAATCTGATCACGAATCCGACGAAACTCTTTCAGCCTGTGCTCCGGGAGTGCGGCCGCCGGATCATCAAAGGACCAATGCAGCAGTTTGTGCGGTCCTGGAAAGACAGGGCAGCTTTCCTTTGCTCGATCACAGACCGTGATGACATAGTCAAACGACTGGCCCATGAATTCGCTCGCGCGCTTGGATTGCCGTCCCTGCCAGTCTACGCCAACCTCTCGAAGGGCCTCAACGGTCACAGGATTCAGTCCGACGGGATAAGTGCCGGCACTCTCAGCCTGGAAGTCATGCCCACCAATCAGGAGCAACAAGGCTTCGGCCATTTGACTCCTGGCCGAGTTTCCGGTGCATAGGAAGAGAACACGGTAGGGCATACAACTCCTCCTTTACTCTGGTGTTACCGTTCTGTGTACTTGGGAAAGGTAAACCAATGCCGCGTTCGATTGCAGACCTGACAGATGGACAACATCACCGGCACTTCTACCAAGACACCCACGACGGTGGCCAGCGCCGCGCCCGATTCGGGGCCAAAGATGGCAATGGCAGTTGCGACGGCAAGTTCAAAGAAGTTACTGGCGCCAATCAAGGCGCCCGGAGCTGCCACCGCATACGGAATGCGGAACCAATGCATAAGGCCATAGGTGAGTGAAGCATTCACATAGACTTGGAGAAAAATAGGAATCGCGATGAGAGCCACATGCCAGGGCTTCCCCAGAATGTTATCCGCTTGGAATGCGAAGATAAGGACCAGCGTCAGTAATAGCGCCGTGATCGTCACCGGCGCAAAGCGCGGGAGAAACGTCTGTTCAAACCACGTCTTGCCGTGCTGCTGGATGAGCTGCATCCGCAGCACCGTTCCCACTGCCAGCGGGATGAGGATGAAGGCCAACACCGAATACCATAGAACGACGTAGGGTACGACGAGAGACGAGGTGCCGCTTACCAAGAACCCGATGATCGGGGCGAAGAGCCCCAACATGAGCAGGTCGTTCACCGAGACCTGCACCAAGGTGTAGGCCGGATCGCCATCAGTCAAATAACTCCACACAAACACCATTGCAGTACATGGCGCGGCGGCCAAGATGATGCAGCCGGCGATGTACTGCTCTGCTTCGCTGGGAGACAGCCAGGCTGAAAAGATATCACGAAAGAAAAGCCAGGCGAAGAAGGCCATGGAGAACGGCTTCACTACCCAGTTCACGAACAGCGTGATGAGCAAGCCACCGGGCCGTCGGCCGACATGCCGCACAGCCGTCAGATCTACCTTCATCATCATAGGGATGATCATGAGCCAGATTAAGACTACGATCGGCAGATTGATGTGGCTTCCTTGTCCGAACTCGGCGCTCCGTAGCGTACTGACGAGTACAGGGAAGGCATGGCCGATCAGCACACCGACGACGATACATAACCCCACCCACACGCTAAGGTAGCGCTCAAAGAGGTTCAGCCGTTTCGGTGTGGCGGGCAGCGGAACAGTCAGAACAGATTCCATGGCCAACGCTCCTCCTGGTTACGCGCAACAGCTCGACGAACAGCAAGCCGCTGGGCTTGCCTCAGGCTTCGTCGCCCGGACAAACCCGCTGAGGAACTTGCCATCGACGAGCGGCGCGATGGCATTGAGGTCGAGATCGGTTCCCTCGAACAGCTCCCGTGCATCGGCAGCGGTATAGACCCTGGTCGGCTCGATCGAGACTTGTTCGAACCCGGCTCGTTCGAGCTTCGCGAGGTACTCTTTTTCCTCTAACGCGCCAGCGACACACCCGGCCCACAGTTCTATATTGCGCCGGACTGCTTGCGGGATCTCCCCCCGGACCACGATGTCCGACACCGCCAGCCGCCCTCCTGGCTTCAATACCCGAAAGGCTTCAGCCAACACCAAGTCTTTGTCCGGCGATAGATTGATCACGCAGTTCGAAATGATGAGATCGACGGAGTTGTCTGGCAACGGAATGTGTTCGATGTCACCCTTTAAAAATTCAACGTTCGTGACTCCGGCCTTCGCCTGATTGGCCCGCGCCAGCTCCAACATCTCGTCGGTCATGTCCAATCCGTACACCTTGCCGGTCGGCCCGACCCGTCTCGCTGAGAGCAGCACATCGATGCCACCGCCAGATCCCAAATCCAAGACGGTGTCCCCAGGGGCGATCTGTGCCAACGCCGTCGGATTCCCGCACCCCAACGACGCCGCCACGGCATCGTGAGGCAGTGTGGCCGTTTCACGGTCGCTGTAAAGATTGCCGGTGATGGGATCGAGCTGCCCCGCCTGCAAGACAGTCCCCGTCCCGCAGCAGGAACGCCGCTCCTGTTTCTGAGCCTGCAAAGCCGCCTGACCGTATCTGGTCTTGATTTCGTCTTTGAGCCTCTGTGCGTCACTCATGATTAACCTCCAATCAAGAAATGTTGATTTATAAGAGCTGCCACCTCAAGAAAAGTAACCCATCACATCACATCATATCTATCTTAAGAACCTGCAGGATGGTCAAAAAGACTGTCCAGCGAGGCCGCAGCGAGCGAAGAGGCGAAGCGTACTTGGGGAGTCGTACGTTGAGCCTCTAAGCGACGCGAGAACGATGCTGGCAGGACTTTTTCATCATCCTGCCAAAATCAGCAGCAACGTTTCGAAGAAACTGCCGACCTTGCTGCTTTCTTGAGAGAACCCACCAACTCCTCCAGCTCTTCAATCGCTTGGGCGCTCAGCCTGTAGTACATCCATCGTCCTTCACGGCGGTCCTCGACGAGCCCCGCATCCTTGAGTACCTTGAGGTGAAACGAGAGACGCGACTGGGCGGCTTTCATCGAATCCGTCAGCTCACAGACACACTGCTCTCCGTCTCTTAACCGTTCGAGCAACGCCAAGCGTGTCTCGTCCGACAGGGCGTGAAACAGCACAACCGCTTTCTTGGCCGAGAGGGCACTGGCAACCATGAGTGAACTGTATAACAATAAATTTTGATGAGTCAAGGGCCAGGTGAGGGGGGTGCGCTACATGAATCGTGCGACCTGCGGTTTACAAAATTCAGATAGCCCTCCCTCAGACAACCTAACCCCACAAGAAACCATAACTCAGGACTCTCCCGACATGGGGCGAGATGGGGGTGATTTGCCCTGTCCTAGTAGCGGCGAGCAGGTTTAGGAGTTTTTCGAGACGGCGACACGAATGAATAGGCCGGTCAAATACATGAATGCTTCCACTTCTTTTCGTGATGGCACAGGCTTGGACATGCCTTGTGGACCAGCATGTCGACCAAACTTGTTTGCGTACTCAATGTACTCTTTCAGCATACGCTTGTACGGGTCTGCCAGGCCGAGACTTGAGATGAATGCTTCACGATTGGCTGAGAGTTCTTTTTCATTCTGGCAAACGAGTTTCGCTATGGCCTCAAGTGCTTCGTGCATGTT
>SWDG01000006.1:142533-164995 GCA_005116965.1 Nitrospira sp. | reverse complement strand
GAGTGGAGCACTTAATGTAGGAGACTGGTCGACCAACAGGCAAGTTAAGAATGATCTGCGGTTTCTTAGACCACAGGGTAAGAGGTTCAAAAACCCCCTGTTCGGATCCATGTTTCTAGACGTAGATTCTTAGCAGCCCCCTGGGAAATGGGAGCGTCTTGTCTGCTCCACCGCACGATATGACACAGCATTTGTGAGGGATTTCCCCCTGTGATACGCTACCTAGACGATTTCTCTGACCACAATCACACCGTCGAAGGGAACTCTCATGAAGATGCTTCACATTGTTTGTGGGAAGAGGTTAGAGAGCGAAATCTTGGCCATGTTCAAGAAGGTGGGGATCAAAGGATATACGGTGATCTCAGGCGTGGGAGGTAGTGGTGTGACCGGGACCGTCCCCGATGCCAACCACTCAGCCGATCACAACGCTCAGACCAATACCCTATTCATGGTCGCACTCGGATATGAGGCCACGTTTCTGCCACAGATTGTGGCAGCGCTCAAGGAGCTTCGCGCTCAACATATTCAAGGACATGATGACCGTGAAATCCCTCTGAAAGTCTTTCTTCAACCCTGCGAGATCATCATCTAGCATTCGTGCTCCGTGTGTTGCTCAATCACCACGTTCTAACCCGTCCATTCTTTCCGTGAGTAACAAGAGAGGTCTGATCTCTCAAGTTCCATCATTCGCTCTGCTCTCTCCCCTCTCACATGCACTCCCCGTATCATCTCCGGATCGATGGACCCATCTACGACTTTGCAGTAGACTTGTCCCTGCTAGACCCGTGAGACTACCTCGCGAGGCTTCCCGTGCTGGCCACCGCTGACTGACTCGTAAACCGTTGCCATGCCACACTTTGAAACACATACCATACGCCGCATTGGATGGCTCCGTGCGGCTGTTCTTGGCGCCAATGACGGTCTTGTTTCCACAGCGAGTCTCGTCTTAGGCGTCGCGGCGGCAGGCGCGAGTTCAACGAGTATTATGACCGCGGGCGCGGCGGGGCTTGTGGCTGGTGCCATGGCGATGGCTGCTGGTGAGTATGTTTCGGTGAGTTCGCAAGCCGACACCGAGCGCGCGGATCTAGATCGGGAGCGCAAAGAGTTAGCAGCAAACCCGGTGCAAGAACACCGGGAAATGACCGCGATTTACGTTGCACGTGGGCTCGATGCAGAACTCGCATCCAACGTCGCAACCCAGCTGATGGCACATGATGCACTCGGCGCGCATGGGCGTGACGAGCTAGGCATATCCGACATCGTCACCGCACGACCGGTTCAAGCCGCACTGGCTTCGGCTGTCACATTTTCCGTTGGTGCTGCCCTCCCTCTCCTGGTAGTTCTGTTGGTGCCCGTCTCTGCGCTGATGTGGGCTGTTTCTGGAAGCTCAATCGTATTTCTTGCACTCTTAGGTTCCCTGGCTGCGCGCGTCGGAGGTGCTTCTGTGATGACCGCTGCCGTACGGGTGACCATTTGGGGCGCCTTGGCCATGGCCGTGACCGCTGGGGTTGGAGCTTTGTTTGGGGTTCCTGCCTGATCCCTGCCACTCCTGATCGCAGAACAATACGGCACTGGAAACCATGTTCAACAGATGGCGGAGGTCTGACCCATGCGGGTGCCTTAGTCGGAATCTCCCGCTGAGGCCGAATGCAATGAAAGTTTCTGATCTGTTAGTTCCCTCAGTGTCCTTCTATCTTTTGCTTCCCAATGGTCCGGCCTGTCACTTCATGCACGCCTCCGGCCACGAGATGCTGCACCAGGTTGTACAGAATGATGGGGACCATGACTCGTGGGTACGAGCCAAGCACAAGAGAGGCCAAGACCAGCCCGGTCCCGTTGTTATTCATCCCCAATCCATACATGAGCGAGACGCGATCAGCCTCATCGACCTTGAACAATCGACTCAACCCATAACCGGATGAAAAGGCCGTGACACAGAGGCCCGCAGTGATAACCAACGTGACCGCCAAGAAGTCGAAATCTCGGTCCGCGATGGCCTGAGGAAGGGATACCGATCCGTTCGAATAGTTCAGCAGCAACAAGACAACTGCATTGATCAGTTTGATGAACGGCATGATGGCCGTCAGTTGGGCTTCAGGCGCCACGAAGCGCACAGCAAGGCCCAGCAGAGAGGGCAATACGATCCAGAGCCCCAGGAACGCTCCTGATCCATACGCAACGAGTGTATGTATGACCGCCTCATATTCCTCCGTAGCCATCTCCCCGAACGTATACAGGGCGATAGGCGTCAGGATAGGGCTGAGGATGGTCGAGGCGAGAACTAACCCTAAGCTCAGCGCTAGATTTCCATTGGAGTTTTGTGCCCAGGCGGTGGAGGCCCCGGCTATCGGCATGGCAGCCACCAACGCCAACCCGACGAGGATGTGTTGGGCTTCCTCCGGCTCATACCACAGCCGCATAATAAGAGTGACCAGAAAGATATAGGCCATGGGGATGACGAGATTCGCGGTGAGCCCCGCAAACAAGACCCCTGTCTTCTTGGCCAATGATCTGAGGTGCGCAGTCTTGACCCCCAACCCTGCATTGAACATCAAGGTGGCCAGCAAGAGCAGGAGGAGAGAAATATGCAGGGTCTCATTGACGATTCGGAGATCGCCGAAACTGACGTTTCGAATCCAGAGGCCGGCGGTTGGCCAGATGGCAGAGAGGGTGTAGGCCCCGATCAAAAACCAGAGCAGGTGATGATGGATGAACTGGGACAAGGAGAGAAAGCTGACGTTGCGCTTATCCATGATTGCCTTCGGTGCCACCTTCGCGCTTAGCGCAGACAGCCATTATCTCGGCGCTCGTCCTGTGATGTACACTCTTGGACCTTGCGGCAGCTGGATCAGCCGATCATCCTCCGCTTCGCCGCCTAAGACCCACTCGAACAGCCGTTTGGCATCATTCAGTTCAGGCTCGTTTGGGATGCCGTACTGCTCTTTCTGCATCAGTTCATCATAGAGCCCGATACAACCGTGCGAGGCGGGATAACCAGGTACGTCACGTCCGTGAATCCAGTAGGACACACCTTCGCGATTGATATAAAACCTGAGTGCATAGTTCATGGGGTACGGTCGGTTCGTACCTTCAATCATATAGAGACAGGATTCATGGGCCCGATGCGCAGCGGTCAGACGAAATTCTCCCACCGGTGTTGGATTCTTGACCTCTCCAGAGGCAATGGGCATGGCAAAGCGAAGAGATCCATATTCATAGGCCCCGAGAAATTGTTCAGAGAGATCAATCAGGACGAACTGTTCATCCAATTCTGCGGGCGGATAAGAAAGAGGTAGTGGCGTAAATGCTTGCAGATCATCAAGCTGTTTGGGGACTTTGATGGACCACCCAGCCTGTGCATGGCGCCGGTCGATGCGGTTGAACCGAACCACGTCGATCCAGTGCTCGCCGAAAAGCTTCTCCAACGATTCGCCCGCACGGAGCGTTCGGCACTCCCATTCTATGGCCGCATCGCTTGGATAGACGATGCTGCAGAGATCCTGATACTTTCGAGCCGATTCCGCCTCAGAGCCAGCGGAAAGAAGGATAATGGTCGACGCGAGTATCAGATGCGTTCTCAGACGTTTGAATTGACACCTCAGTTGCACGCTTCTTAAAATCAGGACCAGTACTGGGATGCCTTCATATAGCCGAACAGCAAATCCCGTCTGGCCAAAATCCCCACCAGCTTGTTATTCCTAACCACCGGCACACGGGTCAAATAGCGATCCTGGAAGAGGTCGGCCACTTGAGCCAGTGCTTGATCCTCCGTCACCGTCACGGGATGGGCCGACATGATCTCAGTCGCAAGAACCTTTCGAAGATCACGCCCCTCCAGCATGGCCTGGAGGAGATCATATTCGGTCACGATCCCTACCAAGGTGCCATCCTCGTCCACGACCGGAAGACTCCCGAAGTTCCGGTGGGTCATCATGTGGGCGATCGTCGAGGCGTCAGTGCGCGAGCTGCATCGTGTGACGGCGTCCTGCATCAGCTGTCCCACCGTCAAGGTCTTTGGATCGCAGGCCTTCAGGAAGAATTCAGTTTGTCTCATACGCTCCTCACTGTTTTCATTTGCCGCCAGTGGCGAGATAGGTTCGCAAGACATCGCGTCTCGCGATGATACCGACCAATTTATCCTTGTCATCCACGACAGGGACGCGGACCAGGTCGCTTGCGCGCAGCACATGGACCAACGTCCCGAGCGTCGTTTCCGGCCTGACTGAATAGGGGTTGGAAGTCATGACATCTTTCGCCGAAACCGCGCCAAGCCGATGACCATCGTCGATGGCCGCCAGCAAATCGTGCTCGCTGACGATGCCAGCCAGCTTGCGCCCATTCTCGACGACTGGGACGGCCCCAAAGCCCTCGATCATGAGCGATGCAATCACATCTCCCTTCGTTCTCAGACGAACGGACTGGACTTTCTTCTCCATGACCTGACTGACGGTCATGGACTCAAAATCTTTGGCTTTAACGACCGTACCCCTCTTCGCCTTTTTCGTCTTTTTCATCGTCCCTCCTTAGGTCCTTCCGATAGGATTTTCCCCCTCGTCGCTACCAGGTGTCAGTCCTCGGCGAGCCGAATGACCAAGCTCCGATTCTCTGACTAGCGAAGACTTAGGTGCCACTCTGTGTACCGGACTCGATCCTGATCAATTTGAGCCGTCTAGAAGCTCGAGCTGACGCTATTCACCACAGTCACATTTCTCCCTCTGCTGCAAAATGCCTCAACCTCTCTCTGAACCTACACATCGGTTCTCTTCATAACTCCCTGGAAGATGAACAATTCTTCTCCCGCTTCTCTCCATCTCACAGGCACATCCAATGCAGTTCTGATACCCGAGATTATCTCGACATCGTGTCTGTCCCGAACGAAAGGAATCAGTTATGCGGATTGTCTGTGCGGTCGATGGGTCGGAACACTCGCAGTGGGGAGTCCAGGCACTCGAAGCTCTTGCCAGCCGAGAGCCTGAACAGGTCGTACTCCTGCATGTCATCGACAAGCGGGCTCTTCAAGCACTCGCCGGGAAGAATCCCGTCCGAGAGCGCCGAGTTCTGGCGGCCATGGAAAAGGCAGGAGGTAGTCTGCTCAGGGATGCGGCGCGATCGGCTCACGTCGCCCTTGGTCAAGCAGCCACGGCACCGCACTCAACCATTCAAACCATCTTGGCTCATGGCCCACTGGCGAAGACCATCGCCAGAGAAGCGCGTCGCGTGAAGGCAGATCTGATTATCATGGGATCGCGTGGTCTCAGCGATGTTCAAGGGTTCTTATTGGGAAGTATTTCGCGCCAAGTTACCTCGATGGCTCCCTGTTCTGTGTGGGTGGTGAAACAACCGACGCACAAACTTCTCCATGTCACGCTCGCCATCGACGACTCCAAACCGTCACGGGCCGCCGCGAAGTTTCTGCGATCCTACCTTCTTCCGGAAACCGCCACCGTCACGATTCTCTCTTCAGTGGAGAGCCCCGTCACGGACTTTGCCGCCCGGTACTTATCCGAATCGCAACTGGCTGACTTGAGGAAGCCGGTCATGGAGCGGGCCGCCGCGTTGGTCAACAGCGTACGGAATGCGTTTATTAAAGATGGCTTTCTGGTCGTGACGCAGGTCCAGATGGACCATGTCATCGAAACCATCGTCAAACACATCGAAGCCAATCGTGACGAGCTCTTGGTCATCGGATCTCGCGATTTGACGAAGAGCGAGCGACTGTACCTCGGTAGCGTCTCCGAAAGCCTGCTCCGACATGCTCCCTGTTCGGTGCTGATCGTACGAGGCGCCCGTGCCTGAGTTCAGCCATCACGACATTCACCAGCTTCCAACCGAAGATGTGCTGAAACGGCTGGAAACCAGCAACGGTGGTCTGTCTTCCGATGAAGCTCAACGGCGATTAGCTCGATATGGACCGAATGTTCTCGTCGAGCCTGGTCACTATTCATTGATTCGAGGATTCCTCCACCAGTTCACCCACTTCCTGGCCATTTTGCTCTGGATCGCCGCCGCCCTCGCGTTCACGGCAGAATTCATGAAGCCAGGCGAAGGGATGGCCACGCTCGGCTGGGCGATCCTCGGTGTCATTGTCATCAACGCCATCTTTGCCTTCTTTCAGGAATATAAAGCGGAGCGCGCGGTGCATGCCCTCCATCGCCTTCTCCCTAGCCGGGCGTGGGTGCTGCGAAGCAGCCAACCACACGACGTGTCGCGGAGCGAAATCGTACCGGGTGACATGCTCCTGATTGAGGAAGGAGAACAAATCCCTGCCGACGCCAGGCTCATCGAAGCGACCGACATGCGGGTCGACGTGTCCTCTCTCACCGGCGAGTCCCGACCGAAGCGGCGAACAGCGGAGCCGGTGGCCGATGGACATCTCCTGGACATTCCCAATCTCGTCTTCGCCGGCACCCCCGTGCTCTCCGGTAGAGGTCGGGCGGTGGTGTTCGCCACGGGCATGCAGACGGAATTCGGCAAGATCGCCCACCTCTCCACGGGAGTAGAGACAGGCCTCAGCCCGCTACAGAAAGAAATCGTGAAAGTCACCCACATGGTCGCGCTGCTGTCGCTCGCGATGGGCGGAACCTTTTTCGCCATCGGCATTTCCATGGGCTTGGGTTTCTGGATCAGCGCGATCTTTGGGATCGGCATCATTGTGGCAAACGTGCCGGAAGGACTCCTCCCCACGGTGACACTGGCCTTGGCCCTGGGCAGCCAACGCATGGCCAAACGACACGCGCTCATTAAGCAGCTGACATCCGTGGAAACCTTGGGCTGCACCACCGTGATCTGCACGGATAAGACGGGGACGCTGACCGAGAACCGGATGCGCGTGGCTCGTTTCTACATGGACCATCTTGACATCGAGGTGCAGGAAAGCTGTTTAGTGATCGCCGGACGCGTGACCAGCGCCATCGAGGCCGAGGAGTATGCGCCGCTCTTCGACGCGATCATCCACTGCCATAATGCCAAGCGCGTGCGGAAAACCGGCGGCCGTCCCACCGTGACAGGGGATCCGACCGAAGTGGCCCTGGTTGAGTTCGCACTGGGTCACGGACTTCTCCACCATGACCCGTTGCCCCGGATGGGCGAGCTCCCGTTCGACGCGGACCGGAAGCGCATGACCACCCTCCATTGGCGTGAGGGCCAACTCGTGGCGTTCGTGAAGGGAGCACCGGAATCGATGATGCCCCTCTGCAATCAGATACGGCATCAGGGTGTTCGATCGCCGATGAGTCAAGAAGACCGCCAGCGAATCATGGAACAGAGCCGTATCTTTGCGCACCAAGCCTACCGGGTCCTAGCTGTGGCCATGCGTGACATTGAGCAAGGTATCGAGAAGCTGGACATCGAGCAGGTGGAACAGAACCTGATCTTCCTCGGGCTGGTCGCCATGATAGACCCTCCGCGTCACGAAGTACCGGAAGCCATTGCGCGCTGCCGCCAAGCCGGCGTCCGCGCCATCATGATCACCGGAGACCATCCGCTCACGGCCCTGGCCATCGCTCGCCAGATCGGGCTGGCACCGAACGAGACCCCCACCGAGCCGGACGGATACTGTCCCGTCATTGAAGGGCACCAAGTCGAAACGATGAGCGACGAGGCGCTGCGTCGGCTTCTCACGCCCACTAATCCCGGCGAGCCCGAGCCGGTCTTTGCGCGCATGGCGCCTCGGCACAAGATGCGGATCGTCTCCACACTCAAAGAGATGGGCGACGTGGTTGCAGTCACCGGCGACGGCGTCAACGACGCTCCGGCCATCAAGAAAGCCGATATCGGCATTGCGATGGGGATCGCCGGAAGCGACGTGGCGAAAGAAACGGCGGACATGATTTTGCTCGACGACAATTTCGCAACCATCGTCAACGCCATTGAAGAAGGCCGCGCCGTCTACGCCAACATCCGCAAATTTTCCACGTACGTGCTGGCGAGCAACGTGCCTGAAGTTGTCCCGTATCTGGCGTTCGGCTTGTTCGGGGTTCCACTCGCCCTCACGGTCCCACAAATCCTCGCAGTGGATCTGGGGACCGACATGGTTCCAGCCTTGGCTCTGGGTGCCGAAAAGCCCGACGCCGACATGATGGCAAGACCACCGCGCCCGCGCACGGAACGATTGATGAATCTTTCGCTTCTACTGCGCGCCTATGTCTTTTTGGGCCTGATCGAAGCCGGAATCGCCATGGGTTCATTCTTTCTATTGCTCTTCACACAGGGATGGACCTGGGGCATGCCGCTCGACTGGTCCGAT
This sequence comes from Nitrospira sp., assembly GCA_005116965.1. GTDB lineage: Bacteria > Nitrospirota > Nitrospiria > Nitrospirales > Nitrospiraceae > Nitrospira_D. The sequence goes on along the minus strand of SWDG01000006.1, from coordinate 156,750 downwards.
CCGCTCTACAAACAAGCAACCGCCGCCACCTTCGCCGCCATCGTCATCGCCCAGGTGGCAAACGTGTTCGCCTGCCGCTCAGACCGAGTGTCGCTCGCCCGACTCGGCTGGTTCACCAATCCTTTGCTTCTCTGGGGAATCGCGATTGAACTCGTCGTCCTGGTATTTATCCTCTATACCCCCTGGGGCAACGCGATCTTTGGAACCAGTCCTTTACCTCTCTGGATCTTCGGCCCACTCGTGTTTGGGGCACTGGCACTCTTGTCGGCGGAGGAGGGCCGGAAGTTCATCGTAAGCCGGCGCAATCGTAGGGTTCATACATATACCGAGACCACCCGGGTCACGAGCGCATCATGACCACTGATCCCAAAGAACCCAATCGAAGCCCTACACTATGAATAGTCGTGAGACGGATTTCTGGAGCACATCGTCGGATGAGCTCTTCCGCCGCATTCAATCAAGACCTGAGGGCCTTCGTACCGAGGAGGCACAAGAACGCCAAGCACGATATGCCTCTGCCCGGCTCAAGCCACACCAGGATATTCGCCCCCTGTTCGCTCTGCTCTCGCAATTTCGCAGTCCGATTATCCTTATCCTACTCTTTGCGGCAATTGTGTCGTTATTCCTCGCCGATCGAACCGACGCACTCATCATCCTCACCATTATTCTGATCAGTGCGTTGCTCGGATTCTGGCAAGAGCACGGTGCCGCAAAGGCGGTTGCCGCATTGCTCTCACTCGTTCGGGTCAAGACTGAGGTCTGGCGGGATGGCCGACTCATCGAAGTACCGATTGAAGAAATCGTCCCCGGCGATGTCATCAACCTCTCAGCCGGATCCAGCATTCCCGGCGACGGGCTGGTGATTGAATCGAAGGACCTCTTCGTCGATGAAGCCATGTTGACCGGCGAAACCTATCCTGCTGAGAAATCTGTATCAGTCATTGCCGCCGCAGCCGCATTGAGCCAACGGACCAACAGCGTTTTCATGGGAACACACGTGGTCAGCGGACATGCGAAGGCTATTGTCGTGCACGTGGGCAAGGAGACGGAATTCGGCCGTATCGCCTCTCACGTGATGCTTCGACCTCCGGAGTCTGAATTTGAGCGCGGGGTCCGGCGCTTTGGATATTTGTTGCTCGAAGTGACGCTCCTCCTCGTATTCACCATTTTCGCCATCAATGTGTACCTCCACCGACCGGTGCTCGACTCGTTTCTGTTTTCCATGGCTCTCGCCGTGGGCCTCACCCCACAACTCCTGCCGGTTATCATCAGCGTGAATCTCTCGCATGGTGCGAAACGCATGGCCCAACAGAAAGTGATCGTCAAACGCCTCGCCTCCATCGAAAACTTCGGGAGCATGAATGTGCTCTGCTCGGACAAGACCGGCACGCTCACCGAAGGCACGATGCGACTGCAGGCGGCGCTTGATCTGGAAGGTCTCCCCAGCGAACGCGTCCTCTTCCATGCGGTTCTCAACGCCACCTATGAGACCGGCTTCATCAATCCGCTCGATGAGGCGCTTCGGACCCAATGCATTGCTGATCTATCGGGATACCGGAAACTGGACGAGGTACCGTACGACTTCCTCCGTAAACGGCTGTCCATTCTCGTGGCCACACCCACGACCCATCTCCTGATTACCAAGGGCGCCGTAGAGCCGATGCTGACCGTCTGCACCAGCACTGAATTACCGGACGGAACGACGGTTCCCATCGGGGAACGCAGCGAGGAGATCCAACGGCAGTTTCAGGACCTGAACCAACAAGGTCTTCGGACACTGGGACTGGCCTATCGAGACATGGGCGAGACGCCTCATATCGACAAGACGCATGAAGCGGACATGACATTCCTTGGGCTCTTGGTCTTCGCCGACCCGGTCAGGTCGGACGTGGCAGATACCATTACGTCCCTACGACAACTGGGCGTCTCGCTGAAAATTATTACGGGCGATCACCGACTCGTGGCCGCGCATGTCAGCCAGCAGGTTGGGATGGACCATCAGCGGATCTTGACCGGGCAGGACCTTCGTCAGATGGCCGACGAAGCGCTCCTCCAACGGGTCAACGACATTGATGTGTTTGCTGAGGTGGAACCCAATCAGAAAGATCGCATTATTCTGGCCCTGAAACGTTCCGGAAATGTGGTGGGCTATATCGGTGACGGTATCAACGACGCACCGGCCTTGCACGCGGCGGATGTCGGCATCTCCGTCGCAAATGCCGTCGATGTGGCGAAGGATGCGGCGGACATCGTCTTGTTGGAAAAAAACCTGGCCGTGTTGGTGCATGGAGTCCGTGAAGGACGGACGACCTTCGCCAACACGCTGAAATACGTCTTCATGGCAACGAGCGCGAACTTCGGCAACATGTTCAGCATGGCCGGCGCCTCCCTGTTCCTACCGTTTCTCCCTCTCCTGCCGAAACAGATTCTCTTGACGAATTTACTGACCGATATCCCCGAGATGACCATCGCGACCGACAGCGTCGACCCAGAGCTCATCGACCGGCCACGACGATGGGACATTGCCTTCATTCGAAAATTCATGCTGACGTTCGGACTTGTCAGCTCTGTGTTCGATTATCTGACGTTTGGAGTGCTACTGTTCGTGCTGCAGGCTTCGCCGGAGCAATTCAGGACTGGATGGTTTGTGGAGTCGGTCATCTCCGCATCAGCCATCGTCTTGGTCATCCGCACCAGGCGTCCCTTTCTCACCAGCAGGCCGGGACAGTCTCTCGTTCTGGCCACCATTGCTGTTGTAGGAACCACGCTGCTTCTTCCCTATCTGCCGATAGCTGCCGCGCTTGGATTGACTCCGATGCCGCCGTCTTTCCTCTTGCTGTTGGCAGTGATTTTGGCCGGCTATGTCCTGACGGCTGAGCTGGCGAAGCGATGGTTTTATTCGAGCAGATGAAACGGAGCTAGAGACCGGAAGTTAGCAAGAGTCGGTCGATACGACCCGCTACATCGTGAGCACGACCTCCACCTCGCCGGTTCGGCGGGTTACTCTTACCGCCACTTCGTTCTCATGACGATCGAGCACGAGATCGAGACGCGCGGTTCCAACCGAGAGGTTCCGAATCTCGACTCGCTCGAGGAACGGAGGAAGCACGGGACGGACGAAACTCACGAGGCGGCGAGACTCATCGATCTGTAGACCCAGGCAGGCTTGCAGCAGCAGGAAGCCCGCGCCGGCCGCCCAGGCTTGCGGCGAGCAGGCGGTCGGATAGAGAGTGGGGCCTTCGCCTGGCCGTCGGGAGAATCCGCAGAATAATTCCGGCAACCGATGGAGCTCGATGAACAGGCTGGCATCGAAGATGCCGGTCAAGACTTTCATGGCACCTTGCTTGTCGCCGTACGCCGCCATGCCGGCTGCAATCATGGCGTTGTCATGAGGCCACACCGACCCGTTATGGTAGGACATGGGATTGTACCGGACCTCCGATGTGGCGAGTGTTCGGATACCCCACCCGCTGAAAAAGTCTTCGGTCAGTAATGCCCGTGCTGTCCGCATGCCACGCCCCTGTTCGGCAATGCCTCCGTAGAGGCAGTGGCCTGCATTCGAAGAACGGACACGGCACGGCTGTCCCCTCCCGTCCAGGGCCAAGGCATAGGAATCGAGTTCCTTGCACCAGAAGGCTCGCTCAAATCGCTCTCTCAGCGAGTCCGCTTCTTTCAGCAACCGATCGGCATGATCGAAATCCCCCAGCAGTCGAGCCAAGTCTGCTGCCGCTCGTTTAGCTCGATACACGTAGGCCTGGACCTCGCACAGCGCAATCGGTCCATCTGCAGCCGTCCCATCGGCATGAAAGACGGCGTCGTGGGAATCTTTCCATCCTTGGTGCACTAGTCCACTGGCCGTCTGCCGAGCATAGGTTGTGAACCCCATACCGGTAGGATCGCCGTACTGATCGATCCACTGGAGAGCGAGCTGAATATGCGGCCAGAGTGTCGTCAGAAACCGGCGATCGCCGCTCCGTTCGTAGTACGCGCCGGCCAGGACAATGAACAACGGCGTGGCGTCGACACTGCCGTAGTACTTGCCGAATGGAATTTCACCGAGCGCCGCCATCTCCCCTTGACGCGTCTCGTGCAAAATTTTCCCAGGCTCCGCATCCTGCTCTGGTCGAACTTCCGTGGCTTGTGTCGCTGCCAAAAACCCCAGCACGCCCCGCGCGACGGTCGGATTCACCCAGAGCATCTGCAGCGCGGTGATAATGCCATCTCGGCCGAACGGCACGCTGAACCAGGGCACTCCGGCGTAGGGATAGAATCCCTGCGGAGTCTCCGAAATCAACATGTGGAGATCGGCCATCGACCGGTTCAACCAGTGATTGAATTGCTCGTTCGATGTGTAGACATGGGCATCGGAAGCTTTGGCTTTCTGTAACGCGCGGTCGGCCTCGCGGTTGGCACGGTCGTAGGAGAGAAACACCCGACTCCGCCTGGGCTTGATGTCACAGGAAATCGAGATCTCCCACGTCATGTCGGCGTGCGAGGGGATGTTCGCCTCGATCTTCAATCCCTCAAGCGTCACCCGCTTCGGCGTCGGAGAGCACCTGATAGAGGTTCGCCGGATGGTCTCATCAAGTCCTTTGTAACCCAGGACCAGCCCTGTCTTCGATCGAATGGTGTTGAGCCGCCATCCTCGACGAGGTCGCTGTCGGCCCCTCGCTTCAAAGAGATCAGCGAAATCCGTATCCATGGCGATCGTGAGCACAAGGGGAAAGGTTCGGGCTCCGTAGTTATGCACGCGGATGCGCTCATGACAGGTCCCTTCCCAGAGAAACCGCGTACGGCACAGATGGAGCGTGCCGCGCGGCACAGGCCGTTGCTCGTCCAGCATCAGGTCAGGGTTGGTAAGATCGATCCGCACGAGCGCATTATCTTCTTTCACCATGGCGCTGAGCAGCATCGGACGCTGCGCCCCGAGCGAAAGCTCGAATCGGGAGAGGAACCGTGTCCCTTCATGATAGAGCCCCTGCGGGCCTGGGAGGACTTGGTGAATGTCGCCGTACCGATCGAAGACCGCGAAGGTCTCCCCCTGCTTCAACACTTCCGTACGGCCATCCGCCAATGAGGATGAGGCGCGGATGTAATATTGATCCTTCAATTTGATGACATCGTTCATGAAGCGCTCCCTTTTCTACCCTGCGCTCGCTCGACTCATTCGGATAGCCCCCAGGCCCGTCAGCAAGAGAACCAGCGCAATCCCTAACAGGCCGGTTTCAGGGCCCTGGTGTTCCGTAATCCATCCGAATGCGGAGATTCCTCCGATGGCGGCAGTCATGGCCCCGGTTCCATAGAGGCCTAACACTCGACCGATCATCTGGCTTGGCGCGAGCTCTTGAATGATGCCCCACGCAATCGGGGTAAACGCGCCCATCCCACAGCCGATCACTCCCATGAGGAGCCCGGCGAGATACGGATCGGGTGTCACGGTCAACACACAGAGCGCTACACCGCTCAATACACTGGTGGCCATGATCAGACGCATTCGATCCTTGACTCGCCAATCCGTCACCCACAGGAGTCCGATCGACGTGACCAACAATCCGGCGCCGAGCGCCGACCAGAGATAGCCGACCTCGACGGGTCCCAGCCCAAGCATCTTCCGAGCGAATACTGGGAAAAGTGCATTCAGCGCGCTGGTGCCGAACGTATAGAGAGCAGCGATGCTCGTCAAGAGCAACAATCTTGGTTGAGTGACGACGCTGTAGCGAAATCCTTCGATCAGATCTTGCAACATGGTCGACCTGGCAGCAGGTGAAGAAACAGGTGTGACTGGGTTGCGGAAACGAACCAGCAGAAGAAGCGCAGCCGAAACCATATAGGTCGCGGCGTTGAGACACAAGACCTCTTGTGATCCATACGCGGCAATACCGAGCCCGCTGAGCGCCGGACCGAAAATAATACCCAGACTGGTGGTGCCTTGCAGAAGCGCATTGGCCGCCGTGAATTGCCTCTTCGGCACAAATGCGGGGATCGCGGCTGTCAGCGCCGGGCCAAACACCGCCGTGGCTATGGCATGGAGAAACACCAGCACATACAACACCGATACCGTAAAGGATTCCACGGGGATGAGACAAGGAATCAACCCGATCAACAACGCGCGCAACACATCGCTGGTGATCAGGAGCACCTTTTTCGGAAGACGATCGACATACACGCCGATGAGAGGGCCGAGAACAATCGGGGGGATCGTCTGCAGCAGACCGATCACAGAGGTCTTGAGGGGTGACCCGGTCACTGCGTAGACGAACCATAACAGCGCCAGCTTGGAGACGCCGTCGCCTATTTGCGAAATAAGTTGGCCCGACCAGACAAGTCCGAAATCGCGGGTCAGGAGGAGTGGACGATTCTCGACCAAGCCGGTGCTTGCTTGCTCCGCTATGGTGGGAGCGCCCGCCAAGGAACCGGGAGGTCCCTGCATCAGCTCTCACCTTCCAGCCGGATCTTCTCAGTGTTCACGGCTCGGACACCCGGCACTTGACGGGCTGTCTCGGCAGCTTCCAGTGCGATAACCTGAAACCGCACAGTTCCGTTGAGCTGGACGACACCGTCCTCCGTCTTCACCTCGAAATTCGCCGCTTTCAAGGTCGCACTTTTCGCGAAGCGCTCTTTAACGAGCATCGTCAGGATTTCATCCTGTTTCTTCAGCAACGTCTTCGCCAAGTCCTTTTCCAGAGCAATCTTATTGATGACGGTCTTCACGCCATGAACGGTCTGCGCAACTTCCGTTGCAGCAACCTTTTCCTCTTCACTCGTCACACGCCCGCTCAGGGTAACCGTTTGCTGATCGTCCCCCACCTCAATCTCGTAGTGAAAGAGCCGTGCATCTCCCATCAGTGCAAGCTTGACGGACAAGATCAGCGAGCCAAGCGCTTTCTTGGGCGTCTCTTTCTCCTTCACTGGCTCTTTCTCCTTGACCGACTCCTTCTCTTTGGCCGGCTCCTTCTCTTTCACCAACTCTTTCTCTTTGGCTGGCTCTTTCTCTTTGAGCGGCTGTTTTTCTTTGGCCGGATGCTTTTCCTTGGCCGGTTGCTTCTCCTTGACCGGCTCCTTCTCTTTGACCGACTCTTTCTCCTGTGCTGGCTCCTTCTCTTTGACTGACTCCTTCTCCTGAACCGGTTCTTTCTCCTTGGCTGACTCCTTCTCCTTCATCTCCGGTTCAGGCAGCCCATCAGCCTTGATGGGAGGAACGAGCTGTGATGGCGTTTTATGTTCAGATGATGGCTTGTGCGGCCCCGGCTGACTGTCGGAATCGGCTGGGTGGTGCTGCGGACGTGGCGTATGCTTCTCCGGCACGACTTCTTTGTGATCGATGGACGTGTCCGTCTTCGTAGAAGGAGCGGGCTGCGGCTTTGCTTCCGTCGCGCCTTCTTTTTCTTGTGTCTCAGAGAACGCTGAACCCGCACCTATCGGCACCAGCACCAACACATTCAGACACAGAACGATCAGCGCTCTCGACGATGTGATCATCGCGCGAGTCCTCCTCGTGAATATCACTCCTGAGATGTTCTCAGGCATTGTAACTCGCTCATGATGCTCTGTCATCTGCATCCAGGTGAGGGAGCCCCCTCTCGTCAGGGAACTGATCTGATTGACGCGCCTCCGGTTGAGCCGGAGGCTTTTGTCTTGTCGTTCAACCAGGCCGTGAGGTCCGGTCTCTATGATTGGGCAGCGCTTGGTTGGGGGGGAAAGGAACCGGATGGAGAAACAGCCAATCCTCGGGGGTGTGCTGTATAGAAGCTGAAGAGCCACGCGGTCGCAGCCGTCAGAAGAAGAATAAGACTGATCCCTCCTAAACTGGCGGCAGGACCGATGTGATCAGCCGCCCATCCAAAACCAGCCATTCCGGCCATCGATGAGGCCATTCCCCCCGTGGCAAAGCTCGTAAAGACTCGCCCGAGCAGATGCTTCGGCGTCAGTTCTTGGAGCATCGTCCATACCAATGGCGTAAACATGGCGGTGCTCCCCCCAATCACCGCAATCAAGACTCCAGCTGCGACAGGAGCATCGAAGAAACCAAGCGCGGCAACGGCAATGCCGCCGACCGCCAAGGCACCGGACATGAATCGCAGACGCCACGGTACGTCTCCCTGCGCAATGGATGTCAAACTAAGGGACGCGAGTATCATCCCGACGCCCAGCGCTGACCACAGCCATCCGAGTTGGATCGGCCCCACGCCAAGCACCTCTTTCGCAAAGACCGGCAGTAGAAAGATGAAGGCACTGATGCCGACGCTATAAAGGGTGGCTGTCAACATGAGAAGCGTGACGGTCTTCTGTTCGACAAACACGAAGCGGAAACCCGCCATCAAATCGCTGGTGATGTCTTCCGTCAACCCTTTACTTGCAACACGGAAACGGTCGATCGTTTCATGCACCCGAATGGGGAACAGGCAAAGCGCAGAGATGAAAAACGTGGCCGCATCGACATAGAGCACGTTTTGCGCTCCGATGAGCGCGATCCCGAGGCCGCTGACGGCAGGACCCACAAGAAGCCCTACGTTGGTCGTCGTCTGCAGTAACGCATTGGCGGCAATCAGCCGATCTTGGGGCACAATGAGAGGAACCGCCGAGGTCAAAGCCGGCCCGAAAATCGTAGAAAAGATTGCGGTGGCAAACACAAGGATATACAACCGATCAAGCGACAAGGCCCCCATGGCAAAGAGCACCGGGATCAAGAGCACCATCAGGGTTCGGAGAAGATCCACCCCGATCATCACCGGCTTCTTTCGAACGCGATCCAGATAGACACCAATGAGCGGGCCAAACAGCAGGGGGGGTAGTGTTTGGAGCAGTCCAACCACCGCCATCTTGAGCGCCGAGCCGGTGAGATCATATACAAACCAGAGCAACGCGACCTTATTGAGACTGTCGCCGATCTGAGAGACCGTCTGACCAGCGAACAAAAACCCAAAGTCTCTCGTTTTGACTAATTCCCAGCCTCGAGCACGGCTCGGAGTGGAACCAGTCCCTTGTGAATGAGTACGTACGTCAGACATGTCAGCCTCGTCCAAGAATCTTGTGTGGTTCGACAGCGAAGGCGTGTGCGGTCCCGTCTTCGAGAAGACGCTCATAGAGCGCCACATAGTCGCGTGCCATCCGCTCCGCCGTAAACCGCTCATCAAAGGCCGCCCGACAGCGCTGTCGATTGATGAGGGAGACCTGACCGACTGCGTCCACCATTTCGGAGACCGTCTCGCAGATAAACCCGGTGGCGCCGTGATCGATGATTTCAGGAATCGATCCACGTCGATAGGCTAACACCGGAGTTCCGCAGGCCAAGGCTTCGATCAGCACCAACCCGAAAGGCTCCGGCCAATCGTAGGGACACACCAACGCCATCGCATTGCCGAGAAAGTCGTCTTTCTCGGCATCGGAAATCTCTCCAACAAACTCAATCAGCGGATGGTTGAGCAACGGTTCAATCTCAGCTTCGAAGTAATTCTGGTCGGCCGGATCGACCTTTGCCGCAATCCGCAAGGGAAGGCCGGTGCGTTTGGCGATTTCGATCGCGTGGTCCGGACGTTTTTCAGGGGAGATCCTCCCCAGAAAGGCCAGATACCCTTGAGCCTGAGGATGAAACGTATAGAGATTTCGAGGAAGACCATGGTGGATAGTCGCCGCCCAGTTGGCCCAAGGCAACGGTTTGCGCTGGGCGTCTGAAATAGACACCAAGGGCATTTCCGGGAACTCACGGAAGACCGGTTCCAATTCGGGCAGATCCTGACGACCGTGCAAGGTCGTCACAACCGGAATGGTATTCCTGCGTGCCAACGGGAATCCGATGAAATCCAGGTGTGAATGAATAATGTCAAAGCCCCTCGCCGCTCCAAGGCCCCGTTCCTGCAACATCATCATCGGAGCGTCTCGGTTGAAGATACCGGTATTCAGCCGGAGGGCCTGTGGGCAGATGGCTTCAAGCCGCGCAGCTGTTTCTGAGTCGCCGCTGGCAAACAGCGTGACATCATGTCCCTGGGCAACCAACTCTTCCGTAATATACGACACAATTCGTTCCGTACCCCCATACAGCTTGGGCGGGACGCTTTCCCACAATGGAGCCACTTGTGCGATTCTCATGAGTCTTCCTTTCTTCCTCTCGTGATCGACTGCGTTCGGTCAGTTGTCGGCTTGTTCGTGATTGTGTGTGAGGGCCAGTTCGAAATTGTGATCGTCGAATGATCGGCTGGAGGTTACACACCAGGGTCTCGATCGGGCACATGAGCCGTTGGTGTTGCTGGTTTGTCCGTCATTCATGAGCGTTATGCTACTCACCACAGCTTGTCCGGCTCAACGGACAAAACTTCTCGGAGCGAGCCGGAATATGTCCAGTCCTGAACGCTTGACTGAATAGTGAGCCTCATGGTTTGCACCCACCAGGAAAGAACCCCGCAGCTGACTCGACCTGATCCAAGCGTTTTACCAGCAACGAACATCGATATCATCTCCACGGACGGGACATCGGGAACGCATCATCTCCCGTAGCGATTTCGACGGGTCCATACCCACCGACGATGCCGCAGGAAAGGATTTTCTCGTGGAACATCCTCCTACTGACTGATCCGCGCTGCCTTGACGATTTTCTCTCCTCTGACCTGCTCCAGAAATCGATCGGCTGGGACTGCCGGTGGAAGAATCCTGACTTCCTGCCAACCTTCGCTGACGGCTCCCTTGTGACCCTGCATTTCATGAACCCATTTGTCGATGCTTTCCTGACTGGTTCCATCGCTGAAGGTCACCCAGAAGAGAAACGGCATCTGCTGAGTCGCCTGGAGACTGTCAGCCATTTTCAAGAGCCGCTCAGGACTTGGATCGACAGCTTTCGATGCACTCGCCACTGCCGTCTGCAACTTAGACTTCAGCGCCTGGTTATATTCTTCCAAGCTGACGACTTCTTTGGAGAGCCGATGATTGTCTGCTGTAAGATTCTGGATGGCAGCTTCCAACTGCTCCTGCTCGACACGCCCTCGGCTCGCCATCTGGCGTGTCTGGCGATCTGTCTCGCGACCGACCGTTTCCAGCCGCTTTTCGATCTCTTCCCTGACAGTCAGCACATTGGACTCGAAGGACTCCTGCGTAGACGACAGCTTGACCATGGCCTGTTGCAGCTGCACCACGCCTTTCTGTTGAGACCCGAGCGCGTCATCAACCTTCGCTTGCATCCGTGCCAGCTCATCCAGCTGTTGTTCAAATCTTGCCATGTCAGCGACCGGAGCCGGCGAAAGCGTTGCTGTTTGCACAACCGGAGATGGCGTGCGAACCAATGTCCTTCCAGTCGTGATACGGTCAGTCACCAACCCAACGACAGCAATTGCCAATAGCGCTTGCGTGAAGGCGACCATTCGCATTCCATAGGCCGGTGCCGGACGGCGAGCGACCACTCTGTCGGTAACATCGGCAATGCTCTTCCAGGCGCGGCTCCAAAAACTTGGCGCAGGAGTGAACAGCGCACTAAGCGTTCCCCCTTGTGCCATGTTGTGTACAGAAAGCTCGACCGTATCAGCGGAAATCCGGACACGGTCCGTTCGATATCCACACTCGGGAGCCGTAAGCCCTCCCAAGAGCGTTCCATCTTCGGCGCGAAGCTGTATCGTCTCGATGTGATCGACGCACTGGACTTGCAGTGTTGCACCGATCCCTGCGCCTTCAAGCTCCCCAACACGCCGCTCATTGACATAGACCTGTATAGGATCCGATACACCACGAATCGTGGGCCGGCTGTTCAATGATTCAAGGAGTTGAGATCGATACGCGTCCAATTCCTCTTCGTGACCCATAACAACCTCCTTACCTTCCTACTGCATCTACGCGCCCACTAGGCGCTCCCCTACGGTCGCACCTGCAATTCCAGACGCGGCTTTTCGCCGGTCAATGATCCGCTGGATCCCAGCCCCCAGGCCGTTTGCATGCAATCGAGACAGAGCGCCAGATGCCAGATTCGATAATCACAGCCATAACCCTGCGTGAACATGTCTCCCCATTGAGACCGTGAGAGACACGGATAATGATCCGGCTCACTTTTTCGATAATGCGCCTGCGCGACTCGGATCAGCCGTTCGGCGTCGCTGTTGAATCGTTGTCGATGCCGTTGCTGCTGATTCCCAAGCTCGGCCAGCTCAGCCTTCGTGAGGCCCACTTCATCTATCGTGCGCTGCCAGCCGCTCTCACGCCACCGTCGAAAATTCTTGTAGATACGCTGGCTTTCCAACCCGTTGAGTCCGGTCACCGCAATCACGTCGCCCGCACCCCATCCATAGGAGTGATGATAGAGCGCGATCAGCGCGTCACGACTGACGACCGCCCTCGCGACGAGCCCATCGAGAAATCGACCGAGCGGCCGCAGCAAGTCGGGGTGATAACAAAATGGTTCCGGCCTGCTGTGCTGTTTGGCCACCAAGGAGTCGAACAGAAACAAGGGCCGACATGGGACTTCACTCCGTCCACAGACTAGAAACCGTTCAAGATATTCAGAGCCCCAGCGCAACGCAAATTTTTCATGTTCGATGTCGTCGCTCCATTGGCCGGTCTCCCGTAAGAACCGCTTCGTATAACCCGTGGCCCGATCCAACAGAATCGGTAAGGCTTGGGAGACGACTTGATCGAACTCATCCGATGTCGAGACCACCTCTTCCAGGCGGTTCACCGTTGCCATACGATCAGCCATCACGTGGCTCTTACTGAGCGTATTCTGCATTCTCGTCACGGCCATTGTGCCTCCATCGACACCGGAGAGCATTGGACAAATACTCCCACTCGCCCGCTCGTTTTGTCCGTTGCCCTGATCGTCGCACTCCTGGTAGAAATTTTCCGTTTACAGGTTGTCCCGGATAAACTGCACAGGCAACGGTAATCCTAATCTTTCTCCATTCTGCAATCCTTCTTGCTGCTCGAGAAGAGCAGGCTTCTTACCTAACAGAGTGACCGTGCCCCTTACCCTTCGTCCGAGTCATCACCGCTGAAAAAACCCTGGCAATCACAGACACCACCTCAATGTTCTGGGAACCAAGCTCTGAGGCCGTATTATCCAGATCAGCTGTCGTGACACTTTCTTCATCTACGTTTGCAAGGGAATGTGTTGCAGGAACACCAGAGAGCCTTCTGAAGAACTATTTCTGCATACCGATAGTCTCTGGAAGCAGGCCGGACAGGGCCCGACCGTCGGAGACATAGCTATTCCACACCCCATATAATAATTAACCAGAATGGGGGGAGTAATTACTAGTGCCTCGCCGGTTGACTCTGGTCGAGCGGATCACCCACGAAAGAGGGGTTGTATCTACCGTGGAAGGCCCACGCTGGGGAATTCAATTCATTGATCGCCTCGGGCCTTCTGTAGCCCAGCGCTTGCTCGTCGATGAAACCACTTGATCGCTTCGACGACAGCCAACGGGAGAAGGGCCATAGCCACCATCAGTTCCCAATCTTCAATCGGCAACGGGGCGACCTTAAAGATGGGTCCCAGTAACGGAATGGTCAGAATACCGACTTGCAGGGCAAGAGAAGCCACCACAGCCCAGATGAGGGCATGGTTGGTCGTCACCCCCACGTGGAACAGCGACCAACGATCACTCCTGCAATTGAAAGCATTGAAGGCATGCACCAGCTGAGCAACGACCATCACGGTAAACGTCACCGTCCGAGCCTGCTCGATCGGCTGTTGCCAGACAAACAGGCTGTACAAAAACGTGCTCAGGGCGATGACCGCCAACATCAGACCCTCGCTGGTGATGGTCCACAGCCTTCCACCGTCCAGTAAGCGCGCATGAGTCTGTCGTGGCGGCTGCTGCATCAGATCCGGCGCTTTCGGATCGACCGCCAGCGCGAGGGCGGGAAAGCCGTCCGTCACGAGATTCATCCACAGAATGTGAATCGGCAGGAGCGGAAGCGGCAAGCCGAACAGGGTCGCGAACAGCATGACGAGCACTTCGCTCACATTGCACGACAGAAGAAAATGAATCGTCTTCCTGATGTTGTCGAAGATGCCCCTGCCCTCCTCGACCGCAGCGGCGATCGAGGCGAAGTTGTCGTCCGTCACCACCATGTCCGACGCCTCTTTCGTCACATCGGTGCCTGCCATTCCCATCGCCACGCCGATATCCGCCGCCTTGATCGCCGGGGCGTCGTTGACCCCGTCACCGGTCATGGCAACAATAGCCCCATTCCGCTTCCAGGCCTGGACGATCCGGAGTTTATGCTCGGCCGACACACGGG
>SWDG01000006.1:84081-142433 GCA_005116965.1 Nitrospira sp. | reverse complement strand
GTCTCCTTGTGATCACCAGTGATCATGGAAATGCGAATGCCCGCATCCCGGCAGAGGCGCACCGCCTCTGCCGCTTCGGCCCGCAAGGGATCCTTCATCGCGATGAGGCCGAGAAAGATCAGCTCGCGCTCGACCTCTTCGTCCGAACTCACCGGCTGGTCAAGGGGCCGGTAGGCGACGCCCAGTACACGGAGGGCTTGTTGTGCCAACGAGGCGTTGGCTTCACTGATCAGCTGCCGATGCACTTCGTCCAAATCCTCGATCAGACCATCCAGTGTAAGGCGTGCCGCGCAACGTTTCAGCAAGACATCGGGCGCTCCTTTGCAGTACGCCATGCGGCCTTGCTCCGTTCGGCGGACGATCGTCATCATCTTCCGTTCGGCATCGAACGGCACTTCTCGGTCCAGCGGTGCCCGGCGCTCCAACTCGGCCTTCGTGAGGCCGGCCTTCGCCGCCGCCACGAGCAGCGCGCCTTCCGTCGGATCGCCGATGATTTGCCAGGTCCCGTTCTCTTGCTGCAATGTGGCGCCGTTGCACAGCACGGCCGCCGTCAAAAGCTGACGCAATCCCGGCGTGAGAGATGAGAGGTCCAAATGCGCTTCACGCTTCACGCCTAATACTTCACGGATTTCCCCTGCCGGCTCATATCCCTCACCGGTCACCTCGAAGTGGGAGTTATCCATCATCACGCGCGTCACCGTCATCTCATTCTTCGTCAAGGTGCCGGTCTTGTCGGTGCAGATCACGGTGGCTGAACCCAGTGTTTCGACTGCAGGGAGTTTTCGAATCAACGCATGTCGCTTAGCCATCCTGGTCGCTCTGCCTCGGCAGCCTTTTGAATCATGGAGGCGATCCGGCCCAGTTCCGTGCCAAGACCTGTCGCCACCACCAATCCCCGGGCCTTACCAGAGACGGCCACGGTACCCATAAAGACCATGTTGTGTTGATCGGCGAGTGGGACCTCGGTGGTTTCGAGCCGTTCCGCCTGTTTTTGCACAGGTGTCGATTCGCCGGTGAGTGAAGCTTCTTGAGCTTGGAAATTCGTCGTGTAGAACAGACGCGCATCCGCCGGAATGCGGTCACCCGCATCGAGGACGATGACATCTCCCGTGACCAGTTCCCGCGCTGGAATGGACTGCAACGCACCGCCGCGAATGACGCGGGCCGTCGCGACCGACATCTTGCGCAGGGCCGCCAACGATCGCTCGGCTCGGAACTCCTGCACAAACCCCAGCACACCATTGAGAAACACGATGGCCAGAATCGCCGCCGCATCGATCCAGTCTTCCAACAACCCGGACACAATGGCCGCCCCGATCAGCACCCACACGATGAGACTTGAGAACTGCGAGAGAAAGAGTTTCAGCAGTGAGGGAGGAGGAGCCTCAGGCAGTTCGTTGGGACCTTCTTGCGCTTGCCGGCGTGCCGTTTCATCGACATTCAGACCAACGTTGAGGTCTGTCTGGAGTTCACCAGCCAGAGCCTCCGTCGGTTTGGCATACCATGCCATTGCTTTCTTCGTCTCACTGGGTACCGGCAGTCTCTTCTCAATCCGCATACTGTCCCTTTCACTAGGACCATTCACAGCAGGGTGTATGCCATGCGTAGCATTCGACTATCTGACATCCTTACGCTGTTCACTGTGGCGTTATGCCACGTCAGCAAAGGGCCATGGTGGTCAAATGCAACACAAAGAAGGTGGGAGTACTTGGAGGAGTGATTGGTTGCTGGTTACCCGTTCAAGAGAAGCCAGAGCCCCAGGACGTAGACGACGATCCAACAGGCTATCCGGCTCAATCAGCCTGAACCGTCGTTCCGCCCGGTCAATGATCCCCATCAACACACACCGATCCACAGCCGCCCCAAGCCGGTGAGTTCGGCAATCTGTTCCCATAGCGTAAGAGTTTCGTCCCCGCGAAGACAATCGCGCCGGCGGAGACGACGAAGAAAAACCACGGGAGAACCATGCTCGTGTCTCCGGATGGAGTCAGAGCAAAAGAAAACAAACCACAAGCGGGGGATACGCCAACCCAGCGGGGCAGCGACAGTCAGGTCACCTTCCTGCCTGAGGCTCACTCACCATTGATTGTGGAAAAAGAGGAAGTATCCGATCGCGACGACAATGGCTTGCAACAGGATCAACCAACGCATGAGGCCCCATTTGGTCTCCGCTGTGGCTTCCTTCATTCTCATCATCGCTTGTAAAGAGGGGTCTGAGAAGATATAGGTCGCGACCACTTCCCTGGCGTCCTCCCGACTCATGTTTCCCTCAAGCTGGACCTGGTCAACCGCTTTGTTGCGATCGCCTTGCGACAGCGCCTCCAATGCCTTCCTGGGAAGATCGTATGCCACTTTTGCCTCCTTCGTCGTCGTGGGGAAGAGTCTAACAGAAACGATCGGCTCACGTCTTCCTGATTTCCGCAGTGACCTAAGTGAGACGCAGGAGTACCAAGGCCTAGATTCTCCCCTGGCCAGTTCCTCTATAAATGAGTGTGTGCTGCCCAAACCCCACACACCTCACACTCAAGGTCGGACCAGGGATGGATCCTACGACTCAACTGGGTCCGCTCGCCAGTTGAGTCTGATACCGAACCGGTTCACTCGCCGCCTCGATCATCTTAGAACCTCTATGATTGCACGCTCACAGCGACATTCCACCAATCTTTTCGGCTTCATAGTAATTGTTTTCCCCTTCATCGACATGCGTGCGGATCAGGCGAAGTCCATTGCGTTCGAGAGCGCGCGTGTACGCGATTCGACCGAGTGACCAACAGTCGAGACCGGTGGTGACATCCTGCCAGATTCCTGTTTCGACAGGCGCCGTGAAGAGAAAATGCCCTCTCGGCTCAAGGATCTCCGATACACGATGGATGAAGGCTAGCTGCTCGTCCTCGCGCAGAAAAGACACGAGGCCGATCGAGATGACTGCCTCAAATGTCCGCCCAAAGTGGTCACTGTCAAGGGCCGACGCGCATTGCGTGGGAATCGTGGGGAAACGTAATCGAAATTGCCTCAGCAATGTAGGAGATGTATCGATCGCCCATACCGCGAGCCCGGAGTCCACAAGGACCTTCGTAATGGGATACCCTCCGCCGCAGGCGATTTCGACGACGGGAGTCCCAAACGGGAGGGATCTCGCCCAGCTCTGAACAACCTCAGCTCCTACACGGGACCGATCTCGATCCTCAAGATACGTCAGTGCCTGCGTTTCATAGAACTGTGCCACATCCATCGTCCGGTTGTTACCCTTCTTTAACAGCTTAACGTGTACGTTGCGCTTTTTGCAGCATCCCTATTCAGCGCCATGTCAGGCACGACTAATGCCCACTGCCATAGGTTTCACGAATAATCAAAACAGCGGATGGTGCGGGGCCGACGAGAAAGGGGCGGCAGCCGGCACCTCGCCGGCATTGCCAAGAAACCGCCAGGCATCACCCTCTTTCACCAGATAGTGGACTTCACGAAACCAACTGTCGAGTGTGAGCCGCTTTCCTGTGTGTTCGTCGATGCCATACAAACCACCCGTGCAGGTGACCTCTACACGGAGTTCGTCATTCACCCGCAGGACTTTGACATCGGAGAACAGATGGAGTGATTCTACGGCCTTGTAATGCTCAAATACCTCGCCCCACACCCGCCGCACGTCATTATCCTTCAACCCATGGTAGTCATAGTCGGGCGCATAAAACCGCATGAGAGCATCTACATCTTCTTTTTGTAACGCCGCTTCAGCCCGCTCGAACGCCGCAAGCAGCCCTTTCACGACAGGATGGCGCAGCAGACCGCTTTGTTCGGTGACTTTCTTTCCCTCCACCTGTAACACCGCCTCCGGCAAGACTTGCACCTTGGCGGACGCCACCTCCGCCCCCAACACCGAGCACAAGACCAGACCAAGACCAATACGCGCCTTCAGCTTGCCATATTGCCGCATCGACACCTCCATCAACGAAGCGCATCGCCCGCCATGCGATCGGACAATGTTGTCTGCATGAGTGTCTTCCCCGATTGTTTGAAGGCTTAGGAGCGAAATGGCTGAACATCACCTGACTTACGCAGCATCTTGTTCACCTCATCAAGGTGCAGTTCTTCACCCACAATCATCTCTCGGGCAAATTCTTCCAACAGGACGGACTTTCCTTCAGCGATCTTCAGCAGTTCGTAATAGGCGTCGATGGCGCCCTTCTCGTGTTCCAAGCTTTCCCGCAGAATATCCCCCACGTCATGCTTCTCGGTTTCCAAGAGCGTCCCAATTTTCAGCGACGGGTGGCCACCGAGTAAGGTAACCAGTTCTCCGGCTTTGTGCGCATGGGCAAGGCTTTCGTCAGCATTACTCTTCAACCACGACACAATAGGAATACGATTATAGCCGTATATCATGAGTGAGTAATGCATATAGCGCACGACTCCCGCTAGTTCGTGCTCCATAATACGGTTGAGAATCCCGACGGCACGTTGTGTGTCTTGATCATTCATCTAGATGTCTCCAATTACGCGCCACCCTCTCGCCTGAAGAAGCGCGAAGGTACTGCGCTTGTGATGTTTACCAAAGCCGGGCTTCATACCACGGCCATTCCCTCTCAGCCATTGTAAGTCAGTAAGTGCACTGCACCCCTCCTGTGGATTTATCTCATCCTATCTCTCGCGACATGGAAGACGTTACCTGTGACCGAGCAACTATCAGCCGCTACGCAGAATAAACGAACGTCCTTCGCCATTCTATTGCTCTATATGTCCAGCTCGGCTGAAAGAATGCGAGAGCAATGGACATACTTAATTGCTGCATTACTTGTGCCTATCTATCGAGGACATCCATACCTTTATCAAGAAAATTGGAGCCGCCAGAGGCGTCACGATGCGGTGGAGATCTACACCGAAGGTGAAAATCGCCACTCTGTCCATGGCTGGGGCGAACCGACGGACATCAAGGGATCGGCAGAACGAATGGAAGAATGGTCGCAAGGACCGGTAGCGAGTAGCTCATTCATTGCCTCGAATCACCCCATCACGAAATACGCAATTCCTGCGGCAAGCACCAGAAATCCGATGAGCCACCGGATAAATCTCTGTTTCGCCGTGGCAAGGACTTGGTCCATCTTTTTCTTGAGGGCCGGCTCGGACGCGATGTAGATCTCGACCGCTTCCTTCGCCTCTTTCAGGCCGATATTCCGTTCCTGGCGAACCACCTTGATCGCTTTGATCACATTGCCCTGCCACAGTGCCTCAATCGCTGCTTTGGGAAAATCAGCAGAACGCCGTGGTTTGTTTGCCATGCTAGGACAATGCCTGAGCAGAAGATCCTCTGTGCTGTTTATAACCGTTACGCAAAGAGCAGGCAATACTGTTGTCTGATAAGAGCACCCTTGAGTTCAAGTTGTCGTATTCGTGTGTCCGTTTAAAACTCAAAGGGAGGTAAATGCTGGAGTGATCGTGGAATTTTGAATGAGGGAAAAGCAGAAGTTGGGATGCCATACGCTTAACCTACCCTCTTCAGCACCAGATATTTCTTCTAGGGTTTTACCTAGTCTCGTCATGAAACAGTAGAGTCCCCATCCTACACCTCCTCCACTAACCTCGACTACTCAGGTATCCATAGGCCTTGTCATCACCGACACTCACCACATCGTGCAACTCATTCTAATTACGTAGGAAGCTGCTGAGTGAGGAGAACGATCACAACGGGATTCTTGGCCGTAATCAACCGTGGCATTCAACTTGCTGCCCGTGTGAACAGGACATGATTGGATACCTAAGGGGTGAGCCATGAACCACGCAACAAATCCCATCACTGTTCGTATCGAGTGGTGCCGACGGCAATCTGCACAGGCTCGCACAGAGCCGGAAGTGGACGAGTGGGGCGCGGAAGCAGATGGACTGCGGGATGCCCTGATGAATAGTGACCATACCGACAACTATCGGCAGTGCCCTCCCGAGATCCTCAGGCGGTACGTGCTGGGCTTCCAAGATGGGACAGCCTTGCTGCAAGCCGCACGAATGCAGCGCATGATTCATGCTGCCACCACCGAGACTCCGCAACAGGGTCCTCGGATAGGAAAGGACATTCTACTGGGAGATGATCAATGAATTGCCTACGATGCAACGGCCTCACCGTCAGTGACGATAGCTTCGCGGTGCAGACTGGCTCGCCAGCAGACTTTCACGGTTGGCGCTGCGTCAATTGCGGAATGATCGTCGACGATGTGATCCGTGACAATCGGCGCGTCACGTCACAGCCAAGGAGAGCCTCACATCCCGAGCGCCGCCGGTACGGTGGCCAAGCCGCCTGACGGGTATCGCGCCACAAGCCGATTCCGAAACCGCTCGCCCCTCAAGGCTGCGAGAGAACGACCGGTACCGTGTGTGACCATCATGTCCTATGCAACGCACTCTCCGACGTAAGGGTCAGACTGTCGGCTTCGCTTCGCTCCGGATCCCGGTTCCATTCGCCGGAACGCAGGAGTTTCTCTCCCAGTCCAACGGCCAAGTTGCGGTAGATGATCACACCGATATCCGGGCGACGCCGAATGAGATCCTCCAGGTCACGCCGGAGTAGCTCTGCAACCTCGATGTCGTTCACGGCTGTCGCGGTGGCGGAGTGATGCCTGGCCGAAAGGAGCGACACTTCTCCACAGGTCTCGCCGGTATGCACAGTACCGATCACGCGAGAAGAAGAGCCGCTGCTGATGGTGACGTGCCCTTGAAGCATAAGATAGAGCCGGTCTCCCGGATCGTGCCCGGAAAAGAGCCGAGCACCCGCCCCTATGTTCCTCACGGTGCAGACTCCCGCTAACCGCGTGGCCTGTTCGGTGTTCATCCCACGAAACAACGGCACCTCTTTGATCGCCTGCGCCATACGAGGCGCGATGACACACGTGGAAAACCCGCGCATCACGACATCGGCCACGGCCTGAACTGGCTCGGTCAACCCGAGTGGCCCCAACTCTTGCAACTGGTTCAAGCGCACCATTTTGACGATGTCGAGCCGTTCGACTTGATAGAACACCATGGCCGGCACATAGGCAACTGGAAGAAAATTCAGTTCCAGTAATGTCCGCTGCATACGAGGCGCGTAGGCGCTGACATCGATCTCGATGTACTCGCTTCCCATCTCCTCCCGACACTTGCGCTCCAGTTCGGCCAAAAGAAATCGCACCACATCATCGGCCAGCGCGATAAGCTCGAACACCCGCACCGTGTGCTCGACGGGGTCCATCGTATAGCCGACGGCTCCCACGATGTGGTCTCCGGAACGGGCGAGAAAGTAACTGGTCTGACGAGACTGAAGCTTGAAGAAGCCATAGTCCAACCGCACAGGTCCGAAAATCTCCCGATTCCGTACCCGACCCCGTTCGATGCGCAGCAAAGCGGGATAACCCTCAGCTTGCAACTGTTCGAGGCGATAGTCGCCGCCCATGGGATAGGAAGCGGAGTCTTCGTCGACGATGAAATCCGGCGTGAGCGGCGGCTGGCTCATCACAAGATTGGCCAAGGCATAGGCCTCGGGAATGATGCGCGGATTGTTACGGCGCAAGGCCAGGGCATCGCCGAAATACCGAGCCAGCAGCGCAAAGCTCTCACGGTGGCGAAAGAAATGCTTCAAAGGGAGAAAGCCTGTGGCGATGAATCCCTGCGACAGACTGATGCGCTGGGCATAAGGATGCACGGTACGCGCGACAACGAGTCCCACATGCAAACGGTTTTTGATGGCCTCAAGCCGCTTGTCCATGAGCAGCTTCCCGACCTGCATCCGGCGATACTCGGGATGCACGGCGAGGCGACCAAACTCTCCCACCAAGTCGGAATGGGCGCCGAAATCGAACAGCACGGAAGCCGTGCCGACAACACGTCCGGCATCCATGTCCTCGGCCACAAGAATCACTGCATCATCGGTGAACACGGAGCGCTTCAGCCAAAGTTCATCGTAGAGTTCGCGATGCGGATAGTCAGTGCCGTAGACTGAGAGAAAGATCTCGCGGATCTGGCCCACATCCTCTTCGCGGGCTTCTCGGACTCTGATCATGCTTGTCCCGTTGCGATGTCAGAAGGTGGCCGCTTGCTGACGAAGCTGCTGGCCCGCGATCTTGGCGATGGCGTGATAATACGCGGCTCCTACGGCCAGAGCTTCTTCATCGAAGTCGAACTTGCTCGAATGTGCCGGATAGCCTTCCCGGCCAGGAACTTGGCTGCCGAATCGGACATAGGCGCCAGGAATTTGCTCAAGGTAGTAGCTGAAATCTTCCGCCCCCATATTCGCCGTCTTCAGCGGCAACACATTCCCCTCCCCGACCGCTTCGATCGCGGCGCGGCGCGCCATGTTGGCCGACTCCGGCTGATTGATGAGTGGCGGCGTTCCTTCTGTGACCGCAACGTGAATCTTCGCACCGTGCAACTGTGCGATGGATTCAGCAATGCGGCGCACGGAGTTGAGCAGTTGTTGGCGGACTGCCGGATCTTGAGCACGCACGGTCCCTTCCAGCTTAGCCTGCCCTGCAATCACGTTCGGCGCAGTCCCGGCGTGAAACTGGCCAACCGACACGACCGAAGGACGGGCCGGATCGATCTCTCGTGAGACAATGGTCTGCAACGCCATAATCATCAGGCTGCCCACCACCACGGCGTCGATGCTTTCGTGTGGTCTCGCTCCATGTGCTCCCTGTCCGATGATTTCAATCATAAAGTTATCGGATGAGGCATTGACCGGCCCTTCGCTCACCACAATCGTGCCCGGGCGATAATGGCGATCCAGATGCCCACCGAAGATCAGACCGGCTCCATCGAGCACCCCTTCCTTGATCATGGCGATGGCGCCGGTCCCTTTTTCTTCCGCAGGCTGAAAAATCAGCCGCACCGGCGCTGGCAAGTCTTTCTCTTGGGAAAGCAGCGCAGCCGCGCCGAGCAACATCGTCGTGTGTCCATCGTGGCCGCAGGCGTGCATGACGCCATTGTGCACCGATGCGAACTCAAGGCCGGTTTCTTCTTGAATGGGAAGCGCATCCGTATCGGCCCGCAACACCACACAGGGCACTCCGGTCTTTCCGCTGATATCCGCGACGACGCCGGTACCTGCCACATTGGTGCGGCATTGAATGCCGAAGCTCTCAAGAAATAGACGGATCACACCGGCTGTACGCGTTTCTTCCCAACTGAGCTCCGGATACCGATGCAGCTCTCTTCGCAGCGCAACCAGCCGGCCATACAGGTCTTGCGGGACCAAAGGCATGTCGATCCTCTCTGCACTAAGATTCGCTGGACCAAGTCGCTCCAACCGGCCGCCGTAACTCTACCCCTCGTTCGCCTGAACGCCTGGCTGATACGTGGCGTACACGTAGACCGGAATAGACAAGTGGCCTAGATGTTTTTCAATCAACGGCTTTACCTCCTTCCAGTCAAGCCCTCCGACGCCTGTTGCCAAGCGGGGAAGCGCAACGCTCCTGATTTTCTCGCTCTCGATCAACTTCGCAAAGGCTTTGAGACAGTGATTGACGTTCTCAATCGTCGCCTTCCCAGGCTTGGCTCCGTGGCTGGGAGCAGGTTCCTGTGTAAAGAGGCTCACAATTCGTACCCCCCCGGCACCCGCCCAGGCCCACAGCTCTCCGGTCTTCGGCGTAAACGTTTGGCAATAATGTCTGAAATCTTTGTACATGGCGGGCCATTGCCCTCGAAGACTCAGTGCCAAGCCGTTCGCATAGCTGTCGTTCGGAGCCACACCGTGTGCCACCATTTCTGCTTTTGTCCGTAAAATGTCTCCGGTGACTTCCTTCAGCATTGAACCTCCTTCATGTTATGAGAATCGAAAATGTACGGATATCCCAATGGGGTGATGTCTCTCATCACCACTTTCCGCGCACCACACCGATGTCTTGCCAATTGCTGTTGCTTCCGCTATGTAAGACGGAAGCTGCTTCCTCTTCACCCGGATGCATGTGATGGTTCACATTCGACTGGCGACCGACGCGGACTTTCCCTCGCTGCTCCACGTGCAACAAGCTGCATTCGGCGAATATGCAGGCGTCTACAAGGTGAGCGGGTGGACCACAGAAACCCTTGAGAGCCTGCAAGAGGATGCCAGAGAGAAACATATTTTCATGGCAGAAGTGGGGGGAGCGATCGCCGGTTCCGTGCGCTTCTGGACGGTAGCCGGCGTATGCGTGATCCGGTTGCTTTCCGTGAGTCCCACTCATCAGCGTCAAGGAGTGGGAAAAGCCCTCATCCACGAAATTGAACGAGCCACGACCGATGCCCACAAATTTTACGCCTGCACCATGCTGCGCACAGCCAGAAACATTCAGTTCTTCATGAACCTCGGTTACACAGCTGAGACTATTCTTCCCAATCATTATGACCATCTCGACTTGATCTGCTTCGCAAAATATCCTTGAGCCGCCTCTCTTAAAGCAACGACGTGCTCTCGCAACGCCGACATACCCAAGCCCCCCCTCTTAACCAATGCCACCGCCAATAGAACTATGGCGTCTTCGCACAACGGAACCCGTATCCAAAAAGCCGATTCGTCGGCTGCGCATCGAACCGGTGCGCGGACCGCAGAAACTCAGACACGTACAGCCAGGATCCGCCCCGCAACACTTTTCCATCGCCTTTTGCCGGCCCGATGGGGTTCTTTTCAGGACTTTTCTTGTACGAATCTAGTTCATACCAATCGAACACCCATTCCCAAGCATTCCCGGCCATGTCATAGATCCCGTAGGGACTCTTCCCCGCTTCATACGATCCGACCGGGGCTAAGGCGAGGTGGTCGTCCCACTCCTTTCTCCCGTAATTGGCATGGAGCCGACTTGGAGCTTCATTACCCCAGGGATAGATCCGCCCATCTGTTCCCCGCGCCGCTTTTTCCCACTCCGCCTCGGTCGGCAGGCGCTTGCCGGCCCATTTGCAATAGTTGACCGCATCCTCCCAACTCACATTGACGACTGGGCGCCGCAGATGTTGCGGTTGATTCATGGTGCTCCAGTCCGGAGGCTCCTCCATGTCAGTCGCCTCCAAGTACCTGGCATACTGCCCGACCGTCACTTCATATTTGTCCATATAGAAGGCATTGAGATAGATCTGCCGAACAGGTTTCTCATCGTCTCCGAGATTACTTCCCCGCATAAACTTCCCCGCCGGCACTAGGACCATCTGCGTATCGAGCGTCTCGGTCACCCCCGCACCGCCTACCGATCCGGCAGAGACCAGATATTTCGAGGAGGCAGATCGTGATCGTGGCAGCTTCGCCTGCAGCTGCTGATAGAGTGTCTGTTGCTCATTGTTGAGACCAAGCTCCTCGGCGCTATGCAGAGCCTCCTCCGCCTGCTTCGTTTTTCCACTGGCGATCAGGCCCTTCCCCTCGTTCAAGAGCCGCCATGCCGTCGTTTCCTCCCGTAAGCGCCAGACCTTCGCTTTAGTCTTGGGTAAATAGGATTTCGTCCCGGACTTGGCATCCAGATCTAATGCGCTCTCGTAATGTTGCTCCGCACAGGCCCAGGATTCTAGGGCTCGGCAAGCCTCGGCCAGATTGAAATGGGCCTGGATATTGGACGGATCCTTCAGGATACCGGCCTCCAACGCTGCCCGCGCCTCCGCATACTGTTTGTTCTTCAACAGGTTCTCCCCTTTGGAAAATTCCTGCTCTCCGCCGGCTGCATGTGCAACAACCCCCGGAGCGATGAAGAGGCACAACAAGGTCATCCCCGCCAACACATATCTCATAAGAATCCCCCTCTCCCCATTCTGACTGATCGCCCTGTGGATTCGGCCTCGCCTGCCCACAAAGGTCACAAACCTGGCAAACTTATCGAGAAACACTTACAAGATTGATGCCTACTCGTGGCTGCACTATAATTCCTTCTCCAAGAGACGGAGCGATTGGTCCTCAACTGCGTGCATAGAGCGAGCACTCTGATGACCCCTATCTAGCCCTTCCCCCATACATTTTCATTCCAATTGGGAGAGCGGTATCGTCGATCCCTGACCGCGCGCATTGAGGGAGCACATTCCGATCGTGCGCCCTCGGCGAGCGAAGGGATTGACGATACCGCTCTCCCTACCCTCACACCCATTCCGGCGCCTCCTCTTTCCTCACCTCTTGCCCAGCGAACAGACTATAGAGCGCGGGCAGTACAACCAGCGTCAGCGCCGTCGACGTGAAGAGTCCGCCGATCACGACAGTGGCGAGCGGTCGCTGAACCTCCGCCCCAATTCCTTGCGCCAGTGCCAGCGGCAGAAGTCCAAGCAACGTGGTCATCATGGTCATCACGACAGGGCGGAGACGGAGACTGCAGCCGGCCAGAATCGCTTCGTCGATCTGTTGTCCTTCATGGCGCAGTTGGTTGATGTAGGAGACCAGCACGATTCCGTTCCCCACAGCCAATCCGAATAACTCGATGAAGCCGATGGAAGCCGGCACGCTCAGATACTGTCCGCTCAGCCACAGCGACACGACGCCGCCAATCAACGCGAACGGCAGGTTGATAATGATCATGGTCGCGTATCGCAGAGAATGGAAGGCCCAGAACAGAAGAAAGAACACGAGGCCCAGTGTAATCGGGACCACGATCATCAACCGCGCGTTGGCCCGCTCCATATTTTCGAACGCCCCGCCCCACACGATGGTATACCCGTCCGGTAAACGGAGCTGTGCTGCGATCTTCGCGCGCCCCTCATCCACCACACCGCCGATGTCCCGACCCACGACATTGAAACCGATGTAGATGCGACGCTTCACATGCTCTCGACTGATACGAGCCGGGCCTTCACGCATTTCAATCTTGGCGAGGTCACTCAGGGGAATGAGCGCACCGGAAGGAGACTTCACGCGGATTTCTCCGATGGCGGCAACGCTGTTCCGGTATGGTTCTGGAAATCTCAGGGTGAGCTGAAACCGGCGCTCGCCTTCATAGACCTGCGTCGCCGGCTTGCCTCCGATCGCGGTGGTGATGATCTCTTGCACATCGGCCACGTTGATGCCGAAACGAGCAATCTTCTGCCGATCGATGTCGATAATGAGGTAGGGCTGTCCAGCGACCTGTTCGACCTTGATATCTTTGACGCCGTTGATTTGTTGTACCAGGGCCGCAATCTCCTGCGCCTTGTCGCGGAGCACATCGAGATCGTCTCCGAACAGCTTGATGGCGCATTCGGTCCTGATGCCGGAGATCAACTCATCCACTCGTTCCTGGATCGGTTGGCTCATGAGCACGGAGATGCCGGGAATCTCCGCAAGTTTGTTCCGAATGGCGTCGGTCAATCCCGACTGAGTTGTCGCCGTCTTCCAGGTACTCCGGTCGTGCAGTGAGACAATCGGATCACTCTCGTAGAGATCTTCCGGATGGTAGGGAATTTCCGCTCGGCCAATCCTGCTCACCGCCATCTTCACTTCGGGAAATTCCAACATGGCCTTCTGAGCCTGCTTCTCTAGCTCGATAGACTCAGAAAGCGACACGCTCGGCAACTTCACCACTTGAGGTGTCAGGGCCCCTTCCTCAAGGAGTGGAATGAATTCCCGTCCCACGAATGGAACGAGGGCAAGGCTGCACAACACGATCACTGTTGAACTTGTCAGGATGAGGCTGCGGTGGCGGAGCGTCCATTGCAACACCGGCAGATAGCCTTGTTTCATCCAGAGCGTCACGCGCGTCTCTTCAAGATGGTCCCCCCGCAAGAGGAGAGACACAAGCACTGGCGACAGAGTCAGCGTCACCACGACCGAGGCCAAGAGTGCAATCACCAGCGTATAGGCCAGCGGCGCGAACATCTTGCCTTCCATTCCTTGCAGCGTCATGAGCGGGAGGAAGACGACGCTGATGATCAGAATACCGAACAGGATTGGTCGACCGACTTCCTTCGTGGCATGGAGAATGACACTGGACCTGCTTTCCTGCGATGCGCCGCTATGGTGGGCGAGATGCCGATAGGCGTTTTCCACGACAACCAGGGACCCGTCGGCGATCTCACCGATGGCGATCGCCAGCCCACCCAGTGTCATCAAGTTGGCCGAGAGCCCAAACCGTTCCATCACGATAAAGGTCACGAGCGGAGTGACGATCAACGTCACCGTGACAATGATGGCGCTACGGACATGGCCCAGAAAGAAAAAGAAGATGAAGACCACCAGCACAATTCCTTCGATCAATGCATCCCGTACCGTGTGAATGGCGGCATTCACCAGCTCAATGCGATCGTAGAAAGGGATCAGTTTGGTGCCTGCAGGGAGGACATTGCTCTGCTGCAGATCCTCCACCTTAGCCTTAACCGCCTCGACTACTTGACGGGCATTGCCTCCGCGAATCATGAGCACTGTTCCTATCACGACTTCCCGCTCCCCATTGAGGACCACCGCGCCATGTCGAACGGCGTGGCCGATGCCGACGTCAGCGACATCCCGGACGAACACTGGCGTGCCACTGACCTCTTTCACAATGATGGATTCGATATCACCCACGGTCCTGATCAGCCCAAGCCCTCGAACAATCGAGCGTTCAGCGTGCCGCTCCAGCACGTTGCCGCCGACATTGGCGTTGTTCTTCACCACCGCCTCGTAGATTTGTTGCAGCGTCAGGTCGAACTTGCGCAGCTTGGCCGGATCGACCAAGACCTGATACTGCTTCACAAATCCACCCATGCCGTTTACATCAATCACTCCCGGCACGCCCTTGAGCAGGGGACGCAGGACCCACTCCTGCATGGTGCGCTGATCCGTCAACTCGGCCTCGACCGTCTTCGCGTCAGTCGCGGTCGCATGAGACCCTTCGAGATAGTAGTGATAGACCTCGCCCAGCCCCGTTGTGACGGGAGCCATGACTGGTTCAAGCCCCTCCGGTAACCGATCCTTCGCCGCCATGATCCGTTCGAGGACCAACTGGCGGGCAAAGTACATATCCACGTCGTCGTTGAACACGACCGTGATTTGGGATAGCGCAAATTTGGAAAGTGACCGGATCTCCGCTAATCCAGGCAACCCGGTCATCTGAAGTTCCAGCGGATAGGTGATGAACCGTTCAACTTCGACTGGCGAGAGCCCCGCAGCCTCGGTCAGTATCTGTACTTGGATGTTGGTCACATCGGGGTAGGCATCAATTGGAATCGACTCAAAGGCAATTACACCGACGACGGACAGCAGACAGGCTAGACCCAGGACCAGTATTCGCTGCCGCAGTGAGAATTCCAGAAGCGAGACGATCATAGCGATGGCTCGATCTTGTACCGTTCCATTTCGGACTTGAGGGCAAAGGAGCCTTTCGTCACAATCTGCTCACCGGCCTTCACCCCATCCAAGACTCTGATCACGTCTCCCTCTTCATTCCCCAACTTGATTGGCCGTGGCTCGAAAACGCCGGGTTCCCGTTGAACGAATACCATCTTACCGGCAGGCCCATCCTGGACAGCCGCGAGCGGAACGCTCAGCACGTCCGGACTTGGGGTTGCCAACACGCTGATGATGGCGAACATTTCCGGCTTCAACAGTCGATCGGGGTTCGGCACGGTGACCCGGAGGCTCATGGTTCGGGTTGCGGGATCAAGCACGTCTCCGACATAGGTGATGGTCCCGCTGAAGATCGCATGGGGATAGGCCGCTACGACCACGGTGACGTTCTGGTCTTTGCGGATGAATCGCACGTCCTTCTCCGGCACGTTGCCGATCACCCACACATCCGTGAGATTGGCCACAGTAAAAAGCTTCTGTTCTGTTTCGACGACTTCTCCCCGTGTGATATTGCGTGTGATCACTCGCCCATCGAACGGCGCGCGTAGGGGCATGTCGGCCTTAATCGTCAATTCCCGATCAAGTCTGTTGATCTCATCCGTCGGCACACCAAGCAATTCGAGACGGTTTTGTGCCTCACGGACTTCGGCGCGCGCCGTCTTCATGGCAGCCTCGCGTCGTTGCAGTTCAGCGAGACTGATGGCCTTGTTTTCGTACAGGTCCTTGGCACGGAGATGCGCTAGCTCCGCTTCATGGAGCCTTGCCCCAGCCTTGAGATAGTCTCCCTCCGCCACGCCCAGGTCCACGCTGTGGAGCATCGCCAAAAGAGCGCCTTTTTTCACGTCCTGCCCGACATCGACATGGACTTTCACAACACGGCCACGGATCAGAGTGGTGACCTCAGCCAATTCATTTTGGTTTGCCTGGACAGTCGCGGGAAACTCACGATGTGAAAGAAGCTGCCCCTGCGCTACCGATACCAGTTCCAGCTGCATCCGCGACAACTCTTCCGGCGTGAGGTGCAACAACCCCGTTTGCGCCAAAGGCAAGTCCTGTTTGACTGTGGAGGTCTCTGCCGGTTTGTTTTCGCAGGCGATGCCCGCCGCTAGGATCACGCAAACCGCTAGGCCATACATGACTTGAGCAAACAATCTGAGCGTGCGCTGATTCAGGCAAGTACGAACCACAAATCCCATCTCCTTGATCCACTCTTTGACCTTAGATTCACTTGTCCTCCGACTGTGAGCTTCTCGCATGGGGCATGCCTCCCCAAATACGGTGTATTTTTCATGCGATGCCATACATTCGTTGCCTTTTGCTACTGTGAACGCATGAGGCTGTAGCGAAATGCGACAGCCCTGCGGAGAGACTCCCTGCACCACTGGTTGGGGATATGAGATACTGACTTTAAGAAGGAGTGCCGTTGTATGGAAGTTCAAGCCCAATTTCCAGACGAGCAATCGCCGGCCGGTGAGTTCGTGCGCCAGCCGGATGTGTTCCGTAGGTGGGTGACAGCCGACGGTAGTTCGGGCTATCCCGCCGCTGCTGGACGCTACCATCTCTACGTGTCATGGGCCTGCCCCTGGGCCCACCGCACAATCATTGTGCGTAAGCTCAAGAGGCTTGAGGCTGTGATCGGTATGACCGTCGTGGATCCCATTCGTGACGAGCGAGGATGGGCATTTCGAGAAGGGGCGGGGCATTCCCTCGACCCCATCAACGGATTCCAGTTTCTTCGAGAAGCCTATAAAGCCACGAATTCGAACTATATCGGACGTATTACAGTGCCCGTGCTGTGGGACTCCGTCACCAAACGTATCGTCACCAACTCCGATGACGATCTGATGAGAATCTTTAATGGTGAGTTCAATCGATTCACCGAAAGCCCGATTGATTTGTACCCGGATGGACTGCGGCAGGAGATCGATGAGCTCAACACGTTCATCTACGAGAATGTGAACGATGGCGTCTATCGCGCAGGGTTTGCCACATCCCAACACAGCTATGAACGAGCGGCACGGCGATTATTTACCGCGCTGGATCAACTCGATGCGCGGCTGGCCACTCACCGGTACTTATTCGGACCGGAGTTTGTGGAAACCGACTGGCGGCTTTTTGTCACATTGGTTCGGTTCGATACGGTCTACCATGGCCATTTTAAATGCAATCTCCGACGAATTGCCGACTACCCAAACCTGTTCGGGTATCTGAAAGATCTCTACCAAACCGACGGCATTGCCGAGACCGTGAATGTCGACCACATCAAACGCCACTACTACGTTACGCACGACGACATCAACCCGACCCGTATTGTCCCGATTGGCCCAGACCAAGACTTATCGACGCCCCATGGACGTGACCGTCTGATCTCGTTTTAGCCGTTTCAGCCAAGACAGGGCTGGCACTCGATTGCTCCACATCCTCTATCTGTCCAGTTGACTAGACAGCCCTGAGGTCATTCTCCCCAGCTTGCTGAATACGTTTGGCATGCAGGGTGTTGCAAACACCTCCTTTTCAGGGCTTTAGTGGCCGCCGTCTTTGATCAATGCAAGCACAAGAGTTGCTCCCTTACAGATGTAAAGGTTTGCAGTCTTCTTTATTGAAAGGAGCCGTTATGGATACGATGACGCTGTTCGCATTGGTGATGGGAGCACTCCTCATCGGCGGGTTGATCGTGTACAAAAAGAGTGCGTAGTTCTTCTCCGGTCCAGAATTGGGAATCCTCCAAGGGAAGGTCTCATCGTTCCGAGAGGTACTCTTGCGCGGTAGGTGATCCGGTCTGCAGGAAAGAGACATTTCTCAGGGCAAGAACTCTTTCGTTTCGTGGAGCCCCTTCCGATTCATACCATCGCTTGCCTCTCTCAGAGGCGAGCGATGGTTCTGTTTCTGTGCGTGCGGTAAGTTGATGGGTTCGCGACTTATCTGACAACGAGAACGGAACAGGCGCTCTGTTGGGCGAGCTTCATTGAGACACTGCCCTGGAGAAAGCGCGTCACGGCACTTCGCCCTTTAGCCCCTGTAACGATCAGATCCGGCTGTTCGCGATTCACCACTTTCATGATCTCCTCAGCGGCCGGTCCCACACAGGGAAACTGTCTGACGCGATACCCGACTTTTTCAAGCTTGGTTGCCTCCTGCGCGAGCAATTGCTCCCCCGCCTCCTTCACCATTGTGTAGCGCAGAAACGGCATAACATGGACCAGCAGAATCAGGAGCGGCTTGGCATCAGGCTTGGCCGTGAACTGTTTGGTCATGAACTGGAGCGCTTTCTTGGATGACGGAGAGCCGTCTGTCGCGACGAGCATCCGCCGAAGGGTTTGGGGAGGCTCTTTCACAATCAAGACCGGACAGGACGCATGGAGCGTGACGGTTGTCGAGACACTCCCCAGCACCAAACGATCGATGGCATCTAACCCTCGACTCCCGACCACGATCAATCCCGTATGGCCCGCCTGTTCGATGAGGGCTTGTGCAATCTTGTCCTGCACGACACGCACCGAGCCCTTGAGCCCAAGCTTCACGAAGCGCCGCTTCGTCTCTGCTTCTACCTGCTTGGCTCGAGACTCTAAGAGATGAATGGCTTCCCCTTCGTCCGGTTCATACCCGCTGATGGTTGGTTGGACGATGAACGGCGGTCGCACAGATTGAAGGTCCATCGCATGAATCGCCGTGACTCGCGGTGCCATCCGAAAAGGCATCTCCCCCAGCCAACCCAACGCCCACTCTGAATACTTCGATCCATCCACTCCTACGACAGCTTTCATCGGTATCCTCCTTATTCGAAACGTGACATCACCAGCCCCCCGCATGGCGCAAGCTGCCCATCGAAAACACCCTCAGCAGAATCCTGAAACGCAGTGGATACAGGCCCGTCTGGCTGTGTTGACCTATAGATGAGTGGAGGGAAGGCAACGTTGATGCCACGACTACGAATGCTCGTCGATCGTAGACTAAGGTCTCGGTCCACAAGAACAATTCCGAAATATTTGATTGGCGGGTGACTCAACTTTTTTGGTAGAGTGCGGCACTTTGGGCTCAATGCTCGTTTCATTAATCTCAAGAGGTTATCTTAAGAATGAGGACAAAAGCTGGGTGTAGGCCGGTCTGCTTCAGGCAACGTGAATATGGACTCGTTCTTGCCGTCTTATTGATCGTGCTCTCCGGTTGCGCTGCTCAAAAGGTCTCGACCAACTCACTCGCCCCCACCATCGAGCAGAGCGCTCGGCCAGTTCTTCTGGCTGATGCCAATCCCAAAGCTCTCCCATCAGAAGCACCGGTCCACGACGCGTCTTCTGAAGAGCCACTCGATCCGTTTTCGAAGCTGGGCGAAGAAGGGATCGAGGAGTACGATCCGTGGGAGCCGCTTAATACTAAGGTATTTGAATTCAACCGGCAGCTTGATCGCTGGATATTGAAGCCGGTCGCCAAGGGTTACAACTTCATCATGCCGAATATTGTCCAGGTCGGCATCAGCAATATTTTCTACAATAGCCGTGCGACCCCGCGATTCCTGAACAATATGTTTCAGGGAAAATTCACAGGAGCTGGGATTGAAGTTGGGCGATTTCTCATCAATACGACGGTCGGGATCGGCGGATTTTTCGATGTGGCCCAACATTACTTCAAGCTGACGACACCGGAGGAAGATACTGGACAAACGCTCGGATTTTATGGCGTTCCACCAGGTCCCTATCTCATGATACCCATTCTGGGACCATATACAGTTCGAGATCTTGCCGGCTATGCTGGAGACATCGCCCTCAATCCGATTTACTGGCTCATCCTGCCGACCATG
This sequence comes from Nitrospira sp., assembly GCA_005116965.1. Classification (GTDB taxonomy): domain Bacteria; phylum Nitrospirota; class Nitrospiria; order Nitrospirales; family Nitrospiraceae; genus Nitrospira_D. The sequence continues at coordinate 122,442 of SWDG01000006.1, read as the reverse complement.
CATAACATCGATTCGATTCCGACAGTGGTCTCCATCGATGAGCGGGCGGTCACGTACGCCATATCAATTGGCGCGCGTGCGACTGAAGTCGTTAACGAACGCTCCTTGAATCTGGAAAAGTTTCAGGGAGTGGAAGAATCGACGCTCGACCTCTATGCTGCGGTCCGAAACGCCTATCTGCAAAAACGAGCCAAAGCGATCCAAGAATAGCTGACATCTCCCTATCATGCACTTGATGAGGCAGGGAGCCCTTAGAAAGTCTAGACTGCTGTAAGCCGTCAGTACGTTAAGCCGAACTCATCAGAAACCCACACTCAACGGGAGATCATTACCGTAAGCTAGGGCGACCAGCAGCAAGGGTATGCTACGCCAAGGTTCTAGGCAGCACTGTGGATGTGATCTTGTTTGGGTGAGAATTGAGATGTCTCAGTGACTGATGGATAGACCCGGACTGTGTATGTCCTGTCTGGGTCTAAGGTCACAGAGACCTTTCCCGTTTTGCTCAAATAGTCAATGGCTAGATACACTTGATTCCAGGTCAGATCTGGACAAAGCCCAACCACTTCCTCCATGGAGCAGCTCGCACCAAACTGCTCTAAGGCAACATAAACACGGTCGATGATCGTTGAAACTTGCATACACCTTCCTACACAAAAATCAAAACTTACAACGACTTCTTAACTGTTAGCGAAGAATCCTACAGACTCAAATGATTCGGTATTGCATGCACCAACGTACAAAAACTGACAAATTATTTCGTTAACTAATAGTAAGGATGTATGACGGACTTTGTGAACTAGGAAGCCCACTAGAAAGATGCAGGGAGATTACTAGTACTGAATGGTAACATCAGTATATGAATTCATGATGTTGTAGCAGTAGCACACGATGATACCTCGGGTAGTAGGCGTGCCCAGCGGATGCGACTACGACGACACACTCACAAGGCCTTCGGCAATCGCGTATTTGACGAGCTCGGCCGTCGAGTGCAGATCGAGTTCACCCATAATGCGGAACTTGTGAAACTCCACGGTTTTTACGGAAATGTTCAGAATCGAGGCGATGGCCTTGGTACCTTTTCCCTCGGCAACAAGCTGTAACACCTCCCGTTGCCGTTGTGTAAGGGAGGTCACCAACGGCTTATTAAACTGACCATCCGGAGATTGGAGTGTCGCTGCCAAGACATCTTTCGTGATAAGCGGAGTCATGTAGTGTTGTCCTCGCATCACCGCCTGGATAGCTTGCTTGAGTTCCACGGCGGCGGACCGCTTTATCAGATAGCCGGAGGCTCCAGCCTTAAAGGCTTCGGTCGCATAGGTGGGGGTGGCGTGCATAGTCAGGAAGATTAGCTTGCTCTCCGGCACGAGCTTACTTATTTGGCGCGCTGCATCGAGTCCGTTGAGCAACGGCATCGAGATATCAAGCAACACGATGTCGGGACGAAGCTGCTGCGCCGCTTCCACTAATGCTCGCCCGTCCTCCACCATACCGACCACTTCTCCCTCGGCTTCCACCAGCTTTCGAAGTCCAGCCAGGACAATGGCGTGATCATCAGCCATCAGAATGCGGGGTCGATTCATGAGACCTCCATCTTGCAAGGCACCCACGCACAGACCTTTGTGCCATGAGATGAGCGAGATTGGATTCGGAAGAACCCGTGCAGTTGTCGCAGCCGTTCCTCCATACTGCTCAATCCCAGCCCTTGTTGATGAATACGCAGATCCTGTGAATCAAATCCTTTCCCATTATCAATGACGGACAGACCGACCCCCTGTGATGACCCTCGGAGCTGGACCGTCACGGTCGTCGCCTGCGCATGTTTCACCACATTTTGAACGCTTTCCTGCATAACGCGGAAAAGACAGGTCGCCCGATCAAGCGGCACCGCATCCGGAACATCAAGAATCTTCAGATGAATGGGCAAGCCCGTGCGCCGAGAAACCTGATGAACATGCTCTTCGACCGCCGGGCGCAATCCGGCATGCTCCAACAGCGAGGGATGAAGCCGATACGCGAGTGTATGCACATCGTCAGAAAGCTGCTCCAACTGTTCACGAAGTGGAGCCAGCGCTCGAGTGAGTTCACCGGGTACCGTAGAAGAGTGGTGTTCCAAGGATGCGACTTCCAAGACCAAGGCGGCCAATCGCTGGCTCACATCATCATGCAGATCACGGGCAATTCGCTTCCGCTCATGCTCCTGCGCAGCCAGCAGCTTGGACGTCAGTTCTTCCAATTGCACTTGCTGCTGATGCAATTCCAGCTGGTTGCGATGAAGCGCCTCTTCCGCCTGCTTGCGTTCGGTGATGTCGACGGCGACACCTCCCAACAGCACCGGCGCGCCTTTATGATCGACGATGGGAAACTTGCTCACAAGCGCGTGCCGGAACTCCCCATCCTGAACGAACGGCTCGACTGTGTGCAGAGGGACCCTTGTCTCCCGCACCTTCCGATCGTTCAACTCATACTGTACGGCGATCTCCTCAGACCACAACTCACGCGCAGTCTTTTCTTTCCAGTCTAATCTTTTGAGGAGGGATTCTTCAAAGAGTCGATTGACGTAGAGATACCGTCCCTGAGCATCTTTGATCCAGGCAAAGCCGTGCAAATTATCCATAAAGGATGCGAATCGGCGCTCGCTTATTTTCAGCGCTTCCTCGGCCTGTTTGCGTTTGGTGATATCGATCATCGCCCCCAAGGTTCGAGTAGGGCGACGCTCTTGGCCTTCATGGTCGAATAACGTCCATGATCGAAAACTCACCCACCTGACACTCCCATCGCGGTGCAACACACGGTGTTCTACCGAGAAGAGATCGTCACCGGCAGGATCTTGAGCCTGCATGATAGCCAGGACGACGGTTTCGCGGTCTTCCGGATGAAGTAGCTGGATATATCGCTCGAAAGTCGCTGGATCATTGGGTTTCACTCCGTAGATTTCTCTCATCGCGGGAGACCAGTAGGCTTTCCCGGTGCGGTGGTCGTGATCGAAAATCCCGAAGTTGGCCAACCGAATGACCTGGTCTGACCGTTCCTCCCTTTCATGTAAGGCGTTCTGTGCCTCCACACGAGCCGTCACATCCTCCGTGGCAATCACAATTCCGCCTACTTCATCGCCGCTATACCAAGGGCGAACATCCCACGTCATCCACTGCGTTGAGCCATCATCTCGAACGAACCGGTCTTCATCTGCGCTCAGAATTTCTCCGGCCAGGCCACGACGATGAATCTCTTTCCATCGTGATGAAATCTCTGGAAGCGCGTCATAGTGCGATCGGCCGAGGATCGCCCCTGCAAGCTGATAATCTTCCATCCACCGGCGACTAGCCACCAAATAACGCATGTTGCGGTCAAACATCGCAATGGCAGCCGGCACATGTTCGATGAACAAACGGAAGCGCGCCTCACTATCTCGCATCGCCGCATGGGTTCGCTCGAGATCGACCGTTCTTTCCTGAACGCGTTGTTCCAACTCTTCATGGGTCCGACGCAGCACCTCCTCAACTCGCTTACGATCGGTAATGTCATTGCCGATCGTCAGAAGGCAAGGCTTCCCTCTGAGCGTGATCAAGTCTGTCGAGATGAGAAACTGTCGCAGCTCCCCATCTTTCATCCGCGTCGACACTTCAAGGTTTCGGACCGACCCTTCAGATTTCAATCGATGGATGAGCCTGGCCCGATCATGAGGATCAGGCCAGATGCCCAAGATCAACGTCGTCTTTCCGATAACTTCATCCCGGCGAAAGCCGAATGTGGCTAGGCAGGCGTCATTGATCTCGAGACAAAGCCCTGTCTCGAGATCTGTAATACCGATCGGGTGAGGGCTTAGGCGGAAGGCTTCGGCGAAGAAATTGTCTTGTGCCGATTCGACCGCCTTCCCTTGCCGATCCTCGGCGTGAGGTGCCTGCAAAAGCGGTCGTGCCCTCACCCAACGCTCTTTTTTAGCGGCTTTGGGTGTCATGGCGAGAGAAGTTGATTCTAGTCCACTTACAGGGACCTCGCAAGGCCAAATTCGACACACAGCTAGTTTACGTATACACCGGGCAGGTAAAACCAGGGAGGAAAGAACGAGCCACAGCATCCAAGACGGTCCACGGCATCCAGTCAGCTTGGGTCAAGGAGCAATAGGTCCTGGTCGAAACCAGCACACTCGCCTTGTATCGCGTAGGTATGGATGTGACCTTTGTGCTCGAGCGGCAAAGAGGGTAAGGAGAGTTTCTGGCTGTCAGAGGTGAGGAAGGGGTCTTCTGCAAAGCTATCGAGGTCGTCTTGTCGGCTCTCTTAGGTTTGCGATGGTACCGCAACGCTCCGAGATTCCAACCAAAACTCAGCTTACGTATGGCACATTCCAGAGTTATCTATCTCCGCCCTTCCTCGGTCTCCAGTATGGGGCCATCGCCTTCACATAGGCGAACACCGCATCCCGTCTCGTGGCGATCCCGACCAACGTGTTCCCCTTCACAACCGGAGTTCGGATAAGGTGTTGCTGTTGAAGGAGCTTGATGAAATCCTGCACCAGCATGTCTTCGGTCACCGTCACCACATGTCTCGTCATCATGTCTTCGGCCATGATGTGGCGAAGATCTTTTCCCTCATCAATAGCCCGTAGCAGGTCGAATTCAGACACCAGACCGACGAGCGTTGAATCGCGTTCCACGACGGGCACCGCCCCAAAATTCCGCTCGGCCATGATCTCTGCAATCGCGATCCCCCTGGTTTCAGGACTCACCGTACAGACCGCCCCCTCCATGATGTGTCGCACCGTGAGCGTTTTCGGGTCATAGGCATGCTCGAAATACTGCGCCAGTCTCATGACGACTCCTATCGCGGGTGATCGGCGCCAGGACTCAGAATCAGTGGAACATTGAGCTTTTCGGGTACGATGATGGTCTTGGAATTAGGGTTTTCATAGAGCTTGAACTTCAAATAATCCGGCGTCAGCGTTTTGGTGATGACTTCCTGTGCCTGCGCCTGCCCCACGGCGCGGATCTTCATGCTGTCGGATTCGCCTTCCGCCCGAATCTTCAACGAATCACCCTCGCCCTTGGCCTGAATCCTGGCAATCTCGGCGTTGCGCTCCGCAATGACCACCTCGAAGTTCTTCTGTTCTTTCTCTTGCTCCTTCGCCTGCTTCTGTTCGATGGCCCTCAAAACCATCTGGGAGAATTCCATTTCGGAAAGCGCCACGTTGTAGACATCCAAATGGCGACCTTTCAGTGTTTCGACGACGACGGCTTCGATCTTATTGCCGATCTCGCTGCTGCGCTCCGGAAGCGTCACCATCGAGTAGTTGGCGACAACCCCGCGAACAGCCGACAAGAGTTGAGGGTGCACGAGTTGCTTGTACCACTCAGGCCCGACTTCCTGGGCCAGAAAGTAGATTTCATCGGGCATCGGGCGCATCGTGATGGTCGCGTAGACCGTGACCGGCAGATCATCTGCGGTCAAGGCATCGACTTTTTCCCGGAAGCTTTTCCATCGCGTGTCGTAGACCAAAACGTCATTCCACGGTGCCCGCCAGTAGGTTCCTTCCTTGAGCGGTTCTTTCGCTAATCCACTGCTAAGGGGAGACCACCGTAGCCCGCGACTTCCTGGATACACCGTACTACTGCAACTCTGAAGGGTCATCAGTAGCGGGATCAGCACAAGAAGTAGACGAATGATCGAAGACTGTTTCATAGCCCCCTCCTCTTTCTTATCGTGTGCGTTTCAGCCAATCTCATCACTTACCGAACAGCCGCAGGCGTTCGCGTGTTCCGAGCAACAGCCTCATGGGCTTGAGCCACTCGTTCTAATTCCTGTGCCGTCTGCTCATAATAGTGCGCCAATGACTTGGCACCGGAGACTAAGTCGGCCTCTGGTCCAAAGAGGGCTTCATACCGTACAGCAGCCGTCGCTTGCGCGTCGGCCTTCTCGCGCATCGCAACGGCTTGATTGCGATAGTAGCTGGCGATTTCCGCCTGATTGTGTGACGGATCATAGGAATCCATCTCGACCGATGTAGGTGAGGCGCAGCCGGAGCATGCCAATACGACGATGCAGCACAGCAGCAGACCTCTGCGGCTCAAGACAATCGCCTGATCGCCATGACTCATTTTCTCTTCATATCTACGGCTGGACGTGTCGATCATCAGTGTCAGACGTTTCTATACCGAAACCGTGAGCTGAAGACCTGCGATGATTGTACTACACGGAATACTCCCGACAACTGGGCGTGCGAGGCTACTATTAGCAACACGAAACTTGTCAGCGCCGCTTCTCCATCCCGTGCGCTACGACATTCACGTTGTAATGGCAATCACATCTCAGCTGGTCATCAGCGAGCCAACGATCGGATGTACTGCAGGACATTCTGCTTGTCTTTGTCAGACAACGCCCATTTCCAGGCCCCCATCGCGGTGCCCTGCTCACCCCCGTGAATAATCTGTGTGAGCTCGTAATCTGACTTCTGCTGAACGGCGGGACTGGTGAGATCGGCCGGTGGCGGAGTCACATCAAAGGCTTTCCCTTTCCCCTGTTCACCATGGCAGAACCGGCAATATTGCTCGTAGAGGCGTTTGCCTTCCTGAAGATCGTAGTGTTCTCGCAGCGTCTGCGGACTCCCTTTCATCTGCTCCGAAGCAGCATGGGCAACCGGCTGGCATGACAGAACGAACAATGCCCCTAAGACGATGAATCGTGAAGTCACAGGCCCCTCCTTCAATAGGACTACCGTTGAAAATATCCTGCGCAATCATTGTGCCATTAGAGCTAACCGTACAGCCCTCCCTGCCAAAGCTGAAGCCGTTGAAAGGACAGGACTTCGCACCGTCTCCAGTGCGGCCCATCCCTAGCGCCGGGAAAAACTCCGCGGAAGGCTCACGAATCACTGTCGCAGAATGCGACAGTTCACTCAGAACAATCCAACGAAGGCGGGAGATTTCAGACGATGCTAACAAATTCTCGGAAGTTGCTCGCCTGAGAGCAGATCAAGGACACGATGCGTGCCGACAACAGTCCGCAGGACGACCATCGCGGGATCACGATCCGTTACCGAGCCGATATGAGTTGCCAGACTAGCGTCCTTGTGCCGGCGCATCACAGCGAGCGCGGCTTCGGCTTGTGGCGCTGGGACCATCGCAACAAAGCGCCCCTCATTCGCGACATAGAGTGGATCGAGTCCCAACAGCTCGCAGGCTCCACGCACCGGTTCGCTCACCGGAATGACAGGTTCATCCACCGTCATCCCGACCTTTGCTGCAACGGCCAGTTCGTTCAGCACGCTAGCCAGTCCACCACGAGTCAAATCGCGCAGGCAATGGATCTCGATGCCGCTCTCGATCAAGTCAGCGACGATGCGATGCAACGGTGCCGTATCGCTTTCGACGTGGCCATCAAACGTCAGTCCTTCCCGCACACTGAGCACGGCTACACCGTGGGACCCAAGATCGCCGCTCACGAGAATGGCATCGCCCGGTTGGATCAACGTCGGCAACACGCGGACGCCCTCCGGTACCAGACCAACACCGGCCGTGTTGATGAAAATCCCATCCCCTTTGCCACGATCCACCACTTTTGTATCACCGGTCACAATCGGCACACCTGCCGCTCGCGCCGCCTCGGCCATGGAGTTCACGACTCGCTGGAGCACGTCCATACTGAGGCCCTCTTCAAGGATGAATCCCGCACTCAGATACAGAGGCTTGGCACCGCACATGGCCAGATCGTTGATCGTCCCGTTCACCGCCAAACTCCCGATATCACCACCCGGGAAAAACAGCGGACGCACCACATACGAATCAGTGGTGAACGCGAGCGTGCCTTTCTCCACTGGCCAGGTGGCGCCGTCGTGGAGTGGCGCCAGCATGGGATTGTGAAAAGCTCGCACGAATACGTTTTGAACTAATTCCTGCATGAGCCGCCCGCCCCCGCCATGCGCAAGCTGCACGATGTTCTTCGCCGAGATCGGTAAGGGGCAAGTTGGCTCAAAGGGTTTGTTGTTCATGGTCGTATCTCGTGTCTCGATCCTGAGATTCTAGTTTCGAGTTTCACGTTTCAAGTTGTGCAGAAGCCAAGAACCTCAAACATGAAACATAAAACTTGAAGCTGTGGGCCGATACGCTTCACGTTTCACACTTCACGTGGCTTCGATACCGATAATAGGCGGCGCAAGCCCCTTCACTCGACACCATCGGCGCGCCCAACGGTTGATCTGGTGTGCAACGGGTCCCGAAGGCTGGACAGTCCATTGGCTTGAGCAATCCCTGGAGAACCAACCCGCTCTGGCATTCCGGATCTTCGATACCTACTGAGAGCTGCGAAAGGTCTCGTTGAAACTTCACTTCGGCGTCATAGGCGCTGTAGACCGATTTGAGGCGCAGACCGCTTGCTTGAATTTCGCCAATGCCGCGCCATGCCCGTGACACTGGCTCAAAAACTTCCTCAACGATAGTCCTCGCCTCTCGGTTCCCTTCCCGGCTCACGGATCGTACATATTGATTCTCGACCTCAACTCGTCCCTCTTCCAACTGACTGACCAACATCGCCACACCTTCGAGCACATCAAGCGGCTCAAACCCAGTCACGACGATCGGCACGCGATACCGCTTGGCAATGGCCTCGTACTCCTCATAGCCCATCACGGTACAGACATGGCCGGCGGCGAGAAACCCCTGAATTCGATTCTGGGGTGACGACAGGATGGTCCCCATTGCCGGAGGTACCAGCACATGGGCAATCAGCAGACTGAAGTTCGTGAGACCCGACTGTTTCGCCTGCGTGACCGCCATGGCCCAGGCAGGTGCAGTCGTTTCGAATCCCACAGCAAAACAGGCGATCTCATGATCAGGATTCTTGCGTGCCAGTTCGAGCGCATCCAATGGAGAATAGATGATCCGCACATCTCCGCCCGCAGCCTTCACCCCGAAGAGATCACCATGGGAACCAGGCACGCGTAACATGTCGCCGAACGAGCAGAAAATCACCCGAGGCACGGATGCGAGACAGACAGCCTGGTCGATCAACGACACCGAGGTCACACAGACCGGACAGCCCGGTCCATGAACGAGCGTGAGATTCTGCGGCAACAGGCTATCGAGGCCGAACCTGACAATTGCGTGAGTCTGCCCGCCGCAGACCTCCATGATCGTCCAAGGCCGCCGCACTGTCTTCTTAATCCGCTCCGCGAGCGCCGCCGCCACCGCACGATCGCGAAATTCATCCACATACTTCATGACCGTGATCCCCGTTGATCCACAACAGTCCCACGATGAGTAGAGAACTTGCTCTGCCTACAGTCTTATAAACCTCTAGCAGGCTAATAGGAACAGGTTGCCACATCGACCGTTCACGCCGATTGCTTGACATGACCATTACAAATGACTATATAAGATTACCAGCAGAATCGAGCCAAGGGGGGAGGGTACAGCCACGTGAAAACCATGCCCGTGACGGACTTTAAGGCGCACGCATTGAAAGTACTGGGAGAAGTCGCAGAAACACGAGAGCCGGTCGTGGTCACAAAACGAGGAAAGCCGCTCGCCGAAATTGTTCCTTTCTCCGGAAAACGCACGGCACCGGGCAGATTGGCGGAAGCTCTTGTTTTTGAAGATGATATTGTGTCGCCTCTCGGTGAAGCCGAGTGGAACGTCTGCCGGTGAAGTACGTCCTGGATACGCATGTCTGGGTCTGGTGGCAGATGAACCCAAAGAAACTGTCTCCCCGCGTCCGCACCATTCTCAACAACCCGGACCAGTATACAGAGCTGCTCCTCTCGGTGATATCGGCGTGGGAGTTCAGTAAATTGTTGGAGAAAAAACGGATAGGGATTTCTTGCGATCCTGAAGAATGGTTCCGTGTCGCACTCGAGATGCCCAGGCTCCGCCTCGTGCCCCTCACCCCCACACTCAGCTACCGCTCGACGACGCTGCCAAAGCCGTTTCACGGAGATCCGGCTGATCAAATCATTGTCGCGACCGCGAGAGAAGAGAATGCGACCGTGCTGACCAAGGACAGCCTCATCCGGCAATACAAGCACGTGCGTACACTTTGGTAACTACCAATCAAGTCCGCGCTCGCCCCTGAACGAGCGTGAGACCTTGCGGCAACAGACTATCAAGCCCAAACGTCACGATCGAATGGGTCTACCCGCCACAGACCTCCATAATCGTCCAAGGCCTGGTGACGGTGCGCTTGATGGCACCGGCCAAGGTCTCGGCATGGCCGCGATCCCGAAACTCATCCACGTATTTCATGACGGTGGTCCCTGAAAACCCCTTTTCTCTACATCAGACCCGAGACTCGTGAACACAGACAACTCTGTTGAAGTGGCGAAACGTCGGCGCTCCTCCTTGTGAGCCGGGCGCGGTCTCAATGCGTAGTATCAGCACGAATATGCGCCTAAGAGGTCATCCAGAGACCGTGATAATGCGACTTGATACCTCGCATCAAGCTTTGCCTGCAGTGCGCGAGATATTGACGCTTTTTCAGCTACCACCCGAGAAGAGTATGGAATCGCTGTGTAGAAGGATTGCATATCGAACACGTCGTTAGTCTCTATGCTGCCCGTCTTCGACTCAAGCCGCGCCGCCATCTCAGCTTCAACATTGAGCGTCGGCACATCTTCGACAAGTGCGCGGACTGCACGCTCCCCAAGCGCCTTGAGCTGTTCTAGTGAATGGCCAAGACTATTGAGTATTCGGATGAAGGTGTCCTGGTGATCCATGAAGAGCTGAACCGCATAAGCGCGGCGACGCAGATTAACGGACTCTCCTGTTAGTCGCGCGCGCCGTGCTTCGATTCTCCCAACAAGGTCAACAGTACCTGCAACCAGCTTGGAGTGGGCGGCTCGGCGGCGTACGTCGTCTTGATTCTTCATGTAGTCAACGTACAGATCAGCCGGATCGATGAAAGCATTTGTTCGCATTATTCTCTGCACCTCTGCGGACGACGCTATCAGTTCGTCCATCGGCTCAAAGGCCTGCCAAAAACCATGAGCGATTGCCCAGTGTTGGGATAGTTTGGGAGGATCGGTACCGAAAAGACGGTGCAGAGTAGTGCGCACTTCAATCTCTAGCCGACCCGTCCGACTGCGATAGACATATCCGCGACTCAACTTGGCCTGTGTGTCCGCCAAGTGGCTGCGGCTTGTAGGATCGTGCCGCTTAGAGGTTTCGAGGATATGAGAGGCGGATAAGGGAAACAGCACCTGCCCGGACTCAACCGCAACATGGAGTTGCGTGTATAGGTCGGCGATAGGCCCCGAGGTCACCTTGCCGGCTTGCACTCGGGCAAGCTCAATCCACTTGTTCTGATCCAGGTACACGATATCCATGCATGACACCTAACGTAACATCGAATTGTCCGAGCACAGCGCCATAATTGCCGGCGTTTACGATCAACTGTTGGGAGTTTTATCACGGTTTTTGTGCGAATCGGTACTCTACCTTGTTATCCGGGGTTGTTCACCGACCCACGCAACAGCCTTGTGGTCCAGCGCTGCCACCCGCCCAAGCCTCCACCGCGCTATGCTGTCAGACAGCTCTCTGCCACAAACAGAGCGACATTGGGGTGCGTCATCTGCAGGCCCTTGTTAGCCAGTCGCGCTCCATTCGCATATCCGACGTCAGGGCCATGGGATCTCCAACTCATCGAGCACTCGGTCAGTGCCATCACAGATCTCGATCTGCGCCTCAAGAGCTTTGATGTAGTGCTCTGTCTTTCGCATCGCACCGGGGTTGGCCGGGTCTGCGGATGCACGTACCCCCGCGATGAGCTTCTCAATCATCAAGCGCATGTTGCGATTCGACTCCCGTTCGCGCTTCGCATTAAACTCATGTCCTAGAAAGTCGCCGAGAATGAACGAATGGGACAACATCTTGAAAGGGAAGACAGCCGCGGCGTCTCCGTCCCAGCGAACCATTCGTTTGAACATCGTTTTAACACAGGCATCTTCGCAGTTAGTGACGTACTCGAGCACGCTTCCCGCCACCTCAACGAACGGCGTCCCGCGTTCATCCGCCTCTCGTTTAAAGACAGCGACTTGAGCCTCCTTTTCATACGCTTCCTCGTAGCCGCTCCCAATAAACTGATTCTCGGTGTGAAAGATCCTCCCTCTAGTGATATATCCGCGGCACATCGCGCCAGATTGCAGCAGTCTAAAGACAGCCCTGCGGCACTGGTCGATTAGGTTGATCACTCCCGCAGGAGAGACTTCAATTGATAGTACAGCGCAGTCCGAAACTTGGGTGAACCGGAAGTCTAGATCCTTCTGCAAATAGGGTGCATCCGGGCAGATGGTTGGTCCGTATTGGCCGAAGTGATCGCGCTCGTCCGCCGAACCGAGCTTCTTCAGTATTTCCAGAATCCCAGGTAGCGAATTGCCGGCGCTAACCTCCGCCGACCTCACATAGGCCTTAAAGCCGAGCACATCAAGGAAGGCGATGAATTTTTCGTGGAACTTCATCCGTTCCTGGCTCCAGCAAGTAGTGTAGCTAGGGATTAAAGTACTATTCCAGTTCGGCGATCTACCCGCTTCGGACGCCCGCGCGTTTCCCCTTATCAACTGAAGGTCCATTCGGCTGCTGATAGACTGGAGACATTCGGCAACAACACGCCGTTAGGGCTCAGGGAGGTCACGCTTGAGGCCGTTATGTTGCCGGCACAAGAATCGAAGGTTCGATAGCTCATCTGTGCCACCCCGAGAAAGTGGCTTTATGTGATCAACAGTCAAGTGATCGAGGACTTCACACCCGGGGGCAGTGCAAACGTACGGTATGCCTGCGTCGAGCATGGCAAGTACCAGATGCGAACGTTTGGAGTTGAATTCGGCTCGGCGTATCCTCGTATGACTCTTCTTCGCCTTAGCACCCGCTTCTGCAGCTTTGATCTCCTCTAGTAAGCGCAGATAGTCCTCATACTGGAGATCTCGATACTTCGCTAGTGGTCCCATTCCACCATGACAGGCCTCAAAGAGGTGCTGATTGTTCATGTGGGAATATGCAGTATGGATGGCCTGGAAAAGTTCTTCCGCCGAGACATCCAGAGCCTCCTCGTGCACGAGAACGCCTACGTTTGGCGCAAAGGATAGGACTTTGCCTATATGTATGAGTGGCATGTGCGTTGCCTCTGAGGTCTAAGAAGCCCCATCCTGCTTACACCGATCCGCGTAAGAGCCGGATCTGCCGATTGTTGTCCGCATAACACGCCGTCGAATATTGCGAGCATAACGCCATAATCCTTGGCGTTTCAATAAGAGGCAACCGCGAACCCACAATGATGATATCGAAAGGAGGAAGAAGGAGGAGAACCGGCGGCGAAGAGAATGCCTGGTGAGACCCTATAGGCTCTCACCAGGCGAGAGCCTAGGCGGCGTCTGCCCCCGCGCTGGATTTAGCATGCAGGACAGTGACACCGACCAGTTCGTTTCCGTCGTAATGATAGACGAAGCGCCCGTCCATTTCGCTGTCGGTCGCCCGCTGTGGTTTTCTCAGGCTGATATACAACACATCCGCTTCATCGTCGTAATCGAGCCACAGGTGGTTAGAGCGCAGGTTCAATGAGTGCGGGACCAGGCTGAGGATGTCTATGACTTCTGCCATTGGATGCCTCTTTTGAGCAGCTTATCGATCTTCGAGGTCATGAACGCTGTGATCACGAACCCATCCTGCCCCTGTTCCTTGTAGGCGACCACGACATGCTTCGCGCCGATCGCGGTTTGGTCATAACGCTTGACCGCCAATAGTTCGTCTTTGATGCCGGTCACGATACGATCCGGATCACCAACCGTTTCCACGACAAGATCGAGGTGTCCTGCCAGATAATCATGCGACTCGACAATGTGACTCCACCGTTCATGCGTGAGCCGTACTGAAACGCCACGTTTGGAAATCAGTGTGGCGAGAGGTTCCACGCTTGCTGATCACTCCGGACTTAAGATTCTATATCTGCGCGAAACTCAGCCACATGATTGTCAGTAGCTGATCAGGTTAAAGGCTTTTTAGTATTACCCAGGCCTGGTGCTATTGCAAGTTTTGAAGACCTCTGATCTCTTCTATGCCTTTCTACTATCATCGGTACGGTAGTCGTCAAAGCGGCTTTTCAAGCAGCCTCGGTTTTGATCTTGCCGGGAAGCTTGCTGAGGATCATTTTTTGTAGTTCGACCTTGTTGGTAGCATCGTCGATATCAATACCCACCAGCCGTTCACTCGAATCGTAATCGAGCACGACGCCTTCTGACACTTCACGGATTTCCACGCCCGGTCGTTCAGAAAGATCGATCAATAGCGAATCGGTGTTCGGAGGATAGTTGAGCTTCATGGTTGAAACCCTCGGTCTGGAGAAATAAGATCAGAATACGCTGGAGCGATTTGTTAGGCGGTTGTTTGCCGGGCTACTTTTTCAACCACCTGCCACCGCGCCTCGATCGTGTCCGCTGACAAGTCGGCCCCACAATTCCATTCGACAAAATACCCGCCATTGACAACCTTCTTAAATTCGGTCTCGTCTCGAAGCGCCTCGAACGCCTCGTACTGTAGATAAGGGCTGACATCAAACCGGCCAACCCGGCCATCATCCGCCACAATGGAGAGTACGTAGTTTGGTTGTGCCTGGAGTCCTGTAATTCTCGTGGTGGCCCCTACCCGCTTGTCAGGCTTTCACTTTTGCTCTGCGCTTTGGGGGCAGTAGTGGAATAAGACACCGTAACGTCCTATTCACAGAATCCGAGTCTGGAAAATACGGCCGAATATCCGGCTCAAGCACAACGGTACCTTCTTTCGGCAGGACCTCCTTAACAGTACGTGTACCGTCCGCATTATGGATCGTGATGGTATACCCAGCTCGCATGGATTTGTAGTGCTTGCCACGCACCCCACCTCTAAAATCGTATTCACTACGCATATCGGCGTCCTCCGTCTGTGCCATTTTACTCATTGCCTTCTTCATAAAGCATCCGCTCCGATGGAGTTGCCTTTCGACAACTGATAATGCGTATATTCGAGCCACGTTCAGCATAGACCACTACCAACGCACGCCCCTTGTCGGAATTTCCAATGTCAACGTACCGTTGTTCATCTGCTGAGTGCTTGGGGTCAGGAATGGTGACTGAAAAGGGATCGGTGAAAACGGTGGTGGCTTCATCAAAACCGACTCTGTGTTTCTTGAAATTCGCTTTGGCTTTCTCATCATCCCATTCAAATCCAAGTTTCATTATGGCTCCTTTGAACCACGGTGTCTTACTATCGAGTCATGCAGCCTACCTCTAGCCTATCATGGTCTGCATAAAACCCACACCCTCGCTTCGTGCAGCATAATTGCACAGGTGTTTTCGGATGAAGACCAAGCAAGTCGCATGGTTTTATCAATTTCTCCGCAATGTACACATGTTCAGCCAACAGCATTCAGTCCTCAGTCAGCTCTGACGCTGCCAGGTTGGCGTAGGTCGCCAATGTTCGGCGTGCTGCTTCCTCATCCAGGTTGCTGAGGCAAAGCCGACATGGACAATGAGATAGTCGCCGACACCCGGTTCAAGCACCAACGCCAAATGAGACGGTTTTGGTCACTCCACCGAATGACAGGGTCGAGGGGTGAAGTGTGTCATCCTCAGAATTGCCAATTAAGGTCAGCGTGCAACTTCAGAATGGCGATCAGCCCGTTTCGGATGCCCCAGCGTTCCTCACTACTAACAGCTCTTTCGGCCCGCTACCCTGTTGGGGAATGACACTTCGAGCACCACACACCCGACATCGGTCTTAAATGGACCATGACGTTCTCCGGGAGGGCGGCTTGCGTACTCTCCCGCTTCAAGCCAGCGATCGAAGGCGTGGTCGTACAGCCGCCCGCTGACAATGAAGACTTCCTCCGGGTAGGCATGGGTCTTTCCTCCGAACGCCGACGTATCAGCACCCGGCAGGAAGCGGGTCAGTCTGGTGTATTCGCCTGTTACCGGATCAATACTCAGCGTGATCTCCTCGGCCATCCCCTCCAGACCTTTGATGGGAGTCCAGCGGGTTCGTTGGTCGGGAGCCAACGGGTTCCAGTAGGTGGTGGTGGATTTCGACATTTCGGTCCCGGGGAAATGTGGAGTATGGCAGCTCACCAATGTTTAGGCCGACCTCCATATGGAGCCGAACCTGCCTCGTTTCATCCTCATCACACGCCATCGGATGGTCCGAGCATAACGCGATGACTGTGGCGTTCCAATGAGATGCGGCTGGGAACCAGTTAAGATCGATTCATAGTCGGACCGGCATAACACGTCGTGGCCGTTGCTCAATGCTCGGTCCCCTCTGGCAATTCTAAGGCCACCAGGTCGGCGTAGGTTTCCAATGTTCGTCGCGCGGCTTCCTCGTCCAGTCTGCTGATGGCAAAGCCGACATGGACGATCACGTAGTCACCGATTCCCGCTTCCGGGACCAGAGCCAATGAAACGGATTTGGTAACGCCGCCGAATGACACCGTCGCCGTGCGAAGCGTGTCATCCTCAATAGTCAGGACTTGTCCTGGGACTGCGAGACACATCGTGTGCTCTACCTTTCTTGCTGAACATCATTGAGGCGGTGCGCAGCAACCACTGCCTGCCCAAGAGACAGTCCGCCGTCATTGGGTGGTACCAGCGCATGGCTATAGGCCCTGAACCCCGCCCCCTCTAATTGTCGCCTGACCAGCGACAGGAGCAGCCGATTTTGAAAACAGCCGCCGGTCAAGGCGACGCGGGGGAGACCAGCCGCCTGGGCAACACGCACAGTCACCGCGGCAAGACCGACATGAAAGCGCGCGGCAATGCGCTCAAGACGACAGCCTCGGCGAAGCTCGTCCAGCATGGCGCTCACCATGGGACGCCAATCGACCGTCCACTTGGTGTCTGGACTATCACTGGGCACCAGATCCATTGGATATCCTTCGACCGTGACTCCACCAGCCTCCACTTCTTGCTCCGCAGCAAACTGAACGCCCATGGCCGCCTGCCCTTCAAAGGATGCCTGGTGACAGAGGCCCGTGAGCGATGCCACGGCATCGAACAGCCGCCCCATGCTTGTGGTCCAAGGTGACGCGACGCCAGATCTGAGTACGCTCACCAACTGCGCGCGCTGATTGTCTGTCACTTTCCAAGAAGAAAGAGAAAGCGTCAGCATCTCTTCTCCCATGAGTTCCCACAGGACAGCAGCGGCGGATCGGCCCGGCTCCTTCATGGCCGCTTCTCCGCCCAACAACCGAAAAGGTTTGAGGGAGGCAAACCGAGTGAACTGCCGGTAACTTGCGATCAAGAATTCTCCACCCCACACCTGGCCGTCTCCTCCATAGCCAGCTCCATCCCAGGCGACACCAAGAACCTCGCCGTCAAGTTGGTGTTCGGCCATGCAAGAGGCCACATGGGCATGGTGGTGCTGTACGGGAATTAACGGTACGGAGAGGGTCGCAGCCAGTTCTCGCGCAAAGCTCGTCGAACGATAATCAGGGTGGAGATCACAGGCGATGGCCTGCGGTGTGACATGAAGCAACTGTTGGAGATCCTCGACAGCCTGTCGGAAGGCTCTGTCCGCTTCCAGGGTAGAAAGATCACCGAGATGTTGGCTGAGCAGAACACGATTGCCCGTCAGCAGAGCGACAGTGTTCTTGAGATGTCCGCCCACAGCGAGGATCGGACCTTGCGCCTCATTTGCTAGGCCATCAGTCCATCGAATGGCCTGAGGTGCATAGCCTCGCGCCCGCCGGATGATCATTACATCGGCTCTTGGTTTTTCCTTTTGTTCCCCATCCACCGACTGAACTTTTCCGGGAACCACCAGCACCACCGAATCATCCACCGGCCTCGCGATCGACCGATCATGCACAAGCAGTGCATCGGCGATCCCTTTCAGTCGAACCAAGGCTTCTCGCTCATCGGTCACAATCGGTTCTTCGGATCGATTGCCGCTCGTGGCCACCATGGGCCGCTGGAGCGACGCCATCAAGAGATGGTGCAGCGGCGTTGCCGGCAACATCACACCCAGATAAGGATTGCTCGGCGCCACGGCATCGGCAAGGACTGCATCTCGCCGCTTGCGGGCCAAGACGATCGGTGCTTGCGGCGAGCAGAGGAGCGCTTCCTCGTCTGACGACAACAGACAATAGGCTCTGATCGCATCAATCGAAGAGAACAACACCCCGAAGGGTTTCTCCAGCCTGCGTTTCCGATCACGTAAACGTCGGACAGCCTCCTCTGATCTGGCATCGACCCAAAGTTGGAAACCGCCCAATCCTTTCACTGCAACAATAAGTCCTTGATCGAGCATGACGTGAGCCTTCTGCAAGGCATCCTCAGGGCCCGAAATTTCATGCCCTTCCTCATCCCACAAACTCAGGTGTGGACCACAAGTGGGACAGGCGATCGGTTCCGCATGAAATCGCCGATCTGATTCTGTGGAATATTCAATACGGCAGGCCAGACAGAGATCGAAGCCTGCCATGGTCGTGTTGGATCGCTCATATGGGATCGCCGTGAGCAAGCTATAGCGTGGGCCGCACTGCGTGCAGGTGAGAAATGGATACTGAAACCGACGATCACGACGATCCATGAGTTCGCGCCGGCAGTCTTCGCAGGTGGCTAAGTCCGGGGGAATGACAAGCGTGCGCTGACCCGATTCAGCACAGGGGACAATGGAAAATCCCGTCTCGTCGAGCGCCGGAACGAGAGTTGTGCTCATCGCATCCACAGAAGCTGTGGTCGGGACGTCGGCCCGAAGCCGTTGGAGAAATGTTTCTACAGCCAACGAGTCTCCTTCCACTTCGATCAGCACACCGCTCCTCGTGTTCTGCACCCATCCAGTCAGCTCAAGCTCTTGCGCGAGTCTATAGACAAACGGGCGGAACCCCACACCCTGCACCGTTCCTTCCACATTGACCTGCACGCGCTGAGCCAGGACCTTTCTCATTCCTGAACCACCAGTTCGTGGAGCACGACTTCTGGCATGGATGGATCCGCGATCACCAGTCCTCCGCAAGCCGAACAGGTGTCATCCAACTCCGTAACGACCGTGCCCCTCTTGCATGCAGGACACCAGACATAACTTGGAGCAGGAATAACCTCCAGCTCCGCGCCTTCAGCTTTCGTACCGCGAGCGGCCAACCCAAATGTCGTCTGGAGTGTGGCGTGATCGTGAGAGAGCAGATGCGAGAACGCGCTGACTTTCAGTCGCACGACTGAAAGCTTTGCCCTTTTCGTTCGATCTAACTCCGCCTCCACAGTCTTCACGACTTGCCTCATGAGGTGGAGTTCATGCATGGTGCGCTTCACAGTCTTGGACAATCCGCGCCACGACTTCGTCCAATGCTGTGGCCACCAAAGGCGAGAGCGGTTGGCCTGCGTCCGTGTTGTCTACTTCAACTCCATACACAATCACGGTAGCGGGTAGCACTCCCATCGCGCGAGCCAGCTCCAGCGCATCTATGGTGCCAAATGCATGGCTCGATCGAGGAAAGATCTGGGCACCGATCGGGCTGGCTGAAGCATCGAGCCGATGGATCGTGCCAGGGGCTTGTCCGCTGCGCGCGGCATCGATGAGCATCACGCTATGCGCCCCCTTCATCAACTCAATGAGGTCAACTCCTGCCATCTCCGCTTCGATGACCTGAGCATGGTTGCCGATTGCTTGACGAATTCGGCGAGCCGCCACGAGTCCGACCGCGTCGTCGCCTCGCATATCATTACCAAGACCGATGATCCGAATAGCGGATGAATGAGGACTGTCTTTCTTCACGCTGCCCCTTCCCGTGTGATATCCAGATTCAGAAAATGCGTCGCGCAGGAAATACAGGGATCGTAACAACGGATGACCCGCTCACAGGCCAACGCCACCTCCTGATCGGGAAGATGCAATAGGCGTGGCATGAACAGGCGCAAATCTTGCTCGATCCGAGATTGGTTCTGCGAGGTGGGAGGGACAATCTTAGCTTCACGAATCACACCGTCGCCATCAATCCGGTACAGATGGTACAGAATCCCCCGGGGCGCTTCCGTGCAGGCCATACCGATGCCTGGTCGAACAACGACAGGCAGCGCCGATACGGGTGGCGGCTCATATCGTTCGATGAGCCGTAAGGATTCTTCCAGTGCGTAGAGGATTTCGACCGAGCGTGCAATGATCCCGTGAAACGGATTGCGAAGCGGCAGTGAGAGTCTCCTGTCGGCCAGCACTTGTTTAGCCAATGGCGTGAGATGCTCGTAATTCAAGTTCAGCCTGGCCAGCGGACCGACCAAATAGGAGGAGCCGTGTAACGTGCAGTGGAGCGCGTTGGAGTAGGCTACTTGATGTTCGGTGAAATGTTGTTCGAACTCGTTTGCCGAAATCTGCAGCCCACTGGATACAGCAACCTGACCTTCATTGAAAGGATACTCATCAGGGCGACGAAGCGCGACATATGTGTAGTCAGGCATAAAATCGGGATAGTCGAAATCCGCGACCCAGCGTACCGTCTCGATCGCCGCATCGCGAGCCCATAACAGGTCAGCCTTCAACGCTTCCAACTCACGCTTCAGCGGCACCCGAGAGAAACCACCCACCTTCACGGAGACCGGATGCACGGAACGGCCACCCAACAATGTCATGATCGCATTGCCGGCCTTCTTGAGCCGCAAGCCTCGGGTCACCACAGCCGGATGATCCTTTGCCATCGCAATGCCGCTGTCATACCCGAGAAAATCAGGCGCCTGGAGCAGGTACACATGCAGGGCATGGCTCTCGATCCATTCGCCGCAGTAGATAAGCCTCCGCAGGTCCCGCAGTGCACCGTCGACTTGCAGGCCAAAAATCTGTTCGAGCGCATGGACCGCGCTCATCTGATACGCCACGGGGCAAATGCCGCAGATCCGCGCGACGATATCCGGCACTTCGCTGTAATGCCGCCCTTGCAAGAATGCCTCAAAAAACCTCGGTGGCTCAAAGATCTTGAGCTCCACATCCTGGACCGTTCCATCTTTCACAGTGACGCGAAGGGCGCCTTCGCCTTCCACGCGCGCGACTAGATCGACGGCAATAGTTCTCGTGCTCTTCGACTCTTGTTTGCCCGTCACTCTCTCCTCACCTTTTACCGCTTGTTCTCCCAGACCCTGCTTTCATTCCGAAAGGGCTCGACAGCGCCGTTGATACCGCGAAATCGTCGCAGGACCTCGACCGGGATCAGCTGTAATTCGTCATGAAAGTGCCTCGCCAGCGAAGTGGTGTTCGGTGGAAGGCCTGGTCCTTTTCTTGCTCCTTCACTTGGCCCAAAACAGCCGTAACAGTCCCGCCCCATAGCCGGACAGATCGCCCCGCAGCCGGTTCGCGTGACTGGCCCGAGACAAGGCAGCCCCTTCGCAACCAGTACACAGACATGTCCTTGCCGCTTACACTCCAGACAGACACTGTCGGCGGGCACACGAGGCTGGACTCCGCCCACCAGATCCGTAATGACGCGCAGGAGTTGGCCCTTCTCGATCGGACAACCCCACAATTCGAAGTCCACGTGGACATGTTCCGAGATGGGAGTGGAGGTGCTGAGACTCTGGATATAGTCCGGCCTGGGATAGACCGCCTGTTTAAACGCCTCGATATCGGCCCAGTTGCGCAACGCCTGAATACCGCCTGTGGTTGCGCAGGCCCCGATCGTGATCAGCACCTTCGCCTGTTGTCGAACGGTGAGAATGCGATGCGCATCCTCGTCAGTGGTGATTGATCCTTCTACCAATGCGATATCGTAGGGACCCGGATTCATGGCGCTGGAGGCTTCCGGGAAATAGACGATATCCAGCGCCTGCCCCAATGCCAGCAGGTCGTCCTCAAGATTCAAAATGCTGAGCTGGCACCCGTCGCAGGAGGCGAACTTGAAGACCGCCAGTCTAGGGCGTTTTCGCGGTGCCTCCAGCTTGGACATTGTTTCGCTTCACACTCCTGTTCGGCCCAGCCATTGCGCCACTCGGTCATAGCGCATGACGGGCCCATCTTTGCACAGAAAGTAGGGCCCCATCTGGCAATGGCCGCAGAGACCGATCCCACATTCCATATGCCGTTCCAGCGATAGATAGATAGCCGTCTCCGGAATGCCGCGTCTCATCAAGATGGGCACGCCCAGACGCATCATGATCTCTGGTCCGCACATCAGCACGATACTGTTCCCAGGATCGATCGTCACGCGCTCGAACAGCTCTGTCACCACACCAATGTGATAGTGCCAGGCCTTGTCCGGTTGACCGCTCGTCAACAACACCTCGGTGTCGGGAAATCGCCCCCATGATTTGAACCGTTCGCGATAGAGCAAGTCATGCGGCGTCTTGACGCCGTGAAGGATCTTAATTGAGCCATACTGCTCGCGCCGCTTAAAAATATATTCGATGGCTGCCACCACTGGAGCACATCCCAAACCGCCAGTGACAATCACCACGTTCCGCCCTCGTGCTTCTTCCAGCGGCCAGCCTTGTCCGAATGGACCACGGATTCCCAAGACATCACCCTGCTGGAGACCAGCAATCGCTTTTGTAACCCGACCTACGGCACGAATTGTATGGGCCAGCAACTCCGGCTCATCCGGATCCGACACGATGGAAATCGCCACTTCGCCGACGCCAAACACGTAGACCATATTGAACTGGCCGGCCTTGAAACGAAAATGTTCCCGCGCCTGCTCATCCACGAGCTGCAAGCGATAGGTATTGATGTCTTCGGCTTCCTGAATCTTCTGCACGATGGTCGCCGGATGGATAGTGTAGGGATTGACCATTGGATCAGCCTTCTACACGCCGGCTATTTCCATCCGCCTGTCGCTTCGCGGTTGACGACTGAATGCCCGGACTCAGCAACGCGGGCAACTCTTCGGTCAGATCGATCCCGACCGGGCACCAAGTGATACATCGACCACAACCAACGCAGCCGGATGTGCCGAACTGATCGATCCACGACGCGAGCTTATGCGTCAGCCACATGCGGTACCGATCCTTGATCGTCGGGCGAATATTCTTACCGTGGATGTAGCCATGTTCCTGGGTGAAACAGGAATCCCATAATCTGACATGAGTGGTTTGCTGGTGGGAGAGGTCAGGCGTCTCCTCGACTGTATGGCAAAAGCAGGTCGGGCAGACCATCGTGCAATTGGTGCAGGCGAGGCATCGCCCTGCCACCTCATCCCATCGCGGATGTTCATGGACCTCATAAAGGGCTTGTGGCAGGCGTGAGTGATCGAGCCGTCTGACTTGGCTCTGAGCGCAGGCTTCAATCCTGGTCGCTGCCTCAACACTCAGTTGTTCTGAACTCGTGGACAAGGAGAGGTTGGAGAGAAGATCGCGTCCCGCCTCGCTGCCCGCTTCGATCAACAGCTGGTTGTCCACCTCCGTCAGCGCGAGATCAAAGCCGCTTCGGGCACGTGGGCCGGTCTCCATGGATACGCAAAAACAGGTGCTCAACGCTCTGGTGCAGTTCACAGCGATCACGAAGAGCCCTTCGCGGCGGGACGCGTAGTACGGGTCTCGGTAGGCGTCATTCAGAAAAATCCGATCTTGAATAGTCAGTCCGGCCAGATCGCAGGCACGAGCCCCGATGATCGCGACTTTTTCCGATTGCGGAAGCGTCGGACGAGCAGTGAATCCTTCCTTCCTCCGCTCGATCTGTAAGAGCGGCTCGCGTGGCGCAAAGACGAACTGCTTCAGCGATTGCGCTCCATGGACGACCCCAAAGACTTCCTGAGAGTCGGTCTGCTCCAGCCGATAGCGACCTGGTTCTTGCTGATCACGCCAGCCGATCGGCAGATCAGACACAGACCGGACGGTGTCCCACACGACCGACCCGTCGCGGACCATCGGACCGACAATGCGATAGCCTCTGACGCTCAAAACATCGAGCAATCGCTGAAGGCTGGATTTCGGTAGGATGCCGTGCATGTCACTGGTCATGACCACGTCACACGTGATTGTTCAGCGGATTGTTCTTCTCATCCCCATCGTAAGGAATCTGTTCCCCTCACACAAGATAGTCAATCCGGCCGTCATATCCCCAAAGGAAAGCACTCCACCCTGACGACAATTGGTCACACTATGCAACCGGCACAGGTCAATTGTTGTGCCGTCTCGTGTGGGTGGAGGGCCCACTACCCGTTAATCATGGAAAGCTACGTTCCTCTTGGCAGGAGAGAGCGATTCGCGCTCACCCCGGACAAGAGGCCTCTGCCGGTGAGCGAGAATGACCGCATCAATGCGTTCACCGCAGCACACGCAACGAAAGTTGATCGACCTGATTTCAAAGACTTGTTCAGAGACCATGAGACCTCCGCAACCATGGCAGCGATCAGTACGTGTAGTGGTCTTTTCAGCCATGGTGTTGGGCATGATCCATTTCTCCTTCCTGATACGAGACGACCATGTGTAAAAGGATTCAACGGGAGGATCTGCGCAACACTATCTGTATAGACTGATGTCGAAAGTGGCGACAGCTTCATCGGTATCACTGCCCCGTAATGCCACAGCTCTATATGCCATCCCCGCGCAGCTGAAACTCGCCAGCGATCTAACTCACCGCATTTGCGAGGGGACAGCCGCGCCCATTTGTCTCTTTCATCCCTGGCACCGTCAATGCACAGACTCATCAGTGGCAAGGCACTCAGCCCTCATCAATCACACAAGGAGGCAATGGTCATGAGCGCATTAGCACGATGGGAACCGACAACGCGATGGAATCCGTTCAAGGAACTCGAAGAGATGGATAAACGACTTTCAACCCTCTTCGGGCGTACATCGGTTCCTTCCGGTGGCGATAAGAAGGAGGCGATTACCGTTGCTGAATGGTCGCCGTTGGTGGATATCTTGGAGGACGACAAGGAGTACCTGATCAAGGCTGAAATTCCAGAGATGAAGAAAGAAGACATCAAGCTAAATGTGCATGACGATGTCCTCATGATCACAGGCGAACGAAAGTACGAAAAGGAGGAGAAGGACAAGAAATATCACCGCGTGGAGAGAGCCTACGGTAGCTTTATGCGGAGCTTTACCCTTCCCGAAGATGCCGATGGTTCCAAGGTCAACGCCGAGTACAAGGACGGCATGCTAAAAGTCCATCTGCCAAAGGCGGAGAAGGCCAAGCCTAAAGCGATTGAGGTGAAAATTGCCTGAAGAAAAAGGCTAGGGGTCGCGTGTAGCTTCGGTTCAATGAGAAGGAGGACACCATGTTTCGCCATCCTCGCTACCTCGAAATTCCCTGGGAGATGCTTTGGGATCGAAACGAGGCCGGGCCACACCACCACCTGCTGCTCACACTCATCCTGATTCTAGTGGCGATGTTCTTGATCGGCGTTAGTGTGACAAGCGGCCTGATGTAGAACGGCGAGCCCACTGAGAGGAAGGGAAGAGCGTGACGTTCAAGAATCGCGAAGAGGCTGGCCGTCTACTCGTGGAGCGCCTGATCCGATATCGTGAGGATCAGGCAGCTCTGATCGTGGCGCTGCCACGTGGCGGGGTCGCAGTCGGGTATCAGCTGAGCCTGGGACTGCACCTACCGCTGGACATATGTATCACCCGTAAGCTTGGCGTGCCGGATAACCCCGAGTATGCACTGGGCGCAGTGGGTGAAACAGGAACGATCTATCTGAATCCTGATGCCATGGCAGCCTACAGTCGCTTTCGGACAGACATTGAAGAGCTGGTTCAGGTGCAACGGCGAGAGATCGCTCGACGGCAAGACTTATACCGCCAAGGTCGGCAGTTTCCCACACTCACCGACCGTATCGTCATTCTCGTGGACGATGGGATTGCCACCGGCTCCACGTTCTTCGCAGCCGTCCAGTCCATCAGACACCTCAAACCGCGTCGCCTAATTGCCGCTATTCCGGTTGGCCCAATGGAGACCATTCGAAAGGCTTGCATGCAGGTGGACGAATTTATATTCCTTGCCACACCGGACCCATTCTGGGCCGTGGGTCACCACTATATCGATTTCGCACAAGTCAGCGATCACGATGTGGTGGAGTATTTGAACTTGGCGGAAGAGTCGCTGTTGGGATGGAAGGAGCGGTCTCGCTCTTCAATAGCCTCACCGCCACGATAAGAATCACCGCGCGTGCTTCCGTTCGGGACCGCGCCACATCCACTCTTCTGATGTGTGGGTGGGAAAGGTTGTGACATGAGAGTCGTCATCGGTGTTGATTGGTCAGATCAGGCATTCGCCGCTGTCACCCAAACGTTCCAGCTCTGTCATCCAACGGATGTCACGCTGGTTCACGGCGTCGACTTAGGGATTTTGGAACATCCAGTCGTGGCCCAAGCCGGCAACGTGCAAGGGTATGATGATTTCCGCAAAGCGATGGTCGATTCGGGGCGCCAGCTGCTGGAGCGCGCCGCCGGCATGGTCCCAGCAGAGGGAACGTCGATCAGGAAGGTGAACGAAATCGGCAGTCCTGCTCAGCTCATCCTCGACAGCGCTACAAACTTTTCCGCCGACCTTGTCGTCGTCGGCGTGCGCGGACGAAGCCGTCTGTCCGAGGCTGTCCTCGGGAGTGTATCCCATCGGGTGCTTCTGCATGGCTCCCGCCCGACATTGATCGTCAGGGGAACCGCGCGGAAAGTGCAACGGATTCTCGTCGCTATCGAGGAGCGAAACGATGCGGATCGAATCGTGAAATGGTTGACGGAGCATCCGCTCGCCGATCCGGTAGAACTCCGTGTGGTCCACGCCATTATCCCGATTGGAGTGAACGATACCTATGACGCCCTGGGAATCAGTACCTGGTGGGAAGGCGCAGAACGCTATGCGGAGGAGCTCGTCAAATCGACCGCCGGCAAGCTCTTGAACCCGCGCTATACGGTCAGCACGAAAGTCTCTCAAGGCAATCCTGCAGCGGTGATCGAACAGGAGGCCAAGGATATGGATTTGGTGGTCGTGACCTCCCATGGACGCAAGGGCATTTCCCGTTTCCTTCTGGGGAGCGTCTCCCACGCCGTCGTACATCACGTGACCTGTCCAATACTTGTCCTGCGCTGAAAGGATCGAACATGAAACCGATGCTGACCGTCGCCATCATCTTCCTCTTCGCCACAACATCCTTGGTTTCAGCACAAGTGATCCGCGGGAACCCAAAGGCCGGACAAGGCGTGTATGAGCAACAGTGCCTCCGTTGTCATGGGTCCAAACTGGATGGGAACGGACCGGACAGCCGAGATTTAATCGTCCGACCAGCCGATTTTCGATCTCAGATCAGTCGTTCGAAGACGGATTGGGAGCTGCTCGTGGCCATCTCGAATGGCGTGTTGTTCAGCCCGATGCACGGGTTTCGCGGTAAACTGACGGACGAGCAAATGTTGGATGTGTTGTCGTACATCAGATCCGTGTCACCACCGGACATCGTCAGCTAGTACGAGGTGGTGTTCTTTCAGCGCACAACGGGTGAGAGATGTAGTCTGGGGCTCATTCTCTACCTTTTTGTTTTGCTGGTCTTGAGCGGAACCACTCTTCAGGCTGCAAGCACGACGACCCCAGACATCGACGTCTTCGTGCGGGCCGGCTGTCCCCATTGCGAAGCCGCAAAGATCTTTCTCGACGAAATGCGACGGGAACAGCCCTCACTTCACATTGCCCTCCACGACATCGCTGAGGACCCCGCCGCGCGACAGCGACTCATAACTTTGGTGCAGGAACGAGGCATCACGACGGTCGGCGTTCCCACGTTTCTCATAGGCACAGAGCTCATCGTCGGATTCCAGTCATCCGAGACAACCGGAGCTGAGATTCGCGCCAAGCTGGATCGGAAGGCGCCCGGCGTCGCATTGCCTCCAATGGTTGAGAGCATCGAGACGCGATGGCTCGGCCGGCTTCGCGTCCACGATCTGGGCCTTCCGCTGTTCACCGTTCTCATCGGCCTGCTGGATGGCTTCAATCCCTGCGCCATGTGGGTCCTGCTCTTTCTCCTGTCGTTGCTGGTCAATCTGCAAGACCGGCGGAAGATGGCGCTGATCGCGGGCACCTTCGTCACCATGAGCGGGCTGGTCTACTTTGCCTTCATGGCGGCATGGCTCAATATGTTTCTTGTGGTAGGTGTGTCACGCACCGTACAGATCGGACTTGGTGCCATCGCCTTGTGTATGGGAACAGTCAACGTGAAGGATTTCTTTGCCTGGCGGCAAGGCTTTTCACTGAGCATCCCCGAGTCCGCGAAGCCTGGGCTCTACGCTCGCATCCGCCGCATCCTCCAAGCTGAGCACCTTGCCGGGGCCTTGGCCGGCGTCGTCGTTCTGGCAGGCCTGGTGAATACGATCGAGTTACTCTGTACGGCTGGGTTTCCAGCGCTCTACACCCAGATTCTGATGATGCAGCAGTTGCCCACCTGGCAATACTACGGTTACCTCGGCTTATATAATCTGGCCTATATTCTTGACGATGGCCTCATGGTGACCATCGCGGTGGTCACGCTGAGCCGACGGAAATTGCAAGAACGTGCCGGTCGTTGGTTGAAACTGGCCGGTGGAGCGGTGATGTTCAGCTTAGGCATCGTTTTGATATTGAAACCCGAATGGCTGACGCTTTAAATACACGTACAATGAGATCCGTTCGTCCCCTCTATATTCCTCCCCTGAAGACCGATCACACTGAGTCCGGCTCGCTCATCATGCGTGATGGATCGACCGCTGCAATCCGACCGGCTGAACCGTCGGATGCCACGATGATGCAACAGTTCGTCGATCGGTTATCCTCCGAATCGAGACGCTACAGATATTTCTCAGAAAGCCCTCCGACTTCTGACGCTATCGCTGCCTTGTGTCATTCCTCGAACCCTCGTTCACAGTTCACGCTGATCGTGACGCGAGTATGGGAAAGCACGTCCCGCATTATCGCCGCTGGGTCGTACTGGGCGAGGGATGAGCAGACGGCGGAAGTGGCCATGGCCGTGGACGACGGGTTTCATGGAAAAGGTCTGGGTACGCTGCTGCTGGAACGCCTGGCCTTGATCGCCATCCGACACAGCTTTACTCACCTTTGGGCTGTCACTCACGCCGATAACCTGGCCATGCGTGAAGTCTTCAGAGAATCTGGATTTACCACCCATGAAGCCTACGAAGGCGAAGACATGGAAGTGGAGTTGTCGTTGATTCCAACAGAAGCGACCGTCTCTCGCGCCGAGGTCCGAGAGCGGCTCGCCACGACGGCCTCACTCCGACCGTTTTTTCAGCCCAAGTCGGTTGCGATCATCGGCGTCTCGCGTAATCCAAACAAGATCGGTTATCGGCTGCTCGATGCCATAACAACTGGCCGGTTTCGAGGCGCCGTTTACCCGGTCAACCCAATGGCAACCGACATCAAGGAAATCCGAACCTATCCATCCGTGCAGGATCTCCCGGAGCCCGTCGATCTCGCCATCATCGCGGTCCCACGAGACTCCGTGTCGTCCATCATCGACGAGTGTGCGGCAAAGGGAATCAGGGCCTGCGTCATCATTACGGCTGGATTCGCGGAAGTAGGACCAGCAGGAGCGGCTCTTCAGCAGCAGTTAGTCACGAAAGTCCGGCAATACGGCATGCGAATGATCGGGCCTAATTGTTTCGGGATTCTGAATACGGACCCCAACATACAGCTGAATGCCACCTTCACTACGCTGTGTCCCCCGCGAGGCCGTGCTGCCATGTCGTCCCAAAGCGGCGCCATCGGGATTGCGACCCTTGCCGGCGCACGGCGATTTCACTTGGGCATCTCTTCCTTTGTGAGTGTGGGAAATAAGGCCGATGTGTCCACCAACGATCTGTTGCAATATTGGGAAGAAGATCCTTCCACAAATGTCATCCTTCTTTACGTGGAGTCCTTCGGCAATCCTCGAAAATTCGCCCGCATCGCGCGGCGCGTGAGCCGTCGCAAACCGATCATCGCGGTCAAAGCTGGACGATCACAATCGGGGCAACGTGCGGCAAGTTCTCACACAGCGGCGCTTGCAGCCAGCGATGTGGCCGTCGATGCCTTATTTCGTCAAGCCGGCGTCATTCGCGCAGAATCGCTCGAAGACTTATTGGCCCTAGCTTCTGGACTATCAAATCAACCTCTCCCACTGGGACGGCGAATAGGCATCATTACGAACGCGGGAGGGCCGGCCGTTCTTTGTACTGACGCCTGCGAGGCGGGGGCGTTGGTTGTTCCGGAATTGTCTGCCCAGACCAGGGCAACCCTCTCATCCTTTCTCCCGTTGGCCGCCGCGCTGAGCAACCCCGTCGACTTGATTGCTTCTGCCACCGCGGATCAGTACGCCAAGGGGATTGAAACGCTCCTCCTGGCTGATGAGATCGATGCGCTGATTATCCTCTATATGGCTGTGACCGTGACAGATACGGCAGAGATCGCCCATGGCATCATGGCAGGAATTGAGAATGGGCGAAAGGCTGGGGTGAAGGCTAAGCCCGTGCTCATCGGGTGGATGGCGGAGGGTGACATGGACCGTACGTTTAGTTCCCAAACAGAAACCATCCCCGCCTACCATTTGCCGGAGCCCCCGGCACTCGTGCTCGGCAAAGCGGCGTCTTACGCGGAGTGGCGACAACAGCCGCCCGGCATGGTTCCCGATTTCGACGATCTGAATCTTTCAGCCGTTCGGACAATCTGTGCCGACGCTCTTTCGCGTCGCGGAGCGGGCTGGTTGTCGGTAGAGGAGACACGAAGTGTTATGAGTGCGATCCGACTACCTGTTCAGCCCGGTGGAGTAGCTAGAACCGCCGATGAAGCAGCGGCCCTGGCAAGGCAAGTCGGCTATCCGGTCGCCGTCAAACTGGCCTCACATCAGATTGTGCATAAAACTGAGATCGGCGGCGTGCAGCTGAATCTCACGAACGAAGACGCGGTTCGCGAAGCATTTCACTCAATGAGAACGCGACTCGCCGAGGCCAATCAGCTCGACGCCATGGAAGGCGTGCTCGTGCAGCCGATGCTCACCGGCGGCGTGGAGGTCATGATTGGCGTCACGGATGATCCCCTATTCGGCCCTCTGATAGCGTTTGGCCTTGGGGGAATTCACGTCGAAATCCTTGGCGATGTGCAGTTCCGCATCACGCCGCTCACCGACCGTGACGCGGCAGAGATGATCCGCGGAATCAAAGGCTATCGCTTGCTCACCGGCTATCGCGGGCATCCACCGGCCGATCTTGATGCCTTGGAAGAAACCTTGCTGCGGGTGTCCCGCCTCGTTGAAGAAATTCCGGAGATCAGCGAACTCGATCTGAATCCAATCTTCGCACTCCCACCAGGCCAAGGCTGCAGGATAGTGGATGCGAGGATACTGGTAAGGGGGTAAACTGAATGCGCACAGCGACCTACGAATTTAGCTGATAAGGCCCTATATGTGTGCGGATTGGAAAGTGGTTATAACCCAGATGTAATCACTACGGGCTTAGAGAGGATTAAGTCTACGTCCGCAAATGGGGAGGTGTCATTCACTGGATTTGAGTTTGACGACTACGCGACCGTTCTACTTTCATCCCTCAGCTTCGTTTCTCATCTTCCCGATATCTACAAGAGGCAGTTTGTTCACAAGGGGATCTCCCTTGTAGCTAAGTCCAAAACACTTACGAAGTCAGCACTACTGCAAGAAATCTCGAAACTAGAAAAAGCGTACATGCGATAACCTATCAAGAAGTATTTACTGGCCAGTGATATCTCTCTCCACACACCTACAGCTCGCGAGAGTGTGGGCTTAAATGATACCCGCATAACTTTCTCTCGCCACCTCAGCTCTAAGATTCAAAGAGATGTTTTTCTCCAACTGGGCCGTGAGTTTATTAATCGAGAATTACCTACGGCATACTCATATATTCAGATAATGACGCGGGGCCGGTCCCCGGAAGAGGCTGGAATTGTAGCACTTGATACCATTGACCTTCTGAGAGGAATCTGGAACTTTGCCCTTAACAGAAAGCGCCACGTCATACTCCACGTAGGAAAACGAGATCCTATCAATAAGATATTGTTAGGCCCCTTACACTCGCTCCATATATCCGAATGGGAAACGTCTTCCAGACCCGTTCTGGTATGATCCGACTTACATTGAGCCGGTATCACCGATAGATCTCCGAAGAAACTGGGACTCGCTCAGAAGCTTCGAAAGGCAGGTCAGAAAGCGACTGTCAAAATCGCATTCGAGAACATTTATGGAGGAAGCCTTTAGGCAGTATGCCGTTGCCCTGGACGAAAGAAATCATGAAACCGCATTCCTCAAGCTTTGGAGCTTATTAGAGCACCTCACCAGAACAACAACTAAAGACTCCCATAAAGTGACCGTTGCTCGGGCCATCTCAGTTTGGTCAGATCGCGCCTTCCATCAAGAAGTGTTGCACCACCTACGTGATTACAGAAACTCTGCCGTTCATATGGATCAACGGAATGAAGAGATCACGAAGCTCCTATACCAGCTCAAGCGTTACGTTGAAGCCTTGCTAGAATTCCATATTTTTCATGGTTACAAGTTTGTCAATCCTGGAGAGATTACCTCGTTCTTTGATCTTCCAACCGACAAGGCAATATTGACACAGCAGAAACATCTCATCCAAAAACGGCTTCGCTTCGTTCGAACATGACGACCAGTCGCCGTGCCATTCGTCAGGTCAGCGATCTCGCAACTTGGCTTCGTTTTCTGTGCGTACATCCGCCCATGGTCGACCATCGGTGGGATTTGTTCGATACGCCTCTACTCGCTCCCGAATGATTCTTCGATGCCAGTCAGGGACAGGAACTTGCTCAGGGGTAGCCGCGATGCGATCCCAAAGAAACTGTAAGAAATCAATCCGTTCATCAACGGAAAGTTCGTCGAATCCTGGAGGCGAAGAGGGGTTGTGTTTGGCCATATGGACACCTACTTCGGACTAAGTATAGCGCAGGCATTGAGAAACTATAGCTGAGCCTTTTAAATCGATACTTGTCCCGTTGCCTCAACTACCAGGCTAAATCCAGTGTTACCACCGTGCCAATTGCTCGACGTTCAGTCGTTCCATACCGACGCTAACCGACTGCCCGTTTACGAGTAGTCCGGGCTGCGCGTTGAGTTAGCGGGTGAGATTGCGTATCGACGTACGCATCAAGAAGCCGACGAATCATGCGCTGGTACTGGGTATGATGCCGAGATGCCTCGGCTTTGAAGAAATCGATGCTCTTCTTGCTCAAGGCCAACGTGACCTTCACGCCTTCTTCGCGAAATGCCAATTCGGATGGAGAAGGAAGAAAATATTGGATAACGCGAATCTCGCCAAGCGGTTCATCGGCGTATTTTAGTTTCTCGCTCATAAATTGCCTTTCTTTTGCGCCAATAACCGGCGCCTATGATTCGAATCACTGAAGCCCTATACGCGAACCGCACCGTCAAAATACCACCATCGACTTCGCCAAAACAGTAGAAGCGGGCTTCCGACCGGCTATGTGAGAGGTCCTTTGCAACGATGCGTCGAGGATCGGCAAAAGCATATTGGGCACGATGGAACGGCACCCCATGCTTTTTCTGATTTACTGAGTCTTTGTCCGGGTCCCACTCGAAATGTGTTCCAATCATCGGCCTAAAAGAAGACTAACATAGGGCAATATATTTGGCCATACGACAATATGGTGGCGCATCTTGGAGTCTCCTGAATCGGTAAGGCTCCCCATTCCCACTTTCCCTGATCATATGATTGAGTCTCGCAGCGGCAATACTTCTGTTGTGGGGCCCAACAGCTGAGAGGATGCGATCAACGCAGCTTTGAGAAAGAGCTTCTCGGGGATGGCCTCGAACGTTCAGACCCAGAGCTTACTGCTCCGGATGCGGATCTTTTCTGATGAGCGCGAGGTAGAGCAAGGTGTCGGTGAGGTCTTGATCGGTCATGGTGGTATCGGGGAACATACCTGTCCCCGGATGGCCTTCTCTGATGGCGCGGGCGCGTTCCTTGTTGGTTTTCAGGCGCAGGATCTCGGGATTCCGTAAATCTGTCGGAAGGGGATTCAGTTTACCGATGAGCATTGCAGTGTCCGCTGCAAGTCGAGGCGGTCTGCCGATATCACCATCAATCCCATGGCAGTAGTAACAGACCCCTTTGCCATTGAAAATCTCCCGACCTCGAAGGATATTGCCCTTTAACTTCCCGCTTGGTTGAGAGACCGTAGGATCGGCCCAGGCTTGTGTGACAGACGTGGGTATCGCTGGAATCCCCAGCCCACTCACGAGCAGAACTCCAAAAACAACTGACCAGGCTGCCTTGTTCATTAGTCTGTCCGTCTTTTTCGTCTGTCTGCCCTGATGATCAATCCTTTTCCGGGTTGGGATCTTTTCTGATAAACGCCAGATAGAACAAGGTATCGGCCATGTCCCGATCAGTCATGGTGAGATCTCGAAACCTGCCGGTGCTAGGATGGCCTTCCCGGATGGCGCGGGCTCGTTCCTTGTTCGTCTTCAGGCGAAGCACGCCGGGATCACGCAGGTCGGTCGGAGGCGGATTCAGTCGCGCAATGCGCGCGGCGATGTCCTCTTTCATATGTGGCAATCGATCGAGATAGCCGTCCATTCCATGACAGTAGTAGCAGGAGCCGTTGAAGATATTTCGGCCTCGTTCAACATTAGCCTTGTGCTTCACACCCGATTGTGAGATGGCCGACTCGGCCCAGACATTTCGGTCGATGCCCGGTGCACATACTATCCCCAGCCAACCCACGAGGCGAATCAGGCCACGGCTGAGGCTAGTTTTTGGAAGCGCCGCGAGATGTCTTCCCTTAACCTTGACCTCAGTCTGTTCTCTCACTACATCGCGTTGTTCCATTTGGCTCACCTCAGTGCCCGCTGCAACAGGCATTGTACTGGTCTTCCGGAATACTCTTCATGTTACTGAAGACGGTTGCGCGTTCTTCCGCACTGGTCACGTTATCGATTGCGGGATAGAGCGCCTTCTCTTCCTTTCTGTTGTGTGAGCCCAAGAGGTTGAGCAGCGACTGCTCCTCTTGATCGCTATTGAGATCCTGGCTCTCTACCTTCCGATGAATCGCGTCAAGCAGCTGTTTGATCTGACCATGCTCATGTCGCATCATAGGCGTCGGCCCGTCCTCAACCATCCCGGTTTTCTCTTCCCAGATTGGAAAGAGCAACTCCTCTTCCCACACAATATGGCGTTGGAGGCCAACCGTGAATTCCTTGAAGGCTTCCTTGGCCTTGGCAAAGTCCGACTGTTTCGATGCTTGAAAAGTCTCGAACAACTCATCCAGCCGATCGTGATCCTCTTCATAAAACGTCGTGATTGTCTTCTGCTCACTCAATTGGATCCTCCAAAAATTTATCAATTGTCCCTGACTTTGTACTCCAGATGACAGGCCACACAAGCCTTCAAGACATTATTCAACGACGGCAGGATCTGCTTCAAGTCCTTGGTGGGAATAATTCGCGCCAACTCCTCCGCCGCTTCATGATGGGCCATGGCTAGATCATGGTAGGCCGAAGGAAACTTCTCCGGCTCCTGATGGGCCATGGCCTGGCGATGTTGAAAGAAGCCCAGATGCAATTCGGTCAGACCCTGCGCCAGCTCATAATCCTCTTCCACCAATGCGTTCACGATCACCTGAATCGTTTCCAGATGCTGCAGCATCACGGCGCGATGTTCCTTCCCGGCGGATGATGACAGGGGAATGGAGTGCCTCGTATCCGGGGTCAGATACGGATTTGGTCGCGGCGTTTTGTGTGCCTGCCCGCTGTTGACGCAACCGGCGGCTACCATAGCACAAAGTACAGTCCCTCCGAGGAGGAGTCGAACGAGCCGCGTTTCGCCCCTCACGGTGTGCCCCACCTACTCCACGTCCAGTCCTGCCAGTTTCAGGCGAGCGCGCAGCTGTTCGATCTGATTGAGCAGATCAAGCATCACCGCGGCCGCATCGAGACTGGCATCAAAATCCCGTTGCAGTCGCGCCACGCGGCGAGCACAGGTGAGATCCGCCGCGCGAAATCGCCAGAGCGATATATCTGTACCTTGCGGCTCCAGCACCCCCACAGCCACCAATTCGATGATCCACTTCGCCTCCGCACCACAGGCTCTCGCCAACTCTTCGAGCACCAGCACGCCCTCATCACCGATCACGCTGCCTGTCAGAAGCTCCTGCTCCCTATCCATAGTTAGACCCCCAGTGCTTTGCGCGGATTGAAGGCCAGCTCCCGCGCCATGGTGTGATAGATCTGTTGTGCCTGCTCCGTGTCCGCTTTCGGAAGGACCACGTCCAGGACGAGAAAGAGATCGCCTGCCGGTTCGCCGGGAATCCCCCGGCCTTTGAGCCGCAGTTTTTTCCCACTCTGCGAGCCTGCCGGAATCTTGACCTCGACCACCCCGGTCGGAGTCGGCGCTTTGACCGTCGCACCCAGCGCCGCCTCCCACGGAGCAAGCGGCAGGGTCATCGAGAGATCATGACTCTCCACACGGTATAACGCATGGGGGTCGAAATGAACTTCCAGATACAGATCACCCCCGGGCGCTCCACCCGCTCCTGGTGCACCCTGGCCGGCCAGGCGGATCAGCTGGCCGTCGCGAATGCCTTTGGGAATCCGGACGTTGAGCGTGTGTTCGCGCAGCGCCACGTGGCCCTGCGCATCCAGTTGCGGCGCGCGCAGCGTAATGGTACGGGTCGCCCCCTGAAACGCGTCTTCGAGCGGGATGACGATCTTCGCATGATGATCCTCGCCGCGCGCCCGGCTCGCATCGGCCTGACGGGCAAAATTGCCGAAGAGGCTGGAAAAGAAGTCGCTGAAGTCGGGGGCTTCCCCCCTCGACGCTCTGCCCTGGGTGAACTCGAACCCGGCCCCCCAGTCGGGCGGCGGCGTGAAGTCCTGCCCCTCCCGCCAGCGATTGCCGAGTTGGTCATACGCGGCGCGCTTCTCCGTGTCCTGGAGCACTTCGTAGGCTTCGCCGATTTCCTTAAAGCGCGCCTCTGCGTTCACCTCTTTACTGACGTCCGGATGATATTTCCGCGCAAGTTTACGATACGCACTTTTAATATCGTCGGCTGTCGCGGTGCGCTCAACTCCGAGAGTTTTATAGTAGTCCTTAAATTCCATACGGCCTCATTCCTGGTTGCTTAGCCGAACCCTGGCACCCGCGTGCATCCGTCTGTACACCGAAATTTTTGAGATAGATACAGACATTGTAGATGTCTTCCGACCCGGGCGGACATACCGCAAACACCACGGCGGACCCGCTGGGTAATTGCAAAAGCTCCGCATCGCTTCGTCGTCCACCTGCGCTGGGAAGTTGACCGTGAGATCGCGATTGATGGTCATCAGTTGGGCCTCGACGCCCGGATTGAGGGAGAGATACTTCACCGCTCGCTCGTACCGTGCCAGCTGTGCAACACCCGCACATAATTGGCTCGTTCAAAGGCTTGCGGATCGGGGCATCGCATAAGATTCATGCTGCCCTGCATCTGGCCCAACGAGTGATATTCGTGCTCTTCCATCCAGCGGACCATCTCCTCCCGAATCGTTTGGAGACGCTCCGGTCCATGCTGGAGCAGAGCCGACACCAATTGCACCGCATGGGCTCCGGCCATGACGGATTTGACGGCATCCACGGCGGTATGGACGCCGCCGGTGACTGCCAGCGAGGCACGAACGTGTCCGGAGAGCACGGCGAGCCAACGCAGTCGGAGCAAGAGTTCGGACGAATCGGAAAGTTGCAACCGAGGCACCACCTCCAACGTCTCCACATCGATATCGGGCTGATAGAAGCGATTGAAGAGCACGAGTCCGTCTGCGCCCAGTCCGTCGAGCTGCGACGCGAAGTGGGCGAAGGAGCCGAAAAAAGGAGAGAGCTTGACGGCGACCGGAATCGTGACGGAAGTCTTGACCTTGCGCAAGATGTCCAAGACCCGCTGCTCAACGGCCTGCCCGTCTTCCTGCAGGTTGGTGGCGACGATGTAGACGTTGAGTTCGAGCGCATCCGCGCCCGCCTGCTGAATCATGCGCGCATAGTCCAGCCAGCCGGTTGCCGTCGTGCCGTTCAAGGAGCCGATGACCGGCACATGGACGGCAGCTTTGATTCGACGGATTTGCTCAAGATAGAACTCTGGCCCGACCGAGACTTCAGAGCGATCAGGAAAGTACGAGGGGGCTTCCGCGAAGGAGTCGGTATGCGCTTCGATGTGACCGAGCGTCTGCGCGCGCTCCCCGATGATCTGTTCCTCAAAGAGCGAGTGCATGACGATCGCCGCCGCACCGGCGTCTTCCAGGCGTTTGACCATGTCCAGGTCATCGACCAAAGGCGATGCACCGGGCATGAGCGGGTGCGGCAGCGACAAGCCGAGATACGTCGTGGATAGGTCCATGCTAACTCCCCTCTCTATGACGACGTTGGCCGCTCGCTCCCTCTCGCAACGGCCGAGGGCACCACGGTGGCCAGCTGTTGGTAAAGCGCGGTGCGATAGGCATTGTGTCGTTCAGCTG
>SWDG01000006.1:83424-83981 GCA_005116965.1 Nitrospira sp. | reverse complement strand
GGCATTGTGTCGTTCAGCTGCGGCCACCAACTCGCGAAAGCGCTCCGGATCTTGATGCTCAACGAGTCTAAATCTGGTCTCGTTGCGCATGAACTGGGTCAGATCCGAGCGGCTTGGAACCGAGTCCAGCTGCAGCGGAGGTTCCCCCTTGTCGAGTCGTCGTGGATCGAACCGATACAACGGCCAATAGCCCGATTCCACCGCCAACTTCTGCTGGTCGATGCCGAATTTCAAATCGTAACCATGGGCGATGCAAGGGCTATACGCGATCAGAAGCGAGGGGCCGGGAAACGACTCCGCTTCCTGAAACGCGCGCACCGTCTGGGTGTCTTTGCCCCCGAACGCGATGCGCGCCACATAGGCCGTGCCGTATGTCATCGCCAGTAAGCCTAGATCCTTCTTCGGCGTCGCCTTGCCGGCGGTCGCGAACTTCGCGGCTGCGCCCAGAGGGGTGGCCTTCGACTGCTGTCCTCCCGTATTGGAGTAGACCTCCGTATCGAGTACAAGGATGTTGACGTCCTGCCCCATTGCCAGCACGTGGTCCAGTCCGCCATAGC
>SWDG01000006.1:10265-83324 GCA_005116965.1 Nitrospira sp. | reverse complement strand
TCCAGACGCTTTTTCGTACCAGATAGTCCGCCAGCGTCGTCAGCCGACGCGCCTCCGGAGAGGCCAGCGCCGACAGTGTCTGCTTCAGGACCGCGACGCGCTGCCGTTGGGCGGCAAGGCCGGCCTCGCTGTGGCGATCGTCCTGCAAGAGTTCATCGACTAACGTCGTCCCCAGCTGTGGAGCGAGGCGGCTGAGCAAGGCCCGCGCCTGTTCGTTGTGCTGGTCCAGTGCCAGTCGAAAGCCGAACCCGAATTCCGCGTTGTCTTCGAAGAGAGAATTCGACCAGGCCGGGCCGCGTCCATCCCGATTGACGCTGTACGGCGTCGTCGGGAGATTCCCTCCATAGATCGACGAGCAGCCGGTGGCATTGGCGATCAAGGCCCGGTCGCCGAAGAGCTGGGTCAAGAGTTTGATGTAGGGCGTCTCGCCACAGCCCGGACAGGCACTCGAATATTCAAACAGGGGTTCAAGAAACTGAATGCCCTTCACATCCGGTTTGACGATCGTCCGATCGGCTTCGGGAAGCTGGAGAAAGAACGCGTAGTTGTTTCGTTCGGTCTCACGCAACGGACGTTGCGGCTGCATGTCGATAGCCTTGTGCTTCGGATTGGATTTGTCTTTGGCGGGGCAGACCATCACGCAGAGGTTGCAGCCGGTGCAATCCTCAGGTGCCACCTGGATCGTATAACGGAACCCAGAAAACTCATGGGCTTTGTAGGCCACGACCTTGAAGGTCGAGGGCGCTCCGGTTAAGGCCGCAGGCGCATAGACCTTGGCGCGAATCGCGGCATGGGGGCAGACCATCGCGCACTTGTTGCACTGGATGCAGATGGCGGGATCCCAGACCGGAATCTCCTGGGCCAGGTTGCGCTTGTCCCATTTAGCCGTGCCCACGGGCCAGGTTCCGTCCACGGGAAAGGCACTCACCGGCAGCCAGTCCCCCTTGCCGGCCAGCATGAGCGCCGTGACCGTTTTGACAAAATCCGGTGCCTCATCAGGGATTAGTGGCGCGCATGAGCGAGTCGCCGTGACATGGTCGGAGAGACGGACTTCGTGCAAATGGGCAAGGGCCTGATCCACGGCGGCTAAATTCTTTCGCACCGTGTCGGCTCCCCATTTGCCATAGGTCTCTTCGATCGCCTGTTTGATCTCGGCCATCGCTCGCTCAATCGGCAGGATTCCCGAAAGGGCGAAGAAGCAAGTCTGCATGATCGTATTGATGCGTCGGCCCAACCCCGTGTCGCCGGCGACGCGATAGGCGTCAATCACATAAAACCGGAGACGCTTGTCGAGGATCTGCGTCTGGGCTTCACGTGGAAGTTCATCCCAGACCCGGTCGGCGGCAGCAGGGGCATTCAACAAAAAGATACCGCCGGGCGCTGCATATTCCAGCACATCGTACCGATCCAGAAAGTCAAACTGATGGCAGGCCAGAAAGCCCGCCTGTCGAATAAGTGAGGCCGAGCGGATCGGACGAGGGCTCATCCGGAGATGCGAGATCGTCATCGCGCCGGCTTTGCGCGAGTCGTAGACGAAATAGCCCTGCACCCAGCGGTCGGTGCCTTCGCCAATGATCTTGATCGAGTTCTTGTTGGCGCCGACCGTTCCATCGGAGCCGAGTCCGAAGAATACCGCGCGGAGCACCTCAGGCGGTTCAATGTCGAATTCTGGATCGACGAGCAACGAAGTCCGGTTGACGTCGTCCGTGATGCCGACCGTGAAATGGCGCGTCGGACGGGCCTTGGCGAGTTCATCGAAGACCGCCTTAACCATGGCCGGCGTGAATTCTTTCGAGGAGAGCCCATACCGTCCGCCGATGACGGTCGGCTCTTCCGTAAAACGGCTCAGTCCCTCGGCACGTCCCTCATGCAAGGCGGCGACCACGTCGAGATAGAGCGGCTCGCCCACCGAACCAGGCTCTTTCGTCCGATCCAGCACGGCGAGGGCTCGGGTGGTCGATGGAAGAGCAGCCAGGAATCGCTGAACGTCGAACGGACGATAGAGGCGGACCTTCAGCACACCAACGCGCTCACCACGTTCGAGCAGCCAGTTGACCGTCTCATGAACGGTCTCAGCGCCTGAGCCCATCAGCACGATCACGCGTTCGGCATCTGGATGGCCGACGTAGTCGAACAGGTGATACGGGCGGCCGGTGAGTGCCGCGAATTGGTCCATGACCCATTGCACGCGGTCTGGACAGGCCGAGTAAAACGGCTGGCAGGCTTCGCGTGCCTGGAAGAAGGCATCCGGATTCTGCGCCGTGCCGCGCAGGATCGGCCGGTCCGGGGTCAAGGCTCGCTTCCGGTGCGCCTGAATGGAGCCCTCGTCGAGCATCGCGCGGAGATCTGCATCCGTCAGTTCCTCGATCTTGGCGATTTCATGGGACGTGCGGAAGCCGTCGAAGCAATGGATGAAGGGAATCCTCGTGGCCAGGGTCGCGGCCTGGGCGACGCAGGCGAGGTCATGCGCCTCCTGTACGGAGCCGGAGGTCAGGATGGCGAACCCGGTTTGGCGACAGGCCATCACATCGGAATGATCGCCGAAGATGGACAGGGCGTGGGTGGCGACGGTGCGCGTGGCCACATGCATGCAGAAGGCCGTGAGTTCTCCGGCGATCTTGTAGAGGTTGGGAATCATAAGTAGAAGGCCCTGCGAGGCCGTGAACGTGGTGGTCAAGGCGCCGGCCTGCAGAGCGCCGTGGACTGCCCCGGCAGCTCCGCCTTCCGACTGCATCTGCGCAATGGTGGGAATCGTCCCCCAGAGATTCGGCTTCTGTTGTGTTGCCCATTCGTCGGCCAGTTCGCCCATCGAGGAAGCGGGGGTGATCGGATAGATCGCGATCACCTCGTTCGTCCGGTAGGCGACCGAGGCCACGGCTTCATTGCCGTCGATCGTGAGTATTCGCCGTACGTTCATCGCGGAGGGTCCTCTTCTGTTGGATGACCTCGGGATCACACAAGGTACGATCCGTCATACGCCGTCGATTGACCCCACGTCGGCACTCATCGTGATTCCCACGTCCCGAACGCCGGGCAGCCGCCGAACCGCTTCCTCACACCGTTCCTGGAATTCCATCCCCAGCGGGCAGGCTGGAGTCGTGAGGACGACGGTGAAGGAGACCCGGTCCCCTTCGATCCGAACGTCCCGAATCATGTCGAGACTGACCAGATCCTGACCCAGCTCCGGGTCCTGAACCGTTTGTAACGCCTCCAGCACTTCTTCCTTCGTGATCATTCTCTACTGCTCTTTTATAAGGAGTGCTCTGCCGTGGCTGCGAGCACCCGCTGGATGTGTTTGGTCAGGATGTCCGGAAGGCCCGGCAGCTCGATCTGCATGAAGCCGCGAACCAGGGTCGAGATCGCAACGTCTCGCGGTAGCCCGCGCGTCATGAGATATTCCACCGCTTCTTCAGCGATCGGGCCGACAGCCGCTTCATGTGACAACTGACTCCGTGGCGCCGAGTCAGCCAGCAATTCTGGAATCGCATGCATCTTGGCGTGCTCGGAGAGCAGCATGCCGCGGCAGTCCAGATGGCCCCGACTCTCGTTGTGCTGACCGACTAACTCACCCCGCAAATACATGGTGGACTGGTCTCTGGCGACAGCCCGTGAGATCGCGTCGGCTCGGGTGCCCTGCCCCGTCAGCTCCGCATAAGTCCCCATATCGATGAGGGACTCCTTGAGGCCCACCATGATGCTGTTGAACTGGGCCCGTGCACCCGCTCCACGAAGGAAGACACGCGGATAGCCCTGCACCGACCGTACGGGACGGAGCAGAATGTAGTTGCTCACAAACGTCGCACTCTCTTCGGCAATGATGCCTGTCCTGGGCCGGACATGGAACCCTTCGGCCCAGTTGTGGATCATCGTCTCCGCGAGCGTCGCTCCCTTCTTGAGGAACACCTCGGTCACACCGATGTGCAGCCCCGTTTCAACACGTGGATGGAGGGTACAGCCCGTAATTAGCTGGGCGGCGGCGCCTTCTTCAATCAGGATTACATTGTGGACGTTCTGGCTGATATTGTTTTCCTGCACGAGCAGACAGGCCTGGATTGGTTCTGTGACGCGCTGGCCCGCAAAGACCCGTAAGAAGAAGCCGCCCGTTTGAGCCAGTTCCACCGCCGCCGTGTACTTGTCCTGATCGACCTCGACCGCCTGCCACCAATAGTCCCGCAACCAGTCGTAGGATTTGAGAGCCTCGGTCACGGTCATGAGTTCGATCTGGCCTTGATAGCGCCGCTGGATGCGTTCGTAGATGGCGGAGTAGTCGACTTGAAAATACGATGCCGCCCTGCCGGTCTCCTCGCTGTCGATGCCAGCCAGTAATGCGGCTTCCCGCATCTGCTGCTCCAGCGATCGCAAGGCCTCGACCCGTTGGCGTTGCTGCTCGACAGGCTGACTGAACGTCGTCAGGTCCA
The DNA here is from genome assembly GCA_005116965.1 of Nitrospira sp. GTDB lineage: Bacteria > Nitrospirota > Nitrospiria > Nitrospirales > Nitrospiraceae > Nitrospira_D. Next base: position 78,906 of record SWDG01000006.1, on the reverse strand, counting down.
GATCGGGGCCATAGGGTGACGGCCGCGCCTGGGCCTGGATTGCGCGAGCCCGGAGCGACTCTTCCCTGGCGCTTATTGGACCGGAATGTGTGAGCGACAGATCGGACATTTCCCGTACCCGTGTTTACGAATTTCTTCCAGCAGCTGGAGTCCTTCCCCTTCTCCGACGAGCGTGCCGCCATAGAGCACATGCCCCACATCCGCCCGCAGATAATTGAGGATGTGTCCGGTATGCGTAATGATGAGTGCCGCTGGCGCCACGGCCTCGGCACTCGGCTGCTTCACGAGGCAAGCGAGCGCTTGCCCCACCACTGCAATACTGTCCAGATCAACGCCGGCGTCTGGTTCATCGACCAGGGCCAACGCTGGCTGCTGAGCCATGAGCTGGAGCAGTTCGGCCTTCTTGATTTCGCCGCCTGAAAACCCCACGTTCACATCGCGCGCGAGCAAACTGGAGCAGCCAAGCTGATCCGCCAGTTCCGCAACCCGTTTGCCGTCCTTTCCCTGTGCCGAGACTTCGGCAAGCTGTCCCAACGGAATACCGCGCACACTCGGAGGGCGCTGCTGCATGAGGCCGATCCCCAGACGCGCGCGCTCATCAACAGGAAGGCGGGTGATGTCCTGGCCCTGAAACAAGATCCGGCCCTTGGTGACGCGGTACCGACTCAGCCCCATGATGGCCATCAGCAACGAGGATTTGCCCGATCCGTTCGGACCGAAGAGCACATGCGTCTCTCCCGGTCTGATCCGCAAGCTGACATCGTGGAGGATCGACCGTCCGCCGACCTCGACGCTCACCTCATCAAGCTGGAGAATATTGCTCGTGTCCAAATTGCGCTCACCTTCTCATGCCAATCATCTTCCTGCTTATGCTGCAGGACTTGGTCCGGCTTCCGCCTGCTTAAGAACGCCTTCGACAGATTCGCGCAGACGACCCAGAATTCCCGTGTTATCGGTGCCCCGGATATCGACCGGCACAAAATGCTTCTCATTGAAGCCAGTCGCACGAATGAGCTTTTTGAAGAGCTTCTCCTGGGCCTTCGGAGCGCAGGCGCCCACGAGCAAGTAATCGTCCGGCTTAGACGTCTTCATCGCCTCTTCCAAAATGGCATTCCCGCCCTGCCCGCACAACTGCGGACTGAGAACCGTATACTTGACATCCAGATCTGATTCGACCTCGAAAGGGAGTTTATTCATATCGGAGTCTTTGAATGAATCGCAGAGCCCCTTGCAGTTACACAACAGCACTTTGATTTCCATCGGCGATCTCCTTTCACAAAAGATATCCGCTGACCGGCTTCCAACAGGCAGCGACTCGCGCTCCTGATATGATCGCTGACGGCTTACTCGCCTATTTCCTCAGCGCCGCCTGGTTCTCCTCTGCCTGCTCGCAAGCCATGCACATAGCAGCCGCGGGGACCGCCTCTAGCCTGGATTGGGGGATGGCCTTCCCGCATTGCTCACATCGACCGTACTGCTCAGAACCCAGCTTGAAGAGCGCCCGGTCGATCGCCTCGATCTCGGCTTTCCCTCGCCCATCCAGACGATCGAGCAGCCGAACCATAGCCTCCTCCTGCCCCCGCTCCTCCACTTCGCTTTCGATATCGCTTTGGAGCCAGCGCAGATCCTCTTCCGTCTTGGCCACTTCCCGAAACAGCTCACGCCGTTGGGAAATCAGCTTCTTTCGAATATTGTCGACTCGTAGCATCCGGCTACTCCTTCCTGACGATGACCGCGTCAGTTACAGCATTTGTCCATCTTCTCTTTCATGGCTTCCTTCCCTGCCGTGACCGCAGCTTCAACATCCGCGCGTTTCTCCGCCACGAAGTGCTTGCCACGCTCAATGACCTCATCAAGAGCGGCGCGCGCCTCCTTGGCTTTCTCGATGAGCTCTTCTTCCGTCCTTCGAGCCTGGCTCTTTAATTCACGACGCGTTTCCTCGCCCGACCTGGGAGCGAGAAGGATACCGGCAATCATCCCCCCGATCGCTCCGCCGAGAAATGCGAGGACAACGGTTTCTGGTGAACACTTGGCGTCCTGATTTGACATGACGAATCCTCCGTAGATTAGGAACGTGCTGTTGGTTGAGAGAGCCAAGTCCGTGCCACGAAAGTGACAAGTGTGGCGGGAATTGTTGTGATATGACGAGAGCTTGCTGAACGATTCAAATGGGAGACCTCTCGCCTGTGGCGTTCTAGGTCTCACCATGAAATATCCCTGTCGCAGAATGCGACAGGGATCCATGAGTCGTAGTTAAGCGGAGCTAGCCGAGTGGGTTGAACGGAGCCAACGTACGGATGTAGCTCAAGACGTCCCACATCTCCTGGTTTGACAGCCGATCCGCCCAGCTGTGCATTGGACTGAAGAGGACTCCCTGCTTGACCGCAAGATACAGTTCCATATCGGTCTTCGTGCGTGATTTCACCGCTCGAAAATTCGCCGGTGGCACAATTAATTCCTTGATCTCAGGCCCAAGCCCATCACCCGAGGTTCCATGGCATCCAGCACAGTGTTGTTGAAAGATTCTCTCTCCGTTCTTCGTGTTTCCATAATGGCTCTGAGCCAGAGCCCACGAAGCAGTCAACGCCACTACGACGAGGCTAACCACAATACGTAAGGACATGCGCGCTCCTCTTCTTTCAAGAACGGACGACGACGCTCGATGTTCAATGCTGGTGTTGCTGCCCGCCACTGGCAGCACCACTGCTCTGTCCATGCCCGCCGCCTCCCATCATTCCACCTCCCATACCCCCCATCATCCCTCCCATTCCACCTCCGTGCTGGGTTCCACTCTTCATGTGTTCATGAACGGCACGGTCCTTTTCCCGTTGGTCGGGAGTCAACATGGCCATGGCGTTACGCGTACTTTTGATGGCTGTGAACAGACAGGCCGATTCCGCTTTTTTCAGTTGATCGACTTTCGCCTGTATCGCAATGAGGTCAGCCTGCTCATCTTCCAACAGCGCATGCAGTTCGAGTTTTGCCACCTTCGCGTCGGCTTCCAACCTGGCCTCGGTTCGTTTAAAGTCCAGCTGCATGGATTTAAGCTTGGTGATTTGTTCCGGCGTCAACCCGATCTCTTTGACATGTTTCAGCAGATGCTTCAGATAGTCCCCACTATGATCGCCCTGATCATCCTGATCGTGGCCACCATGCCCCATCTTCCCATGGCCTTCATCGGCAAAGACAGGGAACACTGTCATCGCAATGACCACTACGGCTCCTCCAACTGCAACCATCCAGCGCTTCCACAACTTCGTCATGACCAAGACCTCCAGGATTGATAAATGTTGGTGTTATTCCTATAGAGCGGTTCTCAGCCTCAAGACTCTCACTCATCTTTTCCGCCTTTGCGCCCGCGATGTCCCATACCTTCTCTCCCACCCATACCACCGCCAGGTCCCATCCCCCCTCCACGCCCCATCATGCCAGGCCCATGGCTGCCGGCGAAGGTGCGCTCATATTGGATGAGGGCCCAGATTTCTTTGTCGGACAATACCGAACCAAATGCGATCATGGCTGTGCCTGGTGACCCATATTTGATGGCCCAGAAGACTTCTCCCTCGGTGCGATGCCGCCAGAAACCGTGGTGCTGGAAGTTGCGAGGTGAGGGATTCATAGTCGCAGACGCCGGCCCTTTGCCGTCTCCGTCTATGCCATGACAGGTGACGCAGCCGCCCTTGCCGTTGTACACAGATTTTCCCTGCTCAATGACTTCGGGCGAATTCGACAAGGGGTTCTTGAGCCCCCTCGCCTCAGCCAACTTACCGGCAGGTACGATCGGCTGCATCATGTGGCGCTCTGCCGCACCGGCAGGGACCGCACAGCACAGCGCAGCGACTATGAACATCGACAGACTCGTCTTCATCCTCTTGTTCCTTTCGTCGGCGGTGCCAACTACCTTCCGACATTACAGATCCAGTTCCACCATCTTGCGGTGGAATCGAACGATCACATTCGGATCGGGCGTCAGCCTGATCTGCGCTTCGTCCTTTCCTTTGTAGGGAAGAAGGTTCAGGACGTAACGCAAGCTTTCCAGTCGCGCCGCCTGTTTGTCGTTCGCCTGCACGATGATCCAGGGGCTAAAGGTCGAGTGCGTTTTGCTGAACATTTCCTCTTTGCAGCGGGTATACGCGTCCCACAGCTCCTGCGCCTTCTCATCGACCGGGCTGAGCTTCCACTGCTTGAGCGGATTCTGCCGCCTCGCTTCGAATCGCCTAGCTTGTTCGTCCTTGGAGATGGAGAACCAGAACTTGATGATGGTCACACCGTCTTCATAGAGCATGTGCTCGAATTCTGGGACCTGTTGCAGGAACCGTTGATGCTCCTTCTTAGTGCAGAATCCCATCACCGGCTCGACGACGGCACGGTTGTACCAACTCCGGTCGAAGAAGACGATTTCACCCCTATTGGGGAGCTGGTGAATATAGCGCTGGAAATACCACTGGCCCCGTTCTGCATCGGTCGGCTTTGGCAGAGCCACGACGCGCATGGCGCGAGGATTCAGATGCTCGGTGAACCGGCGAATCGTACCGCCCTTCCCGGCTGCATCCCGTCCTTCGACCAAAATGGCGATACGCTCCCCACTGCTCTGCACCCACCGTTGCAGCCTGACAAGTTCAACTTGTAGTTGCCGCAACTCCTGTTCGTACAGCAGAGTCTTGCGTACTTCCTCGATATCGACGGCTTTGTTTGCGAGGAGCTTCAGAAATCCTTTCCTTGTGTTGACCCTTCGGAGATCATCCGCAGTCAAGGCGTAGCCCGGCTCGCCAATACGTCCGAACCCCTGGGCGATCAAGGCGCTGCGCGGGACCTGGTACCCGTCCCCCTCCCGCGGCACCCTCGTGGGAATCGCCTCCAGCCCATTCATATCTTCGTCGACATTTGCCGGATCTCTCCGCTCTTTCCGTTCCTTCGACTTCCCGACCGATTCGCCGTCAGCTGCCATTCGAAGCCTCCTTCATTTTGCCTTCGATCAGAACATGACGTTCCGGTCTCGCTCGGCCACGGCTTTGATGTAATCCGGCATACCTTTGATAGAGGCCCCAGCTACTAAATCCCCTCCGCCAACCTGTCTGGCCACCGCACAGGCCCCACAGACCCAGATCGGCACACCCGCTGCCTGCACGGCAGCGAGCAGTTCTTTCAACGGAGTCAGGTTTACACCGGTGATATGATCAGCGACACCTTTCCGACCTAAGGTGACGGCTTCATTCCACAACCAGAGCACAACATCATGCCCCTGCTCCTTCGCCGTCTTCGCCGCCATGAACGGCAACGTTGCCATTGTGGGGTCATCCGTTCCTCGACTACCTGAAATAATGAACGTGGCCATTGTGTTCTCCTCCGTCACTCGTCGTTCGTATCTCGTATCGCGATCCTGAGTTGCTTAGTTCCAAGTTTCACGTTCAACGTTTCAAGTTGTGCGGAAACATGGCACATGAAACCGTTGGCCAATACGCTTCACGTTGGTGTTATTGCCGCACCACGATTTTCCCACCTATGTCTGCATCGGCTTGATGGAGGGGGCAGTAGAATTGATAGGTCACCGTCTCTCCTTCGGCAGTGATCGCATCGCTCGCCATCCGGTCTCTGTCGATCACGGTCTGCTCGGTCCCCTCTGGCGCAATGGTAATCCGCACCGGCCTGGTGATCCGAACACCGCTTTCCTCTACCGACTCAAACAAGCCCGGGGCTTCGAACACATGGGTCCGTACAGTTGGATTATCAAACCGAAAAATCAACGGCTCCCTGAAATCCGCACTGCGGTGAATGATGATTTCACTGGGAAGCCACACCGCTTGCTGATCTTCGACATCACGTGCCACAAAGGAAATCTCCTTGCCCCATCCGGTGAGCGGCATGACAAGCGAACCTGTGCTGACTGCCAATCCAAGACATACGCCCGCGAGATGAGCGGAGCCTCTCATGACCCAGTTCATGTGGGGGTCTCCTTCATCCACTGCAGAACCGGCACAGCCGCTCACCTCAGCGCTACCTATCACAGAAACAGCTCCACCAGTCCTGGCTCAGCTTCGGTGTGAACGTTGCCGGCCAGGACTGGAACTCTTGCACTCTCACAGGAGAGATGCCCGCTTCCACACCGCAGTGAGCGCGTTTCAGAACGGAACAGGGATGCGACTCAGCCCCCTCCGACATCCCCTCGGGTTTCAATGACAAACAGTTCTCCTTTGACTTCAGGATGGATGTCACACCACAGGGCATGCCGCACACTTTCAGCTCCACCGGTCGCTGGATCGAAGTTCGAGGGCACTGTGGCAAAACGGAGTGTCATTGTCTTTCCCGCATCGACATGAAAGGCCTTGAACTGTTTTCCTCGTACCTCAGTTCCTCCCTCCACCTTCACGGGAATGTCTTTGAACAACTTTGACGCAAACCCGTGCGTGACAGAATCCTGGTTGCGGACGACGATGATCGTGTCTTGCGACGGCATCGTGAACCCGGCGGTCTCATAGCCGTGCTGACGGTCCTTGATGATGATCTCCACCTTGGAGGGCGGCGCTCCCATCCCCGCAGCCTGTGCATAGGCGATATCATGGCCACCGGCCAATACCGCCCACGCAGCGACTGCAACCAGAACGACTGACTTCACCGCTCCATATCGACTCACTCTCATAATCTGCCTCCTTGTTGATATGTACACATGCACCCTCCTCACTCTTACTTGGCCAAACTCCTAATGTAGTGGATCAGTTGCCAGCCCTGCTCATCCGGCAACGTGGCAAACGGCATCATTCCAGTCCCCGGAGACCCATTCTTGATGATCCAAAACAGCTGACCATCCGGAATCTCCCGCATCATCGCGCCACAGGTGAAATTTCGTGGCGGCGGCACCAAGGCCGCACCCATCAATCCTTTGCCATCTCCTTGCTCACCATGGCACATGACGCAGGCGACCGGCTGCGCGGTCTTCAGAAACAATTCTTTTCCCGCCCGGACGGCACCCGAAGAGGAGGGAACCGGGTTCGCTTTACCGAGAAATTCTTCCGGAGCCTTGGTTGTCTTACGGGGTTGCACACAGGCACCGCCCTGACTTGCACTCTGCGCAGCGGCGATATCCGGCACTCCCTTGAATGTCACTTTCAAATAGGCGATCACATCCGCCACGCCCTGTTGACCGATCGTCAAATTCCAATAAGGCATGTTCGGCGATTTGCCTACTGCCGGTCCGCCATGATTGATGACGTTGTAGAGGTATTCGATCGGGAGCTTTTCGAATGGCATGTTGGCATGTATCGCCGGTTTGGGTTCCAGGCCGGAAGCTGCCGGTCCGTCGCCTTTGCCCGTCGCGCCGTGACACTGCGAACAATACTCCTTATAAACCACCTTCCCTCGATCCACGCTGGCCATCTCGAATTCACGGCTCGTCCAGGGCTCGTAATACGTGAAGTCCTTCACGCCCTGCACCATAAGAAACCCGATCACCGCGCGGAGTTGTGGCTCCGTCGCATCGGCCAAAAACTCGCCGCTGTGCGGCGTGAAGTCTTGCGGATTCTGCCCGAATCGGAAGAGCCAGTCCGAGTTGTACCGCTGGCCGGCATTCTGCAACGCGGCACTCTGCGGGCCGCCGATGAGCTTGCCGTTTTCCTCGATCGTGTGGCAGCCAAGACAGGCGTGGGCTTTAAAAGCCGCCGCACCAAACTTCACGTCGAACTTGGTGACTTTCGAGAGATCGAACGCGCCAATAGTGACGCGCGGATCTTTGTTATGCTCGGCAAAGTAATCCGCAAGTGCGTTCGCCTCCGACGCTGTGACCATCGGGTGTTTGGACGGAACGGTGGTCAGGTCCCACATATATCCCTTCGCATAGAGCGGAGCCTCCTCACCGGTCAGCCAACGAATGAGCCACGACCGTTGGTACTTACTACCGGCCCACATCAAGTCAGGAGCGTGAAGCTTGAAGCGCGAATCCGGCTGACCTTCCAGCCGGTGACATTGCACACAGGTCTGTTGGATAAGCTCCTTGGCGCGCGTGTGATCGCTCCCAAACGACAATTGCGGGGACGACATGAATCCCAACAAGACAAGCGCAGCGCTTCCAATGAACACCCGGACTCTCACATTCAACATCGCTGCTCCTTTCACAAGGGTTTCTCCGCACGAGGATGAGGATTGAGTTCGATCGCCACACCGGCAGGCACCGCGAGGGATTGATGCACGGTGCAGCCATGTGCCACCTTAAGTAATCGCTCTTTTTGCTCTGCGCTGATGCGGTGGGGGAGGTGGATTCCGAGGTCGATACGACCAACTCGATGAGGAACTTCGGCCATCGTCCATTCCGCCTCGACCGTCAAGCCCTCTCGGGAGATACCGTGGCGCCCACAAAATTGCCCGACAAAGTACGCCACACAACTTGCGACCGAACCAACGAACAGTTCAACCGGACCCATTCCGGCATCCTGCCCTCCGTCTTCCACCGACTGGTCGGTGATGACGCGATGTTGGCCGCTCACAATGTCGTAGCGAGTCCCGCTATGAAAAGTGGCCGTGAGTTTCATGTCGTTCCTGATCCAGGAAGTTTCGCCGCGCCCCAAAGACACAGCACACCGAGCGGCAATGCAATGAGCAAGCCGTTGACCCCGAACGATCCATGAATCGTCACGGGCCCGAATCCTCCGAAGGAGGCCAAAAACGATTCGAGATTGGGAAACAGGAAAGCAAACGTCAACGCGCCGAACAGACCTCCGACAATAGTCACCCACGCATCAAGTTTTCCCTCTGCTGCGGCAGCAAGCGCTGTCCCAGGACAGTAACCCGTGAGGGCAAATCCCATTCCAAAGATCAGGCCAGCGATGACGATCCCTGGGAGATATAGATCCTTGACCTTCAGATGAGCGACACCCAACACATCCAATCCATGAACCCCGATCAACCCGACACCGATGGCTGTCATGATGACCTTCATGATCGTCAAGTCTTTGAGCCGCAAGGTTTCGAGGATCTTTGTATAGCTCGACGCTCCGGAGAGCTGGAGGATCGCGCCAAAGGCCGCTCCAAGAAGGAACCCTAGAAGCAAGTTCACTGTTTCACCTGCTCAGGGTACAGCCAGCGGGCCGTAACAATTGCACTGGCAAACAACGCGGCGGAAAAAATGAATGAACTCACGGCCAGCTGCGAGACCCCGCTAATCATATGGCCGGACGTGCATCCCCCTCCAAAGCGAGCTCCGAACAGCAGAAGAAAACCCCCGATAAACGACCACGCCAGACGTTTTCCTGGCGCCTGTCCAAATCGATAGGCCCACAGCGGAGGCACCACTCGGGTACTGAATCGTTTCGTGATTGCTGCAGCCAGAAACGCACCGATGGGGATCCCAACGACGAAGAAGAATTCGTAGGTGGCCAAGGTCCATCCCTTGCTGGCTTCCTTTAGATACGGGCTGTCATCGGCAAGGTCTGGACTCAGCGCATGCAACAGCACACCGTCTAACACCACATACTGCGTCGAGACTCCGATCGGTTGCACGAGTGCCACGGCGATGAGCAGAACAATCCCGATTCCGAGACCCCCGGCCCACCAGGGCATTACCGGCACCGCATACCCCGTATCATTTAGCTTCCATGGCTCGTTGGTCATCACGCCTCAATCGTTTCCTGATGCGATCGCCATACTTCCCACGAATGATAGGTGTTGCCTCAATACGGCACATCCGCCGGCTTGCCCCCCTTCGGCCAATCGTGAATTTTGTCGGGAAAGTCCGGTCGAGGCTGTGTGTTGATATAGACTGCCGCATCGATGGCTTCGTCATCCGTCACCGTCCAGCCCCAGCCTCGTGGCATGTTGGCCTTGATAAATCCAGCGGCCACGCTGATTCGCGCCATGCCTGCACCGATGTTGTATGAACGAGGCCCCCACACAGGCGGTGCCGCCATGGTGCCTTGCCCGTCGGAGCCGTGGCAGAAGACACACTTTTTCTCAAAGACCTTTTTGCCGTTGAGAGGGTCCGGCTGATGGGTCGAGGTCAGGCGTGGGATGCCTCGCCATGGGACCTCAACGCCGGGCGGCATATTCTGTGATAACCATGTGACGTATGCGACAATGGCCGTGAGCTTCACGCTGTCGGGCGGCAGAGGTTTTCCGTTCATACTGCGTTCGAAACACTCGTTGATTCGATCGGCCAGCGTCATCTGTCGGCCGGCCCGTTGACGATACTGTGGGTAGAGCGTGGCGATACCGACGAAGGATGCGGAATTCGGGTTGAGTCCCGCATCTAAATGACAATTGGTGCAGTTGAGTGCGTTTCCCACATACCGTTTCCCATATTCCTGTGTGTCGACAATCATCTTGTAGCCCAGGCGAATCTGCTCGCCCCTCAAATCACCTGGAATTGTTTCAGGCGATGGCGGGACAAACAGCGCATCGACCGGCGACCCCGTGCTCCGACGAACAGCCGCCTCCTCGTTCTCCATCACCCGTGGAGGTGGGACACAACCGATCGTCCACACCAGCGTACTCACCAACACAACGCTTGCAATGACCGGTCGGCTCATAGAGTGGGCCTCATTTCTTCACACCGGATGCCGGAGTGCAGGTATTAATCCCAAGTAAGGTAAACAACGGGCAAAATCCCATTGCCCCGGTGAACAGGAGGATGACCCCAACAGCAAGAGCAGCCCCCGACATCGTAGTCGAGAGCCCTGCAAAAAGCCCGATGATGATTGCCACGAGCCCTGCTCCAATTCGTATAGGTCTCTCAATCCCTCCAACATTGCACGTCATGACATTACCTCCTCATCGAAAAATGGAGTTGATTGTATTTTCCTGACACACTCGTATGAGACAACTCCCACCTATTGGATTCAACTTTATGGTTGCCCACCCGACTCGACCCTGAATGTGCGCACATAGGCCAAGACATCCCAAATTTCTTCATCGGAGAGCGCATGTTTCCACGCACCCATGGCGGTATTCGGTTTGCCTTCGTGAATCCGTCGAAATAAGGTCCCATCGAGCCGACTTTGAATAGTGAGCGAGGTCAGATCCGCCGGAGGTGGAACAAGTTTGATTCCTAGTGCGCCTTTCCCGTCGATTCCGTGGCAGCGGATGCAGGTGTTCACGTAGATTTCGCGTCCACTAACTGGATCACCACCCTTGGCCGTGACAGCAAACTCCTTCACCCCAAGATTGCTGAAGCCCAACCCCGACATACCGGCTAACACTGCGCAACACGCCACCAGTCGTCCAGTAGTCTGCATGTGTGCTCCCTTCGAGGACCAAACCTTGCGATCAATGTGCCATTGCCTCTCAACGAATCTAGAGAGCTTTCTCATTATTATTCAATTAGTTATATTGTTTTGCTAGGATGGTGCGGGAAATAAGGGATTGAGCTGGTGACAAATACCCCGGTGCCTCCTCGCCTACTGTCGCAAGATGCCACAGCCTTCACTGCGGAGCATGACCTGCACGTCAGTTTGCAAACAGCGTTCTTCATTCAGACATGAGGACTGCCACACTACACGGTGGTCAATTTCTGGACCGGTTGAAAAACGAGAAATTCTTTTCATTTATCATCAACCATTCTACGGTTGTACTCGTCGCTAGACAGATAGGTGATCGCGGCTATTCTGAGCGATTCAAGGGCAGCCTGTGTCTCGCATCCATGTCTAAACTTCCACCTCGGGCGATCCACAACCTCCCTGATCTCTTCGAGCATCGATGCCGCCACCAGCCAGCGGCTCTGGCCTATGCGCTGCTTCGTGACAACCTCGAGATTGAGCATCAGCTGACCTATGCGCAACTCGAAGGGACCGTACGTTCGCTCGCCGGCCATCTCACACACGTGGCTCGACCGGGAACCAGAGCCCTTCTGCTCTACCCTCAGGGACTCGATGTCGCATGCGCGTTTTGGGCCTGTGTCTGTGCCGGGCTTGTCCCAGTTCCTGCTCCGGCTCCCGACCCCATCAGGCGGAAACATGCGCTGCCCAGACTGCGCAGTATTATCGAGGATGCCCGGGTCTCGCTGGTCCTCACGACTTCACGTAGCACGGCGTTGTCTTCGGAACTTTCACTCGCCAATGAGACGGGTCCGATCACGTGGGTGACGACCGATCAACCCTACGAGTCAAGCGACTCGATTGAGTGGCCACAGCCACACGACAACGCCCTCGCCTACCTGCAATACACCTCTGGATCGACGGCCACGCCTCGCGGTGTCATGATCAGCCAGGGAAATGTACTCGCTCACTGCAGGGCCTTGAGTCTGGCCGGAGACGTATCGGACCGCAGCCGGTCGCTCTGCTGGTTGCCGTATTTTCATGACTATGGATTACTGCACGGAATCCTCGCCCCGTTCTACGCCGGCATTCCTGCCTATCTGATGTCACCCGTCACGTTCCTCCGGCGGCCATTACGCTGGCTCGATGCGGTGTCTCGATTTGAGATTACCCACAGCGGGGGACCGAATTTTTCCTATGAGGCGTGTCTCAGGGCTGTGCGGCAACAGCCAGGATGGCAGGCTGACTTGAGCACGTGGCTGGTCGCCAGTTGCGGCGCCGAACCCATCCGTCCGGAGACAGTGGAGCAGTTTATCGACACCTTTGGTCCACGGGGATTCCGGCGAACGACGTTTGCCCCGGCGTATGGACTTGCAGAAGCCACGCTCTTGGTGACAGTGAAGCGGGCCGATGCGGAGCCGAGCTTCTTGCGTGTTGAGGCTGAGGCGTTGGCCGACTCGATCATCAAAGAGGCTCCCGCCTCGGAACAGGGAACCCGAACATTGGTCGGATGCGGAGAACCTCTTGAAGAAACGCATGTACGGATTGTGAATCCTGTGACTCACGCTGAATGCCCATCAGGCTTCGTAGGAGAGGTGTGGCTGGCCGGAACCGGGATCGGCGCTGGATACTGGGGCAAACCAGAAGAAACGGATGCCACATTTAACGCCGCTCTTACTGGGTCAGGTGAGGGTCCCTATTTACGGACCGGCGATCTGGGATTTATCCACAGCGGAGAGCTGTTCCTGACCGGACGCCTCAAGGATCTGATCATCGTGCGTGGGCGGAACTATTATCCCCACGATCTGGAGTGGTCGGCCCAGCACGCGCACCCCGGCTTGCGACGAGGATATGGAGCGGCCTTCTCGATTGAGGACAAGACCGGAGAACGTGTGGCGCTGGTCCATGAGATCGAGAAGCAGGTGTCCGAATCCGATTTGATGGACGTGGTGAACTGCATCCGTCGTGCGCTGGCGGATGAGTATGAACTCGAACTCCACACCGTGGTACTGATCAAGTCCGGCACAATCCCACGAACCTCGAGCGGAAAAATTCAACGAGGCGCCTGCAAGGCCGCCTTTGAGGCTGGCCAGCTTGCCGTCGTCAGAGAAAACACGTTGGATTCCGATCAGAATGTTGAAACCGACGGAGTCTCGAATGAGAGTCCGCAAACCGCTCTCGAAACAGGGCTGGCCGATATCTGGCACGAGGTGCTTGGAGGACCCCTTCCGCACCGTCACGCGAACTTCTTCTCACTCGGCGGCAATTCGCTCCTTGCCGCACAGGTTGTGGCGCGTATCCTCGACGTCTTCCACGTCGAACTCCCCCTCAGCGTGCTGTTCGAATGTCCGACCTTGTTCGCACTGGCCACTCGGATCGATGAACTGAGTACGAGTCCAGATGACGCAGAAGGCGGCAGGGCTGGGATTCCGCGCATTCCGCTTCGCTCGACATCCAGAAGGGAAGGCAGAATTCCTCTCAGCCCATCTCAGCAGCGACTCTGGTTCTTAGAGCAAGTGCATCCTGGGAGCGCGATCAATCATATTTCCATGAGCGTACGCATCCGTGGACCGGTCAACCCTGAGGTATTGGAGCGGTCGGTACGGGAAATCGCCCGTCGCCACGAGATTCTTCGAACGCGTTTCGGATCGGAGCGAGGGGAAGGATTCGCGGGAGTGTCTTCTGAGGCGATTGTCACGATAGGACGGCAAGATTTCCAAGGATTAGCCCCTGCGGCGCAAGACATTCAGGTGCAGCAATTCCTACGAACGGAGAGGAACCGGCCATTCGACTTACGACAGGGACCGCTATGGAGGCTGACTCTGCTGGCGCTTGAGCAAGACGTGCATGTCCTGACCGTGACATTCCACCGCCTCGTCGCTGACGGGTGGTCTCTCCGTATCTTCTGGAAGGAGCTGGCCCTTCTGTGGGAAGCCGGTGGTGATGTTCACAAGGCTCTACTGCCCACGCTGACCGTTCAGTATGCGGACTATGCCGATTGGCAGAGAACCAGGCTGGATCAAGGCCTTCGTGAAGTCCATCAAGCCTACTGGATCGGGCAATTGAGCGGTGCCCGACCACCCGCTGAACTACCGGTCGATCGTCAGCGGCCGAGGGTGCGCACGTTCGAGGGAGGCGTGCGGTCCCGATCGCTCCCTCCAGAGCTTTCAACCCGTCTCGATCATTTCTGCCAACGCCAGAGCCTCACGACGTTCATGGTGCTGTACGCCGTCTTTGCGACGTGGCTCCATCGTTACACACACGAGTCGGATATCGTCATTGGATCGATCGTGGCCGGCAGGCGTCGGAGAGAGCTCGAAGACGTGATGGGGTATTGCGTCAATACGGTGGCGTTGCGATCTGAGGTGTCGGATGGGCTGACAGGACACGAGTTGTTGAAACAGATACGCCGTATAGTGGTGCAGGCCTATGACCACCAAGAACTCCCATTTGAGGAGGTAATCGAGGCACTGTCGTTACAACGTGAGCGATCCCTGTCTCCACTCTTCAATGTGATGATCGTGTGTGAGGACGACCCCTTGTCCACGTTCACCGTCAGGAATCTTGAGGTCACGCATCTCCCTTGGGAGCCGACTGCATCAGAGTTCGACCTCGTGTTAATGGTCGTGAATACGGCGCATGGCCTGGAACTGGCGTTTCTCCATGACTCGACGATTTTTGACGATTCGACGGTGGACCGAATGCTGGGACAGCTGGAGATCTTGCTTGAGGAATTTCTCAAGAAACCTGAGGCCCGCCTTGATCAACTGTCATTCCTCACCGCCGAGGAGCGACAGAACATTCAGTTGACGTGGGACGAACCGTCCGCCCAGGCCTCTAGTATCCATACACTCATTGAGGCACAGGTGGAACGGACTCCCCTGGCACTCGCCGTCACGTGCGGAGACCAGTCCATCAGCTACCAAGAGCTGAACCGACGAGCGAATCGAGTTGCTCGCGCCCTACAGAAATTGGGGGTCGGTGCGGATCTCCCGGTGGGGCTCTGTGTCGAGCGCTCGGTAGATGCCCTCGTGGGCCTCGTAGGTATTCTCAAAGCAGGAGGCGGGTATGTTCCCCTGGATCCGTCCTTCCCTGATCATCGTCTCCAGCTCATGCTGGAGGACTCGCACGTTTCCATCGTCGTTACACAGGCGCATCTCCGTCACCATATACAGAGCTATGGCGGCCAGATCTGTGATGTAGAAACCCTCTCTGCACCCACAGGAAGCGGAGCGGAGGAGGGGAACCTCGCGCTTTCGGTCTCCCCGGATCAGCTCGCCTATATCATCTACACCTCGGGTTCGACAGGAAGACCCAAGGGTGTGGCCGTGACACACCGCAGCCTGGTGACCTCTCTACATGCCAGACTGCAGTACTATCCGGACCCGGTATCCCGATTCCTACTGACCTTCTCTCTGGCCTTTGATGGGTCTGTGACAGGTATATTTTGGACGTTGCTGCAGGGGGGGGAACTGGTCATTCCACCGGAGACCGCCCATCGCGACCCAACGGAGCTTGCGTCGCTCATCGAGCACCATCGCATCTCACACATCGTGTGGGTTCCTTCTTTGTACCACGCCGTGCTGGGCGAGGCGTTAAGTGCTCAGCTGGAATCGCTTCGTATCAGCATTACGGCCGGAGAAAGCCTGCCCCTTGAACTCGTGCGACGACATTACGAACTCCTGCCCCATGCCACGCTGTACAACGAATATGGACCGACGGAAGCCACGGTCTGGTGTAGCGTATATCACACGACTCGGGACGAAGCTGCAGCCCGCGTTCCAATCGGCAAACCCATTGCCCACATGCAACTGTATGTGCTGGATGCAAGTCTGCAACTGATGCCGATCGGCGTGCCGGGAGAACTTTATATCGCGGGAGAGTGTCTGGCCCGCGGCTATGTCAACCAGCCGCAATTGACCCAAGAGCGGTTTCTTGCGAATCCCTACGCGCCCGGCACCAGATTGTATCGGACCGGTGACCTGGCTCGGTATCGCGCCGATGGCAATGTGGAGTTTTTGGGTCGGGTGGATCAACAAGTGAAGCTGCGTGGCTATCGGATCGAACTCGGAGAGATTGAGTATGTGCTGAGTAACTTTCCGGGTGTGCATCACGTGGCGGTGCTGCTTCGGCAGGATAAACGGGACCAGTACCGGTTGGTCGGCTATGTCACCGGCGAGTCGTCGCTGAACGAAAGGCTTGAAGAGGTTCGGCGTTTTCTCACAGCTCGACTGCCACACTACATGGTGCCATCCATGATTCTGTGGCTTGACACGATGCCGCTCAGTGCCACAGGAAAAGTGAATCGACATGCTCTTCCCGCTCCGAACACCACAACAGGTCAAGTGGCTCCCAGGGTGGCTCCGAGAAATCAGGTCGAAGAGTCCCTGGCTGAGCTGTGGAAATCCGTGCTTCAAGTCCCAGAGGCCGGTGTCCACGACCATTTTTTTGAGCAGGGAGGTCATTCGCTCTTGGCAACTCAGCTCGTCTCTCGGATACGCGAGCTCTTTGAGGTTGATGTTTCACTCCCGGCCCTGTTTGAGCGACCAACGATTGCGGCATTGGCCGAAGAAGTGGCGCGGTTGCGCCAGAAGGACCAGCAGGCTTCCGTGATGCCACCGATCACTCCGGTGCCGAGAGATCAGCCACTCCCCTTGTCCTATTCTCAGCAACGTATGTGGCTGATGTATCAGCTGGCCCCTGAGAGCACGGCGTATAACATGTCGTTTGCGTCACGGCAAATGGGACGGCTCAACAAATCAGCTCTCCGGAGCACGGTCGATGCCATCTGTCACCGCCATGAGGCTTTTCGAACGACGTTTATGATGAAGGGTGAGGGACCAGTCCAAACGATCCACCCCTTTCGCCCTCCCCATTGGGTCGAAGTTGATCTTACCCAGCGGCCTCGCGAGGAACGACAACAGCAAGCGGCCCAGCTTGTGGAGCAGGAAGCAAACCAGCGGTTCGATCTTGAGCAAGGCCCGCTGGCACGATTCCTCTTGATCGAAGTCGAGCCTGAGGACCATGTGTTGGTGCTCACGATGCACCATATCATCGGAGACCAGTGGTCATTCGGAGTCATCGGCCATGAGTTTGCCTTCTTCTACAACGCGTTTTGCCGAGGAGACATTCCGTCGGCAAAACCGATCCCTCTTCAGTATGCCGACTATGCCGTGTGGCAACGACGTTGTCTGACCGACGACTGGCTGAGCACACAATCGGACTATTGGCAAAAGAAGCTGGCCGGGCTGTCAAAGCTTTCGTTGCCGACCGATTATCCACGGCCCGTCGTACAAACGTTTAACGGCTCACATCGCATGGTGGAATTGCCCACCTCATTGATTGACCGCCTGAAACAATTCAGCGCGGAACATAATGCGACGGTGTTCATGTCCCTGTTGGCGGGCTTCCAGATTCTCTTGCGGCGCTATTCCGGCCAAACTGATGTGGCTATCGGCTCTCCCATCGCCAACCGAACTCAATCTGCGGTCGAGTCGATCATCGGCTCGTTTGTCAATACACTCGTGCTCCGTACCGATCTCTCCGGCGATCCGACGTTCATCGAGTTGATAACACGGGTGCGTGACACGGCGTTAGAGGCCTATGCCAATCAGGACTTCCCGTTCGACAAATTAGTTGAGATGATGCACTCCTCTCGTGACCAAAGCTCTGCCCCCCTGGTGCAGGTCCTCTTCAATGTCCCGAATGCTCCAATAGGGGAGATCAACGTCCAAGGGTTGAGTTGGGTGCCGTTCGAGGTGGAGACGCAAGCCGCACAATTCGACTTAAGTTTGACGATCGAGACAGAGTTCTCCCGGAGAGCGTATTTGACGTTCAACACCAATCTCTTCGAGCCTCAGACTGCTGAGCGGATGCTCGGACAGTATAAGCTCCTACTCCAGAGCGCATTGGCCAATCCTCAGCGTAAACTGTCCGAGCTCCCAACACTGACGGCGCCCGAGCAGCAACAGATGCTGCAGGATTGGAACCGCACGCAACGAGAGTATCCACAGTCTGAATGTTTTCCTCAGTTGTTTGAAGCGCAGGTCAAGCGGACGCCCGATGCCGTTGCGTTGTCGATGGGACCGAAGGCACTGCGGTACGGTGAGCTGAATGTCCGGGCCAATCAGCTGGCAGGCTACCTGCGAACCCTGGGCGCCAAGCCTGGTGTCACGGTGGGTATTAGTCTCGATCGATCCTTGGAGATGGTCATTGCGTTGCTGGCCGTGCTGAAAACCGGTGCGGCCTATGTCCCTCTCGACCCTGAGTTTCCACGGGATCGACTCCGGTATATGGCCGAGAACGCCTCCCTCGCCATTGTGCTCACATTCGCCTCCCTCGCCGATCGATTTGATGCGCAGGTCTGCCGTCTGCTGTGTCTGGACCGCGAGGAGAGCCGCATCGCGCAGGAAGCAGACCACAATCTAGGCCCGATCGCCACACCGCAAGACCTGGCGTATATTCTGTATACGTCTGGTTCCACAGGACAGCCCAAGGGCGTGGAAATTCCGCACCGCGCCCTTGTGAACTTCGTGAGTTCGATACGGCAAGAGCCGGGATGTACCGCTCACGATGTCATGCTCTCGGTGACGACAATCTCCTTTGATATTTTCGGCTTGGAATTGTATGTGCCGTTGCTGGCTGGAGCCCGTGTCGAGATCGCCAGTCGAGCGGTCGCGATGGATGGACGACCATTACGTGATCTCTGTGAAACCGTTCAGCCGACGATCATGCAAGCGACCCCTGCCACATGGCGCATGCTGGTTGAGGCGGGATGGCGCGGTAGTAGCAGCCTGACGGTACTCTGTGGAGGGGAGGCCCTTCCTCCGGATCTTGCGGCGTCACTGCTGGAACGTTGCGTCGCCTTGTGGAACATGTATGGTCCGACTGAAACCACGATTTGGTCTACGGTCGAACGAATCGAACGGACTGATCGGGAGATCACCATTGGGAGACCAATCGCCAATACAGACGTGTACATCTTGGATCAATTCCTGCAGCCGGCTCCAGTCGGGGTTGCCGGTGAGCTCTATATCGGCGGCCATGGGTTAGCCCGAGGCTATCGGGGACAGCCTGACTTAACAGCGGAGCGGTTCATCCCTCATCCATTTTCTCCGGAGCCCCTCGCAAGACTCTATCGAACGGGAGACTTAGCACGGTATCGCCCAGATGGACGCATCGTGCATCTCGGTCGATTGGATCACCAGGTTAAGATCAGAGGGTATCGGATCGAATTGGGTGAGATCGAGACCGCGCTGAGCCGTCATCAAGCGATCCGTCAGGCAGCAGTCCTCGCGCGGGAGGACCCGCACGGTGCAAAGCAGTTGGTGGCGTATCTGGTCTGCCAAGAGGGCTCTGCGCCAAGCCAGCAGGACCTTCGCTTATTTCTTCGGTCCGAGATTCCGGACTACATGGTCCCCTCCCTCTTCGTCTTTCTGAAAACCCTGCCCTTGACGGCCAATAACAAGATCGACCGGAACGCCTTACCCTCTCCCGTCTCCTCGGTCTCTAATGATGCGGTTCATGTTGCCCCGCACGATCGAATGGATATACAGATGGCGGCCTTGTGGCAACAGGTTTTCGAAATCGACAAGGTCGGGATTCACGACAACTTCTTTGATCTCGGCGGCCACTCACTCAAAGCCGCCCAGCTCTTCTTTCTCATTGAACAAGTCTATGGGCGACATCTTCCGCTTTCAACACTGTTTCAAGCACCAACCATTGCCGAGTTCGCGTCGAAACTTTCACATGAGCAGTGGACACCGCCATGGCAATCCCTTGTCGCCATTCAGCCGAGCGGGAACGCGACACCGATTTTCATGGTACCCGGAGTTGGGGGTAATGTCTTGGTCTTTGCTCAGCTGGCAAAGCTGCTGGGGCCGAATCAACCCTCCTACGGGTTACAGGCGCGAGGACTGGACGGAAAAGAGACGCCGTTTACATCGGTGCCGGAGATGGCGAGTCATTATGTTGCACAGATCCGTCGCTTTCGCCCGAACGGGCCGTATATCGTCCTTGGTAGTTGTACCGGCGGACTGATCGCGTATGAAATGGCTCAGCAACTTGTCGGTCAGGGGCAGGCCGTCACACTTGTGATGAGTGACACATGGCATCCAACCACATATCGCCCACATCGTTATAGGTTGCCGATGACGTTTGGGCTGCCCCTGTTTATGCTGTGGAGGATACTGCGTACTATTCCCAGGCTCGTTTGTTTGCCGATCAAAGACTGGGTTTCATTTCTCCAACGTAAATACAAGAGACTCATGTCGTTATCGCAAACCAATGCCGCTAACGATGAGCTATTTGTCGAATTCCAAGTCGAACGAGTGACCCGAGCCACGCTCCAGGCTGTGGCTCGCTACGACGTTCGCAAATACCCTGGGCATATTCTTAATATCGTGGCATCAAAGCGGTATGTCGCTCAGTCGGTAACGGATACCAGACATGTCTGGCCAGACTTTGGGGGCGAAGGGAGCAAGACCGTGCAGGTTGCAGCTATCAATTCAGGGCAGCTCCTTGTCACGCCACATGTGGAAGAAGTGATAAAGCATCTGCAGGCTTTCCTTGGCAAGGATACTCAAAACAAGCCAGTCCCTTTGGCCAACGTAATTTAGGTGTGCACATCCTCTCTCCTTTCCTGGTGACAGTGAGGCTAGTCGACGATGCCCTTTGGACGATTTTTCCGCTTTATCGTGCAACGGTCGAGCTCCATGGCCTGGCTCATGCTTTGTGTCGGCATCCTGTCTGGGCTATTGAGCGCCGGAGTCTTAGCACTCATCAATTATGTGGTTCATCATCCCTCTGACCATTCCCTTCTTGTACTGCTAGGGTTTGTCGGCCTTGTCGCCGGCAAGATTCTGGCACAGCTTGGATCCCAGGTTCTGCTCGTCCGCTTTTCACAAGACACAATCTTGGACCTCTCTTTGTCTCTCTGCGCAAAGATCTTGCGGGCTCCGTTACTTCGTTCCGAACAACGAGGGGCCAACCATATTCTGGTCACCCTAACGGATGACGTGAGTTGGGTTACCTGGGCGATCCAATGTTTCCCTAGTTTTCTCATGAATGGCGCACTTGTGTTGGGCTGCGGAATCTTCCTTGCTTGGTTGTCGTGGAGCGTATTTCTCGCAGTGCTCGGAGTTGCTGTCGTGAGTGTCGTAGTACATCAGTGGTTACACACCAGTGTCCGCGACATCATTGCCGCATCCCGTGATGCCAGAGCTGAGTTGTTTCAACGATTTCGCTCGCTCACCGACGGGCTAAAGGAGCTGTTGATGCATCGGGCGCGACGACAGGAGTTTGTCGATGAGGAAGTGCGAGGAGCGGCAGAACTCTATAGAAAGACGAATCTGGAAGCAACGCGGATACAAGCGCTGCTTGGAGCCTGGAATGCGGTCTCCCTATACTCCCTCATCGGTTTCATCATTTTCCTATTTCCATCTTTTGGGCTTATCTCTTCAGAGGCACTGACTGGATACATTGTCGCCATGATCTATATGATGGGCCCCATTTCAAGTCTCATCAGTACGGCACCAACTCTCGAACGAGGTCAAGTGGCATTGGAAAATATTGAACGATTGGGCATATCGCTGGATGTCTGTCCAGAGGACGTCCAGACGAGAGAAGTAGTAGGTCTCGAGCCTGGGATCTCTCCCATCGTGCAATGGACCGATGTCGTGTTTTCTTACGGGCAAGATAATGATGCCGAAACGCCCTTCACGCTGGGTCCCATCAGCCTAGAGTTATGTCCGGGCGAATTGGTGTTCATCATCGGAGGGAATGGAAGCGGGAAATCCACACTTGTAAAAGTTCTTTCGGGGTTGTATCAGCCGCTACGAGGAGACGTGAAACTAGCTGGTACGATGATCACTGATGCCAATCGAGAGTGGTACCGCGAACACTTCTCAGTCATATTTTCAGACTTTTACCTCTTCAAGAAACTCCTTGGTCACTCGGATTCTCAGGTCCATAGCCTCGCGCCTCAATACTTGCGATTGCTGCATTTGGATCACAAAGTCACTGTACGCGATCGCACCTTCTCAACCCTTGATCTCTCTCAAGGGCAACGCAAGCGGTTGGCGCTTATTACGGCCTACCTGGAGGATCGCTCGATCTATGTGTTTGATGAATGGGCAGCGGATCAAGATCCGCAGTACAAAGAGGTGTTTTACAAGACATTGCTTCCAGACCTACGCGCGCGAGGGAAAACGGTTATCGTGATTACTCACGATGATCGGTATTTCCATCTCGGCAACCAGGTCATTAAATTGGATGACGGGAAGGTTGTGGAGCATGTGAAAGACAGCAGCGCAAGGATGACGACATGATGTCGGGACGTGTGCATTTGGAACTGCAAGATGTTGATCTCGTTCCAATCACTTGAGCGTCTAGCCGATACACGGCGGCGGAATCATATCTGCCTTCCATCGAACACAGTTCACCTGTGGGGAATTGAGCTCGACGGATCGCAGCGCTGCCTGGAACAATGCACCAGCTGGTTGGATGAAATCGAGCGGCACCGAGCGGCGCGCCTTGTTCGGGACGATATCCGGCAGCGTTACGTGCTGGCTCACGGAGGTCTGAGAGCCGTGCTGAGTAAGTACCTTGGAATCACTCCGGATGTGGTCGCGCTGGAGCGCAGTGCAACAGGCAAGCCCTTCCTGACGAGGGAACTACGAGATCGGTCAGCGATCACGTTCAATTTGTCTCACGCCTATGGCCGTGCGCTCATCGCAGTCTCACAGGCGCAGGAAGTCGGAGTGGATCTTGAATGCGTTCGTTCAGAAGTCGAGGTTGCGAAATTATCCAAGCGCTATTTTACTCGTTCCGAACACACGGCGATCATGGAGGCTCCTGAGGAACAACGAGCCGTGCGATTCTTCCGCTACTGGGTTGCGAAAGAGGCGCTGCTCAAGGCACAAGGTATCGGTCTTCAGGGACTGCCCGACTGCGAAATCTTCCTTGAGGCCGACGAAGTCTGCACGGAAGTTCGGGCACGATTGGGTGCGCAGTTCACGGATACGTTGCAGGTTCGCCTTCTCTCTTGTGAAACGGGATGGGAGGCAGCGGTGGCTGCCAAGAGCTTAGACTCGGTTACACAGTTCGATCTCGAGCACCAGTAACCGCTCTCCGTTGACTGTGACCTCACAACTCCACCTTCCTACTCACCAACACAAGCCTCAGTGGCAAGTAGTTCCGCAGTGCTAATAGATGACCGCCTCCAAGGTCACTGAGGCTTTCATCGAGTTGGAAATCAAACAATTCCGCTCAGCTTTTTCAATCAGCTCCTTGGCTTTGCCCGCATCCTCTCCAGACTTCACGGTGATGGAAGGCCTGATCGTGATGGCAGTGAATTGAAATTTTCCCTCCACCAACTCCAATCGACCTTCCGCCGTGCTCTCATAGGCAGAGAAGGCGAGTCCGGCTCGTTCCGCCACTGCGAGAAACGTCGTCATTAAACAGACATTGGCGGAGGCCACGAAGAGATCCTCGGGAGACCAGATGCCGTCATGTCCCTTGAACTCCGGCGGTGTTGCCACCTGCACATCAGGCTTCCCCGTACAAGCGATCACGCCCTTGCGCTGTTCCGTCCACTTCACTGCGGTCTGATACAGATACACTTTACTCTTTTGTTCCATTCTTCCTCCACGGCTCTAGCTTTGAATCAATACCCATCGGTTACGGCTTTATGTACACCCAACCTTGTTCCTGTCGCTCCATGAGCCGGACCATCGCCGGCACGGTATCATCTACTTCGCCGATCAAATCCTCCCTCGTCACCTGCATAGTCTTCATGGTGTTGGAACAGGCCGTGTAGTTGATGCCATACGTCTTCTTTAAATCAGCCAACTCAGCAGCAAATGCTGTGCCTTTTTTTGTCAGAAGTGGAAGGCCTGCCCCATGCACCACCAGTTCAACCGTGAGGTTCTGCGGCCCGAGTTCCTGATAGAGATGTTTGATGTTGTTGAGGGTGCCGCGCTGGACCTTTTCGTCACTCGCGTTGAGATGCATGATGATACGATGCGGCTGATTCGCTCCACCTCCCGCAGCAAGGCCAGCGCCCCAAGTCGATTCATGAAGCAGCAACGCTGCAAGAAGCACGGATGCCAATGCGATAGGGTTCCACATGAATATGCTTGTCTTTTTTTGGCGAGACAACCGTTTGCTGCAACAATGAAACCGGGTGAGTTGCAGCCCAAAGGAGAGAGCGTCAATCCGTTTCATCGATGCATAAAGATCAGTTCACGAATATCTATGCGCGGCTGCACTCAGGCGCATGCTGGATACACTGCCGAAGCCACGAACCGATTTGATCGAGTAACCCGGCAACCGCTCGGTTAGCAGCCTGGACACCCGCATAGGGATTCTCGCTCGTGGCGTTCTCCACGACCTCAAACGTTCTCGCACTCAGGATTGTCGACTCTTGTAAGTCGACCAGCTGTGCGCGAAGCATGACCCTCACACGACTGGGTTGCTGGAGAAACTCCTGCTGTAGGACGAATCCATATGAATCGAGGCGATAGTCCCCTCGAACCGAGCTCGGTAGCGGAATCACGGCGCGCCACACGCCACTCTGGTTGAGCACCTGGACTAGTAACGGGGCAAACATGCGCACCGGTGTCTCGGCCCATTGATTCACGGCATAGTACTCTAGCTCGTACAGACGCTTGACGTACACCATGCGCTGTGACTCAAAGCCTGGCTCGGCTTGAGGCTGACTCACAAGCAGCACCGGGCCATCACTCTCGCCGGAACGGGTCTCGCTGGACCATCTATCCAGACTCAACTGATACGTGTGAATCTCCGCGGAATCCCCACGGGGCGACAGGCAACCAGCCGCCGTCAACACTAACAGCGCACAGGCTATATGTATGAGTCGAGAGGTCATCATCTCATGCTCGCATCATTCTTCCGTATATTACTCCCCTGGTCCGCGTGATGGCGTTTTTCGTCCAAACATGAGCGAACTCGGCTCTCGTTCCAATTCTCTAGCCACCCGATTTAGTGTACCAGTGAGCTGTCTAAGTTCCGTGACCAACTGCCCGGCTTCAGGCAAAGTCCGTCGCGTGAACTGCTGCAGCTCTGGTCTGGCTTCATTAACAACAGTGCCAACGGCCTTGCTGGTCCGAGCCAGTTCATCGGTCGCAGTACCCAACGCAGCGACGCTCTTGTTGAGGCCGGCGAGCAGAGTCGGGACCTGCTCGTTCAGGGACGCCGTGAGTTTGACTAGGTTGTCGGCACTTTTGGCCGCACCATTCAAGCTTTGCTCAATTTGAGTCTTGTGGGTCGCAACCGTCTGTGCTACATCCGAAAGATCCTTGATCGTCCGCTTCAGCAGTATACGATTGTCTTCATCGAGAACCTTTGCCGCTCCTTTTGCCGCGGAATCAAGATCAACCAACAGTTGAGCCAAACCTTCCTCCGAGAGTAAGCGGGAAACTGCTTCATCCAAACGGAAGAAAAGCGAAGGACCGGTCTTGATGACCGGGTAAACTTGTCCCGTCTGGGCCTGCAGGGACAGAGCATCTCGACTCCCCCCAGTCAAATTAATTGTGGCAAGACCTGTAAGACCCTGGGTTTCTAGTTTGGCGATTGTGTCGGTCTTGACCGGCGTTCCCCGAACAACATCAAGGGTCAACAGCACTTCTTCCGGATTATCCGGTCTCAAGGTAATGGACTTAACCCGCCCAACATCCACGCCACGATATTTGACAGTCGAATCCACGCTCAATCCTGCCACCGACTCACGCATGTAGGCCTCGTACCGGTCATAAGAGCCGCGGTAGTCGGTCTTCCCTAGCCACAAAATTCCAACCAGGACAGCCGCTCCAAGAAACGCCACAAACGATCCAACCAGGATATAGTTGACCTTTGGTTCCATCTAGATGCCTTCTTGATATCTCGTCATTCGCATCTCGATCCTGAGTTCAAAGTTTCAAGTTGCACGTTGCACGTTGCAAGTTGCAAGAAAGTATCGTCTCCAAACTTGAAACGAGAAATCTGGAACTCGAAACTGAGTGCGAGCTACGCTTCACGCTTCACGTTCCCATGGTTCCACGCTGCCTGTTCGCTCGCCGCCCTTCCACGTGGGCCACGGAAGTATTCACGGATAATGGGATCGTCTGATCGGGACAACTCCTGCATGGTGCCGATTCCCAGGACCGTTCCACGACCAAGCACTGCCACACGATTGGCGATCCGCCACAGTGAATCCAGATCATGTGTCACCATCACCACCGTCAGTCCCAAAAGACTTTTCAATGAGAGCACGAGATCATCAAATCCTGCAGCGATGATCGGATCGAGCCCAGCGGTCGGCTCGTCGAGAAACAACAACTCCGGATCCATCACAATCGCTCGGGCGAGCGCAGCTCGTCTTCGCATCCCTCCGCTGAGTTCGTTGGGATACTTCGCTGCACTCGCAGGCGGTAACCCCACCATGGCAATCTTGGCAGCGACAATATCACAGATCAGTGCCTCACTCAGAGTCGTATGCTCGCGCAGCGGCACGGCAACATTCTCCGCCAGCGTAAACGAGCTGAACAACGCGCCATGCTGGAACATCACACCGAACCGCCGGTGAATCGGTCGGCCATTGCCTTCTTCCAGCTGCCGACTGTCTACCCCAAGAATTTGAATCATTCCGGCTGAGGGTGTGATCAGGCCGATGATCTCACGTAATAGCGTCGTCTTGCCGCACCCGTTGCCACCGGCAATCGCGAAAATTTCGCCCCGTTGGATGGACAGACTGACGTCCTCATGCACGACGGCCTGTCCAAACTTCGTCGCGACGTGGCTCACATCAATCACCGTGGCCGCCATATTCGTAACCGACGGCATCAGTGACCACCCCTGACTGATTGTCGCATACCGGTTATAAATCCCACCAATTGAGCAGGATACTGCAGATTGCATCGAACACGATTACGAGAAAAATTCCTTGCACGACACTGATGGTGGTGTGTCGACCCACGTCATCGACGCCACCTCTGATCTGAAATCCTTGATAGCAACCCACCAAGGCGATGATCGCTGCAAAGAATGGTGCCTTCCCTAACCCAATGAGCAAGTGACGCACAGGAACGGCTTCCTCGAATCGAGCCAAAAATTCGGCGAAACTCACATTGAGCTCTCCCAGGGCGATGAGCATGCCGCCGAATACGCCTACGGCATCCGCGTACACCGTCAACAGAGGGAGGGCGATGACCAGGCCAAACGCTCGCGGCAGCACGAGCAAGTTCATGGGCGAAATACCCAGTGTCCGCACCGCGTCCAATTCTTCGGTGACCTTCATCGTGCCGATCTCCGCCGCATAGGCTGATCCGGAACGCCCGGCGATGAGGATCGCCACGATCAACGGCGCAATTTCACGCAACAGCGAGATGCCGACCAGGTCCACGATAAAGATGTTGGTGCCGAACTTCCGGAGTTGTTCTGCACCCTGATAGGCAATCACGACACCGACCAGAAACGTCAGCAGGCCGGTGATCGGCAAGGCCCGCACACCATCCAATTCCACGATTCGCAGGAGTGCCCGCCATCGTATGGAACGCGGCCGTATCAGCGCTCGGCCGAATGCGATGGTACTTTCTCCGACAAATGCGAGCGCGTGAATCGCAGACACCTGCCGAGACTGCACAGCACTCGTGAGACGTTCCACCCAGCTCATCCCGGGACCCGCACCGCTTCCCTCGGGTCGGGACCACTCGACTTCCACTTTCCTGAGCAACTCGTCGAATTCAGGTTTCAACCCTTGGAGTGCAGTCTGCTGCCCCTTGTGCCGCACGCCGTCGATGCAACGCTGCAGTATGAGCGCGCCGCCCGTATCCATGGCCGTCACTTCACCGGCGTCGTAAAGGACGGTAGGAGTCTCAGGCCATCGAAGCGCTCGGCCTCGCTGCTCCAGCCGGGACAAATGTGGAAGAGTCCAAGACCCCCGGCAGCGAATCACATTGTCCTCGACCGAGATAGTTGCCTGTTGTTCCACCGGCTTCACTCCGTCAGTCGCTTCGACTCGTCACGCCGCCACACATCACGCTTCATGAGGACCGTCGCCTGAAGATCACAAGAAGGCCCTCACGTCCGCTGACAGCTTCCCCATAATAGTTTTCAGCTCAGCCCCTGTGATCACCTCTCGTTCTAACAACAGTGTGGCCCCCTGTTGCAGAGCGGCTTTGTTCTCCTCCAGCAAGGACTTCACCCGTCCGTACTGCTCGTCAATGATCCGCCGCACTTCACAATCGATTTCACGCGCAGTCTCTTCGGAGTAGTCCCCTCGTTCCGACGCAACCGGAAGTTGGAGGAATTGAGGCTGTCGTTCTCGCTCCAAGGTGATAGTACCGAGCTTCTCGCTCATTCCATAAGCCTTCACCATGCTTTTTGCAATGTCGGTGGCCTTCACCAGATCATTCTGAGCCCCCGTGGAGGCTTCCCCGAAGATCGTTTCTTCTGCGATCCGCCCGCCGAGTAGCACGGCAACTTTATTCTCTAATTCCGATTTCGTCATCAGAAACCGGTCTTCGGTCGGAAGTTGCAAGGTATAGCCGAGGGCCGCCACGCCGCGCGGAATGATCGAGATCTTCTGGACCTGATCCATCCCCGGCAAGGACATGGCAACGAGGGCATGACCCGTCTCATGGTAAGCCACCCGCTCCTTCTCCATCTTATTCAGGACGCGATTCTTCTTCTCCAAGCCGGCAATGACTCGCTCGACCGCCTCCTGTAATTCAGAAAAACCGACCTGATCCTTGCTGCGCCGCACTGCCAGCAACGCCGCCTCATTGATGATGTTGGCCAAATCTGCTCCGGAGAACCCAGGCGTCATCGCGGCGATGTTTTCCAGATCCGCGTCGGGGCCCAGTGTCACCTGTTTGGCATGCACACGAAGAATGGCAAGGCGACCGATCTTGTCCGGACGGTCCACCACCACATGACGATCGAATCGGCCGGCCCGCAGCAACGCAGGATCAAGAATCTCGGGGCGATTGGTCGCGGCCATGAGAATGACGCCGATGCGAGGATCAAAGCCGTCCATCTCGACGAGCAGCTGATTGAGCGTTTGCTCTCGCTCCTCATGCCCCATGGGCCCCGCGCCACGGGCTTTTCCGAGCGCATCCAACTCATCGATGAAAATAATGCAGGGGGCTTTCAGCTTGGCCTGATCGAAGAGATCACGGACCCGGGCCGCCCCGACCCCGACGAACATTTCGACGAACTCCGAGCCGCTGATGCTGAAGAACGTCACGCCGGCCTCACCGGCCACCGCACGAGCCAGCAACGTCTTGCCGGTCCCGGGTGGACCGACCAGGAGTATGCCCTTGGGAATCTTGCCGCCAAGTTTGGTGAACTTCTCCGGCGTCTTGAGGAACTCGATCACCTCACCCAGTTCTTCTTTGGCTTCGTCCACACCGGCAACATCCGCGAACGTGACCTTAATGTCCTTTTCCACGTAGATCTTCGCTTTGGATTGCCCCACCTGCATGAATCCGCCTTGGGCTTGGCCAAACCGGCGAAAGATAAAAAACCAGATCCCTGCGAACAGAGCGACCGGGATCACCCACGACAAGAGATCGCGCCAAAACGTGGATTCAATGACACCGGTGAACGTAACCCCGTGTTGGTTGAGTTCGCGGACCAGGTCCTGATCGTCGACGCGCACGGTCGTAAAGGCTTTCTGCTCCTTGGATTCGCCTTCGGCCTTCAACTTGCCGGTCAGTATGTGGCTGGTCACGGAGACTTCCGCCACTTTCCCGGTCACCACCAAATTCTTAAACTGACTGTAGGGGAGCTCCTCGACCTTATTCAGGGCAAGGATGAAATCATGTACGAGCACCACGGCCATGATGGCGAGGAGCACGTACCAAATGGAAAAGGAGGTTGTTTTATTCATCGTTCTCGCTCCTTTTCAAGAATACGGGGGTCGCGACCTGAGAGCCGCTAAAACATGAAGTAGGCCCCAAGCCCTATCGATTCGATCTTCTGGTTGATCACAAACAGCCCATAGGGATTATAACCGTGGAAATACGTCGCCATGATCCGAAACCGTCGGAAAGAGCCCGTTCGTGACCATTCGAACCCGCCAAGCACATTGGTGTCAATGATCCAATCGTGCGCTTGGATCGACTTGAAATCCGCAGACAGCACGGGCGTGACGACCAACCGATCAAGGAACGATCCCAAGATCCCTGTACGCATCGACGGTGCCCGTGCTTCAAATCCCCACTGGACCTTCCCTCGGTCGAACGTGGCTGGTTCGCGATGCACGAGATACCCGCCTCCTCCATAGAGACGCAGCCATCGGTATTCATAGGAAAGAATCGCGTCCACTTCCTCAAGAATAAACGTAATCGACTTAAACCCTGGGTTGGCCCCCAAAAATTCGTCGCCGATGTGGCTGCTTTGATGATAATAGCGCAATCGTGCGGACCAATTTCCAGAGCGCCAGGTAATTGGGATCCCGACATTAAAGTCCGTGTTGATCAATTGAGCGTTCTTTTCATCTAAGTCGAATTGAGCAAAAATGCCGGTGAGCAGGCTGATCTGCCACCCATTACATCCTTCCCGCCTCGTATAAAAGCCAAAGTTTTCTCCGATCGCCACGGACCCGATGTTGGAGGTTGTGCGGTCGGTACGCGATTGGGTCGCGCGCCAGGTCGCAAAGAACTGCGGCTGCTTGGGGTCCGCCAGCAGGGGACGGAAGACGTCGTCGGAAGGAAAGGCTTCTCCAACGGTTTCACCATCGGTCTTCTCATAGGTTTGCCCATACCGACAATCGAGCAGCTCCTTCGGCTTCGGATCATCCGGCTTCTTGTCATCTGTATCGCCCGCATAGGCTTGTCCTGCCAGTAGAACCATAAGAGACAGTATTCCACCTATCCATCGATCGTAAGACAGCACCCTCCGGCCCATACCTTTCCTCCCCTTTAACATTTTTGCATGAAGCGAGCTGAACACCCTTCATAGGGCCCTTCGATAGCATATTGTGGGAAGAAATTCATAGATATTGAGAAGCATTGCTGACTAGCTGCACGCTCGTATGTGCAGCATAGTTGTACACGTCTTGGAGCGGTTCGCTGTTTACCCGCGCCTCCTTCGGACGGGTTTCTGGCTCAAGTCCCACTTCCATTGGCGGATCTCCGGCATGTCTTCACCGTGCTCAGCGATATATTGCTTATGTTCGATGCGCTTGTCGCGGAGGGCCTGCTTGGCATAGTCGGCCCGCGAGCCGCGTAGTGATATCCGGTCGATGACATCAGCGACCAGATGAAACCGATCGAGATCGTTCATCACCACCATATCGAACGGAGTCGACGTGGTCCCTTCTTCTTTGTATCCGCGCACGTGCAGGTTCTTGTGATTCGTCCGTCGGTAGGTGAGCCGGTGAATCAGCCACGGGTAGCCGTGGAACGCGAAGATGACCGGCTTGTCTGTCGTGAACAAGGCATCGAAGTCCTTGTCGGACAATCCGTTCGGATGTTCAGCGGATGGTTGCAGCTTCATGAGATCCACCACGTTGACCACTCGCACTTTCACATCCGGCAAGTAGCCCCGCAACAAGGAGACGGCCGCCAACGTTTCCAGCGTCGGTACATCGCCGCAACAGGCCATCACTACGTCCGGCTCACTATTTCGATCGTTACTCGCCCATTCCCAAATGCCGATGCCGGCTGTGCAATGCTTCACCGCAGCATCCATGTCAAGCCATTGCGGCGCCGACTGCTTGCCAGCCACGATGACGTTCACATGGTTGCGACTGCGCAGACAATGGTCGGTGACAGACAGCAGCGTATTGGCATCGGGTGGCAGATAGACCCGGATCACCTCGGCTTTCTTGTTGACCACGTGATCGATAAACCCAGGATCTTGATGGCTGAAGCCATTGTGATCCTGCCGCCAGACATGGGAGGACAACAAATAATTCAGCGAGGCAATCGGTCGTCGCCACGGGATGTGGTTGCAGACCTTCAGCCACTTGGCATGTTGGTTGAACATTGAATCAATGATGTGGATGAATGCTTCGTAACAGGAAAAGAAGCCATGTCGGCCGCTCAAGAGATACCCTTCCAACCACCCCTGGCACTGGTGCTCACTGAGCATCTCCATCACCCGGCCGTCCGGCGCCAGATGGTCGTCGTACGGATAGCGATCCGCCATCCAAGCGCGGTTGGTCACCTCCAACACATCCTGCCAGCGATTTGAGTTGTTCTCGTCCGGGCTAAAAAGACGGAAGTTCCGGCTCGCCATGTTCAGCTTCATCGTGTCCCGCAGGAATGTCCCCATGAGCCGGGTAGACTCGACATCAAGCGCACCTGGTTTCGTGACCTTGACGGCATAGTCGCGGAAATCAGGCAGACACAGATCTCTGAGAAGCAGGCCACCGTTCGCGTGAGGGTTCGCGCTCATGCGACGCGCTCCCTTGGGCGCGAGCTCGGCGAGTTCGGGCTTGAATCGTCCTGTCTTATCAAACAGTGTTTCCGGCTTGTAGCTCTTCATCCACTGTTCAAGAATTCTGATATGGGCTTGCTTGTCCATATCACCCATCGGAACTTGATGGGATCGCCAGTAGTCTTCGGTCCGCTTGCCGTCGATCTGTGGAGGACAGGTCCAGCCTTTGGGTGTTCGGAGCACAATCATTGGCCAGAACGGTCTTCGCGCGGCGCCCTTTCGGCCCGCATCGGCTTTGATCCGTTGGATGTCTTGCATAACGGCATCAAGTGTCGAAGCCATGAGTCGGTGCATCTTCGACGGATCGTGGCCCTCGACGAAATAGGGACTGTAGCCGTAACCGCGAAAGAGGTGATCCAGCTCATCATGACTGATGCGGGCCAAGACTGTTGGACTCGCGATCTTATAGCCGTTTAGATGGAGAATCGGCAGGACCACCCCGTCGGTCGCCGGATTCAGAAATTTGTTAGAATGCCAGCTCGTGGCCAACGGGCCGGTTTCCGCTTCACCGTCGCCGACCACACAGGCTGCGATCAGATCCGGATTGTCGAAGACGGCCCCAGAGGCATGCGAGAGGGAATAGCCTAACTCGCCGCCTTCGTGAATGGAACCTGGTGTTTCTGGAGACACATGGCTGGGGATGCCGCCGGGGAAAGAAAATTGCTTGAACAACCGTTTCAGACCCTGTTCATCCTGCGAGATGTTTGGATAGACCTCGCTATAGGTCCCTTCGAGGTAGGCATTGGCGACAATCCCTGGTCCGCCGTGGCCGGGACCGGCGATATAGATCATGTTGAGATCATGTTGTGTGATGATCCGGTTCAGATGCACATAGATAAAGTTCAAGCCCGGCGTCGTTCCCCAATGACCGAGCAGGCGAGGCTTGATGTGATCACGCGTCAGCGGCTTCCTCAACAGCGGGTTGTCATACAGATAGATCTGACCGACTGACAGATAGTTGGCCGCCCGCCAGTAGGCATCCATCTTGTTCAACAACTTGGAACTGACCGAATTCTTGCTCGTTCGACCCATGATCATCTCATCTCCCGTTTAGGTTGCCTGCAATAACTCAGCGACGGACCGGGCGATCTCACTTTCTTCATCTGTATGCATCACACGGACGGCTGCCCTGCTATCATCAGGGGAAATCACAGCTTCTCCGGCCTCATTGCGCATCTCATCCAGCGTGACGCCAAGGTGCTGCAGCCCAGTACAGATACGCGCTCGAATCGCGGGAGCATTTTCCCCAATCCCGGCACTAAACACCAATGTGTCCAAGCCACCCAGTGTCGCAGCCAGCGCACCGATCCATTTTCTGGCCTGATAACAAAATAACTCGATCGCCTCGGCGGCTCGTGGATCATTCTGCTCTTGCTTGAGGAGGTCTCGCATGTCGGCACTGGTCTCTGATACGCCGAGGAGGCCCGATTCAATGTTGACCATGCGATGAAATTGCTCCACCGTCATGCCTTCTGTTTGGGCCAAGTAAGAGATCAGCCCTGGATCGAGATCTCCTGACCGACGGCTCATGACCAGGCCCGAGGTAGGAGTGAAACTCATCGTCGTATCAACTGCCTTTCCGTCCTTCACCGCAGCCATACTCGCACCGTTCCCGAGATGCGCGAGGATGAGGCGACCGTTGGCTTCGCCAGGCGTCCCTATTCTGGACAACTCCCTCATGAGAAAGGCATAAGACAACCCATGAAAACCATACCGCCGCAGGCCGAGCTTGTAGAAGCGTCTTGGGATCGGCAGAAGCCGAGCAACTTGAGGCATATCATGATGGAACGCCGTATCGAAGCAGGCGATTTGGGGAAGATTCGGATAACGTCGGCTGAAGGCTTCGATCAAACTGATCTCTGACGGCAAATGCTCTGGATCGTACGGGCTGATCCTCCTCAATTCTTCCAACATGCTGGGTGTCACGGACGCAGGCCTGTTGTAGGTCATCCCGCCATGGACAATCCGATGGCCAACAGCGCGCAGGCGCTTCATTTCGACCCGGCGTTCCAGCCAGTCGATCAAGACTCCCACGCAGGCCTGATGATCAGGTGCATTGACGGGTTGACGTTCCTGTCGTTGCGCCACGACATCATTCACCATCAGCACAGTATCAGGCAGTCCGATCCGCTCGATCGTGCCTCGTGCAATCGGCGCGGGAGAATCTGGATCTTGAAACAGGGCAAACTTGAGACTCGATGACCCGCCGTTGACTGTGAGGATAAGCCCCTTCGTCTGCGGCAGAATCACAGTATCCCCCGAGATCTGAGATGACAACGTGTCACGCCGACCCCGGCTGCACCACTGGGGATTGCCCCAGCCGATAGGCGTCGTGAAGATACTGGGCCATCATTCTCTGAGTATTGAAGAACCCACCGTTCAATGCAATGGCCTGCCGCATGATTTCGATAAAACGTTCACGGTCCTTGTAGAAACAGGGCAACACTTTTTGTTCTAGCTTGTCGTACAGCGCTGCAGCATGGAAGGAATCCATGCCTCCACCAGGCTCCATACAAGCTTCCACTCGATCGCCGATCGACCAACCGGTTACGCCTTCGAGATGGCCTTCGATCCACCAGCCGTCCAGCACACTCAGACTCGGTACTCCGTTCATCGCCGCCTTCATCCCACTCGTTCCCGATGCCTCCAGCGGAGGTAACGGTGTATTGAGCCACACATCCACACCGGCACAGAACATCTTGGCCACCTCCATATCATAGTTGGTCAGGTAGGCAACGTTGATACTCCCGTGCAGCGCGTCACGCATCTCATGAATATGCGCGATCAGGTCCTTGCCCTCGCGGTCATGCGGATGCGCCTTGCCGGCAAAGACGATCTGGATCGGCCCCGCCGCTCGGACAATCTGCTTGAGCCGCGCGAGATCCTGAAAGATCATGCCGGCCCGTTTGTAGGCCGCAAACCGACGGGCAAATCCAATCGTCAATACTTCGCGATCAAAACCCGCATTCGCTTCCCGATTCACATGTTCGACCAACGTACGCTTGGCTTCCACATGGGCCGCCCAGATGTCCGAGGTGGGAATACTCACGGCATAGCGCAGCGAGAGTTGATCGCGCCGCCAGTCCGGCAGATGGGTATCGAAGAGTTTCTGGAATGATGGAGCGGTCCACGTCATCGCGTGCACTCCGTTGGTAATGGAATGGATCGGGTAGCCGGGGAACATGCTGTGCGAAACTTCCCTTGTAGCTAGCACATCATCTGTCCGGTTTTTGTAGCACGAGAAGTGTCCGGTTTAGGTCACGCAGCGTGTAGCGTGAGCCTTCGGTTTCTCGCAGCGCCATCACAAGTTCCAGAAAGTCTTCCGGCTTATCGCTTTCAAACGCCACCACCCATTCCTGATCATCCAACCCAAACGAATAGGCCGTATTCAGCTTCACGGACGGAAACCGATGGCCCACTTCGATATGCTCATCCATCATGCCCTGTCGCGCCGCCTTCGTGAGCAGGAACCACTCGCGCGTTTTCAGGAACGGATACACGAAGTTATATTTGCTCTTCCCCGGCACCACCGTCAGCCGTTTCCCTTCCTGTCCCGCGTGGGTGTGATGGTCCACGTAGACCGAGCGCTTCGTGATCGCGAGATAGGAATACGGGGTCGTGAGGTATTGCCCCAGGCCGGAGGCGAGGATCTTAGCGCTCATGTCTTGGAAGAGGTCCAGATCATAGCTGATCCGCCAGAGCATAAAGTCGCAGTCGCCGCGAATGCCGATGGTGGAATAGGGCACCACCAGGACTTTGCCATTGTAGTCCTCCACGGCCCGGAGGAACTCCTGTTTGCCCTGGGTCCGCACATCTTCTGGTAGGCGCCGCCAGGCTGGGTCGACTTTATAGAAAATGAAGTTCACATATTGGCGTGTGGGTGCCTGAGGCACTGGGGCTTGTTCAGGGATGGACATTGAAACTCCTTGTAGAACATCTGGATAATTCGTCGCTCGTATCTCGTGAAGCGTATCGCGCAAATAAAGAGGAGATACCTTCCCCTTCCGTCCTGCACTCGCCTCGCATCGTCGGCGGAGCGGGCTTCACGCTTCACGAAATACGCTTCCCGCGAACAGGCTTCTGCGGTTTAGGGATAAAATGACGGCACTTCCTCCACCATCACCGCTGTTTAGAAGCCGATGGCCCCATAGATGCCGGCAGTCCAGAAATTATTCACCGTGTTAGTTTGATTGGAGGCCAGGTGGAAGCGGCTGTCGAGACCCAACCACAGCTCTTTCCACAGGCGAAACTCAGCACCCCCACCAAAC
The DNA here is from genome assembly GCA_005116965.1 of Nitrospira sp. Classification (GTDB taxonomy): domain Bacteria; phylum Nitrospirota; class Nitrospiria; order Nitrospirales; family Nitrospiraceae; genus Nitrospira_D. The sequence goes on along the minus strand of SWDG01000006.1, from coordinate 41,960 downwards.
TGAACCCCGATGTCCAAGTAATTGATCTGACTCGATGTTGGGCTGATGACGTGGAAATCCAACCCGGCCGGAATGATCCAAGGTTGGAAGTCGGTCCCCTGCCGGAACTTCACTTTCGGCGCGACGCTTGCCGTCAACATGGTCATCTGCACCTTGGCCGGAGTAAAATTGCTGACAGGCGTCAGGGCTTCTCCGCTCACGACACTGCTGGAACTCCATCGCTTGAATTCCAATCCGATCTCGCCCACAAGCGCGACACCTGGCAGCATACCCCACAGATCCTTGGTGACCATCAGCTCCGCGCCACCGCCGATGTAATAGCCCCCGGTTCCATCATTCTTACCACCGGCTCCATGGACGTCGGTGATAAACTCACCAGCCCGATCACTCAGCATCTGTCCATAGCCTCCACGAAAGAATACGCGGTTTCCTGTTGTGGTCGTATCTTCAGCCAAAGCCGTTCCCACACTAGTCAGGGCGAGCACGGCGGCAAGCGAAGCCGCGACAGACCATTCTCCGATGTTCCTCCTGCTCTTCTGAACCTGCATGACACTCCCCCTCCCTGGTTATGCATCGAGGAGCACGGCCCTCCTTCGAGCAATCAGCTGACAGACGCCCTCCGGCCCGAGGCCTCAGCTTGGTGAATAAGTAATTCCGCACGTCCTCAACCGATCAAAAGACACAAGAAATGCGAACGCCTGATCTTGGCTTCGCTTCACCTTCATGTGCTAGTTCACGCATCTACCTTCGCGATGCGCAGGTTCGGACACCAGTCCACTTCCGCCCGGCGCGCCAGTTCCAAGAGTTGAATCGACATCGGAGGCGCACTCTGATGGCGCGACAGTCCCACACATCGTGAACACATAAACTGACAATGGGACAGACACGCTCGATCAGGGCACCCTGCTTCATTGTTCACACTCGACGCCTGCTGAAGACAGTAGGCTTCCGCATCCGGCGCACCAAGACTCTCGTGATAGCAGCGGAGGGCGGCATAGAAGTTTATCCGGCTCACGACGGGTCTGCCTTCGAGTGTGATGTGGACATCGTGTAGGTCCCACGCCTCCTCGATCAGTCGTACGACGATTTCGACCGATTTGGGGAAATCATCGAAGAGCGCGACATACGACGCCCCCTGTTCATCAGCCTCGACATCGCAGGCCGGCGCCATTCGGACTATCCGCAGCAAGGCCGGGGCTTCCACCACCTGCGCCTCAGGAATCGCGATTGAGAGATGCACTCCATGCTCCCGTGAGAAATTGCAGCGTCGGATGATCGGTCATCATGTCGGACCGGATCATCGCGCGGTCGTTGATCGAGGTCTGCTTCGCCTTGGGCCGTTGCATCAGCGCGGCCGGCCCGAAGTAGGCAAACGCATCCTTCATGTTGGAGAACAGTTTCTTGAGCGGCCCCATCCGCTGATCCGTCACGTATTGCAGCGTCAAGATCACCCGCCGTTCCTGAACACCAAGCGGTGTGACGGCATGCCAGAGTTTGTCGCCGTTGAAGACCACCATCGTTCCCGGCTCCATTGGGATGCGAGTTTCGCTGATCTCGGTGGGAGCCTTACCCTTATGCACCCGCGCCACCAACCGGCAATGCTCGGATTGCTCGACTAGGCCGATGAGAACCGTATAGCGGGCGCCTTTGTAGTAGGACCTGTCATAGTGAAAGCCGATGTGGTCGCCGGGCTTCGTGTAGTAATACAACGCGCAGGCATGCGGATCGTCTTCGGGACAGAGCATGAGAGGAGCGTCGACCAGCCGGCTGAGGAACGTCCGAAGCGCGGGCGACCGATATAAGGCTAAAATCACCGGCGATTTTTCACGAATGACGTAGGAGCTGACGCTGCCTCCCTGCTTGTGGCCGGGTACGTAATTACGATGGACTTCACCGCTGAGCTGCTCGGTCTCGCATAGGCAGGGCTTGACTACCGACGGCGGGATAAACTGTTCCAACAACAGAAACTCGTTCTGATCCCAATAGGCTTGATGAAGGAGAGAGCGATCCATCCCCTCGACAGCTTCTACAAGATTGCTTTCCATGTCGGCCACAGGGCTAATCCTCGGCATGGGCCTCTTCTTTCCCAACGGGCGGCCTTCACGGCGTGTCCGACACCCACTGGTAGTCATGTACAAGAGATAGTTTCCTATCGTCTTGCATGTTGCTTCGCACTCAAACCATGTGTGCCATCCGCTGGCCCGGACTAAATAGAAAACGAGGGGGCCACTCTCACCTGTGACCCCCTCATCGCTGGCACGTAGCGGTCAGGACAACCGCTCGCTCCCGAGCGAATGGAGCTAACTACTGACAGGGCGAATCACTAGCTAACTCCGACAGAGCCAGACCTCTGTCTATGCTTCTGACAACCGCAACGTTCATGCCATGCTTGTTCACCGTCTCTCCAACGAATTATTCGCGTATGAAGAGCGACGATGGGAGGTTCATATCGAGTATCAGCGTCTTTTTGGAGTGCCCAACGCAATCCATCAGTTTGGACAATCGCAAGGGAGATCTCGCTCGATCGTTTAGATATCATCCACTTATGCTGTCCACGGCCATAGACGTCCGTCCGTGAAAGAAAGGCGAAAAGGAACACACGAGGGACAACCTTCACATTCAGCTCTGTCCGGCCAGATAGCAGGAGCTGAAGCGCAGGTTCTACACAGCTCCGGCAGGCATCCGGACCGTTATCCAGAGCTTCAATGGAGTAGACTATTGAGATACGTGGAGAGCTATGACCTGAAGAAAGAGCTGGACGAGGACAACCAACAAGCTAGTCGATGCTATAGGCACGAAGTTTGTTATAAAGACTCGCTCGGCTGATCTTGAGCAACTTGGCGGCTTTCAATCGGTTTCCGGCAGTCTTTTCTAGCGCGTCAACGATTCGTGTGCGCTCAGCCTGGGCAACCACCCCCCGCGACGTTGACCGTAAACTTTCGTGCTCGTCAGCGGTGCCGACGTCGAGGAGATCATCACATACGAGCCACGGCCCGGCGGTCGTCACCACAACCCGTTCGACGTAATGCTGCAATTGTCGGACATTGCCGGGCCACGGGGCGTCGCGCAACGTCCTCATCGTTCGCTCAGCGACCTGCCGAACCGGTTGATGATGTCGAGCGCACGAAGCAGCAACGAAGTGCCGGACTAACAGCGGGATGTCGTCTCGCCGTTCTCGGAGAGCCGGCAAATAGAGAGGCAATACGGCGAGTCGATAGTACAGATCCTGCCGAAACGTCTTGGCCTTCACCAGTTCGGCCAGATCTTTGTTCGAGGCAGAGAGGACCCGCGCATGGATCTTCAGCGACCTGGTTCCACCCACGGGCTTGATCTCGCCCTCTTGCAGGACGCGGAGCAGCTTCGCTTGAAAGGTCGGCGTGGTATCGGCGATCTCATCGAGAAAGATGGTCCCGCCGTCTGCCTCTTCGAAGAGCCCACGCTTATTGGCGACCGCCCCGGTGAAGGCGCCCTTCACATGCCCAAACAGTTCACTTTCGAGCAGTGTCTCTGGCAGGGATCCGCAATCGACGACGACGAACGGCTGATCTTTCCGGCTGCTGAGCACATGAATCGTTCTCGCCAGGATTTCTTTACCCGTTCCACTCTCCCCTTGTATGAGGACGGTCGCCGAACTATCCGCCACAAGACGAGTCATGTCGAACAGCTGCCGCATGGCCGGACTTCGACCGATCAAATCCCCTAGCCCGTCGCCTCCCGCCTGACCGGTGGAATCCTCCGGCGTTGCTCGACTATGAGCCTTCGGTGTGGGATGAAAGAGCACCAGCATTGATGCCACCGTTCCCTTCGCATCCGCTAAGGGAAATGCTTGTTGCATCCCGCAGGCCGTGCCGTCTCCTCCGCTGGAACAAGACACGCACTGGACCTCGGATGCCTCAAATACCCTTATGGCCGGACAGGTCCCACAAGGGTCGGTCCGATGCGCAAACGCTTCATAACATTTGGCGTGAGGTCGGCAAGGTGTGTGAGTCTGGTCGACAGCCCAGGCTGCCTCGTTCGCATAGACGACGTTGAATGAGGAGTCCATCACCGCCACGCGGTCCGAGAGTCCGTCTGCTAGCTGCTTGATTGCTTCGATTCGCGCGGCAACGATGGGATCCGTCTGCAGTGATCCGTCAAGGCGTTCTGAGTCACACAAAGCGGGCTCATTTCTCGAGATGAAGAGCATACGGCCTATGCCGTCAGCTCTCAGCTCTGGGTCTGTGGTCGAGCAATTGTTGCACACAAGCCTTCAGCTCGGCAACACGGACAGGCTTGTCAAAGTACGCGTTCGCTCCTGCTTTCAATACCTGAGCTTTCAATACCGCATCGCCGAATCCCGTGATGACAACGATGGGACACCTGGGTGCCACGGTTCTCAACCGGCTGATGTAATCATCTCCTCCTGCCGGCATCCGTAGGTCCGTCAAAATCAGATCCGGCACGGACTGCAGAACCGCCAGAAAGGCTTCGTCCCCATCCCTTGCTTCACGCAGCTGATATCCTGTTCCGCAAAATTCATCGCATAGCAGACTGCGCATGTCACGGTCATCCTCGACGATCAGCAACACAGCGGCTTTTCCCTTCGTCATACGCGACATCCTCTCCGGCCTATATCTGGTCTTTCGCACGCTCTTAGGTTGGCTAACTGGCAAGAGGTATGCCACGAGGAGGGGAACAGCAGTAGGGCTAATTCCTTGAAAATCAAGCCATGATGAGGAATAAAGATGCCTCGCCTGATGAGAAAAACCACAGTCAAGGATGGATCAGGTGTCGCGGGATGCCACAGGAGATAGAAGTCACTGGCTGTCAGCTTGCGGAAGCAAAATTGTAAACGTCGTGCCCTTCCCTTCTCCACTCTCAACAACGATGGAGCCCTGATGTTCTTCGATGATGCCCTTGACCACGGTCAGTCCCAATCCTGTTCCCTGACCGAATTCTTTCGTCGTAAAGAACGGCTCGAAGACTTTTTCGATCACATCCTGGGGAATGCCATGGCCCGTATCGGCTATCGTGAGTTTCACCATGTGTTTCTCCGGCGCCAGGCCGATTCGTAGCGTTCCGCCGTCCGGCATGGCATGCACGGCGTTCATCACGAGATTGATGAAGACCTGGCTCATCTGATCCGGATCGGCCAGCGCCAGTGGACAGTCGTCAGCCAACGCTAGCTCCACCTGGATCTGACTTCGTGCGAGACGTTCCTGAAACAACTCCATGCCGACTTCTATCGTTCCACGAAGGTCCAGGGGGCACCGCTCAGGGGCGTTGCGTCGCGCGAACGTCAGCAACTGATTCATCACCTTCGTAATTCGCTCAACCTGCGTGACAATGGTTTGAAGCCCTTTTTTCACTGGCTCTTCCGTCACACGGTCCATCAGATATTCGGCACGGCCGAGAATGACGTTCATCGGTGTCCCGATTTCATGGGCCATGCCGGAGGCTAGCGTACCCAGTTCGGCGATTCGCTCGGTCTTACGCAATTGTTCCTGCAGTCGTTTCCGCTCACTGATGTCTCGGAGCATGACCAAGATAGCCGGACCTTCTTCATCCACGAACCGCGCCGTACTGACCTCGACGTCAATCGCCCTCCCATCGAGCGTCATGATTTGTTCCTCGAGCATGGGCAGTTGTACTCTGCCTTCAAGCAGTTCATGGATTCGCTCTCGAATGACGACGTGATAATCAGGATGGAACAGGTCCATCGGTGACTTTTCGAGGATCTCCTCGGCCTTCACCGCTCCGAACAGCTTGATGGCTTGATCATTGGCAAAGATGATGTGGTCGCCTCGATGCACTAAGATCGCATAGGGCGAAATGGTGATCAGGCGCCGGTAGCGTTCTTCACTTTGCCGTAACAAGTGTTCGGCTCGTTTGCGTTCAGTGATGTCGGTGACGAACCCTTCCAAATAATTGAGTGTGCCATCCTGAGCGTAAATGCCTTCACCCCGCTCCCAGACCCATTTGACTTCGCCCGATTTGGTCAGGACTCGGTAGGTCATCTCGAACGGGCGATGCTGCCCCACGGCCGTCTGAACCTCCTGCCAAATGCGCTCACGGTCCCCTGGATGGGTATTGGCACCGTACGAGATCGTTCGCTGTACGAGATAGTCCTCGACGGGATATCCAGTCAAATCTGACACGCCCTCACTGAGATACTCGAATGTCCAGTTACGATCGTTCCGACTCCGATAGACGAAGCCTGGGAGATTGCTGATCAAGGTGGCGAGTTGCCGCTGGCTCTCTTGGTGAGAGTGTTCAGCCCGTTTTCGTTCGGTGATGTCCCGGAGAATGACGGTATAGTAGGTCTTCCTCTCCACAACGATATGCGAGATCGCGGCTTCAATCGGAAACTCCTCTCCGTTCGAGCGGAACCCCATCACGGTACCGAGTTTGCCCATCTTCCGGCTCGTGACACCGGCTTGCCCGAAATCGTGAACATGATGACGATGGGCGTCTCGGAAGCGTGTCGGCAAGAATCGATCGAGCGGCTGCCCAATGGCTTCTCGAGTGGAACAGCCGAACAGATGTTCGGCCGCCCGGTTGAACAACACAACTTTCTGATCCTCATCCACTGTGATGATGGCGTCCATCGCGGATTCAATGATGCTCTCCAGCCTGAGTTGGCTGACCAGAAGCTGCTCTTCAGCTGCTTCACGACCGACCACGGCACGCACCGCTTCCCTATCCGCATAGTAGCGGGCCTCTTGCGCCTCCATCATCAGACCTTCGGCATGGGCCTGCTCAATCCGTGCAGTTTTCAACTCGTGCTGGGTTCGCTTATACCGAATCAGCCCGATGGCGATGACCCAGATGACCATCATACCTAACGTACGGTTGAACAATGCGTAGGGAATCGGAAGACCAGCCGGTTTCAGCAGAACGTCCGCCCAGATGAGCACCGTGGCTACAGCAGAGAAGTAGAGCGGATCCCTGGTGCGGGGAGATGGATACGTCAACAGCAGTGGAATGAGATACAAAATCGACACCGCCACGCCGACCGGCGTCAACAGGTCTAGGACAAAAATTCCTACCGTAAGGAGGGGGATTATCCAAAACTCAGTGCGCATGGCAAGACGGTCGATATCCTTCATGTGATCGATCTCGGCCTGGAGCGGGAGTGTCAGTTCACGATCTTGTCGTGATGATCAGAACCTGGCAATTATTCCTCTGGATGAGGCTTGCCCTCGATTTCGGCGAGCTTACGATACAGGGTCTTGCGATCGATGCCAAGGGCATGAGCGGCCTGATACTTGTTGCCGCCGGTTTTTTCGAGGATCTTCTTAATGTACTCTTTTTCAAGCTCATGCAGGGGCAGCGCCTGCTCAGCCGCTTCGTCCAAGACACGCCGGTCGCCGCGTGCCCCTTGCACCGGCGTGGGCAGATCATCGGGCGAGATCTTCTCCCCCCGGCTGAGCGTCACAGCCCGCTCGATGACATTCTCCAGTTCGCGCACGTTCCCGGGCCAGGCATAGTCCATCAACATCGCCAAAGTGGCCTCGCTGACACCCTTGACCTCCTTCCCTCGGGCCTCGCCGCACTTCTTAAGAAAGGCCTCTACCAGGAGCGGAATATCTTCGCGTCGTTCTCGTAACGGCGGCAACTTCAGCTCAATGACGTTGAGTCGGTAGTACAAATCTTCCCGAAAGCGCTTATTCTTGATCTCCTCATTGAGGTTCAAGTTAGTGGCCGCGATGATGCGCACATCCACCGAAATCGACTTGTTCGCTCCGACCCGCCGGATTTCCTTTTCCTGAATCGCGCGAAGAATTTTGGCCTGAAGCATGAGCGGCAGCTCACTGATCTCGTCGAGAAACAGCGTGCCTTTCTGCGCTTCTTCAAACAGCCCCCGCTTATCCATCTTCGCATCGGTAAAGGCGCCTCGCATATGCCCGAACAGTTCACTCTCCAAGAGTTGCTCCGGAATCGCCGCACAGTTCACCGGAATAAAGGGAGCGTCCTTTCTGTCACTGTTGTAGTGAATGGCTTTGGCAACCAATTCTTTGCCTGTCCCACTTTCTCCTGTAATCAGGACGTTGGTCGGACTATCAGCCACCCGGCGAATCAAATCGAACACCGCCTGGATCGCCTTGCTCTTACCTAAGATGTGATGAAAACTGTATTCCTTGTGGACCTCTTTTCTAAGCCGTCTGACCTCCCGCCGAAGCGCCGCTTCTCTGATCACCCGTTCGATGACGCGGATCAGCTCGTCTTTCTTGACCGGCTTGGTGAGATAGTCGCTCGCCCCGTGTTTCATCGCTTCGACCGCCGTCTCGACCGATCCAAAGGCGGTCATGAGAATCACGTTGATCTCCGGATGGTCTCGTTTGATCTGGGTCAGCAATTCAAGCCCCTGCATCCCTTTCATACGAAGATCCGTGAGGACGACCGCATGGTCTTCTTCGGCCAATCGTTTCAGCGCTTCCTCTCCACTGCCAGCCATCGTGACCTGATGACCTCGATCTTTCAGCATGTCATAGGCCAATTCCCGCATATCTGCATCATCATCGACGACGAGGATCGCGCCCCATTCTTCGGTCATGACATTCTCCCCTTAAGCAAAGTACAAAGCTTCGCCTGCCCCAAAATGCGACAGCGAACCAGACTGCCTGGCGCATTATGCATCAGTTTGTCTCTGTTTGGTGCGTCGAACCAGTAGGTTTGCAAAGGCAGGACCACAAAAGAGGAGGACGAGCGACGGAGCGATGAGAGCAACTGAATGAACCAACTGAGACTCCAATCCCGAATAAATTCTGGATCAGTTCAAGTTGAGGAGATAGAGCCAGAGTTCGTCCTGATGAAAGAGGTTGTGACAAGTGCTCGCTATTGCACCGGTTTCGCAACTATTTGCTGCAATATTGCTCGGTTGGGCTCTTCCTGAGAGGCTACTTGGAGTGGTGCTTACAGGTTCAGATTGAGGCACTGCCCGCAGGCGACCGCGAACAGTGTCTCGCGCAGCATTTGTTCCGAGTAGCACTCCCTGAACGGAAGATGGCTCAGAAAAGAAGTCCTGATGATGCCACCTACTCTTCCTCATGCTAGAATACTCACGATCTCATCGGAGGACAGATTGTGGAATCCGGTGCATGGATCGTATGCAAGAGCGTGATCGAACCAGAAGGAATCCTCCAGCGATGCTCACAAGTCGAGACGAAGTGCTGAAGCTCGTTGAGCAAAATCAGGCGACCCTAAGAAGATTGGGAGTTCGCCGGCTTGGCCTGTTTGGGTCCTATGCCCGGGGCGAGGCCATGCCAGGGAGTGATCTCGATTTTGTAGTCGAGCTGTCGGAGAAGTCCTTCGATGCCTATATGGATACGAAGCTCTTCCTTGAAGACCTCTTCCAGTCACGCGTGGACCTAGTCACGATGAGTTCCATCAAGCCGCGCCTCCTGCCGATTATTCAACGAGAAGCCGTCTATGCCCCGGGATTCTAGGGTCTACCTGGAAGATATTCTGGAGGCCACTCGCAAGATCGCATCCTATACGGCGAACCTATCCAAAGCCGCGTTTCTTGAAGATGAGAAGACCTTCGATGCCGTGGTCCGGAATCTCGAAGTGATTGGTGAGGCAGTCAAGAAACTTCCAGAAGACCTCCGAGCCCAATATCCGTCACTGGAATGGAAGAAAATGGCCGGGCTTCGCGACATTCTGATTCATGAGTATTTCGGCCTCGATTCGGAAATCGTCTGGGACATCGTGAAGAACAAAGTCCCAACGCTCAACCAAGCGGTTCGAGCGATGTTGACTCAATAGACTGAATCTGCACGCTCTCCATCTCTCGGCTACCTCACAAGATTCTCTGCTTGCAACGCAACAGGGTAAAGCCGAAAGAAGCCCCCGGTATCCGCCCTAGACACGTTCGAGGTTGCCCTCGGACTTTATCCTGAAGAAGGAACCTTTGACAGTTAGCGTACTGGAAAAGCTATTCAAGGTTGGCACAAAATTGAAGCAAGGAATGCGGATGGCATAGGCCTGATGCACTAACTCGTTAATGTTTAATGGTGAGCCGGCTGGGACTCGAACCCAGGGCCCTCGCCTTAAAAGGGCGATGCTCTACCGACTGAGCTACCGGCTCACCCAATTCAATGTGGGCTGGCTGCTGACAAGAAGCCGATGCTGCACTACCGGATAACGCGTTGTCAATCAGGATTCTTCATGAGGTGGTGCGATCGAGAGGCTTCTTGCCCTACTCAGCATCCATTCTGTTGATCGAGCTCGCGGGTTGGCTGAAGCCATCAAAGAATTTAGAGGCTGTCGAGCAATTCTCCAGTTCCAATCCATACAACATGCTTGGTCCCAACCATAGCACAGAGGGGCTATAACTTGGATCAATGATTGCCCTCATGAGCCGTGGCAAGACATGTCGAAATGATACGTAGGATGAGGGAATGGATCGGAGCCCATGCGTTAGCAGATCGAGTGCCATCTTTCGAAAAATAGGGGATCCGTTGCTCGGTCTTCGGCAAGGGCCTGAAACAAATGGAATGTGCGCGAGGGTGGGATAGTGGCGCCGGATCGTTTCGGCATGAAAGGTATAGTCTCCGACGAACTCCACGGGGAGACCGATGAGGAAGTCAAACAATGTATGGTCGAGAAATGGAGTCAACACCTGTACCGATCGATTCCAAACTCCATGAGGGAGCAGACTGACGGCTCGGCGAGTCCGATTCCAGAACGTAAAGGCTACTACCGGATTGGGAGCCCCAGCAAAACGCGCGGCCTCGACCGAGAGGCGGTGAATAGCCCGTTCACGGCTTAACAGCCGTGCCAGTTCGGGCTTCAAATAGCGGACGCCTCCGTACTCATTTTGCAGAAAGTCCTCAGCAAGGACGGCAAAGCGTCCAGCGTGGAAAGCCTCATGTCGCGCAGGCGTGACAATGTGTCGACAGTCCGAGAGCACATCCCCCCCCAAGCCATCAAAAACCGTCACAACTTTGTGTTGCAAATAAGGTCCAACGACCATCCCCCAATTATGCTCCAAGGCACCGAGGCTAGTGGCCTGGAGCTTCTGAATTTCCGCATTCAACCAATCCCTTGGTTGTTCGATTTCGATGTGGGGGACCGCGAGAGCTTGGGCCACTTGTTTGGCATAATCCAAATCTTCACTGGACTCACCCGAATAGATCTGAGCCGTCACGCAAAGCTTTGGCTTTCTTCCCAGTCGGCATAGCTCTAAGAGGATATGCCGCGAGTCCATCCCCCCCGAAAGAGCAACTGCCACATCACCGGCAACAGTCGATCTTCTTTGAACGGCCTCGCTGAAAAGCTCGTTGTAGCGCTCGTAGGCCGCTTCACGGGTGAGGCCGGTCGTGGCTTCACCTAGGATCACACACCCGGTAGGACATTCGCTGCCACCCGACCATGTAAACTGTGTGCCCGGCGGCAGGGCTCGAATAGCCGAGTATGGAGTATCGTCTCCGACAAACGTGCCGAGACGAAGGAATACCGCCAATGCGTCGTAGTTTAGTTCTGGAGAGACACCTTCCGCTATCAGGCGTTGAACGGAAGTTGCGATGATGAATCCCTTGGGCCCTTGACTATAATATGCTGGACATAAACCATACCGATCGTTGCGGACCACCAATTGAAGCCCTGTCCATTCCCATTGTAAGAAGGTCCCTTCTTCACCGATTTGGTGACCGATGAATAGATCCTTGTTCCCCTTTACCGTAAACTCGCCTTCCTGCTTTCGGATAGAAATGAAGTAATCACCGAAGAAGCTGCCGAGTTTCATGCTTGATGAGGCAGTAGCAGAGGAATAGGCCAACATATACACCTCCAGCTAACGAAAAACTCGATCGCGCCGAAAAAGTCGTCCGTTTGGTACAGGTGGCTGGCCCATTCTTCGGCCTAATTGTGGGCACACTGAATCCATCCGACAAAGAGGATTGCGATGGATCGATAAGCTCTTCCGTACTCGCAGCTCAAAACGAGAACGAAACTTCAACACCTGCACGGCGGTGTAAAAACACTCCAGCCCATCAACAAGAATAGAGAAGGCGGTGATGCATCTTGACTGCTCTGGATTTCACACGCCTCTCACCTTAGGGAGAACTAAAGTTCTCCGCAGCAAGCTGTAGAGTAGAGCAAGTGTGGCACGGTAGCAGATGCCTGACGAAATTGTCCTCACTCGTTAGTAGGGGTATGCACGTCTCACCTCACAGTTGACTTGCTTAGTCGATTTCATTGCCCACGCGTTGGTCCCGCGAGTACAAGCCCGTAGTAAACCAACCACTCTCTGCGTACCACAGAAGCCGAGGGATCATTCGGCAAGAGAAAGCGGTGCTGATTTGAAATCGAGCAATCTAGACACTGCATTGGACCAGATCCAGTAGTGCGGGACACCATAATGAGCATCCATGGCCACGCCAATAGCGCCAGTCCCAGCTCTGTGCCGTTCCTCGTCAAATGTTTGCAACGCCTTGCCAGACACGCTCCTCCTTAAGGCTCAAGAAACAACCATTCAAATGTTCCCCCTCAGCTTCCGCCTCTAGCAGGCCTGATACATTCCTGTCAGACCCCAAGATCAGTAGGCTTAACGAAACCGCTAGTCTGAAAGGTCGGGTGATCTGAACAGAATGGAAAAGGAAACAGATCAGTCGCGAGCGGGAAGCTTTTCTTTGGCGGGAGCATTTCTCCGAACCAGTGAGGTACTCATTGCGAGCATCTCGATTAAGAGATCTCTCCCATATACCCACAATCCGCACACATAGGTCACGGCTCCAGTAACAACGGTGATCACCAACGTAACGGCTGCTTGGTTTACGCCTCCATGAGCCAGTCCAATTTTAAGCGCCATGAGCGCAGCACCCATGCATGCGGCCGCACTCATAGCTGGCTTGACCGCCACCCATGCTTCATACCAGGTAATCTGCACTTCCCTGAACACCTGAATGAACAGCCAAGACAGGCTAAACGGATAGACAACCACCCAGGCCATCGCGACTCCAATTGCCCCAGCCTGACGCGCTCCAATCCAAAAGGCCAGTGGCATGATTAATAATTGTGCAAACGTGTACCGGAAGACGAGATCGGCTCGATACCGAGATAGCAGAATCGGCGCAGGTAACACGGCAAGTGCGGTAAGCAATCCATAGGGCACCAGCAATTTGAGTACCCCTGCGGAATCACTCCATTTGTCAGTCAGAATGATTTGAATAAGATCCTCCGCTACGAAGGCCAGCCCGATATACAGCGGACATGCCACTGCCGTGAGGATACGGAGACTCTGTGCGAATGAAGAACGGAGTTGTGCCACATCGTCTTGAAGGTGCGCCATGGCAGGATACGCGATTTCATTCACGATGCTGAACACTTTCTCGACTGGAAACGTGATTAGTTGCAGCGCCATCGTGTAGATCCCGACACTCACAGCTCCTTCAAATTTTCCTAGGATCAATACGTCCAACTGTTGATACACGGCCCAACAGATTCTCCCTCCAAAAGACTGCAGACAAAATCGCATGAGCCGATCCCAGCGTTCTGATTTCATAGCAGTGGATGGCCGCCATTGCTCGTAGTGAAAAATCAGAAGCGTCTGCGCCAGTGCGCCCACGAGCGAGGATGCAACCAACGCCCATACGCCTGCACCGGAAAATGCACACATCAACGCAACAGGAATCGATAACGATGACGACACGATGTTGGTCTTCGCGATGAGATCAAACCGAAATTCTTTGCGCAAGAGTCCCTCGGGAACAACTCTGAGCGTCGCGATGGGAAGTGCCATGCCGGCGACGCGGAGCACTGACGAAAGCTGCTCGCTGGCGAACCAGTCTCCGATGAACGGAGCGAGCAGGAACAGCACAAGATAGCCGAGGAGTGATAAGCTGGTCGTGAACCCGAAGAGGATATTCAGCTCTTGCTTTTTGAGATTCTGAAACTGGATGACCGCCGCGCCCGCTCCCAGTTCGCTCACCATCAACAGGGATGATGTCCAAAAGGCCGAAAGTGCCATCACCCCATAATTGTCCGGCGTCAGTAATCGAGCAACTATTAGGGTACTGAGGAGCGAGATGCCTTGCACGACCACTTTCGAACAAGCCAACCAAGAGATGGAACTTCGAAGACGGTCGTTGAGATTCACGTAAGGTCTCGCAGGTGTTATCCAGAGTGACGCGATTCTCTGAAGGAGCCTACCACAATGCTTTCTTACGAGAGGTGTTTGCGCATGTCGTCAGGATCCGCGCAGCGGAGCCGTCCGGTAATCTCTTCAGGTAAGCAGCCCTCAGTCAGCTGAGGTCTGGATAGATTGCCACAGCCAAGAGTCCGTAAGTTTCCGCGATCGCAGAGACTGACGGGTTCAGGCAGTGACCTGCGTCTGTGCAGTACAGGCGCGACAGGGGGGCTACTGCCTAATTCGTGGCTCCCGGTGCTGGACATGTCTCACCACAGACACCATGGTCCGCAGTGAATGGCAGTGAGCCAAGCTCAGGCTCAGAGTCGCATGCTCTTCGGCGCTCATGTGTTGGTCGCATCTCGTTGCACGTTGAGTGAGAGCGCAAGCAGTCTGGAGGGCAACAAGAAATGATTGAGATCGCCCACTCGTCAGTGGCCGGTCAACCGAGAACGCCGTCGAGAACAATCCAACGGATTGCGGAGCATGATCGTTTCGGCACGCTTGGATCCGGTCGAAATCATGTCGATTCGGCACTGTGCCAACTCTTCGATGCGGGCAAGGTATCGTTTCGCTTCGACCGGGAGCCGCTTATAGCTGGTCATCCCTGTCGTCGCAGCGGTCCACCCTTTCATCCGTTGATAGACCGGCTCGCAACCGGTCAACACGTCCAGATCGGCCGGCATGTCTTTATGAATGGTGTTCCCATACCTGTAGCCGGTACAAAGTTTCAACTCCTTGCAGCCGTCGAGCACATCGAGCTTGGTCACGGCCAGGGAGGATAATCCGTTGACTTGTGTCGCATGGCGGACGACGACAGCATCGAACCAGCCACATCTTCTGGCACGCCCGGTAGTCGAACCGAACTCCTTTCCACGTTCTTGTAACCCCTGTCCGACCTCGTCGGTCAGCTCAGTTGGAAAGGGGCCACTGCCCACCCTGGTGGTATAGGCCTTCGCAATGCCCAGAACCGCATCGATCATCGTGGGACCCACGCCAGTTCCCGTACAAGCGCCACCTGCCGCTGAACTGGACGAAGTCACGTAAGGATAGGTGCCGAAATCCACATCCAGATGCGTACCTTGCGCCCCTTCAAACAAGACAGTCTTGTTCTTCCCAATCGCGCGATTGAGCAACGTGGTTGTATCGACGATATAACTCCTGAGTCGATCGGCATACGCCATATATTGGTCGAAGACTTTGTCGACCTGAAATGTCTCAACTTTGTAGAGTCGCTCTAAGAACCAGTTCATCTCGATAAGATTTTCTTCGAGTTTTTTCTTGAACAATGGTGGGTTCAGCAGATCCCCCATGAGAATTCCGATCCGCGCCATCTTGTCGGCATACGAGGGTCCAATTCCACGTCCGGTCGTGCCGATTTTCCGTGACCCTTTGGACTGTTCCGATGCGCGGTCGATTGCTTTACTACGAGTATTATTTGTGGAAGAAGACCCAAGAGTTTGAGTCGATTAAAGAAACGAGTGACGAGCTCGAACGAGCATCGCCCCGCTCCTCTTCAGGCCCTACTCGGGCAATGGAACAGCAAGTACTGCCAAAAGGGCGCGGTGGGGAGCGCCGTGATCTCACTAAGACCCAGGCGCGATTGGAGAAACAGGTATCACGCGCCGAAACCGAGATTAGTGAGGCCGAAGAGAAGATCAGAACCCGCGAGGCAGAATTGGCTGATCCGAAGCTCTACGAACAGTTCGATAGGTGGAACCTTCTGCAGCACGAGCAGAGGGATTGGAAACGCGATCTTGAGCGACTAACTGCTCGGTGGGAATCACTGTCGGCTGAATTAGAAAACGTCAAACAACAGCTAGTCTCGTTGGGCTAGTTCTGTAATCCATTTTGAGTTCGTATGTGCGGTACTCAGAGAGTGTTTTAGACAGAGGCTTTGAGGGTTTCTTCTAGATAGTAGTACAACCAGCGGTTCTTCTCTTTCGTCACCAATTCATCCCAGACAACGCCGATCAAGAATCCTTTCTTTTCCCAGGGCCTGACCCAGGCGACAGTCCCATCGAGTTTTTCCTGTTGCTCAACTCGATCGGAATCGAGAAAGGCAAGCGAGACCGTGACCTTCTCATTAGATGGAAAGCGATCTTTGGTGTGAAGTCCGGCCCCGAGCTTGTTCACATTATCCAGGACTGCGGTACAGGCGCGCCCGCCGCTCTTCGGCGACATCAAGGCGGAGCCGACCAGAGTGGCCCGAACAAATTTCCTCCGCTCACTCAGTGCCACCACGCTGGCCGATGGTTTTTCTTCCCCTCGCTTCATATACTCTAAGTATAACCGATTAGAAAAGAATGTAAACCGGGACAATCGGCCCTATTACAGAGGCTTTGGGCGGTAGTACAGTCGACCTTGAAGTGGTAGTGGGAGGTGGGTTTGTTCCGTTCGTGCTGACGGATCGTCGTGGACATAGCGGTAGTTGGTTCCATAGCCTAGGTCCCTCATCAGTGAGGTCACGGCGTTCCGGAGATGGACCGGGACCCCCAAATTGCCATAGGCTTTCGCGTCTTTTAGCGCTTCCAAAAGACCGACGTAGGACGCATTGTCTTTGGGCCGTGAAGCCAAGTAGGTGGTGCCTTGTGCCAGGTTGATCTGCGCCTCGGGGAGCCCTACGAACTGGACAGCTTGTGCCACCGATGTGGCAACGAGAAGGGCGAGGGGATCAGCATTACCGATATCCTCCGAGGCAAAGATCACCATACGTCGAGCGATGAATTTCGGATCTTCGCCGGCATCCAGCATCCTGGCCAGCCAGTACAGCGCCCCATTTGGATCGGAATCTCGCAGGCTTTTAATGTAGGCCGAAATGACGTTGTAGTGTTCTTCGCCTGACTTATCGTAGCGCAGGGCCTTCGTGCCCAGTGCCGCTCCCAATATCGCTTCATCAATCACGCGCGCGCCATCGGATCCTGCCGGCGCTTGCGTCACCACAAATTCCAACGATGTGAGCAGCGCCCTCGCATCGCCATTGCCAAACGAAATCATTCGTTGGCGTGCCTCCGGTAAGAAGCGCGTTTCCCATTTCCCCAGCCCGAGTTCGACATCGGCAAGCGCGCGATCAAGAATCTGACCTAACGCGTCCTCGGTAAGCGGTTTGAGCACGACGACCAGCGAACGGGACAAGAGTGGGCTGATAACTTCGAAGGAGGGATTCTCCGTGGTCGCGCCGACAAGAATGATGGTGCCTCGCTCGACATGCGGAAGAAACGCGTCTTGCTGTGCCTTGTTGAAGCGGTGGATTTCATCAACGAATAAGATGGTCCGCTGCCCATTGATCGCTCGGCGTTGGTCAGCGGCCTTAATGATCGTGCGTAGCTCAGGCACGCCGCTGGTCACAGCCGAAAACGGAATAAACTGCGCCTTCGTATGCCGGGCAATCAGATGGGCCAGCGTTGTCTTCCCCGAACCGGGCGGCCCCCAGAAGATTACGGACGAGAGCTGGTCTGCCTCGATGGCCCGCCGAAGCGCCCGATCCGGTGCCGTGATGTCGTCTTGCCCCACGAAATCCGCAAATACACGTGGCCGCATCCGCTCAGCGAGCGGAGCCTCGACCGTGTCATCACGATCTGGAGACGTGAACAAATCAGGAGCCGGATCACGAGAACGAGTCATCTTCCTCCTCCGTCAAAGAGCAGGAATTGTATACGCCGTGCCGGATGATCGCAAATGGCCTCTTGACCCTGCGGGCAGCCGATGGTACGAACACCACAACTTACGGAGCGCACCGTGCACACCCAGGTCAATGGTATCACCCTTGCCTATAACGACCAGGGCTCTGGCCTTCCCATCTTCTTTCTCCACGCCTTTCCGCTCAACCGCACCATGTGGGCAGAGCAGGAGAAAGCGTTGTCGTCACAGTTTCGAGTCGTGACGATTGACTTGCGCGAGCATCGAGAATCCGACGCGCCGCTCTGGCGGTATACCCTGGACCAAGCCGCCGATGATGTGATCGGGTTGCTTGATCACCTCTCGATCCGGCAGGCGGTTTTCGTGGGACTGTCCATGGGCGGCTACATCCTATTTGCTCTCTATCGAAAGTATGCGGATCGCGTAAAAGGCTTGGTACTGGCTGACACAAGAGCGCAGGCTGATACGGCAGAAGGGAAAGAAGCGCGGTTTCAGATGGCGCAGACGGCCTACCAGAAAGGACCATCGGCCATTGCCGACATCATGATCCCCAAATTACTGAGCCCGCAACAGTCCAGACGAATCCGGGACTCGTCCGACACGTACGTGCAATGATCGAGGGTAATCAGATCGGCGGCATCGCGGGAGACTTGATGGCAATGGCTGAACGGCCTGATTCCGTCACACTCTTGAAGCACATCACGTGTCCCACCCAGATCATCGTCGGTGAACTGGACCTTCCCACCCCACCTTCCGACGCCACACTCATGGCAGATCGGATTCCCAATGCCCGCTTGGCCATCATTCCAGCCGCCGCCCATCTTTCGAACCTGGAAAAGCCAGACGCCTTCAACAATACTGTACGCGAGTTTATTGGGAATGAGACGAGATAACTGCGCTCGACGATGAGGGGTATGTATCCTGAGATCAGTCCGGATCACCGACGCTGCCGCGGCGAATCAATTTCAGAAATTCCACGCGAGTCTGTGCTTGACTGCGGAATACTCCTAACATGGAGCTGGTAACGGCAAGCGTGTTTTGTTTTTCCACCCCGCGCATCATCATACAGAGGTGCCGTGCTTCGACAACGACTCCAACTCCATGAGCGTTTAACTTGGTGCTGATGGTTTCTGCGATCTGCACGGTCAGCCGTTCTTGAACTTGCAGACGCCTCGCGAAGGTATCCACAATCCGTGGAATCTTGCTCAAACCGACGACTTTCTTATTGGGCAGGTACCCGACATGGACCCTCCCAAAAAATGGCAGTAAGTGATGCTCGCACATACTGAAGAAATCGATGTCCTTGACGATGACCATCTCGTCGTATTCGATCGGAAAGAGCGCACCGTTCAACAGATGGTCGATGTCATGCTGATAGCCCTGCGTCATAAACGCCAGTGCTTTGGCCACGCGCTCAGGCGTTTTCAGCAAACCGTTGCGACCCGGTCTTTCCCCCAGGGCGAGAAGCATTTCAGTGACCAGCGATTGAAGAACTGGCAGATCAGCGGGCTTTCCACTTCCACTTGCGTCTTCCAATGGTATCCGTCGTTTCTCTCTCTTCTGCTGCTTGCTCACGGAGTCCCCCTATCGTTCACTGGGCGCCCGCATATTCGAAATAGTTGTCTCTCGTCTCGATGACCCCGACTTTTTGTAGACTGCCGGCGGGCAGACCTAGCTCCAAGATGTCCCAGATCACTTTGACGAGGTTCTCCCCCGTCGTCGTCAAGGCCGTGAAGGCCGGATCGCCATTCAGGTCACGATGATCGAAGCGCTCGACGATTCTCTCGTTGACCACCTGGTCGAGACGGTCAAGGTCGGACGCTCCCAGTAGCATCCCGCTCTTGACCGTAACCAGCGCAACATAGTTATGCCCGTGACCGTTTGGATTGTTACATTTTCCGAACACAGCCCAATTCTCTTCAGGAGAAAGGAGATCCGTGTTCAGCCGGTGGGCGGCGCAAAATCGATAGCGCCTCGTCACGTGTACCTGCGACATTTGATCGCGTATCTCTTGTGGAAGGTATAAATAGCAAGGACCGCTCGGGGTACGAGCGGTCCTTGCCTACAGATCCATTGTTCGCATTCTAACGGGGACTCCGCGACGACTCTTATGCGCTAAACGAGCTGCCGCATCCGCACGTCGTTTTGGCCTGAGGATTCTTGATCGAAAAGCCAGAACCCTGCACGCTGTCCACGTAGTCCACTTCCGCACCTTGAAGCAACGGTGCGCTCTGAGAATCCATGATGACCTTTACATCACCCTTCTCGATGACGGTGTCATCCTCGGCCATTTTGGACTCGAAGGCCATGCCGTACTGGTAGCCATTGCACCCACCACCACGGACATACACCCGCAGTCCAACTACATCCTTCTCCTCAGCCATCAGCTCCCGTATCTTCTGTTCCGCAACCTGTGTAATCGTAACCATTGGCTTCCTCCTCTATGGATCGTTCTAGCTCACGACCGTGAGCTAGTGTGATAGTCTAACACCTCTTGCTCGAATATCAACCCCATGCTTCAGACGTGGCTGTTCTTGGATTCTCCCATTTGGCTTCCGGCACGCGCACCACAACATCCCCCAGGACACGTGCTTGGCACGCCAGGCGATGCCATGGCTGCGTCAACGCTTCCCGATCCAGTAGGTCTTGCTCATCGAAATCGATCTCCGAGAGATGCTCCTGCCCCATCTGGACCTCCACTCGGCAGGTTGTGCAGGAAGCATTTCCTCCACAGTCGTAGCTCAATCGAAATCCCACTTCTTTCGCGGCCTGGAGAAGCGAAATGTTCTCTTCCACCTCTCCACTTCGCCCATCGGAATGAAGAAACGTCACCCGCGGCATGATCCCTCCTAGGAATGCGCAATCATCCCGGCTTGTGCTTCCTGTGAGGGACACCGCTGCAGCCGAATATGCTCTTCATATTCGTGACGAAATAACTTGAGACTGCTCTGCACCAAGACCGATGCGCCAGTCACGAGGGTACAGTATCCGGTCCCTTTGACAAATCCGCAGAGCTGCAGCATGCTCTCGAGATCTTTCTGTGTGCCGTTGCCTTCTTCGATTTTCGTCATCAGTGCGGCAAGGTTCATCGTCCCCATTCGACAAGGAGGACATTGCCCGCAACTCTCGTTCTTGAAAAAATTTGAAAAGTGCAGCGTTTTTGCCACCATGCAGGTCGCTTCGTCTACGACGATCATCCCGGCTGAGCCTAACCCCGTGCCAGCTTTTTTCAGCGAATCGAAGTCCATCATGAGATCAAGCTGATCCGCCGTCACCATAGGGAAGGCTGGACCACCGGGAAAGACAGCCTTGATCTTGCGACCATTCGGCACTCCGCCGCCACATTGCTCAATCACCTCGCGGATTGTCACACCCATGGGCATTTCATACACGCCAGGACGATTGACCGCCCCACTCAACGAAAACATCATTGTCCCCGGACACTTCTCCGTCCCCACCTGCGTGAACCATGAGGAGCCTTTATAGAGAATCCGTGGAATGTTGCACAGCGTCTCCACGTTGTTGACAAGCGTCGGTTTGCCATAGAGGCCGAAGTCCGTCGGATAGAACGGCGGCTTCTGTCGCGGCATCGCCGGACGGCCTTGCATCGACTCAAGCATAGCCGTCTCTTCACCGGCCACATAGCTGCCATGGCCGTCAAAAATCTCCAGCTCAATGTCGATCCCGCTGCCAAGCACATTCTTCCCGATAAACCCACGCTCTCGTGCTTGGGCGATGGCCTTCTTCAGATTCTGCTGTTCTTCGTGATATTCATGATTGATATAGATGAAGGACGCCTTCGCATTGACCGTGCGGGATGCGATTAGACAGCCTTCGATCAACTGATGCGGCAACGTTTTCAATAAGTGGCGATCTTTGAACGTACCCGGCTCGTGCTCCCCAGCATTACACACGAAATAGCGTTCAGGGACTCGATGGTTCAGAACCTTGTCCCATTTAATTCCTGTCGGAAACCCTGCTCCACCACGCCCTCGCAGGCCGGACTTCTTCAGCTCGTCAATCACTTGAGTCGCCTTCGACTCTTTCACACAACGCTTCCAGGCTTCATAGCCACCGACTTTGAGGTACCCCTCAATCTCCCAAGGAGCACCCTCCATCTGTTGGACAAGGCGTGGTTCTGCAGCAGTAGGCATAACGGTCCCGTCAGTGACTTCCCAAAGTTCAAGCCGTACTATACGGCTCCATCTCTTCATCCGTCAAGGCGACGAGGCTAAATAGGCCTGAATCTCAAGCAGTTAGGACTAGGGGACCTACTCTGATGCTGGGTATAGAGGGGCAGAAGAAATAAGGTCGGGAGATAAAACTTGGCCGGTAGGTCAACCCCACCGGCCAAAGAAAAGTATGAGTTCTATCTGAAATGGCTGCCGGCTCCCATGAAAAACAGCATGGGAATCGAGAGCATGAAGTTCACGCGAGAGGCCAACAAGGCGGTCCGTCCCCATTGCGCCATCTCAGGTGGCGCCGGAGTGCCCTGTGCGGCTGCGGTGACGGCGGCAATGATCTTCTTTTGGTTCGGCCAGATAATGCCGTGGACATTGCCCATCATGATGATACCGAGCAACCCACCAATCGCCAAGGCCACCGCTCCTGTTCCGCCTTTATGATACATGTGGCCATACAACAACACCCCTGCCACCACAGTGACAGTGGCTCCATGTCGGAACCAATTGAGTGCAGCCGGCATCAGTTTTGGAATCACGACATTCTTGGTCGGCCCATCCAGGCTTTTCAAGAACGAGGCATTGATCAAGTTGAAGAAATACAAGAGCCCGATCCAGGTGATCCCGGCCAGGAAGTGCACCCAGCGAAGGACCAGGGAGGCCCACTCGGCTTCACCCGCACCAATACCGGTTAACCCCAAATATATCCCTACCAACACGATGGTGAGCACAAATCCCACCCCCATCGTCTGCATCGGATCTTCAAGAAATTTCATTGCTCTCTCCTCCGAACGGTTAACTGTCTAACCCATTGTCTGTACTGTAGTGTTTCTTCGAATGTCAAGCGCACGAATGACCTTCGTCGGCGCGACGCTGGCCGCCCTGAGGCACGTGAGATGATGGTGGGGGAGATTCCTTAGGCCATCAGCCGATCCACGGTACGACAGAGGTCCCGCACCGCGTTGGCCGACGTGTCCAACGCCGCCCGCTCATCACTCGTCAGTTCATATTCCAGAATCTGCTCGGCCCCGCCCCGGCCGATCTTCACTGGCACGCCGACAACGACGTCCTTCAGTCCGTACTCCCCATCACACAAGACTGCGCAAGGCATCACCTGCTTCTCGTCCTTATGGATCGATTCAACCATCGCCACCGCCGAAGCGGATGGAGCATAGAAAGCACTGCCCGTTTTCAAGAGACCGACGATTTCAGCTCCACCATCTCGTGTTCGTTTGACGATGGCGTCGAGTTTCTCTTTCGACATCAGTTCCGACACAGGCCTGCCCCTCACAGTGGTATAGCGCGGCAGCGGCACCATCGTATCACCGTGACCGCCCAACACCATGGCCTGTACCTCCGTGGCTGGTACGTTGAGTTCGGCGGCAATAAAGGTCCGCATTCTTGCCGAGTCCAACACACCCGCCATGCCGATGATTCTCGATTTCGGCAAACCACTGACGGAACGCGCCACATGGACCATGGCGTCCAAGGGGTTGGTCACAAGGATCAGGATAATGTCCGGAGAGCGGGAGACTAATTCCGAGACGACAGATTTGACGATTTTCGCATTCGTCGCCAACAACTCGTCACGACTCATGCCCGGCTTTCTCGGCATGCCGGACGTGATCACGGCGATCGATGATCCCGCGGTTTCCGTATACGCATTGGTGCCGAGCACCTGCGTGCTGTACCCACAGACTGGCCCCGCCTGTGAAATATCGAGCGCCTTGCCCTGTGGAACCCCTTGGGCAATATCGACCAAGACCACGTCGTAGAGATTCTTCTCAGCCAACCGCTGCGCCGTCGTCCCCCCGACGTTCCCCGCACCGACTACCGTTACTTTCGTCCGTTCCATCATAACCTCACATCAAGTATCGAGGACTGAGGGCCGAGGACGAAGCCGTTTGAGTTCGGCGTCTCAGCCCTCAGCACGTCGTCCTCAGTCCTAGTCTCTAATGTCCATGCTCCGTCCAGCCCGCAACTTTAAAGTTGATCGTGCAGATGAAATTATCTTCGTCATAGAAATTGACCTTGATCTTCTTCTTGCCGAATGTTGTTGCCAGAAACTCTTCCGGATTGTCGACCAGTGCCTGAAAGCCACCCGGAGGATACTCAGCCAAGTCATGAAAGACCACGATCATCCCTTCTTTGACTTCCTGCAGCACTTTCACCCGGCAACGAGGATAGACGTCCCAGAACTTGGTTTCGATCATCTCCTTCGTCGGCTCCGCACGATCTTCGCCGGGCTTTACCACCTGTCCAAACTTGGCTAAGCGACGGACATAGGGATACTGATGCCCCGTGAAGAGCTTATACAACCAGGGGGGAACCGTCGGCTTTCCTGTCGAGTTGGTCATACGCTTGATGGAGTTAGGCTGTCAATTGCCTGTAAATGAGCGGCAACTTGGTTGGAAGGGCTTCGACACTATGAATGACACAGTACCGCGCCTCTGCATACATGCGATGCAGATAGGTCTCCGCTTCCCGGTCGATCGTGACGCAAAAGGTCTCGACTCCCCGTTGTCGTGCCTCCCGGAGTGCCGCTTTCGTATCTTCCAACGAGTATTCATCCTTGTACTGATCGTCCAATGGTCTACCGTCGCTTAACAGCACGAGGACGCGGTTCTTCGCTTCCCGCGCCACCAGCTTCGCCGTGGCGTGCCGGATCGCCGCCCCGTCTCGATTCTGATGACGAGGAGCCAAGCCACCAAGCCGATGAGCCGTCGCCGCCCCGAGTCGATCGTCGAAGTCTTTGATCGTGAGAAACTCGACCCTCCCTCGTCCTTGGCCCGAGTAGGCATAGAGTCCATACTGATCACCAACGGCATCCAGCGCTTCACACAGGAGTACCAGACCTTCCTTCTCAATGTCGATCACCCGCCGACCGGTTCCGAGGTCCCGGCTGGTTGAGCCACTGATATCAATGAGGAACGCCACTGCTACGTCGCGCTCTCGCTTCTCCCGCCGGATGTACAGCCGATCGTCGCCCTCCATGCCTGCCCGCTGTTCCCCTGCTCGTCGGACCACGGCATCGAGATCCACCTCTTCCCCATCAGGTTGCCCCGCCATGCGGCGGAAGGCTGGAGGACGCAAGCCTTCAAAAAATCGGCGCAGCGACTTGACGGTACTCTGCCGGGAGACCAACGTCTCCGTGACAAAGTCGTCGGACCCGGGATCCGCTGGCCGTTCCACCACACGACACCAATTCATCCGGTAATCCTCAATCCGATAGTCCCATTCAGGGTAGAGAATGGCTCGTTCACCATGAGCCATTGTTTCCTGTGTCTGTTGGGCATCGACCTCAAGGGTCAGGCATTCTTCAACAACCGACGGCAATGATCGCCCTTCGCGTAACATGTCTTGGCTTCCGAATTCGTGGTCCCCGTTCCGCACCTTTTCTTCCAGCGAACGGTCCGATTCTGTTGGAGGCTTGTGTTGCTGGTCCAACTGTTCCTGACTCCACGTGATGAACTCCGGATTCATCGCGCCACGATAGGCCACATCAGTCACTGCGCGGTATTGGTCGCCCGGCTGCTCCGGTTTTAACTGTCCCGCTTCCGCATCCTTCGGCTCCTCCTCGCGTTTCTCTGCCAGTATCATCTCACCGCGAGCCGCCAGCAGCTCTTCGATCCGCCGGTAGACCGCATCGACGACACGAACTACTTCCTCAGCTGTCGCTGTGGTTTTGAGAATGGATTCACACATGCTCCAAAGGAGCGTCACTTCTTCTTTGACGGACGTGGGAACCGCAGAATCCGCCGATTCACCGGTGGAGAGTCTCAAGAGACCGTCAACAACCAACTCCTGTACCGTCAACCCCTGAGCCGGATCACGTGGGGTAATGGATTCCTCTGCCAATCGAGCGAGGTCACACCGAAGTCCTGGGTACTCGGTGTGCAGCAAGAATTCGATCCGCGTATCTTCCAGCACGGTCCAGAGATCTCGCACCAGGGTGGGGTTCGGATAGAGCTGAAACAGAGCAGCCAGCGTATTGGGTCTCACCTCATTGGTTCGACCATAACGCTGTTGCACGGTTTCAACCAGATCGGCCAGGGATTCGAGCCTGAGTCGATACGTGCCGAATTCTAAGTGCCCAGCTTCATGAGCCACCATCACGAGATAGAGACGCTCGTTTTCAGCAGCCGTCGGATACCGACGGAGCAGCGCCGGCAACGAAATGGTACTCCCGTCTCCGCTGACCGTCGCACGGGCTGGGGAAGTCACAGAATCAGGAATCGCCGTCACGGCGACCTCGGTTCCACAGAGTCCCTGGACGAACAGTTTCACTCGTCGCGCGACCTGCCGAAACGGCACCCCGCTCAAGGCGAGTTCGACTGACGCCAGTGCTTTCCGGGACTCCACCGAAAAATAGGCCCGCGCGCCGTCTGAGCTGTAGGCCGCGACTTCCATCCCAGCCGTAAACCAATTCTCAAATCTCGTGAACGCGTCGGGCCCATGTCCGATGAGTCGGACAAGTTCGGGGGCGCGACGCAGGTACTCGAGTGTCACGTCAGCATGCTTTTCAGCAAGCAACGCGCCGAACTGCAAGAGCCGGATGCGCCATTCCAGTGACGGCAACGTTCCTAAGAGGTCGGGTGACTCTGCGAGCCACGTCATGCTGGACTCGGAGGAATGATCAGCTAACACGAGGCACAGGGACACGACCTTTTCCCGAACGGCTGAGTGTTCGATGTTTCGAAGAATGGCCGGGCTGGTCCTGAGATACTCCATGGTCGCCACGTAATCCGACTTCCCGAGGCTATTCGGGATGATCAATTTCATGCCCAAGGTTGCCCAATCCCTCACACTTTCCAAAGGCAGCACAGGGGCGAGATTGAAAATCTGTCGAATAAACTCAAGGCCGACGACGACATTGACCTCGGTCAGTTCAATACCGATATCGAGCCATGATCGCAATTTGTTCGGGGCGACGGTGCTTAGAATCTGCGGAGCACATCGAATGTATTCGAGCGCGACATTGGCATCCTGCTCGGCGATTTCCAGACCGATTGTCAGGACCTCGGTGCGCGCATCGACTGGTTCGATCAGCCCAAGAACCATGGGACTATCCTTGAAATATTTGAGGGCAGATGCGCCTGAGGATTGTGTCAGGACAACACCCATATCGAGCCAGAGTAGAGTGTGCGCGAGACCAGCCCGCTGGTCGAGCTCAGGCAATGCCGCTAGCGCCGCAGTGGCTGCTTTCTCCGACAACTCTTGGAGTTCATCGAGCAAGGTGAGCGCCTGTGCCGCAGCATCTGGTTTACCAGTGGCCTGCGGTAAACGGGTCACCAGCGGCTCTGCGACCGCCAGACTCAACTCGCGGACCAGCCGCTGCAGCAGGATCTGTTGACTCGACATATCTGTCATGACTGGGTATGAAATCGGCTGAAGGGACGGATTGTAAAGCAGTGAATTACCCTTGTAAACTAGCGGTTCTGCCCATCGTCGCTCGAGAGGAGGAGGTCCATGGCTGAGCCGACACAGGAAAGTCTCGAGAAGATACGAAAGTTCGTACAAGGGTTTGCCGAGAAAAGCGGAACCATGATGCATCCCAACCCTGCCGTGACGGAGGCGGTGGTGAAGGGATTAGCGTCTCATATCGACGAACTCGGGAAACCGCTCTGCCCCTGTAACTTTTATAAGGACAAAGAAGCCGAAGCCACGCTCCGACGGTGGATCTGCGCGTGCGATGAAATGCAAATCTACAAATACTGTCACTGTCTCCTTTTTGTTCGCGAAGACGGGATGCCCATTACGGAATATTTACCGGAAGGCCATGAAGGGCGAGACGTGTATGGCCTGGTCATTGATCCAACCCCTGACAAGGGTCGCGCCCTCAAGCACAAGGCCGTCCAAACTCCAACCGAGCCGGACGAATCCACGGCAATGTCAGCTTCCTCGACATGACGTGGCGTAACAGACAACTCACGTGCTGGTTCATGAGTCTACTGCTGATCAGCAGCGTCCACGCGACACCAGCACAGGCGGTGGTGCCGGGCTCATCGATCCCACCAACCTTCAACGAGAAAGAGCTCTTCCCCTACAGGGCAAAAGGTCGAGGAGGTGCGGCCGGACAGGTGTTCTTGCGTGCATCCTCTGGAAAAGCCGTGACTCAGGCGGGGGCCTCGATCTACCTGATTCCAATGGCTTCCTCTACTCGCTATTGGTTCGACAAACATGTGCGAGAGAACTCGTGCCCATCCAAGAGCGGAGCATCGTCCCCAGAAAGCCCTGTACCTCATGGGTCGCCTGTGGAATGCCTTCGTGAGGTGATGGCCCACCTGCTGACCGACAAGAAACTGATTCCCTATCTTCGCACGACGAGAGCCAATCCAACCGGTCATTTTTGGTTCACGAAAGTTCCTGCCGGCCGCTATTATGTCGTCAGCCTTCTTGAGGGGAGCGGTGGAGCCCACCAGGATGAACGAGCGGTCGGAATCGCCTGGCTGACCATCGACCTCGATGTTGACGAAAAAGCAACCAACCTGGTGGTCACGGACTGCAAAAGCGTTCTCTGTTGACCCACCGCTTCCTCCGCTGCCGGTCCGTGTGGTCCAGTCATGAGGATAGGCCATGAGAATTCTACTCGTTGAAGACGATGCCGATCTGGCTCAATTCATCAGAAAAGGATTGAAAGAAGAGCACTATGTGGTGGATGTGGTCGCCGACGGTGAAGAAGGTTTGGCATTGGCGTTGGACAACGCCTACGATCTGCTGATCTTGGACATTATGCTCCCCAAGCTTGATGGCCTCACCCTCTGCCGCCGTGTTCGAGACAATGGATTCATGACTCCGGTACTGCTTCTGACCGCGCGCAACACGGTGGAGGACAAGGTGTCGGGGTTTGATACCGGCGCAGACCAATTTCTGCCGAAACCGTTCGCGTTCGTGGAACTGCTGGCTCAAATCCGGGCCCTCTTGCGCCGAGGCAGTCAGCAACCACTGGTTCATCTCCAAGCCGCAGATCTGAAGCTGGATCCGGCTTCTCATCGTGTCTGGCGGGCAGGACAAGAAATCGCTCTGACAAATAAAGAGTACGCCTTGCTCGAGTTCCTCTTGCGAAACAAGAACCGTGTGCTTACGCGTACCGCGATCATTGAACATGTGTGGGATATCAGCTATGACCCAATGACGAACATCGTCGACGCCCATATTCGAGCCTTGCGCGCGAAGATCGACCGGGATTTTTCTCCGCCTTTAATCGCAACAGTCCGCGGCGCAGGGTACATGCTCGAGGAGCCGGACTCATCGGCATGAAATCTCTACGCGGTTTGATCAGTTGGTCCGCCTTCGTCTTGATGGCAGGCCTCATCTTGTTTTCCGCGCTCGTGTACGCGGTGAGCGAGGTTCTGCTGCATCGTTTTGTGGATGGACAACTCTTCGCGTTGGCAGAGACGCTTGCCAAGATCGTGGAGCAGCACCCCGAAATACTCACGCGAAGGGGTCAGGGCGGCGCACTTGCCGCCGACGTGCGGCGTTCATATGAGCTTCCGGAAGTGCCGCATTCTCTTCAAGTGTTTTCTCCAGACGGTCGGCTCATCTGGACAAGTTCTAACACAGCAACGCCGCCTTCAATTCCAGCTGACGTGCTTCAACGAGTCAAGCGTGACCACACGGTGTTTGAAACAGTTGACTCGACCAGTGTCCCGGTTCGACACGTGTTTCTGTCTACCGTACAAGACGGCCAACTGCGGTATGTTCTGCAGGCACAAACCTCGCTGCTTCATTACCGGGAAACTCTGAATGGCCTTGTATTTCTGCTCGCCCTCGGGTCCGGAGCAACGCTACTTGTCGCCTGGGTCGGCAGCCTCTGGTTGTCAAAGAAGGTGTTGGCCCCAATCGACGCGTTGTGCACGGGCGCCGAAACGATGTCGGAAACCGATCTGGGGAAGCGCCTGGCGATGGATTCACCCTATCAAGAATTTCGGCGACTCACCCAGGCGGTCAACTCCGTCTTGGATCAGTTCCAACGCAGTAGCGAGGTCCAACGGAACTTCTGCGAGATCGCCGCCCATGAGATGAAGACCCCCCTGACCATCTTGCAGGGAAACCTGGAAGTGGCGCTTATGAAAGCGAGGACCCCGGAGGAATATCATGAAGTGTTACTCAATAATCTCCAGCAAGTGGATCGGCTCATCGCCTTGACCCGTCCACTCTTGACGCTCGCGAAATTCACCAGTAGTAAACCTCCGGTCAATCTCGTCCCGCTCGCCGTGGAACCTCTGATTCAAGAGCTCGTGGATGAGTTGATGCTCTTGGCGGATGACCGTCAGATCACATTACGGTTTGAATCCCAGCCGGTTTCCGCCGTACTCGGCGATGCTCAGTGGCTCAAACAAGCATTGATCAATTTACTCGATAATGCGTTGCGGTACACTCCATCCGGTGGAGCCGTCACCATACGCCTGCAGGCCGTCGGTCAAGACGTGGCAGTGGCCGTTGAGGACACTGGCCACGGAATCGAGCCGGAGAATATCCCCCATCTGTTCGAGCGATTCTACCGCACCGATTGGGCTCGTGCGAAAGATTCCGCCGGTACCGGGCTTGGACTGCCCATCGTGAAGGAAATCATGGAGGCCCACGGCGGGAGCATTTCCGTTACAAGCGAAGTCAACAAAGGCTCTGTCTTTACCCTGCGTCTCCCGGCCCTCGCCCAGCAAAAAGCGCTCGCCTAAGCCTCTTAGAATCCTGGCCCCCCGCCACCATCTGAGTCGATAGATTCCACAAGCTCTAGGGCCGTTCGCCGTGGGTCATGGTGTGGAGAACTGACCCTTATCACCAGCGTAAAAGAGGGCACACATCATGAAGAATTCTTCACGGTCTCATCATGGCTGCTTCATCTTGGAGGCGTATGTAGGTAGGAACACGAAAGGGGGTGAACAACAATCATGATTTCCTTTATCGAAGTGTTCTTATTGGCCGCCATATTCGGAGTGTTATACGCGATGTTGCAGCTTGCGAGCCGGTGACCCGACTGGGACGATGCTGTGAAACGACCTGCTGGAGACGGGGGCTGGGCAGAGAGAGTCATGCTTGCCAGTCACGTACGCACTTGTGATTCGTGCTCGCCCCCAACAGAGGAAGTGGTTTTCACATGGTCTGTGAGTCGCGCCATGATCTCGGTTAGTCATACCTGCAACATCACAGGCGTTTGGTTCGGTGTTGCCGTGGCCCCTTGTTAGTTCGCAGACCCCGATCAGACTAATCATGCAGTCTGGTACTGCCCCATCATTCTACGAGTCACTCCCTACGTAAGCACTACGGCTTTCTAGACACGGCCCCATTATCCGGGCAGTTCGTCTTCGAAGAGTTTCACGATATCCATTACTTGCTGGTGTCACTCGCCGATCAGTTGTCACGCGGTTTGGTCGCCGAATCATGAAGATGTCTTCATGATTTCATCACAGACCCTTCATAGTCGAGAGTTATGCTTTTCATCAGATGAAAGGAGGTGAAGATCTATGATGACGATATTCTTTGCGTTGCTCGCCCTGACTGCTGTTCTTGGAGCGATGTATAAAGCCGTGTACCTTGACCGTGAATAGTTAAGGAGAACCGTCTCCTCTCTCGACTCGACTAGCAGGCTTCGGAAAAACTCATTTTGACCTCTGTAGCCGTTGCAAATATCGAGGTTTTGGACGACGCTGAATAGCCATGCAGGATGCGCAAAAAGGCCGTCCAGCAAGGCCGCAGCGAGCAAAGTGGCGAATCGTACTCTGTGCCGTACGTTGAGCCTCTGAGCGAGGCGAGAACGCCGCTGGC
>SWDG01000006.1:0-10255 GCA_005116965.1 Nitrospira sp. | reverse complement strand
AATCGTACTCTGTGCCGTACGTTGAGCCTCTGAGCGAGGCGAGAACGCCGCTGGCAGACTTTTTCCGCATCCTGCTAGAGAAGAGTAGGCCGTTGTTCCTTCGAGATAGGACACCAAGCATCCACGCGTACCGATACAACGGCCCACGCCCTGTATGGCATCCGCCACCCATGGGCTGGGCACGGTACGATTTCAAGGTTGTGTCGGCCGAGTTCGTTAGAGATGAAAGCGGAGGGGATTCTTGATCGTCAACGCGCGTTGACCGAAGAGGGAACTTCCACCCTACTTTCGTTCTTTGATCGCTCGTTCCACTTCTCTGCCAGCTTCCCGAGCTTTGATCGATTCTCGACGATCATGCTGCTTCTTCCCTTTGGCTAACCCCAGTTCGACCTTGACCTGGCCCCGCTCTGAAAAATAGATGCGAAGCGGGATCAGCGTAAGGCCCTTCTGCTGGGTTTTCCCCAGGAGCTTGTTGATCTCCTTTCGATGCAGAAGCAATTTACGGGTCCTGATCGGGTCGTGGTTCATCATGTTGCCGTGACTATAGGGACTGATATGGCAATGATGGAGAAAAACCTCGCCCTCTTTGACGTCCGCATAACTGTCTTGTAAGTTCACTCGCCTGTCCCGAAGCGATTTCACCTCGGTGCCCTTGAGCACAATCCCGGCCTCGAACTTTTCTTCGATAAAATAATCGTGGTAGGCCTTCCGATTGGTAGCCACGATCTTCCCCTGATCTTCTGTCTCTTTAGCCATAACCCGACACCGACACCTTGATCTATTTCTCCGCTACCGCCTATGATGCCACATGGCTGGCCCACGCACACTCGATTCCTTTGGGAGCATCCTGTCCGGTCTTTCCAAGCGGCTTGGTCTTGAATCAAGACTGCTGGAACTTCGCTTGCAGCGTCGTTGGCATGAACTCGTGGGTGAGCCCATGGCGTCTCATACCTGGCCGACCCAGATCCGCTTCAAGAAGCTCTACCTCGTCGTCAGAAGCTCCGTCTGGCTGCAACAACTGACGTTCCTCAAACCCGCGCTCTTAACGAAGCTGCAGGCAGAGTTCGGGACCGAGTGTGTGACCGACATTGCGGGTCGGGTCGGAGAGATTCCCGCCGATTCAGAGGCTTCTTCCGCGCCTCCCACCATGGACCTCGGATCACCTCAGCCAGGGGAATCTTCAGCTGAGGTGTGCTCGCATACCACCGTCATTCAAGATCCCGCACTCCGTGAGCACTTTAGAAAGGTGATATCGGCTTACCTTGTGCAGGCTCCGCCTCCACCGGTAAAGAGTCCGTCACGCGTCCCTTAAAGAGGATCCGTGTGTCGCTGGAGATGTGGCCATTCTTAGGGATGGGTCCCACGCCTCCTTCTTCTTCCTCATCCTGCAATCGATAGTACCCGCGCATGTGCCGTTCATAGTCGTTGATGACTGTGGCATCCCCAGCCAGATACTTCGCCAGCACCTCTGGATCGGTCCATCCGTGGTCGTCAAACACGTAAATCGTGATCTGTCTATACCAACCACTGGGATCGCCTGGAGTGGTGGGGTGGATCTTCATGGGAGCGAAATCGTGCGTTTGGTGGCCGACCTTTCGAAAACGCGTCACCAGCGATTCGATCTCCTCATCAGTGGTTCCGCGGGGAACGTCCGTAGTGACGATCTGGCCTGATTGTGCACCAACCGTATAGGGGGGAATCGATCGATCGGGGCGACTGAGGTACATACCCCCCCAGATCAAGGCGAAAGATCCCACAAACACGCTCAGTGCCACCTTGACGACGATATCCAGCGGCTTCTTGGTTTTGGGACCGGAGGAAGACGGAGACATAAGAGAAGTCGCTTCCTCATGCATGGAACAACTACGCGGCTCGGTCGGACTAGGCTTCGGGGGTGTCTTCCGACCCCGCGTCCTCTCGTTCGACCACTTCGACCACTTCCGCCAATCTGGCGACGCCCACCACTCGGTCTCCTTCACCATCGAGGTCGAGAATGCGGACACCTTGAGTATTCCGGCCAATCTCGCGGATATCGTCAACTTTACAACGGAGTACCTTCCCTTGCGCCGCCATCAACATGATTTGGTCGTCATCTCGTACTTGAAGAAATCCCACCGCCAGACCGTTTCGCTCCGTCGTCTTGACGCTGATGATGCCTTTGCCGCCACGACCCTGAATACGGTATTCGCCCACAGGCGTTCGTTTGCCGTAGCCGCCTTCCGTGACGGTCAAAATAGAGGTCGTGGAATCCGGGGTGATGGTTTCCATGCCGATAACTTCATTTCCCTCTTCGAGCGTGATCCCTTTCACCCCATAGGCCGTCCGGCCCATGGATCTCACCTCTTCTTCTTTGAATCGAATGGTGAGGCCCTGCCGTGTCCCGAGAAGAATTTCCCGCTGTCCATCAGTCAGCTGAACACTGATCAGTCTATCGCCGCTTTCAAGTCCCAAGGCGATGATCCCGCCTTGCCGTGGATTGCTGAACGCGGACAGTTCCGTCTTTTTGATGATGCCCTTCTTGGTGCCCATCACGATATACCGGTCGTCCCTGAACTCTTTCACCGGCAATGTGGCCGTGACCTTTTCATTACTCGACAGCGCGAGCAGATTGACGAGCGCTTTGCCCTTTGCGCCACGGCTGGCCTCAGGAATTTCATGAACCTTTAACCAATACACCTTGCCGGCATCCGTGAAAAAGAGCAATGAATCATGCGTGGAGGCCGTGAAGAGATTCACGACGAAATCTTCCTCCTTGATCCCCATGCCGATCTTGCCTTTTCCTCCTCGTCGCTGGGCACGATAGAGCGACACGGCATTTCGTTTAATGTATCCGGCATGAGAGATCGTGACGATCACTTCTTCCGCTGCAATCAGATCTTCCAGGGTGATTTCCGCCGCTTCCTTGACGATCTGCGTCCGCCGCTCGTCCTTATACGCTTCCCGAATTTCGGTCAGCTCATCCTTAATGATAGTCCGGACCAGTTCCTGGTTGGCGAGGATGGACTTCAAATACTCGATCTGCTTCAGCACGTCTTGGTACTCTTCGACGAGTTTGGTCCGTTCAAGCTGTGTTAAGCGCTGGAGCCGCATGTCGAGGATCGCGCTAGCTTGGATATCGGTAAGGCCAAACTGGCGCATCAACCCGGCCCGGGCTTCGTCCGGCGATTGCGACCGACGTATGAGAGCGATTACGGCATCAAGATTGTCGAGGGCGATCTTGAGCCCTTCGAGGATATGCGCCCGCTCTTCCGCCTTGCGCAGCTCGTAGGCGGTGCGGCGGACGACGACTTCCCGTCGGTGATCAAGGAAATGATGCAGAATTTGTTTGAGATTCAGGACTTCTGGACGATTGTTGACCAGCGCCAGCATGATAACGCCGAAGGTGGTTTCAAGAGGGGTGTGTTTGTAAAGATTATTCAACACGACCAGCGGGATTTCGCCTCGCTTGAGCTCGATGACCACCCGGACCCCCTCACGATCCGATGACTCATCTCGCAAATCAGAGATGCCTTTGATCCGGTCTTCCTGAACCAGCTCGGCAATTTTCTTGATCAATGACACTTTGTTGACTTGATAGGGAATCTCCGTCACGATGAGCCGTTCGCGGTCGGTACGTTCATCGATCTCTACCACGACTTTTGCCCGCAACTTCAAGAGACCCCGACCGGTCTCATAAGCGTCCTTGATACCGCTCATGCCGTAGATGAACCCAGCCGTTGGAAAATCTGGCCCCGGGATCTTCTTCATCAACTGAGCGATCGTGACGTCTTGATTTTCCAACAGCAGAAGCAATCCATCGATGATCTCAGCAATGTTATGCGTCGGGATATTCGTGGCATAGCCGACCGCGATGCCGCCCGCTCCGTTAATGAGGAGATTCGGCACTCTGCTCGGCAACACCAGTGGCTCCTGTCTCGATTCGTCGTAGTTCGGACCGAAGTCGACCGTTTCCTTGTCGATGTCGGCCAGCATCTCCTCGGCGAGCTTGGTCATGCGCGCTTCGGTGTACCGCATCGCGGCCGCTGAATCGCCGTCCATCGATCCATAGTTGCCCTGGCCGTCGACGAGGGGATAGCGCATGTTGAAATTCTGCGCCATCCGCACGAGAGTATCGTAAATGGCCGTATCACCGTGTGGGTGATAGTTGCCCATGATCTCGCCCACGATTTTGGCTGACTTGCGGTAGGTCCGATTGGAGGCGAGGCCCATTTCGTTCATGCCGAACAGGATGCGGCGATGAACCGGTTTAAGCCCATCGCGGACGTCGGGCAGCGCTCGTCCTACGATGACACTCATCGCATAATCGAGGTATGACGACTTCATCTCGTCTTCTATCGCGATGTGACCTAAGCGTTCATCAGGGGGCATATTTCCTCGTTAATCATTACTCGTGAAACGTAAGGATCCGAAATCCTGTTCAGCCTTCGCTTCACGCTTCACGAACGACGCTATACGTCTAAATTCCTCACCTCAAGGGCATGCGTTTGAATAAAATTGCGCCGCGGTTCAACCTCATCGCCCATCAAGATCGTAAAGATTTCATCGACACCGGTGAGATCTTCAAGTGTGACCCGCAAGAGGGTACGCATTTCAGGGTTCATGGTCGTTTCCCAGAGCTGCCCGGGGTTCATCTCGCCGAGCCCTTTGTAGCGCTGGATGCTGAGCCCCTGCTTCCCCATATCCAAGATAGCCTTCACCAATTCATCGGTCGCCCGATAGTGATGTTCTTGGCCTTTGGCTTTGAGCTTGTACGGAGGGCGTCCTAATCCAATAACCGACGGAGTCAGTTTCTGTAGTTCACGAAACTCCGCGGAGCCGACGAGTTCATGTGTCATACACAGTTCATGAGCGACGCCGTTCGCATGCAGCCGGCAGACCACCTTATTTGATTGATGTTCTTCATCATCCAGCACATCGAACTCCGGCATTACTTTTGGAAATACCACAGCCAGCGATGTCTTGATGTTCTCGACCAATCGTTGAAGTGCGGTTCGGTCCTTGAGCAGCTCCCGATCAAGCCCTGGTTCGTCGACAAAGGTACGGAGCATCGCGGCTTCGTGGGACTTCTTATTGAGCCGACCGAGTAAGGTTTCAAAGGCAATCATTTTCTTCAGAATCGGCAACAGCCGACGTCCGGTCACATACCCTTGGGCCCCTTCCAGATACAGTTCGACATCTTCGACCGCCAGATCGGCTAGATATTCGTTCAATAACCCTTCGTCTTTGAGATACCGCTCCGTCTTGCCTTTCTTCACCTTGAATAGCGGTGGCTGCGCGATATAGATATACCCCCGTTCGATCAGCTCGGGCATCTGTCGGAAAAAGAACGTCAAGAGCAAGGTACGGATGTGGCTGCCGTCCACATCGGCATCGGTCATGAGAATGATCTTATGATAGCGGGCCTTGGCGATGTCGAATGCATCTTTCTCCGGCTTGTCGCTCTCTTCACGCTTGCGGCCGATGCCGGTCCCCAGTGCCATGATGAGGGTCCGGATCTCATCGCTGGAGAGCATCTTGTCAAAGCGCGCCTTCTCTACATTCAAGATCTTGCCTTTCAGCGGCAGGATTGCCTGGAACTTGCGGTCACGTCCTTGTTTTGCTGATCCACCAGCTGAATCACCCTCTACGATGTAGAGTTCGCTCAAGGCCGGATCTTTTTCCGAACAATCAGCCAACTTCCCGGGCAGCGAACCACCGTCAAGCGCACTCTTTCGCCGGATCAGATCCTTGGCTTTCCGAGCGGCTTCGCGGGCGCGGGCCGCGTCGATAGCTTTGCCGATGATCTTGCGAGCAACCGGAGGATTTTCCTCGAAATAATTTCCCAAGGCCTCGTTGACAGCGGCCTCGACCACGCCTTTCACCTCGCTGTTCCCGAGCTTCGCCTTCGTCTGACCCTCAAATTGCGGATTGCGCACCTTGACGCTGACCACCGCCGTCAACCCCTCCCGCACATCATCTCCTGTTAGAGATTCGGTTTCTTTCTTGAAGAGATCGTTGGCATTGGCGTAGGTGTTGATCGTCCTGGTGAGGGCCGCCTTGAATCCGACTAAATGCGTACCGCCTTCCTTTGTATTGATATTATTCGCGAATGAGAACAGGTTTTCCGCGTAGCTGTCATTGTACTGGAGCGCCACTTCCAGAACCATTTCTGGCTTCTCGACCTTGACATAGATCGGCTTATGCAGCGGTGTTTTGGCTTCGTTGAGGTGTTCAACGAAAGACATGATGCCGCCCTTGTACAAGAACACTTGCTCTTTTGCCGGTTCTTTCCGCTCATCCCTCAGGGTAATGGCCAGGCCTTTATTTAAAAAAGCGAGCTCGCGGAGCCGCTGAGCCAACACGTCAAAACTAAACTCCAGAGTCTCAAAGATTTGGCTGTCCGGTTTGAACCGAA
Source organism: Nitrospira sp. (assembly GCA_005116965.1). Taxonomy (GTDB): domain Bacteria; phylum Nitrospirota; class Nitrospiria; order Nitrospirales; family Nitrospiraceae; genus Nitrospira_D. The sequence continues at coordinate 3,861 of SWDG01000006.1, read as the reverse complement.
CTTGAGTCCCTCGTCGTTTTGTTTTCCCGGTTGCCCTGAGCGGGGCATCTGGTTTCCCACGTGCATAGCGTTGCTCAAACACTTGCCCATCCTGCCAGATTTCCAGCTCAAGCCACTCCGACAAGGCATTCACGACGGAGATACCGACTCCGTGTAAACCGCCGGAGACTGTATAGGCTCCTTGCTCAAACTTGCCGCCTGCGTGAAGAACCGTCAATGCCACTTCGGCGGCAGACTTTTTTTGCGTGGAGTGCATGCCAGTGGGAATGCCTCGTCCGTTGTCGATGACCGTCACACTCCCATCGATGTGGATCATGACCTCGATGGCCTCGCCAAACCCCGCCATATGTTCGTCGACACTGTTGTCCACGACTTCATAGACGAGGTGGTGGAGTCCATCGACGCCCGTGCTCCCAATGTACATCGCCGGCCGCTTTCGGACGGCGTCGAGGCCCTCCAGGACTTTGATCTGATCGGCGCTGTAGCTGTCTGATTTGGGCTGGGAAGAGTCGTCTGTGGTCATCCGTTTCCTAACCGTCTGTTGCGAAATGAGGTTCGCTTTGTTTGTTCCTGGGATACGAGTACGATGCCGGCGGACTTTTTCACGATCATCCCGCTAAATCTTAATGGGCATGACCACACATTTGAACCCCGGGCTTTCCGGTTCCTGAATCAGACAGGGACTGAGCGGAGTGTCCATCTGAAGCGAGAGGGTTTCCCCATCCATCACGCTGAAGACATCCAACAGGTAACGGGCATTGAATCCGGTCTGGATGGCCTCTCCTTCATAGTGGGCTGGCAATTCTTCCGTGGCTTCCCCGTAATCCGGACTGCTGGAAAACAAAGTCATCTTATCGGATGCGAAGGAAACCTTTACCGCGCTAGCTTTATCCTTGGCCAGTACCGACACCCGACGGAGCGCGCTCTCCAATTCACTTCGACTGACACTGATCTTCTTGCTGCTTTCTTTTGGGATGACTTGTTGGTAGTTCGGGTAGTTGCCTTCCATCAGCCGAGAGGTCAGCAGCAACCCGCTCTTTCGGAATATCATTAGGTTTTTCGAGAAACCGATGAGCGGTTCGGCATCTACGCCCTCCTCCAAGAGACGGCGGATTTCATGCGCCGCCTTCTTCGGTATGATGGCTTTCATTTCCTGTGGCACACCTTTGTTACCAGCCTTGCCGACTTCTTGCTCCGCCACTGCCAAACGATGGCCATCTGTGCCGACTAATCGTAGCGAGGTTTTCTTGTCGGTCGCAACGAGAGTGACCAAGAGGCCGTTCAAGATATATCGAGCATCGTTATCCCCGGCGGCAAAGAGTGTCTTCCGGATCAATTCCAGAAGGCCCTCTCCTGAGAGCGGTGTCAATCCCTCACGCTCGATAGTCGGCAATGCAGGATATTCGCTACTGGGAAGGCCGACGACTTTGAATTGGCTCTTCCCGGCTTGGATAGTCGTCCAGTTGTTATCCGTCGACGTCAGTTCGATGTCGCCAGGGGGTAACTCTTTGACGATCTCGTATAATTTTCTGGCTGAGATGGTGACACCACCTGTCGAGAGAACGGTCCCCTTGTACAGACCTCGTAATCCAATTTCGAGATCGGTCGCGACAATTTCCACCCCATCCTGCTTGGCTTCCAATAAGATATTGGACAGAATCGGCATCGTATTTCGTTTCTCCACGACACCTTGGACCCGCTGAAGTCCCGTCAATAATTCATCTCGCCCAATACGTATTTTCATAGAGAATTCTCCCTGGGAAGCTCTTAACTACGAAGAATTTGCTCTTTCAATGTTTCAAGCGTTGCCTGCAACACCGTGTTGGTTTCCTTGGCCTTTGTGACCTGGCGACAGGCGTGAATGATGGTCGTATGATCTTTACCGCCAAATTGGCGTCCGATTTCGGGGTACGAAGCATCAGTCAGCTCTCGACACAGATACATTGCGATCTGTCGAGGATGTACGAGCGTCTTACTCCTGCGGCGAGATTTCAGCTCCGTCATCTTCACATGGAATTGTGTACAGACCGCCTCTTGAATATCATCCATCGCAACGATCTTTTTCTTATCCCCAATGACATCGCGCAAGACGGTCTTGGCAAGATCAAGGCTTATCACCTGCCCGGTCAGCGAGGCATAGGCACCTAGTCGAACTAGGCTGCCTTCCAATTCACGGATATTGCTCTTCATCGTGATCGATAGGAACTGGATGACGTCTTCCGGCAGTTTGAGGCCCTCATCTTCTGATTTTTTTCTCAGGATGGCAATGCGGGTCTCCACATCAGGCGGCTGCAAGTCTGCAATCAATCCCCATTCGAACCGAGATCGTAGACGCTCTTCGATATCCGGCATATCTTTAGGAAACCGGTCGCTTGAGAGAACAATCTGCTTATGCCCCTCATATAAGGCATTGAAGGTGTGAAAGAACTCTTCCTGTGTCCGTTCCTTCCCGACCAGGAATTGGATATCATCGATCATCAGCATATCGATATGTCGATACCGTTTCCGTAAATCCATCATTTTGTCATATCGAATGGAGTTGATCACCTCATTGGTAAATTGCTCTGTGGTCAGATATGCAATTCGCAGATCGCTCTTTTCAGCGACATGATTTCCGATCGCGTTTAAGAGATGAGTCTTCCCGAGTCCCACCCCCCCATAAATAAAGAGCGGGTTATAGGTCTGGCCTGGTTGTTCGGCTACGGCCATACAGGCGGCATGAGCAAATTGGTTCCCAGCACCGACAACGAAATTCTTAAATATATATTTTGGGTTGAGCTGGATTCCCCGTCGCGGCTTAGGCTGAGTGACACCTCGCGGCGCAGTGACAACGCTCTGTGGTTCAACCTCCTGCGCCGTGCTCTTTGGGCGGACTGTGAATGCCACACCCATCAGTCCTCCACCACGAGCCGTGGCCATAGCTTCTGCTAATAGCGGTCCATAATGAGCATCCAGCCATTCCCCGAAGAACTTATTCGGAACCCCAATATGCGCCGTCGAGTTTTCAATCCGGTCGAGGTGAACCGGTATAAACCACGTGTCATACACCTGCTTAGGAACTTTCGCCTGGATATACTGCAATGCTTCTTGCCAAACAGTGTCAATACTCATAACGCATCAAAACCGCTATACACAGGATTATTCACACTTGTGGATAACTACTATTCCACTTCTCTTTATAACGGATAAAAAGCGACGCTGAATACCACGTCACACCAGGACATGTCGAGTTATATAAAGAAGGTACAATCACCTTCTATTCCTTCTTCACAAGCTTTTCACAGATTCCAAATACTCTATAAAGAAACAATCCCCAGTGTTATCCTTCTCTATCTAGTAATACTTACTTTATAAAATCAATCACTTCACAGTTATACTCTCTATTCACTCCACTACTCCTACTTCCACTACTCCTAACTTTCTTAACGAACAAACTTCGGAGTCATAGGGCTATGACCTTCGTGCTCCTAAGGAGTAGTTCGAGTATTTGTTCATACGACAACCTCTCTCCCTCTGTGAATTGAGTGGTATTCGTTACATGCAATACTTTTCCGGGAAGAAGGGGATCTTCCAGGGAAATTACCATAGCTGAACTGTTTTCAGGCAAGAGTGCTTGGGACAGAGTATGGAGTGGAGAACGAACAATATAGACAGCCGACAACATAGAAGAAGCCCCTGAGTCAAAACACAAGTGTGCAGTCCATAGATTGTACAAAGGAGCGAATAGTTTCGTTGTTTTCACGTTTCACAAGGAAGTCATCTTGGATTACTACCTGATCCATCATATTAGGGACAATAAATGGAATTTCGAGTTGTTTAACAGCAGGAAGATACTTTTCAAGGATCTCAATATCGAGAATA
>SWDG01000023.1:280006-319849 GCA_005116965.1 Nitrospira sp. | reverse complement strand
GCCGATCGCTTCGATTACAACGCGGTCAGCGAGAGCCCTGCCGGCACGGGCCGGGATCGCATTGTCGACTTTACGGGTAATGGTGCGGGTGTCGGCGACCGGATCGATCTGACCACGATCGATGCCAATGGCTTGGTGGCCGGCAACCAAGCCTTTATTTTTGGTGGTCCTCATACGGCGGGACACCTCTGGTATGCGGGCGGGATCCTGAACGGCAACATCGATGGGGATGCGACACCGGAGTTCCAGATTCAGCTCGTCGGCACTCCAGCACTTGTCGTCGGAGGAGCGAGCACCGATATCCTCCTGTAAGCAGCATGCCTCCAAGCCAGGCGCTCCCAGAGATGGGCACCCGGCGGGGGACGATATGGAGATTGTGCAATCCTATTGTATGGACACGGCGAAAGCCGAATAGCGCTACCCGGGGGACATATCTGATGTGTGAGTTGTCCAATCTGCGTCGGTCATTTCTGACCACCACGTTCTTTAGGCTGTTCGTCAATCTGCGGATGCTCGTACCGGCCGGGTACATCCTCGGCATCTATGACGGGGTGCTGATGAACGGAAGTGGGCCGACCCCGATGGTGCTCTCCCGTATTTAGGTAAAGGGGAAAGTTGCCTCTGCCCAAGATGCTTGCTGAAGTTCAGCGGTCAGACGTAGGGAGACTTGATTGCGAGGACGAGTTGCCACCTTAGTCAAGCAACTCCTCCAGCCGTTTTTCCAAAAATCGTCTCTCCGGTTCTTGCTTCGCCAGGGCCAGCGCTCGTTCGTACGAAGCGCGTGCATCGGCTTTCCTGCCGAGTCTTCGGCAGAAGTCGGCTCGTGTGGCGTGTGCCAGGTGATACTGGGCTAACTCACCGCGCTCCAGAAGTGCATCGACCAGCTCTAAGCCTTTGGCCGGTCCATCACGCATGGCGATTGCGACCGCCCGGTTCAGCTCGATGATGGGTGAAGGTTCCGTTTGCAAAAGAAGATCGTACAAGGCGACAATTTGCGCCCAGTCCGTTTCTCCTGCGCTGGGAGCTTCTGCATGGACGGCGGCGATGGCGGCTTGCAAGGTATAGGGGCCGATGCGTTTTGATGCGAGTGCCCGTTCGACGAGGGTGATACCTTCTTTGACAAGATCGTGGTTCCACAATGACCGGTCCTGTTGCTCCAAGAGCACGAGATCGCCGTTGGCCGAGGTACGTGACTGTCTTCGCGATTCGTGCAAGAGCATCAACGCGAGCAGTCCCATGACTTCTGGCTCAGGGAGCAATTGTAAGAGGACTCTTCCCTGCCTGATCGCTTCACCGGAGAGATCCGCTCTGGTGAGTGATGTGCCGAATGACGCCGAGTATCCTTCGTTGAAGACCAAATACACCACGCGTAGGACGGCCTCAATGCGTTCCGGCAACTCGGATGGCGGAGGAACCTCGTACGGGATGCGCGCATCGCGGATCTTCGCTTTGGCCCGGACGATTCGTTGCGCAATCGTTGTTGGTTTGCTGAGGAAGGCACGGGCGATTTCCTCCGTTGTCAGATTACAGACCTCGCGCAGCGTCATGGGGAGTTGTGCGTCCTGCGAGAGAGCCGGGTGGCAACAGGTGAAGATCAAACGCAAACGGTCATCCTCGATGGGCTCGTCTGTCTGTTCCAATGGATCGCTGGTGGTGCTCTCGATGTGTGTGGCGAGTTCGTTTAACGATGCATCATAGCGGGCGCGCCGTCTCATGCCGTCGATGGCCTTGAACCGTCCGGTAGAGACCAGCCAGGCACGTGGATTGGCCGGGATGCCTTCACGTGGCCATTGCTCTAGCGCAACCGCGAAGGCTTCCTGTAAGGCTTCCTCAGCTGTGTCGAAAACACCGAGCAGCCGGATCAACGTGGCAAGCACCTGCCGCGATTCGGACCTGAAGACCTCGTCAATCTTGACGCGGGCTCTTGTTGATGTGTCGTCATTCATACAACCATCAGTCTGCACACCCCAATTCTTTCATCGGTCGGACTTCCACGCTGCCGAAGCGAGCGGCTGGAAACTGGGCAGCGATACGGATCGCATCATTCAGGTCCGGGACATCGATCATGAGAAACCCGCCTAACTGTTCCTTGGTTTCAGCAAATGGTCCATCGGTGGTCGAGGTCTTACCCTCTCTGACCCGCACGGTGGTGGCAGTCTCCACCGGATGAAGCGGGGAGGCGGCGAGCAACTGGCCGGCTTTCTTCAGCTTCTCGCAGTAGGACATGGCTTCATCAGAAATCGCGCGCCGCTCGTGGCTTGGGAATGCATTCAAGACTTTTTCTTCGAGATACACCAGGCAGAGATATTTCATCATGACCTCCAGGGTGATGGGTGTATATGAGGTAAACCAATGCGTCCAGTTACTTGGCTCGTTCGTTCGGTTCCCATAGCGCAAAGACGTTTTCCTCCTGATCCGCACAAATTGCGAAATAACCCATCCCTGGCACGGCCGTTTTCCCCGCGCAGACGGTTCCTCCTAGTTTCTTGACCTTGACCATGGCCTTGTCGACCGACGGCACGGATACATAGACGGTGATGGTCTGCTTCGGATGCATGCGTGGGAAAACCCCTCCGTCCGGTGAAGCATCTTTCCCGCCGGTGTCGATATGCCAATAGTTCTGTACGGCAGCCGGCAGTTTGGCAAACTTCCAACCGAACAACGACCCGTAGAATTTCTTCGCTCGTCCCAAATCATCGGCTGGTACTTCGAACCAGCAGATACTTGCCGGCATCTTCGGGTTCTTCGCTTTGCGCTTTTGAGCATTCTTTGCCATGGTCTCCCCCTATTTTGACGTCCTCTGCTCCTGTATGACCCATTAGCCTACGCTATCGGCTTTTGATTTTTCGCTATTGGCTATCAGCTACCTCGTAAGATAGTCGTTGGGCCATGCCAAAATCGACATCGGGTGGTCTATCCGCAGTTAGCAATTGCCCCGTTTTTGTAAGCGCAGGATATCCCAGCGTAACAAATGTTTCCTTGGGGAACTGTGCTGTCATGAACAGAAGCAGAGTTGGAGCTATGAGCGCCATCGTCGGGGCGATATTGCTCTTCATCGGCACCTATCTGCATCCGCTGGGAGCTGATCCGAATGACGCCGTCGCGGCTCCTGTTGCGTGAGTGCGCAAGGCGCAGGCATAGCGTGAAGGAAAGAGGTAGTCTCAACTGACCCGTAAGACAGCATACAGCCGACATTGCATGCCTCTAAGAGGGTGTGACAGACTAAATCACTACTTGGTCGTCTCTTCTTGGTAAGCTCACGAAAGAGTGTTTGTGGGCCCAAGAAGCAGATGGTAGTGGATGCTTGGCGGGGAGTCGAGATTGACCATTTTGCGTCAGAGACTGTGGAGGTGAACCATGGATACAAATACTGCAGCTGAGCTCAAGAGTTTCCTCGAAATTCCGTATGACGAGCTCGAGGAAATGAATCTCAAGGCGGCGGAGCGCGCCAAGACAGCCAGCGCAAAAAGTCTCGAACGGGAATATACGACTTGGTTAAAAAAAGAGAAGCACATCAAGGCCGTGACGTTGTGTTTCTCAGACATCGAGGGACGGCTCCACATGCTCGATTACGACAAGAAGTACCTGCTGGAGTCGTTGGGCAATCTGACCTTTGACGGGTCATCTATCCGTGGGTTCACGCCGCAACATGAGTCGGACCTGCGTCTTGCCGTCGACTGGTCCTCCATCCGATATCTACCGGCCGATGTGATTGGCGCAGGGAAGGTGATTTTCTTTGCGTCTGTGTTGAACAGCGATCGGACGCCGTATCACAGCGACTTCCGTGGGATGCTGAAATCCTATACGGAGGATCTCGGGAAGAAGGGTATTACAGCGCACGCTGCCAGTGAAATTGAAGGTTTCCTTGTGGAAGGGCAGAACGCCGAGCAACGTTACGGTGAGAACGGGTTTAAGCTCATTTCAACGGGTGGGTACTATCACTCACTTCCGCTGGACACACTCCGTCAGTTTATCGATAAGTCGGCGGAGGCACAGCGGGCTCTGGGCTTCAAGAACGAAAAAGATCATCCGGAGGTCGCGCCCTCGCAGTTCGAAATGAACTTTTCTTATGCCGATGTGGTTTGCGCTGCAGATCACGTGCAGCTGTACAAGTTGATTTGCCGCCAGGTGGCCCGATCCATGGGGCACACGGCCACGTTTCTTCCGAAGCCTTTCGTTGGAATCAATGGGTCCGGTATGCACACCAACTTTTCTTTGAGCAGGAATGGCAAGAATATTTTCCACGACGCGAAGGGGAAAGATGGACTTTCCGATGTCGCATGGGACTTCGTCCTCAAACTCTTGAATCATGCGCCGGAGATCTGCCTGGTATTTAACTCGTCGGTGAATGCGTATCGCCGCCTCGATCCGCACTTTGAAGCACCGAATCAGATCAAGGTTTCGGCGATCGATCGCGGCTCCATGATCCGTATTCCGATGGCCAATGAAAAGACGGCCCGTATCGAACTGCGTTCAGTCGCTCCCGATGCGAACCCCTACCTCGTCCTGTACACGATGCTCAAGACCGGCTTTGGAGGGGAGCGCTTGGAAAAGAAAGAGACGACGGATGGTTGTGCACGATTCCTTCCAAGCAGCATCAATGATGCTATCGCGCTATTTAATGAGTCGAAGTTTATCACCGATATTCTTGGCGAGGACAGCAAGCAGAAATATTCTAGCTTCAAGCAGTTAGTGGCAGATCGATCTCCGAGAGAACTCGGTACGATGGTGAAGGCTTCGGAAGTTCTCTTTCACCACGAAGTCACGAATCAACTGCTCTGGAATCAGTTCTAGTCAATGTTGGATCCACTTTAGCGATCAACTCGCTTTTCTTCACGCAACGCCGGGTGAGTCCTAACTCTCAGCCCTCAATCTCCCGTAGTCCCTTCTCCAAGAACCACCGTTCCGGTTTCTACGGCGTGAAGCTCAATTCGCTGGAAGGAGGCGCAAGCCTCCGTCGTTCATTGCAGTCGCCGGAATAGCTGTGTTGGCTCTGCGATACAAGACGCGGACCGAACAGGCTTGCCTCGCTACTTTAGATGGAGGTAGTATCATCCATACTTGCCTAAAGAGGAGGTGCCATGGCCACGACGCGCACCAATCCAAAATCGACACGGATGTCCCTCGACCGCAGCATCGAACGGATGCGGGAACAGTTGGCTGAACTGGCCCAGTTTCTGGGCAAAGGGAAGCCGGTCCGCAGTCTGGAGGAATTCGATCTGGACACTGAACAGTTGATCGGCGATTTGCTGGGGCAGGCCTCCGACTTGCTGCATGCGTATGAATACGCCGAATTGGGCGAGGCCGGTGGGTTGGTGAATATGACGGACGAGGCGCCGGAAGGCACCGGCATGGATAGCCATCGGCAGAGTCTCCTGCAACGGTACCGGGTGTTGGAAAGCTGCGTGTCGGAGCTCGAAGCGCGTCGGGCTGCTGAGCCGAAACAGAAGACAGTTGGGCGGACTCTCGTCGGCCCGCAAATCGCCGAGCATATGTCGTCGGAAGTCCGGAGTCTCTCGCAGGAGGCCACTCTGCGAGAAGCGGGGCAGCTCATGCAGAAGTGGAAGCTCGGCTCACTCCTCCTGACCGACAACCAGTCCTATGTCGGCTTCATCACGGATTCGGCGCTGTCGCGTGAGGTGGTGGCCAACGGGGTGAATCCCAACACTACTCCTGTCAAGACGTGCATGCGCAAGCCGGTCGTGGCCATCGAAGGTGATCGTCCGATCATTGATGCCGTGCGCATGATGAAAGACCAAGCAACCCGGCATCTGGCCGTGACGCAGGACGGCCAAATTATCGGCGTGATTTCCGTCTCCAATATTCTCCGCTATTATTCAGGTGTGGTCTAACCAGCTTCACGTCAATCGGGGAGGTGCAATGATGGGACCGACCAAAGTGATCGTGAACGGCGGCGGGCTGTACGAGGCAGTGTCCGGCAAACTGATCAAAGACGGTTTCACGAGTCGTGGCGAGCTAGAGGACTACGTGAACCATCATTACCTCGTCTTACCCGTGGTCGACAATGCTGGCAAATCATGGCTGCTTTACGGGAAACCGGTGTACTGCCTACACGGAGTGCAATACGAAACGGTGAATGATCAGAAAGTTCACCTCACCCGGTGTCTGGATTGTGGCGGCATGGGTATCCGTTCCGACGAATTCACGGTGGAGTCAGATTGCATCCGGTGCACGGCTTGCGGACACGAGTTTGATCCTCGGTTAGAAATGATGGAGACGTAGGAAGGGATAGCTTGGTCGAAACCTCTGTGACCGAGCCGTGCACCCAGAGTAACTGGCTTCTACCGCTCCGCCTTCGCGAAAACCTGGAAGTGCTGACTGTCGACGACATCGTAATCGTTCAGAAGCTGATAGCCGGCGGCCTCCATTTCGCGTCGGACCTCTTCTTTCGCGGTTCTGTGAACGAACATACTGGAAAAGAATCCACGAGGGTGAAAATCGAGAATCGCGACGCGACCGCCCGGTCGTAGCGATGAGGCGAGGGATCGAAAATAGTCTACTCGATCGTTCATGTCATGATAGCCATCGCAACTGAACACCAGATCGACGGGTTCCGGAAGTCTTGGATCGTGCGGCTCGGCCCGGACCGGCCGGACATTCGGGGTCCCTCGGGCAACCATTTCCTTGATGATCATGTTGATCGAGCTCTCCTTGGTATCAACCGCATAGACTGTTCCTCTGGCCCCGACCGCCTTGGCCAGGTGCCAGGTAAAGTAGCCTCCGCCGGCACCCAAGTCTGCCACCCTTGCTCCCCGCGCGATGGACAGCTTTTCAACGACCCCTTGTGGTTTCTGCCATACATCCCGTGAGGGGTCGCTCAGGTCTTGATAGTTCCATTGGGCACAACCGGTGAGCCCTAGGATAACCAACAGTACGTTAATCTGTGCGGGCAGGAGTTTGTGGATCACGGCACCTTCCTTTCCTAAGACTGCTACGAAGTGTCGGCTGCCATCAATGATCGGTGTCTCGACGAACGCAACGCTGTCTCACCTCAATTATCTTTCGAACCTTGCCATATATTGATTGCTGCGGCAATACGCTCATTCGCGTTCACACGTAAATGCCTTCAACCATGGACAAGTTCTGAGACTCACGTCTGTGCAACGTGGCTGTGGCATGGCAATGTCCCGCTATTCCAGGCTGCGACTACCGCACATGCAATTACAACGCACTTGTAATGAGAGCCTAAGGAGGTTGTATACTCCCCCCTTAAATTAAGGCTCAGTCCCAATATGGCTCAGTCCAAGCACGGACAAGCACTTTCTCACGCCACCCTCCAGCTTCTTCGACCGTTGGTGCGGATTCTTCTTCGGAACAATGTGTCCCATCGGACGTTCGCCGAGCTGGCCAAGCAGGTCTACGTGGAGGTTGCGAACGCTGAGTTTGGAATTCATGGTAAGAAGCAGACGGTGTCGCGGATCGCGATCCTCAGTGGATTGACGCGCAAGGAAGTGCAACGGATCTTGACGCTCCCGCCTCATTCTCGATCCATTATAAATGAAGAGTACCATCGAGCTTCACGAGTGATCACCGGCTGGATCCGGGACTCCGATTTCGGAGATGGAAAGGGCCATCCTCGACCACTTCGAATGGAGGGGCGGGGAGCTTCATTCAGTGTGTTGGTGAAACGCTACAGTGGAGACATCCCGGTGAGGGCCTTGTTGGATGAGTTGTTACGGGTCGGTGCGGTTAAGCAATTGAAAGATGGGCGAATTTGTCTGCTCTCTCGCGGCTACGTTCCTCAGAAAGGTTCGGTTGAAAAATTGCAGGTACTTGGAGCCGATACTGCTGATCTTATTTCAACCATCGATCATAACGTCCATCTGAAGCCGTCGAAGCCTCGGTTCCAACGCAAGGTCATGTATGACAACGTCTCGTTAGAGACCGCGAAGGAATTTCGCACGCTGGCGTCTGCAGAAGGACAGGAACTCTTAGAGAAGTTCGATCGGTGGCTCTCTCATCGGGATCGTGATATGAACCCAGCATCAAAGGGGAGCGGTCGCGTGCGCGTGGGGCTAGGGATCTATCATTTTGAAGAACAAGAACGATCTGACTGATTTCAGCCTGAATAAATCCCTCGTCATAATGCTGAAGCTCGATCAAAACTTTCTTGGGGCGATCGCCCTGTGCCTCTTACTGGCATCGTGCGGTCCGGGTCCACAAGCCGGAGGTGGGATCGGTGGGACAGGCCAGATCGCGTCGGTAGTTTCTGGGGCAATCACCGGGTTCGGCAGTGTGTTTGTCTCCGGATACGAGTACGAGACCGGCAGTACGTCGATGATGGTCGATGGGAAATCCGGCAGCCTCACTGATCTCAAAAAGGGGATGCTGGTGCGTGTTAACGCGACGGTAACGGAGCGTTACGATACACATGACGTGCTGCAGCGCGCGGCGAACACATTGCTGTACGAGGATACGGTCGAAGGGGTCGTGCAATCGGTAGCCTCGGATGGGTCAAGCCTGGTTGTCTTGGGTCAGACCGTCGCCATAACGACGTCGACGGTTGTCGATGCCAGTATTCCTGGACGTAATGTTCTCAGTCTCATGCCAGGTCGAGATCTCGTAGAGGTCAGCGGGTTTGTCACGGGGGATGGTGCGATCATGGGAACGTTCATAGAGTTGAGAACTCTCGATATGAACACGCAGGTTCCTGACTATGAGGTCAAAGGTTTCATCAAGAACCACAATGCTGCTCAAAAAACCTTCGAGATCGGCGCCCTGACCATCGAGTACAGCGATGCGAGGTTGAACGACATGCCGGGCCAAATAAGCGGCGATGATTGGAACGGGTTGTTAGTCGATGCGACAGGAGACCAGGTGTCGTCTGGAGACCCAGGTTCGTCCGGCGTTCGTATGAAAGCGAACCTCGTATGGCCAGAAACGCTGGGTTCAAAGGATAGTGAGAACGCCAAAGTGGAAGCATTTGTGACCCACGTACGTGATTTAAGCGACTTTTCGATGGGCATTGTCCGTGTACAGACAAGTCCCGGGACAGTATTCGAAGGCGGAACCCCGAGCGACGTTCAAGTCGGCATTCGCCTGGTGGTAAACGGTCCGTTAGTCGACGGGGTTGTGAATGCGACGAAAGTGAAGTTCGAAAGAGAAGAAGAGGATCACGCCGAACCGACAATGGTCAATTCAACCGGCGCTCGCTTGCCTTGCGGGGATTCAACGGTCCCTGTTTGCTGATTCCATGGGAGGCTAACTGTCCGCCCCTAGTCGTCTCCCGACGCAGTGACAATCATGATATAGGGCAGATCGTCTCCTCTTCGGACCTCGACTTCGAACGTTCCAGCAGAGAGGCTCCTGCCGAGGCTCGTCCTGCATCAGTGACTCACGGAAATAGTCCTAGCTGCCATCTGCAATTGCAGAAGATCGGTCCGCCGATGCTTTGGCTTGAACGTCCGATGGAGGTCGGGCCTTGATAGCTTACTGCGTCCATCCTTTCAGGGCAAGTTCTCCTCTCCGTTACATCTACATCTCACGCGCGCGCCTAGCGGTTCTGGCTCTTCCATTGTTTTGCTCCCAAGGCGATGGCTGCACGCTCGTGCGCGTCATTCGAAGTGTATACACACGTCAGGCGGGACTGTGTACGTATCATTGCCTGTGAGACTGCGGATATGCAATATGGGAAAATTATCCCATATTGAAAATTGAAGTCAATCGGGAAATGTTCATGACGGTCTCGCGGTTGTGTATGGAGCGGTTGTTCTGGTGTATGCAGTTCCCGACATGTTGTGGAGCAGCAACGCGCACGCATTGTTCGGCACGGTTCTTTCTGGCTGGGTGTCCGCCCTGGAATACGTAAGCGGTTATAAAATTGGGATAGTAATCCCAATAGTGAAAATCGTGAACCCGTTTCGATTTGTGAACTGACGGTGTGTGTATCGCTCGATCCTGGTGTGCGGCTGTAGTTCTTGCCATGCGATAGTCGTATCGCGAAATGCTCTACGTATCTTCCTGGTATTCACATCCTTCGTGGATGTATGGACTCGTAACTCCTTGAGAGTATTAAGATCGTACGTCGATATTCGTGATGTGCGTCACGCATGCATTCAGCGCGGCATCGCACTTGCGTGTAGATACTCCAAGCATGTGTTGATCAGTACTAACCGTAGAGGTGTCTTGTCATGCCTGGTGTGTTTACGTAGCGCCAATCATCGATCCGCGTAAGAGACAACTAAGCCAAATAAGCGTGATTGGACTGGTGCGTGTGGGGTGATCATGTTTGAAAATGATCGTATCCCGTGCAGGGATTGCTCTGTCTCTCTCTAGACATGCCCGACCGAGACGAGCCCATGCACGCCAAACAAAGGAGAGGTGGCCTGCATCTGGTGCCAGGGCAATCGGGAAGTTTCGACCTGGAATAGGCACCGCGGACTTCTTCTTTAATAACGATCAATAGAGGTGTCCATAAGGAGGGAGGACAACATGAATGTTAGACATTTGAGCCTTTCAGTGTTAGGCGCGGTGATCATGGCGTGGCCGACAGCAGTCATCGCCGGAGATTTTAAGACCCCGGTTGCTCCGGAGGAAGTCCTCAAGACGTCGAACCCGATACCGCCGACTTCAGAGGTGGTGCAGGAGGCTCCGAGCATTTATGAAAACAAGTGCAGCAAATGTCATGGGGACAAGGGCGATGGGAAAGGGTCTGCCACGAAAGGATTGGATGTCAAACCGAGAAATTATCGGGACAAAAACGTGATGGAGAAAATCCCGGATGGGCAACTCTTCTGGATCATCGCGAACGGGAGTGATCCGGAGGCGACTGAGATGTCCGGATACAAGAAAAAGCTCTCTGAGGAACAGATGTGGGCGCTGGTCCACTACATTCGAAAATTTACGATGCAGTAGTTATGAATGATGGAGACAGAGAGGGGAAACAGAATGCGGATGAGAATGTTGTTGTGTGCGGTTGTGCTGAGCGTTATGGCGTCAGGGTTATCGGCAGTCATAGCGCCAAAGACGGCAGAAGCTATTCCTGCGTTCAGTCGGCAGACAGAAAAGTCCTGTTCGACCTGTCACCAAGCTCTACCTAAGCTGAACCAAACGTTCATTATTGAAGACAACCAAGGGAGGGAATTCGTGCTGGTGTGTGAGCCTCCCTATAGGCAGTTGGGTGGAACCTTCTCTCTCCGAGGCTGGCAGCGGCGGCTGGTTCCGCTGCAGTATACGGAAGGAGAGCTTCGAAAAATCACTGGTGGAGTTCTGGCTACACTGCATGACTTGTTTAGGAATCTCCCAAGGCTGCTTGAGCATAGCCATGGCGTTTCTTCTGGTAAGGAGACTGCGCACAGCCTCCAACAATCTGGCAAGCTATAGATGTTCTTCAAGGACTGGCGGTTTCCTGAGACCAAGCGGTTTGTGATTGCTCTGACCCCGAACGAACCTATTGGCGATCTACTACTCCCGATCTGGCGAGGCAGTAGGGTACGAGTCTCGTCAGCACTCGGTTTGTCTCAGTAGTCTTTGTCCTGTTGACCCCCCTGAGAAATGTTCTCGCCGTGCCAGGCTCGCTTGCAGTATGATACGGCTCCGCTGACTGAGAGGCCCAGCCGTGTTGAAACAGCGTATCGAAGCTGTCACGAAAGCCAATCAGAAATTCTATGACGCGTTTGAGAGCCTCGACATCGCCAAGATGGACGAGCTCTGGGCCCATCAAGAATACATCACCTGTATTCACCCGGGCTGGACGATTCGTTCCGGGTGGCCTGCCGTCCGCGATTCCTGGGTGCTGATCTTCAACAACACCTTCTCGATGAAGTTCGAGCTCACCGACGTGATGGTTCAGGTGGCCGGCGAGATGGCTTGGGTCATCTGCGTGGAAAATCTCATCACTCAACAATCCGACGAACCACAGCAAGCCAAGGTTCTCGCAACGAACCTGTTCGAACTTATCGGCGATGAGTGGCTGATGATTCATCACCACGGGTCGCCGGTGATGGGGTGAGGGGGAGGCGCGGGCAGCCTGGTAATCTCCTGTGCTCGCCCAACGCGCGGCCTCAGAAGGCCCTCGTTGGATGCGCGCAGTTAGGAGATCACCAGGCCGCCCGCTTCGAGAGGGCGAAAAAGAGATTGACGGCGCTCGCTCAATGCGCGCAGGAGAAAACCACACAACCCCCCGCCTTAGAGAAGGAAACAATAGGAGTGAATCTTCAACTCACGGTCTCAGAAGATCCTGGATTGGATGTGCGCAGTGAGGAAACCACCAGGACGCCGATTCAAGTGAGAAAGGAAAAGGTGGTCAGAGTTTTGGTGCGGTAGCCTGGACATCATCCGTGCGGATGGTTTTCATCCATTCGGCGGCGATGGTATTGCGCTCTTCCATGGACATGCCGGCGTAGGTGTGGAACATCTGAGCGCCACGGCGACGACGCCAGGTGAGAAAACTCAGGAAATGGTCTTTGCAGACGGAACGCGTACCGGCCGGAGCATAGGGTCTCTCCAGGCAATTGGTCACACAGCAACTAGTATCCAACATCGTGGGCTCCTATGAATGTGTTTAGTATGCCGTTCGGCTATGCCGATTATCAAGCCTGCCGTCGCGCTCCGCTGCTTGACCTGAACCACTACATAGGATAGGACTGCCGGATGCGTCCATTCCTTCTATCGGCCGGTATTCTACTGCTGGGCTCCTTTCTCGTCGGTTGTCCTGCTTTTTCTGGTGAGCGTGTTCGATCCAGCAGCTCGTCGGAGGGAACGCTTTTCGTAGGCTCAGATTTCTTGTCCCAAGGTGTTGCGGTTGGCGATGTCAGTTCGCAAAGCGCCTTGCTCTGGCTGCGGACCAACGGTCCGGTCTCGGTTCAGATTGAGTGGGCCACAATCTCACGATGGGAGCAGGCCTCGAAACTTGCGACGGTCGTGGCACCGGTGTCGAGAACGGTGTCCATCACAACGACCTCGGAGACGGACTATACCCTGACAATTCCACTCGAAGGTCTGAGCCCTGCCACGCGCTATCGTTATCGTGTCCTGGTCGGCTCTGCCGACCAAACCACAAGGCAGCTTCCTGCGGGTCTTGTGGCTAGGGGCGAATTCACCACGCTGCCGGATGAGAAGCTCTTCCTCGGCGATACGATTTACAGCGATGATATCTGCCCCTCCCCGCCGAACGAGCTGGGTGCCGACTTCAAAGCGACCACGCTGCAGACCTATCGGGCTCGCCATCGCTATCAACGTGGGGCAGAGGCTCTGCGTCAATTCCTGGAGACCACGCCGGTGTATGTGGTCTGGGATGATCATGAGGTTCGGAACAATTTTGCCGGGCCGTTTGAGGAACAGATGCCGGCCGGTAGGCAGGCGTTGCGGGAGTACTGGCCCATCGCTTCTCCAGTAGACGATCCGCATCGTCTGTATCGACGCGTACGGTATGGTGCCGATCTTGAACTCTTCATTTTAGATACCAGGCAATACCGGAGTCGCAATGCTGATCCAGATGGTCCTGCCAAGACCATGCTCGGCGCAGCGCAATTGGCGTGGCTGCTCGATGGGTTGCGCACGTCGACTGCCACATGGAAAGTGATCGTGACGTCCGTTCCGCTCTCGATTCCAAAGGGTGGCGACGCCACGGTGCCCGGCAACGATGGTTGGGCAGGAGGGCCGGACGGTACGGGCTTTGAACGGGAGCGGCGAGTGATTGTCGCTACGATTCTCAGCGACAAACTGAAGAACGTGGTGTTTCTTGCGGGCGATGTACATCTCGCACAGGTCACTGCCTATGATCCTGATCGGGACGGTGTGATCGATTTTCATGAATATGTCACTGGTCCATTGTCTGCCCGGCATGGGAAGCTGACCGCGACAGATGATGGACTTCATCCGACCCAGCTCTATTACGAGTCGGGCTTTGACAATTTCGGTCTTGTCCGGGTTACCAAGGACAAGTTTGCCGTAGCAGTGGTTGACGAGGTCGGGAATACGCGATTTTCTCACGCCGTGCCGGCTAGGCCGTAGGCCAGCCTCACTGCTCAAGGCCCTTGCTTTTGCTGCAGATAGCCGGTTACCGTACGGCTCCCGAGTTCATCAGTGAGTCCAAATTCAACGACAACAAGGGGGCACATGTCATGTCAGGATTGATGTCCGCCGATGATATTTTTTCGAAAGCGGAAGCGGCGGCCGTAGCGGCGACCGGGCTAGATGAAAAGGCGCTGCAGATAGATTATGAGGCATTGAAGGAGAAGTTTCGCAAGGCATTGGGTGACCGAAAGGTTTCGCTCTGCCACGTCAATAAGTTCCTGCCGGAAGGGTACGAGGAGCAAGGCCGGTTCAACCTGGTATTGGTAACGGCCGGCAATGTGGTGTTCGACATCGTCATCGGCGATTCCTATTTCCGGTACGATGTTGTGTCGGTCGGCCAACTGGATAAGGTGCAGCTGATCGACGCGATGTGGGACAACAAGGAAAAGCGCCGTGAAGAGCCGTTCTTGAGCCTGCGCTTGATGCATGGAGACGAGGCGCATCTGCTATTGGCCTTGGACGATGAAGAACGGGCGAGTCTCCTGAAGTTTGCCTCAGCGGTCACAGCTGCACGCAATCCAGAGCGCTGAGTTTTCAGTAACACGAGCGCACCGTTGCAAGGTGCGCTCATGTTACGAGTCCGAGCTGCCGTGCGCTGCTGGCTTTCTTTCGTGGATTAGAAAATCCTCCCGGTGTGGATGGTTCGTCAAGTGCAGATTCTGAGTAACTATATGGGAAACGGATGGAGTTGTGGTTGCAGCTAATCGAGATCTTCGGGAGTTCGTCTCCGGAATCTCCTACGTAGACCGGCGACCGATTTTCTCAGGGAGCTTTGAGAGGCCCTGGGATCTGCAGTGACCGCTGACAGCGATTTTTCTCTGCTACCAAACCGGGCCACGTCGATCCAGGCTTCGCAGCCGATCGAGTTCAGTTCCGACCCGATCGAAGTGGTGAGTCCAGGCGGTGCAGAGTTCTGTGAAATGAAATTCATCTTGTGAACCATTGAGAACCAGTCCTCACCTTACAATGCCGATTCACTGACAGCCTATTCCTCTCTAGTAGGTCTGTGGCTTTCGGAGCATCTCTCAGGTTTGCCCGAATCAATCTGGTTCCGTGAATCATGAACCGATTCGTTCCCATTCTTAGCTACAGCAAGGAGAATGCCACATGAACAATTGGACAGGGTAGGTAGAGTTCTTCATTCATCACGTTGATTTTGAAGGGTACCAGTTCCTCAGACGGATCTTATGAAGCTCAAGGTCCTGTATCCAGAAGGATTCAGAGATGTATCAAAATGTGAGTGTGGAGGGATAGAGCGAAGGATCGGCTAGGGTGAATAGGGGGCGTGCAACCCTAGAATTCCCCTGCGTTCACTTCCCTGACTCGTTCGGCTGGGATGCTGAGAGCTGCCAAGAGGTAGTCTTTCAATTCGTCACTGTATGGCTGAACAGCAAGGGCTCGTTGCATGCAGAGTAACCAGGCATCGCGTTCTTCGTAGCCTATGGGAAATCGTTTATGAGCGCCAGGAATGCTGATCGGTCCATAGTGTTCCTGAAACAGCCGTGGCCCCCCAAGCCAACCACTGAGGAAGTAGGTGAGCTTTTTCCGTGATTCAGTTAGATCCTCCGGGTGCATGTTTCTGATGGTTTTGGCTTCCGGCAAGGTATCCATATTGACGTAAAATTCGTCCACCAAACGAGTGATTCCCGCAAGTTCCCCCGCTGCCAGATACGGAGTGGTTTGTGTGCTGGCTGCCTGTTCATCAACGGACATAGGTCGTCAGGGGGGGATGTTACTGCTTGGTGTAGAAGGGCAGGGTCTGAATAGTCGCTGGATGTCTGCCACCTTCGAATTCCACGGTCAGTTCCGTCCCCGGTTTACTGAAGTCGCGCAGAGGAAATCCGAACGCAATGGCCTTGTTGAGGTGGGGGGAACGGACAGCACTACTGATCCAGCCCACTTCACGGTCGCCGCTATACAGTTTAGCTCCATGAGACGGAACAACTGAATCGTGAAGGACTAGCCCTGCCAGCTTGCGGCGTACGTTGCCGTAGGTATCCATGCGTGCCACGACTTCTTGCCCTGGATAGCAGCCCTTGCTCAGGCTGAACGCTTTATCCTCAAGATTGGCTTCGGGTGGGACGATCTCCTCGTTCAAATCAGGCCCGGCCTTCGGGAGGCCGGCTTCGATCCGCAAGGCCTCGCGCGCGTGGTTCCCGATCGCCCTGATGCCGAACTTCTCTCCGGCTTGCATGATACCGGTCCAGGCGGTCAGGAGACTATCCGCAGGAAGCAGCACCTCGATATCCACTTCTCCCGTTTCTTCGGTGCATAACACCAGCGCATGATGCCCACCGATCTGGGCCGTGACAAAATCGACCGGCGTCAAGTCCGTGACGTCCACGCCGAACGCGGATTGCACCACATGCGCGGCCTTTGGTCCGCTGATCAACAGCAGCCCCCAACTCTCGGCACAGTTTTCCATCTTGGCTTTGACCCCGTAGAGCAGGAATTTACGTAGGGCCTGGAACGTGGTGTCCCCGATCTCGCCCACGTCTTCCAACATGACGGCTTCCGTCTGCATGTACAGGCGGAAGTACGTGAGCATCTTACCTTTGTGGGTCAAGAAGCTGGAGTAGCGGCCTTGCCCTGGTTGGAGGGGAAGGATGTCATTGCTAATGACGCTTTGCAGCCACTTCACGCGATCCTCGCCTGTAACCCTGAGTTTGCCACGATGGGAGAGATCGGCGATCCCGACTGCCTGGCGGACAGCGCGATATTCGGCTGCGACATCGCCATAGTGGATCGGTATTTCCCAACCGGTGACTTCCTCAAACGTGGCTCCAAGTTGGGCGTGTTGGGCGTAAAGACGAGATTGTTTCATATTCAGTTCAGCAAAATAGTCTAGAAGTCTTCAAGTCGAAAGTCATAGGAGATGACGACGTTCCGGCGTTACGACTTGAGGACATGACCGGCCATCAATTCTTCGACCAACGCTCTCGTTTTGGCTGAAAACTCATTGCGGGAGACGATCTTCGTCACGCCGAGTACTTTCGCACGGTTCCACGTATCAACTTCTTCATGATTGGCAAAGGCCAGCGTCGGAATGCCCTTCAACTGTGGATCGGCTTTCAGCTTTTCCAACGCCTGAAAGGCGTTCAGGGTCAGGTCGTTCATGTCGAAGATAATCACGCCTGGGTTCGCCGACAGGGCTTTGTCGACGATATCCTGCTGTATCCGTGCTTTTTCAAGCTGGTAGTCCGGTTGGCGGAGTGCGTCACGGACTTTGGTGTAGAAGAACAGATCAGTGATGGCGACAAGAATGGTTTTCTGCATGGACATATGATTTCAGTTCAATGAGCTGACCAACCGTCCGAGCGCTTTTCTGGCCAGCGCGTAGGTTGGATCCAGTGCGAGTGCTTTCTTATACGAGTCGATGGCCTCCGTCCAGTTCCCTTTTCGCTCATACACGCGACCGAGATTCAGGTGCGGATAGGCCGGATTCTCGTAACGCCTGGCCTGTATCGCCTTCTGAAACCAGGGAATGGCCTCGTCGAATTCACCTTTCTCGATCAGGTAGGCGCCAATATCATTGTAGGGGTTGCCGAAGTCCGGGTCCTGCGCGATGGCCTTGTGACATTCCTCAATGGCCTCGTCAATCTGCCCCATCCAGCTGTAGGTCCATCCCAGAAACGTATGGGCCTCGGCCGTGGGATGGGTGGCCAGCGACTTTTTGTACAGGTTGATGGCTTCTTCCAGTTCACGCTTCATCTGTTGCTCATAGGCCTGCTGAAAGAGATCCCACGCTTGGCGCTTGTCTTCCTCGCGCCCTTCGCCTTGGATCAAAAAATCTTGAATATCCATAGTCAGGCTGTTGAAAAAGATACCCTACGTTGCTCTCGGTCGTACAAACTCCTCAACGTACTAAGAAGTACGCCGCTGGGTTCGCACTTCTTGCGGCCTTTTGTAGGATGACCTTTTTAATCAGCCTACAGGCTGCCAACATACCGCTCTGTCTCATGGCTCCTGTTTCAATTTCTTCGCAATCAATTCCGCGCCATATCGTCCGGACAACAGCATTGAGCCGAAGGCGGGGCCCATTCTTGGGGTGCCATACACGGCGGCGACAGCCAATCCGATAACAAAGCAATTGGGATACACTTCCCCCGTACGATCCATTACTTCTTCTTCAGATCGGGCGACCCACATAGCGCCGTTTCCCGGTACCTTCTTATACAGGTTCCGTTTGTGAAGGAGTTCGACCAGCACGGCATCATGGCCGGTGGCGTCCACCACGATCTTGCTCTCGAGGGCAATGGGATCGACGTGGATCATATCATGCCCCGCCATCTCGACGGTGGTGCTGTTGACGACGACGCCTTCCAGTGAGCTATCGTTGCGTAGGATTAAGTCCACCACACGTGTCAGGTTCATGATCTTCGCACCAGCTTTGTACGCGGCCGCGATCAGGGCACTGGTGGCATGTGGAGGATCGACCATGTACATGCCTTCGCATTCTTTGATTTGCTTGCACGGGACACCGACTTCTTCGAGGATCTCATTCGCCGGCTCGCAGATCGTCGCCTTGTTCATGAGATACCCGCCGGACCAGAATCCCCCTCCGAGAGCCAGGCTTTGCTCGATGAGGAGCGTGCGAAATCCCAGCGCAGCCAAGTCGTGCGCGCAAATAAGCCCTGATGGTCCCGCGCCAACGATGATGACGTCGCTTTCGATCAATTGATCGAACTCTTTATAGTATTCCCGAGCAATGTGCCGGGTGATGTCGCGTTCCCGTAACGGAGCTGGTGTTGGCTTTCCCATGCTGATCTCTCCCTCGACGGCTGCTGAAAATGGCCTCTGGCTTCGTTCTCGGTTCGCCCAAATCCTCAACGTACCCCGGAGAGTACGCCTCCGGTTTGGTCTCTCCTGCGGACTTGCCGGAGGACCATTTTGAGCAGCCTTATCTATAAATCTCAGAGCCGGATTTCTTAAACTCTTCCGATTTTTCTTTCATGCCGATCTGGATCGCTTTTTGTTCATCCACTTGCAACTGTGCAGCGTAATCACGAACGTCTTGCGTGATTTTCATCGAGCAGAAGTGTGGACCGCACATCGAGCAGAAATGGGAGACCTTGGCAGCGTTGTCCGGGAGCGTTGCATCGTGGAACTGCTGGGCTGTTTCCGGATCAAGCGAAAGATTGAACTGGTCTTCCCATCGGAACTCGAATCGGGCCTTGGATAGTGCGTTGTCACGCGCTTGGACGCCAGGATGCCCTTTGGCCAGGTCGGCTGCGTGCGCGGCAATCTTGTAGGTAATGACGCCGGTCTTGACGTCCTCGCGAGTTGGGAGACCCAAGTGCTCTTTGGGGGTGACGTAGCACAGCATGGCGCAGCCGTACCAGCCGATCATGGCAGCGCCGATGCCGGATGTAATGTGATCGTAACCTGGAGCAATGTCGGTCGTCAGTGGGCCAAGGGTATAAAATGGAGCCTCTTGGCAAGCCTCGAGCTGCTTTTCCATATTGGCCTGAATCATGTGCATGGGAACATGGCCTGGACCTTCGATCATGACCTGCACGTCGTGCCGCCAAGCAATCTTGGTCAGTTCACCTAATGTTTCGAGCTCAGCAAATTGCGCGTCGTCGTTGGCATCGGCAATCGATCCTGGTCGAAGCCCGTCGCCGAGGCTGAAGGCCACGTCGTAGGCTTTCATGATTTCACAGATTTCCTCGAAGTGGGTGTACGCAAAGTTTTCCTGATGATGAGCCAAACACCATTTTGCGTGAATCGAACCCCCGCGCGACACAATCCCGGTCATCCGCTTGGCGGTCATTGGTACATAGGCCAGGCGCACACCCGCGTGAATCGTGAAGTAGTCCACGCCCTGTTCTGCCTGTTCGATCAGGGTGTCGCGGAAGATCTCCCATCTGAGATCTTCCGACTTGCCGTTCACTTTCTCGAGTGCTTGATAGATCGGCACCGTTCCGATCGGCACCGGGGAATTGCGAATGATCCATTCGCGTGTCTCGTGAATGTTTTTCCCGGTCGACAAATCCATCACGGTATCGGCACCCCAGCGGGTTGACCAGATCATTTTCTCAACTTCCTCTTCGATCGAAGAGGCGACGGCGGAATTGCCGATGTTGGAATTGATCTTCACGAGGAAGTTCCGCCCGATGATCATCGGTTCGCTTTCCGGATGGTTGATGTTCGATGGAATGATCGCGCGGCCACGGGCAACCTCGTCTCGCACGAACTCGGGCGTGATCACCCGAGGAATGTTGGCACCCCAGGCAAACCCAGGATGCTGTTTCACGCCCCCGCCATGGCCGTTCTGGGATGCAGCCTCGGATTCCGGGTGGCGCGATTGGTTCTCGCGGATGGCGATAAACTCCATCTCCGGTGTGATGATGCCTTTGCGGGCGTAGTGGAGCTGTGTGACGTTCTTCCCGTGTTTCGCCCGCAAGGGCTTACGGATGTGCTGAAAGCGAAGTTCGGCTAATTTCGGATCGGTCGCACGCAGACGGCCGTATATCGAGCTCACATCAGGAAGTTCCTCAACATCCTGTCGGCTGAGTACCCAGGAGTGTCGTAACGGCGTCAGTCCGTTGCGGACATCGATTGTTGCAGAGGGATCGGTGTACGGGCCTGACGTGTCATAGACGATTACCGGGTTGTTGCCGGAGCTTGCTCCATTCATCCCTTTGGTCTGGGACAGACTGATTTCCCGCATTGGGACATGGACGGCGGGTTGTACGCCATGTACATAGATTTTCTGCGAAGCCGGAAAAGGCGCTGTCGTGAGCGGAGACGATGGGGTGACGATGCCATTCCCATTATCGGATCCGTTTGTATGGTTGTGGATACTCATAAGGAGATCCTTTCGTAATTGGCTGACATCATAAAGCGGGAAGCAGCCTCCGGTATGGTTGTAACTATGGTTGCAACAAAAAAGCCGCTTCCCTTCTTACGATGGGAATGCGGCTGATTCCTCACGCGATCCGTTGATGTCCGGCTTCCCTACGCTGGTATTACCCAGGTCAGGTTGTGAGGGTCGTCCGATCATTCGGACTCTCAGCCTCAAGGCTCCCCTAGCGATAGTGGGTGATGGTATTACTCCGAGACCGCGAAGTCAATCGGCTATTAGACCCATTCCGTTTCCTCTCCTTTTGGGCGGGTGACTAGGACTTTTCCTCAATGGTCGATTCGTTGATTGTGGAAGGAGCCTATCGTAGAATGAATTCCCTTACGTGTGGAGGAATCATTGTGACGGTTACTGCGACGTTACCGAAGCCAATCACCGAGTATCAGACGTTGTCGGCAGAGGAGTTATTTCGCCGGACGGTGTTGGCTAAGCAAGTGCTTGGCGAGCGCGTGATGATCCTCGGTCATAACTACCAGCGTGATGAAGTCATTCAACATGCCGACTTTCGAGGAGACTCGCTGTTGCTGGCCAAGCTCGCCGCTGAACGTTCCGAACGGCCTCACATCGTTTTTTGTGGCGTGCATTTCATGGCCGAGACGGCGGACATCCTCAGCCGTTCTCAACAAACAGTGATCTTGCCAGACATGGCGGCTGGTTGCTCGATGGCCGATATGGCGGCGATTGAACAGGTTGACCAGTGTTGGGAAGCGTTGGGACGTGTGGTGCCAGTCGAAGAGACTGTAATGCCGGCGGTCTATGTCAATTCGGCGGCGGTGCTTAAGGCATTTTGTGGCGAGCATGGGGGCATCACCTGCACGTCGTCCAATGCTAAAGCGGTGATTGAGTGGTCTTGGGCCAGGCGCGAAAAGATCCTCTTTTTCCCCGACGAGCATTTAGGCCGCAATACGGCGAACAAGATGGGGATTCCTCGTGAGCAGATGATTGTGTGGGACCCCTATCAACCCAATGGCGGGAATACAAAGGATGCCATTAAGCGGGCTAAACTGATCTTATGGAAAGGTCATTGTAGCGTCCACCAGATGTTTCAGCCTGTGCATGTGGATCATTTCCGCAAGCAGTATCCGGATGGGAAGGTCATCGTCCATCCCGAGTGCCATGAGGATGTGGTGAACAAGGCGGATCTTATCGGATCGACCGAGTTCATCATTCGCACAGTCACCGCTGCACCAGCCGGCACGACGTGGGCGGTTGGGACGGAACTGAATCTCGTCAATCGATTAAAGCACGAACTCACCGATAAGAAAGTGTTCTTTCTCTCATCGACGGTCTGCCAGTGCGCCACGATGTTCCGCATCGATGCGGCGCATCTCTGCTGGGCGATGGAAAATCTTGCCGAAGGCCATGTCGTGAACCACATTGTGGTGCCAGAGGACGACAAGCACTGGGCAAAGATCGCCTTGGACCGCATGATGGCTATCAGCTAGCTGGGGTCGTGAAAAACGCTTCCCGCTGTGTTCTCACGTCGTTCGCAAGCTCAATGTACCGCAAGGGTACGTCTTGCATGCTCGCTCGCTGCGGTTTTGCCTGAAGACGTTTTTCACGATTTTGCAACATTGGGTAAGGACTAGTACCTCGCCAGTCATTCCTGTATATTCCCTCGATTCCGTATGATCACCATGTAAATACTCGGATCCCTTTGTCTATGGATTACAAAGCCACGCTCAACCTTCCGAAAACCGATTTCCCCATGAAGGCCAATCTGCCGCAGCGGGAGCCTGACATGTTGGCCTGGTGGGAGGAGCAGAAGCTCTATGACCAGATTCAGGCGAAAGGGCAGGGACGGCCTCGGTATGTGCTGCACGATGGCCCTCCCTATGCCAATGGCCGCATCCATATCGGACATGCGCTGAACAAGGTTTTGAAAGACATTATCGTCAAGTCAAAGACGATGGCTGGTTTTCAGGCACCCTATGTGCCGGGGTGGGATTGCCATGGGTTGCCCATCGAGCATCAAGTCATGAAGGAGTTGGGGGACAAGAAGAAAGACTTAGATGTTGTGGCGATCCGCAGACTCTGTCGCGAGTATGCCGAGCGGTTTGTGAAGACGCAGCGAGAGGAATTCAAGCGGCTGGGGGTGTTGGGAGAATGGGATCATCCCTACCTGACGATGACTCCTGGGTATGAAGCCACGATCATTCGTGAATTCGGGAAATTTGTCGAGCGTGGGGGGGTCTATAAGGGGCTCAAGCCGGTTCTCTGGTGTACGCAAGATCAGACGGCGCTTGCGGAAGCGGAGGTCGAGTACGAGGACCATACGTCCCCGTCGATCTACGTCAAGTTTCCGGTCGTCACATCGCCGACCGTTCTCAACCGCACCTTCCCAGGTGTCTCCTTTCCGGAAGGGATGAAGTTGGTCTCCGTCGTCATCTGGACGACCACGCCCTGGACGCTCCCGGCGAATCAGGCTGTCTGCCTCCATCGAGATTTTGACTATGCCTTTGTTGAGGTCGGCGACGAGTTGCTGATTGTGGCGGAAAAACTTTTGGATAGCGTGGTGAAAGCTTGTGCGATCGAGCACTATCGCGTGGTCGGTGTGAAAAAAGGCGGAGATGGATTCGAAGGCTTGGAGACGCAACGGCCCTTGTCCACCGGTCTGTCACCAATCGTATTAGGCGATTTTGTGACGCTCGATCAAGGGACAGGGTGTGTTCACATTGCGCCGGGACACGGGATGGAAGACTATCTGCTCGTGCTTGATCACAATGCCAAAGCCTCGACAGGGGAGCGTCTTGAAATTGTCGCACCGGTGGACAACGGTGGACGGTTTACTTCGATCGTCACAGAGTTCGCCGGACAGCAGGTCTTGAAGGCCAATCCGAAGATTGTCGAGTACCTTCAGGCGAACGGGCGTTTGCTCGGGCATGGCTCGCTCCGGCATTCGTATCCCCACTGTTGGCGGTGTAAAAATCCAGTGATCTTTCGCGCGACCGAGCAGTGGTTCGTGTCGATGGAGACCAATGAATTGCGGAAGGAAGCCCTGGCGGAAATTGAGCGGGTTCGATGGATTCCAGCCTATGGCCGTGATCGGATCTTCGGCATGATCGACAACCGGCCTGACTGGTGTCTTTCGCGGCAACGTGTGTGGGGTGTGCCCATCCCAGGCTTTACCTGCGAAGGGTGTCGCCATGTGCTTGCTGACCAGGTCGTCATCGAGCATCTTGCCGCGTTGATGGAATCCACGGGCGCCGATGTGTGGTTCGAACGGGCGGCTCGTGATCTGTTACCCACAGGAACAACCTGTCCGAAGTGTGGAGGAACCACATTTGAGAAGGAACGTGACATTCTGGATGTCTGGTTTGAATCCGGGGTCAGCTTTGCAGCTGTTCTGAAACCACGGAAGTGGTGGCCGGCCGATTTATATCTTGAGGGTTCCGATCAGCATCGGGGCTGGTTCCATAGCGCGCTGCTCGCCGGTGTGACCACGGATCATCGGGCGCCTTATCAGGCGGTGTTGACCCATGGTTTTGTTGTCGATGGGCAGGGGAAGAAGATGTCCAAATCGGCCGGGAATGTTGTGGCGCCCCAAGATGTCATCAAACAGTCGGGCGCGGAAATCCTCCGTCTGTGGGTGGCGGCCCAGGACTATCGGGAAGATCTGCGCATCTCGCAGGAAATTCTAAATCATCTGATCGAAGCGTACCGGAAAGTTCGCAATACGTCTCGGTTCTTGCTGAGTAATTTGTATGATTTTGATCCGGCGATACACCGTGTTCCCTATGACTGCCTGTCGGAGTTGGACCGATGGGTGCTGTCGCGGCTTGGTGAACTCATCACGAAAGTACGCCGCGCCTACGAAGAGTTTGAGTTTCACGCCATCTTCCATGCCTTGAACAACTTTTGTTCGGTGGATCTCAGTGCGGTGTATCTCGACATTCTGAAAGATCGACTGTATACATTCCGAGCCGACGCTCCACTGCGGCGAGGGGCCCAGACTGTTCTGTGTGAAATTACCGTGACCCTGGCGAAACTCATGGCGCCGATTCTTAGTTTTACTGCCGAGGAGATCTGGCGCATGCTGCCGGATGCTGCGCGCAAGGACGCGACGAGTGTGCATCTCACCTCGTTTCCCGAGGGTGAGCCTGTCTGGCGAGACGAAGAGCTCACGGCTCGGTGGGAAACGCTACTGGCCTATCGATCCCGTGTTCAGGGAGACTTGGAAATCCGACGCCGAGACAAGGTGATCGGGTCGTCACTTGAAGCGCATGTCCAGATCGAGGCAGGACCTGAGGCCTATCGATTTTTGACGGCGTATGGCGGAGATCTTAGTGCAATTTTTATCGTGTCGCGGGTGACTGTGAAACAGGCAGAGATGGGACCTGCGGATATTCGGATCACGGTTGAGAGGTCGGATGCCGCGAAATGCGAACGTTGTTGGAACTATCGAGAAGCGGTCGGCAAAGATGCGACCCATCCGATGCTGTGTGATCGCTGTGTGGAGGCTGTCCGTTGAGTCTTCGCAACCTCGCACTCGCTTCGATGACCGGCGGTATTATTCTTCTCGATCAGCTGACCAAGCAGCAGATCATGCACACGATGCGGTTGCATGAATCGATCCCAGTCATTCCCAACCTCTTCAGTCTGACCTATATTCGGAACCCTGGCGCGGCATTCGGTCTGTTGGCCGGGAGCAGCAACGCATTCCGGATGGTGTTCTTCGGCCTGACCTCGATTTTTGCCCTTGGGTTGCTGGGCACGATTCTGCTGCGGATGCCGGAGGAAGATTGGGTGGGCCGTATCAGTGTCGCGGGAATATTGGGCGGGGCGATCGGCAATTTGATCGATCGGCTTCGCTTTGGCGAGGTGATCGATTTTCTAGATGTCTACATTGAAACCTACCATTGGCCCGCTTTCAACGTTGCGGATTCCGCGATCACCATTGGGGTCATTTTCCTCATCATTCACTTTGCCTTCGAAAAGCAGGCAGATCCTCCTCCCGAGTCGGAGATATCCTCGGTACGTTAGTCCAATCAAGAGTTTTGGTTTTGATGTTGTGAGTGTCGATCGCTCACTCACTCACAAGGCAACACTCAACACCACGAACTGGGAATCAGGCCGGCATGCGAACGATAAATCCGCCCTGTTCCTTGACTTGCTTTTGCTGCTCCGCCGTAAACATGACCAGCGGTTCACTGTGACAGAATTGGCACTCCCTCGTGGTGAGTGTCGCAGTCGGTTCTCCGATGCTCATGAGGTACTCCTTGGCAAGTTTGAGGGCGGTGGCTTCATCCGTCGTCATGACGTCGAAGTGAATGCGACCGCTCTTGCCGGTGACCCAAGTGTCGTAGACGTGAATCGTATCCGAAGACATGAACAGCTCCTTTCAGCGGACGACCAACATGACCAACACTCCGAGGATAATACGATAGTATGCAAAGACTCGCAAGGTATGCCGTTGGACATAGGTCAGGAAGACGGCGATGACGGCCCAGGCCACCAAAAATGAGATGAGCATGCCGAGGCCGAGCGCCATATAATCCTGATCAGTGAACGCTCCTCGTGCTTTCCATGTTTCGTAGACTGTCGCAGCGATGATGGTCGGGAGCGCGAGAAAGAAGGAGTATTCTGTGGCCACTTTTCGGTCGAGTCCGGCGAGCAGGCCTCCGATGATCGTTGAGCCGGAGCGAGACATGCCGGGGATGAGGGACGCGCATTGTGCCAGCCCGATCCAGAAGGCATGGACAGCCGACACCTGATCCAGACTCTTGGCATGGGTGGTCCGTTTCGTCGCTTCCACGATGAGGATGATAATACCCCCCAGGATCGACGTTAAAGCCACTGTCAGAGGAGTGAACAAATGCGACTTGATCCACCCGTGAGCCAACAGACCGAGTATGGCTGCGGGCAAAAAGGCAATCCCGAGTCCCAGCAGGAACCATACGTTGGGATGATTCCGCATCGAGGCCTTGACGCGGTCGGACCATGCGGTGGGAGGCTGGTTTGCCGAGGTTGCACGCAAGGCCTTCTGCTCCTGCCATGCGCCGGACAGCAGCCGGCTGATTTTCTCGCGTTCAAAGACGATCACGGCCAAAATCGCACCCAGCTGGATAGAGATTTCCGCGTTGGCAGCGACGTCACCAGTGAAGCCGAGGGCATGGCCTACCAAAATAAGATGTCCCGTGGACGAGACGGGGAGAAACTCTGTGAGTCCTTCGACGATCCCCAGTATCACGGCGAGCATTGGGCCCCATTCGTTCATGCGTACCCCACATCAAATAGTAAGTGAGCGGTTACGGCCATCACCGATAGAATGTGGGGGATGATCACAGAGCGACGACAATCCGTCAAGCGGCAGATGGTTGTCAGGTCTGACCCGAACCGATTCCTACAACGGCAAATATGTTGACAATGCTGGGATGTTGGCATACACACAAGGAAAGAAACCGCAAGAACTACGGTCTCAGCCGGGTCGGCGGAATGTTCAATATGATGCTCGGGCAAGCCGTAAGATTTGATGGAGGGAGGATCGCATGAGACGCGAGTGGACGGCGATGGTGTTGGTTGGGGCGGTGTTGGCCACGGGCTGCGTATCCAACAAGAAGTACCAAGGCGCGTTGGCCGAGGCAGACAACGTCAAGATGGAACTGGAGAAGACTCGCCAACAGAAGGGCGCCATGGAACAGCAGGTCCGAACCCTCAAGGAACTGAACGTGAAGTTCGGCAATGAGGCGCAAGCGGCCCGTGATGAACTCCAGCGCATTGAGCACGGACGTGATGCGGAGCGAGGCACGAGCGAGGGACGAACCAAAGAACTTGAGGATAAAGTCAAGGCGTTATCAGCGCAGAATAAGAATGTGCGGCAGGAATATCAGGATGTGAAACGTCATAATGACACACTGAAATCATTGGTTGCGCGGTATCAAAAAGAGCTCAAGGATCGTTCCCTTGCCGGGGCGACCGCTCAAACAGCGACACTGACACCAAGCCAGGCTCCATCCGGAACCGCGACGGTTGCTCCCGTCGCTGCATCGGCGGCGATGAATATTAATAAGGTTTCAGCAAACGACATGATTCTCTTTCTCGGCCTGAAGCAGGACGAGGCCGATCGCATCGTGAGCAATCGTCCTTATCGCGTGAAGGGTGAATTGGTCGCGAAAAACGTGGTTCCAAAAGAAACCTTTGATCTGATCAAAGATCGGATCTCTGTTATGCCGTAGATCAGATCGCGATCAGTTCCTCGGCAATACCAAGGGCCGTTCTCCTTCAAGGGAGAACGGCCCGTTCATTTTGGGGCGCGTCCCCGAATTGGGTTGCTCGGCCCTGAACCGCCCCTCGCTCTTTGACGCGGTGTAAGGTGCGTGTGTGAAACTATGACTCATGGGAATGGGCGGAACGCCGTCAGTACGGATATGCAAGAGGCTGATGAGAGAGAACCTCGATTATGTTGCTGTTCATATACGGGGATCATGGGGGTGAGCGCTTGAGGGAGGTGCTTCTGTCTCAGCTGCCCCGTCGGAGATTGACGAAGGATCTGTAGCACCGTCCGTTCCATTATCCTTAATATCCGATCCTCACTGCGAGGTACGCAGTGCTGTTACCCTTCAATCGCCCCAATACGGTATTGCTACTACCAGAATAATAATCCCCCCCAACTGTAATGCGCAGATTATCGGTGACCTTATAGGTCACTTTTGGGGTTACGAGCACATCCCCATCATTAAAGAAGACCACGCTGGTCAGTCCCGTTTCTAAGAAGTCATTGAGCCATTTACGATTGAGGCGCAACGACAGCCCATGGAGCGTTTGATGGGTTTGAAGTGATAGGAGGTTATTCGCTTCACCAATGGCCCGGGAAATCGGACTCTGAATAACCTGTGGGGACTGATAGGAAAAGGTATAGTGAAACAGATATTGCACATTGATATTCCAATTCTGTACGACATCCCGTTCTGCACCAACCACGGCAAAGAGGTATGGATTGAAGATTTCTGGGTTGTTTCCTTTCTCATCCTGGGTTCTCACGTAAGCCACTTCGCCTCTTAGTCCGTATCGCCCAATCGTGGTTGCGGCATCAACCCCAATCGCACGGATTCGGTAATACCGCTGAACAAATGACACACCCAAGGGGTTAATGGCGGTCACCGCAAGGTTTGGGTTTCGATCCAGGCCATCAAAATAAGAAATCGACCAATCGCCGCCTTTGCCCGCGTAGTCATACTTGGCAGCAAACTGCACGAGTTCGGTAGTGGTGTCTTGTCCCTGATTGAACGTGCCGGGTGTTGCCGCAATGGGAAGAATCGTGGGCCGAAATTCCGGCAACCAGAAGAGACTCACCGTACTGTTGTCGGTGAGCGCATAGTTGCCCGTGACCATGAAATTTCCGCGCCGCTGATCATCATCCTCAGGGAACAATAACGTTCGATCACGTGAACTGATCACATCTGTGGGATTAATGCTATCGGCACGGCCCCAGACCACGATACGTCGGCCAACACTCACGTCGAAGGCATTCCCTCGATAATTCAGATAGCCCTCACGGAGCTCAAACTTGGGGCTCGCCCCCCGGAACAAATCCTGATCGATCAGCCACCCCTCAAACCGACCAGAGAGATTCTCCCCGAGTTTGGGTTGCGAACGTAGCCACAGCTCACTCACCCCAAAGTGATTCGCTGAGTTGAGCTGGCGATCTGAACTCCAGTAGGCGCCACGGAGGGAATAGTCCACTTGCAGCCAATCCACCATTTCCCTCGGTGCCCTACGTATGCTCGTTCCTTCCGCCCTGATCACTCCCGAAATGAAGAATACAAATGCGACAAGCAGGACGAGGGCATTTCTACAGGCCGTCACACCTTTCTGTATGGCCAGGATAGCCCATTGCAAACCATGACCTGGTCTGGGAATCATCATGAAGTGGCAGGACCGTTGAACTATTTCGTCTCGATCGAGCGTACAGTAAAGAGGTTATCCTCCAGCTCTTTTTCGGTATCTGTCTTCTCAACCAGGACAATGGTTTTATGCCCACTCTCATGGTTGACCATTTCTCGTTTCATCGCAATCCATCGTGGGGGCTGCGCCTGCAACAATCGATGATTGCTGGTCGTTTGTGTCTTGATTCGCTCATTGCGGTCGTTAAAGTATTCCACCCTGGATTCTAAATAGTTATCCTTGCGCAACCAGGTGACTTTCTTGGTATAGCCAAAATCCTCAACTTTCGATTGATCTTTTGGAACAGATTCGACCACGAAACACTCAACATTGTCGTAGACCTCTGACTTCACGAGAACATGCTGAAACAGCTTTGGGCTCAACGTCAGGACATCGCCGTAGGCAAAATCAGACCCAACAAAGCTATCTCGTTTGTTAGCCGATACGAGACGCCGTGTTTTTTTTAAGGCCGGCAAATAAATCCACATATCGTCATCGGTATCGGCATTCTGTATTTGCAAGAACGTGGTCCCTTGGACGTCAACCGGCAGGTTAAACTTGACCACCAAGCTCAGCTCCGTCCCACTCGGACGCAACTTTGAATAGGTGGTCATATTCGGCTGAGAGAAGTCGATCGACACGCTGTTTCTGATCGAGTTGAGTCACGGGATCGTCCCCGGTATCGGCGAGCGGCAGACCCTCAACCGATTCTTGATTATACTCACCATGGAATACTTCTCATGCAGAACTGGCATTGTGTCCTGCGTCAAGTCCTCAGTATGGTCCCTCGATACCCGTGATGTCGCGAAGGCGAGGATCCTTTCGCGAAGGGTGGCCAGTATCTGATCACGATTCATTGCGCGTCGCCCTGGAAAGTTGTGAATGCGGCAGTATGTCTCCGAGTGAGCGAAAACCAAGACGGAGCCCGTTACAGACCTCAACTTGCCGATCGAAGCGGTTTCGTGTGCGGATTATGTTCCATAACGTGCCAAGGCCGACACGACCCCAGGCAGCCATGTGAAAGACGGACAACGGGTAATCTGTTCCGAAGAGGAGGCGTGAATGAAGCTCTGGGTAATGTCTGAGATGCAACAGCATCTTCAACCGGTGAGGCTGAGTCAGGGCTGAAATATCGGCGTAGAAGTGCGGATAACGCTGCGCGAGTTTACGAAAGGTGGGCAGAAACTTCTCATGCAACATCAGGCCGTAGCTGCAGGCATGGGCGGCGATGACGGTGACACCCTCGTCTAATGCCAGGCGAAGTCGATCAGGATCGCCGAGTGATTGATCCTTACCGATCAGACTGAACTCGTAGCCGACATGGCTGAGAAACGGCAACTTTCTCTGGGCCAGTGCGCGGTAGAACGGTTTGTACTTCTGATCAGCCGGGTTGAAGTGCTGGGCGTTCGGTAAGACTTTGATCAGGACAGCGCCGGCATCGGCGCAGCGGTGAACTTCATCAATGGCATCTGCACGCTGCGGATTGATCGAAGGGCCGGCCAAAAAAACATCGGGATGGGCCTGCACGGTTTTGAAGACGTAGTCGTTGCTGACAAGAAAGTCTGTATGCTGGCGATTGAGCAGGCCGGTCTGGTCGTAGAACCCGTCCATGCCAAGCAGTACCACCTGTGAGACATGGTGAGAGGTGCGTAACTCCGTGAGGAGGTGATCCAGATATCGCTGATTGGCCTCTCGTGGCTCTGTCGGTGAGAGATCATGTTTCCACAGCAAGAAGCGAAAGAGGGGACTTCGGAGGAGTTTCGGGGAGATGAAGCACCCATTGTCGCCATCGGGCAGCGCCGCGAGATGGACATGGCAATCGATCAAGGATTTTTGAACCGTATCTCGTGAAGCCCGCTTCGCCCGCTCAGCGAGGCGAGCGTCGTTCGTGAATCGTTGTTCCGAATAAGTCATCGGTCGGCGCTCTGCCCTGGTAGCCGAGTCCTTGTTCTTCTGAGATACGTTTCACGGGGCACGTTTCACGCTTCACGCGAAGAGAGTCGCTCCGCCGCAATGCGCTTCACGCCTCGCAAATCAAGTTTGCCGGTCCCAAGAACCGGTAACGCATCAACCTTGACGAACTGGTGCTTTCCAGGAATGAACAAATTAGGCAGGCCGCTGGCTGAGAGCTTTTCCAGGACGCTGGGAATGCGGGATTCTTCCAGCGTATGGAGAACTGCGAGTTGCTCTCCCTTTTTCTCATCAGGCAGACCGGTCACGGCAAAGACTTGTGTGTCAGCTTCAGCAGCCTGTTGCAGGGCTTCTTCGACTTTGCCGTGGGGGACCATCTCGCCACCGATTTTTGAAAACCGAGACAGCCGGTCGGTAATCGTTAAAAATCCCTCTTCATCCAGGGTGGCGATGTCACCGGTAATATACCAGCCATCCCGTATGACCTGAGCGGTCAGATCTTCGCGCCCAAGATAGCCATTCATCACATTCGGTCCCTTCACGAGCAACATGCCCGGTGTGCCTGCCGGGAGTGGCGTGTAACTATCAGGATCGACAATCTGTACCGACACACCAGGAAGTGGCTGACCCACAGTTCCACGTCGTGAAGCCGGTTGATAATAGCCGGCTGCGCGGAAGTCCGGGCAATTGACGGCAATGACAGGGGCGCATTCCGTCACTCCGTAGCCTTCGATCGGTCCGACTCCGAACGTATCTTCGATCGCCTGGGCGAGTCGCGCCTGCAGTTTTTCAGCACCGGTGAGGATCACCCGTACCGAACTAAATTGTTCAGGGGTACAACGACGGGAATAGAGCTGTAAGAACGTCGGTGTTGTGACGAGGAAGGTGATGCGATATTTTCTGATCAGTTCGCCGATGGCCGCCACGTCGAGCGGAGAAGGGTGAAAGATCATCGTCGCGTTGTTGAACATGACGAACCAAAACACCATGTATCCGAAAGAATGGAAGAACGGCAGAATGCCGAGAACACGTTCGTCCTGATAGAGATGGAGCACTTGTGTCGCGCCCTGAGTGTTGGAGTCGACGCTGAAATGGGAGAGCATGACGCCTTTGGGCTCTCCGGTGCTGCCGCTGCTGAAGATGATGGTCGCCAGACTATCGGGCGTGAGTGGGGTTGTTTGCCCGCAGGCTCGTTCGATAAGACGGCAAGGAGCAAAGAGTGCCAGCAGGGCGGCCGTCACTTTTATGCCTGTCCCAATCGTCTTGGCGACGTCTTCGAGCCAGATCACTGATGGTCCGTCGGGTAATTCGAGTTTGGCTTTCTCGATGAACGTACGGCTGGTGACGATCGTGCGTAGGCCGGCAAGACGTACCGCTGCCTCCAGCCCTGCTTTTCCCACGGTGTAATTCAAGTTCACGATGGTTTTGCCACACAGCGGAGCAGCCACGTTCACTAGTGCACCGGCGACGGTCGGTGGCAGCAGCACGCCCACCTGGTCTTGTCCCTCCCAGTAGGGTCTGAGCGTTCTGGCCAGAACGATTGATCCGATCAAGGCCTGGAGGGCTGAGACTCTTGAACGGTTCTGGTCAGCCATGGCGAAGCGGAACGGATAGCGGCGCATAGATCGGATGAATCCACGATGGAGCGGTTGGCGATGCGATTTCCGGAGTTGCCAGGCCGCTTCGCCGAGTGCTCGGATCTTCGCGCGCAGTTCGTGGGTGGTCGTACTTGGCGGTAGCGGTGTGCCGAACGACACGGTGACAGGATAAGGAAGATGTTCCGGTATCTTCCAGAGAAAGCGCCTGCGATTGAAGCTAAAGATGCTGCCCCACACACGGTCGAGGTGGACTGGAATGATGGGGGCCGTCCGTCCCTTCACGACCCGTTCGAAGCCCCGTCGAAACGGCAACAGTGTGCCGGTGCGCGTGATCTGGCCTTCAGGAAAAATGCAGACGAGTTCTCCCTTGTCGATGGCCGCACCCGCATCGCGGAGCGCCCGTAAGATCACTCGCAAGCCCCCGTGCGAGGAAATGGGAATGACCCCGAGCGCTTTCATGAAGGGTCTGAAGATCGGCTGGTCGGCATACTGAGCGTCGACGACAAATCGCACGGGGCGATCCACGCTGGCGATTAGGAGAAAGCCGTCGATAAAGGAGACGTGATTGGGGACGAGGAGTGCGCCACCTGATTTTGGTACATGAGTCTCGCCGATGATGCGGAGACGATACAGGGTATTGGTGAGGATGATCAGCACCAAGCGAAGTAATGTATCGGGCAACAGCCAGAGGGCCCATGCGATACCGGCCAGGGTCATGGCGGCGGCAGCCAAGAAAATGCCGGTCGTCGAGACACCAACATTAGCGAGGGACCCACCGGCCAGTGACCCCAGCAAGATACCGGTGAAGACACAGGTGTTGGAGAACGAAATGACGGCGCCGCGCCGGTCTGGCGGTGATTTCCATTGAAGGATGGCATTCAACGACACAAAGATGAAGGCACTAGAAACTCCAAGGGCTCCCAATAGGAGAAATGTTCCTGATAACGGGGGGGCGACCAGGCCGAGCAACAAGAGGGCCAGAAACACGCCGATGGCGCCCAACGGGATCAACCCATACTCGACGCGGTTGCGCGAAATCTTTCCGACCAGGATGGCGCCGATGCCGATGCCGATCGACAAGAGCGTGAGCGGTAAACCTGACATCGCGTCGGAGAGTAGAAGCACGGCTTTCGCATAGACGATCACGTTTTGCATAAACAGACTGGCGATCGTCCAAAAACAGATTTCCATCGGAATGGCCATCCGCAGCATCGGCTCAGTCCGAATCGCCGCCCACGCTCCGCGAACTGTTGCATCAATGCCACCGGTTTCGCGGGCGGGTAACACGGGGGGGATGGAAAACGATGTGATAAGACCGACCACCGACAGCAGGGTTAACGCGAAGGGGGCCACCCAGGTCTGATCTCCTGCTAGTTGCAAGAGAAAGCCTCCGGCGGCGGTTCCAGTCAGGATCGCGGCGAAGGTCCACATCTCCAACAACCCGTTACCGGCAGCAAGCCGTTCATGGGGAATCAATTCCGGAAGAATGCCGTACTTTGATGGGCTAAAGAGTGCGCTATGCACGCCCATGCCGCATAAGACGATCAAGGGTAAGATTCCTCCGGCTGGATTCAGCCAGAGAGCGGCAGTGCCGGCGGCCATGAGAAAAACCTCGACCACTTTGATCGAGATGATGACCGTCCGCTTACTGACGCGATCGGCCAATGTGCCTCCGACAAGAGACAAGAGCATCAACGGCAGCGTGAAAATGACGAACGCCATGGCCGTTTGTGTTTGGGCAACGGTCTCCAGCTTGGGGCCTGGTGCTAGGCCGACAGTGGCTTGCCGTATCGCGAGCAATGCGACCATCAGCTTCCAGGCGTTGTCGTTGAATGCCCCGCAGAATTGAGCGATCAGGAGGCCGCGCAGGGGATGGGAGCAAGACTGGGGTTCAGGCCCGGCTGAGGTGGTCATCCGTGAGGGGTATTGTGCCTGATTTAAGGAGCCGGGGGAATAGGCAATCCTTCCAGCTCCATAATCCTCAGGGCGTTCGTCGTGGGGCAGGGGCCCGGTCTGACTCGGTAATCGAACTCCAGTGCGCCGGCCGAGACAGTTTCTTGAAAGTGGGCATTGATCAAGCCGGGGACGGCTAGCTCCAGATCCGCTAGCTCCAGATCATGGGTGCTCACGAGGCCGAAGCCGTGTCCTTGCGACAGTGCGGTGATGTAGGCCCGGCTGCCGATGAGCCGCTCTCGATTGTTGGTGCCTTTGAAGATCTCGTCGATCAGGAACAGCACCGGTGGTGCGGCACGTTCCTTGGTGGCATCGAGAATGGTCTTCAGTCGTTTGACTTCAGCGTAGAAAAACGAAAGGCCGGCGTCGAGTGAATCATCGACACGAATGCAGCAGGCCAGGCGGCTCCAGGTCCATGTAAACGACTGTGCGCAGACCGGCCCTCCAGCTTGCGCCAGGCAGAGATTGATGCCGATCGTTCGCAGGAACGTACTCTTGCCCGACATATTCGAGCCCGTGATCAGATGGATCGAGCCGAGTCCGGTTAGACCGACATCGTTTGCGATACGACTCGTTGTAGAGAGGAGTGGATGGCCAAGGTGAGTGGCCTGCAGAACGGCTGCTGCGCCGTTCTGCTCACCGGTTGAGATGATGGGTGTCGGCCATGCGTAATCGGGATGGAGAGAGGCAAAGGTTCCCAGAGCCGATGCTGCTTCGACTTCTGCCAGGCAGTCCAACCACTGCGGGAGCGCATGCTTGATCTCGCGCTGGGAGTGAATCAGTTGTCGAGTGAACCAGAGATCCCATGGGCATAACGCGTTGACGGCCAGATGGACAAGGGGATGGGCCTTGATGCTGATCGCATGCAGCGTCCGTGCGGCCTGCTTGAGATGCAGGGTGGGACTGGCTCCCCCTATCAGATTCGCACAGACCGAGGCGAGGGCGGTGCCTTGTCGCCGAGCCTGACGCTCGAGGTAGCCCAGGACGATGGCAAGCCGTTCGGTTTCATGGTGTAGGCCGACCGCATGTTCCAGGAGCTCTTCCCCTTGATCGGTCATGAAGTAGATCAGTGCATATGCCGCGAATGAGAACATCCAATACCCAGGGAGCTGGCCGAACAACGTGGCCGATGCAAGGGCGATCGTGGTGCAGGCGAAGAGGCTCTGGATGACCAGCAGCACATTCAGGTTGGGCAGACCGACTGGGTGCTCAAGCACAGCGGCCAGCCGCTTGCCGTTGATTTCCTGCTCTCCTGTCAGTTTGGCCTCAAGAGTCAAGCGATCCCGGAATAAAGAGCGAGGCGCCAGTTCCTTCACCAACGACTGCCGTGTTTCCCACTGTGAAGGGGGAGGGGGTTGGTTCAACAACCAGCCGTGCAAGCGCTCTCGGCCATGGTCCGAGACGGTGGTGTCGAGGAGATGGGCCAAGGAATGAGTTCCAAAGAGATCGAGGTCGATGGCGTAGGGGTGAGCTGTCGGAGCTTCGCCGGGTCTTGGCGGAATGGCTGCCCAATCCAAGGCGATGCGTGCACGATGAGCCAGTTTGATCTGCTTCCATTGTCGAAGCCGATGAATCCCGGTTTCCACCCTGTTATGATACGCAGCCACGGCGATGAAGACGGCCAAGAAGAGGCCGAGGGCCCAATTGCCGCTGTGATACCAATCGAGCTTATAGAGGGTCACGGTGGTGACGAGGCCGATGAGGAAAATAGCCAGTCGCCAGCGCGTGAAGGTCGCGCTGACCTGGGTGCCTTGAGCGATCAGGCGATCTGTTCGCCGGACCGCCGTTTCGAGCTGGACCGTGCGGGAGCGTGTCATAACAGGCGACCTTACTGGGAACGGACGGGGGACGTCAAATCCTGATGCGTCTCTGGCGTCGGGCGATGTGTGTTGCCAATCACGAGTGAGCAATGACGATGCCGAACGACTGGGTTGATATCTGTATCCAGGAACGCCTCGATGCCGGCGAGTTATTGAGCAGGCTCGATGATGCTGCCGTTCAGGGCGCCTGGGAAGATGAAGGAGTGGTTCATCTCTATTGGGCGGAAGACCAATGGAATGAGGAAAAGCTGGCTTCGGTACAGTCAGTTCTTGCAGATCTCGTGGAGTCAAGCAGGGCGATCGCTCTCTCGGTGCAGCGAGTGCCCTCTCAGGATTGGAATGAGGCATGGACTCGTTCGGTGAAACCGCTTCGCCTCGGTCGATTAGTGATTCGCCCGAGCTGGGAGCCGGCTGAGTTGGGTCCACGGGACATCGAGATCGTGCTGGACCCGAAGCAAGCCTTCGGCACCGGCCATCATGCGACGACGCGCATGTTGCTGGAGTGGCTCCAAGAGGGTATCCGCGGTGGAGAGCAGGTCTTGGATGTGGGTGCCGGTAGCGCGATCCTTTCGATGGCTGCGGTCAAGCTGGGCGCAGCCTCCGCCATTGGAGTCGAGATTGATTCTGTTGCGGTCGATTGTGCGAAAGAGTATGTGGAGCTGAATGGCTTGGCGGATCGGATTGAAGTCCTATGCGGCACGTTGGCTGATCTGCCACAAGGGAGACGGACAACTGCTGATCTGGTACTTGCCAATCTTGATCGGCAGACGGTCTTGAACCTCGCAGATGATTTGGTCTGTTCTGCCCTGGGCGGGGCGAGCATCTTGGTCTCCGGCATTCTGGTCGAACAACGAGCTGAGATCATGGATCGGTTGTCCAGTCTTGGTCTCGCGTGTGTGGAACGGCGTGAAGACGAAGGCTGGGTGGCGATGAAATTCCTCAGGCCGGAATCCTGCGATGGAGAAATCTCACAATGTTGAATAGGCCACCCTATCCATATGTACATCAGATCAACGTCTCCGATGGTGGGGTTCCGAAGCTTCCCGTGTTGGAAGCGACGGTGAGTCACAAAGGAGTAGATGGCGATCGCCAGCGGAATCTGAAGTTCCATGGCGGGCCTGACCGTGCCGTCTGTGTGTATTCGCTTGAACGGATTGAGCAACTACAAGAAGAAGGTCATCCCATTGATCCAGGATCCACCGGAGAAAATCTGACCCTGTCCGGCTTGGAATGGGACCAGGTGCGTCCTGGCGTCAGGTTAACCATCGGCCCGGAGGTCCAACTGGAGGTGACGAGCTATACGACGCCCTGCAGCCACAATGGACGTTGGTTTCGCGATGAGGATTTCTCTCGCATGTCCCAGAAAGTGAACCCAGGGTGGAGCCGGGTCTACGCGAAAGTGCTGCGTGGTGGTGTGGTACGGCCAGGAGATGCTGTGGCAATGAAATCGTGAAGCGTATTTCGTGAAGTGTGAAGCGCTGGACGTAGGAGGCTCACCGTTGCTCCCGAGATACGCTTCCCGAACGACGAAGGGTGCAGATGATGGATCGAGTACTTGAGCCAGAACTCATGGACGACCCGAAGCAAGTAGAGGCGAGAGGGGGCCCCGGAAATTCGGACAGTGTGGTAAGTTATGTACACTGTACATATGCATGAGTTGCGCTTCGAATGGGATGAAGCAAAGAATCGCAGCAATACAAGAAAGCACGGCGTGGCATTCGAAGAGGCACAGACGGTGTTTCTCGATGATCATGCGATCAGATTCTACGATCCTGATCACTCCGGCGACGAAGATCGTTTTCTCATGCTGGGTATCAGCTTCAGGCTGCGCATTCTGATTGTCTGTCATTGCTACAGGGAAAGTGATCGAGTTATCCGGATCATCTCGGCACGGAAAGCCACCCGAAGTGAAACCAGAAACTATGAGAGGTGATAGATGAGAGAACAATACGACTTTTCGAAGATGAAGGGTGTTCGGAATCCCTACCGGAAATTGCTCAAGAAGCCCATTACGATTCGATTGGACGGCACAACAATATCTTATTTTAAAGGACTGGCCGATGAGCTTGGCATGCCGTATCAGCATCTTATCAACCTGTACCTGAGGGATTGTGCCATCAACCAGAAAAAGCTGGCGCTCAAGTGGGCATCCTGATTTTTTTGCGACGTCAGGCCATTGTTTCAATGTCTCTTGTGCCGACCCATCAACCTCGAATGGCAAAGAAGGTTCATCTCTTGTTCGGTTAGACACTACGCTAACTGGGAGGCCATAACGGACTAGTTG
Source organism: Nitrospira sp. (assembly GCA_005116965.1). GTDB lineage: Bacteria > Nitrospirota > Nitrospiria > Nitrospirales > Nitrospiraceae > Nitrospira_D. The sequence goes on along the minus strand of SWDG01000023.1, from coordinate 280,498 downwards.
TAAGCGAATCGCGTATTGTTCTCTATGACGGTGTGGCTCGAGGCTACTGCAGCACATCCGGCGGGGTTTTAAGGAGCTTGGCGAAGCGATTCTTGTCGATACATTTCTCGTATGCCTCTTCGGGAGAGATCCATTTCTTCGTGAGGAGATCCTGAATCGCGTCATCCAGGGTCTGCATGCCGACGTTCTTTCCGGTCTGCATCTGCGAGGCGATCTGGACGGTTTTGGCGTCCCGGATGAGATTGCTGACGGCCGGGGTACAGACCAAAATCTCCAGTGCGGCACACCGTCCTTTCTGATCGATTCGCTTGAAAAGATTCTGTGCGACCACGACGCGTAGCGCGGTGGACAGGGTGTTGCGAATCTGTGACTGCTCTGAAGCAGGAAAGACTTCGATGATGCGGTCGACGGTCTTGGCGGCGTTCTCCGTGTGCAGCGTCCCGAATACCAGATGCCCAGTCGCTGCTGCCTCCACCGCCAATGCAATGGTCT
>SWDG01000023.1:271330-279906 GCA_005116965.1 Nitrospira sp. | reverse complement strand
ATGCAATGGTCTCGAGGTCCCGCATCTCGCCAACGAGAATGATATCCGGATCCTCCCGGAGGGCTCCGCGCAGAGCTGAACCGAATGTGATGGTATGTAAGCCGATCTCTCGGTGGTTGACGATGCAGTTCTTGCTTTGGTGGACGAACTCGATGGGATCTTCGATGGTCAGAATGTGATCCTTCCGATGGCTATTCGCATAGTCGACCATCGCCGCTAACGTCGTTGACTTTCCGCTCCCGGTGGGGCCTGTGACGAGCACCAGCCCTTTCCGCAACATCGCGGCGCGTGTGAGCACAGGCGGAAGACCCAGCGCCTCGGCCGAGACGATAGTGGTGGGAATCTTCCGAAACACCGCTCCCATCCCGTATTTGTGGTTGAAGAAATTGGAACGGAAGCGGGCTATTCCGGGGATCTCATATCCGAAGTCCACATCACCCGTCGATTCGAACACTTCCTTCTTCGGACTCGGAGTGATCTCGTAGAGCAGGTCGTGAAGTCCTTGGTTGTCGAGCACCGCAGTCTCCGGCAGGCGTTCCAATTCACCGTTGATGCGAAAGGTCGGGACTTGTCCTGCAACCAGATGGAGATCCGAGGCTCCATGGTCGATCATCATGCGAAAGAGTTCATCGATTTTCGGCATTGTTCACGCGTCTCCTTACGCTCCGTCCTTTCCTGATACGTGTGCTGGCAGACCCATACGCAAAACGTGGATCCTGGGCTTCTCAGTGTGGTCTCAGTAGTGCCAGGCGGGAATCTCCATCCCGCGACTCAAGACAGACGCAGCACCGTTTCTGCCAGTTGGTCCAGAAGGCAGCACATCACCCGCAGAGCGATACAGCTTCTTCGGAAGGAATCGGTAAAAAGTTGAGGGGGGGGTATGCTCTGTGACAACGAGACTGTCCAAGCGAACCCTCAGGAATTCTGTCGATGAGCCCCTTGTGCAAACTTGGCTCATTCGATTATTGTCATCGTCCATGGAAAAAGAATCCGTAGACGCTTCCACATCGGATGAGGGGGCTGACAAGATTGTCATCTATTGGGAGCGAGAATACTCCACTGCCTTTCCGCCGGAGCGGCTGAAGTTGGATTTTCATCCTCACCGGCCGATGTTGAGTCAGATGACGCTGGATGAGCAACGGACGCTGGCTGCCGGTGGATACAAGGTGTTGCCAGACGACTGTGGGCCGGTCCGGACCGTGGGCAACTACGGCTGGCTTATTCGTTGTCCGGCCGATATCAAATTACGCCGCACCGCATCAGGGGTTCAGTGGCAATCGCCGCCGATCGCGCAGGAAGAGCGGCTGCTCGGTTACAAGACCTTTTCTGGCATGTACGTTGATTTGATTCTGAATAGCGGGTATCCCAAGCTCTGTTGCGGGGTCCGACTGTACTACCCCAAACATGTCGGCTTGATGATGAAGGATCTGCCCAACCACTTCTATCATCACCCGGACCGGACGTTTACCGTTTGGGAGGGGATCAAGACGCAGGAGTACAAGCGCACGCCGAATCAGTATGCCTGGTTGCCCGACTACGAAGCCTTCACCGCCAACTTTCTGTTACAGTTGCACAAGCCCACGACGATCAAGCGTGGCGATCCGATCGGTGTGATTCTGCCCGTCCTGCTTCCGAAGCAGTTTGTGCTCCAAGAAATTCAGCACCCCTGAGACATCGCGTCAGGGATGAGTGGTCGAGAGGTGCTGTATCAGCCAATCGGCAATGGTGTGAGTCATCCTCGTGAAGTCCGTCCCCTTTGTGAACTGATGGTCGGCACCGGGCAACAGCTCAAGATGTTTCTTGATCTGTAGCGCCTCGTAGAGCTGTTGGCTTTGATGGAGCGGGACCTGCTCGTCACTGTCGCCTTGCACAATGACGGTTGGAGCCGTGATCGATCGCGCTGGGACGTAGGCGATCTGCCGGAGTGCATCTTCATAAAACGCATAGTGAAGCGTGATTCGGTCGGGGCCGCCCATAATGTTCGGAATCGTGTCGGTTGCCTTCCATTGCGCCATTCCATCGTTTCTGAATTCGAGCCGTAGCTCCTCGGCGAAGTCGACGACGGGACATTTCAGGGCGAGACAGGACAAATCCGTTCGTTGAGACGCAGTCAGAGTCGCAACCAGACCGCCGAAACTTGATCCCATCAGGCCGATGTGTCGATAGCCACGCTCTCGCATGAGATCGACTGTCCTTTGTGCCTGTTCCACTGCCAAGCTGACGGTGATCCGTTCGAACGGACCCTCACTTTCCCCCTGGCCGAAGAAGTCGAAGCGAAAGGTGGCGATGCCTTGGTCGATCAGCATGCGGGTCAGTGCATTGTTCGTCGAGCTGGTTTTTGATGAAAGAAATCCGTGACAGAGGATGGCTATCTTGTCTGTTCCTCCGTCGGGGATGGTCAAGATGGCGGCGACTCGATGACCTTGAGGATCGAGAAATGAGAACCGTTCTTCCATGGGAGGGATTGTATCAGAGTCGGTGTCTGAGGTCAGGAATGGGGGATACTTGGCCGGACTTTCAGGCCGTGAGTTTCAGTTCGTCGGTGGAGGTCTGTGCTGTCCGGAGTGTGTCCGGTTTCTTGGCGACGACCGAGGTCAGCTTGACTGAAAAGAGAACCAAGCCGGTCATGAGGAGGCCCAGGCTCGTCCAGGTTGCAATATGGATGTAGATGGAGGTCAGCGGCACATTCCACGTGAGTGCGGCCAAGAGGCCAAGCCCCATGGTTCCTAGACTGAGTGCGGCAATTTGAAGGGTGCTCCAGCGGTTCATGATCGTGTTTAGTTGATCACGATACGGCGCGCGCTTCTTAGTATTGGGGACGCGATCAGCTGCGAGGGCGATGGGAATGAAGTAGGAGCACGCGCCCATGATGGCATTCACGATAAAGCCGACGAACGTCATGTGTGTATAGGCGACGAGGTGGAGTGTGCCGTACGGCAGCCGTGGGGGATTCGATAGGCTATTCGCTCCGACAAGCACACCGAGGATGATGGTGAACAGGAGAAAAAAGGTACTGACCAAAAGATGGTCCGAGGCGGCGCTGCCGGTGTGGGTCGAGGCGCGCCAGGTTCCGAGCAGATTGCCGATCCAGAGAATCCCGCCCGTGAAGAGCATGGCGCCAGCGACCATTTCAACCGGGACTGATGAGTTCAAGAATCCGCCGATCAAGACAGCCACGCCGAGAGGCATCAAGACTATCGCTGCCTGTGCGAGCGTAGAGCTCACGAAAGGGCGGCTCCAGATTGTCGGGAGGATATGGTGCATCATGCCCATGATTGCCAGTACCACAAAGCCGAGCACCACCAGGTGAATGTGCGCGAGTCGCACATAGCCAGCGGATTCCGGCATAAGCCCAAACGCCAGGACCTCCCCACAGGCCGATCCGCCGACAAGGCCTAAGAGAGCCAGGGCGTAGTACCAGGCCTGGCTCAGAGAGGATGTCCATATCCGACGTGCGCGGTTCCACAGGGTATAGATGACGGAGCAACAGGCGGCCATGACCACCAAGCCGGCGACGGCTACGATATTGTCTTGATGCAGCCAGAACCCCATGAGCATCCCGACTAAGCCGCTGTTCATCGCCCAGAATGAAATGGGATGCGAGTCCGCGTCTTTTCGGTTTCCCGAGCTCGACGGAGAGATGAGCAGGAGAAATCCACCGAGAATAATCTGGGCCACACCACCGACCAAGACTGCATGGACGTGCAGCATCCGGACCCATGACGGTAGCGGAGTGCCACGGACTAGCCCGACAAGAATCGCTAGGCCGAGAATCGAGGACAGCACCAGCCAGCCAAGGCCGGTGAAGCAAAACGAGAGGGGTGGATAGGGTCGCGTAAACATCGGTGTGCTGTTACCGCTCGAGGAAATAAAAATGATCCGTGGGACCTTGTCCGTGGCCGATTGCCAGCCCATGACGGATCGCTTCGGTGACGTATGACTTGGCGGCCTGCGCCGCATCGAGGACGGATTGCCCTCGTGCCAGATGCGCCGCCAGCGCGGAGGCGAACGTACAGCCGGTGCCATGCGTATGGCGGGTCTCGATGAACTCCCCCTTCAAGATATTAAAAAATCGTCCGTCGTAGAGCAGATCCGTCGCCCGTTCAGCGAGGAGATGGCCGCCTTTGATCAGCACATACTTGCATCCGAAGCCATGAATGACCTTGGCGGCTCGCCGCGCATCGGCCAACGAGGCAACCTCAATACCCGACAACTGCTGCGCCTCATGGACGTTCGGGGTCACGACCAATGCGAGCGGCAACAGCGTGGTCTTGACCGCTTCGACCGCATCCGGTCGCAAGAGAGCATGACCGCTCTTGGAAATCATCACTGGATCCACGACCAGGTTGGTCATGTGCTGAGGTGTCAGCATTCTCACGACGACTTCAACGATGGCCGTCGACGACAACATTCCGGTTTTCACGGCAGCGACGTCGAAATCGTCGAAGACCGCGTCGAGTTGCGAGGCGATGATGGCCGGCGGCAACTCGAAGACATCCGTTACCTCTTCGGTATTCTGGGCCGTGATCGCCGTGATGACGGACATGGCGAACACACCATTGGCGGACATGGCTTTGATATCGGCTTGGATACCCGCGCCTCCGCCGGAATCCGACCCCGCGATGGTAAGTACTTGTTTTAACGTCTTCGACATGTGCGATCCTTTACGGTGTCGTCAGCGTAGATTCCGACGGCGAGCCAACTTTTAGTCCATCGATGACGAAGGAGGCGTCTCGCCGAGGTAACGTTTCGCTAAAATGAAGTGTGAATTGTGTGGCTGCTGTCTCCGATGAGCCGGTGAACGTCAGGACGGCCCGTTCCTTTCGGCGAGGGGAGAGTTCGATGCCATGGGTACACAGCCCTTCTCGATTGTCCCCAACGCCTTGATGCCAAGCCGTTCCCTGTTCGTCCTTCAGGAGTGTCTCCTGTAATCGACAGAGGAGCTTCAGATCGCGTCGGGAAAGGTTTTCGATGGTGAGATCCACCTTGGCTCGGTTGGCCTGCAGTTCGATCGCTCGGACCACCATTTCGTAGTACTCGTTCCGGTAGGTCCCTAAACCGACCGGCGTCGGGGCCTCTTTAGGACTGTTGATGCTCGTGATCGGTTGAGGAGTTTCCTCTTTCTTAAAGAACACGTTCAAGGGGCCGGCTTTGGGCAGCATCCCTCGTATCGCGCGGATCGGCTGAGCATTTGATGGGGTGATGAGCCGTACAGTGACCTGTAGGCCATCGGGCGTGTCGAGGATCACGCCACCCACAAACAGGTCGGCGCGTATCGCTTTGGCTGCCTGCTGTACGGTCTTCGCGTGGGCCGAGTCGATGTGATCAATGTGGAGCTTCTTCAGGGTCGAGTAGGCAAGGGTGCGATCCACCACCGTCAATTCACCGGCCACCATGATTTGTGTCCCGAGTTCCTCGGCCAGGAACTGCCCCATCGGAGTCGATTCCCCTTTCCCATCGGTGAAGTCGAGAAAAGCTAGGCGCTGCTTTTTCGCCTTGGCGGCTCCTTCAGCCACCCCGTCCGCCAATTGCTTGAGGCCCTCCTCATACTTCGTCCCAGCCCACGACGAGGTTGGATGAGAGAGGAGTGTCAGGAGACCGACGAGTAGTACGAAAAGTCCAATCATAGGCATGAATTCATGTCATTATACTCAGGGAAGCCCTGCTGTCTAGCGTGCTATAAAAAATGGAGCGAGATCGAGGCCCGGTTTGAACAGAGGGAAAGGACTGATGCACCCCTGAAAGTTGAGTAATCCGCGAGTGCCCCACCTGCAGAATGTTACGAATAGCCATCGTATGCCACCTTTGGAATTCGTCGCTCATTTCAGACCAGTAAACCGGTATCCTTTCCCTCAGGTCAGGGCGGATGCCGAGCCGGTGGCGGGAATAGCGAGTTTGGGGTGTGCGCCGCAGATCTTGCCTGAGAAGTAGGCACTTCGCTTGGTTTATCGCTTACTTCCTCCTTGTTCTCCCGTTTCCGACTGACTTATTGACGCTGCATCTTGGTTATTGGTCCCGTGAGTAAGCCTTAGGTGGGGTTTGACAAGAGCGCTTGCCAGTGGAGTACACTGCCACCCCTAGATCCCCCCATTCACTCCTACTGTCCAAGGAGGACTCAATGCAGAACCGCTTCTGGGTGCCGATGCTCAGCGCAGCAAGTCTGTTTCTCTTGTGCCTCACGAGTTGGGTCGGTGCCGAAGAGCCAGCTGGTGCCGTCAATGAAGCGCGCCTGGTCGCGCAATATAACTACTCGATTCACATCCTGGCCATGCTGGTCGTCGGGTTCGGCTTTCTCATGGTCTTCGTCCGACGGTATGGGTTCGGTGCCACGACCGGCACCTATCTCGTCGTCGCAACGGGGATACCTCTGTACATGTTGTTGCGTGCGAACGGAGTGGTGGGGCATTCGATCCAGGCCCATTCGGTCGAGACGCTGATGCTGGCTGAGTTTTCGGTGGCGACGGCGTTGATCGCGATGGGGGCGGTGCTTGGACGCTTGCGGGTGTTTCAGTACGCGTTACTCACGTTGTTGTTGGTGCCACTCTATGCGTTGAACGAATATTTGGTCTTGGACAATGGTTCGGGGCTGACCAAAGGGTTTCAGGATTCGGCTGGATCGATTGTCATCCATGCATTCGGGGCCTATTTCGGATTGGCCGCATCTCTGGTGCTGACGACGGCGCAGCAGCGCAGCCAGCCGATTGAATCCGATCCGACGTCCGACCGGTTCGCGATGCTGGGGTCCATGGTCCTGTGGTTATTTTGGCCGAGCTTTGCGACTGCGATTGTGCCGTTCGAGCAAATGCCTCAAACTATCGTGAATACGATCCTTGCCCTGAGCGGGGCCACGCTCGCCACCTATTTCCTCAGCACACGTTTTCATCATGGGAAAACCTCAATGGTGGATATGGCCAATGCCGCGTTGGCGGGTGGAGTCTCAATCGGCTCGACCTGTAATCTCGTGAGTCCCACTGGCGCATTTGGGATCGGATTGCTTGCCGGTGCCGTATCGGTCATTGGGTATGTGTTTATCCAGCCGATGCTGGAATCCAAGATCAAATTGGTCGATACCTGCGGCGTGCACAATCTGCATGGGATGCCGGGGCTATTGGGTGGATTGATCGCGATTGTCGTGGTGCCTGGTGTTGTTGGGGTTCAACTTGTGGGCATCGCGATGACGCTTGCCACGGCAATCGTTGGCGGGGTCATCGCCGGTATGATCATCAAAGCCACAGGTACGACTGAACAGGCGTATGAAGACTGCCATGAGTTTTCCCATGTCCCGGGGCCGGAGAGTGAACGCAAGGTGGAGGAGCTCGCGTTAGGCGCAAAGGCCGATATCGAAGCTTTGCAAAAGGAACTACTTGCCCGGGCAGCGACACGGAGTTGAGCCGGGAACGAAAGCTCATTCCCGACCGTGTAGGGCAGTGTATTATCCCTTGTTCGGTCAGAACTGGCGGAGCGGGGTTTATCTATCCGGTGACAAGGGAACGGCTCGGTTGGCTAGGCTTCCGGCACGAGCGAGTGATCAGAATTGAATGAAGACTACTGGAGGTGTTTATCCGCAGGCATCAACATGGAGAGGCTTCGCCTGAATAGCCCGCGGCCCACACGAAGTGCGGTTTGGTGCGCCCGACAGGACTTGAACCTGTAACCTTCTGATCCGTAGTCAGATGCTCTATCCATTGAGCTACGGGCGCCCTCTTATGTACCGACGAGGTATAAGTCCTGAGGTAAAGGGCTCGCTTGACGACGATGGTGATGGATGGAGTCTCGTCTCAGCACTCAGCGCTTTGGTCCCAGCACGTACCAGCGTCAGTGGTTATACAGTTCTCAGTGAGAGGGGGTCAAGAGACGAACGCTGGAAAGTCTGGATTCGAGGTCCGGGGGCAGGTGGTTAAGGGATGGTCTTTCGCACTTCGTTTGAGAACGAACTTTCGGCGCCATCCGTATTGTAGGCGGTGACTGTGAAGAAATAGGTGGTGCCGGATTCAAGACCCGTCACGGTGTAGTCCGTGACATTCATGGGAACGGCTGCTATCGGCGCTCCATACGCACCTGGCGCTGTTGCTAGATAGATCTTGTGTCCTGCAATGTCCGCTCGCTCACTGGCATCCCACGAAAGCGTGGCCGTTCCATTGCTTGAAGCAGGGTTGGACGAAGCGCAGGCCGTCGTCATGAGCAGGAATGTACATATCTGCCATACATGGTAATGACGAGTCATTGATCTCGTGAGGCCCATAAGATTTTCTCCGCCACGGCAGTCTGTTCGGTGGTCCATGGTAGGACTAAGCCTTGCCCTCATCTCGGCGGGGGATTCTTGCAGAAGCCAGTGGATATATACAAGAATGAAAATTGATCGCCTGTAGTGATCAGCAGGATGAGACTCTGAGACATGAGAGGGTGCGGTCAGAATCGCCAGAATTGGTCATTCTTCATCGTGGGTAAGTCCTTGGAAGAGGGTTATATCTGACAACGACTGAGAGGAAGAGGATAGGGGGGTTCTGTTCCAGAGAAATAAAACACTGGGGGGCTTTCTCCTCTTCGGGAGAAAGCCCCCCAGCTCAGCCTCACTA
>SWDG01000023.1:219998-271230 GCA_005116965.1 Nitrospira sp. | reverse complement strand
GCTATCCCCCGCGAACGCCGGGGCGCTGAACGTCACTGCCACTGCCACTGCCATGATTGCCATCAACATGCTCTTCATTATAAGAACCTCCTATTAAGAAAGTAGAAGATATGTGTGCCGTTCATTTGGCACTTGTGAAGGTATGGAGCAAAGGTAGTGCCGTTCCTGGTTACCTCCCACATGAGACCAAGAGTAGTGATGAATCAGTGAGTTAGAAAACTTTTTCATGAACACTCGAATGATTTTCCCTGCAGATGACTGTAGCGGAATAGTTTGTGTACGACTAAACTGCCTCATCCCGCTCGCGAACATGCATGATGGGCTGCGCGTTTCGCGAGTCCTCATCCTTGGAAAAGCATCTTGAGGTGGACGAGGTATTCAGGGGAATAGGTGTGAGAATTCGAGATTCCAGGACCAAGGCTGTCGACTAGCACAGCGCGGAGTGTTTGTTCTTCGCGTAGATCAAGCCATCTTCGAGTGTTCCAAACTCTCCATCAAGCTGAGCCTCATAACAGTCATCAAGCAGTCGGCCCATGTCAGGACCCGGCTGGATTCCCAATTCCAACAAGTGACGGCCCATGATAATGGGAGAAGGCGTCTGACGGTCCACTTCCAGCTGGCGTGCTTTGGCCAACAGCCACTCACCGGCGGGAAATCCATCAAACTGTTTCGGCGGGCGTCCTGCGTGATCAGCCCTCGCCACACGCACCAATCGGTCGATGCGCTTGACGTGCCTTGCCAATCGGCGGACTGCGCTGTCCGAAGCGTTGGCGTCATGCAGGGCACGAGGACGAAGATGGCAACATACCAGTGGGACCACCTCCTCGATCAGGCTGTGCTGGTTGGTCAATCGCTCAAGAAAACGTTGTGTCGGGCCTGCCCCTTCCGATTCATGTCCTCGCGAGGTGACGTGTCCATATTCTTCTTTGGTCGTGGCTGGTTTGCCGAAGTCGTGGCAGAGGACACCCAACCCAACGGCCAGGTCATCCGGCTCATCACCGGTGCGCTCCATAGCGAACCAGTCTAGGCAGTGGAGTGTGTGGATCCAGACGTCGCCTTCTGGGTGCCAGATGGGATCTTGTGGACAGCCTTCAAGGGCTGCGAGCTCCGGATAGAAACGGAGCCAGCCGCAGTGACGTAAGAACTGCAATCCCAGCGATGGCTTGCGTCCTTGCAGGAGCAGCTTCTTCCATTCTTCCCACAGACGCTCGCTTGGGTGATCTTCCTGGGAAAGTGTCTGGCACAGGGCCACGGTTTCCGGCGCGACCGTGAGCTCAAAACGGGCGGTCAGCTGCATGCCACGCAAGACGCGTAGAGGATCTTCGGCGAATCGGTTCGACGCGTGGCGCAAGATCCGTGCATCGAGGTCGTCGCGACCGTTGAAGGGATCGCGAAGCTCCATGGTGTCGGGATCCCAGGCCATTGCGTTGATGGTGAAGTCTCGTCGTGCCAACGCCTCATCAATCGGCATGTTGGGGTCGGCTTGTCTCAGCACGCCGGGGAGGGAGGTGTCGTCAGTGCGCATGCGGGAGGGAATGGACACATCGATCGGCAGGCCTTGCAGCTTGAAGACCGCGAATGTTTTTCCAACGAATTGCACAGAGAAGTGCTCAGTCAGCAGTGCATGGACTTGGCCGGGCGGCAGACCCGTCACTTCGAGGTCCAAATCCCGTGGCTGTTGACCGAGCACGAGATCACGGACTGAGCCGCCGACCAGCCATGTTCTTCCACCGGCGCGGCGAACGAGTTGCTCAATTTTGCGCAGTGCTCCCGCAAGCGTGGGATCTTCGATGCGAAAGCGGGCCGGCACTTAGACTCCTGCTTCGCGAAGGAACGTCGCGGCTTCTTCCGGTGACACCGGATTGATGTAGAAGCCGGTGCCCCATTCGAAGCCGGCCACTTGCGTCAGTTTGGGGATAATCTCCAGGTGCCAATGGTAGTACTCGCCGGTTTTCTCATGAAGGGGAGAACTGTGGAGGATGAAGTTGTATGAGGGGCGAGCGAGCACTTTGTCCATACGGCGCAACGACTCCGAAAGGATCGGGGCCAGAAACTCGAACTGCGATTTCTGGCTTTCCTCAAAATACGCCGCATGACGCTTGGGAAGGATCCACATTTCGAACGGAAATCGTGGCGCGAAGGGTGTGACGCAGAGGAACTCCGGATTCTCGGCGACGATGCGATCTCCTTCCGAGAGATCCTGCCGGAGGATATCGCAGTAGATGCAACGCTCTTTCTGCTGATAGTGCGTGCGGCATCCGTCCAGCTCCTCCTGCACGTTGGTCGGGACGATCGGCAGGGCGATGAGTTGAGAATGACTGTGTTCCAGGGTGGCGCCGGCGGACGCGCCGTGGTTCTTGAAAATGAGAATATAGCGGAATCGAATGTCTTTTCGAAGGTCGATCATCCGGTCTCGATAGGCCCACAGCACGTCCTCGATCTTCTTGATCGGAAGATCGGCGAGGCCCTCGACATGGGTGGGTGTTTCGATGATGACTTCATGGGCGCCCACGCCGTTCATGCGGTCGTAGAGCCCGATCCCCTCGCGACCCATGTCACCTTCAACTTGCAGCGCAGGAAATTTATTCGGGACGACGCGTACGGTCCAATTGGGAGAATTGGGTCCGCCCGGTTGCGGCCGATAGGCCATGATTTCTTTCGGCGTGAGCCGTTCCTGTCCCGGACAAAACGGACAGAGGGTCGTCGAAATCGGTCGGGCAGGTTGGAGGTTGATAAAGTCGTGTGGACGACCCCTGCGCTCAGTGGAAATAATCACCCAGCGGCCCACAACGGGGTCACGTCTTAGATCTGGCATCTCTTCTCCTCCATGATCACACTCTCCACAGTTCGGCCTCAAATTCCGGCCCAGGTACGGTCAGGACAGCCGGATGATGGCCAGGATAGCGAGCGACTTCGAGGCCGTGTTCTCGCACGATGATCGACATCTGGATCGTATGTCCTTGTTCCAGGCACAGCTCTTTCCAAGGGACGGCCAACTCCAGAATGGCGTGGGCCTTGATTGACCGATAGGAGCCGATCTCTTCCCAGGCATCTGCCTGGGTTTGGCGAGACAAGAGAAACGCCTCCGGGCCTGGCGAGGTCAGAGCAAATGTCAGCCGAAAAGTACATTGAGGCCCTTGCAACCGAATATCAACGTCGAGGCCTTGTCGTGTCGTACTCGTGTCGTCTGGGTCGAATCTCATCACGAGCTGATGTGAGGTCCAACCGAATTGGATCGCCGTGAAGAGTCCATCGGCTTTCCACATGGCTCCAAGCGGGGGCTGGGTGTTGATGTTTCCGGCGCCACGCCATTCGAAAAAGTCGGTCACGATGCCGTCGATTGTGGGATTCAGCAGGACGAGCGGCTGTTGGACTGAATCGGATTCGGAGGCGATGGCCCTCGTGCAGATCGGAGTATTCAGTTGATCGGGGGGCGGGATGCCCATATGCGTCCAGACATTCCGAAGATGGGTGCGGAAGAGGCGGTCGAATTCGGGTTTAAAGTCGGTATCGAAATCATCGCCGTACCACCAGAACCAGTCGCTCCCTTCGGCGGCGTAGAGTTCTTGCCATGCCGCGTGTGCACGGTCAGGCGGAAGACTCTGTGCGAGATTCACCAGCTGTGTACGGGTATGACCGAGGAGATCCCACCCGCGATTGTCTTCGTAGTGCCCGATCCAGATCTTGTAGTCAGAATTGATCCAGGAGCCTGAATGCAGGCAGGGCAGCTGTTGTGTGGGTTGCACGGCAGTCATCGCATCCGACATGCTGGAGGCCTGGACCAGGACCTGTCCGTTGTGATCCAGTTCGTGGTTGGTGAAGGCTTCGTACAGGAGAGACAGGAACTGCTCCCCGCCGTCGTGATAGTGTTCCCACGGATTTTCACCGTCCAGGATGATGGGAATGATAATCTTCTCTTGCGGTGTATCGTGGACAATGCCCCGCAGACGCCGCAGGACATCCTCAGCGGCGGATTCGGGCGTCGTCTTGTGGTAGACGAATCCGAATGCGTCGGAGATCTCGCGGTCACGGAACAGTACGGTCAATGCATGTTCAGGTTCACCGATGCGATAGGGTTGATAGAGCGCGGCTTGCCGATGCCATGGGCGGCCGCACATTCCCAGGGAGCGTGCGAGGATGCCCTCGTCTGTGGCAAACCAGCGAAGGCCGGTCTGATGGATCAGAGGAAGCATCTCGGGACACACCGATCCCTCGGACGGCCACAAGCCGGTCGGAGCCTGGCCGAAAGTGGACTGATGAAATGCGACGGCCTGCTGCAGTTGGGCTGCGGCATCTTCCGGAGCATGAAAACGAGCGGGCAAGGGAAGGTCCGGCCTGGCCCGCCGGTTGATATCGGTGTCGATCACCAGTGGAAGAATCGGATGATAGAAGGGTGTCGTCGTCAGTTCGACTTGCTCCCGCTCCAAGAGTCGTCGGTATAGCGGGACGATTTCTCGCACGGCCATTCGTTGCAACTCCAACACTTCCTGCTTGTCCTCCTCGGTGAAGCTGCGATTTTTCTGGCGCAGCGCAGCCAGACGAGGATATTGTTGAACGGTGCCGTATCCGAACCAGGCGAGGTTGTGCCAGACTTGAAGGTCTAGTAGCTCTTGTGTGGAGAATTGACGGGCGACGCGGTGGAGATCATGCCCCGGGACGTCCAGTCCGCGTTTCACCAGCAACTCATGGTATCGTGGATAGGGGCGCACCATCGTTGCCCAGTTAGCTGAAAAGAAATGACGGACCAGAAAGGCTTTTTCTTCAAGGGTGAGGTTGGCCGCTGGGCGTTGGGCATATTCGAGAAACAGATCGAGGATTTTTCCGCTGCCGATCTCTTGTAACTGCAAGAGGAGGGACGGCGTAAAATTGAACGTAGCGCTGACACCGGGGAATTTCTCCAACAGATAGGCCATATCGTAATAGGCCTTGGTCGCATGCAGGCGCACCCATGGCATGCTGGCCGATCCGGCCACCGGATCGGTGTAATAGGGCTGGTGCATATGCCACAGAAAACATACGTGGACATGCTTCATTGATGCCGATTCCCTTTCATCTTGGCGAGTATGTCATAGGGGGTATGAGCATGCAATCCGCAGACGGATTTGTGATGGAATCTCGCATGAGGAGTTGAGATGGTGACCTTTCTTCGGTATTGGGGGCCGGTGTGCGGATACGCTGGGATTATTTTTTATTTATCCGCGCAGGCTCATCCGGAAGAGCATGTGCCGTTCGTTACGCATTTCAGTGATAAAGTCTTGCATGCCGTCGAGTATGCGGTATTCGGTGCGCTGTGCTACCGGGCTCTTTGTCGAGGTGGGCATGATGTGTGGAGACAACAAGCGATTCCGGCAGCCATCCTTCTGGCCTCCTTGTATGGGGTAAGCGATGAGGTTCACCAGGCGTTCGTTCCATTTCGAGATTCGAATTGGCTCGATTGGCTGGCCGATACGGTCGGAGCCACACTAGGTGCGGTAGGACTCAGCCGAATCATGCAGGCTACTGTCGCGCGCGCAAAGCCGGTACGCTTCTCTCCGCATAAGACGTCATAGACACCGTCAGCCTGAGCGAGGATGAGAGAGCTGGAGATGAGAAGCCTCGCAGGCTAGGGAAATTGAGCGTCTGCGAGACTCACGGCTGCTTTCAGGTTCATCCGTCAATCGCTGTAGGTGGGCCACTAGCCGGCGCTCGGGACCTTGAGCTTATCCAACGGGCACAAACCGTCATGAGGCATACGGGCTAGCGTTATCTCCGACACCATTCCGTGGTTTGTCGCGTGCATGGGTTTCCCTCACTTAAGTTATCCCATGTTCTGCCGATTGAATATCAGGCAAGGCAATCCCTATCGGTTTAAGCGGCCGGCTCAAACCACCTGAACGAGCAGGAGCAAGACCTGCGAGTGGAAGGCGCAGTCCTGGCTTTCGTGAGAAGGCATCGGGACGGCGTCTTTTATTTTGCTGTTGAGTGTGTGGGTGTGGACATAGATTGAGGGGCGGGATTCCCCGGTGTCTCATCTGACGGCGCTACGCTGTTGTGCCGAGCGACGGTATCGGTTTGAGTGGTCGACTCAAATTATGGAGGGAGCATGGTGACGTGGTTTGGCAATCAAAAGACCGTGACGAAACTCATGATGGGATTTGCCTTCACGGGCGCCATCCGGCGGCGCAGTCGATGAAGGAGCAGGCCAAGGAACTGATGCAGCAGATGGAGGCTTTCAAGATCAAGCAGCTCAACAGCCAGCCGGTCTCGCACTCGGCGATTAAGTCGACCACTCATAGCAATGGTTCCAAAGCGGCGGCGAAGAGACCGGTAAGGGAAGCTAGGCATACGGCGTCAGACGAGATCAGGAACCTGGCAGCTGTCACGACGGGCACCGGCAAGAATTATCGGGCCAAGGAGGCCGAATTCGAGGAGTTCTAACGGTCGGGTGAGAGGGCGGTACGAATCTGGATGAAGCCATCAATCCTCTTGCCCCCGACCTCGCTTCCTCGGTCTACAACGTTATCCAGTATCGTGCTGCCTTGGCACATCATGATGTGGCGGAGGAGATCATGAGATCATGTTTATGGGCTATCCCATTGGTCGTCATGCTGTTGGGAAGTTTCGTGCCGGTCTGCGCGGCAGACGACGAGGTCATTACCCTGACCACGGAGGCCGTCAAGGACTTGAGTCCGTATCCCGGCAACGGGAAACGATCGACTGCCTATGAGCAGCCGGAGTGGACGGGTAGGTTCTGGGGCGCTGATTACCGGCAGCATCGGAAGGCTACGGTGAAACTCAAGGCGGCATTGGATCAGGCACGGCAGACCGGGGCGCCCAAAGAAGCCATCGTCAAACTGGAGGAAGCGGTTGAGGCTGGCGAGTCCGGGTATCACAAGGACGCCCGTTTGCGGGCACAGGGTGCGCTGGCCCATTTGTGCAAGGGGATGGCTGGGACTGCTCCTCTTGTGTGTAAGGATGAAGAACTCGTGCCCAAGAGTGGCGTCATCCTTCCGTAGTATTTCACGCGTCAAGATCTAGACCTGTGTGGGCATCGCCACGGGCAACGGCGAGAAACGGCGTGATTAGGACGCAGAGGCTCCGGGGTGGGTGGCAGCCCAGAATAAATGCTTGTGATCTTGAGCGGGAAACTCCTTGCCGGTTCTCTGTGCGCGCAGTCGATCTTCTCAGGTGTTTTCCGGTGGTCTTCGTGACAAGCGGAGACCTCGTGGTTATAATACGACTCGTATGTCTACTGTGAATTCTCTTCCTCCCCTCATTCCCCTGTCTCCTCCCGATCAAACTCTCATCGCGCAGGCGGTTGAGACTCGTCTTTCTCCCGGCCTCGTCTTAAAGGCGCTGTCGCCATTGGCTGGCGATGCCTCCAATCGGCGCTACTATCGAGCCACCGTTTCCGGCGGGCCACCACATGCTGTGATCGTGATGCAGTTGGCTGAGCCTGAAGGTTTCAAACAGTCTGAAGAGGCGGTCAGTGGGGGTATTCATCAGATCGCTGAACTGCCGTTCATCAACATCATGTCGCATCTGGCTAAAGCAAAGGTGCCGGTGCCTGTACTCCACTACTATGATCAATCCGCAGGGCTGCTCTATCTGGAAGATTTCGGAGATGTGACCTTGGCGGAGGCCGTCAGTCAGGCGGATGCGCCGAGCGTGGAGTCACGGTACAAACAGGCCATCAATATCCTGGTGCAGATGCAGGTCAACGCCACGACACCGGCTGATCCTGGGTGCCTGGCGTTTCACCGCAGTTTCGATGTGCCCTTGCTGATGTGGGAGTTCGATCATTTCCTTGAGTATGGAATTGTGGCGCGTCGCGGCAGCCCGTTGCCTGAGAAGGACGCCACGGCAATCAGACGGGAGTTCGAAGGAATCGCGGAACTCCTCGCCGGGCAACCGCGCGTCTTTACGCATCGTGATTATCACTCTCGCAATTTGATGGTTGATGGGTTGCGGCTCGGCGTGATCGACTTCCAGGATGCGTTGATGGGACCGGCAACCTACGATCTGGCCTCACTCTTACGGGATGCCTACATTCGACTCGATGAAGCCCTTGTTGACGATTTGGTGGGGTACTACCTCGATCAGCTGGCTGAACAGCGCTTCGTCTGGACCAATCGTGCCGCGTTTCGACGGCTGTTTGATCTGACGAGTATTCAGCGCAATCTGAAGGCGGCCGGCCGGTTTGTCTACATTGATCGGGTCAAAGGCAACTCGAAATTCTTAGCTGATATCCCTCGCGTCTTGAGCTACGTCAGGCGCAATCTTGAAAAATATCCGGAGCTGGATACACTCCGAAGGCACCTCACACCGTATGTGCCTGAATTGCAGTAGAGGACTGATTGTGTGAAGGCCATGATTCTTGCGGCTGGTCTTGGCACTCGCCTGAGACCGCTGACGTACACTATTCCTAAACCGTTGCTGCCGGTCGGTGGGGTGCCACTCATCGTCTGGAACCTCCTGCTGCTGAAGAGACATGGGTTCCATCAAGTCGTCATTAACCTGCATCATCTGGGGCCGATGATCGAACAGGCCTTGGGCACGGGTTCGAAGTTTGGGATGCGGATCATCTATTCGCATGAGCCGGTCATTCTGGGCACCGGCGGGGGAATCAAACAGGCGGAGCCTCATTTTTCAGGAGAGCCCGTGTTGATTCTCAACGGGGATACGCTAGTAGAGTTAGATCTTGAGGCGCTCTGTGATTTTCACCGCAGCAGCAACGCGGCGGCAACCTTAGTGCTCCGGGAAGATTCGGATGCTGCCCGGTGGGGGCTGGTTGAAGTTGGAGAGGAGGGGCAGATTCTACGTATCACTGGAAAAGGGCTTGCGGACTCCGTTCCCACGATGTCGCGCATGTTCGCCGGGATTCACATCTTGCACCCTCGGTTGCTCCGGCAGGTGCCGAAAGGAGTGGCCTCCTCGATCATCGATCCCTATGTGAGGGCCATCGAGCAAGGAGAGTCGGTGCTCGGGTATGATCTGCAGGGCTATTGGTCGGACATCGGCACGACCGAGCGCTATGCGCAGGCGGAGCGGGATGTCCGAGCGGGACAGATTCGTTTGGAAGCTCGTCAGCCTGCCGAAGCGCGCGTGCCGCTCACCTAGACCGCCTTGCCCCGGTCGGAACCCTCCGTCGACCGTCACCTCGTCTCGCCTATTTTTGCTGTTTGAGTAACCGCGCCAGATAGGTTCGCTGGAGCTTGAGCGAGTCGGCGGCTTTTGTCTGATTGCCTTCAGCCAGTTCCATCGCGCGCGCGATGATGTAGCGGCTGTGGTGTTCCATCGATTCATGGTAAGGCAGGTTCAGATATGGGAGAAAAGCGTCTTCGTCTGGACAGGGGCTAGTGTCATCTGCCAGGAGCGCCAACATCTCCGGGTCAATGGTGTCTTTCGGGCTCAAGACGACGGCGCGCGCGATCACATTGTCCAGTTCCCGAATATTTCCCGGCCACAGATAGCGGGTCAATGCCTCGATTGCCGCCATACTTAGCGTCATGCCTGGTCGTTTTGCGTCTCTTGTATGTCGATCCAAAAAGAACTGGGCCAGGGCTGGGACATCCCCTGATCGTTCGCGAAGCGGCGGCAGGGTCAGGGTCACGACGTTGAGTCGAAAATAGAGATCTTCGCGGAACTGGCCTGCTCGCACGGCCTGCCGAAGGTCCTTGTTCGTGGCCGCAATGATACGAATGTTGACTGAGACGGTCTTGGAGCCGCCAACACGCTGAAACTCACGGTCTTGCAGGACACGTAACAACTTCGCTTGCAACGGAAGGGGCATGTCTCCGATCTCGTCCAGGAAGACGGTACCCCCGTCAGCCATTTCCAGTTTGCCCTTCTGCTGTCGGTCGGCCCCGGTGAACGCTCCTCGCTCGTGTCCGAATAGTTCATTCTCCAGTAACGTCTCCGTCAAGGCAACGCAGTTGATGACGATGAGCGGCATGGCACCCCGATGGCTCCACTGATGGATCGAGCGAGCGAAGAGTTCCTTGCCGGTCCCGCTTTCGCCGAGGAGCAATACGCTCGCATCGGATTTGGCGGCCCGTTGTGCCGCTTCTACGACAGACTTGACGGACTGGCTGTTGCCGACGATGGAGGCGTAACGGCCGTCGACTTCAGATCGGAGATAGGCGACCTGGCGTCGCAGCGCATCTCGCTCCAAGGCTTTGCGAATCACGATCAACAGATGGTCTTTATCGAGGGGTTTGGTCAGAAAGTCGTACGCCCCTTCCTTCATGGCCTCCACTGCGGCTTCAACAGAACCATGCGCGGTCATGACGATGACGGGAATATTTTCAGACGGTTTGATTTGGGACAGACGCTTGAGGACATCAAGTCCCGATACTTTGGGCAAGGTAAGGTCCAGGAGGATCAGCTGGGGAGACTCGTGAACGATATGGTCAAGCGCCTGTTGTCCCTCGGTGGCTGCGACGGTCTCGTATCCGGAAGCATGGAGCCGGTCCTCAAGCATCATGACGATGTCGGGGTCATCGTCGACAATAAGAATTTTGGCGTTCATCGGAATAATCCTCTGTCTTCGGTCGCCCGCTAGGGCCGAATCGGCCAGGAAGCCGTTATGCCATTGACGAGCGGCGATGCGTGAGACATCTCCACCTACCCGTTCATGACGTTGATGACGAGCCCCGTCAACGGCTTCGGGTAAAAGTACGTCGATTTGTGCGGCATCCGCTCCCCCGCAGCTGCGACCGCTTGCACTTCACTGACCTTCGTGGCGTTGAGCAGGAATGCGCCGGTCCCTGTTCCGTTAGCCACCCAGTCCAGGGCTTCATGGTCATCTTTGGTGTACAGAATGGCTTCTTGTTCCTGCTGCGTTGGACAGAGCTTGGTCACGATCAGTTGCTGCAGCAGGGAGACGTCGAGTTTGGCTCGAGGTGAGGCCTGAATGGAAGGTCGATGGGCCGGCTTCAGGGTGAGGGTGACGTAGCGGTTGTCGCCTTGACGCGTCAGCCCAAACACCGGGGCATTCTTTCCCTCAGTCCGCAAGCTAGCCAGGAATTGTGAGCGTGTGTGATCTTGAGTCGATGCGTTAAAGGGGAAATCTCGAAGCTCAAACATGTCGCCCAGTACCGTCTTGATCTGGTCGGAAGACGGCAAGGGGGTGGTCGCAACGCGGTGCGTCGGTAAGACTGTCAATCCTGGATCCTCAAGCGGGGTAAGCAGCATGAGCACCGAGTCGTAGGGTTGCAGCCCTGTTTGAGGGCCCGCCTGCTGTCGCCGGAGCTTTTGATAGTTCAACGCCGTTTCATAGCGATGGTGACCGTCCGCGATGAATAACGGCTTGCTGTGCATCGCATCGGTCACCTGTTTCAGTACCGTCTCGTCGGTCACGGTCCACAAGCATTCTCGACATCCGGCATCGTCTTGAAAGTCGTAGCGCGCCGGCGTGCCCTTTGTTGCGGTGTCCAGAAGTTGGATGATGGCACCGAGCGGATCAGAGTAGAGGGACCAGATCGGGCTGAAGTTTGAACGACAGGCTTCGATCAGATTCAGGCGATCAGTCTTTGCTGCGGCACGTGTGTTCTCATGGGGGTAGATATGTCCGGAGTCGAGCGCCTCCAGCTTTGCCAGCGCCAGAAATCCACGAAGCACTTTCTTCGGAGCATCGGGAGCTGAATAAAGAGGGGTGTATTCAATCGTGTGATAGTAGACGGCCGGCCGCGCGTCGCGCTTCAGGATCCCCTCGTTGAGCCAGGTCTGTAGTGTTGCCGCTGCGCGGGTGTATCGGTTCTGGGCGGGGCTGTCCCCGGTCTGGTCGAGCCCTAATTCCATTCGGATAATGTTGTGGGGATGGCGATCGTGAAGTCGCTTCTGCCCATTCGTGTCGATAATGTCGTACGGCGGGGCGACCACATCCTTGATGGTACCCACGAGCGTTTGATCGTATAGCATGCCCTGGAATGGGAAAATCTGTGACATGAACAACCCCTTGGTTAATGTCGTGACAGCGCGACGACGGTTTGATGGTTACAGGAGAGAGTGGGTCCTTTCGTCCTACGCTGTGCCGCTTTCACGGTCCAGCGTTCTTCCAGCTGGTGGGAAGACGACTATCGGTCGCGGGTAATCATGTAATCAGCGGCGACTGACAGCGCACGGCGTGCGGTACTATCGTCAAAGCGTTCAAGCTCATGTTTGGCGGCGGCGATATAGGCGCTCGCGCGATCCATCGCATAGGTGATTGAACCGAAATCGGCCATGAGGAACAGGATGCGCTCAAGATCGGACGTGCTGAGCGTCCGGGTCTCCATTCGGTCTTTGATCATTTGGCGGTCTTGCTCCGAGCACTGTTGCAACAGATGCAGCAGCGGCAGCGTTGCTTTTCCCTGCCGGAGATCTTGCCCGATCGTTTTGCCGAGCGACTCGCCGTTTGCGATGTAGTCTAAGGTATCGTCGGCGACTTGAAAGGCGATGCCGAGGTATTGTCCGAAGCGAAACAGCGCCTCCTGTTGGGTTTCAGATGCCTCGGCCAGAATGGCACCCATGCGGCACGCTGCCGCAATGAGGCCGGCGGTCTTATGCTCGACGATCTTGATATACTCCAGTTCCGGCATTGAGGGATTGCCGTTATAGTACAGCTGAAGGACTTCCCCTTCCGCCATTTTATTGCAGGCCTCGGCCAGAACTTCATTGATGCCTTGATTCTGGAACTCAACGACTTTGCACATGGCCTTCGTATAGAGGTAGTCGCCGACGAGAATGCTGATCTGGTTCCCCCACACTTTACGCGCGGCTCTTCTGCCTCGTCGGAGATCGGCGTCATCGACAACATCGTCGTGTAACAGGGTTGCGGTGTGGATGAATTCCACGATGCTGCCGAGCTGATGATGCTCGGCTCCGGGATAGCCGCAGAGGCGAGCCGACAGGAGGAGCAGGAGGGGTCTGATGCGTTTGCCGCCACCGCTCAAGATATGGGCGGCGACCGTATTGACCAGGGTCACGCTAGAGTCGAGGTTTCCCCTGACTCGATCTTCTACTCCATCCAGTTCACCACGGTAAGCATCCCACACATCCGACATACTGTGCAGGGTTGCGATCGCTGGACTTTGTGCCATGCGCGGATGGTATGGCAGCCGAGGAAATAAAGTCAAGCAAATGAAAGAGGTATAGACTGCCGCAATCTTGACAGAGGAATGACCCATCCAGTAAGGTCCCATCGTAACAATGGGGTGACGTTCACCCTGAGCGCTAGAGGGGGCAACCCACCCCAGGTTTCTCGCGTACTTCATTCCATACATAGGAAAAACTCTCAGTCTTTTAACGAGATAGGTACATGAATATTCCTGGGTTTCCCCGCCAGCAAGGGCTCTATGATCCTCGGCACGAGAAGGACTCCTGTGGGATCGGTTTTGTCGTCAATATCAAAGGGAAGAAATCCCATGACATTGTCCGTAAAGGGCTTCAAGTCTTAGAGAATCTGACCCACCGTGGAGCGCAAGGCGCTGATTCCTGTACGGGAGACGGAGCAGGCATTCTTTTGCAAGTCCCGCACACATTCCTGAAGCGGGTCGCGGGGGATGTCGGCGTGTCATTGCCGGATATTGGCGAGTACGGAGTGGGCCAGCTTTTTCTCCCGCCTACTGCAGAGGCTCGACGACTGTGCGAGAAGCTGTTCACCGAGATTCTTGTGGAAGAAGGCTTGCGTTTGCTCGGTTGGCGGGATGTGCCGGTCAAGAGCGACCGGATCGGCGCGCAAGCGCGCACGACCGAGCCATTCATGCGGCAGATCTTCATCGCACGAGATGCCTTCAATGAAGCCCAATTTGAGCGAAAATTGTATGTGACTCGCAAGCGGATTGAAAAGGCCGTGGCGGAGTCGGCTATTCAAGGGCGGGAACACTTCTATGTCTCTAGCCTGTCGGCCAGTACCATCGTCTATAAGGGGTTGCTGTTGCCGCATCAAATGGCGGCGTACTACCCAGACCTCACCGATGAACGGATGGTCAGCGCGCTGGCCTTGGTGCACTCACGCTTCAGTACGAATACCTTTCCCACCTGGCCGCGGGCCCATCCCTATCGGTATGTATGCCACAACGGAGAGATCAATACGCTGAAGGGGAACGTCAATTGGATGAAGGCTCGCCAGGGACGTCTTCATTCCGAGCTATTCGGGAAGGACATGGAGAAGCTGTTCCCGATCGTTTCGGAGGATCAAAGTGACTCGGCTTGTCTCGACAATACCCTCGAATTTCTGCTGCTCGGGGGCCGTTCGCTCGCCCATGCCATGATGATGTTGATTCCAGAGCCCTGGGTGGCGAATGCTCAAATGGATTTGGATCGTCGGGGCTTTTACCAGTATCACGCGGCGATGATGGAGCCGTGGGACGGGCCGGCAGCGGTCTGTTTTACCGACGGCAAGATGATCGGTGCGACGTTGGACCGGAACGGGCTGCGTCCCTGCCGTTATCAAGTGACGACTGACGGTCTCGTGGTCCTGGCATCCGAGGCCGGGGTCTTGCCGGCTGACGCAAAAGAGATCCGCATGAAGGGCCGGCTCCAACCGGGCCGCATGTTCCTCGTCGACACGGTGCAGGGCCGCATCATCGATGATGAAGAGATTAAGGCCGATATCGTGGGCCGCAAACCCTATCGCAGTTGGGTGATGCAGTACGGTGTCTCGTTGGATGAGTTGCCGGAGCCGCTGAATGTCCCGCAGCCCGACCACCCGACGATCCGCCAGCGGCAGCAAGCCTTCGGCTATACGGTCGAAGAACTCAAAATGGTCATCACGCCGATGATCATGACGGGCGAAGAAGCCCTCTCGTCGATGGGCACAGATACCCCGTTGGCGGTGCTGTCCGATCGGCCGCAGCTGCTGTTCAAATATTTCAAACAGCTCTTTGCGCAGGTGACGAATCCCCCCATCGATCCGATCCGCGAACAGCTGGTCATGTCGCTCGTGACCAACATCGGCCCGAAGCCGAACTTGATGGATGAATCGCCCGAATCGTGCCGCCGTATCAAGGTGCAGCAGCCGATTCTTACGAACGCCGATCTGCAAAAAATCAGAGGCATTTCCGATCCGCACTTCAAGAGCAAGACCCTCCGTATGTTGTTCCGCGTCGCCGAAGGGCCCGATGGGCTTGGCGAGGCGGTCGACGAGCTGTGCCAGCAAGCCTCGCAGGCGATTAAGGAAGGCTACAAGTTTCTCATTTTGAGTGATCGTGGCGTTGATGAACAGTGGGCCCCGATCCCGAGTTTACTCGGTATCTCCGCCGTCCATCATCACCTGGTTCGGGAGTGTACGCGAACTGAAGTGGGCTTGATTCTCGAAACGGGCGAGCCTCGCGATGTGCATCAGTTTGCCTGTTTGCTCGGCTATGGTGCCGGGACCATCAATCCGTATCTGGTGTTCGAGTCGCTCGTCGACATGGAGCGCGACCACTATCTGCCGGAAGGACTCGATGCGCAGACGGCGGAAGGGAAATTCATCAAGGCCATCAATAAGGGCCTGCTCAAGATCTTCTCGAAAATGGGGATTTCTACGGTGCAGTCCTACTGCGGGGCGCAGATCTTCGAGGCGATCGGGTTGAGTCGTGAACTGATCGATCGCTACTTTACCGAGACCCCGTCGCGCGTGGAAGGGGTCGGCATTCGCGAGGTTGGTGAAGAAACGCTACGCCGACACCGCACTGCCTATGAGCCGGCGGCGATCCGCCAACTTGATTTCGGCGGCGAGATCCACTATCGCATCCAGGGCGAGCACCATAACTGGAATCCTGAAACGATCTATAAGCTGCAGCATGCCAGTCGTTCGAACGACCCGAAGACCTACGCCGAATTCGCGCAGATCGTGAACGACGAGAGCAAGCGGCGATCGAACCTGCGCGGCCTCCTTGATTTCAAGTTTGCGCCCCAGCCGATTCCGATTGAGGAAGTGGAGCCGGCCAAAGACATCGTGAAGCGCTTCAACACCGGCGCGATGTCCTTCGGCTCGATCAGCAAAGAAGCGCACGAAACGCTGGCGATCGCGATGAACCGGCTCGGCGGCAAGAGCAACACTGGGGAAGGTGGCGAAGATCCCGAGCGGTTCAAACCCTTGCCGAACGGCGATTCAAAGAACAGCTATATCAAACAGGTGGCATCGGCCCGATTCGGAGTCACGGCGCATTATCTCGTGAACGCGCGGGAATTGCAGATCAAGATGGCACAGGGAGCCAAGCCTGGAGAGGGCGGTCAATTGCCGGGGCACAAGGTGGACGAAAACATCGCGCGCTTCCGGTATGCCACGCCGGGCGTGCAACTGATTTCGCCGCCGCCGCATCACGACATCTATTCGATCGAGGATTTAGCCCAGCTGATCTTCGACCTCAAGAATTCCAATCCAGATGCCGGGGTCTCCGTGAAACTGGTGGCGGAGGTCGGCGTTGGCACGGTCGCAGCCGGTGTTGCCAAGGCCCATGCGGACAAGGTGCTCATCAGCGGCGATTCGGGCGGCACGGGTGCGTCACCATTGTCGTCGATCAAATATGCCGGAATTCCTTGGGAGCTGGGGCTGGCGGAAACTCATCAGACGCTGGTCCTCAATGATCTTCGTGGACGCATCCGTGTTGAAACGGATGGTCAGATCAAGACCGGTCGCGACGTGGTCATCGCTACGCTGCTCGGTGCGGAAGAATATGGGTTCGCGACCGCTCCCCTCATTGTCGAAGGCTGCATCATGATGCGCAAGTGCCATCTGAATACCTGCCCGGTCGGGATCGCAACACAAGATCCTGAATTGCGAAAGAAGTTCAACGGCAAGCCGGAGCATATCGTCAATTACCTGTTCTTCGTGGCCGAAGAAGCCCGGCAGTTGATGGCGAAGCTCGGTTTCCGGACGATCAATGAAATGGTTGGCTGCGTCGACAAGCTCAGGATCACGACCGCTGTCGACCACTGGAAAGCCAAGGGGCTGGACCTCACACCGCTCCTGACGGCTCCGGATGTGCCGGCGAATGTGCCGCGCTATTGTGTACAGAAGCAGGACCATGGTCTCGCCGACATTCTCGACAATCAACTCGTCCAGCTCTGCAAGGTTGCCATTGAGAAGGGTGAGAAGGTCACACTCGATCTTCCAATCAGGAATATCAACCGGACGACCGGCACGGTGCTCTCCAGCAAGATCGCGAAGATGTACGGGCCGGATGGATTGCCGGAAGACACGATCTCGATCAAATTCACCGGCTCGGCCGGCCAATCGTTCGGGGCCTTCCTCGCGAAAGGCATTACGCTGACGCTGGAAGGGGAGTCCAACGATTATATCGGCAAGGGATTGTCTGGAGGCAAGATCATCGTCTTCCCGCCCAAGAACATTTTGTACAATCCGGAAGAGACGATTTTGATCGGCAATACGTCGCTCTATGGGGCGACACAAGGCGAGGCCTATTTCTACGGCATGGCGGGTGAACGGTTTGCCGTGCGCAACAGCGGGGCGCAGACCGTCGTCGAAGGGACGGGCGATCACGGGTGTGAGTACATGACCGGCGGCGTGGTCGTGGTGCTCGGCCTGACCGGCCGGAACTTCGCGGCAGGCATGTCCGGGGGAGTGGCGTTCGTGCTGGACGATGCCGGGTCATTCCAGAGCCGTTGTAATACCGGGATGGTCGAACTGGAGCCGGTGACGACGAAGGAAGACAAGCAACTGCTCCACGGGTTGATCACCAAGCATTTTATGTATACGGGGAGTCGTAAGGCCAAGCATGTACTCGATGCGTTCGAGGCCACCTTGCCGAAGTTCGTCAAGGTCATGCCGGTCGATTACAAGCGTGTGATGGAAGAACGGAAGCGGAAGGCGAGCGCGGTGCATTGAGCCAGGTCGTGAAACGTCGCTTGTGAAGTGTGAAGCGCGTGCGAGCGACGAGATACGAAGGACAAACAACGAGTAAGAAATGGGTGATCCAAAAGGTTTTATAAAGTACGCCCGTGAGGGCCCGAAGCGCAAACCGATCGAACTGCGTGTGCTCGATTGGAAGGAGATGTACGAACCGATCTCCGAGGACAAGCTGAAGACCCAGGGTGCGCGCTGCATGGACTGCGGTGTGCCGTTTTGCCAAGGGAACACCGGTTGTCCTGTCGTGAATTTGATTCCCGAATGGAACGATCTTGTCTATCGCGGACGTTGGAACGATGCACTGAAAGCGCTGCACACGACGAACAACTTTCCCGAGTTTACGGGACGGCTCTGCCCGGCGCCCTGCGAAGGGGCCTGTGTGCTGGGTATCAACGAAGATCCGGTGTCCATCCGCATCCTCGAATGGAACATCGTCGACCGTGGCTTCAACGAAGGCTTCGTGACACCGATCCTCCCGGTTGTGCAAACCGGCAAGACCGTAGCGATTGTCGGTTCCGGTCCGGCGGGGTTGGCTGCTGCGCAGCAACTGGCTCGGGCCGGCCATGAGGTGACGGTCTTCGAAAAGTCCGATCGGATCGGGGGCCTGCTTCGCTACGGCATTCCCGACTTCAAAATGGAGAAGTGGGTTATCGACAGACGGTTGGAACAGATGAAGGCCGAAGGGGTGAAGTTTCAAACCAGCGTCGCCGTCGGCAAGGATATCACCGGCGAACAGTTGCGCCAACAGTTCGATGCGGTGGGTCTCACGATGGGTGCCGAGCAGGCCCGCGAGTTGCCGATCCCAGGACGTGAACTGAAGGGTGTGCATCTCGCGATGGAATACCTCACACAGCAGAACAAACGCACTGCAGGCATTCAGTTTAGTAATGAACCGCTCACGGCAAAGGGCAAGCGGGTGATCATCATCGGCGGCGGCGATACGGGGTCCGACTGTCTCGGCACCGCGCACCGCCAAGGCTGCGTCGAAGCCCATCAATTTGAGTTGCTGCCGGAACCGCCACCGCAGCGGGCTGCATCCACACCGTGGCCGCTCTGGCCGATGCAACTGCGTACGTCCCACGCCCATGAAGAAGGCTGTGACCGGCAATGGAGCGTGTCCACCACGAAATTTACCGGCCACGATGGCCACGTCACAAAACTCCATGCCAATCGGGTTAAGTTTGAAAACGGCAAGTTTGAGCCGATGCCTGGGACCGAGTTTGAGATAAACGCTGATCTGGTGTTGCTGGCCATGGGATTCACCGGTCCCGTCAAGAGCGGCCTGCTCGACAACCTGGGCGTAAAGTATGACGCCCGCGGCGCAGTCTCGGTGGACAACAACTTCATGAGCAACCTCGACGGTGTCTTCGCCGGCGGCGACACCAAACGCGGCGCCTCCCTCATCGTCTGGGCGATCGCCGAAGGGCGCAACATGGCGACGGGGATCAATAAGTATCTGCAAGCCGGGAAGTCGGCACGGCAGTCTTCAAAGTAAACAGCTAGATTGTTCAGACTTCGGTCCTGTCACGGTGGACAACCCCACCGTGCTCATTCCACCGTTCCACGGGTCAGGCTTTTTGCAACCTTGCGGAAGAGCAGTTTTGAGCAGCCATGTGAAAGTCACTTCATTGATAACTCTTCCTCATAGAAAATTAGGCTACCTCAGTTCCTGTCCAAGTTGTATCTGAACGGATACCTACTGAATCTGATGTGATCCACCCACGGGAATCACTGGCCGTCTCCTTTGAGGAGCGTGACCGGTCGTCTCTGAAAAATACACAGCAAAACCGATCTTGTCGTACGGTTGTCCGCGCGCATTGGGACTGGCACTATCTGTGCACTTGCGCTGGTGACATTGCGGGGTGCGATCTGACCGTCACCCCAGACTCGTGGGCACATACGTTGTCTGCGGGATATTTTAACCAGGAGGTATGGAGATGACGCATGTATTGACAACACCCTCAATGATCAGACTTCCTTCGTTCGCAGCGGCGGAGCTGGAAGCCTACGTGAAAGCGTCGAACACGGGATTCTTCGATGACTTTGGGCGCGCGGTGGCGCTCAGCGGCGATACCTTGGTGGTCGGGGTACCTCTTCAAGGTGCCGATGGCGACAGTCTTGTTGACAGTGGCGCTGTTTATGTCTTTAGGAAGACCGACGGGGGGTGGAGCCAGGAGGCGTACCTTAAAGCGTCGAATGCGGAAAGAGACGATTCTTTTGGGTGCGCGGTCGCGCTCAGCGGCGACACCTTAGTGGTGGGGGCTTCTGGAGAGGCTACAGGCATTGATAGTAGTCACCCGTCCGATCTCAGCGCTGATGACAGTGGCGCCGTCTATGTCTATGAGCGGACCGATGGAATGTGGAGCCAGAAGGCCTATCTCAAAGCGTCGAATGCAGAAAAAGGTGATCGGTTTGGATCCGCGGTGGCGCTCAGTGGCGACACCTTAACCGTGGCGGCTTATCTTGAGAGCAGCAACGCCACGGGCATCAATGGTGACCAGTCCAATAACAGTGCTGAGGGCAGTGGCGCCGTCTATGTCTTTGAGCGGACCGATGGAATGTGGAGCCAGAAGGCCTATATCAAAGCGTCGAATACAGGAGGAGGCGATCAGTTTGGAGATGCGATGGCGCTCAGCGGCGACACCTTGGTGGTGGGAGCTTTTTTTGAGGATAGTAGCGCCACGGGTATCAATGGCGACCAGTTGAACGATGATGCACCTGACAGTGGCGCCGTCTATGTCTTTAGGAGGACCGACGGGGGATGGATGCAGGAGGCGTATCTCAAAGCGTCGAATACAGGAGAAGGCGATCTTTTTGGGGGAGCGGTAGCCCTTAGCGGCAACACTTTAGTGGTAGGAGCAGCGGGTGAGGATAGCAGCGCCACGGGCATCAATGGCGACCAGTCGAATGATGGTGCTTCAAGCAGTGGCGCCGTCTATGTCTTTGAGCGGACCAATGGGGGTATAACTGGTTGCGTGACTTTGGAGGGCCGTCGCTTTTGCGACGGCCCTCGGTCTTTTCTCCTCATTTGAGATCCTGTGCAGTGCCTCACCTCATTGACAGCGTTCCCTCCAGGAACGTAGCCTGTCTCACGCCTACCACATTCAAACGTCCAGAGGAGGGCTATCATGGCGGCTGTTGATTATTTCCTGAAGATCGCTGGGATTGAGGGCGAGAGCAATGATTTGAAGCACAAGGGAGACATTCAGCTGGATTCATGGTCGTTTGGGGGCACACAAACGGGTGGTGAGCATTTCGCCGGCGGTGGGGGCGGGGGTAAGTTCTCGGCGCAAGATTTTCATTTTACGACGAAGCTCAGCAAGGCCTCACCGAAACTCTTCCAGGCCTGTGCCACTGGTGAACGGTTGAAGAATGCGACACTCGTGGCGAGAAAGGCAGGCGAGGGGCAGCAGGAGTACTACAAAATCACGTTCAGCGACTGTCTCGTGTCTTCCTATCAGCAGGGTGGGGCTGTCGGATCGGACCTCATTCCAACGGATCAGGCGTCGTTGAGCTTCGGGAAGATTGAGATCGAGTACACGGAGCAAAAGGCAGATGGGTCGCTCGGAGCAATTGTGAAGGGTGGCTATGACTTGAAGCTCAATAAGACTGTGTAGGGGACTAAAGGGGATAGATCCAGAAAGACCACGTTTAGACGGCGACCGGGCTGAGGGTCAGTTCTGTTTCATCGACTTGGTTGGAAACGACGGAGACTTCTCCCCCTTCGACCAGATCAGTGAAGTACTCACGGACTCCCTGTGCGTACCGAAGAAACTCGATACCGAATTGGTTGTCTTTGTGCCAGCGCACGATGGAGAGTTCGACGGCAAGCGGAGCGTCTGTTTCAGGAGCCTTGATGTGCAGGGCGAGGTAGCTTCCTGGAGTCAGGGTCGCGTTGCTTTGCATGCGGCATCCCGTTGGGGAGATATCAAAGAGAGTTCCCTCACCCGCTCCGTTGTCGGTCTGGACGCTGGCAGGGTACCGGACATATTTTCGTGGACTACATCGGAGCTGCATGTTCACCTCACTGCTAGTGCCTCTATCGGTAGTGCCGGGAGAAACTTAAACGCATTGACCACACAATTTCTCTTCCTTTGATTCCTACTAGACGCGACTGGTTTCATGCTTGTATTGTGTGTTGTATCTTCAACTAGGAGAAACGAGCGATGGACCGGCAAATTTTTCCCCGCAGTCCTAAAGTTCTTCTGGGCGGCATTGCCCATCTCGGGCGATTTATCGACAAGATCAGGCTGCGGAGCCAAGGGCAGATTCAAGATTACAACTACATCACGGTTGGGTTTGATCAATATCTGGTCGATTTCCTTGGGATCGATGCAAAGGCGTTTGAGCAACGGGTCTTAGCCGGTGGGACGGATGAGGAGTTGCTCGCCTGGGTAAAGGCGAATGGTCGGAAGCCGACCGATCAGGAGATTACGCAATGGTCGCAAGGGCTGCTTGCGTCCGGCCCAAAAGATGAGGCGGCTCGTCAGCGGTTCCAAGGCCGACTTCAAGACGTCGCGACGAAGCGCGGCGTGGCGGTTGGTGCCCTTCCTTCGGTAGCGACATGGGTTGATGTGATCGAACTAGATGAAGATCGTCTCTGATATTATGATCTGTTCATGCCAAACTCTCGTCTTCTTCAGCTCCTCGGTCTTATCGCCATTCTGAACGTGCTGCATCTGGTCGACCACATCTTCCGAGGAGATTTTCACTGGCCGATTGACGAGCAGTCGGTGGGGTTCATCGGCGTGGCAACCATTATCCTGGGTGGGATGGGACTTGGTGTGCGGCTCTATAGGTCAGGCCTGGTCGGCCCCCGGTTCTGGGTGATGATCGGAGTGCTTGGTTTGGGGCTTGGGTGGCTTTCGCATTTCAGCCCGATGACTGACCAGCCGGTGTCGGTCATCTATCATGCGTATACGGCTCCCTGGGCAGGCGTGTTGGCGGTCGGCTGTCTAGTTCTGCTCCTATTCTCTGTATTGGGTGCGACGGTCTTTGCCGGATATCTGTGGCGGCGAGGTGCGTACCCTGATCGGTGAAACTGAATCGGTCCTATCTTAATTCTGTCCACCCGCCTGTTTGCGAGCGAAAAGCCAGTTGGCGCGTCGTGGTGCGAATCACGGTCACGTCGTTGGTCTGGTCGATTGATTGCATCTGTTCGTGTGCCGACCAGCGCACGGCAAAGAAATCTCCGGTGAACGCGGAAAACGCCAGGGCTCGCTCAGAGGTAATCACAACGATCACATGGCCGCGACCCTGCAGTTGTTTGACGGTTTCATTCGGCCCCAACGCATCGCTGAACCAATGGCCACGACTCTCTTGAAACCCATGGACTCGCCGGTTGGTCTGCACCACAAGCAGGCGTGGTAGTACATAATGCGTTCTACAGAGCGGGCAGTGTCAGTAACTTCTTCATTTCGCAGTGTGCCAGAACGACGTCGGGGGCGCGCTGCAGCGCCTCATAATAACTCCGCTCATATCCATCACCGAGTTCCGAGGGGCGAATGAGCGCCCGCACCTCGGTTAACAGGACCGCCACATCGTCGACCTTCAGTTGGTCTCTCCCATCGAGCAATTCATCGATACGGACCACCATGTTGGAAAGCGGATGCAGCCAGGTAAACCACGGGTCGTTCATCACTAACTGTAAGAGTTGGCCGGTGCTGTCCACTCGACCGTAAATGCGCTCATAAGTCAGCTGTTCGGCGACGATCAGGGCCTTATGCAACCCTAAGAGTCCGTACCGAACATCCGCCAAGGTTCTCCTGAGCGGGTTGGTTTCTCGAATCTGTGTCTGTTTCGATGAGAGAGCCATATGAATAATCCTAACAGGTCAATGAGAAAATAGGGACTCAGGGGCCTTCATGTGTGAAGAGTCAATCACGTTATATGCTCTTATCGGAGATCAACGGTCTGTTCTGTAGTCGTAACAGGGGGCCTGGCGATGGGTTTGTTGGGATCAGATATTCATCGCTATCATTCGAGCTGAGTAGGCTCTGTGGCGTGCCAGAAGTCAGCGTCATTATTCGGGTAATTCTGAGGACAGGGAGATAGCAGCCTGCCGCTGGTTCTGATTCTGAACACCCGTTCCTTCCGAAGACATATGTTTCTGCGGGCTGAGAAGGTTCCCGTAGAACGAAAATAGTTCACCGGTCAGACGGGCTGCGTTCTCCGGATCGGTTGGGTGTTTGCGCCGGATATAGTCGTTGAGTACCAGGCCTTGGGCGGTTTTATGGACATGCGGCTGGTCTAGGTTCATACGGTAGCGCTCGATGGCGTTGGCGACGCGGCTGATGAAGATCACAGTGCCATCTTCTTCCAGCCGTTCGACGACTCCCACATGAGTCAGAGGGTCGTTCAACTTCCCATCCCCGTTGAAATCCCATGTATTATCGAAAAACACGAGATCGCCTGGGCTGACATTCGATCCTCGATGAAGAGTGCCGTGTTGACGCACATGGTTGTGAATGAGTCGAACGCCGTTCCCTTTTGGATCATTGAAGGCTCCACGATACAGATCGATCCCGTGCTCCAGGAAGATGGCACGTGTCACCCCCGCACAGTCGTAGGCGATCCGCTTGCCCTGGCTTGCAATTGCCCGCGCTCCGACGAGCCGTGCCGCAGACTCGACGATGGCTAATCGGCTGGGGCGCGATGTCATGAAGGATGTTGGGCGACTCCCTGGGCCTGATCTGGGATCAGGCTGTGGCAATGCCGGGACATCACGAGGTTCCATCTTGTTTGCTGAGAGTGAGGGCGCAATGATTGCTCGCTTCAGTGTCTGAGGCGGCTGGGTGCAGCCCACGAGAGTCGTGATCGCAAGAACAGCTATGATTAGGACGAATGGCATCGGTGGTTACCGCACGTTCACAAATCGGCCTTGGGCTGTCTGCCGAAGCGCATCGATGTCTTCACGCCGGGTGACTGAAAGCGGAACCGTCTGGGTCAATTCTTCGATGAGCAGGTCGGTCGTGAGCGGAGTTTTTTGATGCAGCGCTCGATAGAGGGCCGTGACCACCGCCTGTTCGATTTCCGAGCCGCTGAAGCCGTCGCTTGCGCTGACGATCTTGCTCAGGTCGAACGTCTTGCTGTCCTGCTTCCGGAGGCTCAGGTGAATCTTCCAAATGGATTCCCGTTCGATATGGTCTGGCAGATCGACGAAAAAGATCTCATCGAATCGCCCTTTGCGCAGGAGTTCGGGCGGCAATGACGACAGATTGTTGGCTGTGGCGACGACGAATACGTCCTGCTTTTTTTCCTGCAGCCACGTGAGAAAGGCGCCGAAGAGTCGGCGACTCAACCCTGCATCGGCGTCGCCGCTTCCTCCGCCTGCGACCATCGCTTTCTCGATTTCATCGATCCAGAGGACAATCGGGGACAAGGATTCCGCCATCTCAATCGCCTTGCGGAAATTCTTTTCCGATTCGCCGACGAACTTGTCGAATAACCGGCCGGCATCGAGTTTTAAAAGCGGAAGTTTCCATTCCCGTGCGATTGCCTTGGCGGCGAGCGACTTACCGCAACCCGGCACCCCCACCAACATAATGCCGCGAGGCGGGGTGAGATTGAGCGCTTTGGCTTCGGCGGTAAACCCGACTTGGGCGCGATCCAGCCAGGACTTCAGATTGGTGAAGCCTCCCAACTCAAACTGATTGTCCTCCACGGGATAGTATTCCAAGAGGCCGCCGTCCTTGATCGCCTGCACCTTACGTTGCAGGATGGTTTGAACATCCCCGGGAGAGAGAGAGCCGTGTTCCACGATGCATTGGGCCATGACCTGACGAGCTTGATGGAGCGTCATCCCCTGTAAGGCGCGGAGGATCGCATCGGACGCCTGGGTTGTGGGGCCGTTGTCGGCTGCCTTGGTCTCGCTGATCGAGGTGAGCATACTGTGCACAAGCGTTGTCGAGCGTGGGCGAGCGGGCGTTCGAGATCTCAGCGATTGGAGCAGGCCCCGTAGCATGGAGTGAAGTTCGTCTCGATCCGGCAGTTTCAGCTCGAGTCGCACCGCGATTTTGTCCAGGTCCATTGGGAGTGAGATCGGCTGACCGGTCAGCACGCAGGTGGCTCGTGATCGGCTGTAGAGAGCTGACACCTCTCGAAGCTGTCGGCAGACAGCGGGATCTTGCAGGTGCGGTCCGAGATCCTTGAGCCAAAACACCGCTTCCACAGTCAACCCATGAAGGTGCTGGAGGACCGCCAAGGGGGTTGCGGTCATCTTACTGAGGGTTGCGCCCTCATCGGCGCGGGTGAGCCCTCTCGTGATGGACCACTCGAAAAGTGGCATGCGCTCCTGCGCCGTGACCGATTGCAGGAGTGCCAGGACCCGCTCCTCCTCCACCGTTTCAATGACGACGAGAGGATGGGAGGAGCGAATGAGAGTACGGAGATCGTGCACGCTGGTCGACAGAGCCATCGGAGGGCAATGCTAGCACGAGGTTTGGGTCTGACCAAGAAAACGGATGATTGTGACCTGGCGCTTGTCGAAGGCTTATGTCTTGGCTGGACTTTCGAGTGCCTTGTTGATTTCGTTGATGAGGCGGCGTTCGATTTCGCTCGTTTCTTCGTGGCTCACGGTTAAGATGCGCCCCCCCTGTGCGACTCGTTCGAATTCCGCCTTCACGCCGAGCTTTGTCAGGCTGTCAGGAAGCGCTTGAAGAGAAATGAGGTATTGATTTCGTGAGCCTGTCACTTCGAGCGAGGCTGGATTGGAGATTTTGCGCTCCGTCACATAGACGGCCCGTTGATCGGTCTTGACGCTGACCTTCAAGTGGTATCCGTTACGTGCCAGTGCGTCTTCAACGACTTTGGCCACGGTCGGCATAGGCCGAGGGAGTGTATCGGACTGGGCACCTTTCTCCTCGACTTTGAGGGATTCCGTCATCTGAGTGGCAATCATTCGCTTGGTCTCAGCCAGCTGCAGTTCCAGTTGCTCAGCTTGGTGTTTGGCCTCCGCCTTCGCCGCTTCCGTTGTGCTCTTGGCGTCCCGGATTTCTTGATTGAGCAGATCGATTTGCTGCTGCATGACCTTGCTCCCATCCTGTAAAGAGCTCAGGAGGGACTCTTGTTTGATGACCTGTCTCTTGAGTACTTCGTTTTCGGCGCGGAATGGGCTTTCATCCGGTGTACATCCAACGGCTGCCAAGACCAAGAGAGACCCGACCTGTAATGACCATCGAACAAGTAGCGTTTCGTTGCGCACGCGAGCGTCCTCCCAATTTACTAGGTGGATTATCTACACTTCTGATGAACTTGTCCATGTGATATCAGATTATGTGGCCGTTCCAACGACTCACCGACATGCTGTTCGGGTGAACGCCACGGTCGCACGCATCCTGTCGTTGTTGCCCTTGCTTTTCACGCGGTTGTCGACGGTGATGGAACGAGAGCAGACTGTTCTGAGTCCTATAACGGGAGGATTATGGTCCGTACGACCGGATCATTGAGGGCGAATTTCCCACGTCTCAGATCCAATTGGTCCTATTGGAATACAGGGCGGTGTCTTGGCCCCACTAACCATGGTGGATCCATGGCCTGCTCGCTTGCGCTTCCAGCTTGTTGGACTGTAGCATGCCCGTATCATGACTGCCTTGATCCGGAAGACCTTCTCGGTCCCACCCCTCGGCTGTAACTGCTCGATCATCGGTGATCCGGTCACGAAGCAAGCGGTCATTATCGATCCCGGCGGTGCACCGGAGCGAATTCTCCAGGAAGTGCAGCAACTAGGTCTCACCGTCAGCCATATCTTGCATACGCATGCCCATCTCGATCACTTTCTGGCGTCCAGCGAGATCAAGAGGGCGACCGGTGCGACGATTTGTCTGCATCAGGACGATCTCCAACTGTGGAACAATCTCGAACTTCAATGTCGGGTTTTTGGAGTCTCATATGTGCCGGCGCTGGCTCCTGACCATTGGCTTACGGATGAAGAAAAGGTGATGCTGGGGCAGGTGCTGATCGTGGCGCTCCATACACCAGGCCATACCCCTGGCTCGATGAGCTTTCATGTGCCGAATGACCAACTTCTGTTGGCCGGGGACACGCTCTTCCGGGGCAGCATCGGTCGGACCGACTTATGGGGCGGCAACTTTGAGACCATCGAGAAGTCGATTCGTGAGCGACTCTACACCCTTGATGAAGCTACGACAGTTGTGACCGGTCACGGGCCTGATACTGAGATTGGTGCCGAAAAAGAATCGAATCAATTTGTCCGCGTGTAACAGCTACTCTCTGGTCATACGCTCATTGAGGCGCTCGATTCGCTTGTCGGTGGATTGTTTGATAAAGGTCATATTCTCGGCGAGATGTTGCTGCGCGTTGATCTTCCCTTCATCGCGCCGTTTTTGCTGATCGAGTCCAAATTGGGCGATGGTCGGTCCGTCTTCCTTGTAGAGTTCTTTCCAGATCTCGGTACATCGTGATTGTTTGGCGGTCGGATACTTGTCGCAGGGCGGATCAGCCGCCGCCGAAACTGAAGTGGTGAGGAGTGAACTAATGAGCAGAGCGGAAGCACTCAACCAGTACTGACCTATGCGTGTCGTCATCTGAATGACCCTCCACAAACCTCAGCACCATACCACAAGTCACATTGTCGCGCCGACCATCAAGGTCTATGAAGAAGGCGCGTCGACTTTTCCCAAACGATGGACGGCTCGGCGCAAGTGGTCTTCCGCTTTGCAGAAGGAGTGGATGGCCTGTCTCTCGCGCGGAGCGGTGGTGGTCGATCTTGGATGCGGCGGCGGGCAGGACGCGCAGGTATTGCGGCGCGAGGGATATCGAGTCGTGAGGATGGATCTGACGGCGGCATTCCTCCGTGTTGCACGCGAGGCGATTCCGTCGTTTCCCCTCGTACGCGCCGATATACGTGAGCTGCTGTTCCGAGCCGCGAGTTTCGACGGCGTCTGGGCTGCGGTCTCCTTGATCCATCTTCCCAAAACAGAAGCGACTCGCCTGTTGAGGGCGCTCCGCCTGCTCGCCAAGCCGGGGGCAACGCTGGCCGCTACGCTGACATATGGAATGAAGAGCGGTATGTTGACGAAGGGCTGGATGCCGGGCCGGTACTTCGCGCGCTGGAAGAAGGACGAACTGGCCAAGACGCTTCACCGTGCGGACTGGCAGGTGCTGTCGTCGCGTGTGGTAAGTAATCAAGAACGGAAGGGGAGGTGGATCAACGTGATCGCCAGGCGCAGGTAAGCCATCCTTCTTTCTTTTTCCGGTTGGCTCAAAATTCCGGTTTGGAGTAGAATGCGCCCATGAGTATCAAGGAACTTGAAGCCGAGGCATTGAAGCTTGACCCAAAGTCGAGGGCCAGATTGGCGGGAAAGCTGTTGGAGAGTTTGGAAAATCTTTCCGAAGAGGAAAATGCCCGACTTTGGGCTGAGGAGGCTCAGCGCAGAGACGTGGAGATGGATGCCCACCCAGACTCCGGCGATTCCGCGAAGGATGTATTCCGCGAAGCGCGGGCCAAGCTGAAGTGAATGGAGCGAGTCTCCTATCATCGATTAGCCCGCCGTGAGTTGAACGAAGTCGCCCAGTACTACGAGTCGGAAAGTCCGGGACTCGGAGCCGCGTTTCTTGATGAAGTCGAGCGTTGTACGCAAGCCATTGTGACGTTCCCTGAAGCCGCTCCGCTGATCACTGCGACGATCCGTCGCCGCCTCGTGCTCCGATTTCCCTACGCGCTTCTCTATTCCATCAAGGCAGACAAAGTGCGGGTGCTTGCGGTCATGAACCTGAAGCGCCGACCGATGTATTGGGTTAGCCGGGAGTAACCGGAGAATCAAAGGAGGGTTTGAGGGGGCAGGTCCCTCTGGTTTTCCCAAAAATACAGAGAATTGCCCAAGTTCTACACCAAGGCGGGCAGCTGACAGATAGCTCAGCCAACCACTTCTGACTCAACGTGGTTAGCCTGATATTCTATGGGCTGATCGTCGGATAGCCTGCGGGAGTCATAGCCTATCTTCGGGGTGCCTCGGATAGTGTTGTTTGATAACCATCCAACTTTTCGGTAGAGTCCTCTTCCAATAGGTTGCTGAGCTTGCCGTGCTATGTTGCACCGGTGGCCTGTGGCGCACTTAATGGTTGAGTGTAAATACGTGTCAGGCCATGGACTTCTGTCGCCTGTGTCAACAAGATCGCCCTCTTCGAGACAGTCATATCATTCCGCGATTTGTGTCGAAGTGGCTACTGGAGACATCGCCAACGCGCGGACTGCGGGATCTGACGACGCCCAATCGTCGCAGACAGGACGCTCCGACGATGCCCTTCCTCTGTTCGAACTGTGAACAAGTCTTCTCCCCGTGGGAAGGCAAGTTCGCAGAGCTACTGTTTCTTCCCCTTCACCGAAACGAGAGCGACTCTTTCACGTATGGCACGTGGGGGCTCAAGTTCGCGTCCTCAGTTATGTGGAGGGTGCTAGTCGAATCCCTTGAGCACGGTCGTGGCCGACTTACTCCGGAGCAAGCTCGATTGGCGGGCGTAGCGGCTCAGACATGGCGAGCCTTCTTGCTGGGCAAGGTTCGGCATCCAGGTCGATTCGAAGTCCATGCAATACCTCTCGACGTTGTGCCACCGAACGTTGGCCCAGACGTGTCGCCGTTCCTCAGCCGGTACCTCCTTAGTTCAGCCGACGCAGAAGTTATCTCTGGGGACAAGGAGGTCTTGGTTTACGCCAAGCTGTGTCGCATCTTGCTCGTAGGGCATGTAGTCGTCGAGGCGCAGGCACGTTGGCGAGCATCCAGGCTGTCTGTGGCTCAAGGGGTGCTGAGCGCGAACCACGACTATTACCGCCCGATTGGCCTTCAGCAGTATATGAACCAGCGCGCCAAGCGCGGCGCCGAGGCGTTAGCATCTCAGTCGGCCCGCCAGAAGGCCAAGTTGCGAGCACGACTGGAGGCGGACCTCCCGCGTCTTGCGGGCTCTGAAGTCTTTCGGGCGCTACGTGCCGACGTGGCGCGGAGCGGTCCACACGCCTTCGCGGTGACAGGCGATCTCAGCGAAGCTGCCACCAAGAAATAGCGGTCAGAGAACAATTGCGTTACAAGAAGAAATTGGCAACCAAGTCGGGCGGCGACTGAAAGGGGAAACGCAGGGGGTCCGAAACGGGCTGGTCACCCTGCTGAAATTGCGCTCTGACTTCTAATTTGTGAAACGGAAGCCATGAACTCAACAGTTCTCATTCTTCCCGGCATCGGCAACTCCGGTCCTGAACATTGGCAAAGCCTGTGGGAACAAGCCAACCCTTCGTTTGTGCGCGTGCAGCAGCGTGATTGGGATCATCCTGTTTGCAGCGAGTGGCTGGATCTTCTGGAGCAAACAGTTGCGCACGTTGGCGGCAAAGTCGTGCTGGTTGCGCATAGTCTGGCCTGCCTGCTCGTCGCACATTGGGCGGCGAATACACATCTCAGAATACAAGGCGCATTGTTGGTCGCCCCACCGAACCCCGATGGACCGAATTTCCCAAGAGAAGCCATCGGGTTTTCACCATTGCCACTGAAGCCGCTTCCATTCTCGAGCATCGTTGTGGCAAGCACCAACGATTCCTATGGGAGTGTAGAGTTTGCAAGATCTGCGGCGGCTGCTTGGGGGAGTCGCTTTGTAGATATTGGGCCAGCCGGCCACATCAATTCAGAAAGCGCGCTTGGGGAATGGAATGAAGGCTTGTTGTTGCTCCAGCAACTTGCCGCATAACAGCGCTATCGGACGTCAGACGGGGACAGACACCACGCGCAGCGCGGGGAAGGGTGTCAGACACCCAGGCTCCGACGAGCGGGCTTCCCACATCGGCGTCAGCTGTTCGGCTATCCGGTTGGCTATCAGTTTCTTGCAATCGATGCGGCCAAGGGACATTCCATATGGGCGAGGAGGGATGCGGAATCGTCCAGGTCAACGCCTGGGAGGACGCCTCGACCGGAAACAGTGGTCAGCTTCACGATGTTACGCGGTTGTTTGGCAGTTC
Organism: Nitrospira sp.; assembly: GCA_005116965.1. Lineage (GTDB taxonomy): Bacteria > Nitrospirota > Nitrospiria > Nitrospirales > Nitrospiraceae > Nitrospira_D. Next base: position 239,455 of record SWDG01000023.1, on the reverse strand, counting down.
TGCGTGACAAGATCTGGCGGAGTGCGTCCTCAATGACCACAGTTAACGATGTGTCGGTGCCGCGTGTTTGCGCTGTCTACTCTCTAGCGCTGATTACTGGTCGAAGGGTGTCGGGCCGGACTTCTGTTCCAACGTCACGTAGACCTTGTCGTCGAAGGTGTAGTAGCCACCGTTATCTTTGTCGGTTGAAATGCAGGCGTGGTAGAAGATGATGGCACAGCCGAAGATATCGCCAATCACCCACCAAGACCAGGTTCGCGTCAGGGCCATCGTTTTTGGTTCATACCCGTCTTTGGTAATGACCGCCTGGTGGTTCTCTTTCCGGTTGAGAGAGACGGTTCCCGGTGTCAGCAGTTGGACGCGGTCATCAACCATGACATGAGCATTGAGGGGTGTCGTGAAGATGGTGACGGACTGATGGTCGCCGTGCCACCAGGTGCCACATCCAGAGAGCGAGACCAGTCCTAAGAGCAGAGGGATACTTCCAAATCGTAATTGGCCGGCCCGGTGTTTCATAGCGATCTCTCCTCGCTGATAGATCTCCTGCGAGGCATTCTTCCACTGACCAGCTGGTTCTTCTAGCGGATTCGCAAATCTTGCAGGAGACGCATCAAGGGGAGAAATCGGGTCAGATCTTCATGGCCTCGTTTACTTCGCGCAGTGTTGCACTGGCGACCGCAGCCGCTCGTTTGCTGCCGAACTCCACGATCTCGTCAACGCGCGAAGGTTCTTGCGTGAGCTTGGCGCGCTTGTCCCAGATCGGTGCCAGCTGGTCTATGATCCTATCCGCCACGAGTTTTTTGCAGTCGATACAGCCGATGGCAGCGGATCGGCAGTCTGTGTTGACTTGGTCTTTGACCGCTTGTGGAGAGTAGATGTTGTGGAATTCGTAGACAGGACAGAGGTCGGGATTGCCAGGGTCGGTCCGTCTCACACGGGCTGGGTCGGTGACCATGGTCTTGAGCTTCTGCCGAACGACCGGTTCGGTATCCGAGAGGTTAACCGTATTGTTGTAACTCTTACTCATCTTGCGGCCATCGGTGCCAAGCACCTTGGGAAACTTAGTCAGGTGTTCCTTCGGCTCGGGAAAGACCGCTTTTTTGTAGATATCGTTGAATCGCCGGGCGAGCTCCCTCGTCAGCTCAAGATGGGGAAGTTGATCTTTACCCACTGGTACAAAATCAGGTTTGTACAAGAGGATATCGGCGGCCTGGAGGACTGGGTACCCGAGAAAGCCGTAGGTCGTGAGGTCTTTCTCTTTGATCTCCTCCTGTTTCTCCTTGTAGGTCGGGTTGCGTTCCAGCCACGAGACAGGCGTCATCATCGAGAGTAAGAGATGCAGGATCGCATGTTCCGGAATCCGCGACTGGATAAAGATTGTAGACCGTTCCGGGTCAATACCGCCGGCCAGCCAATCGATCAGCATCTCCTGCACAAAGGTACGAATGCGACTTGTGTCGGCATAGTTCGTCGACAACGCGTGCCAGTCGGCGACGAAGAAATAGCAGTCATACTGTTCTTGCAAGGCCTTCCAGTTTTCTAAGGCACCAAGATAGTTGCCGAGATGCATGAGGCCACTGGGCTGCATGCCGCTGAGGACTCGTCTGCGAGGTGTGGTCATTCTGCGACTCCTGGACGGAGACCGAGTGCGGTTGACAAGATTGTTCCGGACAGTCCCTTGGCAAAGGTTCCGGTGATCATGTGGATAATGCCTAGTTCTTTGTCGAATACGATGAGTCCCACCAGGATGAGCATGCCATAGGGTTCCAATCGCGCGAGTGTCATTGCTGGTTTTGGCGGCAGCAGCGCCGTCAGGATCCGACCGCCGTCGAGCGGGGGGATCGGAAGCAGGTTGAACAGCGCGAGAAACACGTTGATCATCACGGAATAGAGCGCCATGACGGCGATTGGACGAAACAACATGGTCGCGAGAAGGCCTGAGGACTCTTCAGCCTCGATGGTGTTGCGAGGAGACAAGGTCGGCTCGAACGTCAAGATCAGCGCTAAGAGCACGGCACTTGCAACGGCGAGCAGCAGATTCATCCCAGGGCCGGCCGCTGCCACAAGTGCCATGTCGCGTCGAGGCTGGTGCATATTTCGAGGGTCAATCGGAACCGGCTTGGCCCAGCCCAACAGAAAGCTCCCGGGCAATATCAAACAGATGAGCGGCAAGATGACCGTGCCGAATGGATCGATATGAGCCAGTGGATTGATGGTGAGCCGTCCTTCATGTTTTGCCGTCGAATCCCCGCATTTCTCCGCCATCCAGCCATGCGCATATTCATGGAGGACCATCGCGAATAACAGGGGGAGCCCCATATAGGAGATCGTGTGAAGAATCTGTGAGAGGGAATTCATGTGTGGTTAGTTCTCGTCCCAGTTCGAATAGCCTGGCTAATCTAATTGCACAAACTTACCCTGTTTCACCTGTAGAAGAAAGAGTGGGCGGTGCAGGGTGCCATCCTGTCCAAAACTGGCTGGTCCGGCGAGTGTCGGTAGGTTGCGCTGCGTCATGAGGAAGTCGTGGAGCGCTTCGCCGGAGGTTGCTCCGTGGCGGACGCCTTCAATGGCGACTCTGGCGGCGTCATATCCTTGCACGGTGAAGAGCGAGGGGGTGGACTGAAAGCGCTTATGGTACCGCTGCACGAACTCCTGCACGGCGGGATTCGGGCTGTCGACGAAGAAGCCGTCGACGAATGTTGCACCGTCGACGGTCCGATCGGCGGTGCGGGCAAAGTCTTGCGAGTTCCAGCCATTGGCACCCAGCAGCGGGGCTTTGATGTCATGAAACGCCAGCTGTGCGGCGAGGAGGCCGATCTCGTGTGAGCGACTTGGGATGAAGATCGCGTCAAACCCTGGCGTGTAGAGGACGCGCTTTTCGTTTCGACTGAGGGGCTTACCGGGTTGTCGTGGTATTTCAACTGGAACTGCCAGCCCATACTTTTTCAGGTCTTCGGCTTTGAGCCGTTGGATCTGCGGACCAAAATCCGTTTCGCCTTCCTTAAAGGCTTCCACCGCAATAATTTCGCCGTCGAATCGGCGCACCTCTTGCGCAAAGAGCCGGGCCAGTTCTCGCCCATAGACGGTGTCGGGGTGGAGAATGCAGAATCGTCGATAGTCCTGCTGTTTTGCGGCGTAGGTCGCGATGCGCTCCGCTTGCATGGCGTAGGTCAACGACGTGCTGAAGAGGTAACTGCCCAACCGACGGACATTGGGGAGCGTCGCTGCCGGTGTAATCAAGGGGATCCTGGTTTTTTGCGCCATTTCGGCCATGACCGGAAGGTTTTTTGACAGCATTGGGCCAATGACGACGAGTGGACGGTCGTCATGAAGTAGCGTCGAGAGATCGTCCAAAAAGCCTTGCCGATCGGCATCATGATCCTTCACGATCAATCCAACAGATGGGGTGCCAGGCTGCTCATGGGACCGTTCCACTGCCAACTGAATGCCCTCTAGGACGTCATTGGCGAAGGTGGACAAGGGGCCTGATAACGGAAGGACGGCTGCGATAAAATATTGGTTGGCTTTCAACCTTGACTTGATGAGTTCCAGTGATTCACTGGCTTTCGGGACGGAGGGGTGCGCAGGAAACGCAGCGAGAAAATGCCGGGTCTCTCGTTCCGCCAAGTGGTCTTCGCCTCGGACAATGTAGTAGTCGATCAGTCGGAGGGAGGCAAGGTCGCCGGGATAGGAACGAAGATAGGCATCCCGCACTCGGGTCAGCCCTTTTTTGTCCAGCTTTTCGGTGATGAATTGACGAATCTGCTCCCGGGTCTCCGCCATCTGCGTGTCGGTGCTGCCGGCCATGCCTTCCAGTAAGGTATGGATGGCTCGGACATAGTCTTTCTTTTGGGCGAATGCCTCGGCAGTCAGCTGCTGTGCCTCGCGTTTTGTGGCGTCGTCGAGTGCCGTTGTCCGTACTTGTGTCAGCAACGGCAATGCCAAGTCGATATTGCCCATCGCGGCATGGATGCGGGCCAATATGAGCTTGCCTCGATCCACGAGGTCGGATTCGGGAAACTCCGTCTGAAGTTGGTTCAGAGAGCGGATCGCCTCTCCATAGTCCTTCATTCCATAGAGCGCGGCGCCCAGCAGTAGGTAGGTATCATCGAGGTATTCAGCTGGTGGAGTGGTGGTCAAGAATCGACGCAAGACTGTGGCTGCGGATTCCGGATCCCCTTTCTCGATCAAGTGCTTGGCCTGGTTCAAGACCGGTGGGTTTGGCGGAAGGATCTTGACGGGATCTGCCGCCTCTGCTCCGCCCGGTTGAGTCGACATGAGGCCGACGCCGAGCGTCAGCACAAGAGTCATTGCGACCATCAGTGGCGGCCATGCAGAGCTGGAAGAGGGTTTATACGAGTAGGTGAGCATTACGTTCGATCGGCGGTAGGCCGTAGGCAGACTAGTATCGGAAAGGGTGCGACCTGTCAAGGAGAAGTACGGTGGCATCATTGTACTGATGAAACGAGTTGGCTATAGTCCATCCATCGACCGCCATGGCTGAACCAACGGCACCATTGCTGGATCCTCTGCTTGAACGGTATCTCCGTGAGCTGCGGATTGAAGGTGGATTGGCCACTAATACGCTGGAGTCCTACCGGCGAGATCTTTTACGTTTGCAGCGATACTTGCTGCCGCATCGACTCAGTATCGGAGACTCCGTTCCACCGCATACGATCCGGTCCTTTCTCGCAACCCTCAAACACGAGGCCCTCGCGGCTTCATCGATTGCTCGCCTCCTCTCCGCGATGCGAGGGTGGTATCGCTTTCTGGTTCGGGAACACTTCGTGGAGACCAGCCCTCTCCGTGATATGACGGCGGCGCATCGGCCGGTTCGATTACCGAAGACGCTGACACACCAGGAAATAACGGCGCTGCTGGAGCTGCCGGCTCGTGGTCGTGCCGAGGATCAACGCGACCGCGTGATGCTGGAATTGCTGTATGCGGCGGGTCTTCGTGTGTCAGAGCTTGTTGGGCTCAGTCTGTCGCAGATCGATGTGAATCTGGGCTGTGTGCGAGTCGTAGGAAAAGGTGCCAAGGAGCGAGTCGTTCCGATTGGACAGACTGCGGTCAAGATGCTGGTTGATTACGTGGAACATGTGAGACCCGTTCTACTCAAAGGGCGATCGTCCCGTGTCTTGTTCATCAGCCGACGAGGGCGAGGACTGACGAGGCAGGCATTTTGGAAGCTGCTTCTGCAGCGAGCCCGACGCGCTGGTATTTCCAAATCGATTTCTCCGCACATGCTGCGGCATTCTTTTGCCACGCATTTGCTGGAGGGGGGAGCCGATTTGCGAGTCGTGCAATCCCTGTTGGGGCATGCAGACATCGCGACGACTCAAATCTATACGCATGTGGAAGGTAGCCGGTTACGGCACGTCCATCGCCGATACTTTCCGCGACAGCGCGGTCGACGACGGCCAGGTGTGGAAACTTCTACGAAGCGCAAATAGCTAAGAATCAGCATGGTGTGAGGTTGAATGAACGGTAGGTGAACCCGTTGACAAGGAATCATGGACTTGATACCCTCCGCATCGGTTGCCAGGAAAATCGGGCGGATAGCTCAGTTGGGAGAGCGCTGCCCTTACAAGGCAGAGGTCACAGGTTCAATCCCTGTTCCGCCTACCATGTAGGAGTGGTGGTACGCAGAGCGAGGATGTGTGCTTGCTGGGCGGAGGATCTGTTCCTTGCGCAGGAATTGATCGGCGACCACCGATTTCGTCTTGTCGTGCTGTTGTTCTGCCATCGATAGACTTTGCGGGGCCGTCGTTCAGCCTGGTTAGGACGCCAGATTGTCAATCTGGAGGTCGCGGGTTCAAATCCCGTCGGCCCCGCCATTTTCTTCAGAGTTTGGTACAATCCACTTTGCCAAGAAATCGTGAGCGCTGAGGAGGGAGAGTAGAGACTCGTATGTTTCAAACCGGACCACTGGGAGTTATTCTGTCGCTCGGGATCGTATCCAAGGTGGTCCTCGTGCTCTTGGTCTGCTTTTCCGTTGCGTCCTGGGCCATCATCTTCTACAAGTTGGCCGTGTTTCGCACCGCTGATGCAAAGGATCGTCATTTCATGACCTTGTTGCTGCGGGCCAGAGATGTGGAGGACGTGACTCGGCATGCGCAACAGACGATAGGGAGTCCCTGCGCAAAGATCTTTCATGCCGTGATTCAACGGATCGGCTACCTCCCCACCGAGAGGAATGAAAACGGTTCCGTCGCGTATGATCGACATGTGATGGAGCGGACGGCGGCCCATCTTGCGCAGGGGCAAATCGCCAAGTTGGAATCGTTTCTTCCGTTTCTTGCGACGACCGGAAATATCTGCCCGTTCGTGGGCCTCCTGGGAACGGTGATGGGCATCATCGATTCATTCCGGGAAATTGGCACCCAAGGGACAGCCAGTATTGCGGCGGTGGCTCCCGGCGTTTCCGAAGCCTTGATCGCGACCGCAGCCGGATTGTTTGCCGCCATTCCAGCCGTCATTGCCTATAATTATTTTCTCGTACGCATCAGACGTGCCGCCATGCATATGGATTCGGTTGTGGTGGAGCTCCTGGCTTTGATTCCAGCCCAAACGAGACCCGTCGCTCCGGTCTCCGTCGGAGCGAAGGGATGATGTTTGAGACGAGGCAGCGACGATTCTTAGCCGAAATCAACGTAATTCCACTCGTGGACGTGGTATTGGTGCTTCTGGTGATCTTTATGGTCACGGCGCCGATGCTCTATCGAGGCATGGACATCAAGTTGCCGACTTCCGCGTCGAACACGATCAAGCCGGAGATCCGAGCGGTGCTGACGATCGAAAAGGATCAACGCCTGTACCTCGACAAGGATCCGGTGAGCGTCGCTCAGTTAGAGCGAAAGCTGCGCATGATGAAAGCAGAGCATGCCGATGTGTCGGTGTATTTACGCGCTGACCGGGACGTGCCATACGGAATTGTGGTTCAGGTGATGGATGGAGTCAAACAAGCCGGCATCGAGAAGCTTGGCATGGTGACTGACCCCACGGGACCTGAACGTGTCAGTGAGGGTACGTCATCCCAACACAATTAGTAGGATAAGGTCCACGGTGCAGGCTTGGGCATCAGCCGGCATGGTTTCGGATGATGAATGGCAGGCGACGCTGACTCGTCGCTTGGGCTTTGCTGTCATCGTTTCTCTGGTCCTGCATATTGGCATCCTGGCAATGGTGGGTTGGGTTCGACTGCCACGACATGGCGAACGGCCTCTGACGTCGATTGAGATTTCCCTTGCGAGTCTGCCGACGCTTCAGGAGAAAGCCGTTGACCCTCAGAAAAGTCAGCCGATTAAGAAAGAGGTCGAACAGCCCAAGCCGGTACAGCAGACGAAGCCTATCGAGCAATCCAAAGCTCTTGAGCGTCCCAAACTCATTGAACAGCCTAAATCTGCTCCTTCCGTGAAAGCGGCACCCGTGTCCCTTCCGCCGGTGGCGGCAGCACCTGTTCCTCCTCCGGTGGCTCCAGCCAAACCGTCGAATGATCTCATGCGCGATATTATGAAAGATATTGAGTTGCCTCCGGATGCTCCAAAGCACGGCGACATCAGCCCGGAGGACAAGCCGAGAAAATCACCGGTGATGAAGCTGCCAGATGTACCGGTTGTGACGGAAACAAAGGAGGCAACGCAAAAAAAACTGGTTGCTTCTGCTCAGTCCTCATCCTTGACGGAGGATGTGGCGAAGGAATTGGACGAGGAATTGAAGAAGATCAAGACGCTTGAGGTGCCTAAAGTAGCACCACCAGTAGACGTGCCGTCAAAGCCTGTGCCTCAGCTTGAAGCGAAGATACAGAGCGCCAAGGCTATCGACACCACATTGAAGGTTCCAGGGATGGCTCCGGGATCCAATGCGTATCTTGCGCTTGTGCGACAACGAATCAGCAATTCTTGGAGTGCTCCGCCTATGGATCTGACCAGCCATGCTTACGTCGTGGTCGTACAGTTCAGACTTCATAAAAACGGATCGGTCACCGGTGTGGCGATCGAGCAATCGTCCGGAAACGAGTACTATGATTTGGCCGGGAAACGGGCTGTGCTTAGTGCAAACCCATTGCCGGTATTTCCAGCTGATATCACGGATCTGTATTTTGATGCTCACTTCACCTTTACCGTCGGAGAGCCGCAAGGATAAATCATGGCGTTTCGAGTTGTTGTGTTCATCAGCCTGTGTGTATCGATCGGCGTGGCGTGGATCATTGAATCCGGTGCCGCCGATGTCTTTCTTGAAGCCACCAGACAGGATTTTCAGAAGATTCCACTTGGAATCGCCGGGATTGAAAACCTAGGTGGATCGGAGTCACCTGAGGCACGTGTGAAGCTGGGCACGCGCATCGAAGACGTGCTGAAGGCGGACGTGCGGCGCTCGCTGGTCTTTGCGCTTGTCGATTTGCCGAGTCTTGGCATGAAGGTCGGTCATCTCGGGGCGGAGCCTGATCCCTCCTTCAAGCAAGCCGCCGAGAATGGAGTGTCAGTCATTGTGTGGGGTCAGGCGGGGATGAAGAGTGGGAACAAGGATGCTGATCTCAGTATGGATGGCTATGTGTATGACGCCGGAAACAATGAAGTCGTGGGGGGGAAACGCTATGTCGGTTCGGCGTCGGTCGCCCGCCTCATGGCCCATCGTTTTGCCGATGAGTTGGTCTTTCGCTATACGGGCGAGCCGGGAATCGCCCGGACGAAGATCGCCTATGTCTCGGAATTGGGGACGGCTCGTGAATTATTCGTGATGGATTACGATGGATATGATCCGCGTCAGCTGACGGCCGATGGGTTCTTGAATCTGATGCCGCGCTGGTCGCCGGATCGCCGATTTCTGGTCTTCACGACATACCGTAATCGGAACACTCAGGATATCGACATGATTGAGCTGGCCACGGGAAAGCGGTGGACACTTGTCGCGCAAGGGGGGTTGAACATCACTCCGGTGTTCTCTCCCGATGGGAATTCGCTGGCCTACTCATCAAGCCATGAGGGAAATGCCGAATTATACCGGTTGGATACTAAGACGAAAGCCGTTCAACGATTGACGACGCATGCGGCCGGGGATTTGTCGCCCTCGTGGTCGCCCTCGGGCAGGGAGCTCGTCTTTACGTCCGATCGGAGCGGTGGACCACAAATTTTTCTCATGAGTGCGGATGGATCCAATGTGCGTCGATTGACGTTCGAAGGAGACTATAATGCAGCGCCGGCCTGGTCTCCTCGAGGAAATTGGATTGCCTACGTGTGCCGGACTCCCAAAAAAGAGTACAAACTGTGTGTGATCACTCCCGATGGTCAGAAACGTCTGCAATTAACGACAGGACTGGGCGTGGATGATTCTCCGTCCTGGTCTCCAGATGGACGGCACCTCGTGTTCAGCTCGACGGTGGAAGGGAAGAGTCAGATTTACATGATTGATGCGGACGGTAAAGACCTTGAGCGCATTACGTTCACCGGCACTCATAATAGCGCGCCGTCCTGGTCCCCTGCCTCGTAAATTTCCAGGAAGGCATTGACGGCAATCGTCCTAGGTTGTAAGAAAAAGAGACGGTATTGCATAGGAGGGAAGGAATCCAATGAAAAAAATACCAGTCAGCTATCTGCCGTTGATTCTTGGTGTTATCGTACTAGGAATGCCAGCGTGTTCGAAGAAGGCGGTTCGATCTGGGGGCGATATGCAGGCGTTACAAGACGAGACGGCCAAGGGAGGGGGAAGCAAAGACGGAACGGGTTCAAGTTTTCCCGATACGTCGTTCTCTGGGCGTAATGAGTCGAACAACTTACGGGGGTTGGATCGCAATCCTTCGGAAGAACGGTTGGGTGGACATGCCGGTAATACAGGGAGTCCAGGCGGTATCGGCCATGCCAACGCGATGGTTGCCAAAGCAGATTCCGGCGCGGTCGCCCGCCAGTTGGCTGAAATTCGCGCGGAGCAGGTGGCTTCGGTAGCTGCCGGACTTCGGGATGTTTTTTTCGCGTACGACAGTTTTTCAGTCACCGATGAAGGACGTCATGCCCTGGCCGGTGATGCGGAATGGGCCAGATCGAATCCAACCGCACAGCTCAAAATCGAAGGCCATTGTGATGAGCGCGGCACCTCAGCGTACAATTTGGTGCTGGGTGAGAAGCGCGCGAAGGCCGTTCGGAATTATCTCGTCGAGCTGGGAGTGGCTCCCACGTATTTGTCGGTCGTCTCTTACGGCAAAGAACGGCCGTTCTGCACAGAACATACGGAATCGTGTTACTCGCAGAATCGCCGAGGACATCTCGCTGTCAAGACAGGAAGGTAGTGAGCTGATCGTGCCGCTTGCCTGAACGTGCCCTGATCGTAGGTGGTCGTTTGGATCTCAGAACATGATGTTTCAACTACGAACGGCGCATGGTGTGCTCCTCAGTATTGCCGTCGGCGGTCTCATTCTTCCTGGGTGTGTCGCGCAGCAGTCTGACCTGAAAAAAGCGGAAAAAGATCTTCAGCAGCAGCTGTCCCAGACCAGAGCCAGGCAGAGCCAGGAACTTTCAACCTTACGCGAACAGGAACTGCCGCAGTTGCGGGGAGAACTGGAAAAGGCTCTGCACCAGGCACGAGAGCTCCAGGGCAAACAGGAGGATTTCAAGCATCGGTCAGCCCAGTTGGAGCAGCAGACTAAAAAGCTGGAACAATTGGCGGCCAAGCTCGAAGCCGACAGCAGCACACGGTATCTGTGGATGCAGAAGAGCTTCGAGACGCAGGATGTGAAGGTATCGGCTCGGCTTGATGAACTATCGAAGGCTATGGAGGCGTTGAAAAAAGAGGTCATTGATGTCGTCCAGCGCACGAACGAGGGGTTAACAAAACGCGTCGATGTCAAGCTGGAAGGGCATCAAAAAGAGTTGGCTGAGCACCAGAATAAGATTGAACAGATCTCTCAAAAGTTCACGCAGTTCAATCAGGCGCTGACGGGGTTTCGAGAGGCGCTGACCGGACTACATGATCGCGTGGGCGATCATGAGCAGCTTACCAAGCACCTGACGTCGAGAATCGATGGCGATTCAAAAGCGACTGCGACTCATGCGGAGGATGTTAACCGAAGTATGGTCTCCCTCACAAAGGCGCTTGAAGCTGTTGGGAAAAAGGTCACGGCTCGTCTGGATGATCAGGACGGACGAATCGATGTCTTGGCGAAAACTCTTGAGCACGTATCCAATAAGCCTGCTCTTCTTCAGCAGGTTCACAAGCCAGTGCCCCACTCCGCGCTAGGCCCCAATGAGCCCATCATGGATGGAGGGGACGCCTCAAAGTTGTCTGCTGGGTCAGAGACGACGGGTGGTTCGACAACGATTGTTCCTCCTCAAGAAGTACCAAAGTTTGAACCAGCTCAGGCCAGCGCCGATCCACCTGATCGGGTGCGTTATGAGCGGGTGTTAGGGTTTTTTCGGGATGGGGATTTGGAAGGCGCTCGGCAAGGATTCACCGGATTTCTTGATGAGTATCCAAACTCCACTCTTGCGCCGAATGCCCGCTTTTGGCTGGGAGAGTCGCATTTCGGCAAGAAAGAGTTTCAACGAGCGATCGATGCCTACGATAAAGTGGAGATCGACTATCCTGGTAGCGAAAAGGTCCCCGCTGCAATCTTGAAGAAAGGGTATGCGTATTTGGCACTAAAAGATAAGAGGCGAGCGTCGTCCGCATTCAAGCAGGTCGTCACACTCTACCCGAAAACGGTTGAGGCGGGAAAGGCTTCGGATAAACTGGTGCAACTCAAGGAGGTGCGGTAGCAACATGTGTGTCCGTACACTTGTGTTCCGTTCTGCGGCATGGGGAGTATTGGCATCGACGGTCGTGCTCGCCGGCTGTGCCAAGCATGCTGATTTTATGGAAATGCGCAATCAGCTTTCGACGATCTCGCGAACGCAGGATCAGGATCATCAACGCGTGGATAGCGCGATGCGTCGATTGGATGCCGTCGAGAGGAGCAAGGAGACGGATCCAGCGAAGTTGCGATTCGATGACCTGGCAGCTCGCTTTCAAAAACTTGAAAGTCGATTGGCAAAGCTGGAAGAGGTTGCCAGCCAGGCATCTGCCAAGGTGGATTCCCCAACTGAGCCACGCGCTGCTAGGCCGCTCAAACAGACGCAATCTGCCGAGCCGACGGGGACAGTGTCCGGAATCACGCCGACATCCGCCTTCAATCTGGCTTATAATGATTATCTCAATGGGAAATACGACCTTGCGGTCGCAGGGTTCCAACGGTTCATTAAGGATTTTCCCGGTACGTCGCTGACTCCGAATGCTCACTATTGGTTGGGAGAGTCGTATTACAACTTGAAAGACTATGGACGGGCCATCCACACGTTCGACTCTCTTGTGGCGGAATATCCAGGGAACGAAAAGGTGCCCGCGGCGTTGTATAAGCTGGGTTTGGCGACGGCTGAGACCGGTGATCTCCCTCGGTCAAGAAAGAATCTGAAGCGAGTGCTTGAAGAGTTCCCCTCATCGGACGAATCAAAGCTGGCAAAGCATAAGTTGGCCGAAATCCGATGATCGTTGCCGTGCCGCGACGTCCCCGCCTCATCACCGCCCGCTCACTCATAAGGAGCATCGTGTCGTGCTGAAAACCGACGGCAGTGGTCGGATCTGTATTCTTCCAGAAGAGGTCATCGGTCGCATTGCCGCTGGAGAGGTGGTCGAACGTCCGGCGGCGGTTGTCAAGGAGCTCCTCGAAAACAGCGTCGATGCGGGAAGTCGGTCCATCACGATCGATGTGAAGGACGGAGGACTTTCCTTGATTCGGGTGACCGATGACGGGGAGGGTATGAGTCAGGAAGACGCCGCACTCGCGTTTCAGCGGCATGCTACGAGCAAGCTCCGATCCGATCAGGATCTCTGGTCCATTCGAACAATGGGGTTTCGAGGCGAAGCGCTGCCGAGCATTGCCGCGGTGGCCCATGTTCGGCTGATGACGGCGACTCGTTTTGCCGAAGTGGGGACTGAATTGGAAGTTGTTGGGGGAACGATCGGGAGGATCGCCGATGCTCCTCCGGTCCGGGGAACACGCATCGAAGTCGCAGACCTGTTCCACAATCAGCCGGCTCGGAAGAAATTTCTGAAGTCGACCATCACGGAGTTCTCGCATATCAGTCGGGTCGTCCAGCAGGCATCGCTCGCCTGGCCGTCCATTCATTTCCGCTTGACGCACAATGGCGAGGAGATTCTCAACTACCCGTCCACTTCGTCAGATGACGATCGGATCGCCCAGGTCTATCGGCGCACTTTTCTCGACCACAGTCTCCGGATCAAGGCTTCGGTCCCTGGGGCCCAACTCAGCGGGTACATTGTGGATGCGGTCCATGCAAAGCCTGCTCGCATCCCGCAAGAGTTGTTTGTGAACCGTCGTCCCGTGCGCAACGTCGCCGTGTCTCATGCCGTGGGAGAAGGGTATGGGGCGTTTCTTGCCAAGGGGAGTTACCCGCGATTCGTGCTGTTTCTGGACATTGACCCGGACCGTCTCGATGTCAATGTCCATCCAACTAAACGTGAAGTGAGATTTTCTGACAGCGAAATGATTCACCAACTCGTACGGCGAGCGGTCCGCCAAGCTTTGAGCGGCGGAAAGACCGATGAGCTTGGGAAGGCTCCGTTCGTAGAGTCCTCCGTGCGACGAATCTTGGGTTCCATCGTGACAACTCTCCCCACCGCGGGATCCGATGACACGAAATTGACGATCCTGCAGCCCGGCCTTGCAACCCAATTGCCGTTGGTGAGCGAAGCGGCGGAGCCTTACGCGCGAGTGCCTTCAGCTGAGGTGATGGCACTGGGGCAGATCAATCGGACGTTCCTTATCGCTCAAGTTGGGGGCGATCTGACGGTGATTGATCAACACACGGCTCATGAGCGGGTCCTGTTTGAGCGACTGTATCGCGCATGGACGACCCGTGGTATTCAGGCCCAGCCTTTACTGATCCCTGATCCAGTCGAACTGCCGCCACTTCAAACAGCAGTGCTTCAGCGTTACCAACATGACTTGGAGCGGTTGGGAGTGGACATTGAACCTTTTGGTTCCTCAACTGTGCTGATCAGGGCGATTCCCGTCGGTCTCGGCAAGATCGATCCAACCACGTTTCTGCAGGATCTTTTGGATGACCTCACGCAATGGGACAGTGCTCCCAGTCTGGAGGCACGCGTGCGATCGGTCCTGGCCTCCTTGGCGTGCCACGGCGCGGTTCGGGCCGGGCGCTCGATGAAATCGGAAGAAATCAAGGTCCTGATTGAGGACTGGCGTACTGAAGGGGAGATCACGACTTGCCCGCACGGGCGGAGAACGTCCTTCCGACTCAGCATCACAGACCTCGAGAAAATGTTTGGACGAGCCGGCTGGTAGGCCGTATTGCGCGGAAGCGGCGACCGACAGTGGTCGCGCGCGCGGTGCTTATGACAACTCTGTTTCAACAGCGCTGACGTGAACATGCTATCAGAAGGTGTGCGTCATCACCGTCCCTTGGTTGTGCTCCTGGGGCCAACAGCCGTTGGAAAGAGTCGGGTTGCATTATTGGTGGCCAAACAGTTCAATACCGAGATACTGACGGCAGATTCTCGTCAGGTGTATCGAGGGATGGACATCGGAACGGATAAACCGACTGTGGAGGAGCGTCGGGATGTGCCGCACCGACTGATTGATGTGGTCGACCCCAGCGAAACGTTCAACGTTGGTTGGTATCGGCGGGTCGCGATGGTAGAAATCGAACGTTTATATAGTGCGGGGCGGTTGCCCTTCGTTGTGGGAGGCACGGGGTTGTATATTCGAGCCTTGGTGCGGGGGTTGTGTCCAGCGCCCCAGGCCGATCTTCAGGTAAGAGCAGACCTCAAGAAATTGAGAGACGAGCGGGGGCGAGACGGTCTCTATGCAGAGCTGATGCGCATTGACCCTGAAACGGCAGCACGATTACACCCGAACGATGAATCCAAGGTCATGCGGGCGATAGAAGTCTATCGGCTATCGGGCCGCCCCCTGTCGATTGTGCAAGCGGAACACGGGTTTCAGGAGGCTTCGTTTTCCACCCTTCTGATAGGTCTTGAGCGAAGGAAAGAGACTCTGTATCGGCGGATTGAGGAACGAATTGATTGGCAGCTGACTCACGGAATGGTAGAAGAGACTCGCGCATTGCTTGATCGGGGATATGGGCGCGAGCTCGCTTCGATGAAAGGTCTTGGTTATCGCCAGATCGGAGCCTATTTAGCGAATGAGTGTGATTACGCCGAAATGGTGCGTCGGTTCAAGCGTGATACGAGACGTTTTGCGAAACGGCAGATGACTTGGTTTCGAAGCGAAGTGGGAGTGGCGTGGCTGTCGATCGAGGACAATGAGCCCTATGAGCGGACGGCGGAACGAGTGATCGCACGCATCGAGCAATTTATGTGCGCACTGGGACAACAGAAATCGCTTACTGCAGTGCCGCCAGCCTCTTAGCAAAAGGATCTCTATGAAGACAAAAAGACAGGATAAGCGGGTGACTGTTGGGGTGATCGGAGGCAGCGGGCTCTATGATATTGAAGGGCTCACCTCCGCTCGGTCAATCCGAGTTCGTACGCCTTTCGGAGCGCCGTCCGATGCAATTACTGTGGGGTCGCTTGAAGGGATTCGAGTTGCCTTTCTTTCACGGCATGGGCGCGGACATGTGCTGAATCCGAGCGGGATCAACTACCGTGCGAACATTTTCGCGCTCAAGTCTCTGGGGGTGTCCCATGTGATTTCGGTCAGCGCGGTCGGCAGCATGAAGGAATCGATTCAGCCTGGCGACGTTGCTGTCCCAGACCAGTTTATCGACCTGACCAAGCGGCGTGTCTCGACATTCTTTGACAACGGAATCGTGGCGCATGTCGCTTTCGGTGAGCCGATCTGTGCCGAATTGAGACAGGCTCTTCTTGCGGCTGGAGAAAACGTCGGCGCCAATCTTCATCGCGGTGGGACCTATCTCTGCATGGAAGGTCCGCAGTTTTCAACAAAAGCTGAATCACAGCTCTATCGGCAATGGGGCGTCGATGTAATCGGAATGACCAATATGCCGGAAGCAAAATTGGCCCGTGAGGCGGAGCTCTGTTACGCGACCTTGGCGCTGGTGACCGACTATGATTGTTGGCATGAGACGGAAGAGGCGGTCACCGTGGAAGCGGTGTTGGGGACGCTCCATCGGAACGTCGTGTTGGCCAAACAGATATTGCGTGCGGTGATGCCCGCATTCACCAACCCTGTCGAGTGCCCTTGTCATCGGGCATTAGATAATGCCATTCTGACGGCGCCGAACCGAATTTCTTCAGTTGCCAGGAAGAAACTCTCCCTGCTCATTGACCGTGCGCTGTCACTAAAGAAAGGAGTTCGTTAGTCATGGGGAAGCTGTTAGTCGTGGGATCAGTCGCGCTTGATACGGTCAAAACTCCGTTCGGCGAAGGAACCGAGATTCTTGGGGGGTCGGCCACCTATTTCTCAACGGCGGCCAGCTTCTTTACGTCCGTCGCACTGATTGCCGTCGTCGGAGAGGATTTTCCCCAACAGCATATCGCGTTTCTGAAAAGCCGTGGGATTGATCTCACGGGTCTTGAACGGCGCCCAGGGGCAACCTTTCGTTGGAAGGGGGAATATACGCATCAGCTGAACGAAGCTCATACCTTGGACACGCAGCTCAACGTGTTTGAAACGTTTCGTCCTCAGATTCCTGAAGCCTATCTTGCGCCGGACGTGCTGTTCCTGGGGAATATCCATCCGGAGCTTCAGCTCGACGTGTTGCACAAGGTGAAACGTCCTGCGTTGGTAGCCTGCGATACCATGAATTTCTGGATCAACGGCCAGCGCGATGCGCTCTGGAAGGTGTTGGAGAAGGTGGATGTGCTGATCATCAACGACGGTGAGGCGCGCGCATTGGGCCAGGATTCCAATCTGATGAAAGTGGCGAAGCTCGTGCTTTCCCGAGGGCCCAAGCATCTCATCGTCAAGCGGGGCGAGTATGGCGTGCTGATGTTCAATGGCCAACAGATTTTCGGCGCGCCGGCTTTCCCGCTCGAAGACGTACGGGATCCGACCGGCGCCGGAGATACCTTTGCCGGGGGATTTTTGGGCTATTTGGCGGCGACGGGAAACCGGTCTCCGGAGGCCATGCGACAAGCCATCATCTTTGGGAGCGTGATGGCGTCCTTTACCGTAGAATCCTTTAGTCTTGACCGATTGCGAATCCTGGATTACAAAGAGATTCAGGCTCGGTTCGCCGAGTTTAAGCGCCTCACGCATTTTGAGGATGTTCGATGATCAGATGCGATTGGATCTTCGGTCGACGGCAAGAGCATCGCTTGCTGGTCTGCGTCGGTCTCCTCAGTGTATTGGGAGGGTGTGCGACCGACAAAGACCTGATACAAAAATCGCAAGGGCATTATCAAGAGGGTGTTGCGAGCCTCCCGGGAGATCGTCAAAAGGCCTTCGTCTCATTCCAGCAGTCCGTCCAGTTGAATCCGGCTAATAAAGAGGCACGGTACGCTCTAGGACACGTGTATGCGCTGCAAGGCAAGCTGTCCTACGCGGAAGAGCAATTTCGCGCGGCGATTAAAGCCGATGAAACCTATTCGGAAGCGCATACGTATCTGGGACAAGTGTTGGCCAATCAGGATCGGTGGGACGAAGCGATTCAATCCTACCGGCAGGCCCTGGCGAATCCTCTTTATCCCACACCCGACCTCGCTCGGTTTCATCTCGGCCGCGCACTGGCTCACCAGGGCGATCTTCAGGGCTCGATGGAGGCGTTGGAAGACGCCGTCTCTGCGAGTCCTCCAAGTGTCCCGCCTGCGATGACTCACCTTGAGCTCGGTCGGGTGTACTATAAAATGGGCTATACGACCAGAGCCCGTGACATTCTCAAGAAAGTAGCAACCTTGGATAAGAGTGGTGGAGAACTGGCGGCGGCGGCGGCGGACCTCTTGACGCGAGTGAAGTAGGAGACTTATGGAGTCGGTTGGCGAATTTTTCAAGCAAGTCCGAGAGACGAAAGGGTTGACGGTTGACGAGGTGGCCTCGAAAACCCGCATTCGCACGGATTTCGTCAAGGCACTCGAGGATGGGAATTTCGCCAAGTTGCCAGACCAAGTCTTTGCGAAGGGGTTTGTCCGTTCCTACGCTCGATCGCTGGGCTTGGATGAGGAAGATGCGATTCATCGCTTTATCCAATCAGCCGGCTCTTTTTACGAAAAACAGGATGAGCGTGAGCGGCTCAAGGTGCGACAGATTGAAGAAGATCGGAAACGCCAGTCCAATCGGAAAGCCGTGACGATTGCGATCAGTATCGCCGTCCTGACGCTGATTTTTCTCCTCAGCCGAGAGCAATCATCGGTCTTTCGGCGTGGGGCTGCTGAGCAAGGTTCGGCGACGAAACGCACGACGCAATCGGCGAAAGAAATTCCGGCCTCAACGGCCCGTGAGCCCGAACGTCCCGCCGAGGTTTCGAAACAGACCGAGATGCCTGCCGGAGCCCCAAAGACAACAATTGACACCCTGCCAAGACAGGAACCTGTCACATCTGCTAGCGGAGCCTCAAGATCAGAGCCGGAAACAGTTCTGACGGCCTCTCCCGGAAGCGATGGCCCGTTAGCTGGAATAGCGTTGAACGCAACGGAGAGTGTTGTGGACGGCCAGCTGGCATTAGACTTGGAAGCGACGGAGTTGAGCTGGGTCGTTGTGCAGATTGATAACGGGAGTCCTCAAGAGTCGTTGCTCCGGCCCGGCGAAAAAGCCCACTGGAAGGGACAGGACCAATTCATCTTGACCCTTGGGAACGCAGGGGGAGTCAAGGCCGAACTAAACGGCAAACCTCAAAAGCCCTTCGGTCCAAGCGGCAAAGTCGCTCGGGACATCGTATTAAAACGGTAGCCCTGCGTCTCACCTCTTTCTTCATTTCTGTTTCCACTTAGTAAAGCACGCTTGTGCTGTCACCGATGTCGATGAGGCATGGAGGCGTAGGTGAGGCGCAAAGGTGCCACGAATTCGCGAAGAATATGGAATGAGCTTACAGTGAACCGCATAAATGCCGACATTTCCTGTCTCGTATTTGAGTTCATGTTGGCATGAGGTTTGATCTTCCTCCAGGTAAGAAGAGGAGATGAGTGACGGAGAGGGAGATGTTTTCTTGACAGAAATTCAAGGGCATTGGTATAGTTCGAGCGTTTAACTGGCTCTTGAAAATTACGAAGACGAGTCGGCAGTCTGGGGTGTCACTCCAGCTCGGTGGGTCCAACACAAAGGAGGACGTGTAATGGGGTATCTGTCCAAGTTTTTAGGTATCGCTGCAGCAGTGATGTTTCTCTCGGTCTCAGTCGTTGGGGCTGAAGAAAGAGAGCCGTTGAAGCCTCGCGTTCCGCCGGATCAGATGGCCGATGCCAAAGCCGTGAAGAATCCGGTCGCGTCCAGTCCCGAGAGTCTTGCCAAAGGCAAGGCGATTTACGAGGGGAAGGGC
>SWDG01000023.1:190770-219898 GCA_005116965.1 Nitrospira sp. | reverse complement strand
TCTGTATACCAACTCACACGAGGTGACATACCACCAAGAGCCGTCGGTTTTTATCAAATAGGAGGGCGACTATGGACAGCCTATGGCCGTGGGTGAAGTGCCGAGTACCAGTAGCAACCGCGACGCTTCTGCTCGCGTCAACGGGAATCATTTCCAGTCCTGCTACTGAGAGGAGTTATGCCGGAGATCCTGCTCCACCGTCCAGCGTCGCGGCAGCGGACATCGAATACAAAGGTCATATCGCTGTGAATGGAGAATCCACTACGGCGACCATTTCGACTCCAAGTAAAAAAGGCTCCATGACCTTTGAAGGCACGGTCGGCCAGCGGATCAATATCGGCTTCAGTGGTGTCACCCTCACACAGTTCAGAGTCCTCGTCTATGGGCCGGATGGTACGGCGGTGGCCACTCAGCCCTCCGCAGTGAAACACTATTATGCGACCATGTATCGGGAACCTTCCTCCCTGACGCAGGTCCAGACCTCCACGTCATCCTATCAGCTGACCGGTGATTTAGGGGCTGCCTGGATTTCGTCCAGCGAGATCAACGGCAGTAGTGTTGATCTCAAAGAATTGCCGGCGACAGGCACGTATACGATTTTCCTCGATCCGATGAGTGGATACACCGGAAAAGTCACGATCACGGTTTCAAACGAGTTGGGGGGCGAAATCGTTCCTCAGGGCTCGGCGATATCGATTCCCATCAGCCGCAGCGGCCAGAATGCCCGTTATACCTTCTCGGGCACGAGCGGCCAAGCGGTGAGCTTACAGTTGAGTGATGTGACCATACGGAGTGGGCACGTCGCTATCCTGAAACCAGACGGAAGCCCACTAAGCCAGCCGACCTCATTCGCAGGTGCAGGGGCTGTCCTCGATGCGCAAGTTCTTCCGACCTCCGGAACCTACGCCATCCTGATCGATCCGGAGCTGAGTTACACGGGCAATGTGAAGCTTGCGCTCTACAACGCGCCGGACCTCACCGGGACCATCATGACCGACCAAGTGGCCGTGACGCCGACAGTGACCGTGCCAGGCCAACGAGCGATCTATACGTTCAATGGGACGGCGGGCCAGTGGGTGAATCTCGGTCTCACGGGGGTCTCGATTGCCTCGAGCACCCTGTCGATGTTGAAACCAGACGGCAGCAAGTTGGCGGCAACAACGATCGGTCCCAGCGGCGGCAGCCTCGATCCAAGCGCGGCATTGCCTGAAACGGGCACCTACACGATCGTGGTGGATCCAGTCAGCAACCATACCGGCAGCATGACGCTGGCCCTGTCTTCTCCGGTCACCGGCACGATCGCGCTCGATGGAGCGCCAGTGACGGTCAGTCTCAATAAGCCAGGGAAGATCGCACAGTACACGTTCAATGGCCACGCCGGGCAATGGGTCAGTCTGGGGCTCACGTCCGTGGGGCTCACGTCGAGCAACATTTCGCTTCTGGGGCTGGATGGAACCACGCTTGCCTCAACCACAGTTGGTACGGCGGGTGGATCGCTCGAAGTTCCGAATCCCTTGCCAGCCACAGGACCCTACACCATTCTTGTCCGTCCAGGCGGACCCTACACCGGCAACATGACGTTGACACTCTCAACGGAGGTGTCAGACTCGCTGAAGATGAATGCCGCCTCCAGGACGATTATGGTCAGCCGAGCAGGCCAGAATGGCCGCTATACGTTTGCCGGCACGGCGAACCAACAGGTCACGATCAAGGCTACCAACAATAAGCTTGGCAACGTGACGGTGAACCTCTACACGCCGAGCGGTGTCTTGCAGGCTGGGGCAACAAGCTCAGCCGCGAGCTTCAACCTGAATCCTGTCACCTTGGCGACAACAGATACCTATACGATTACGATCAATCCCGCGATGATGGACACGGGGAGTATTCAGCTGCAGGTGAGTAACTAATAGGAGTGGAGTTTTAGCAGAGGCGACTCATCGCTCTGCTGGGACGGTGACAGATCGAAGGAGGGTGGGGAGGCAACTTCTCACCCTCCTTTTTTGTCGCGAAACGATGATGGGGTATCAAGGCAGAGTGGGGAAAACGTTAGGTGTAGTATGGGTGGTATGGATGCTGATGGAAAAAGAGAGGCCGGAGGATGTGGCGGCTGCTGGGAGTGTCGGACGGCAAAGCTGAATCTGTATTCCTGCGCCATGCACGATTCAAGATCCGACCCCAGAAGTCTGACCCCCAATTCTGAAATTTCGTGTTCAATTCCAGCACCAAGCGCGGCTCCCACCAATATGGCTGCTTTTGTGTTGCGGTTCATGAAAATCTCCTTACGTCATGCATGGCAAATCATCACTCTCTGCAAAACAAGGCGAGGACCAATGATCGATCCTCGCCTTTCAAACCGACTAGCGGTTTACATGCTACTTCTTGCTCGTTCCATACCCAGGTTTCGGCACTCGTTCAACCACAGAGGTGTTTGACTGCCGACGTGCCTCTTCTACGGTTTTGAAACGGCCAGTAATTGCACTACGGCCCTTGAGAGTTGCTTTTGGTTCGTTCTTTGACATGTAGGAATCCTCTGTTAAAGCAAAAATGTTTCTTGCCTAGTTCTTCGGTGTTGCATGTAGCGAAACATCAAGCTAAAATGCCGCACCTTTCTGGGCAGCCGGGATGCCGCCATCAAGCAAACACCCCGGATGCCGAGATCAGCCGGGATTTACTTCCCCGGTCACGCCCTCATCGGGCGTTCAGTGTCTTCTCATAGTTTCACCTCCATTCTGATGGCCTCAGGTCCTTGTCTTGCCGGACGCGACCTGAGGTTATCTAATTCCTTAGACCATAAAATTGCTGGCATATGTCGCAATCACACGCATTTTCAACTACTGCTACATATAGCTATCATGAATTTTTGTCAACACTAGGCATTGTGGATCTTTTGGAAATGAGAGAACGGGCTGTGGATAACTGACTCACCAATCCCAGAGCTGTTCCTCGTCATTTCTCAAGAAGGTTATCCACAGTTATAACCGTCTGGAGACCATGCCATCGAACAGGAAAATGATCTGTTTGGTCTTGAGTCTGGCGAAGGCGGACTCCAGATCAGTGAGTGGGTACAGTCGCGTCGAGTCCCCAGCATTCCCATCATACAGGGTCAGCAAGATGTCGCCGGACGGCGTGACCATCGCCTGTCCCGAAAAATAGACGATCACGACGGCATCCTTGGCCGCATGTTGTGGGAGCCAGCCGTACAGTGCTTCGTGGATATCGGCGCGGAGCGCCTTCTGGTTGTGCAACAGCCGGACGTTGGACGGGGGCACACCGCCGAGCGATTGAAAATAGGCGGCGACGGTCTCCGCATCCGTCGCGGCGAAGCGGCGGAGCGTGAGCTTGGGATCGCGATAGGCGCCGACCCCGATCGAGACGAGGTAGGTCTGAGGCTGGTGAAAGCCCGGCGCCGGTGCGGGAATTTGGTTGACGTCGTCCTGGCCGGTCCCGGCTGGCTGAATGGCCAACGAAAGGGTTTGGGACGGCGCCTGGGCTCCTCCCGATTCGGCGACGGTGACATGGATCGCGGCCTGTTGTGCCTGCTTGGTCGGGGGGAGGGTCGCGATGAACTCGATCGATTTTGTTTGGCCCGGTTGGAGCGGCGGGATCGGCAGTGTCGTGGCGGGGAATTGCTCAATGACAATCGGAGTTCCAGTGAGCGACGCAGAGGCGCTCTCGATCACTCTCGTTCCCGCATTGATAATATCCACACGCACCCGCACATGCTCGCCTCCTTCAAGAATCAGATTACTGTTCTCGTCGAGCAGCATCGCCTTAAATCGAAGAGCCTGTGATGGTGACGCCGAGGATGCGCCCACACTTCCCACCGGTATTGGACTCAACTCGGTCGAGGAGGCGGTTTCCTGGCCGGTCACTGCTTGTCTGGCATTGAGAGAGACACGTGTCGCAAAATCGATGACGGTATCACGGATGAAGGGGTCGATCAGATAGTTGCAGTTCTTGGAGAGCTGTTCAAGCCGCAGCCGTTCCTGGCGGTCAATTTTGATGTCCGTCTGACGGAGCAACGCTCCCTTTCGATCGTGGATGCGAGCGATGGCGTTGAGGTGTAAGACGGCAGGGGCCCGATCGTACAAGGCCTCCTTATTGAGGTCGAACGATGAATCGACGAGATCAACGTGAATGACATAATCAGGTATGGCGGTATCGCCGGCGCTGTCGTCAACCGTTGTGTTGAACGTTCGCCGAAGGCCTTCCCGTACGGCCTCCTGGAGTCGATCGCCCAGCGGAATTTCCTGGAGCTGTCCGCAGGAATCGCTGTAGCGAATCGTCAGGTCTTTGATCGGTGGGGCCATGTCCAGCTTGGCGCTGACGGGCAACGGGTCCCCTAGTGGGGGAAATTCAAGAGGTTTGACGCACGCGGCAAGGAGCAGCACGCATAACATCCACGCCCCTGTGACAAGCCTGATATGATTGAGTCGTTCTGTCGGAATCACCGCATGACCTATGGCGACCATTTCGCAGCGGTCGTCCGCCACCGTACTGGAAACATCAGATGAAAGGCAACCGTCCGGTTGGTATGACTGGTATGAGCAGAATGGATGTCTCTGGGGCGGTGATGAAGGGCTTTGATTAGAGTTCTCTCATGACAGACGTTGCTTTGAAAGGGACTTTTCCTCTTTGAAGCTCGTTGAAAAAGTAGTGTAAGATAAAGTGTTCAATGTATAAAAATGCTCGTTCCCAATAGCACTCTCGATGAGAGTCACATCCTGGAGGATTTCAGATATGGTCACGACGTGGACTCAGCAAGCGACAAATGTGCTTATCGGTGGTGGCTTGGCCGTGTGTGCTCTTGTCGGAAGCGGATGCGTCTCACCTGTCTCAGCTGCCGGAGTCCCTCCAGCATGGGCTCAGGGCTTTTCGGAGATCGTGAAAAAGACCACCCCAGCCGTTGTAAATATCGCGGTGACGGGTGGAGGAGAAGGGAGCCGGAGACGCGGAGGAATGCCGCCTAATCCGTTCGGTACGCCTCCTCCTAGCGATGAGCCGGGAGGCGGAGAATTGCCGACCCCGCCGTCAAACCCGCATGGTCCCCCCGCGCCGCATGGCCGCCCGGATCAGAGTGCGGGATCCGGAGTCATCGTGGATGCCAACGGGTTCATCGTGACCAATAATCACGTCGTTGAAGGAGCCACGCAGATTACGGTGACTCTCAGCGATCGGCGCGAGTTTTCGGCAAAGGTGGTGGGCACCGATCCAAAGACGGATTTGGCGGTCATCAAGATTGAGGCCAAGGATCTGCCGTCGATGAAATGGGCGGAGTATGAAAAACTACAAGTCGGTGATCTGGTGCTGGCGGTGGGAAGTCCGTTTGGTCTGAGCTCGACCGTCACGCTCGGCATCATCAGCGCCCTGGGGCGTGGCAATGTGGGCATTGCGGACTATGAAGATTTCATTCAGACCGACGCAGCCATCAATCCTGGGAATTCGGGTGGAGCGCTCGTCAACATGAATGGCGATCTGATCGGGATCAACACCGCGATTTTCTCGCGCACCGGCGGGTCGGAAGGGATCGGGTTTGCGATTCCCAGCAGCATCGCGCTCGATATCGTGGACAGTCTGCAGAAAACAGGCAAGGTCGTACGAGGATGGATGGGTGTTGCGATCCAAGAAATTACGCCGGCCTTGGCGAAATCGTTTAAACTCCCGGAGCAGCGGAAGGGGGTCTTGATCAGCGATGTCAATGAGAACGGCCCCTCCCATGCCGCAGGAGTCAAGCGAGGCGATGTCGTCGTAGCCTTTAATGGCAAGGAAGTGCAGAGTGTCAGCCAGCTGCGCAATCTTGTCGCGCGAACGATGGTCGGAAAAGATGCGCAGGTCAAGGTATTGCGCGAAGGCAAGGAGCAGCTGATCGCGGTGAAGGTTGCCGAACGCCCATCGGATGAACTGCTGGCCAAGAAAGAGCCGTCTCCGCCGAAGGATGCGGGCGAAACGATGAAGCTGCCGGACAATGTGCTCGCGTCGTTGCGTGTCCAAACGCTGGATAATGCGTTGATGAGTCAGTTGAATATTTCCACGAAGATGGCCGGAGTGGTTATCACCTCGGTAGAGCCGGGTGGGCAGGCAGAGGCAGCCGGGCTTCAGCGTGGTGATGTCATCCAAGAAGTCAATCACGAGCCCATCAAGACGTTGGGCGATTATCAAAAGGTCGCAGAAAAGATCAAGAAAGACGAACTCGCCGTGCTGTTGGTCAATCGGCAGGGGAACAGCCTGTTTGTGGCGGTGAATCCGAAGTAAGACGCACAGGGGTATTTGTTGATCTGTCGATCTGGTGATTGCCAGAGGCTCGATCATCAGATTGTCGGATCGACAGATTCCAAAACGTACGAGGCTCTGTGCTGAATAAGCTGAGCCGGTGGCTGCAAGATTCAGTCTTCAAGCCGCTGGAAGACAAAAAGATGCCGGTCATGGAACACCTCGTGGAGTTCCAGGTCCGGCTCACCCGTGCGGTGATCGCCCTGGCGGTCGTGTTCATGGGGACGTTTTTTTATGCCGATGCGCTGGTTAAATGGCTGCGGGTTCCGCTCCAGAACATGTTCGTGCCGAGCCAATTAACCTGGGAACCGACCGATTTGCCAACGGTGCCGTTTGTCTTTCTTGCGCCGGCGGAGGCACTCTGGCAGAACGTCAAGGTCGCGGGACTGTTTGCCATTGTGCTTGCCATGCCGTATCTCTTGTATGAGATCTGGCGGTTCGTCGTTCCGGGACTGCATGCTCAGGAGCGACGGTTTGTCGGGCCGTTTGTCGGTGTGAGCGCGTTGGCCTTCTACGCCGGGGTCGGATTCTCCTTTTTCTTTGTGCTTCCGTTCGCGTTAAATTTTTTGATTTCGTACGGAGTGAACGCCGGATTCGTGCCGCAAATCTCGATCGCCCAGTATGTCGGGTTTGCCCTGTGGTTTTTGACGGTCTTTGGGCTGATCTTTGAAGTGCCGCTGGCCATCACCCTCATGGCAAAGTTAGGCTGGGTCGATGCGCCGTTCCTGATTCAGTATTGGAAGTGGGCGTTGTTAGGATCGTTTATCATCGCCGCGATTCTGACGCCTACGCCGGACCCGTTTAATCAGATGTTAATGGCTGGACCCATGTTTCTTCTGTACTGGGTCGGCATCTTCGGCGCGAAGGTGTTTGGCAAGAAGGCATCTGCTGAAAATCAGCAGGCAGGTGTTCCGACAGTCGCCATGGCTGGGGTAGGGGCCGGGGGAACTGCTTCGGGCATGTCGATGCCAAAATCTTCGGGTGATGACTATGTCGGCGTTCCCGGAGGGCGACACCACTAACGACGAGGGCGAGCGACAGCATGGTCGCAGAAAAGAAATCCTATGGCACGTGAACTCAATGTCATCAATACCGGAAGCGGGAATAGCGACGCCTGTACGTATATGTGGGCCTGTGCCATCTGCGACGAAAACGAGCGGTGCCAGAAGGATAAGGAAGGACATAGCCGATGGCTGGTCGCCAAGCGGATGGAGCGCATCGAGCACAAAGTGCTCATCATGAGCAATAAGGGCGGTGTGGGGAAAAGCACCTGCACGACCAACATTGCGGTGAGCCTCGCGCTCAAGGGATGGCATGTCGGCATCTGTGACATGGACATTCATGGTCCCAACATTCCGAAAATGGTCGGTGCGGAAGGTCAGAAGCTCAAGGTCAGCACGTCCGGGGGGATTATTCCCTTCCAGGCCTACAATTTGAAGATCGCCTCGATGTCGTTTCTGCTACAGAACTCGGATGACCCAATTATCTGGCGCGATGCCTACAAGTACGAATTCATCAATCAGCTCCTTGGGGGCGTCGATTGGCAGGATTTGAATTTTCTCCTGATCGATCTCCCGCCGGGAACCGGGAACGAATCGGTCACGACAATCGATCTGCTCGGCACGGTGAGCGGTGCCGTGATTGTGACGACGCCACAAGAAGTGGCGCTGCTTGATTCCAGAAAGTCGGTGACGTTTTGTAAGGATAGCGAGGTGCCGATCGTCGGGATCGTGGAAAACATGAGTGGGCTCGAGTGTCCACATTGTCATACTCAGATTGATGTATTCAGAAAGGGTGGTGGGGAAGCGTCCGCACTTGATATGGGCGTCCCATTTTTGGGACGGATTCCACTCGATCCCGATGTGGTGACACAGTCAGACGCGGGTGAGCCCTTTGCCCTGTTCAACTCTGACTCACCGACTGCGGAAGCGTACCACCAGATCGCCAATCAGGTTGAAGCCTTTTGTAAAAAAAGTGCCTCGTTGCTGAAAGTGGGGCGGACGACGACAGGATTGCTGAAGGGAGATCATTAGTGAAAGCTGCGGACCCGATGACCGGATTGACCCAACTCTATGAGGCGCAAAAGGTGGTGCTCGATGCTGCGCCGTCGTTGGGTCTTGAAAAAGTCTCGATTCTTGACGCCTTAGGCCGTGTGCTGGGTGAAGACATTGTCGCTGAGCGCGATAATCCGCCGTGGGATAACTCAGCCATGGATGGGTTTGCCGTCAGATGGGAAGATATCAAGCAGGAGCACGCCATTCAGAAGCCAGTCACGCTCTCGGTCATTGAGGATGTTCCAGCCGGGACCATGCCGTCCAAGACAGTCGGTTCTGGTCAGGCCATCCGGATCATGACCGGGGCCCCGATTCCCCGAGGGGCGGATACGGTCATAAAAGTCGAGGATACGGAACAGGCGCCTGATGTGGTCCGCGTGTTTCTGGCGGAGCCCAAAGGGGCTAACATTAGACCACAGGGAGAAGACGTCAAGAAAGGGGACTGTATCATCGCCAAAGGGACCAGAATTCGTCCTGGCGAGGTCGGGATGTTGGCGATCCTTGCCAAGTCGTTTGTGTTTGTCCACCAGCGGCCACGGGTAGCGATCCTTTCGACCGGTGATGAGTTGGCTGACTTGGACGAGCGGTTCAGCGAGGAGAAGATCATCAATTCGAACAGCTATGGGATCGCTGCGGCTGTGCAGGAAGCGGGGGGCATTCCGTTCTTACTCGGTATCGCCCGCGATACACCGGCGGCGCTCAAAGAAAAAATTTCCCAGGGGCTGAATGCGGATATTCTGGTGTTGTCCGGCGGCGTCTCGATGGGGGACCATGATTTCACCAAAGCGGTGTTCCGTGAGCTCGGCGCCGAGATGAATTTTTGGAAACTCGCCATCCGGCCTGGGCAGCCGCTGGCCTTCGGGAAGATACAGGCCAAGCTCGCATTCGGTCTCCCAGGCAACCCAGTTTCCTCAATGGTGACCTTCGAGCAATTGGTGAGACCCGCGTTACTCAAAATGAGCGGGTGTCGGAGCTATGGGCGTCCGATGGTTCAAGCCAAATTCCAGGAACGATTTTCCAAGCGTGGCGATCGTCGGCATTTTCTGCGCGGCATACTCACGAGCGAAGACGGTGTGTTCAAGGTTCGAACGACTGGAGCCCAGGGATCCGGCATTCTGACATCCATGGTGAAAGCCAACTGTCTCATCGATGTACCGGTCGAAGTGGAGCGATTGAATCCTGGTGATGATGTCACCGTTCAGCTGTTGAACGGTGAAGCGTGGCCTAGCACCACCGAACATACACATTCTGCTCAACATCGTCTCTCCTGTTGCTGAACAAGAAACCTAACGGTCACACATGTCCATTCCAATTGTTTCGTTTATGGGTCGGTCAAACAGCGGTAAAACAACCTTGATCGAACGCATCATCCCCGAGTTGGTCAAGGCCGGGTACCGGGTGGCGACGGTGAAGCATGCCGGCCACGGGTTTGATCTTGATACGGAAGGGAAGGATAGTTGGCGCCATAAACGTGCCGGCGCCAGTAGCGTTGTGGTCGTCTCCAAGGGGAGCCTTGCCTTGTTTGCCGATGTGTCTGAACAGCTGAAGGTGGAGGAAGTACGAGATCGTTTTTTGGATGCGTCCTACGACCTCATTATCGCCGAAGGGTGGAAAAGCGAAGGGTACCCGAAGATCATCATCGTTCGTGATCAGCTCGGTGAAATTTCATACTCTCCTGACGGTCTTCTGGCGGTGGTCTCCGACAAGCCGATCACTATTTCTGTGCCAGTGCTCCATCTGGACGATGTGGCTGGGGTCGCCGCCATTTTGATCAAACATTTTCCCCGTAGACGACGGGAGCATGAGCTGGAAGCCTAAGGCCACGCTGCTGTTGACCTTCGTCATCGGAGCGATGGCTCTGGTTGGAACCGCGATACCACTTACCGATCACCCGACGTTCTGCGCAGGATGCCACACGATCGCCCCTGCGTATGAGAGCTGGGCCAAGTCTTCCCATAAGGACGTCGCCTGTGTTGCCTGTCATGTGCGGCCAGGCGTTCAAGGCTGGTTGTCCGACAAGGTCTTGGCAGGAGTCAGAGATGTGGCGATCTATGCATTCGGAACACCAACCGATGCGCACAATCTCAAGGCACGGGTGGATTCCGGAGTGTGCCTCAGTTGCCACCGCCATATCCTTCGTGTGTCCGAGACTGCCCCGCGCGATCTTCCGTCACCGGTGAACGAGGTGGGGCTGGTCATGAACCATCGCCAACATATGGAGGCGTTCAGCGTCCGTGGACAGGATGAAGGTTGTACGACCTGTCATTCTGGGGTGGTGCACGATGCCCCCATCAAGGGGTATCCCATTGTCATTCCACGCGGACATGTCTCGACCGACAGCCAGCCGTGGCACCCAACTCATCCGGAGGGCTCCTATCTTCGCGAGAGGGCACTCAACGACTGTTTTCGCTGCCATGATGGGAAGGCGCAGCATGGCGGGAAAGCGTTGGACCGAAAATGCGAGACCTGTCATATCCCGGAGAAGATCAGCGGCACCTTGTTGTTCAATTGATCGACTGAATCCGCCCACGTGATGGCTATCCCAGTACTGAAAGCGTCAGCTCTGACCAAGCGATTCGGCGACTTTATGGCGGTCAATGAGGTATCCTTTGAAATCAGGCCTGGGGAAATTCTCGGACTCTTGGGCCCGAATGGAGCCGGGAAGACCACGACCATTCAGATGCTCTTGGGTCTCGTAACACCGACCGCTGGTTCCATTCACATGTTCGGACTGGATCTCTCGACTCATCGTGAGGAGATTCTACAGCAGGTCAACTTTTCGTCCACCTACATCTCCATGCCTCAGGCGCTCACGGTGGAAGAAAATTTATGCGTGGTGGCGCGTCTCTACGGGATTTCAGATAGGGCGCGGCGCGTGAACGACATCATCAAAAAACTGGAGATGGAAGAGTTTCGCAGCAAGACTACCCGCAAGCTGTCGTCGGGGCAGATGACGAGATTGACATTGGCAAAGGCGTTCCTGACAGAGCCGCGCATTCTGTTTCTTGACGAGCCGACGGCGAGTTTGGACCCCGATATCGCCGAGAAGATCAGGGTGTTGCTGAAAGAAGAACGGCGGGCATCCGGGCTGAGTATCCTCTATACGTCCCATAACATGCGCGAGATGGAAGAAATGTCGGATCGCATTATTTTTCTTCAGCGTGGACGCATTGTAGCAGAGGGAACGGCGCGGGAAATTATCGATCGATTCGGGAAAGCGGATTTGGAGGAGGTCTTCTTGAAGTTCGCACGAGAGCAGCAGCAGTCGTCATGACAGATGGAGTAGCCAATGGTGTCGCCGGATTCATGACCGGAGGGCTTGTACTCAGCGCGGCCTGGGGTCTCTTTTGGTTGGCAATCAGCCTTGTCGGGCTGAGCCGCGGCACGTGTGGTTGGCGCGTGGTGTTCATGAGTGTGGTGGGAGGATCTGTGCCACTTGCGTTGGCGATGGCTCTTGTGTGGTGGATGGGTGGCTTTGAGCGCATGACGTCCGCGTTCGTCATGGGACTTCTGGGGATGCCAACGGTGCTGGCTGGCCTTGGGCTACGGCGGATGCCAGACGGTCAACGGGCTGGGACGCACCTGGCTGCGGGAGTCCGGCATCTCAGGGAGAACCTTCTCGGTGTGTATCAGGGATGCGGGGGCTGTCACGATGGACATGACCAGAAGACGTGCCGATGAAACTGCACCGCATCACGGCATTGCTCGTCAGGCATCTCTACCTCTACCGGCGCAGCTTGCCCCGCATTATGGAAATCTTCTACTGGCCCTTTCTGGATCTCGTGATCTGGGGGTTTATCACGCTCTACCTTGCTCGATACCAAAGCCAGGTTCCAGGATTCGTGACCTTTTTTTTAGGCGCATTGATTCTCTGGGACATGCTGTTCCGATCGCAACAGGGGATTACGATTGCCTTTCTCGAAGAGCTCTGGGCGCGTAACTTGATGAACCTGTTTGCCAGCCCGCTGAAACCGAGCGAGTTTCTGACCGCCACGATGGCCATGAGCGTGATGAAAGTGACGGTCGTGTCGATTGTCATGGCGGGCAGTGCTCTTCTTTTTTATTCGTACAATATCCTGATCATCGGGGCATGGCTCATGCCGTTCGTGCTCAATCTGGTCATTACCGGTTGGATTATCGGTGTGTTTACGACCTCACTGATTATGAGGTTCGGACAAGAAGCCGAAGTACTCGCTTGGAGCATGGTGTTTCTCTTTCAGCCGATCTCCTGTGTCTTCTATCCGCTGGAAGTATTGCCCACATGGTTGCAGATGATTGCATGGGCAAATCCAGCGGCACATATCTTTGAGGGCATGCGGACTGTCTTGAGTGCAGGGGCCTCGCCTCTTGGGAATCTTGCCTGGGCCGTGTGTCTGAACGGAGTGTTCCTTGTCGTGGTCGTGGCATGGTTTTATCGGACGGTCGCCTATTGTAAGGAGCACGGGCTCTTGGTTCGAGTCGGGGAGTGAGGTTGAAATCCAAATGGTCCTGTGCTAGGGTGGTACAGGCTCATGTCGCCCTGGGTCTCGGCGATACTGAGTGTCCATCAGAGGAGACCCACAATGCCG
The DNA here is from genome assembly GCA_005116965.1 of Nitrospira sp. Lineage (GTDB taxonomy): Bacteria > Nitrospirota > Nitrospiria > Nitrospirales > Nitrospiraceae > Nitrospira_D. The sequence goes on along the minus strand of SWDG01000023.1, from coordinate 207,006 downwards.
ATGTTGCCTTGTCCGGGAATCTTGTCGGAAGTCAGACCTAAGTCGCTGCATCGATCGCGTCTTCGGCCCGCTCCTTCCCCGTTCCTCGTGTTCAAGACAATGTCATTATTTTAAAGGAGGAACCCCGATGGGAGATCATATCGAGTCGTTCCCGAATATCATCGGGCGCCATGTGGGATTCAATTACTATTCCTATTCCGCCGGAGACTGTCTATTGACGCATGACGACACGGATCAGGGGCGGCTGCTAGAAGGCCGTCGAGCGCCTAAGCGTCGGATCGCGGTCGTTACCTACTTTCATGAAGAGTGGCAGCCCGATTGGGGAGGGGAGTTAATCATCTATGAGCGACGAGCGGATCGTGCCGGGGGGCCTATCGATCTTATGCCGACACACTGTATTGAACCTCGCCCTGGATCATTGATTATGTTTACAGTTCCTCGATTCCATCGAGTGTGCCGCGTGGACCCTACAGCTGGTGAGCACCGGCGGTTATCGATTGCCGGATGGTTCATGACGGAGCATAGCTAGGATACAAGAGGGGCGAGGGTAATCGGTGGGTGGGGGGAGAGCCCAACCATTTTTGGTGAACCATCGCCCCACTTGCCATCTCTTCAGGCGTTCAACCAAACCAGTTGGTATCGTTGACTGCACGTGGCTGATCTTCTACTCCAAGGGTCGGTGCCGGTTGTGCGAGTACGTTGTGCATGAGGGCGATCAGGCGGTCACGCTCCAACGGCTTTGCCAAAAACGGGAGTGTTCCCCGCTTGATCCCATGGCTGGTAAGGTCCTTATCAGGATTCCCCGACATCAGAATAATTCTGAGGCCGCTCCGGATCAGGGTTGCGCGAACTGCCAGTTCATGACCGTTGACGTGTGGAAATTGATTGGAGGTCGAGGCAAGTTGAAAGCCTGGCGGAGGCAACACAAGATCGGTGAGGAGAAGATCAATCGGACCGTCGTGGTGGGTACAAATCTGGAGCGCCTCTGAGCTGCCGTTGGCCCCTAGTACCGTAAGCCCCGCTTCTTCCAGCAGCGTTTTGCAGAGTGTGACGATCGACGATTCGTCGTCGACAACCAATATGGTTGCCGAACCATTTGATGATGGGGTGCCTCGTTGACCTTCCATAAGTTCTTCTGCCCCATCATAGTGCTGAACCCTTCGCAGGGCGAGGGAAACCCCATTTGTTGCATGTAATCTGGCCTAAGGTCAGGACGGAGGTGTTACAGCAGCTGGTTCCCATCCTCCGCCCAGCGCCTTGACCATGCGAGAAACGAGTTGTTATCGTTCAGAAGTTCCTCGAGTTTTCAGTGCGTCAAGCCTGGTCTTGTCCAGACTGACGTACAGTGACTTCTCTTGGGTCACGGTCACCGCACCTGGCGCCTGCCCCTTCGCTTTCTTGACCCACTTGCGCCGCGTATAGATGACCTCGCCTTTGCCGCTTTTCTTGAGATCACTATAGAGAAGTGCCAGCATGGCAGCGTCACGGAGAGTTTCCGGTGGGGGATCGATTCCTTTGCCCAGTCGTACGACGACGTGAGACCCTGGCGTCCCGCGAGCATGCAGCCAGAGATCGTCGCTCTTGGCCAGCCCAAACGTCAGCTCGTCATTCTCCCGAGCGTTGCGTCCGACAAAGATCGGCAGCCCGTCAGTCGAGGTAAACCGACGGAACGGGCCACGGCGCTGATCAGTGGTACGAAGTTCCTTGTGGACGGCCATGTTCAGACGTGCGGGAGGTACGGCGGGTGGGGTCCAGCTTCCTTGCTCAATGTGCGTGAGCTCCTGGCGCAGCTTCTCGAGCCCATGTTCGGCTCGCTCGATACGCGGCTTGAGTTCACGCTCAGCGGCAAGATATTTGCAGTGCTTTCGAAAGTAGTCGTCCATATTGCCCTGGGCTGATTTTATCGGGTCGAGCGGAATCGTGATGGTGGGGAGCCGGTCATCGAAGTAATCTGTCATCTCCATATGATCAGCTCCCTTTGTGATCGCACTGAGATTGGCCTTGATCAATTCTCCATACCGGGCATAGTCCTGATAGGCGGTAGCTCGTGAGAGGTCGTTCCGCCAGGCCGCAATGAGTCGCTGCTCTTTCTTGAGGGTTTTCTTGAGGACGCGCAGACGGTCTTCTTGTATCCGGTCGACGGCTCGTGAGGTCTCCTGTTTACGGTAATGCGCATCGATGGTTTCTGAAACAGGGAGCATGTCCCCGCCCGTACGTGCGAAACGGCTGGGCACCGTATCGCGGGCGGTGTTGCGTTGAGGTGGCGGGGCATAGGCCTGTCCGGCGCGCGTATGTTGACGAGAGAGCTCTCTCAGTACGCGGCGTTCGGCATCAAGGACCAGGATGTTTGCCTTGTTGCCGGTCAATTCGCATACGAGGCTGCGCGTTCCTTCTTTCCCGGTCATCTCTAGTTCAACGATACGGTCATTCCCAATCTGACGAATATCGTCGATCCTCGCTCCTTGGACATGGGCTCTGAGAAACTGGCAAAACGGTGGAGGTGTTGGAGGATTGACCGGCGAGTGGGTGGTGAGGTGCACACGAGCGGTGTCTGGGTGACAGGAAATCAACAGTCGATGAGTCTGTCCCGGCACGCGCACGTCCAGCACCACGGTATGGTCTGTGGGCTGCTGAATCTTCTGAATCCAGCCACCACGAAGGAGAGGGGAAATCTCCGTCAGTACCTCTGTCACATCCGATACGGTTAACATGAGGAGTCCATCCCATCGTCGGCCTGTCGGCTCACCGCGCCTCGATGTGGTCGCGTGAGAACAATCTGGCCACACACTGTGTGCACTTCTTTCGTCCGCACTGTACGATCTGCCATAAAAACCCGCAAGAGTGGCAGTAAGGTTTCTGTCATCATCACAAACCGCTCGGCTATTCTCGCGACCTCCCCAGGCGGCGTAGAGGCCAGAAGAAGCGGCTGGGCTGCACCGCCACTATAGCGTGGCATCGCTGTCAGGCCTCTCGCTTGCGCTCACTCTCCCGCTACGCTAGAGTTCCTCCAGCATCTCTTGGATACTCATTCCACCATGCTCCTTCTCGATTCGCAGCGGCTTGCGCAATTACGGGATGAATTTCGTCTCTCGATGCGGCGGTTGTTTGTCGATCTGTGCCAAGAAGTGCATGCCCACCACGCTGATCTGGCCAGAGAATTGGAGCTTCCGACTGGCTTCTTTGACAGCCTCCATTCCAGCCTCAAGCCGAAGGCCTATTCCAACTGGAAAGTCGTCGGATGGATCGAGACGCTGAATGACCTCGTATATCTCTTGGATGTGCTCCGTCAGCTACAGAGTGAACAGGATCAGCCCGAGTTTGCCGCACAATTGTTGAACGAGTGTCAGGAGAAGTTTTTTGAGCATGGCTATCTAGATGACCTCTTTCCAACGGGCCAACCTCATGTGCGTGGATTGGAGAAGCGCCTGTTCGCGCTGTGCCTAAAATTGGCACAGGAATTGACCCGAGAGGCCCTCTGGCTCGACCCTACTGTAGGGGTGAAGTGGCTTCGTCAGCGGAAGATAAAGCGGTGGGATGTGTCAGGAATGCTCTCTGATAATTTTGAGCGCAGCGAAATTGCAGGAACCGTCTCCGTTGATACCTTAGGCGCCTGGTGTCAGGCGCCTAAAGAAGTGCCACGACTGTTACGCCAATCGAAAGGACGTGTCTTGTTTCGAGTGGAGTCAACCGGCATCACGTTGAAGGCCGGTAAGGTTGTGTCACCAATCTGGTCGGATGGGGGGGCAGTAGGACGCTGGCAGTGGGCGTACCATCCACCAATCGTTGCACCCCAGAGCGGCGACGATTCCGTCACCGTAGGGCCGACTCTTGTCTATGGGAAAAATCGTCAGCCACGAACAGTGAAACCGACCGATCGACGACAGGTCGAACGGATCGCCTGCGCGTGGCAGACCATCCAGCTGGCTTGGCCGGAGGGACATGCGCTCCTAGACTTACTCACTTCTCGCATTATTCCGCTTCAGGCGAAGGGGGTGGTCAGTTTCAGTTATCGGCATCGCCCGGGGCTGTCGTTCATCAATTGTTTTGATCGTGGCAACCTGGATCTGATTGACGACCTGATCCATGAGAACAGCCATCACCATTTGAATCTTCTGTTGCGAAAACATGTCATGTACCGTGGAGACCATAACCAGCAGATCTTCTACTCACCATGGCGCCGGAGCCTCCGACCGCTGCGCGGGATTCTTCACGCCACGTTCACGTTCACCATGGGTGCGCTCTTATTCCAGCGGCTTTCGTCCTGGGCTTCGGGTCGAGGCGGAGCGGCGAGATGGACGCAGGCCGGTCTGACACAGCGAGACTTGCAACGGGCTCGGTTTCGCTGTCTGGAAGAAGTCGCCTCTGTCCGGTACTCGCTCCAAGATCTACACTATGCCGATCACCATCTGGGGTGGCTGACTGGTTCAGGTCGGCGCTTGGTCGGGCAGCTCACCGAAGCAATTGAGCATGTCGAGCGTGAGAGTGAGCGATTCAAGCGCGAAGTGTCTCATTCGGCGTTTAGCTCGGCTCTGCGGAAGTACGGTAAGGAGCTCCAACAAGCTCGCCAAACCTATGGGCCGATGCAGCTGACTCGAACCTGACCCATCATCGATGCCAGAGTGTTGTTATCTCGATGTCTCGACAACCAGGATGAGATGTTGTAACATTGTAAGGACGTGAGGTAACGCATGATCAAGAAATTGCAGAAACACGGGAACAGCGTGGCGCTGATCATCGAAAAGCCGGTGATGCAGGCGCTAGGGATTACAGAAGAGACTCCCTTACAAGTCACAGTGAGCGGGAACGCGCTCGTTGTCACACCGGCCAATGTCGGTGTGGGGCCTGAACGGATGAAAACGATCATCAGGGATCTGCGTAAACGGTATGGGCCGATGCTAAAGCGCTTGGCGGATTGATCTGTGCAGGACATCATCTTTCTCAGCGTGGACGACGTCCTGTTGCTCCACAGCGATACTATTGACATTGACGGCGGCTCCCACGGGGTGAGAGATCATGGATTGTTGGACGCGGCCGTCGCGATGCCTCGTCAACAGTTTGGTGGCGCGTATCTTCATGAAGATCTCGCCGCGATGGCGGCGGCCTATGTGTTTCACATCGCCCAGAATCATCCCTTTGTGGACGGCAATAAACGGGTGGCGGTTCTGTCGGGCTTGGCCTTCTTGTCTGCGAATGACGTTGAGTTGACCATGGCTCCGCAGGAGCTTGAAGCCGTGATACTGAAAGTTGCCGCAGGCGAGCTAGGAAAAGAGAAGCTGACAAGCTGGCTGCGGTCTCAAACCGGTAGACGAAAGTAACCGACACTCGCCTCACCGAACTTCCCTACGCCCGTGGAACCTATACTCGGAGAGTTGAGCGAAGCCTGACGATCGAACATTCTATATTCCTTGACGATCGGTCTGTACGATGTAGACTCGACGGTAAGAGGTGAGGACTATGCGTCAATTCAAGGTCACGCATGATGCGAAAGCTGTTCTCGTGGTGTGGTGGTGTCTCGTGACGATCGGTTCCGGTCTGATGGCCGTGGATGAAACGGCTGCCCTTGAGAACGCAAAAACCATCAAGGTCGAGAAGCTGCTGACGCTGATTCGAGTCTCGGAGCTCGAGGCGGAATATGACGCGTTGACCCAGAAATATGTAAGCGAATATGAGCAACAAATAAGAAAGTCTATCGGGAGCACCTATTCCAATCTGACAGGTGAAAAAAAGAAGGAAATTGAACGGCTTCTCGACGCATTCTTGCAGGACATCAGAAAATCAATCGGGCAGGTTGAATCCCTCCACGACCATTTGAAGCAAGCCTATTCGAGAAGTTTCGGTGAAGAGGAACTGGATCGCCTCATTGCGCACTATTCCTCCCCTGTAGGTGAAAAAGATGCAGGCATGAAGAAGAGTGCCGCCATCGAATACAACAAGATGTGGACGGAGCAATTCATGAGTCAATACAAGGCCCGAGTCGAGAAGCTGTTTCAGGTCGTTGCCGTGGTTGCAAAAGGCAAGGGAAAGCAGGGAGCGTAGTATCCATAATCTGTATATTGCCGATACCACCAGCACCAGCCGACTCTGACCAGGATATGATTGTCGTTGGTGTCATTAGCTAAGCTACTTGCTCTCCAATCTCCATCTCACGCAGCTTGGCAAGAATCTGTTCGATGGTGTGACGAAGACGTGGCATGCAGCCCTCCTTCGGTCCGACCCTCACCGTGGATCTCGGTCCGTTTAAGAAGGCTAGGTCAGTTGTTCTATGATAGTCGCGCTGCTGACTCCTCACGGGAGGAGTCAGCACTCCTGCTGCCAGCGCCGGGGTGAGGCAACATTCCAGTCTCTAGGGCCGGCGCATGAGGGAGCCCCGTCACATCGAGAATCTCCTGTTCGTTGAGGGTCTCGCGAGCGAGCAAGGCTTCGGCAAGCACATCAAGTTGCTTACGATGCGCGCTGAGAAGTCGCCGGGCCTCGTCGTAGCTCTCGCCGATAATCTTGAGCACTTCGGCGTCGATGACTTGAGCCGTCTCCTCGCTGAACGGCCTCGCATCCCCGTACCCGTTTAGGCCGCTCAGGTAGGGGTTCTCCCTTGGCGCGAGCTGTACGAGGCCAAGCCGGTCACTCATGCCCCAACGCGTGACCATTCGTCGGGCGAGCCCGGTGGCTTGCTCAATGTCGTTTTCGGCCCCCGTGGTCCTGGTCCCGTAGACAATCTCCTCGGCTGCCCGCCCTCCCAGCATGCCAACAATTTTCGCACGTAAATAGGCTTCCGGATAGTTGTAGCGGTCGCTGTCGGGGCGCTGATAGGTGACGCCGAGAGCCTGCCCGCGTGGCACGATCGTGACCCGGTTTACTGGATCGGCGCCAGATACCACGAGACCGAGGATGGCATGTCCACCCTCATGGTAGGCGATCCGTTCTCGGTCCGACCGGCTCATGAGTATCGGGCGTTCTGGGCCGAGCACGATCTTCTCGAGCGCGTCGAGGAAGTCCTTGTGGCGGACCTCTTGTTGGTCGCGGCGAGCTCCCAGTAATGCGGCCTCATTGACGAGATTCTTCAGGTCGGCCCCTGAGAGCCCCGGCGTCATTGCTGCCAGGTTTCCCAGTATGGCGTCGTTCGCGAGCGGTACATGGCGGGTATGGACTTTCAGGATCGCCTCTCGTCCTGTCCGGTCTGGGAGATTCACCACGACGCGCCTGTCGAAGCGCCCGGGTCGCAGGAGCGCTTTGTCTAAGACGTCCGGCTGGTTGGTTGCCGCCAAGACGATGATGCCTTGCCGACTCGAGAACCCGTCCATTTCGGTCAAGATCTGATTCAAGGTTTGTTCCTGCTCGCTGGATCCGCCAATCGCCACCTGCCCGCGTGCGCGCCCGATGGCGTCGAGCTCGTCGATGAACACAATCGCAGGGGCATTCTCGCGCGCCTCTTTGAAGAGATCTCGTACCCGCGCTGCGCCTACGCCTACGATCATCTCCACAAACTCCGCGGCGCTCATCGAGAAGAAGGGCACCCCCGCCTCTCCTGCCACAGCTTTTGCGAGCAACGTCTTCCCGGTCCCCGGCGCGCCCACCAGCAGCACGCCTTTTGGAGCAGTCCCTCCGAGACGGGTGTACTTCTTGGTATCTTTGAGAAAGTCCACGATCTCGACCAGCTCGTTTTCAGCTTCGTCGATGCCGGCAACATCCTCGAAGGTGACCTTCGCAGTTTGCTCCTGGTCATAGCGGCGGGCTCTGCTCTTGCCCATGCCCATCAGTCCTCCGCCCATCATGCCACCGCCTTGCTGCGCAGCCCGACGGAAGAGCCAGATATAAAAGCCGATGAAGAGTAGGCCTGGGCCGAAGCTAAAAAAGATCGTCGCCCATGGGTTCCCACCTTCTTCAATAGGTTTCGCACTGATCTCGACCCCGTTCGTGATTAAGAATTGTTCCAAGCTTGGGTCTACGAAAGAGGGCAAGGTAGTCGTGAAGACACTGATGGGTTTAGGCGCGCTGCCGGAGATCGCACCACGCTCGTCTGTGGTTTTGACCTCGCCACTCGACGCCGTACCCTTTTCGCCCACCGGCGGATAGGTGAGCGCTGCCGTGAAGCGGCCCGTGATGGTGTCCCCCTGACTGTAGATCGCCGCAACGTTGTGCTTCCCTACCTCCTGCTTAAAGAAGGTATAGGACACGGCCCCCGGCGCGTCCGGGCTCGGGATCAGAAACCGACTGACCAAGAAGTTGGCGAGCAGGATGAGGACGAACCAGAGCCACGTCTTGCCTGGCGGCACCTTTGCCTGCTCAGTATTCTTTTGGGTACCAGGCCCACTGTGGAGGCGGCTGGTTGGTGTGAAATTTCGCGTCTGCTGTTCTGTCACGCTCATGGTGACCTCCTCAGACGCACTGGTTAGTAGTCAGCGGAGATTTGTGCAGTCCTAATCAACCCTAGCAGTTCCTCTCTCGCATAACAAGTTCACTGTGGTGCTCCGATTAAACTGTGGACAGGGAATATGCGACGGCGAAGTTGCTGGAAGCGCGATGCAATCCTTCAAAACGATCATGACAGGCGAAGTCCGTGGATCTCGTCACGGAGGAGCAGGCAAGTCTTGGAAGCGAGTGAATTCTATACAAGCTTGATGGTTGCGTACGTTGAGCCTCTGAGCGAGGCGACCTGCCTGCGCGAAGCGCTCCGGCGAAGGCAGGGAACGCCGCCGCCGGAATTTGCAGCAGCCTGCTAGTTGTCTACGGTTCCACCGTCACATCCACAAACGCCGGCAAACTGTCTGCACCCTTCCTATCTGTCACGCGTAATTTAAATCGATACATTCGCGGCTCCGAAACAGCGGGTGCCAGGAAGGAGGCTTCGGAATTGTTGGCGTCGAGCAGCGAGACTTTGCTACCGCGCACTTGGTCCCAGCTGTAGTAGAGTGCTTCGCCTTCTGGATCACGGCTTTTGAGTCCACTCAGTTTCACTCTGGATCCTGCCTTGACGGACTTGTTCGCTCCGGCATCGGCAACCGGTGGTTCGTTCGGCTCCTCGTTCACATTCACGTCTACATCAAGTAGGGCTTGTTTGCCACAATTGGTGACGGTGACGGTGGCTTTGCCGTTGCCGACGATCTGTAAGAGGCCCCCCGGCAGGACTTTAATGACTTTTGGATTTGAAGACTCATAGTTCGTCCCGCTGGCTGGTGTGGTGATGCGCCGGGTGATGCCATCGGTAAAGTCGGCGACGACGGGAAGCTCAAAGACCTTGCCCAGTGAATCGACATGGCCGAAGGCGGATGATTGTCCAGCCCGGCCCAGTTGCAAAGGCTTCTCCGTCTCGAAATCGATCGTAGTGAGAGCGGCAGAGGGTTCCACCGTCACGATCACTTCATCGAAGACAGATCTGGGCCCTAATCGTCCACGAGAGATTTCGGCCACCGCCAGAAGACGCATCGGTCCAATGCGATCGTGCGGAACTTTGAGTGGGCCGCCAAAGGGTGGGCTCTGATCAGCTGATCCAATCAGCGCCACAGGCGCGACGATCGAACCGGTGGCCGTCGAATCATCTTGTTCCACCAGGGTATCGTCTTGTTCGCCGTACCAATAGTAGCGGACCTTCACGATACCGGTGTCCTTCCCAGGATCGACACGCGCGATCACGGTGCTTCCCGCAGTCAGGGTGGACCCTGCTGCCGGGGTTGTGATGGTGAAGGCGAATGACTGCTCGGTCAGCAAACTAGAGACAAGTGCAAAGGCTAAAAAGGTGGCAAGGAGGGGAGGGAAGAGGCGGTTCTCAAACGTTTCACGTTTCACTTTGAACTGTTTGCGGTTCACGCTTATCGCGTCAGGTGATAGGGTACGTCGATGAGAATCACTCGATCTTTGAAGAGCAGTGCCGCTTTCAGCATCAGAGCCCGCTGATTATGCAGGATGTTCTGCCACCACCTCGCCGGAAGAATTTCAGGGATCACGACGGTGATCCAGGCATCTTGATCCTTCTCGAGCACTTCTTCAACGTAGTCCAATAACGATCCCAGGACTGAGCGGTAGGGCGAGGAGAGGGCAATCAAATTGACGCCACCTCCCCATTGAGCCCACTGCATTTTGACTTTGGCACTTTCTGCTGGGTCGACGTCAACGAACACGGCGCGGATTTCACCGGGCCGGCTTCTCGCATAGTCCAACCCACGGATGACGGCGCGATTCAAGCCGCTGACCGGAATGATCACGATATTGCGCCGAGGCAAGGGAGGGCGTTCACCTCGACGGTCCAGTGCGATCTGTTCGGTGACGGCCTTATAGTGGGAGCGAATCCCTTGAAACATGAGGAGGAGGACCGTGATGAGCAGGAAAACGATCCAGGCACCCTGCATGAACTTAGTGCTGGCGATGATAACCGTTGCGATGCCGGTCGTCACGGCGCCGACCCCATTGACAATCAGTTTTGTCTGCCAATGGGTCCCTTTCTTGACGAGCCATTGCTTCACCATGCCGGCTTGGGAGAGCGTAAATGACAGGAACACGCCGATGGCATACAACGGAATCAGTGCGTGCGTATCGCCTTCGAACACGACGAGCAAGAGGCAGGCGAGGAACCCCAGGATGATGATGCCGTTCGAGAAAACCAGGCGATCGCCGAACGTGGCCATCTGATGGGGCATGAATCCATCGCGGGCCAGGATCGACGCCAGGTGTGGAAATCCCGCAAAAGCGCTGTTGGCCGCCAACACCAACAATGTCATGGTGCCGATCTGTATGGTGTAGTAGATGGGGCCGGTGCCGAACGTCACACGAGCCAGTTGGGAGATCACCGTTTCATCCACCTTGGCCAGGATGCCATAGTGAAAGGCCATCCAGCTGATGCCCATGAACAGCGAAGCCAGGATGGTCGACATCCAGATCATGGTAGTCGCGGCGTTTTTTGACTCTGGTGGGCGAAAGGCTTTGACCCCGTTTGAAATGACCTCCATACCGGTGACGGCCGAGCAGCCCGCCGCAAAGGCGCGGAGCACTAAGAACAGGGTCAGCGTTTCGGCCTCGACAGGGCTGGACGGGAGAGAGGGTGCTCCAGAGTTGGATAACGATCGAGCTGTTCCCACGACGACAAGAATGCCCAGTGCTCCGATAGCGAAATAGGTTGGAATGGCGAAAAACTTGCCGGATTCGCGAACTCCACGGAGATTCATGACGATCATGAAGAGAATGGCGACCAGTCCCAGGGCTTCTCGGTGGATAAACAGACTTGGGATCGCCGACGTAAGAGCGGCAATACCGGCTGCAACACTGACGGCCACCGTTAAGACGTAGTCGATCATCAGCGCCGCCGCCGCCACCAGAGCCGGCCGATCACCAAGGTTGGATCGTGCGACGACATAGGCCCCGCCTCCTTCTGGATACTGGTAGATGATCTGGCGATAGGAGATGGTCAGGACCAACACGAGGAACAGAATCGCGAGACTGACGGGGATCGACCAGGTGACCGCTGCAGCTCCGGCGAGGATGAGCACCAGCAAGATTTCTTCCGTGGCATAGGCGACGGAGGAAATCGCGTTCGATGAGAAGATGGCAAGGGCGATCGTTTTAGAAAGCCGTTCGTGCCTTGCTTGGGCGGTCTTGAGAGGGTCGCCGACGAGCCAGCGCTTCAGAATCATGACGTGATTATCGCACAAACTTCCTAGAGGGTGAATGTTCAGATGCTCTCGACCCTAGGGCGAAAGACTCTTGGCCGGGGCAATTATATCTGTGATGACCACGCCCGCGCTTCCAAAATCGTTCCTCTGTTGGAAAAAATCCTACGAGATAAGAAATGAAGCGGTTCTGGCTAAGGCAGCCGGCGCGCGACTACGCGTAGTCGCCCAGAAACAATAGGTGCCCGATAGGTGCCCTTCTCACGCACTGATGAGTGCTCGTCTGAAAAAGAAATATAGCGCTATAGAATCACTGCGTTACAGGACCGGTTCCATTCCGAAGCATTGACAGCAACAGTGGGGACTTGTAGGGTGATCAGGTGACGTTCACCATAACGTCGACTGTCCCATCTCTCGCGCTCCCATCCTTCCCGCGCGTCTGATTCCCCAGTCTCCGAAGCTTCTTCGACAATAGTGAGTCTCATCGGATGTAGGCGGTGCAAGATGCGAATGCCGCATTCCACAGACTTCGTGTCTTCTGTGCCCATTCAGTGGGTAGGTGATGTCGCGGGTCACAGGCACTCCATCGCGTGGGTCTGCCCTGGGGTGGCCGAGCAGAGACACCTAACACATATGAGGAGGTCGTCACCATGAGAATTTCAAGGATCACACAATCTGGAGTCGTCGTCTCAACCGTGGTGCTGTTCGCGGCATTGTCGATAGAGTTGACTCAACCTGTTCAAGCGGCAGATTTGCTCGTGGAAAGAGCTGTGGGGTTCGCTCTGTTGGCAGAGCGTGGCGTCATGGCCTCAGGTGCTGTGGAGGATACGCTCAAGGCGTGCATGGCCAGAATCCCTGCGTTCGCCAGTGCCGGGCAACGCATGCTGGCTGAACAAAGCTGCGCAGGTGAAGATGAAGTGAGGAAAACGCTGCGATCGGCACCGAAATTCTGAATGGGTCTCGCAGGTGGAGAAGTTGAGGTCGCGCCACGGCGACGAGAGGGCCGAGAGGGGCGTCATGGAAAGAATACGCATGAGGCTGAATGAGAGATTCGCAAGGCAGTATCGTGGATTCAAGGCGTGGATCAAGCTGATCACCTTCTATGAGCTTGCTGTGGGGATGAAGTCGACCCTGAGCCACCTCGTTCACTACAAGCCGATCACGCTGCAGTATCCACACGAGAAGCGGGTGTTGCCGGATAACTATCGCGGTATGTTGGCCTTGCTACGGTATGACGATGGAACCGAGAAGTGCGTCGGGTGCGATCTCTGCGAGGCCGCCTGTCCCTCTCGCGTCATTGCCGTGGTGAGCGCCGAAGTGCCGGAGGAGCCGACGAAACGATACGCGCGTGAGTATTGGATGGACATGACGCGCTGCTTGTTTTGTGGCCTGTGTGTGCAAGCCTGTCCGGTCGATGCGCTTGCGATGACGAAGGAATACGAGTGGGCGGTGTACGACAAGCGGGATTTGCTCCTCAATAAGCAGCAGCTGTTGGCGATTGGGGATCGCGCGTTTCAAACACGCGAGAAACGGCTGGAGTTTCAACATCCGAATCTGGCGGTCTTCAATGTCGCCTCATCGAATCATCCAGCCAAGGTGTGCTAGTCACCTGGAAGGAGGCCTGACATGATCAGGCCGTGGGCTTTTATAGTGGAGGTATGGTGGTATTGTCTCCCTCGAACCACCGCAGATTCCGTGTATGCCTGTCTGATCTGGAACGCGACGTTGCGAAGGGTGTTGTAGCGCAAGGCGATACGGAGGGTCCCATGTATTGTTCACGTTGCCATGGGTTGATGATTGAAGTCGACATGAGAGAAGTGTCGAGTCAGGACTCTGTGCTGGGGTGGCGGTGCCTGTTGTGTGGGGAGACGACAGACTCAGGGATTGAAGCCAACCGCATAAGTCATGGTGAACCGGGTCGGAACCGCGCACGTGTCCCTGGATCACCTCCGGCCAGGGCTGCGAAAGGCAGCGTAAGGTGAACCGTACCGTTGTTGGATCAGTGAGGGAGGGAGACGGTCATGAATAAGTGGCGTGATTTTCGGCGCGCGATGGCAACGGAACTGTTCTTGTTCGCCTATACGATCGCGTGGGGCGGGGTTCTGCTGGTGACGTATATGCTGACAACATAACCACGCGCCAATCCGGTGTGTCATTATGTGGAGGCTTTCTTGGTCGGGGGATGAAAATGCAACGGATCTCTGAGGCTCTGAAGCTCACGGTAATAGTAGAGTGGGGTTGGTCGTTTGTTCTCGAAGGTCAGTGCACGCAGAAACATGAGTTCTTCTTCGCTCACGTCCCCACTCAGCAAGGGATCTTGGAGAAAGTCCTTCAGCCCAGGCTCCTCGCCTGACGTCTTATCTGGTCCTCGTTCCATAAACTCGAACGTCTTATGGTGTCCCGGCGCCACTCGACGGTTCAGAACAATCTCAATGCAAAAGGTAGCAAGGTCGATATCCCAGGATTCGAGCAAGGGGTTGAGGAACGCAATGCAGTTCTCGTTTGAGAGATCAAAGATCGTCGTATCTAAGAACTCCAGCACGGTGACGCGCATCTGTGGGTAGCTTTTTTTGCTCAGCCGGGCCACCTTGCGCATCCATGTCGGATTGTCGAGTTCCTGCCGAGCGACACTTTTGACGACGCCCAGCAGCTTCTGTGTGACGAACCGCTCGAGTTCGCCGAAGTGTTGTTTCTCAAAAATCGTGCGGATCTGCCTGGTCTTTTTGGGATGACACTTGCGGAGGATCAATTCCCGCACGTTGTGCAGGAGAGGCGTCGGCTGGTCTCCGAGCCGTTTCCTGAGTTGTTCGAGGCGCTGCTGATCGGCGAGCTTGGCCAGTTGCCCCTGAGGCAATTTCAAGGCTTGTTCGATCTTCTTGTACATGTCGGTCCGGTTCGGCGCGGGCGGGAGTTTTTTCTGCGTCAGCAGCTGTGAGATATACGATTCGGTCACGTGGGCCGCACGGGCGAGATCTCGCTGCCCTAGTTTCAATTCTTTCAAGCGATTCCGGATGAGCAGTGCAATGGGCATGAGCAATCTCCTTGTGCGGTAATTAACAAAATATGGTTAATATTATAAGCTCAAGGAGTGCATGGTAATATAATACTTGACATTATGTAGTTAATTATCTTAGACTCCAACGCGAGTGAGGGGAGAGGGGGTCATGGTCGAGGTGCTTCCTCCCTGACGTTTGAGTTGCCTTGACTATATTGTTGCTTGCACTCCCTTCTTCTTTCCTACGCAACCGTTTCAACAGTCTCAGTCGCTTCGACGCCAGAGAGTGCCTTCAGGCCAGGATCGGTTCCTACAGCTGTTGATTCTTGGCTCCGCCTGCCAGGGGGACGTTATGTCCTTGTTTGGAGTTGAGGATAAATCCCAGAATGTGCAGAGAACGTTCCCAAAGCGCCGGAACTCTTGAAAGGAGTCCAAGATGGTGGGCGACGCCACACTGTTCTTATGTTTTGGATTGATTGCCGGAGGGTTGCATTGGGCTGGAATAGCCACGGTTGCGACTCAGAGTTCCTGGACCCTGCTTGCGGGCGGGATGATATTGCTGATGATCCACGTGGTCGCGGGACGCGCCGGCCGGGTGTCCTAAACGATTAGATCCATTGAGGAGATGCACAGATGAGAGAGGGGTTATGACAACAGAAGAACAGATCTCGAAGATGAAGAAAGCGATTGCTCAGGCCATTAAGGTGATGGGAGACCGGTTTGGATCGACGGAGCAAGATGTCGAACGAGCCATTCAGGAACTGAAGGCGTCGATGCAGGGGGCGTCGGAACCGAGTCTTTCCGTGAAAACCGTGCCGGGGCCAGGGAGCTGATCACCTCACGCTACACAAGCTACTATCGAGGCGCAATAGCGTCTGCATCTGAAAGGAGCATGAATCATGACCGTTCAATCTACCGTTCATAGCCACATTGATATCACGGACACGCTGGCTCGATTGTACGTCTTCTTGGCGCAAAGCATGGATCGCTGTGTGAGCGAGGCAGCGCGCATTAGTTATCCAGAGGCCGAATTACAGGCGCATCTCGCCGCGACCAGAGCCACTGTCTTGGATATGCTGTCAGTCAACCTGGTGGTCAAGGCAAAGGTCGAGCAGGAGTGTGATCGCGTGCACTCGCTGATCATGGCGTGTCTTGGAGACGGGGCCGCGAAGGCAGTTGCGCTGGATGAGCTGAAGGCGGAGCGGGCTGTGCTGAAACAGAAGACCATGGCGTTGAGTGATCTGCTTGCGGTCTTTCGCTCGGCGTGACAGAAAACTCAATATGGGCTGTTGTTTCAGGCTCGGCTCGAGCGTGAAGCAGCGGGCCACGATAACCACGGAGGACAGTATGAAGAGCACACCACGGACGTATGTCTTGACGCTGAATTCATCCTCAAAAAAAGGCCTTCGGCTCTGGATGGGAGACAGTATCCATGCCCTGCGCCATTGCTCGGTCAAACAGATCGGTCTGGCATTGAGGGAAATGCAACAGAGCGTGGATAGTCTGCAAGCTCCCGTCTCGTCGTCCGGCGGATCCTATTCCCTGAACCGCGGACGCTAAGAGGAGGGTGAGTGATGGTACGCATACGAACGCCGTTCAATCTGGACCTGTTCCTCAATAAGACCGACAAGGACGTTACGATTCTCC
>SWDG01000023.1:188111-190670 GCA_005116965.1 Nitrospira sp. | reverse complement strand
CAAAAAATACGCTCAGAAGCCGAAAAGGACCTGGAAATTATCCTAGCCCAGGCCTAAAAGGAATCGGAAGAACTCAGAGGCGGCGGCGATGCCAAAGCGTTTCGGATCTATGCCGATGCCTACCGCCAAGAGCCAAAGTTTTTCGAATTTACGCGTTCGATGGAAGCATACAAGGTCGCCTTCAAGGACGGATCGACACTGGTGATGAGCCCGGATTCGGAATTCTTCCGGTACTTCAAGCAACGCTAGCCGCTCCCTCGTCCCGGTTCCATCAGGTCGGCATCACGGTCTTCATTGAGGCATTGCATCGCCACAAGGTCGGCACGATGCGCCGCCCGCGTCAGGGACAGCCCAGGGTTGGCAAAGTATGTATGTCTTTTGTGCTCTTGCATTCGATCCGAGTCCAAGAGGATTTGGTGGATCAATTGTGTAATCCCACGCGAGAATCGGCCGGCGCCGGCACTGCTGTTGTCGGCCCATTGAAGGAAGGAAAGCGAGACGGAGACGGTCATTGCCAAGATCAGTTAGGGAACGTTGGCCGAGATGATCGGTATCACCCGCTCTCGCACCAGTTTCTTTAGGACTAAGTTTCGCAAGCTGGGGTTCATCGATTACAAAGACGGCTCGTGCCGGGCAAGATGCTCTCTGGTGAAAGCGTGGGGATCGGCAACGAAGGTTGATGAAAGCATCGTTCAAAACCGGTCTGAGCTTTGGTCTCACGTCCGGGGTGATCACGACATTGGGGCTGATGGTAGGGCTCCATTCAGGCACCCACTCACGAACCGTTGTCATCGGCGGCATTCTGACGATTGCGATTGCCGATGCGATGTCGGATGCCTTAGGTATGCATGTTGCTGAGGAGTCGAAGAATAACGGGGTTGTGTCGGAAATATGGGAATCGACCATCACCACCTTTGTAGCTAAGTTTCTGATCGCGTTAACCTTTGTCGTGCCGGTGTTGCTGTTGCCGCTAGACGTAGCCATGGCGGTGAGCGTGGGATGGGGCCTCATGCTGCTCGGGGTGCTGAGCTATCTCTTGGCGCGAGCCCAGCAGATCCCGGCTTGGAAAGTCATTGTGGAACACGTCGTGATCGGCATTAGTGTGATTGCGATCACGCATTATGTAGGCGGGTGGATTGACTCGGCGTTGGGGTAGCCGGAGGCTGAAAGCGTCAGCCATCGCAAAGGTCGTGAGACGGAGCACGTGGTTCGTTTGTGGCTTCGGTCGTCTCACGGGGACCGCTCCATTGTTCCAGAAGCGCTTCCACGCACATCTGTCGGACTAGCGTCAGGATCTACTCCCGCCTCGCTATGCCATACGTGCTCCCACCTCAAACATCTAGGCAGCTCATGTGGGAGCCAAGCTCAGGTGCACGGTCAGTTGAATTCAGTTATGCCACCGCAAGTAAATTTCGCAACCGGGCTAAGGCTCTGGTTGCCGTTTCAGTGAGAAGGATGTCCGCTATGCCTCAGTTGCTAGAGAATGAGACGACCAAGACCTGGCAGTTCACACCGGATCAGCTCACAGCCATCCTTGGCAGCGATGCCGAGCATGGGCTGTGCAATCGTTCCCTACTGAGCAATTGTGAACAGACGTTAGTCGAGTGATTCGGTATCCTCATCTCTAAATGGATGAGGCCACGGATGATTCTGACACAGAGGTCCGGCTCCGATTTGATAGAGATAGGCCGAGTGCGTCTACACACAACAATAAATGCTGCCATGGGTGAACACAATGCAGTCGGTGTCTGTTGCCAAACGCAAATGGACTGAAGGTGGGGTCATGACCGCGAGGTGTACGGCCAACGCAGAGACAGTGGTCAGATTACTGAACGAAGCGCTGGCTACGGAAGTGATCTGCATCCTCCGCTACAAGCGTCACTACTTCATGACCGCCGGGGTCAATGGTAGGCGCGTGAAGGCGAAGTTTCTCCAGTATGTGGCTGAGGAGCAGGGTCATGCCGATCTATTGGCTGAACGCATCGTCCAGCTTGGAGGCAAGCCGGATTTGTCCACTGAACGGCTGCTGATTCGGAGCCATGCAGACCGCATTCTCCGCATCGAGAAAGCCGCGATGCTCCGGATGCTTCATGAACAACCCAGGTTTTCCGAGGCATTTATGTCCTATTTGCTGACACACTCAATCCGAGTCCAAGAGGATTTGGTGGATCAACTGTTTAATTCCAGCGAGAAACGGCTGGCTCGGGCGCTGCTCTTGTTGGCCCACTTTGGGAAGGAGGGTAAGCCGGAGACGGTCATTGCGAAGATCAGTCAGGAAACGTTGGCCGAAATGGTCGGCACCACCCGCTCGCGCGTCAGTTTCTTTATGAATAAGTTCCGCAAGCTCGGGTTCATTGATTACAAAGGCGGGTCGCGCCGGAACGGCGGATTGCACGTGCATAGTTCTCTCCTCAATGTCGTACTCCACGACTAGGGTCTCCCCTCTGATTCTGTTTTGTTGATTCAGTCACGCTCTACCTGACTACGTTCGGCCTTGCCTCCATTGTGCAATCGTTCCCTACTGAGCAATTGTGAACAGACGTTAGTCGAGTGATTCGG
>SWDG01000023.1:178457-188011 GCA_005116965.1 Nitrospira sp. | reverse complement strand
ATCTGGGACTGGTGCGGGGAGAATTGGTCGGTATGGAAGCCACGTGGAGTGGTCTTCACCGTGCAACACCTCGTTGAAGTAGCCGACTCTTGGCCGGATCTCTTGGAGTCCACAGAGCCGGAGGACCTCCAAGGTCAAAATCTTCTTCACCCACGGGCCAGAACTACTGGCGGCTAAGTCGGCGCGCAAAACGGTATAAACTTCTGTTCGGCTTTGGCCGCCAAGATAAAGTCTCGCTCAGTCAGACCCTTCGTTTTGTGCGACCAAATTTCGAGCGTATACTTCCCATAGGACAGGTAGAGATCGGGATGATGACTCTCTGCCTTCACGACAGCCCCAACCTTATTCGCAAACGCCAGAGCCTGCGCGAAATCCTGGAAGGTATAGCGCCGCTCCAAATTCCCTCACCCGTTGAGTGTCCAGCCCTGGCCGAGTTTCTTCAATAATTCTTTTACGCGCAGAGCTTTCAGAGGGGAATCCCCGACGCCATCTGTGCTCTTCTTGTTCGCCAGTTTCATTGGAAGCCGCCCAAATATTCTTGATCGCGCATTCACCTATTGAGTAGGCTTGATTAGACCACCTGGTCCTTCAGTGGTCGTGGTCGTACTGGTGGTGGTCGACGTTGAGCTTTTTGGAGTACTTGCGTTATCACCAGTTTGGTCACTGCTGTATCCAGTTTTGTGATCACTCGTTTGACCGCTGGCTCCGGCGCGGTTTGGATCGCTTGTTTGCCCAAAAGTCTGGCCGCCTTGTCCTCCGACTTTGATTACTCCCTGAACGCTGACATCGCCTGTCGTCTTGGCTGATTCCATCCTGACGATATACCGGAAATAGCCGGGATCACGGAAACAGACGCTGGCAGTTTGGTTTGTGGCTAGTTGGGCTGTATCGCTCGGTGTCATCCAACCACCCACATTATGTTTGCATGACAACTGCTTGTCCAACACCGCGTCAAGGAAGATGACTCGCACAGGTTGGGTCCTTTTGTTGATCCACCGAACTTCATCGCCTGTATTGACAGCTGTTTCGCTCGGCGTCAGGGTATCCCCAATGATGATGTCTTTGACGTCCCCACTCCTCGTCACCGTGGGCATCCCCTGACAGCCCAACACGAAAAGTAGCGCAACACCTAGATATCGAATCGGATTCATAGAAATGCCTCCTTGTTAAGGTCTCGAACTTATCAACGAAAAAACCATCGGTTCTTGAGTGGCGGTCCAGCATTCGCGCTCACATACAAATCTGATGAATACAGCTCATTCTGGACATTTGCAGAGGGGCGGTCATGCAATGCCGCCCCTCTGCAATGCCTCATCTGGATTAGAACAACTCATCCTAGAGCGCCCCCTTCAAGTTCAAGAGAATCCTGCCGGTCAGGGCACCCGGACGGAGCGATTCGTGAACAGATGGACCGCCAGCAACACGATCCCGACCAAGAACAGAATCCAGGAAATCTGGACCGCTACAGCGGCTACCCCGGCCAGATTCAAGACTCCGGCAATGAGTCCAACCACTAAGAACAACAGTGCGTAGTACAACATAGCGAACTCCTTTCAATAAGACGATTCCCGAGAGTCACGGAATCGTCGATCCACCCACAGCTCACACATCTCAAATTCTAGAGATCCATCGGACGGACGTTGCTGACGAAACTGCTCCACGCCTCGCTCCCAGGAACCCACTGCATTGTGCATATGCCATCAGTCCTTCTCTCCCGCTCTGTTCAATAGCTGTGGACGTCGTTCAGCTGTCAATCGACCATCAGACATCTCACGAGGCCACAGAACTATGCTGGACCTTTAGCTGATTGGAAGCTGAGCCGAATTGCTCAGTTTCGACAAATTAATGAGGGAGCCCATATGATGCGTTCACTGCAATGCTTGCAGTCTGTCCTGTTTTGACCAGATCGCGAATAGGTTTTGGAAGATACTGTAGTTTGACTCAACCGATGTGCGGCATCATCAGCGGATTCAGAGGGCAGTATCTCAGTGCGTGGCCATCTGTATGATGGACCGAACTCGTAATTGGACTATCGGCCAGGGTCACTCGATCACCGTCAGGGTCGTGGAAGAGGCGTAATGCAGATCGTAGGGATTACTGCAGCGATGATCTGGTTTGGGGCGGGAGCCGGAACCATAGAGTTGTTGCATTATGCGGTCAGGCTGTCCCATGCGTGGAGGCCGAGCGGACGTGTTGCCGCAAGTCACTCGGCCATCCGGACGAGGCTCGCGGCGGTATCTCTTGACGCGCATATTGCCACGGAATGGACCGACGGCCGCAGGCGGTTGGATATGTTACTGGCATTGATTGAGGTTCTCGCGGCGTCGCTGAAGCAGGAGGTGGAGAAACTCAACCGGCTGGATACCTCCGATGGATTATATGAACGCACCGCACGCGGGATGGTGAACCCTACCTTGCGTCGTTTCACCTTCGACCAACATCTACGGGATGAGTGCCGCGTGTTGGTCCCCCTGCTGGAGTTCTGTGGCAGGGATCTCGCTGAATCTCAGGGGATGGAGACCAGCGAACAGTTAGCAGTGCTTGCCAAAATCAAGGCGGCGATCCAGTCCGTCGATCGCGGCTGATTCCCGGAAGCAGACACAATCTTGATGGGTCGGCGATCTATTCTAATTTGCCGACCGCAAGCTGGATCGGGATACATTCTGGACCTCCCGTTTCAGAAACCGGCATTGAGCAGGGAACGTTCATGATGCAGCATCAACTGTTTGTATTGGCGTTCTTCCTCGTCCTCCTTGTGCTTTTCTACCAGATTGCCGTGATCTTTTCGCCATTTCTTGTCCCCGTCCTCTGGGCCATTATCACCGCCCGCATGACCAATGGCCTGTACGTGAAATTGGTCCATCTTTTTAGGGGGCGAGACGCACTGGCGGCAGGTCTGCTGACGTTTGCGATTATGTTCCTTGTCATCTTCCCGATCCTGTCTCTGACCGTTCTACTCGTGCAGGAAACAACGATCGCCTACCGAAGTGTCGTGGAATGGGTCCAGGCCGGCGGGATAAAACAGCTCCCGGAGTACCTCGGCAAAATTCCACTGGCTGGGCGGTTTATCCAGGAACAGCTAGGGACATTCGTGGTGGCGGGAAGTGGGTACGAAGGCTCGATCGCAGAGGGGACGACAACAGTGGGCACGTTCTTGTTGACGCAGATCTCCGGCCTTGCTCGTGATGCCGTATCGCTGACGATCGATTTATGCATTATGCTCTTCACCCTGTTTTTCTTTTATAAGGACGGCAGAGGTTTCTTTTGGCGGCTCTATCATCTCCTCCCCCTCGAAGAGCGACATAAAGAGAAGGTATTCAATCGGCTCAACAGCGCCATGGCGGCCGTTGTCAAAGGGGTGCTTGCGACCTCGTTCATGCAGGCCGTCTTGGCAGGAGGCGCCTATTTCGTCCTCGGTGTACCATTTGCCTTAGTGCTGGCGGCGATCACCGGGCTGTTGTCTCTCTTGCCGATTGGCGGGACCGCCTTGGTTTGGGCGCCGGTCGCGGGGTTTCTCTTTGTGTCCGGACCCATCTGGAAGGGAATCGCGATGGTGGCGTGGGGCGGTCTTGTAGTCGTCGGCTTGATCGACAATATTCTCAAACCGCTATTCATCGGACATGAGATGCAGCTAGCGCCGCTCTTTCTCTTTTTCAGTATCGTCGGAGGGTTAGCGGCCTATGGGTTTATCGGTGTGTTTCTCGGTCCCATCTTATTGGCTATCCTGCTCACGGCGATTCACATCTATGAGGAAGAATATCAAACGAAAGGGCCTGTCATCCCCAAGACCGAAACAGGTACCTGAAGGAACGGAAGGTAAGACGAAGGCCATCCTTCCGACATACTACTCACGCGCGCGAGGGGCTCACTCTGAGGGGAGTGATACGCGAGCCGTATTCATGAGCATACACGCAGGTCAATTCGGCACCCCAAAAGAAAATCAAGGCGGAATAGTACACCCACGCCAAAATGATCATGAGGGAGGAGGCGGCCCCGTACATTGAGGCCATCGCCGTAGAGCCGAGATAGAGGCCGATGACCCACTTCCCGATCATAAAGAGCGTGCCGCTTGCCACCGCACCGAGCCAGACATCCATCCAGGCGATATACCCGTCCGGGAGTACCTTGAACATCAGGGCAAAGAGCAATGTGATCACCGGCAAGGAGACAGCCACGTCCACGAATATCAGGATCACCTGAGGCCCGGGTAGCGCCTGAAGAATGAATTTGCTCAAGGCCGCCAGAAGGGCACTCAGGATGAGTGACACCAGAAGAAGAAAGCCGGTGCCGATCACGAGCATGAACGGCAAGAATCGACTCTTGATTGCACCCCACAGTGCAGCATTCTTCTTCGGCGTAATCCGCCACATGAGATTTAATGCATCCTGAAGTTCACTAAACATTCCCATCGAAACGATGATCAGGGTGACCAGGCTGACGACCGTGGCTATGGTGCCCTGCACCGGCTGGCCGGCGCTCGCCAGCATGTTGGCAATGGCGTCGGCCCCGGGCGCTCCAATCAAGTCTTTGAACTGGCCGAGCACTTCGTCCTGCACGACTGTCTCATCCACCACCAGCCCGGCAATGGCAACGGCAATGGTCAACAGTGGGGCGAGGGAAAAGATGGTGTAAAAGGATAAGGCCGCGCTCAACCGCAACACATTGTCGTCCCACCATTTCATGCCGGTTATCTTCGCTAATCTCACGAGCGAGCGGAACTTCATGCCTCATTCTAGTTCGGTTCATCCTCATAGGGAAGCTCATGGGCGCTCTCTACGAGCGCATTGAGCAATTTTGACCAGATCTCCGTCTGGGTTCATGCCAAAATTTGCCCGCACACGATGAGGGGGCGCTGGCCTGGTGGGACACACACTTTCACGCAGGGGGGAGACATCATGAACGCTGATCAACTCAAGGGGAAATGGAAACAGTTCAAGGGTGAATTGAAACAGCAGTACGGCAAGTTCACCGATGACGATTTGCAGCAGATCGAAGGGAATTACGAGAAGTTCGTCGGCAAAGCTCAGGAGCGGTATGGGGATAAGAAAGACGAGCTGATGAAGTGGGCAGACCAATGGCATCAGAAATCAACGCCGGATGATATCAAGACTAGGATGTAGCCGGAATGTTGAGTAGGAAGTATGAAATGGCAGGCATGATGACCATCACGTTTCGGTCCGTTCGTGTGGTGAACATTCCTGCAAGCCTAGTGTGAGGGATTGAAATGAACGTACGAATTGTCGTTGCACTGTTTCTGTTTCTGGGCCTTGTGAGTGCTCCTCTGTCTGCTCAGCACCTATGTGAAGACTGCCTGGATGAGGCGAAGCACCTTCTGAAGCAGTGTCTTGAGGGCGCCATCAGTGAAGAGGATAAGAAGTCTTGTATGGAGAGACAGCAGGCACGATCAAAAGGGTGCGAGAGCAGCCAGTGCATGACTGAACGAGCCGCGCGCAAGATGGACAAGCCTGTTGAACTAAAGTCCCAGGATGGGGGACAGGTGAAGGAAGAGCGACGAGCGCGGTGAGGTTTGAGATGAGCGCTCTTTTGCTGGAGAGAGACGTGTCAACTATACGTATCCTCTTGGAGATCTGCAGAGTCTTTTGGAGAGCGAGGGCCGTACGGACTCGTTGTATACCATTCACAGCGCCCCCGTCACGAAGGATGGTCCCGACTTCCATGTGGGTCCAGCCCGTCCTTCCTGCCACAGGAATTTCTTTCCTACTGAGCAATTGTTACCAGACGGGCATCGGGCGTCTCGGCATACTATTCACCAATAGTTGCCGTCTGTCCTAGCCAAGGAGGTGGCATCATGACCTGCCAAGTCGCCCGCTCGTATCAACACTTCGTCCAGATGGAGCCGGTCACCTGCTCTGAATGTGGGTCGACCTATATGGACGTACGTGTGGCCTCAGGGACTCTACGGCCGCATCTGTGTCCGATCTGCGCCCAGTCCTTGAGCCCGCGCGTCGTATCTTCCTTCCACGCGCCGTGCGTGCCGATGAGACATCAGAAGGTTGCCTGAACCGGAGTCGCCGAGAACCGGGCATCACCAGCGGGGCGGGGGCCACGACCCTGCTTGAAGGCTCTCAACAATCGCGACTGTGACAACGATATCGAAAGCATGATCATGGGGCCCGATGCCTCATTGCTTGTTCAACTGTAAAGGCCGGGGAATGGCATTCGTCTCAACCCAACGGGTCCTGGACCGTGATAGATTCCAGATGGCCAATGACATCGAGTCGTTGCGGGTCGAATGTAAATAGGAAAGGAAGACGGAGTTGTTCAGGCTGGCGATCATCCGTAGTGACGGCTGAATAATTTTCACCGATGGGAATGCGGGTAGATTACGCATCTCACATTAACCAGGAGGAAACACCATGCTAAGTTGGGCTGTCACATTTCTTGTCGTTGCCATTATCGCAGGAGTATTAGGACTCTCCGGGGTGGCCGGGACCGCGACCAACATCGCCTATGTCCTTTTTGTCATCTTCGTGATTCTTTCGCTGGTCGGATTTTTCACAGGTCGTAAGCCAACCGCCTAGCGGCCGATTGCGAAGATGCCGAAGCCTTGTGTCGTCCGCGCACTGAGGTTGCGATGGTGTGCCATACTAGCCCGGCCTAGCCTGAAGGCATTGTCAATTTAACTCCCACTCGGAAGACCGGGCAGTATGACAACCCCAACACTCACTACCAATGCCAACGCCTTTCCTCGGAAATCATCAGCCATGCCATCTGGCTCTATCATCGATTGTGTTTGAGCTTCCGGGAAGTCGAAGAACTTTTAGCTGAACGTGGAGTCACGGTCGGATTCAGCCTTGAGGCAAAACACCCTGATGGTGTGCATTGAATCTAGGTTATTACGGAATTCTCTGTTTTCACGAATTAATCTGGAAGGCTCATACACCTGGGCGGGCCCATTCGGTGAAACCAAAGACGGCCTGGACTACATCGGCCAAACTCCTGAATTTTCGCATGCCTATTTCGTGCTCGGCTACGGCGGTACTGGCATCACGTTTAGCGTCATTGCAGCGAAGATCATTACCGACCTTTATCTGGGGCGACCGAATCCAGATGCAGATATCGTCCGGTTTGATAGATGAATAATGAGCCCAGCATTCCTTAGCGAGTCGGCAGGTCGCTACCCATATGACGTAGCGACCTGTAGGTGTTCACGTGGACAATAGCTACGGCTCCTCTGACCCGCTGTGACCTGATTCAAGCTTGGGTCGGTCGTACAGAGGCTTCACGGCCGTGACCGGCATCAGTTCTTTGAGCCGAGCGAATCGCGGCTTTGTTCATTTTCATGCACGGTATCGGATTATTGTATCGAGCGAATCGACAGCGCGTGATTCTGAGCGTTCATCTTTGCCTCGATGCGATCGCCCTTCTGTATTTCTCCAACCATCTGGGTCGTTTTATCGGTATGCATGCGTACTTCTTTGCCGCCCTTCACCTTGACGAAATATTTCCCGTCTTTGACGCGGACTAGTTCGCCCGTGATCGTCTTGGCGCCTTTCGCGGGGCTACTTTCCACCTTACTGTTTGTTTGCTTATCATCATCAGATTGATAGCCTTGCCGATCAGATTGAGAGTCAGTCTTCATCACGTCTGAGGCTGAAGGCGCATGCTCGGCCTGCGCTAGGTTGGACAATCCGAGACACAGTAATAATCCGCACGACAGGGCAGCGATGAGTTTTGAAATGGATACCATTGGAGCCTCCTTGGATAGATGTAAAACATGCTTAGAGGTAACGTTACGCGCTTCGAGTCTGCCCTAGTGAGAGCCTGATGGAGGCAGGAGGAGCTGTATGATTGGTGAGATCGCTCTGTGTGTGGGGGCAGTGACCTTTGCGGTGCTGGTCGGCTGGCTGATTCCACTGGTGATACAACTTAGGAGATCGGTGGCGGAATCGGAGCGTTTGCTGGCCGGTCTGAACATCGAGGTCCCATTGTTGCTTCAGGAAATACGGGTGGCGACAGGGAACATGAGCTCGCTTATTGAACATGCGCGGGGCGGGGTCGAGCATGCGGCGGTGTTGCTGCATGCGGCCGGTGCGGTGGGCGACACCATCCAACGGGTCCATGAGACAGTACGCGGCGGGGGCCGGTCACTGCTGGTCGCCTTGGCCAGCATGGTGGCTGGTGTCACGGCCACGGCGGCCGTCGTCAAGGCACATATTCATCGAGAAGGAGAGATGGTCAATGGAAAAGGGGGATTGCTCAATGGCAGATAACAGAGGGTGTTCATTAGGGGCGGCGGGATTGGCGTTTGTGACCGGAGGGTTGTTGGGAGCGGCAGCGGCGTTGTTGCTGGCACCGCAGTCTGGTCGTGAGTCGCAGAAGCAGTTGCGAGGGTATGCGCGACGAGCCGAAGAAGGCGTTCATGAGCTGGCCGACAAGGCCGGCGAGGTTGTGGACCAGGCCATGGACAAGGGACGCGAGTTCATCAAAGACAAGCAGGCAGTCATGACCGAGGCGGTCGAGACCGGTCGCGCGGCTATGTCAGCGGAGCTTAGGCGACTGTCCAACGAAGTGAAGGGATGAATGCACCTGTCTAGCGACAGCTAGCGCGTCCGTGAATCACGCCAGGCCCGGATCGGTTGGAGCCCCTGACACGTACGCTCCTGACAAAGCGGATCATGATGCAGGGCTTCATCATTTTATAGATACGCGGCATAAGGCGTGTCGACAAGAATTCCATACTTCAACTTTTTTAGGCTGTTCTTAACTGAAAGGGGATCGCATGCGAATCATCTCTTATTTTCTGTTTGTCATTGTTCTAGGTGGGTTCGTGGCCGCAATCAACGGTGCTTTCGCCTATGCGAAGACCGTTGAGGCGGGAGATTCCAGTTCGAGTTGGATCGGAACCGGCGAGTTCTTGGAACTTGGAAATGGAGAACAGGTCGTCAATGGAATTGTGAAAGGAGTTCTGATCTCCCGTCATAAAGACGGAGCCAAGATGATTGTCCATTCCTCCAGACTGACGTGTCCGGTCCGTGTGAATCTCAATAGAAACAAAGATTATCAGGCAATAGAAGGCCTCTGCACGATCGTGGCGCATGAAGGCAAGGACGTCGGCTATGCCCACTGGAAGTGCACTGGAAATGTAAAAGAGTGTACGGGCGATTTCACGTTTACGGGCGGTGCTGGTGGATTCAACGGAATGTCAGGAACCACTCCGTTTCAGACCAGTATCGTCTTCGAGTTGCAGGACGGGAAAAATGGTCAGGCGATCGGGTATGCGGTCTGGCCAAATCTGACGTATACGTTGCCCTAGGCTGAGCCGGGCGGGGGATCTTCAACAAGATATTCCGTGAGTTGTCGCAGCCGCACGGGGCAAGAGAATGCCTGATGATAGACGCCACGTATCTGAAGGTCCACAGAACCACAGCCAGCCTGCTCAAAAATGGGTAGTCCCTCGCTGTATCGGCCGCATGCAAGGTGGCTTGCATGCGAAGCTGTACGCCGTTTGCGACGACACGGGTAAGCCGGCGCGCCTGTTGCCAACGGAAGGGTAGACTAGCGATGACACAGGCGCGAGACGCCTTCTGTCC
>SWDG01000023.1:92161-178357 GCA_005116965.1 Nitrospira sp. | reverse complement strand
GGAGGCAACGATGAAACTCGAGAAGCACGACGTACCAGGTTTCTCTCAGACTTCGGCGAGCGTCATGAATAGTGAGGACAGGCGTCAGTCCGTTCCCCGTAGGCCGGTCAGTCTGACGAGCAGGGTGCGGGAAATCGATTGTATGTTGGCCGATATCCAGGCGCACATACAGAGACTTCGGCGGGAGAGGACCCATCTGGGACTTGTGCGGGATGAATTGGCCTGTACGGAAGCCAAGTAGAACTGCATGAACAATGCGACGGTCAGTTCCATGATAGTGATTGCGGTATACCGTCCTCTCTCTTTCTTCGTCTGAGCTGTTTTGACCAGATTATCAGATGGCCTCTCGCTATGCTGGAGCTTAGGTGCCCAGCCTTTCTCATTCCGTGATAGCAGACATCTGTCCTGCGAGCACTGTGGCGTGTATGGCCACAGAATGATCGAGTGCGTGGTGAATGTGCGAACACAAGGAGAATCAAGATGAGTACTATTATTATTGTCGTATTGGGTGTGTTGTGTGTCGGCGTACTTCCGATCTGGCCGTACAGCGGAACCTGGGGATATATCCCCAGCGGAGGGCTGGGTTTCCTCCTCGTGGCTCACACTCTTCTGACTCTGATGGGTCGGCCGGATCGAGCGGCAACTGTAAAGCCGTAGTTGGCATGAGCGCTCGTAGCTGAGTGCGCCTCCGCAGGTGAATCTGCTTGTGTATCGGTGACGCGTTCCCTCAGGGCGTCATCCCGTTTGAACGGGGGTGTTTGCAGATGTGAACAGGCCTGAGAGCATCCCTGCTGCTCTCAGCTTCCTGCATATGGCCATCTTCCAAAGATGGAGCTGGGACCGTGCTCGACATTAATTCAGGGACATTCAACCAGCTCAAGACTTTGGTCTGCAGGGGAGACACCTCCCCTGCACTATGCTGCGGCCCAAGGACTCTTTGGGCTTTCGACGTCCATGAGCCAGCTTGGCAGTGCGTTAGTGGACATGCAGAAGAATGTCGATGATCTTCAAAAGAATATGGGGACGGTGAAACAGGTCAAAGAGCAACTGAGCAGTCTGTCCCTACAAGCGTGTGGGTACTTCTGGATCAGACCTCCTGAAAAAAGGTGGCGATTCGTTGAAAGACATGAAACCAAAATTCTGAGTTGCATGACGCAAACACTTGGGGGAGCTCACCTAATGAGTCAGATATCCAACCGTGCCGCTGGTAAGGCATTCAATTGTTCCCGAAAGGGTCTCTGTATGATCTGGCGGTTGATGGCGAGCATGGTTGTGCTGCTGATCGGGACTTCTGTGGCTTCAGCTGAGCAGACCGCCACAGAATCAGTGAAAAGCACGATCGATGAGGTGATCCATATTCTCAACAGTGAAGAGTTGAACCAACCGGGCCGTTCGGTGGAACGACGTCAGAAGATTGAGCACGTCATCAGGCAGCGTGTGAGCTATGAAGATATGGCCAGACGGGCCTTGGGCCAGCCGTGGATAGAACTGACGGACACCGAGCGGCAGGAGTTTGTTGCCCTCTTTGTTCAGTTACTCCGAGACACGTTTGCCTGTCGAATTGATCACTATGCCGATGAGCAGGCGCTCTACCTGTCTGAACAGCGGGGGGAGCACTTTGCCGAGGTGAAGGCGAAGCTGTCGGGTCCTAAGACGGAGACTTTTCTCCATTTCCGGCTGGCGGACGTGTTGGGCCATTGGCATGTGTACGATGTGGCCATCGATGGCGCAGGCATCGTGAGCAATTACCACGCACAGTTCGCCAGCATTATCCGCACCCATTCCTACACAGGTTTGGTAACCAAGATGAAAGAGAAGACCCTCGTGGTCAAAGCGTTTGAAACGACGACGGTTCCATAGTTCTGCGCGCAAAGGCAGCGAGTGGGCATGTTGGTGGTGAACCGGAATGTCGCATTGGAAAGCCCATGGATACCATGTTTTCAGCTATTGGCAAGTGTGCCGAACTAGAAGAACCGATTCGCGCCGAGCTCTTCGGCGTCGAACGGCTCGAACAGCATGCGGCAAGTCTTGCAGCGGCACAGGTCGTCACCGATAACGCACGGGTGGGGCGGTTGCTCACGCCACGGGTCCGTGAGAATGGACGGGTCTTGGTGGCGTCGTATCAGGCGATCGCTCGTACGATTCGCGATGAGAAAACGATTACTCCAGCGGCCGAATGGTTCGTCGATAATTTCCATATCATCGACGAACAGCTTCGCGAGATCATCGACGATTTGCCTCCCGGGTACTACAGGCAATTACCTAAACTTGCATCGGGCCACTTAAAGCATTACCCACGGGTCATTGGAGTGGCCTGGGCGTTCGTGGCTCACACCGACAGCCGTTTTGATCCCGACATGCTCCGGCGCTTTGTGTCGGCGTATCAATGTGTGCAACCGCTGACAATCGGTGAGTTGTGGGCCGTGGCGATCTCGCTGCGTGTCGTGCTTGTGGAGAACCTTCGCCGGTTGATTGAGCGAATCGTCCAGAGCCGCGCTGACAGGCTGGAAGCCGACGAACTGGCGGATAGCTTGTTGGGGACCGGGGTGTTAGCCTCCGAGCCTCCGGCCACTGTTCTCCGCCATTTTGAGCGCAGACCATTGGCGCCTGCGTTTGCCGTGCAGCTTGTTCAGCGACTCCGTGACCTGGACCCGAAGGTGCGTCCCGTACTGCGATGGCTCGACGAACGTTTGGCCGGGCAGGGCACAACCACCGACGACATGGTGCATGTGGAGCATCAGCAACAGGCGGCCACGAGTGTCACGGTTCGCAATATCATTACGAGCATGCGGTTGACGTCCGCGTTTGATTGGGCGGACTTTTTTGAGAGCGTCAGTTCGGTCGATCAGATTCTGCGAGGCGATTCCCGCTATGCCGAGATGGATTTCGCCACGCGGGATAGCTATCGCCATGCGATCGAGGATCTTTCCCGCGGTACGGGGTTGTCGGAACTCGACGTGACCGCACGGGTCGTGGACCGTGCCAGGCTGGCTGGGATTGAGTCGGATGCGAGTGAGCAGCCGGAACGGGACCGGCACACGGACCCAGGCTATTACCTGATCTCTCAGGGCCGCCGGGCATTTGAACGCGAACTCGGCTACAGGGCATCCTGGAAACGCCTGATTCTGCGCTGGTGCGTTCGGGTTCCGGCTCTGGGCTACCTGGGCTCGCTCGCAGTGTTGACCGCCATAGTCCTGGCCTTCCCACTATGGCATGTGGGTGCCACCGGGGTGACTGTTGCAGGCCTGGCCTGTCTCGGTCTCATTGCGCTCGTGCCGGCTTCAGATCTCGCTATGGCGCTTCTCAATCGTACGGTCATGGCGCTTCTCGGACCCCGGTCATTGCCCCGCATGGCATTGCGGAACGGCATTCCTAAAGAATTACGCACGATTGTGGTGGTCCCCACGTTGCTGACGACCCGGCAGGGCATCGATGAGCTGGTTGAGCGATTGGAAGTGCACTATCTCGCAAATGCGGATGATGACCTGCGATTTGCCTTGCTCTCCGACTGGAGAGATGCCTCACAGGAAAGTATTCCGGGTGACGTCGAACTGCTGGACAGCGCGGTGGAGGGGATTGCGCAGCTGAACAAGCGGTACGGTCCAGCGGCGGGGAGCGGTCCGCGGTTTGTGCTATTGCATCGCCGGCGTATCTGGAACGAATCCGAGCAGGTGTGGATGGGGTGGGAACGGAAACGAGGCAAACTGCATGAGTTGAATCAATGGTTGCGCGGCTCGACGAGCACGACGTTCATGTCCGTCGGCGGGCAGCTCCCTGAGGCGATTCCGTCGGTCCGGTTTGTCATCACCTTGGATGCGGACACGCGGTTACCGCGTGGAGCGGCACGCCGGTTGATCGGCACCATGGCTCACCCTCTGAACCGGCCCCGATTCGATCCGCGCTCCGGGCGTGTGGTTGAAGGGTATGGGGTCGTACAGCCGAGGATCACCCCGTCGCTTCCGGGCAGCGGTGAGGGCTCGTATTTTCAACAGACGTTCTCCGGGCCCAGCGGGATCGATCCCTATGCATCGGCCGTGTCTGATGTGTACCAGGATTTATTTCGGGAAGGGTCCTACACAGGCAAAGGCATTTATGAGATCGACGCGTTCGAGGCGGCGCTGGCAGACAAGGTGCCGGACAATGCGATGCTCAGTCACGATCTTTTTGAAGGATTGTTCGCGCGTGCAGCGCTGGCGACTGACATCGAGCTGTTCGAAGCGTTTCCTGCTCACTATGAGGCGGCGGCAGCCAGGCAGCATCGATGGGCGCGCGGCGATTGGCAGCTGTTGCCCTGGTTGTTCGGGCGAGGGCATACTGGGTCTGAGCCGCATCGTGTGGTGGTGATTCCCGCCATCGGCCGTTGGAAGATCCTCGACAATCTCCGCCGTACCCTGTCGGCTCCTGCGGCGATTCTGACATTGATCGTCGGATGGCTGCTGCCGGAACCATCTGGCTGGGTCTGGTCCGGATTCATTCTGACCACCATCGCCATTCCCTCGCTGTTGTCCTTCGTGATCGGGCTCTACCCGCGCCGATCCGGGATTGCCTTGCGTACCCATTTTCGTGGAGCAGGCACTGACTTCAAATTAGCCGCGAGGCAGGTCGCGTTGACCGTCACCTTCCTCGCGCATCAGGCATGGCTTATGACGGATGCCATTCTTCGTACCCTCGGTCGGCTCGCCTTCACGCACAAACGGATGTTGGAGTGGGTGACCGCAGCTCAAGCCGAGGATGCCTACACATGCAACTTGACGGGGATGTATCGTCGCATGGCTGGCGGTGTGATACTCGCCCTCGTGGCAGCTGGTGGGGTGGTCCTGTTGGGGCGCGATGAGTCCTGGGCCGCCGCCGCTCCGTTCGTCCTGCTCTGGATGTCGGCTCCTGCCGTGGCCCGGTGGGTCAGTCTGCCGCCTCGACTCCTGGGGGCCGAGCCGATTTCTCCGGCCGATGCGCGGGCGCTCCGATTAATTGCGCGCCGGACCTGGCGGTTCTTTGAAACGTTCGTGTCGCCCGAGGACCATGCGCTGCCGCCTGATAACTTTCAAGAAGATCCAAAGCCCGTCGTCGCCCATCGCACGTCGCCGACCAACATCGGACTCTATTTGCTCTCAACCCTGGTTGCCCGTGACCTCGGATGGCTGGGGACCCTCGACGCGACCGAACGACTGGAAGCCACACTGGCGACCATGAACCGTCTCGAGTTGTTTCGCGGGCATTTCTATAATTGGTACGACACACGTACCCTTCATCCGCTGGATCCGAAGTATGTGTCCTCCGTTGATAGTGGAAATCTCGCGGGACATTTGTTGGTCGTGGGAAATGGATGCCGCGAGCTGATTCAACAATCTTCCATCAACGACGATGTGTTTGCCGGGATCGATGATGCCATCCAACTGTTACGCGATGCGCTGGAGGAGATTCCAGATCAGCGACCGACCCACACGGTGACCAGGAAGCAGCTGAGCCAAGCCGTCGATGTGCTGGCCATGGCGCTCTTGTCGAGACCGGTCGATCCCGCCGGCTGGACCGCCAGGTTCGACCAGCTCACCGCCTTGTCTCATACCGTTGCGGATATGGCTCAGGCACTGGGACAGGAGCGCGGTGATGAGCACGATGGGGAATTGCGTACGTGGGCCGATGCGGTTCGGGCCTGCGTGGAAAGCCATCTCCGGGACGTAGAATTGTTGCTTCCCTGGGTGCGCTTCAGTGCGAAAGACCGGGCGGCTCTGTTCGACCATCCGTCGGGGCCATCGCCGGAGTGGGTGGTGATTGCGCCGTTCTTCCAACCCGTTCCCACGCTGGCGGCTGCCCCTGAGCGGTTTGCGGCTGCGCTTCGTGCGCTCGAGCACTTACGGGAGGGCTTGCTCAGTCGTCCCTCACAGGATCGGGGCACCTTGGCAAGAATCACCTTTTTGGCTGATGCCATACGGCACGCGGGTGCTGACATCACGGGCTTGGTCCGCCGTCTGGCGGCGATCGCGCAGCATGCGGAGCGCATGGTTCACGCCATGGATTTCACATTTCTTTTCGATCCGACCCGCAAGCTGTTGTCCATCGGCTATCGCATGCCGGAGAACAGCCTGGACCCCAGCTGCTACGACTTGCTGGCGTCAGAAGCCAGGCTGGCGAGCTTTATCGCCATCGCCAAGGGCGATGTGCCGTCCGCGCATTGGTTTCACCTGGGCCGCGCCCTGACACCTGTGGAAGACGGTTCGGCGCTTGTGTCCTGGTCGGGCTCCATCTTTGAATACCTCATGCCGGCGCTAGTGATGCGTTTTCCGGCAGGGAGCTTGCTGTCCCGGACGTATGAGCTGATCGTCCGTCGGCAGATTCAATATGGGAGAGAGCGAGGCGTGCCCTGGGGTGTTTCAGAATCGGCCTATAATGCCCGTGACCTCGACTTGACGTACCAGTATTCCAGTTTTGGTGTGCCGGGCCTGGGGCTCAAGCGAGGCCTTAGTGAGGATGTGGTCGTCGCGCCCTATGCCACTGCCCTCGCGGCGATGATCAGTCCTATGGAAGCCACGCAAGGCTTCGGGCGCCTCGCCGAGGCCGGAGGGAGAGGAACCTACGGGTTTTATGAAGCGCTGGATTACACGGGGACGCGGGTACCAGAAGGAAAAGACGTGGCCATCGTGCGGGCGTATATGTCGCATCATCAAGGCATGTCGTTGGTCTCGATCGCGAATGTCTTGAACAACGGATTGATGAGAAACCGTTTTCATGCGGAGCCGATCGTCCGAGCGACGGAACTGCTGCTCCAGGAAAGGACTCCGCGCGACGTGCCGGTGACACGCCCGCGCGCAGAAGAAGTCGCGGCCGCGGCGCAGGTTCGCGACCTCATCCCGCCGGTCGTGCGGCGATTTACCGCGCCCCATGAGGTAACTCCACGGACGCATCTGCTGTCCAATGGGCAGTATGCGGTCATGCTGACCACGGCAGGCTCGGGGTACAGCCGGTGGCGAGATATCGCGGTGACACGCTGGCGTGAGGATGCGACGCGGGACTGCTGGGGGTCTTATCTGTTTCTGCGCGATATGCAGACGGGGTCTGTCTGGTCGGCCGGGTATCAGCCCAGCGGCGTCGAGGCCGACGACTATGAGGTGTCGTTTACCGAAGAACGGGCCGAAATTACCAGACGGGACGGTGACTGGAACACGACGCTCGAACTTGTGGTGTCGTCCGAGGACGACGCCGAAGTGCGGCGTATCTCGGTCACCAACATGGGCGCGCGCACATGCGATCTGCAAGTGACCTCCTATGCCGAGCTGTCCCTGACTTCACAGGCCGCCGATGTGGCCCATCCGGCTTTTGCCAATCTGTTCGTGCAAACCGAATTCGTGCCGGAGGTCGGTGCGGTACTCGCGACGCGTCGCAGGCGATCGGATGAAGAAGCGACGGTGTGGGTGGCCCAGGTGGTGGTGGTCGAAGGAGACACCGTGGGCGCCCTGCAATATGAAACGGATCGCGCGCGGTTTCTTGGACGAGGGCACCATGTCCGCACGGCGGTCTCGATGATCGATGGGCGGACGCTCTCGAATACCGTTGGATCCGTGCTTGACCCGGTGATGAGCTTGCGCCGTACGGTGCGGGTGCCTGCAGGCGGGACCGTACGCCTGGTGTTTTCAACCATTGTCGGCTCTACCCGCGATGACGTGTTGGAGTTAGCCGACAAGTACAGCGACCCGAGAGTCTTTGAGCGTGCCCTGTCGCTGGCCTGGACCCAAGCGCGAGTGCAACTCCATCACCTCGGTATCGAGACAGATGAGGCCCAACTGTTCCAGCAACTGGCCAATGCCGTGCTGTATTCCGATGTCTCACTGCGACCATCCTCTGAAGTACTGAGCCAGGGTGTGGTGGACCGTGCGGCGCTGTGGGCCCATGGTATCTCAGGCGATCTGCCTATCGTGTTGGCCTGCATCGACAACGCGGATAATGTCGATATCGTCCGGCAATTGCTCAGAGCGCATGAATACTGGCGGATGAAGCAATTATCGACCGATGTGATCATCCTGAATGAGAAGGCCTCGTCGTATGAGCAGGGGTTGCAAGGTTCGTTGGAAGGGCTTGTGCGGGGCAGTAGGTTGCGCCTCTGCCCGGATGCCGGCGGGGCACGAGGTAGTATTTATCTCCTGCGAACCGACCTGCTCTCCGCGCAGGATCGAATGCTGCTGCAGCAGGTCGCTCGGGTCGTTCTGCTCGGCCGGCGCGGGACGTTGGCGGAGCAGGTCAGTCGCTTACCGCGCATGAGCCGTGTGACCTCGACGAACTCGTCTTCTCCACGCCTGGGCAAACGCTTGGATGTGCCGGTGCCTGAACGTGAACTCGAATTCTTTAATGGCTTGGGCGGCTTCGCAGACGATGGACGCGAATATGTCACGATTCTCGGCGAAGGTATTCGGACGCCACGCCCCTGGGTCAACGTCATCGCGAACCCGTCGTTCGGGTTCCTCGTGTCGGAGTCCGGCTCCGGGTTTACCTGGTCATTGAACAGCCACGAGAATCAGCTGACGCCCTGGTCGAACGATCCGGTCTCTGATCCGTCGGGTGAGGTGCTCTATATCCGTGATGACGATTCCGGAGAGGTCTGGGGTCCGACGGCGCTGCCGATTCGCGACGATCCGGCTCCCTATGTTGCCTGTCACGGACAGGGCTATAGCCGCTTCCATCATGGTTCTCACGGCGTCTTGGCAGAATTGCTGCAATTCGTACCGCCTGAAGATCCGATCAAGATCTCTCGATTGACGCTACAGAATATGTCCGGCCGATCGAGACGCCTCTCAGTGACGGCCTATGTTGAGTGGGTGCTCGGGAGTTCCCGTAGTGAGTCCGCACCCTACATTATCACCGAGATCGATCCTGGGACCGGGGCGCTCTTTGCGCGCAGTATGTTAGGCGGCGAATTCGCTGGACGCATCGCCTTTACCGATCTTGCCGGAACACACACCTCATGGACCGGTGATCGCAGGGAATTTCTTGGCCGTAATGGAACTTTCGAGCAACCTCTGGCGTTGGAAATAGGAGGTGCATTATCCGGAAGGGTCGGAGCGGGTCTCGATTCTTGTGGGGCCCTTCAACTGTCGATTGAGTTGGCAGCAGGCGAACGCGCCGAAATCGTCTGGTTTCTAGGTCAGACAGCGGACAGAGAGCAGGCTCGTCTCCTGCTCAATCGCTATCGTGGGGCGGACGTGAACGTGCTCCTGCGTGAGGTCATCAGTCGATGGGACGACCTCTTGGGCGTCGTACAGGTCCATACGCCTGAACGTGCGATGGACATCTTTTTGAATCGATGGGTGCTGTATCAAACGTTGGTGTGCCGGGTTTGGGCACGTGCGGCGTTCTATCAGTTGAGCGGGGCCTATGGGTTTCGCGATCAACTTCAAGATGTCATGGCCCTGAGTGTGGCGGCACCCGATGTCACGCGCGAGCATTTGCTGCGGGCGGCCGCGCGGCAGTTTGTCGAGGGCGACGTCCAGCATTGGTGGCATCCTCCGTCCGGACGCGGTGTGCGGACCCGCATTTCCGACGATCTGCTTTGGTTGCCGTACGCGGTGATCCAATTTCTTGAAGTGACCGGCGATATGACCGTGCTGGACGAAATGGTGTCCTTTCTAGAAGGCCCGGCATTGGCTGAGGGGCAACATGAATCTTATTTTGAGCCACGTGTGTCGCAGACGAACGCTACCCTTTTTGAACATTGTGCGCGTGCGTTGGATCGGAGCCTTGTCGTCGGCAGTCACGGCCTTCCGCTCATGGGTACCGGAGACTGGAATGACGGAATGAGCCGTGTGGGCCAGCAGGGCAGGGGGGAGAGTGTCTGGCTCGGGTGGTTTTTGCACACGGTGCTCTGGGAGTTCGCCAAGGTGGCGGTTCAGCGCGGGGAGCGTGCTCGTGCCGAAGCCTGGCGTCTGCATGTGAGTGCGTTAAAGGCCGCGATTGAGCGGGACGGGTGGGACGGAGAGTGGTACCGTCGCGCGTACTTCGATGACGGGACGCCACTCGGTTCCGCTGCAGACCCGGAATGCCGCATCGATTCCATTGCTCAGTCCTGGGGGGTGATCAGCGGCGCGGCAGATCCGGACCGCGGCGCGCGCGCCATGGCTGCGGTGGAACGGCATCTTGTGAGTCGGCGGGATGGACTGATCCGTCTGTTGACACCACCCTTTGATCAGATGTCGAGGGATCCCGGCTATATCAAAGGCTATGTCCCTGGCGTCCGAGAAAACGGTGGCCAATATACCCACGCGGCGGTCTGGACCGTGCTGGCCTTCGCGGCATTGGGTGAAGGTGACAAGGCCTGCGAGTTGTTCCGTCTGTTGAACCCTGTTCATCGGGTCTCCTCGCGAGCGAGCGTCCAGCGCTACAAAGTCGAGCCTTACGTCGTCGCCGGCGACGTGTACGGCGAGCCTCCACATGTCGGACGCGGGGGATGGACCTGGTACAGCGGCGCAGCGGGTTGGCTCTACCGGGCCGGTATGGAATGGATGCTCGGTTTCCGCTTGCGTGGTGCCACGCTCTCTATCGATCCCTGTGTTCCACGCCACTGGCCGAGATACTCGATTCGTTTCCGGTATCATTCGGCGACCTATGACATCGTGGTGGAAAATCCACGCCATGTGAGCCGCGGCGTGACGCTGGTAGAGCTTGATGGCAACCCATTGAACGCTCGCGACCATATCCCTCTCGTCAAGGACGGTGAACACCACCTTCGCATCGAGCTCGGATGATTGAGGTATGTAAAGTTAGTCTCGCGTCAGATGATTAACTAAAACAGTTAATAGGGTGCCCGCATAGCCTGAGAACCTCCGGTTGTTAGGGTGCTGACAGAGGCGATTTCCTGGTCACGGATTGGGATCGTCTTCTGTCGAGGGAATAGCAGAGTGTTTAACGAAAGGGGTCTTCATCATGAAACTTCTTGCAATTATCATGGCAGGACTCGTGTGTCTCGGAATGACCATGCTTGCCATGGCGAATCCGGCGATGTTGCCCAAGCATCCTGGGTATCCGTCACACGGAGAGTTTGCGAACGATACGGGTCGGAACAACTTAACCTATAGCCAATCTATTGGGGAGGCCGCGAAGTCTGGAGATACAACCATGGG
This sequence comes from Nitrospira sp., assembly GCA_005116965.1. Lineage (GTDB taxonomy): Bacteria > Nitrospirota > Nitrospiria > Nitrospirales > Nitrospiraceae > Nitrospira_D. The sequence continues at coordinate 167,255 of SWDG01000023.1, read as the reverse complement.
CATGATGCTGATTGATCCCAAGAATACCGGGATGCTGGAGCCCCAAGTCGTCGACCCGATAAAGGGCGCGCTTGAACCGTCGATGAAGGAAGGTATACGGATACCAAAGAAATAAGGCAGACGCGTAAGCCCACGGTGTAGTTCCCATGAATCTCGTATTGGGGCAAGTGAAGGAATGAATAGAGGCAGGGTACGGTGACAGAAGTCCAGGTCAAGCCGCAGTGTGAAAGAGGTCCGAATGGAAAGATAGAGCGAATTTCGAATGGGAATATCCGAGGTGCGTGCGTATGTCGTTCCGTTGAATTTGCTTGGCTATGCGCAAATAGCTTTCAACTATCTTGACGACGGAGGATTACATGTTGAGGCACTTACTAGTTTTTGCAATCGTTATTGGATGTCCCTTGTCAGGCTTCGCCCAATTTATGGATAGAGGTGAATATGTGGAGGTGTCGAAAGGTGTGAAGCTATGTTCTAATGCCGCCCTGGACACCTCGAACGGGATACTCGATCCGGAGAATCGTTTCTGGCGCGTCACGAGCAAAGCGCGAGGGAATGGCACGCAGACTGTGGACGCATTTGTTTTCGAAAGTGCATACGATCGCAAAAGCGGCAAGACCACGATCGAGGAACGTCAATACGATGATGGTTATGCCACGTTGTTTAAGAGAGCCCTGGAGCACAAAGGGATGCTGTTGATGGTCAGTCCAAGAGATGGTCAAGTCGAAGCGACTGTCGAGATTTGCAGGAGAAAGAAATAGCGCGTCGGTTTCGGTTGCTGTGCCATGTATGGAGCAGTCTGCAACTGCTGAATGCTGGACCCTGATCTCCAGATGTCATCCGTCCAGAAACGTGGATCGCACTGCATGTGCCGCATTGGTAAATCCCCCTGCCCCTATCTGATGGGAAATTTAGGCGAGAATGGATGCATAAGTCGTGACGTAGAGTCGCAAGCAATTGCCTGCAAACAAGGCCCCTTCCAGGGCACTGACGGCATGGCGAGCTTGCTCACCTGAGCCCATTTCCACAAAACCATAGCCGGCAGATTTTCCACTGTGTTTGTGTCGGATGACATGGACGCGAACGACGGCGCCATAGGTTCCGAATAAGTCGCGGAGTTGACAATCGGAAGTCGCTTCCGCAAGGCCGCCGACATACAAGATGCAGTTACTCATGACCATGTATCATGTTGGATGCCGCGCGCATCTCGACAATTAAGATCTAGCGTTCGTCTGGCGGTGCGAAGTAACTATAGAGGAAGACACCAATTACTCCTGTTGGGTACCGCAATGCAGCCGTACGAGAAGATTGTGAATGAGCCATTGGATGAAGTTCTGAACGGTGGATATGAGTATGTTTTCTCGCTGAACCGTTTACAGATACGCTATCACTTAGATGGTGTCCCGTGTCTGGTCGGTCTCTCCACGGCGCCCGGTACTGAATGATTTCTTCCTCACGTCTGAAGATTTGCTTGCCTTGGTCGTGGAACGCAAACGGGTATCCTCTCCAAAGCTATGTCTCGCCAACGAAGCGACTTCGCGTCTGATGACGTCGATTGAGGATGTATTGTCGACCGAATTGGGATCAGTCAACCCTAGAAGTTGCCAGCGGATTTTCGGTTTATGAGCGGATTTTTTCTTTCCTGCTTTGCGACTTTTCCAAACTGAAGCGAGATTCATGGAGCGTCCTTCTGTACAAACTGTACAAACACGAAGCTCAAGTCAGTGGCTGTCTGACAGAGAAACTCAATAGCTCTGATTCAGCTCCACTAATGGACCTGCCAAGCTATCTGGATGTCTGCCTCTACCATTCAGGTGGAGACAGCATCAGGTTGGTGATACTACACAGACTATCGTGCCAACACTGGGAGTGAGTACGGGGAGTGCCAGGAGAGGAATATAGCTTATAAGGAAGATTCTTATAACATGTAATTTATGAAGGAGTCAAACCTTGCCACAGGGCTCTATGGTGTAGGACAGGCGGCAAGGCGTATGATCTATCAATTATCTAGTCTTTCGTATCTATTGAAGAACTGGTTGACGCCAGGATGGCCATGCTGTAAGGTGACAATACATTTACCTCGTGGTTGTCCGGCGAGGAGATGTTCAAACTATACCGGACTTCGCGATCGCATCGCGACCAGGTCCAGTTTGGAGTTGCACCCTTCTCGGTTGTCTCTCCCATCGGTTCTCTGATCCCGTCATAATGCGATCATACTGAAAGGATAACGTAGTGGATACGTCTGTTCACGCCAATTTTCACGCACTCGGTTTGTCCGAGGCGCTTCTCCGGGACCTGGCTGATGCCGGGTTCGCATCACCCACGCCCATTCAAGAACAAGCCATTCCGCCCGCGCTCGCTGGGCGAGATGTCATTGGATGTGCCCAGACCGGGACGGGTAAAACGGCAGCCTTTGTCATTCCAATCGTCGAACGACTCGCCGCATTGCCGAAGGGGCAACCGCAGGCATTGATCTTAGCGCCAACCCGTGAGCTGGCATTGCAGACTCTGACGACGATTGAGAAACTTGGCCGGAGTCGGCGCATTTCCGCGACCGTCATAGTTGGAGGCGCCGATATGCAAGCCCAAGTGCGGGGCTTGCGACAGAGACCGGACATCTTGATAGCGACGCCGGGCCGTCTTCTGGATCACATGTGGAACGGCACGGTTGTTTTGTCATCCATGAAGATCTTGGTGTTAGATGAAGCGGACCGGATGTTGGATATGGGCTTTGCGCCTCAGATCAATCAGATTCTTGATGCGTTGCCTGAAGAGCGACAGACTCTTCTCTTCTCGGCCACCCTGCCGACAGATCTGGCTCGATTGGTTCAAGCCAATGTGAACAATCCGGTGCGCGTCATGGTCGCACCGTCTGCCACGACAGCCGATGGGGTCACGCAGGGGATCCATTACACCTCCCACGGCGAGAAGCCCGATCTTCTCTTGTCGTTATTGAAGGCCGATCAGGATACGGCTCTGGTGTTCACCAGGACGAAGCACCGTGCCGATCGGTTGGGGCGTATGCTGGGTAGCGAAGGCCATCGAGTGGCCGTGTTGCATGGAGACCGGAGTCTCTCACAGAGGCGCGCCGCGCTAGAGGGTTTTAGACGCGGGTCCTTCCGGGTGCTGGTCGCGACGGATATTGCTGCACGAGGGATCGATGTCGCGAACATCGGCCACGTGATCAATTTCGATCTACCCAATTGCCCCGAAGATTACGTCCATCGTATTGGCCGCACGGCTCGAATGAAGACAACCGGCCGCGCCACAAGTTTTGTGACGGGCGAAGACCGGCAGCAACTTCGAGACATTGAGCGCCTCCTGGGACATGCAGTCCCGCTTGCGCCGGGAAGCGGAACTGCGTTGCCTGTGATTCATGGCGAGGATAGTCGGACACATCGGGACGAGCGTTCCGCTCCAAGTCGCTCGAGGTTTGCCAACCGACACCGCCGTCCGAACCCCAGGGGAGATCACGCCGAGCCATCCCCGCGCAATGCCTCGCCTGCAATACGTGCATAAGTTTCGAAAATAGTTCCCAAACGACCCCTCGTGAGATACTCTGTGTCTCACGAGGTGGATGTGGACCCGTCTTTACACGGCGTGCGAGTGGGCACTGAGGCATCGATCAAGCCCGGTGATCAGATCTCACTCACCTTTCAATTACCCAATGACACTGTTCCTGCCGTGGTCGCACTCGCCGTGGTCCGCCTGACCAAGGGTTTGGTCAATGGGCTAGCCCTCAAAAGGCTGGCTCAGCCGTTACGTAAATGGTTGACCGAATGCAACAAGGCTGCAGGCTTGGCGAAAGAGGAAACAATATGGACGATCTAGATTTGAAGGCCATGACTGGACAGAATACCCCACAATTACGCAAACACCCTCGCGTACGAGTGGCGGCTCCATTTCCTTGTTCATTGGCCCGCGTCGGTGTGACGAGGAAAGGGGCCGCCGAACAGGGGTTAGGGATAATTTTCGACGTGTCCACTAAAGGGGCACGTGTCATGACGGAAGCGGTGATTACGCCAGGAGACCGAATTGCTATGAATCTTCGGTTTCCAGATCAGACAACAGCAATGGTCATCGAAGCCGCGACGGTTCGGTGGGGCAAAGAGTACACATACGGCGTAGAGTTTGAGGGACTCTCGGCAGCCACGAATCAACATCTTCAGAGTGTCATTACACACCTCTCCCAGTCTGGGCCGGTGTTGACAGCCTAACTTTCACCTGCCACCTCGAGAGTATTAAGCGTCCCCAACTGTACTATGGGCCTTCAGCATGCACTGATTTGTATTTAGGGGAGAGCCACGAACTGTTTCCTGAAGGTGACGACTTTGACGAGGTAGTCCCTCGTTTCCTGGTAGGGGAGGTTGTTGCGTAATCGGTCGTAGACTGCTGGTGGTTCAAGGTTATTAATTTGATTGATGGCAGCCGTGTTGTCACTGGCGAATGTCTTGAAGACATTTCGTGGACCCGTATTATAAGCCGAGATGACGCAATATTCTCGCGAGACCTCATTGCCGATGTTTTCAAGCAGATTGTAGGACAGGACATTAAGATAGGCACTGCCTAGCTCAATATTATTCTCTGGATCGAAGAGATATTCACGCGATGGAATCGTATCCGTTCCCTTTGCTTTTCGGTAGGCATCTCGTCCGCCGCTGGTTGGTACGAGCTGCATGAGACCATAGGCGGGGGCGGAACTCACGGCAAAGGGGTTGAAGTTGCTTTCCGTTCGAATAACAGCAAAAATGAGACTTGGGCTGATCTTGAATTGCTCTGCAAATCGGGTAACGGTGGCTCGGTATTTTTCCGCTTGCTTGTTCGAGAAGTTCGCCACCATCTTGATTTCGGCGATCAGCGCTTGCTTTGTCCCTCCGTTCAGGTCCACCGTCCGCGTCTTTGCACCCTCAATCGTTGATATTGCCAACGCTTCCGCTTGTGCGGGGGTGCGGATTGACTGTCCTTGCTGATCCTGTACTAGTCCCAATAAATATGGAGGCCGGTCACTGGTCAGCGTGACAGGCTTGTCTGAAAAAAGATCGACAGAGCGCGGATCGTCTGGTGTGAGCAAGGTTGTGATGATCGCGTTTTTCAAGCTCTCTTTCGGTGCTTTATCATCCAAGGTTTCTACGACGATCGTGCCATTATCGAAGTCGACGATGGTTCGGCTCATATAGTTCTGGGTGTACTTCACGTACTTCTTCTGTTCCGGGACCTTCACTTCCTTCTCGCCCCAGGTTTGTCGGACTCGTCCGGTCAATGCGGTCATGAGGGTGTTGAAATCACGTTGAATCGTCCGCAGATCTCTGATCACAGCCTCGGGGTCTCGCTGATAGGCGTCGACGCGCTCTTTGAGTATTTGCTTGGGGTCTTTGCCTGTGGCAATGTCGAGCACGGTCCTGCTAGTTCGGCTCCCGAGCACCCGTTCAGCGTTTGTGAGTACACGGTCTGTGGATTCACATCCCGTGAACATGAGCAGTGGGGCCAAGAAAAGCGACGTGATTCGTATCATATGTATTCAATACTGCGCGGCGCATTCTACATGGTTGTGGGGAGAGAGTGAAGGGGGCTGATCGCAGAAAACAGGGTGTATTGAATAAAGTCAGAAGGCCTATTTGAATTTGATCTTTCCGTCCTGAGGTTTGCGGCGCTCGGCAATATCCAGGCTGGCCATGATCTTGAGTCGGGAGACGATTGCACGGCGGTAACTCTGCGGAATCTTCATGTACTCGAAGCATTCTCCATCGACTCGGAAACGGACCAACGTTTCACGCTTTTCTCCGTACGGTTCGATATGAATGTCTGACGCACTCTGCCGGTAGGCATCGGCAATAATTTGGTTGGCCAGGCGGACGATTGCGCTGTCGTTTTCGTCGAGTCCGCCGCCCGCAGATTCTTCAGTTGCTTCGGCCTGCGCCTCCGTCACCAGTTCGCCAAGAATATCGGACACATTTTCGTCGAGTTTGCGCCCATTGCCACCACCGTCACTCTGCCCGGTCGCGGAACTCAGAAATTGGGCGATGTCTCGGCGAAGACTGACGGCGAATCGAATGTTAAGGCCTGGAAAGGTCCGCTTGATATCTTGAACGCGGTCAAGATCTCCTGGATCGTCGGTCAGAATTTCGATCGCCGTACGATCTCGCTTGAGCGGCATCCAGTGGTTCTTCTTGAGATAATCGACATTGAGGTTCTTCAGCAATTCCACGTCGACGATGGTACGTTCGCTGTACTCGATGTATGGACATTTATGGAACTGGGCGAGTGATTTACCAATATCGAGTTTTGGAATCTTGTGTTTTTCGATGAGGAGACTCTCTAGATCGCTCATCCCTTTCCGCGAGTCAACTATGGCCTGGTCGAGTTCATTTTGTGTGATGCGGTTATTGCTGACTAAGAGATCGAACTTCGTGGGGTTCTTTTTTGAGCTTTTACGGAGGTTGAAGAAGGCGATGCCGAGCGCTTTTGCAATCTCATCAACGACCTCTTCATCTTTTCGAGTAAAGCGACTGCCGCTTTTCTTATTGAGGAGTTGCAGTACCCCCATCAAGTATTTGTTATCGGCCACGATCGGATACGTCAGGACCTGCTTGGTCCTGAATCCGGTTCGTTTATCATAGGATGTATCGTGGAGCAGGGACGGATGAATGCCTTGGAGTTCTGGGATGTTGTACGCGTCCGCAATGTTAACAGGGCGAAGATACTTGGCACAGAACCCGGCGAGACTTTGTTCAGTGATGGGGATGCGGACTTCCTCCACACCGTCGATGTGAGGAACTTTGGAGAAGATTTCTTTCTTCTCTGCGTCGAAGGCGAAAAGAGTCAAATCCTCTGCGTCGAACAAACTTAAGATGTCTTTATGCAAGTCCAGTAGGATTTGATCAAGGTTGCTGGCCGCATGAATCTGGGTGGTAATACGTTTCACATGTTCGGCATGCTCGGCCTTGTGTTGCAATTCCTGAGGATTTTGAGTCATCGACTTGGCTTGCATCCGACTGCGCTTTCGTTGTGGTTGAGACGTGAATTAGTCAGGTTATGCGCTGGATGAATAGGTGCCTGGTTATCAAAGGTTGTGAACTGAGACGTCGAGTCTCAGTCTAAACGAAGAGGTCGGGAAGGCAAGGAAAAGGCATTTTCTGCCAGTGCATTCCTGGAAAGCGCGAGCGATTCAGCACTGGAACTACGCGAGAGGTCAGACCGCAGATGGATGGGCTTCAAAAGAAAGCTGCTTGAGGTGAGCGACAAGCTCACTGGGTGCGATGCGGGATTTGATCCCGGTACGTCGAATCTTGATTTCTACCACGCCGTCCGCAAGGCCTTTGTCGCCGATGACGAGTTGGAATGGGGCGCCGATCAAATCCGCGTCATTGAATTTAACACCGGCGCGATCGGTACGGTCATCCCATAAGACCTCGATGCCTGCCGCCATTAAATCGGTATAGAGACGTGCAGCGGTTTCGGTCGTCTTTTCTGATTGGCTGACCGTCAGAAGGTGGACATGGAATGGCGCGATGGGAAACGGCCAGATGATGCCCTTTTCATCGTGGTTTTGCTCGATCGCTGCAGCGGCCGTCCGACCGACTCCAATGCCGTAGCAACCCATAACGGCAAGGCGCTCCTTGCCCTGATCATCAAGGATGGTGGCATTCATTTTGTGGCTGTACTTGGTGCCGAGTAAGAACACCTGTCCAACTTCGATGCCCTTGGCGAGTGTCAGCGCACCTGGTCCTCGGGGAGAGGGGTCACCGGCTTGCGCATTGCGAAGATCGGCAAATTGTTCGGCGGTGAAATCACGGTCGAGATTGGCATTTTGATAGTGCGTATCGGCTTTATTGGCACCGATGACGACGTTTTTCATTCCCTTAATGGCGTGATCCGCCAGGATTCGTGCGTGCTGCAGGCCGACTGGTCCGGCGAATCCTGGAGGGGCCCCTGTGACATGTTGAACCGTCACGGGATCGGCCAACGCCACATCGGTCACCTTGAGTAAACGCGCCAATTTGACCTCGTTCACTTCATGATCTCCCCGGATCAGCACGGCGATGGTTTCGGTGCCTGCGCGGTACAGCAGTGTCTTCACGAGTTGACGGGGTGTAATCTGCAAAAAGGCTGTGACTTCTTCCACCGTCCGGCGCTGTGGCGTATCGATCGGCGTGAGGGGGAGAAGGGGGGTGGTATCGACCTCAGATGGAGGAAGTACTTCCGCCCGTTCAAGATTGGCGGCGTAAGAACCCTGGTCGCTGTAGGCCACCATCGCTTCGCCGGTATCGGCCAGCACCATGAACTCGTGTGAGATATCCCCACCGATAAGACCTGTGTCGGCTTCAACCGCCCGGAAGGTGAGGCCGCATCGTGTGAAGATTCGGGTGTAGGCGTCGTACATCTTCTGATAGCTGACCTTAGCGCCAGCCTCATCGACGTCGAAGCTATAGGCATCCTTCATGATGAATTCCCGCCCTCGCATGAGCCCAAATCGCGGGCGGATCTCGTCCCGAAATTTGGTTTGGATCTGGTAAAAATTGAGCGGGAGTTGTCGGTAGGATCGAACTTCTCGCCTGAAGAGATCGGTAATAACTTCTTCATGCGTTGGGCCTAGGCAAAAATCTCGTTCGTGACGATCCTTGAAGCGAAGCAGTTCCTTCCCGTAGTAGTCCCATCGGGCTGTTTCTTTCCAGAGTTCAGCAGGGGAGGCGATCGGCATCAGCAGTTCCTGTGCGCCGGATCGGTTCATCTCCTCTCGAATGATCTGCTCAATTTTGCGGATGACACGGAGACCAAGTGGAAGATAGGTATAGATACCGGCTGCCACCTTTCGGATCAGTCCGGCACGCAGCATCAATCGGTGGCTGACGGTTTCCGCTTCGCCGGGATCGTCCCGCAGTGTGGGGATGAGTAACTGGGATGTTTTCATGAGAAGGTTAGTGGGAGAAGATGCGTTCCAGGTCGTTCCAGAAGGCAAAAATCATGACGCCAACCAACAGAACTAACCCGACCTGCTGGGCAACCTCTCGTTGCCGTTCAGCGAGTGGCTTGCGCAGAATGCCCTCAATGAGGAAAAAGAGCAAGTGGCCGCCGTCGAGGATCGGGATCGGCAGTAAATTGAGGACACCGAGGTTGATGCTCAAGATGGCGATCAGGAACACGACACTGGAGGCGCCCTGGGAAGCCGCTTCACCGGAAATGTTGGCGATCGTCAGCGGCCCACCGATATTCTTGCTCGAAATATCCCCCACGATCATTTTATAGAGGCCGATCGCGGTCAATTCAGTCCATCCCCACGTGGCTTCGAGTCCTTGATACACAGCTGCTGCCGCGTTGTCGGAGCGCATCAACGAACGGCCAGGTCCTGCGATGCCGATCTTTCCGACTTCGAGAGTCTGTCCGTTCATCGTCACTTTTTCACTGGTTGGCGTGACGGTCAGCGCGGTCCGTATTCCGTCGCGGAGGACGTCGAGTTTCAGTGACTTCTGCGGGTGTTCCCGTACCTGAGTCGTCATCTGTGCCCAGGTATAGATAGCTTGGCCATCGATCGCGACGACTCGATCGCCTGGCTTGAATCCGGCCAGGGAGGCGGGCAATCCGGGCATAACCGAGGTGACGAGAGGAGGCGTTTCTTCGACACCGATCGTATACAGCGGTTCGTTGCTGCTGGCCCCATCTCCAGTGATTGGGATAGGCGTGGCTGTCAGTGTCTTTAGCTGATCGTCTCGTCGGACTTCGAGTAAAACAGGCTGACCCTTGCTCCTGGAGACGAGATCGAGTAACTCTGTTTTGGTCGAGATGTCTTTGCCGTTGATCTTGAGAATGCGGTCTCCGACTTCCATCCCTGCCATCGACGCGGGAGAGCCGGGAGCCAGGGCCTCGACATCAGCGCTCAGATCGTGAAACGTTGGGACAAACAACGGCGCACCAGTGGACAGCCATCCGGCGAAAATCAAGTAGGCCAGAATAAAATTGAACCCCGGGCCAGCCGCGACGATAAGAACCTTTCCCCATAAGCCCTGGTGTGAAAACGATCGCCGCCGGTCCTCAGGTGTTGTGGCCTCCGTCTCATCCTCGCCGAACAACTTGACGTACCCACCGAGCGGGACGGCGGAGACGAGGTATTCGGTTTCGCCGACCTGGCGGCCGAATAACTTCGGGCCGAAGCCGATGGAAAACTTGAGGACTTTCACTCCAACCCATCGAGCGGCGAGAAAATGGCCGAGCTCATGGAAGGCGACTAGTACGCCAAGGACCACAAGGAACCACCAGGCTTTCTGAAGGAGCAGCCACAATGTATCGGGGGACCAGGCAAATACGGACGTCATCGGAACTCCCTATCGAATGTGATCTTCTACTCTAACATTCGCTGCGTGAAATGCAACCGATCGTTAGCGAGGTAACGCATGCACCAACGATTCAGCCTTTTCACGAGCCCATCGATCCGCTTCCAGCGCATCATCAAGGCAGGTAATCTCCTGATGCGCATGCGCCTCCATGGTACTGCGAATGACCTGCGGGATCTCACTGAAGCGAAGGCCATGGTTGAGGAATGCGTCGACGGCGATTTCGTTGGCTGCATTCATGGCGGCAGGCATTGTACCGCCGATTCGAAGCGACTCGTACCCGAGATTGAGGCACGGAAAGCGATCATGGTCGGGTTTGCAAAAGGTCAATCGTCCGATTTCCGTCAAATCCAGTGAGGGGAGGTCGAGCGCCATTCTGGCGGGATATCGCATCGCGTACGAGATGGGAGTTCGCATATCCGGGAGACCCAGTTGGGCGATCATGGATCGATCTTTATATTCTACCAGCGAGTGAATAATACTTTCTCGATGAATCAGCACGTCGATGTTGGACTCGGGAATATTGAAGAGCCAGCGTGCTTCCACCACTTCCAGTCCTTTGTTCATCAAGGTTGCCGAGTCGATGGTGATCTTGGATCCCATCTTCCAGTTCGGATGCTGCAGGGCTTGTTCCGGCGTCACATGTAGGAGCTGCTCCTGGGGCAGTGTCCACAGGGCTCCGCCGGACGCTGTGAGGATCACTCGCCGGACGTCTTCAATCCGATGTCCTTCCAATGACTGGAAAATGGCACTATGTTCGCTATCAACTGGAAAAATCCTGACACCATGCTTCCGGGCCTCATCCTGCATCAGCTTTCCGGCCATCACCATTGGTTCTTTATTGGCCAGAGCAATGTGTTTCCCGCTGCGAATGGCGGACAGGGTCGGTACGAGTCCGGCTGCTCCCACGATGGCAGAAATCACCAATTCGGCATCGAGCCCCGCTGCGACCTGTGTAATGCCTTCTTCGCCGGCCATGACCTCAACCGGAAGATCAGCACACCGGTTTCTGAGCATGGCTGCGGAGGATTCCGTAGAGACCGCCACGGCGATGGGTGTGAACTGGCGGATCTGGGCTTCAAGCTTGTCGATATTACTGCCGGCCGTCAGGCCGACGACGCGGAATTCATCAGGAAACCGTTGAACGATATCGAGAGTATTGGTTCCGATTGATCCGGTTGATCCCAAGATGATAATCGACTTCATATCCTCTCCTCTCCACTTCTTATAGAGGCGGTGCCAGGTCTCGAACGTAGGCGACATAGTAGTAGAAGGTGGGGGCGGTGAACAAGAGACTATCGAGCCGATCCAACATACCGCCATGGCCGGGCAAGATTCCACCGGAATCTTTGACGCCCGTGCGTCGCTTGATCATTGATTCAAACAGGTCTCCGATGAGCCCGGTTCCCGTCAGCAGCACGCCAAGGATTACCGCATCTAACAGTGAGAGTTGTGAGGCAAACCACCATTGAGCCACGATGGCGGCAGCGACGGCCAGTGCAAGCCCTCCGAGTACCCCCTCGACGGTCTTCTTGGGACTGATCGACGGCAAGAGAGGGTGTTTGCCCCACAGTGTCCCAGTATAGTACGCGCCAGTGTCAGAAGCCCATGTGACAACTGCTAGAAATAGCACGAGGTATTCGCCTGTCGGCAGTGAGCGGGTCGATACAATAGTACTGAGTGTGACGCCCACGTAGCACACGCCGAACATGGTGACCAGCGCGTCCTTCCATCGATGTGCTGCTGATGTGACAACTAAAGAGGCCGTCACTGCAATCACAAAGGCACCGCCGAGAAGAAGTTCGGGAAGCGGGAGCGACACATGAGATCGGGCGAGTGTCAGAACAAAGGTGGCCGACCCGACGCCGACCAGGATTTGATTCAACCGCGATTGGAAGCTGAGGCGATACAGTTCGAGCAGGGCAAGAGAGCCGACGGCGATCAAAAGCAGCGTTAAGGCCCAGGGAGTGAGGTGCACGATGATGAGGTAGACCGCCGGGATCAGCGCAGCCGCAGTATAGAGGCGCCTGATATCGAACTGTTTGGGGCGTGCAGGTGGGATGGTCACGAAGGTCGAGCTGTGGGCGATTGATTCGGTGATGAGTGGATATCCCACATAGGTTACGAAGACACAGTACTCAGCACCCGACCGAAGCGGCGTTCCCGCTTTTGATATTCGATCAGCGCGAGGAGAAATTCCCGTCGTCGAAAGTCCGGCCACAAGGTCGGCGTGAAGCACAACTCTGTGTAGGCCAGTTGCCACAGGAGAAAGTTGCTGATCCTGGCTTCTCCACTCGTCCGAATTAGTAAGTCCGGATCTTGGAGCGGGTGCGTGTAGAGGTACTGTTGAATCGTGGTTTCATCGATACGGCTTGGTTGGACGGTTCCCGCCTGGACGTTCTCTGCCAGTTTTTTTACGGCATCGACGATTTCCGCTCGTCCTCCGTAGCTAAGGGCGACCGTGAGGATCAGCTTATCGAGATGCGCTGTTTCCTTTTCGGTCGTGCGAATCCAGTGTTGAGCCGATGGAGGGAGCAGCTCGTGGCGACCGATGGTGCGGAAGCACACGCCTTGCTCAATCAAACTGGCTCGTTCCGTGGAGAGGTAATGCTCCAAGAGCCCCATGAGTGCGCTGATTTCTTGTGTCGGACGGTTCCAGTTTTCTTGTGAAAACGCATAGATCGTCAGGGCATGAATGCCGAGTTCCAGACTGAGGGTGATCATCTCCCTGACGGAATTGATGCCTTCGCGATGGCCTGCGATGCGAGGAAGACCGCGGAGTTCCGCCCACCGCCCGTTGCCATCCATGATGACCGCGATATGTTTTGGGAGCAGTTCCGGTTCCAACTTGGCGGTCAATTCGCTCTCGGACAGGTGGTCAAAACTTGAAGCGGGAGGGTGTGCCATAACGAGCCTAGAGCGCGTTCCTCATATCCAGTGTTAGCAGGGAGAGAAGTGGGGAAAGTCTACTGTCGGAGGTATGGAATGTCAAACGATAACTCGGAAACTGTAGCTAGCACATCATCTGTCCGGTTTTTGTAGCACGAGAAGTGTCCGGTTTAATACTCGCCCATCACTCAACAGAAGAGACAAGGAGGCGCCCATCACTATGCTCGAGCCGGTTCAGCTAGCCAAATTCGGTGTCACTGAACTCGAAGCTCAACACGCACTCGATCGGCTCAACGTGAGGGATGTTGATTATGCGGACCTCTATTTTGAGTCCCGCACCTCAGAGTCGGTGTCGATGGAGGAAGGCATTGTGAAGCGTGCAGCCAAGAGTGTCTCTCAAGGCGTCGGCGTCCGTGCAACGGCCGGTGAGAAGACAGGGTTTGCCTACTCAGATGAACTCACAAAGAAGGATTTGGAGATTGCGGCCGACACGGCACGCTACATCGCCAATTCTCCTCAGGGAGCGTCTCCTGTTCCGGTGCCCACCCAGCGCCGACCGACCAGAGACCTCTATCCGATCGAACGGGCGAAGGCCGAGGTTGCCACGGCTGATCGCGTGGCGCTGTTAAACGCAATTGATGCCGAGGCCAGACGGTACGATCCCCGCATTAAGAACGTCATGGCTTCCTTTAATACCGAATATAAGGTCGTGGCGGTTGCGACCTCTGATGGGACACTGGTCGGCGATATTCAACCGCTGTCCCGTCTGCAGATCACCTGTATTGCTGAGGACGGTGACAATCGACAAGTCGGGAGCTTCGGCGGGGGCGGCCGGGTTGGATTCGAGTACTACCTTGAGGACAATCGACACTTGAGCTATGCGCGAGAAGCGGCGAGAGAGGCGATCCTGAACTTGTCCGCTGTGGATGCTCCGGCCGGGGTGATGCCTGTGGTGTTGGCCGGTGGATGGCCCGGCATCTTGTTACACGAGGCGATCGGACATGGCTTGGAAGCCGACTTCAACCGGAAAAAGACGTCGGCCTTCTCAAGCCTAATCGGGAAGCGTGTGGCGTCGGACGTTTGCACGATCGTCGACGATGGAACTCTTCCATTTCGCCGAGGCTCGTTAAATATGGATGATGAGGGAACGCCAACCAGCTGCACGACACTCATCGAGAAGGGCATTCTCCGCCGCTATATTACCGATAAGCTCAATGCTCGCCTCATGGGCATTCCTCTGACCGGCAACGGTCGGCGTGAGAATTATCAAAGCGTGGTGCTCCCCCGGATGACGAATACCTTCATGCTAGCCGGCGAGTCGGATCCCCAGGACATGATCCGGTCGGTGAAAAGAGGGCTCTATGCCGTCTCGTTCGGCGGTGGGCAGGTTGATATCACCAGCGGGAAGTTCGTGTTCTCTGCTAGCGAGGCCTATCTCATCGAGGACGGACAGATCACGAAGCCGGTGAAGGGAGCGACATTGATCGGGAGTGGACCGGAGATCCTTACCAAGGTTTCGATGGTGGGGCATGATCTGAAACTCGACAATGGGATCGGGACGTGTGGGAAGGACGGCCAATCGGTACCGGTCGGGGTCGGCTTGCCAACCATCAAAATCGACGAAATCACGGTCGGGGGTACGCAGAGGTAAGAAGGGTCACTAGTCATTGGTCTCACGGTCCACCAGCGAGGCCAACCACATGACAACTGACAGAAAAGAGGGCGCGTGCATCAAGGGCAACGAGGAACAGAGCCTGCCACAATCACCAACGGCTATGCGCAGCTGGCTGCCAATGTCCTGGCTCGTGCGAAAGCGTGCGGCGCGACAGAGGCTGATATCGTGGTGGCCGATGGTGAGACCTTTTCGGTCCAAGTACGGGTCGGCACGGTCGATCGATTGACGAAGGCGAGAGAAAAGCGGCTCGGACTACGTGTCTTCATCAGAAAACGTTCGGCGACGACCTCGACGTCAGACTTTTCACAAGACTCTCTCGAACGGCTTATTGCCGACACGTGCACCTTGGCTAGGGCGGTTGTCGAGGATGACGTATCAGGGTTGCCGGATGCGGCTCAGATGGCCGCAGACCAGCCGAGTCTCGATCTCTATGATGAGACCGTGCTCGATACGGAAACGCAGATTGATTGGGCCAAGCGCGGAGAAGCGGCGGCGTTTGCCGCTGATCCACGCATTACGAACTCGGAAGGTGCGGAGTTTGATTCATCATCGGGACGAGTGGTGCTGGCGAACAGCCATGGGTTCGTCGGGTCCTATAAGAGTTCAAACTTTTCGCTATCCGTCTCTCCGATTGCGACTGAGTCCACGACCGGGGCTATGCAGCGGGATGCCTGGTATGAGGTGCAGCGAAAATTTGCACGGCTGGCCTCAGCGGAATCGATCGGGCAGGAGGCGGCCAGAAGAGCCGTTCGCCGCCTGGGCGCACGCAAAGTGGCGACCAAGCGAGTACCGGTGGTGTTTGACCAGGACATGGCTGGGAGCCTGCTCGCAAACTTGTGTGGTGCCATTTCCGGCTACGGTCTCTACAAGCGGGCCTCGTTCCTTCTCGATCAGCTTGGGCAGACGATTGCGTCTGATCTCATGACCGTGTACGACGACGGCCGGATGGCCGGAGGCCTTGGATCTCGTCCGTTTGACGGCGAAGGATTGGCCACGCGCAAGAACACGATCGTGGAGCGTGGTGTGCTACGGAGCTATCTGCTCGATACCTATTCCGGACGGAAGCTGGGGTTGCCCTCGACCGGCAACGCATCACGGAGCGTGGGCGAGAGTCCGTCCGTCGGTCCGACGAATTTTTATCTCGTCCCAGGATTGAAGAGCGCTCAGGAGATTATCGGTTCAGTCAAGGAAGGGCTCTACGTTACCGAGTTGATCGGATTTGGAATCAATATGGTCACAGGTGATTACTCGCGAGGGGCCAGCGGGTTTTGGATTGAAAACGGAGAGTTGGCCTATCCCGTCGAAGAAATCACCATCGCGGGGAATCTCAAGCAGATGTTCAAGGATATCGAAGTGATTGGGAGCGACCTCGTGTTCCGGGGGCGAATTGCGAGCCCGACGCTGAAAATTTCAGAACTGATGGTGGCAGGTAATTAAGAAGATTGTGGGCTGACGATATGCGTATGACGTCCACGGCATTCAGCCACGAGGGGGCCATTCCGACAGCCTATACCTGCGAGGGCAAGGACATTTCGCCGCCACTGGCCTGGAACGGCTTGCCGACCGGTACCAAGAGCCTGGTGTTAATCGTCGATGATCCTGACGCCCCAGATCCAGCGGCACCGAAAATGACCTGGGTCCATTGGGTGCTCTATAACATATCGCCGACAACTGCGGGTCTGCCCGAAGGCGCGAAGGCTCTCCCAGAGGGAACCAAGGAGGGCGTCAACGATTGGAAACGAACGGGCTATGGGGGGCCTTGCCCACCAATCGGCCGACATCGGTATTTTCATAAGCTCTACGCCCTTGACGCCATACTGCTGGATCTGAAGCAGCCGACCAAAGTTCAGTTGGAACAGACCATGAAGGGGCACATTCTCGCCGAAGCGCAGTTGATCGGAACGTATCAGAAGAATCTGTGAGTTTTTTCACCAAGGCCATGATCCTGGGAACGCATATCGAGAGAGGGGACGAGCGATGAAACCGACATGGAGCATTGTGCTGCTCGCGATCGCACTCATGCCAGGCATCAGCGCTGCTGCCGATTTTCAGCTCGCTAGTCCGACGATCAAGCCGAAACAGATGATCGGCAAGACCCATGTCTTCGACGGATTCGGCTGTACTGGTGACAATGTGTCTCCGGAGTTGCGCTGGAACAATGCCCCTAAAGGGACCAAGAGTTTTGCCGTAACTATGTATGATCCCGATGCGCCCACCGGCAGCGGCTGGTGGCATTGGGTCATCTTCAACATTCCTCCGGATATTTCGGCACTCGCCGCGGGTGCCGGAAAGCCAGGCGGCTCCGGTGAGCCGCAACGCGCGGTGCAAAGCACGACGGATTTTGGTCAGCCTGGGTACGGTGGACCCTGTCCTCCTCCGGGCCACAAGCCGCATCGCTACATCTTTAGGGTGTTTGCCTTGAAGGTGGACCAATTGCCGTTGAAGCCTGAGGCCTCCGGGGCAATGGTCGGGTACTATCTCAACCAGAATGCCCTGGCCAAAGCTTCCTTCACCGGCCTGTATAGCCGCAAGTAACGACGATGCCGCTTGATACTGAGCTGGGAAAGAAGATGCTGCAGCTGATCACGTCACGGTACGACGATCGGCATTGGCGAAAGCACATAGAAAAAACGCTCAGTCTTCCACAGACCGGCGTCACCGATCCGGTTCAACAGCAGATCTTTATGTATCTCAAGCATGGCTTGAAGGCCTACAAGTCTCGCCGAGCCGATCCGGACTCCTGGATCATCGGCGGCTATGCCACGAAAGAAGTCATCATGCGTGCCAAGTTTCAACCGCAGCTTGTCGGAGCATCCCTCAAGCAAGAGGATGTGGCATTCTTGGGCACGGACCCAGGGACTGAGGTGACTGAAACTTGGTGGGAAGAGATGCTGGTGCAGTGGTTCGATGTGCCGGAAGAAGAGAAACCTGCCGATGAAGAAAGTGATCAACTTACAAACAATGACTCCGCTCAGGCCGCTAATTCGAAGGTCTAGCAAGCCGTTTGGAACTAATTGAATTCTTAACTCCCAACCATTCTGGCTAATTCGTACATGGTTTCTGGGAAAAATTCCCGCCTTGCTTCTGTTAGATAAAGCTGAGTGTATTCTGATCCTTCTGACCTTCCCCCCTAACTCTTTCTATTTGAATCGTTCTGCAGCCTTCTTACCCTTTTTTGTTAAGCGCCAGGCAGATTTTGGACCCTTGAGGCTTGGAACAGGCTCTAGCATTCCCTCATCGCGAAGCTTGTAAAATTCAATCTTTACAAGATTCTCAGACTTGATGCCTGTGAGGTCTCTTGCTTGGCGGTTAGTTACTGTAGCGTTTCTGGCGAGAAAGCCTAAGATGGCTTCCGTTGGTTTAGCGAGAGGAGTATGAGGCAACGTAACTCGCACATACCCGTTGCTTTCCTCTATTTCTGGAGCTTTTAGGGAATCACCTTGATGTCGTGCGACTCGGACACCTGAAAGGCGTGGCAGGCGGCGAGGCGGCCTTGTTCCATGGCCGTCGCGGCGAGCGCGGGAAACCCGATGACATCACCCGTCGCATAGATGTGGGGAATGGCCGTTTGGTACTGGCTGTTGACGGAGAGCTGTCCTTGCTGGTCGGTCGAGAGGCCGATTGCGGGGAGGTTCAATGCGTCCGTATTGCCGATCCGTCCCATGGTGTAGAGCAGCATGTCGGCGGTCACCGTCTCGCCATCGTGGAGGTGGATCGCCGGGCGCCCAGCTTCATTCACGGCGATGCCAAGATGCTCCTGTCCAAGTCGGATCGCGACCCCATTCTGCAGCATCTGGGAGTCCAACGCCTGCGCAATTTCCTGGTCCAGGAACCGCAACAACTGAGTTCTCCGGTCGATGAGGGTGACCTTGATCCCAAAGGCGGCCAACATTGACGCATACTCTGTTCCGATGACACCGCCTCCGAGGACGATGATACTGGTAGGGTTCTTGGTCGTGCGGAGAAATGAGTCGGAATCGCACACCGTCACGTCATTGAAGGGGACCTCCCTGGGGCGGCGTGGTCGTGACCCCGTGGCTAGGATGATGACTGAGGCCTGGACGTGATCGACATGCCCATCCGATCTCAGCACGCTCATGGTATGGGGATCGACAAAACTGGCTGTGCCCTGGATGATCTCGATGCCGTTGCGCTGCAGCTGGTTGGTGATCACAGCGACTTCGGTCTCGATGACTTGGTCTTTGCGTATCATCAGGTCTGGGAGCGTGAGCTGCTTGGTGAGCGCTGCGCCTAGCTGGTGCAATCCTCGCCGTCCCAATCCATGAATGTACTCGATCGTGTCCTTGAGGGTCTTGCTGGGTAAGGTGCCCGTATTGAGCGAGGTTCCGCCGAGTTGTCGGGCTTTCTCGATGATCACCACACGTTTGGAGAGTTTCGCCGCTTGGACTGCGGCTTTCTGGCCGGCTGGTCCACTGCCGACGACCACGATGTCATAGGATCGCATAGAGGATCTCACTTCTCCGTCTCATCGGTGCGCAACGCCTACGATATCTTGGCAAGCCCGACTCGCCAAGAAAATAGAGGATGTCGGAAGCGTGGCCGCCAGAGGTCAGCAGACCAGCTGAACGCGACCGTCCTGGCCGTCCGCCTCCCACCTGATTGCGCCGGTTAATGGGAACCTCCTACAATGCTCCCCTGATTCGTTATGCTTATTTGTGTCGAGGTGGGAGCATAGTCCATGCTTCCGTCTCGTCTTATTCAGGAGGCCTCATGGATTCTGATCTGATCAAGCAGCTCGGGCCACTGGCTGCGCTGGCGGGTGTGTGGGAGGGAGCCAAAGGCGCGGATGTGGCGCCGTCGGACGATCGGGGGACGGAGCAGAATCAGTTTCGCGAGCGGATGACCTTTGAGCCGATGGGACCAGTGCGCAATCACGAGCAGGTGTTGTATGGCTTGCGGTATGCCACGGTGGCCCGGCGTATTGGAGAAGCCGATCCGTTCCACGAGGAGGTGGGCTACTGGCTCTGGGATCCGGGCGAGGGGCAGGTGTTGCGCTGTTTCATCGTCCCGCGCGGGGTGGCGCTGATTGCCGGTGGCACGGCGGCGCCTTCCTCCACAACGTTTGCGCTGGTGGCAGAGGCGGGATCGGACACCTATGGAATCTGCTCAAATCGGTTCCTCGACAAGGAGTTTAAGACGGTGCGCTACGAATTGACAGTGACGGTCCTCGACCAGAATCGGTTTCACTACAAGGAGGACACGCAACTCCGCATGCCGGGGCGGTCGGATCTGTTTCACCATACGGATGAGAATACGCTCACACGCGTGATGGGGTAACGGCCTGGGAGCCGATGTTGCTGCCTGGCGGGTGGGTGGTTTCTTGACCTGGTGCCGGACGGGTTGTATGGTTAAAGAGCATATGCAGCACATTCTAAGAATGAGATGGTTCTTTGGCATCAGCACCATGATCGGCTTTAGTTTGTGCTGGTCGCTCTCCTACGCAGGTCCAATTGGAGATGGACGTTCAGTGATCGGGCCGGCAACCTCCAGCGTCGCGGCATCTTCGGGTACTGTCATGGTGACGGAGGCGGCAACGGGGCAGGGGCCGTCAGCCTTCCTGACAGTGGAGAGCATGGGACTTCTGAGAGCTGTTCCGAGCCTGACGAAACAGATTGTGGTGGGAGGAACGAAGCTGATGCCCTATATCGGTGCAGGGTTTGGGGGCGGCTACCTCACGGAGTTTGATCGTTCCCTGCATGCTTCGCCATCCTTCTCGTCTTCTTCCGGCTCCACCAATGCCGGACTGAGGAGCCTGTTTGGACAACACCTCATTCCAAACGAGGTCCAGCTGGGCCTAACCATCTACGATCCTGCTCGGTCCGTGCGACACGTCAGGGCTCATCGTCTACAGGGAGAAGAGAGGGCCTGCTATGAAGACGGGTTATCGGTTGCTCTTGGTCGATAGAGATGGGGTATTGGTGAGTGAATTCCAATTGACGGAGCATGCCCTCGCTCAGCCGGAGGCCTTTGTGGCGGCGTTACAAGAGTCGATCGAGTCTGTGGAAGAAGCAGAGCCGTGAGGAGGATGTCGGCGAGTGCCGGGACAACGACATGGGCAGAGAGTCCCACCCACATCGTTGTGGCAACGGTCAGTTCCCTACCTTGAGCAGCCACCCATCGGTTTTGTCGCAGTCACCCGGCCCTTTGGCGAAAATATCGAGTCGGATGTAGCTGCCCTTGATGCTGGGGGGCAGTTTCCCCTTGACCTGGAATCCGTAACCGACTGAAGTGACGGTGATCGGAATTTTTTCTTCCTTGATCTTCACCGTGATGCTTGCGGAAGTCGTTACCTTGGATGCAAGGAATGAAAAATCCGATTTCGGTGCCACGGTGACATTATTCTTATCCGCGGAGAAGGGAGGGGGTGTGAACGTAGTAAAGATGACCTGATCACAGGCGGCCAGGTCGCCACCGATATTCGGACTTGGATCATATGCCCAGACTGGGCCGGCGGTACCGCAGACCCCAACTGCAAGAACAAGCCGTAGAAGATTTCGCAGACTCACGGTTATGCCCCTCTCTCTTATGGTGGTTGACGATTAGGCCCGCACTGACAACGCGGGGATATTTTGTACGCGTGAAATAGAAAAAACAACCCCCCGGTCGTTTGAATCCTGTAGGTCGTGTGGAGACGAGCGTTGCCCTGTCACTGACCGATCTGAATGACTCGTGCAGATGAATTCATCTCGTGTGTGAAATAGGAGAGCTTCCGTTTGGTTGTTCTGCTCCGTAGAGCAACCTGATTACGTAGAGCGAAAAGTTACCGGGCCTCTTTTTGCGTACTCAACCCTGCTGTGTGACTGGACAAGGGGGTTGTTACAGTCTCGCCAGCCAGTACGAAACAGGAGCTGGTATTTGTCCCGCGATGGCTGGTAACGGCCACAAGCGGAAGATCGGCGCAGGGGGACGCACCGCCAGATAGCGGTCCTCAGCCCTGTGGCATTGACGGTTGAGTTAAGTGGCCCTGTCAGGTCCGCTTCAACGAAATGTTATGTGGCACTTTCATTTCCCAACTGCCTGAAGGCAATGTTGCAAGAACACGAGCGTCATATTCATCATCAGTAAGGCGTCGGAGCTTGAGGCCGGGACGAGTGACGGTTTCGCGGTGCTGTTCGTTGCTCTTTCTGAAGCGATGAAGCTCTGGATATTTCCCACGAATGGCTCAATGAATCGACTTGTCGGGATCACACCGGCCTCTTTGCCTGTCTTTATTAGCTGTGCAAGCTCGCCCTTTGCATTGGTTCCTGGTTTCCCCGTCACAAGGACTTGCAGAAAGCACTGAACAGCACTGTGAGCCTTCGTGATCGTTTCAGGATATCGACCTTCCCGAAAATCCTCGAACATGAGAGCAAGAATGTCATTCACGGGCCTCCACTTCGGATCGGATAGCGCCTGAAGGGTTGGCTTGTACAATTCTTGCTCGATGGTCTCGTCTTGTCTCGGGATGAACCCACTACGAGTCAGCAATTGATTAACGGCGAACTGCTCAAAGACGTGGTTAACGCAGTTAGCGAAGAGATCAAACTGCTTGTACGCAGCGCCAACATACCTTTTGCGTTCATCTGAATTGACTGCCTTCTTAGCTCTATTCAAGGCATCGGCGTCGATAAGTAGTTGTGCGAACTTGCTCAACATTCTCAGGACAAGCGGCTCCTCCTCTTCCATGAAGATTCGACCGAAATCCTCTGCCGCTGCCTTCCTTGTGGCACTGTCAAAACCGCCGTAGCCGTCGTTCTGCTGCGGAGCGCTGTGAAAGTTCCTCGCCGGGCACAGTTGAAGGTATTTATAATTAAGGTGGGCGACCGTAGTTATAATATGTCTCTCTGCCGTCCTTCCCAGCCATCCGTTGTGAATAATCTGATGCAGAACAATAGTCCGCTCGTCGCTCGAGACGGTAGTCCAACTCCGCAGCTCTAGGGTTGGCTGTATCGAGTCATCAAACCCCGGTATGTTCTCGCCGTAAAGTGCGAATTTTTGAATTTCTGAATCTGCGTTGCTCATAGGCCCTCGACGCTCGCGGTATCCACGAAATCCACATAGCAATAAGAAACGAATCTGCTATGTTCTAGCCGCGTAACACACCTTCAATGATCGTCAATAATATTCCAACATCGACGGTGGTTCAATGAGTTATGGCCCATCAACCATCTCCCTTCTGGTAGCGGTCGATCGTGTGCTTCTGCTTTGGGTCGGAGGTGGTCGTTTGACGCATGTACCAGAGTTGTTCGTCACAGCGCATTGCACAGGGAAACCACGATAAGAACGAAACGAGCAGGATATGGGGCCTCGCAGAGACGTGAACTGCAGGAAGGGACTGAGGAAACAGTAAGGCGAGATATACAGATAATAATGGTATTTTAGAACATTAGGCAGTTACGATCGGCAGCGAATTCCAGTCAGTCGTGTAGGCAGGCGACCGGTGATGAAACTGCGTCTTCCACGACGTGGTGAATCCGCTTGACGCATAGTGGAGGGCTCCGGCACCCCACCGATCATTTACGGCATCGAGCGCAGACATGAGTCGGTTGGATTTCCTACGGTTGTGATCGTCGAATAGATCGGCCTGGATCTGACTGGCAGGGACAAGTCCCGTGAGCATCACGCCCGCCTTCTTGTAGTGGTACCCGCCTCGATAGATTGCTTGAATGCTCTGAATGGCAGACTCGATGAGGTCGGCGGTGTTGTCGGTCACGGTGGGCAACTTCCGCGTGAGCGTATTGCTGTACTGTGGCCCGTCCTTGAATTCGTTGGTTGTGAGGCACACGGTCAACACGCTCGCGGCGAGACGTTCGCGTCTCAACTTTTCTGCTACCCGTGAGGTATAGACCGAGACCGCCTCTTCCATCTCTGCCAGGCTGCTAATGAGTTTGCCAAACGCACGAGAGCACGTCAGGCTTTGCTTGGGTGCGGGACACTGTTCCAGATCTAGACAGGATACGCCGCGCAACTCCAGCACCAGACGAAGACCGACAACCCCCATGCGCTTCCGTATCCACCGGTCATCGACCTCACGCAACTGGAGCGCCGTGGTGATGCCGTTCTGATTCAGAACACGGGCATGGTTCCGTCCGATCCCCCAGACCTCTTCAACGGCGACTCTGCTTAGCACGGCTTCTCGGTCTGAACAGGCGAGCAGATCGAAGACCCCGCCTGTGTCCGGTGTCCGCTTGGCGACACGATTGGCGATTTTGGCAAGAGTCTTTGTCTCTGCGATCCCGACCGACACCGGAAGACCCGTCCAGCGTTTCACCGTATCGCGAATGACCTGCCCGTGCTCGGTCAGATTCCATGAGGAGAAGCCGGACAGACTCAAGAAGGCTTCATCAATTGAATAGATTTCAAGCTCCGGGCTGAACGGGTCCAACGTCTCCATCACGCGCTGGGACATATCGCCATAGAGTGTGTAATTGCTGGAAAACACCTGGACCTGGTGCTCACGGAGCACCGGACGAATCTGAAACTCCGGGACCCCCATCCCGATCCCCAACGCCTTGGCTTCATTCGAGCGAGCCACGACACAGCCATCATTGTTCGAGAGGACGACAATCGGTTGCCCGTGGAGCTTGGGGTTAAAGACCCGCTCACAGGACGCGTAGAAGTTATTGCAATCGACGAGGGCGAAGATGGGCGGCATGGGTACTCAGAGCGCGTGAATGACGTTGGTGACGACTCCCCAAATTTCAAAGGACTGCTGAGCCTGAATCTCGATCGGTTGATAGTCCGTGTTGGCAGGAAGGAGCCGCAGAGCCGTGTCTCGCTTATAGAGACGCTTGACCGTCAGTTCTCCATCGAGTGCGGCGACGATGACGTTGCCATCGATGGCTTCGAGCGAGCGGTCCACAATGAGCAAGTCCCCTGAATGAATCCCCGCGCCAGTCATGGAGTCCCCCGTCACCCGCACAAAGAAGGTGGCGGCAGGATGCTTAATGAGGTGCCGGTTGAGATCGAGCTTCCCTTCGAGATAGTCATCAGCGGGAGAGGGAAACCCTGCAGGCAGTCGCCCCAGAAAGATGGGCAGCTTGTAGCGTGTCGAAAGATCGGGCGCGTAGATGGCTTCGACATTCATCACACATCCTCACAACCAGGCCGGGCGGTAGTGTACTCCTTAGACCGAGACCGGCTCAAGGCACTGCGGTACATCATGGCGCGGGTTATTGACCAGGGTGCTCACGGGGTAGACCGTCAGCTCGTCACGTGGATAGGGACGCAGCAGGGCTTTGAGGGAGTCGATCTGCTGGAACGCAGGATCGAGCCATTGATCATAGGAGGTGGGGGCGAGAATCACCGGCATCCGATTATGGATTGGGGCCATCAGGGCATTCGGCTCCGTTGTGATGATCGTACAGGTCTCAAGGGGTTGCCCTTCAGCGGGTGTCCAGTGCTCCCAGAGCCCAGCGAAGGCGAACGGGTGTTGATTCTTCAATCCAATCCACATCGGGTGCTTGGTGCGGCCTTGCACTTGCCATTCATAGAACCCCGTTGCGACGATGAGACAGCGCCGTTTCTTGAAGGCGGATCGAAACGAGGGCTTCTCTGCCACCGTCTCCGCTTTGGCATTGATGCACTGATTTCCAATCTTGGCGTCTTTGGCCCAGGACGGAATCAACCCTCCAGCGGAGCATAACGAGTGTGTGTGGTGGTGTCGGGATCAATCCGTATCGCGGCGATGCGTTGAGACGGCGCGATGTTGTAGCGGAGGGTGAACAACGGCGGATCGGTGAGTGCAAACTGCCGGGCAATCACCTCAGACGAGGCGGTTTGGGTAAAGCGTCCACCCATGGCTAGGTGAATAAAGGGGTCAGGCGTCTATTCAGTGGCGCGACGCTGGTGTCATTGCTGGTGAGGTCCATTCCGGGCAGGTATAGGTATAGCCATCGGCTCGCGATGACCAGGGGAGCGGTGTTTGCGAACCCACTGATGAGTGTGCGCATGTTGGGACGGGAACGGATGAGGATGTCACGGAATCCCTACGCATCCTGGTCGCACCGGAGGCATTGGGTTTTCTTCTATCCCCCTCTTTCGGCTAGTTACAACACTTAGGCACTTTCAGGCAGATTCCATCCGTCCGGCTTGGGATGCTACAAGGGGTCCTTGACAGCCAACCGATGGATTCTTAGACTCACGCACCAACTCATTAGGAACCCACATGCATACGGATTGCCCTGTGCGGTTGTCATCCTCGCGGTCCTTCATCCACAACACAGGAGCCTGAGCCCATGAGCGAACCCAATGACACCACGATTGCGTTGAATGTCCGGTTAAAACCATCCGACTCCTCCGCGCACCCACGCGCGGCGAACTACACCAATGTCGGTGTGGCGCAGGGTATTGCGTATCTCGATTTTGGTTTCATCGAGCCGGCGCTGTTGGCTGCGATCGTAAAAGCGGCGAAGGACGGACAAGCGGCCCCGAAAGGCTTAGATGGCCACCTTGTCACCCGCGTGGCGATGGACGTGATCACCCTGGCGCGGTTGCAGCAACAGATTCAGCAGGTGTTGGTGGGGTTACAATCAGCACGGCAACCAGGGCCGAAAGGATAAGTTTCAGGAATGGGAAGTCGAACACTTCATGGAGGCATGTGAAAAATGACCTCAAGGTGGATTGGGAAGATTAGTCCTGCGCTAATGATACTGATCATTGCAGGTTGCGCCACGGGTGCATTGTCGAATGAAGAAACGCCAGGTCGGTACTTTGACCGAGCAATGAAGACGTTTACAGAGAACTGTGCGAAGGCAAAGCTCAAGCCGAATGATACGGCCTGTAACATTTTGAAACTGAAGCCAGCCGATCCGATGGCCACTGAAGAAGGTCGCTTTGCCCACAGCATCAAGATTCCAAATCCAGCGCCGGAGGATAGCGGGTACAGACCGGGAATGACGCCGGAGCAGTACTTTGATCATCTCTGCAAGACGGAAGCGGGGGAGTTTATTTATAAGACTGTGGAAAATGTAGACGGGCTCTACATGATGAGGCCGAGGGAGCAGGTGTTTGATGACCACATGCAACACCTTTATGCCCTGGAAGATCCGTATGGTTACACGGATTGGGAGGCAAGAGATTCTCAGACTGTTTTTGTTGATCCTCCGTGGAGGGTTTACTCCTATCTTGAAATGCCTTTATCGTCATCAATCTCCTCCAAGATTCCTGGCACCCGCTATCGTCGTTATTCTGGCTACGTGCAGGATAAATCTCCAATGGTTGAAGAGCCTGTGACGCAACTCAAGAGTCGGTATGGCTACACATGGCGTGGGGTTTCACGCCCACATGATCGAGAATTTGGAGTTGCAGGCGGGGAGCTAATTGTTCTGGATATCCAAACCAAAGAAGTGCTTGGTGTACGGCGAGGATTCATTCGTAGCGGAGGGGTGAGAAATAACTTAACTGGTATTTGGTGGCTCAGTGGTCAAGTCTGTCCAATACTTCGCTCCGATAAACGCTCACAAAAGGACGGTGATTTCACATATTGGTTCGTCAGTAAGATTCTGAGGCCTGCAGCACCTTTGAGTTACGGAGGTTTCAATGTCAACTAACGTAAGTACATGGCTGCAGTTTGCAACACAACAGATGGCCGCGGAGTCCTATCTGGATGGCATCAATTTATCCAGTAGCAACGAAGTCGAAGATCGGCTACTTCTCGGGAATAATCACCCTCTTCTTGATCCCTCATTGAGCGGTAAAACCCGTTTTGCCAATATTCTTGCTGATCAGTTTCTCGACCGCTACCAAATCCTCGACCACCATGCCAACGATGCGACGGGGTTCTCGGCAACGCTGATGTTCGATACGCAGGCCAACAGTTACACCCTGTCTTTCCGGAGCACTGAATCTGCTCCATCAGCTCAGGGTGGAGATCGAGAACGGGATTTGTTCGGTGCGGATGCCGAGGTTGGGGCGTCTGGATTTGCCTTTGGGCAACTGGCCGCGATGGAACAGTATTACCAGTCTCTTAAGGCAGAGGGGAAACTGCCAACTGGGGCCGTGCTCAATGTGACCGGCTTCTCGCTGGGTGGACATCTGGCCACGGTATTTACCGAGCTCCATGCCAGCGAGATGAATCACACCTACATTTTCAATGGTGCGGGTCGAGGCCATGTGCCAGGAGCCGTGCCGGGTCTCTCTGCAGAAGAGAACCGGATTCAGGACATGCTGACATATTTCCGATCCGTTTTAGACAATCCAGATAACGCCCTCGCCTCCTTCCCACGCACGAACGTCTATGACCAAGCCAAGGTCCTCTATGATGCGCAAGGCACAAGCTGGCATCCATTCGATCAAGGGACGACTAGTCTCTACAATGATGTGCGGTATCAGTGGGCAACAGCTGCTACCCAGTCGCTTTTTAGTCCAACTGGTCTCACCTTTCTTCAATCGCCTGGGGAAGTGCAGGATCAAGGGCCGTTTGCGAAGATTACCCAGCTCTATGGGCAGGCGACGACCGATGATCTGCAGTTTGTTGCTAACTCAGGTATGCATGCACCGGCCATTCCAGTCTTTATCGAGGGACAACCCTTGATCGCCGGTCTGCCGTTCCCGAGCGTTACTGAAAGCGCTAACACGCATTCGATCACGCTCATCGTGGATTCGCTCGCGGTTCAGGAGCTAATCCAGACGATCGATTTACGATATGGGCAGGCAAGTACTGAACTGATCATCAAAGCCTTGTCCAACTCAAAGGCGGATACCGTCGCGTTACTGAACACGCCGGGCGTTGTGGAAGGAGATTCACTCGAAAAAACGGTTGATGCCTTCCGCAAACTCTTCCGCGACCCTGCCGTGGCTCCTGCGGACCCACTGCCCATCAATTCCCGTGTGGGTGGGTTTGGGGATCTGGCCAATCGGAACATGATGTACGCCGCTATCCAAGAAATCACGGACCGCGTGGTAACCATGCAGGCCCAAGGTCTTGTCTTGACAATCACCGATCTCACCGACCCAGTGCTTGATCGTGCCACAGTTCTTGCTCGTGCAGATGCTGATACTTCTGAAGGTCTGGCTTATCGGTATGCCTTAACAGAACTTAATCCTTTTGTTTTGACGGCCAATTCCGAGTCCGGAACGAACGCGCTCTACTCCCAGTTCAATACCAATGGCGATCTAGATCTCTATGATGCATTCACCGGTGGGGGAACACTCACCGCTTCTTATCTCGATGATCGTGCCGCCTTTCTGAAGGAGAAAATTGCGCTGAATCAGGCGGACTTGGCCACGTCACCAGGATCGATCTATTTTTTTGATGCCACGCAGACCTATGAAATCGCCACAGTGGACGATCCTGCGAACACGCGGCAATTCCTGTTTGGTTCGGCTGGCGAAGATCGTTTCGAATCAGGAGACAATGACGACCATCTCTATGGCGGGGCGGGGGTGGATCTCCTCATCGGCAATGGTGGCAACGATTATCTGCAGGGCGATGCTGGTAGCGATCAACTGGAAGGTGGCGCAGGAAGCGATCGGCTGATCGGAGGTCGAGGCAATGATGTGCTGGAAGGCGGGACGGACAACGATTTTCTCGACGGTGGCCTGGATAACGACATTCTGAGAGGCGGCGCCGGTCTTGATACCTACATCATCCGCGCGATTGACGGCGCCGACACGATTGAGGATTCGGATGGGCGAGGGGCCGTGGAGTTTGATGGGCAGGTTTTAGTGGGGGCTCTGCGGCGAGAGACCCATCCGGCCAATACCTTTCAGAGCGCGGATAGCACGATTACCTTCACCAAGCAAGGTAGCGATCTGGTCGTGACCGGATCGGGGCCGCTGACGATCAAGGGCTATGACAGCGGACGATTCGGTATTCGCCTGTTTGAAGTTGACGCCATTACGTATGACAATGGGCTTCCCACCCGGACGCAGTTTTTCCGGATCAATCCAGATCAGAGCACCAGCCCCCTCTTTACCGCCCTGAGGGATGTGTATCGCAGTGACGGGTTGTCGAACGATGTGATCCATGCGCTGGCGGGCGACGATGTGGTGATCGGCCATCACGGCAACGACGAACTCTACGGAGAGGAAGGCTATGACGACCTGAGTGGAGGGGATGGAAACGATCGATTGTTCGGTGGGATCGAAGGGGATCGGCTGTACGGGTCCGGCGAGTTTGCCGATGCGCAAGGTGGTGATGACGTATTGGATGGCGGGGAGGGCAACGATGTTCTGTTCGGCCAAGGAGGGGCTGACCACTTGTTCGGTGGGGCTGGTCACGACTATCTCGAGGGAGATGATGTGCAATTGCAGGTCGGACAAGTATGGACTGGGTCGTACGATGATTTCCTGGATGGTGGCGCGGGTGATGACACCTTGATCGGCAACCTCGGCGAGGATGTGCTTCTCGGCGGCGCGGGGCGCGATTATCTTCAAGGCGACAATGGCGACGATGAGGGGCACGGATTCAGTGCTAATGACTATTTGGACGGCGGGGATGATGCGGACGAGCTTCGCGGCGGGGCCGGCAGCGACGTGCTCATCGGCGGCAAGGGCAGCGACACGCTGATAGGGGACACGCCCGCTGCGGTCGGTGGCGATCCAGCGGACGGCGGGGCCGACTCGCTTGACGGCGGTGAGGGCGACGATCTGCTCTACGGAGGTGTTGGCGATGATGTGCTGGCAGGCGGAACCGGCAATGACCAACTCTACGGGCAGGACGGCCAGGATGCCCTCTACGGGGGAGAAGGCAACGACACGCTCTCGGGGGATTTGCGGATCAGTGGGCAGACTGGCACCTACGATACCACTGAGCATCGTGGGGCCGGTGGGAATGATGTGTTGGACGGGGGAGCTGGGGGCGATACGCTTTTCGGTGGAGAAGGGGAGGATATTCTGATCGGGGGAGCCGGGGATGATCAGTTGTATGGAGGGTATAACCGCAATCTGTTCTCTGGCGGGGACGTGTCTGCTGCGGCGGTGATGGCCGCAGATGGGAGCGACTGGATTGAAGGAGGCGTGGGGAATGATGGGCTTTATGGCGGAGCGGGCGATGATGAATTGATAGGCGGGAGCGGGGCCGATGTTCTGTTTGGGGAAAATGGGAACGATAATCTGGATGGTGGGATTGGGAACGATCGGTTAGAGGGCGGTGCCGGCGATGACCTCCTTGAGGCGGGAGAGGGGGACGACCAACTCGTTGGTGGTGAGGGGAATGATGTCCTTATGAGTGGGGCAGGGGACGACGTGCTCGATGGTGGCGCTGGGCTGGATACCCTCATGGGGGGAGCAGGCAACGATACCTATGTCATTTCTGTAGCAGATGATTCCGTCATCGAAGGGGCACACGAGGGGATCGATCTCGTGGAAAGTTTTGTGAGCTATACGCTCCGTGACCATGTCGAAAATCTGACCATGTTGGGGGGAAGCGTCGGTGCTGGGAATGCGTTGAATAATACGATGTCCGGGACCTTCGGTGTCGATCTCTATGGAATGGGAGGCGATGATATTTTGACGGGTTGGGCACGGATGGACGGGGGCACGGGGAATGATGTGTTGAATGGACGAGAGTCCAGCAATACCTATGGTTTCACGGCGGGCGATGGGCGTGACACGATCATCGACGCGAGCACCGATCCGTTCATTTCCTCCAGTCAGTCGGATGTGATTGAGATGGGAGCCGGTGTGAGAGCGGAAGACGTCTCCTGGTTTCGCAACGGTGACGATTTGGTATTGCAACGACAGGGGGCGAATGACCAACTGACGATTCAGGGGTACTACACGCTGGCGTTCAGTACCGGGAGTTGGCGTTTTTTCAGCGGGCTGTTGGCTCCATCCGGGGGCATCACCCAGCAAGGCTCTTCGAATCCCTATTACTATGCTCCTGGTGCCGTTGAATTGGTGCGATTTGCTGATGGGACGATCTGGGGGCCAGGCACATTTGGTGGGGTGGTCACAGGATCGGCGGATACCGATACCTATCAGTTCGGGCTGGGCAGCGGGCAATTGACTATTGTGGAGTTCGATCATCTGAATGGGGCGCTTGATACCGTGCAACTGGGAGCTGGAATCACGGCGAATGATGTGGTGCTTGAAAAAAATGGACTCGACCTGAAGTTGTCTCCGGACAACGCGACGGATGTGCTGACCGTGGCATCTTATTTCAGTGTCGTGAGTGGGAACTACCGCTTTTCCTCATCCCTTCGAGTTCATCCAACTCCCTATAAGGTCGATCAAGTGACCTTTGCCGATGGAACTATCTGGGATACCGTGACCCTGGAAAGCCGGATCAACAATTTTACTGGGACGAGCTTCTATGATCCCATCCTCGCCAATGATCTTGACAATGTCATTCGCGGTCTGGACGGTGGCGATTGGCTGGTTGGCCGAGGCGGCAATGACACCTTGTATGGTGGAGCCGATGACGACGAAGTTTATGGAGATCAGGGTGATGATGTCCTGATCGGTGAAATGGGAGATGATCTACTTTTCGGCGGCACCGGCCACGACACCTATCTCTTCAATCTCGGCGACGGCATCGACACGATTGAGGACATTGTCGCTGTTGGTGAAGGAAACCAGATTCAGTTCGGTGTGGGGATCAGCCGGAACGATCTGACGCTCACGCGTGATGACATCGCACGGACACTGACGATACAAGTGGGCAGCAGCGGGACGGATAAACTGGTGTTGCCCAGCTTCGATTCTACCGGGGCAAACGGCTCATTAGTGGTGGAGACGCTTAGTTTCGTCGACGGCAGTACGGTGAACCTCTTGGATCTGTTCGCTCCATCCAACCAGGCACCGACGATGGTTACGCCGCTCGCAGACCAGACGGTAGCTGAGGGGGTGCCGTTCACTATTCAGGTGCCGGCCACGGCCTTTACCGACCAGGACCCTGGCGATGTGCTGACGTACAGCGCCAGCTTGGCTGATGGTACTGCCTTACCATCGTGGCTCAGCGTCGATGCCACAGCCGGGACTTTTACAGGCATGCCCGATGATCCGCAGGTGGGGAGTCTCGATGTGCGGGTGACGGTTACGGATACGGGCAATCTCAGTGCTTCTGATGTCTTCACCCTCACCGTGCAGAACGTGAACGATGCTCCGACAGTGGCAGCGCCACTGGCCGATTATATGGTACTGGAAGATGCGGCTTTCACCTTCACCGTGCCGACCAACACGTTTGCCGATCAAGATGCCGGGGAGGTGCTGACGTACAGTGCCATGCGGGCCGATGGAACAGCGCTTCCTGCGTGGCTCAATTTTGATGCGACCACTCGGACGTTGAGCGGTGTGCCGCTGAATGATGATGTTGGAACTTTTGAGATTGCCATGAAGGTAACAGACCAGAGCGGCTTGGCTGCAACTGAGACGTTTGCTCTCACGGTGCAGAACGTGAACGACGCGTCGATCGTGGTCAACGCGTTGGTGGATCAGAGTGCGGCGGAAGATTTCCCGTTCACCTTCACGATGCCTAGCGGCACCTTTGCTGATGTCGACGCGGTGCACGGCGATCACCTGACGTACCGCGCGATGTTGGCTGATGGCAGTCCCTTGCCGAGCTGGCTGAGCTTCACTCCGACGACCCAGACGTTTGCGGGAACTCCAAACCCCGGCGCAGCTGGTGTGCTGCAGGTCACGGTGATCGCGACGGACACCAAGGGCGCGAGCACGACTGATCAGTTTGCGCTGACGGTATCGGGACCGCTTCCCCAAATCCTGACCGGTACAGCAGGCAACGACATCCTGACGGGTGGACGGGGAGACGACACTCTCAGTGGGCTGGCTGGAAACGATAGTTTGAATGGTGGGCAAGGAAACGACGTGCTCGATGGCGGGACGGGAGTTGATACGATGCAGGGCGGAACGGGCAACGACACCTATATGGTTGATAGGCCTGGCGACGTCGTCACCGAATTGGCTCATGAAGGTATCGACACCGTGCACAGCAGCATCACCTATACCCTTGGCGCCAATATCGAGCATCTCACCTTGACCGGCACGGCGGTGATCAACGGGACCGGAAACGCCTTGAACAACGTGCTTCTGGGCAACAGTGCCAACAATACATTGAATGGCGGAGCTGGTCATGATCGGCTTGATGGTGGTTTTGGTAGCGATACGATGATCGGTGGGGTCGGCGATGATACCTATGTCGTGGATCGAGCGCGCGATGTGGTGACTGAGCTAGCTGCACAAGGGAGCGATACGGTGGAAAGCAGCATCACCTACATTCTCGGACCAAACCTGGAACATCTGATCCTCACCGGTTCAGCCAATCTCAACGGTACGGGGAACTCAGCCCATAACGTGTTGTTGGGCAACAGCGGCAACAATTTTTTGGACGCCGGTTCCGGCGATGACACGTTGGACGGTGGGATGGGGAGTGACGCACTCTTTGGAGGGAGCGGTCACGATAGGCTTTGGGGTGGACTGGGGGACGACAACCTCCATGCAGGGAGCGGAAACGATCTCCTGAATGGTGGTGAAGGAATTGATAGGCTCGACGGCGGGTCGGGTGATGATCGACTGTTGGGCGGTGCCGGCGATGATCAGCTCATAGGCGGCAGCGGGGCGGATCACTTCACCGGCGGCCGGGGCAATGACACGTCGGTCGGCAACTCAGGGAACGACACCTACCAGTTCGCACGAGGCGATGGCCAGGACACGATTCTGGATGTCGATGCCTTCTTGGGCAATCAAGACCGTGCCCTATTTGGGACGGCTATCGATCCTCTTGATCTCGTGATAAGCCGCCAGGCCAATGACCTCCGGCTTGCCATTCACGGCTCGGCAGATCAGGTCACGGTAAAAGATTGGTATCTCGGCAGGACGAATCACATTGAGACATTTCAAGCCGGCAATGGGGAGGTTCTGCTCAGTACACAGGTTGACCAGCTGATTCAAGCCATGGCGGCTTTCACGCAACAGACGGGACTGACGTGGGATCACGCGATCGATCAGCGGCCGCAGGATGTGCAGACGGTGCTCGCAGCGAGTTGGCAGTAAATGATGATGATGATGACTGGCTCAGGGCTCAGCAGCTATGCTAATCGCTCGGCGGCTCGAAATGTCCGGAGGGGCGCTGTTGCCACGGCACAGTCGCTTGACGAGATTGTTTGACCAGGCTCCGCAGGCTCATCTCTGCGGCCCGCAGGAGTTTGGGATCGCCGGCTTGCATCAGCGTCGTCAACAGGACATAGAGGGATCGATCGGCGTGAGATCCGGCCAAGATCCGATCGGTGACCGGATCGATCTGAGCGGTGTCCGGCTCCTCCTCCTCTGCTGAATCGGTGAAGAGATATTTGAAGGATTGAGGGTTGTCGAATAACCAAGAAGGAGGAATGCGAAGCGCGGAGGCAAGAGCTTCAATCGTACTGGTCGTGGGATCAGCCTGATCCACCTCGATCTGTTCGAGGAGCGTTGCGGGAATACCAGCCGTGTCTGATAACGATTCGATCGATTGGTTTCTGGAGAGTCTCCAGCCCTGGATAAATAGCCCTATCGACATAAGGCCATGATACACAATGAAGGGCTGAGCTTCAATTAAATCATGCGAAAAATTGATATTTATTTATGAAAATCAATGTGTTATGATCCATTTCAAGAACAGGCATGAAATCGGTATAATGCTGGCACAAGTTTCATCGCGTTGAAGGAGGTGGGGGAGCTATGTTAGGAACCGATATTCGTGGCATCATGGCTGAGGAAGAAGAAGTCCAGCGTCGACAAGAGGCGCTCAAGTCGCTCATGACGATGAGATCCAGGCAGCTTCGGGAGTCCTTGGATGATCGAATCAAGCGTGCCAGGAGCAGCGGAGATTGGACACAGTTGTCCAAGGCGGAATGCGCGAGTTTGCATAAGCAGGAAAAGGCGCATCTGCAGTCTCAGCTTGAACAGTTACAGTTTGAGCAGACTCGGACTCGGGGAAAGCTGACAGCTTTGAAACGTGCCAAGGTGCGGGCGCAACGTATCCGCGCGGCTGAAGCGGCCTCTGAACGAAGGCGTCGTTGATTACCCACTCAAGCTGTTGTACCCGTATGTGCTTCAGTGCGACGACGGATCGCTAGGTGGCTGCCGTGCTGCAGCTACCGGCTCTCACTCGTGCTGGCGCCTCGCGGATCCGGCAACTGCTTCGCGATAAGAAGACCAGATCGACAGAAGGTGCCTTCATCCTTGAAGGAATCAAGTCCTGTCGTGATCTGATTCACGAGTCTCCACAGTCAATCCTCAGTCTGATTGTCTCGCCGCGCTTTCTCTCTGTGGAGACCCAGGCAGATCGAAGGGCGCGTACAGAACTGCCTGGGGCCCAGTTCCTTTGTCCGGACGCCGACTTTGACAAGCTGACCGATGTCGAGATGCCGCAAGGGATACTGGCCATCGTCCGACAACCTCGGTGGGATGAAGCCCAAGTGTTCAAACAGTCGCGTGTGCTTGGCCTGTATGGGGACCGACTGCAAGATCCCGCGAACGTAGGCGCGATCATTCGGACAGCTGCGGCGCTGAACTTGTCCGGAGTGTGGTTGAGTGCCGATTCCGCTGATCATTTTAGTCCCAAGGTGGTTCGTGCCACCGCCGGCACCATCCTGCGCCTTCCGGTCTTTCAGATTCGGGATTTTCGGACATTCTCCTCCTATGGGTGTGACATCTATGCGGCGGTCCTGAATTCGGCTGATCGAGTCCCTATCAAGAGTATTCGAACAATCCCCAGCCGCCTCATGATTGCAGTCGGAAATGAAGGAGCGGGGTTGGCCCTCGACATTGTGAAGGCGTCGCGCGTCAGATTTTCCATTCCACTGGCCGAGGGGGTAGAGTCATTGAATGTCGCGGCGACCGCGGCGATTTCGGCATTCTACTTCAGCGCATTGCGGCTCGACTCCGATGGCTGATCCAGGGGATTGGGCCATTCAGCCTAGATGTTTGAAAGTAAAAGACGTTCGGCTTACTATGAAGGTGCGGTTCATGCGATCCATGCTGGAGACGAGAATGCGAATAGGGTTGGCGTTGCTGTGTGTGATCGGTCTCGGATGTAGCGTGGCTACGGCCTCTGCCCAATCCGACGGGCAGCTGTATAGCCTCGACATGATCGTGGATCTGGCCTTGGCAAGAAACCCCCTGGTCTCGCTCGCCGAAGGAACGATCGAACAGCAGAAGGGGCAGCAGACAGCAGCCGGTGCCTACCCGAACCCCAGCGTCGGAGGCGCCGGTGGTCATGGGATGTTGCGTGACACAAGTCAAGCAGGTGCCGGGTCGAGTCTCGATCGCCAATCACTCGCAGAATACAATGTAACGGTCGGACAACCGGTCGAATGGCCGGCGCTACGGGCCGCGCGGCAACGAGTGGCGGATCTTGGCTTCGCGACGGCCACCGTGGGCATGCTGGAGACGCGATTGAATTTGGCGTCACAGGTTAAGGTAGCATTCTACGATCTCTTGCTGGCTCAACATGATGCTGATTTGGCGCATCAGAATCTTGATACCGTCGAAGGCGTGGCCCGGATCGTGAGGGCGCGGGTCAAGTCTGGCGAAGCGCCTCAATTTGAATCCATCAAGGCAGAGGTGGAAGTCCTGAAGGCGCGGCAGCAACTCGCGCGTGCGGATAATCTGGTTCGGATCAACCGCGTGGCCGTCGACACCTTGACTGGTGGTGCGCTTGGGCCATCCTATCTGGCCTATGGCGAATTCAGAAGACTCCCTCGTGACCTCCAGATCGACGGACTCATGACTCGTATGATGGAGCAGCATCCAACGATCCAGCGTCTGCTCAAGTCCGTTGAACAATCGGACTGGAAGATCGAATTTGAACGGCAGGCCCGGGTGCCGACTGTGACCGTGAACGGGAGTTATTGGCGAGAAATGGGGCGGGAAGCCTTTCAAGGAGGGCTCTCGATTCCGGTGCCCCTCTGGTACCGGCGTCAGGGAGAAATCGCCTCATCGTTAGGGGTTAAACGCCGAGAAGAAGCCGAGCTGCTTCGGACCCGCAATGAACTCGGGCGAGCCGTGTATCAACATTTTCAGGATGTCCGCACCACTGCGGAGTTGATCGAGGTGTTCGATAAAGGGTTGCTGAAGCAGGCGCAGGAGGCACTGAGGCTGGCGCAGTTCAGTTTCCAACAGGGGGCGTCAAGTTTGCTGGAAGTCCTCGATGCGCAGCGTGTGCAGCGACAGATCTTGCTGGACTATGCGCTGGCGCGTCGTGACCTTTCCGTCTCAATGGCCCGGCTGGAGCAAGCCGTAGGAGGAACACTGTGAAGGTTCTGTTCGGTTCACGACGAGCGTCATCATGTATTCGTCATGGTATGTCTGGTCTTCTGCTCGGTTTGATCGTCCTGGAGTCAGGTTGTGATGGAACGCCGGGCGATGTGGTGGCGAGTAAGTCGCCTGTCGCCGTGTCGGCGCCAGGTGTCATCACGCTATCGACGGAGGAGTCGTCGCGGGTGGGTCTGGTTGTCCAGCCGGTGGCGCGCAGTGACTTTCGAATGCACCGGGACTTTCCTGCGATCGTGCAACCCAATCAACGGAACATGGCGGAGATCACGGCGTTGGTTCGCGGGCGAGTGGTCGAGGTGTACGGCGAGCTCGGCCAGGAGGTCAAAGCAAATGCCCCGTTGGCGATCCTGTATAGCAGCGAGTTGGGGCTTGCCCAATCGGCCTATCTCAAGGCGAAGGCCAAGCTTCACGTTGCTGAGCAGGCCTTCAACCGTGCGCAATTTCTCTTACAAGAGCAGGTGATCGGCGAGGCGGAATTGCAGCGCCGACAAGCGGAGCTGCTGAGCACTCAGGCCGAAGCCAATGAATCGCACGACCGGCTCAAGCTGCTTGGCATGAATGACGAAGAATTCAGACGTCTCGAGAGCAGCCGGAAGATCCGTTCGGTCGTGCCGATCGTGGCTCCCTTTGCCGGCCGGATCATCGGGCGGAAGTTGACACGAGGTGAGGTCGTCGAGACGACCGAAAATCTATTTGTGATCGCTGATCTTTCGGAAGTCTGGGTCCAAGCCAATATTCCCGAAAAAGACATTCCATTCGCTCATTCCGTCCATGCATCTGGTGACAGGCAAGTCGAGGTGCGGATCAACGCCTATCCTAAGGAGGTCTTTCAGGGCATGATCACCTATGTCGCGGATGTGCTCGATCCCGTGACACGCACCATGCAGCTCAGGATTGAGTTGCCGAATCGGGATGGGCGGTTCAAACCGGAAATGTTCGCCACGATTCGACTGTTTTCCGAAGCCCAGCCTGATCGACTGGCGGTGCCGGAGGCCGCGTTGCAACGCGATCAAGGGCGCACCTTTGTCTTCGTGCAACGCAGCCTAAATGAGTATGAGGTGCGGGATGTGCACGTCGGCGAATCCAACGGGACTGTCACCGCCATTCTCGCCGGTCTGAACGAAGGGGAGCCGGTTGTGACACACGGTGCCTTTGTCTTGAAGTCCGAGTTATTAAAGAAACCCGTCTGATGGTTTCCCGTCTCCTGGACATCTCCCTCCGCCAGCGGCTCCTGGTCATTATTTGCTCGATCATGATCGGCGCCGGCGGGATCTATGCCTTTCGGACCATTCCGATCGATGCCTTTCCCGATGTGACCAGCGTGCTGGTCCAGGTCGTGACCAAGGCGCCGGGGCTTTCTCCCGCCGAAGTCGAGCGACTGGTGACCTATCCGATCGAGCTGCAGCTCACCGGTGTGCCGTCTCTCACGGAAATGCGTTCCCTCACGAAAGTGGGTCTTTCGCTCATTACGATTGTGTTTGATGACTCGATGGATATCAACCTGGCACGCCAACTGGTGCTCGAACGACTGCTCGAAGTGAAAGAACAACTGCCTCCAGGAGCCGAGCCGATGCTGGTGCCGAACAGCACGGGCCTAGGCGAGGTGTTCCAATATTACTTGGAAGCGCCGCAACGAGCTGCCGCCGATACCGAAGCCGAACACCAAAGCCTGATTGTACAGCGGACGATTCAAGACTGGGTTATTCGCCCCCTCCTGAAGAGTACGCCGGAGGTCATCGATATCAATTCGATGGGCGGGTACGTCAAGCAGTATCAAGTGTTGGTCGAACCAGGCCTCCTGCGGAAATACGGTCTGACGCTTCATGAGGTGTTTGATGCGGTGTCGAGAAATAACGCCAACGCCGGCGGGAATATTCTTGAAAAACATGATGAAAAATACATTGTGCGGGGGATCGGCCTAATCCGTTCGCTTCAAGATATCGAGCGGATCGTCGTGAAGGAAACTGGCGGAACCCCGGTGTTTGTCGGAGATGTCGCGCAAGTGCTCATCGACCATGCCGTGAGGCATGGGGCGACAGTCCTCAACGGGGATCGCGAGGTGGTCAGCGGAATCGTCCTTATGTTGCGGGGAGGCAACGCTCGAGATGTTGTCGAGGGGATCAAGACCCGCATTGAGGACATCCATGCCAAGCATCTGCTGCCGGATGGCTTACGCATTGTGCCGTTTTACGACCGTATCGAACTGATCACCGAAGCGTTGAATACCGTGTACAAATCGTTGGCTGAAGGTGTGGTGCTTGTGGTCGTGGTGCTGTTCCTGTTTCTTGGGAATATCCGCAGTGCGCTGATCGTCGTCGGCACGCTGGTATTGGCGCCGCTGGCCACATTCATCGTGATGGGACAAATCGGGCTGACCGCAAATCTGATGTCGCTGGGAGGGCTGGCGATCGCGGTCGGTATGATCGTGGACGGGTCGGTCGTCGTCGTCGAAAACGTGTATCGCCATCTGTCGCATCATTCTGCTGCCGCAATACCGAGGCTTCAGCTGGTGACGCAAGCGGTGAAGGAAGTCGGACAGCCGGTCGTATTTGGGATTCTGATTATTATCTTGGTGTTTTTCCCTCTCTTGTCCCTTCAAGGGATGGAAGGGAAGATGTTCAAACCGCTTGCCTATACCATCATGATCGCGCTGATGGTGTCCCTGGTGCTGTCGCTCACCTTGTCGCCGGTCCTCTGTTCGTTAGCTCTGAAGCAGGGGAGCGAGGAGGATCCGTGGATTGTGCGGCAAGCCAAGCGTCTCTATGCGCCGACTCTCCACTGGGCCCTCGGGCACCGGATCACCGTGGTGGTGATGGCCGTCGCCGCGCTCATTGGCGCGCTGGCGTTGGTGCCCACATTAGGCTCTGAGTTTATCCCTATTCTGAACGAGGGATCTGTCGCTCCACAAACCATTCGGCTCCCGAGCGTGTCGCTTCCTGCCTCAATCGAAATCGAAAAGCGGATGCAGCAGGCGATCATGGAGTTTCCAGAAGTGGAGATGGTTGTCTCAAAAATTGGTCGCACGGAATTGGGGAACGATCCGCAGGAGCCCAATGAGAGTGATCCGGTCGTACGGCTTCGCCCGCTGGATGAGTGGACCACGGCCAAGACGATGCCGGAGTTGATGCAGAAGTTTCGGGAGCGGTTGACGAGTGTCTCGGGCGCGACATTCCTCATCAGCCAGCCGATTCAGCAGCGGGTCGATGAATTGATTTCCGGCGTGCGCACGGAAGCCACGGTCAAGCTGTTCGGTGACGATTTGGAAGTGCTCCGGAATAAGGCCCAGGAAATCGCCGAAGTCCTCGAAGCAGTCCGAGGGGTCCGAGATATCAAAGTTGAGCAAGTATTCGGCCAGCCCTATCTCACAATTGATATCGATCGCGGCAAGATTGCGCGGCATGGGATCAATGTCGCTGATGTACGGGAGATTATCACCACCGCCATTGGTGGGGAGGTAGCCACTCGGATCTTCGAAAACCAGCAACGCTTCGAGCTGGTGGTGCGGTTTCCGGAACAGTACCGGAACAGTGTCGAAACCATCAGTAATATTCGGGTCAGTGATCATGCGGGTGCACTGATTCCATTGGCGGATCTGGGCACTGTGCAGTTGGAGGAGGGACCCGGTCGGATCAGCCGCGATCAGCTGCAACGGTACGTGTCGATCGGGTTCAATACGCTGGGACGGGACATCGGCAGTCTCGTGGCGGAGGCGCAACAGAAAATTACTGAACGCGTGGTGCTTCCGACAGGCTACCGGGTGACGTGGGGTGGATCATTTGAGAATATGGAACGGGCCATGGCCAAGCTGCAGGTCATCGTTCCGATCACAATTGGGCTGATCTTCTTCTTGCTGTATTCAACCTTCAACTCACTCCGTCAAGCAACCCTCATCATCTTGAATCTGCCCTTCGCGCTAATCGGAGGGGTCGTGGCGCTGTGGCTCACCAAGGAATATCTCAGTGTGCCGGCATCTGTGGGCTTCATCAATCTTTTCGGCGTGGCGGTGTTGAACGGGATTGTGCTCGTCTCCTATATGAATAAATTGCGAGAGGATGGCCATAGTTTGGAGGAAGCGGTGACCTCAGGCGCCCTGCTTCGGCTACGCCCCGTCTTGATGACGGCGTTGGTTGCACTCTTAGGGTTGGTTCCCCTGGCGTTTGCCAACGGGATCGGCTCAGAGGTGCAGCGTCCATTGGCGATCGTCGTCATTGGCGGTCTCGTGAGTTCGACGCTTCTGACCTTGATTATGCTGCCGGTTCTCTATCAGTGGTTGGAAGGCCGCTCGACAGGGGGGATCGCTCCAAGCGAATTACGAGGAGGATCAGTGCCTACTGTCTCTTCTGTGGTAGGTGACACTCCTCATGGCAACGGTGAGCCGAGGCTGGCTCGCCAGCCTGACGGGATGCCATCGACGTGATGAGGAACATTAGGCCGGAGAAAGGATGAGGTGAGGATGCCTACGCTTGCTGGTACCGTATGCATGGGTCTGATTGCCATTATTGTGGGAGTCCAGGTCTCGATTGCCGCCCCAAACGAGTTGGAATCAAAGCGCGCCTATGTTGCAAAAGGGGAGAAAGTGTTTCTTCGGCATTGTGCCGGTTGTCATGGCTCGGAGGGGAAGGGGGATGGCTATTTGCTTCTGGGGCCAGAGCCGGCCAACCTCACGAGACCGACCACGAAGAAGAAGTCTGATGTGATGCTGCTTCAGACTATTCACGAGGGAAAGCCGAATATGCCGTCATGGAACACTCGTTTGTCCGAAGAGGATAGCCGAGCCGTACTGGCGTATATCCGGACGCTGAAGAAGTAGAAAAATTCATCCAAATCCGCTACGCGATCTACGTGTCAGTCTCTCAGGCATACCTGGCCCGCCGCTCAGAACAATGTCTTCTTCACACTGAATTAGGTGAATCCCACCGCTATTGCTCACAGCATCGGTCAGCTGTGGAGGGTGGGTAATAATGGTGCCGAGGGACAGAATCGAACTGTCGACACCAGCCTTTTCAGGGCTGTGCTCTACCAACTGAGCTACCTCGGCACGGCTTCGATCGTTCAGCGCTGGATTATTCTCATGGTCGCGAAACCAATCAACGCCGCGCGCATCTTACCAAGG
The DNA here is from genome assembly GCA_005116965.1 of Nitrospira sp. GTDB lineage: Bacteria > Nitrospirota > Nitrospiria > Nitrospirales > Nitrospiraceae > Nitrospira_D. The sequence goes on along the minus strand of SWDG01000023.1, from coordinate 124,042 downwards.
TCTCACATCTGACTTCCACATCTTTCGTGCGTACGCGGCATTTCTTCTAGGCACGCGACTCAGCATGAGTTTCCGCCGCATGCCCCACGCAACGCAATCAGTACGCAGGGGAGAAGGTTCACAGTCTGGAGTGATGAATCGGCAGTTGAGGCATAGAGGCGTGTGCCAACAGTGATGAATGGTCTGTTGGTGAGCGGGATGGCAACATCAGCAATGACACTGAGTTTGAGATGGCTGACGGATGCTGAAGTGGTCTACAGGTTGTTCAGAAAGACCTCATTTTTACTGTAGAGAGAGCTCCGGAAATTCGGACAGTGTGCTAAGTGGTAGCCTGGCTTCACCGAAGCCACCGAGCGGTGGCGAACCAAAGGAGCGAGGCAATGAAACGCACGAGACGGAATCACGGAGTGACCTTGAAGGCCAGGTGGCGTTGGCCGCCTTCAAAGGGAAGAAGACGGTGGCCGAGTTAGCCGAGCAGTTCCGGGCCCATCCCACCCAGATCACCGACTGGAAGCAGCAACTGCTGGTCCGAGCTGCGGACGTAGTTGGAGGATCACACCTACCATCTGACACGCCGGATCTGAAGATGCTCCATGCGAAGATCGGGCAACTGACCCGTCTCAACCGAGGCCGGTCTCCGAGACGGTGCTGACCCTGATGCGCCGGATTGATGAGCGGCATCTGCAGTATCCGTTTGCCGGTGCCCGCATGCTGGGGGATTTGTTACAGCAGGAGGGTCATGCCATTGGGCGATGACAAGTGGTCACACTGATGAGGCGGATGGGCATCACGGCGATCTATCGGAAGCCGAGGACCAGCCAGTGGCATCCTGCCCATCGGATCTACCCCTATCTGCTGCGCCAGCTGACGATCACTCGGCCGAATTCTGTGTGGGCGTCTGATAGTACGTATGTTCCGATGAAACGGGGCTTCGTCTATCTCTGCGCGATCCTCGACTGGGCGACTCGCTGGGTGTGAGCGTGGCGGCTCTCCAATACGTTGACCACGGATTTCTGTGTGGACGCGGTGTCGGAGGTCATTACCTGCTGTGGCCCCCCAGAGATCTTCAACACGGATCAAGTCTGTCAGTTTACCAGCCAGGAATTCACCGGGCTTCTGCAGGCGCATGGAATTCAGATCAGCATGGATGGAGCCTGGCGATGGCGGGCCAATGTCTTTGCCGAGCGGTTGTGGCGGAGTCTCAAATATGAGGAGGTCTCTCTCTCCATGCCGATGAGACTGTCCGCGACGCCCAGGACGGGGTGGCCGGCTACATGATCTTCTATAATCAGATCAGGCCGCATCGCGCGCGTGACGGATGCACGCCCGATCGCGTGTACTGGGAGAACCTGCCAGCACGGTCCACTGCCGACTAGGTATCAACGGCAAGGCATCACTTATGAACGGAAAGATGCTGTCCAAACAAGCCGAGTGACCTCAGTCATCTTCACAGACGGAGAACTTAGATAGGCGTGGAGCGGAACTGGTAGGTGTGGATCAAGAGGTTCTGCCGATTGGGTACGCCGACCTTGTCGAAAATGTTCGTCATGTGATGCCGGACCGTACTGTCGCTAATCGACAACTTGTAGGCGATGTCTTTGTTTGAGAGGCCCTGCCCTACCAACCGGATAATCTCCCGTTGTCGCTCCGTCAAGGCATTGGGCCACGTCAGCGGTGATGCGTTGGCGTCACTCTTTGTCTTGACGGCTTGGGGGGCGAGGTCCAGCCCTACGGTGCCATCTCGTTCTCCATAGGCCTTGGGCTGGGCGGAGGTATATAGCGCCTCAATCACTGCCAGCATAACGGTGGGTGGTTGAACCGTAAGGATGATGCCGTCGACTCCGGCGGCAAACGCCTCACGTGTACGGGACTGATCCTCAAGCCCGCATAACAACACGATCTTACTGGTCGGGGCGGACGCCCGAATCTGGTTGATGGTGCCGATGGCGTCGTGTTCGGTCTCCAGATCTAGGATGACTACATCTGGACGGGTTCCGGTGGGGCATCCGTCGGGGATCCTCCACTGGTGCGGAGACACGATCATCTGGACGGTCGCGCGGCCCTCGAGCACTTTCTGCAAGCCCAACCACAGGAGCCATTGACGGCTCAGGATGGCGATCATGAGGGATGGATTCGTAGCGCTAAGCATAGTGGCTTTTGGTTCAAGACGCTGGAAGACCTGGCGTATTCCTAGGGGTTCCAGTCGCTTGTGTTCAGGTGGAAAGGATTTCGATTTCTTGACCGTCTGTTCCTTAATCTTCTTTCATCTAGTTTGCTGGCTGGCTGAGTATGTTGTGTCGCTTACAGCTAGGTGTGAATGATACTAGTCATTAGTAGGGCATTCACAGATCAATCTAGCGCATGTATCCAATTTGTTGAATTGATTGCCTTATTCTCATTCCTCTCTTCGGTCATATAACTCTCACTCGACGCGTCAGTAAGGCATACATATTGATAGGCTCAAGTACGTCCAAGAAATAGCCGAACTTGTAGTGGTAGGGAGAGAGGAACAGTCGACTCGAAACAATCGTGTTCCATAGGCTCGAAGGGGCGTAACGATTCCGGTAGCCAAATTGCCCGGACAAATGTGCCCGACCTGCTACACTAAAACTAGACATTCATCTTATGGTTTAAGGACGACAGCGCCGTATATTGGGTAGGCTCAAAATTTTCTATTTTGCAGCCTGAACGGCTTGATTTTTATAATGAATGGATTGGGTTCATGAGCTGAAGATTACCTGTCATGAAGAGTTTGTTGCACCGTAGGAGCAAGTAAGGATACTGGAGTTGGGACAGGGTAATGATATCGAACACTGATTGCAGAAGATATGTCCTTATAGCCCAATTTTCGTAGCTCCATTTTTCCCACGAGAGATAGGCCTGGGACCGACTGTTGGCAATATGGAGAGGAAATCCTTGCTTCCTGTTGGGATGACAATGCTGCCAATACTCCGATTACAGAGTATGGGTGGTGCTTTCGCTGGTTAAACGGGCAAATATTGAACACCAGAGAAAATCAATGATGGCTATTGCCGGGAGTAGACATATGCGTACCTCACTCAGCCGGATTCTCATCGTCACCACAGTGCTTGGGGTGGTGGGGTGTGCCGAAAAGAGAGTGAATTACGAAGTCGACCTGACGGCGCCATCTGATTTTTTCCTCGGGCCGGAGGATGTGCTGAAGGTGATGGTCTGGAAAAGTCCAGACCTGTCTGGTGAGGTGATGATTCGTCCGGATGGCACGATCACCATGCCTCTGATCGGGGATGTGCCAGCTGCCGGGCTTACTGCGAATGTTTTAGCGAAGCGTATCGGTGATCGGCTCACTGAATATGTCTCATCACCAGTTGTCACAATTCAAGTGAAGGAGGTCAACAGCTATTTCATCTATGTCTTGGGAGAAGTTGTGAAGCCGGGGAAGTATCCGCTCAAGTCCTATGCCAACGTGGTGCAAGGTATTTCGCTGGCCGGCGGGTTCGGCCCCTTTGCGAACAAGAACAAGATTAAGGTATTGCGTAATATAAGCACTGGTCCGGAAGGGCATGAAAAGAAACGTCAGATCGAGATCCCGGTGCACTATAACGATATTCTATCAGGTACCGCCGTGCCAGGAAATTTTTTTCTGCGGAGCGGCGATGTCATTGTGGTGCCGTAGGTGAGTGGAAGATGGCTACTTGCACACATGGCAAGCATCATTTTTGGGATGGGCGTTGGATTGTGCTCGTTGAGTCAGGCACAGATGGGTGGGATGGGCGGAGGAATGCCGAGTATTCCAGGAACAGCGTTTGGCGGGGCGACTGACCCCAGCTCTATTCAGGCAACGACTGATGGGTTGCGCATTATTCCCTCCATTCAAGTTTCTGAACGATACGACAGTAATGTGTTTTTTGCATCGAAGAGCCAGCTTCAAGGAACAGCACCCGGTGACTTTATTACGACAGTCGCGCCCCAAGTCAGAGGATTGTATACCGATCATGACAAGTTGGTGAAGGTGAATGCGTCCGTGGGAGTGGTTGGCAGTTATTACGCGAACAATACCGGACTAAATTATGTGGGCGCGAATGCCGGTGTGGGGCTGGACATGAGCGATCTCATGAGCCAGTGGAGGCCGGGGGCAAGGTGGACGGTGTCTGATACGTATTTTTACAGCCCTCAGCCCCCTGCGTTTCTCTTAGGGAACCAATCAGGGGAACAGATAAATCCATTGCTGACAGGTTTTCAGGCAGCCCGCACTAACACAAGCGCCAATAGCGTCAATACCCAATTGGAGCTTCCGCTCTCTAGCACTGTCAGGTTGACTGGAAGCTATACGCACAGTTTTATCCGCTATGGGGCATCGCAAGTCCCTCAGGCCGTTGCTGCCTTGATCAGCCAAGACACTCAAGCCTATACCGCTGGTGTTTTGGTGCAGGCATCCATTCAGGACAGCATATCAGTAGACTTCACGAGTAGCGACTTTGATCAGGGCAGACTGGGGGCTTTTAGCACAAAGGGCGGTGCCCTAGGGTGGACCCACAGATTTTCGCCTGCCGTCAGTTTTAAAGCCACGGGTGGTGTGCGGGAGTTGTCAGGGCAATCAAACGGAGTACGGTTCCCTTCGACGATTGCGCCATTCAGCAGTGTTGCCATCCTCTGGAAGGATCCTACGACATCAATCACTCTCCTGTACCAGTCCGGTATTACTCCCTCGTTGGCGTTTAGTAGCGCAGCTATGCTCAATCACTCGGCGTCGTTCAGCCTGACTCAGAATACCCCGATCCGTGACTTGGTCGGCTTGCTTGGAGCGAGCTATGGCGTCGCGAACCAGTTTGGGTCGAATGCAGGAGGCCCGCTCTCCTGGACCACTGTGGGAGGAATGGGAAGTTTGGTGTACCGAGTGACCCAGAAGATGTTTCTTGCGTTGGCCTATAGTTACCAAAACGTTGATAACGTATTCGGAGGGACACATTTTGCTTACGACAAGCACGTTGTCCAGTTGAATCTGACTCAGGCCTTTTACTGAATACTGACAAGATCGCTCTTATGCAATCGTTAACCCAGGAAGATCTGATTAGGACACTGTTGAAGAAATGGTGGTGGATCGTTGTAAGCATCGTCGTTTCTATGTCTCTAGCCTACGGAGGTTGGAAGATTTTTCCTAAGACATATAAGTCCACTGTCATTATGACAATCGATAGCCCGAAAGTGGCGAAGGATTATGTGAAAGGTCTGGGAGGGGGAGATGGAAAAGGCTTTGAAGACCCAGCGACTGTTGCCATGCAACAGGTACTGCTCGCGCTTACGAATAAATCAGTGTTGGTACCCATCATCGAGAATATGAAGCCGTATCCGGACAGCGAAGAAGCAACAGAGGAGTCCTTGATTAAGCGCCTTCGAATGGCCATTAGCGTCGCACGGCCCAAAGAGGGCCTCGGCATTGGGATTTCTTACCAACACTCTGATCCCCATGTGGCCCAAGCCGTTGTCGCCCTTCTCGTCGTCAAATTGCAGGAAGACAATGCCAAGCGACGAGAAGGACTAGTCGAGACCACCACCGAGTTTCTGTCTGTTGAGCTGAATCGAGTGAAGGCGGAACTTGAAGCCAAGGAACAGGCGATATCTGATTTCAAAAAAGATCATATCGGAGAATTGCCAGGCCAGATGGAGGCCAATCTGCGCACGCTCGATCGACTGCAGGCTGATCTTACGACTTCCAGTGAATCCTTGAATAAGGGGGGGGAGCGGCTTACGGCCTTGGAAAAAGCGATCAGAGAATTCTCTGAGATCGGGTCAACCGACGTGGTTCCAGTTGAGAGGGGCGGGCGAATGATTGAATCTCGGTCTCCCGACCCTCGTGGTGCCAAGTTAGAGGAATTAAGGCAAAAGCTAAATGAACTCTTGGGGGTCTACAAGGAGAACTATCCGGATGTGGTGCATCTTCGAGAGGAGATCCGCCGGTTAGAGTTGGAGCCACGAGTGGCTGGTAGCGATCAACTGGGTGTGGGTGAGACGACGGGTGGACGGGTTGAAAACAGTGGCAAGGTTGTCCGTAAGCCCATTGACCCATTCTTGAGAGAACTGATGAAGGAGCGCAATGAACTAAAAAGCGAGATGGCCTTCCTTAAGGAGAAACAGGCCAAGACAGTTCGTCAGATCAAGGAGCTTGAAGCGCATGTACAACGTATACCCGCAGCAGAACAGCGCCTCACAATCCTAGTCCGAGACTATGAGAACCTTCAGAAGGGGTATCAATCTCTTCTTGATAAGCGGACCAATGCCAGGATTTTGGGGAATTATGAGAGTCGTCAGTTTGGAGAGCAGTATCGAGTGATAGAGCCGGCCAACCTGCCCTACGGTGAAGAACCACCGACACTCCTCCATTTTCTGTTTGGAGGGTTTGTGCTGGGCTGTGCCATTGGGTTGGGAGGAGCCATTGGGGTAGAGTTTTTGAAGCCCGGGTGCCGTCGCCCCGAAGAAGTCGAAAGCTATCTTGGCCTTTCGGTCATCGCCTCGATCCCTCCTTTTGACAACATGACAGTCGGAATGGGTTCGGCGGGGTCGCGGGCGCTTCTTACCGGGCCTAAAACCAGTGTCGGGATTTCTGGACGTGCTCCATCACATTATGGATATGGACGCAACTGGACGGGCGCCGGATCCGGTACCAAACGTGCATCGTTTACGAGTCTGCCTCAAGCGTTTCATTTGATTGCAAAGTGGGGGGCGCATTCCATTATTGCTGAGCAATATCGAGTGGCGTCGACGCGTCTGCTGTTGATGACGGCTGAAAAGAAACATGTAGTCACTCTTGTAGCCAGCAGTATTATGGGGGAAGGGAAAACAACCACGGCTGTCAATCTTGCTTATGTTCTAGCCCATGATCTGAAGAAATCTACGCTCCTGATCGATTGCGATTTCAAGCGCCCGATGGTGCATGAATACATGGACATTTCGGTCGAGCCAGGCCTCAGCGAAGCGATGCTGGGGCGAGACAGCCTTGACAATTGCATTCATCACTATGAGGGGATTCCACTCTCGATTCTGCCGTGCGGGGATCCGAAGGTCAGGCCTGCCAGTATTTCTGGGATTCAGTATGTGAAACAGATTTTACCAGAGCTAAGGACTCGTTATGACCATGTGATTTTAGATGGGCCGCCTATATTAACACTTGCTGACGTCAATGTCCTCGGTAGTCTGGCGGATCAGGTAATTCTTGTGGTGCGAGCCGGCTTGACGAGTCTCGAGATGGTACGCAAGGCAGTAAAGCAGCTCAACGTCAATAGCGACGAGATTGGAGTTGTCTTGACGAAGGTGGAAATGGAGTTTGCTCCCTACTTCATGTACGAGACGCCCTATGCTGGTAAGACCGGACGAAGTGGCGAATAAGGAGACTGCAGTGGAGCAGAACCTGCAGTTGTGCCGCTTCACGGAAAGCATGTATCCGACGTGGGACGCACTGAGTCCTAGGAAGCGGATACTCATCTTGGGGGGCGGAAAGTTTGCCGGGGAACTTTGTCGAGTCGTACGTTTGCAACGCCTTGGGCTGGCGGAGATTGTCGGAGTGCTCGTAGGGAGGAATGAGCGAGTGGAGAGGAACCCGGATATGCCTGGCGTAATTGGCACGCATGGACAAGTGGCACGGGTCGTCGAACAGCAGAGAGTGACCACCGTTGTGGTCTGCCTTGAAGATCGCCGCTCGGTACTGCCGGTTGAACAGCTGCTCGATTTGAAGGCGATGGGAATAGATGTTCGTGATGGGCATCAATTGTTCGAAGAAGTCTCGGGCCGCCTCTCAATTGATTCGCTTCGCCCGAGCGTCCTAGTGTTTTCGAATGGTTTCAAGCAACGCATGGTCACCCGTATCATGAAGCGGTTCGGTGACATGATGGTTGCAATCGGCGGATTACTGGTGCTGATTCCACTATTCTTACTCGTCGCGTTTTTGATTAAGGTTGATTCATCAGGGCCCGTGTTTTATCGCCAGGTCCGTGTCGGATTACGCGGGCGGCCATTTTTGATCTGGAAGTTTCGATCAATGGTGCAAAATGCGGAAAATGCGGGGGCTCAATGGGCGCAAGCGGACGATCCACGCATCTCCCGCGTCGGGTGGTGGCTGCGAAAGACCCGTGTCGATGAGTTCCCACAGCTGATTAATGTGTTGCGAGGGGAGATGAGTCTTGTTGGGCCGCGCCCAGAGCGACCGGTGTTCGTGCAGGACTTGCGAAAAACCATTCCCTATTATGATTTGCGCCACACGGTCAGGCCCGGCATCACCGGATGGGCACAGGTGAAGTTCCGCTATGGCGCCTCTGCGGAAGATGCCCATATGAAGTTGCAATATGATCTCTACTACGTCAAGCGGTTGTCCTTCGGGATCGATATGAGCGTTTTGGTGCAGACGGTGCGAGTGATGTTGCTCGGGGAAGGGGCGCAGTAATGGCTTCCAACCAGCAGATCCAAGAGGCGCGCGTACTACATGTTCTCTCATTTGATGTGGAGGAACATTTTCAGGTGTCGGCCTTTTGGTCCGATGCCAGAAGACAACAGTGGGATCGACTAGAAAGTCGTGTTGAGCAGAATACGCTTCGGCTCACGGAGCTCTTGGCGTATGCTGAAACAAAGGCCACATTTTTTGTTTTGGGATGGGTCGCGGAGAGACATCCGGGGTTGGTCAAAGCGTTGGCGAAACAGGGGCATGAAATTGCATCGCATGGTTACGGACATGAGTTAGTTTCCAATCAGACTGAAAGTGAGTTTCGGGACGACGTCAGGCGGTCCAAGTGCATTTTGGAAGAGTTGACGGGAAAGATGGTATTCGGCTATCGGGCACCCAGCTTCTCGATCACTGATCGAACCCCGTGGGCGTTACCGATTTTGGTTGAAGAAGGCTATCTCTATGACTCCAGTATATATGCTCGATTCCAACCTTCGGAGAAAGTTGGGATGCGGAGATGTGTGCAGGAGATCGTTACGACTGCCGGCCCTATTTTTGAAGTTGCTCTACCTACAGCGAATCTATGCGGTATTCAGCTTCCTACTCCCGGAGGGGGGTACTTTCGCCTCTTGCCTTATTCAGCTTCCAGGATGATTTTAAAGCAGTTTGAAAAAACTGGCACTCAGTTCGTCATGTATTTGCATCCTTGGGAGATTGATCCGGATCAACCTCGAATGGAGGGGTCCGTGATTTCAAAACTTCGCCACTATCTAAATCTCGAGAGGACCGAGCAACGATTACAGTATCTGTTGCGTGATTTCGCGTTTGCTCCTGTATCCGACGCCATTCAGCCAATCCGTGACATATGGCAAGCCCGGGTACAGGGTGGTGCGGCTCCATGTGCAGTGTTTGGATAAACAGTTACGGTGAATGATGAAGCAGTGGTATGCAGTAAGGACAAAGCCTCGTTCCGAAGCGTTTGCAGAAGCTAATCTTCAGCGGCTTGGAGTGGAAGTGTTTCTTCCAATGCTGATAGAAGGCAAGCCCATGTCCGTGGTGGATCGAAAATCAGCCACGCCTTTGTTTCCCGGGTATCTCTTTGTACGGTGTGCGATGCCGGCTCAGTATCGCGCAGTTAGTTATGCCACAGGGGTCAAGGGTGTTGTCTCATTCGGCGCCGGTCCCTCGATTGTGGACGATTCGATCATCGATTCGATTAAGGGGCAAGCCGTGGACGGTACCATCGAAATTCCTGATGGCACACTTGTGCCAGGCAAAGCTGTGCGAATTCACGAAGGACCGCTGTGCGGATTGGATACGGTCTTTGAGAAGAAACTGAACGGGACCTCTCGCGTGGTGTTGCTGTTAAAGGCTCTTTCCTATCAGGCGCGAGTTGTTATTGACCGTCGAGGGGTGGTCAATGCCTGAAAAATCAAAACTTGAATGTTCTGCTCTGTTTAGGGGGGAAGCTGATAAAGTTTCTTGATGGGACCTTGATCTGGCTCCTTTTTCGATCAAGGCTCTACAGCGGAGAGCTAGAAGATTGGGCGAACGTTCTCTATTTAAAAGACCCGGTGGCTGACATCGGATGGGCGGTAGCCTGATTTGAGCCGCTACAAACTCACTTCCAGAATGCAATAGTATTGTTGGCCGTGGGGCTGCAGTAGAGATTATAAAGTCGAAATATCCCGTCGAAGGGACTTCTGCTAGCTAGATTTAGGAGCAAAGAAGCCAATGTATATACTAGGCATTTCGGCGTTCTATCATGACAGCGCAGCTTGTCTAGTTCATGAGGGAGAGATTATTGCGGCCGCGCAGGAAGAACGGTTCACACGTAAGAAGCATGATTCAAGTTTTCCTCATCATGCAGTGCGATTCTGCCTCGCCCAAGCAGGCATTAAGATCACGGATGTCAAATACTTAGTGTTCTATGACAAGCCCCTTATTAAGTTCGAACGGCTTCTGGAAACATACGTAGGGTTCTCACCCAAAGGCATCCAGTCATTTCTCGCCGCCATGCCCGTGTGGCTTAAAGAGAAGCTATTTCTGAGGAAATTGCTTCAGAAGGAGGTTCTGACGTGCATAGAGGGTGTGGATCAGGCGCAGTTGCCTGAATTATTGTTCGGCGAACACCATGAGTCTCACGCCGCCTCAGCATTCTTTGCCTCCCCCTATCAGAAATCCGGCGTGCTCTGCATGGACGGGGTTGGGGAATGGGCCACAACTTCTGCATGGCTTGGTGAAGGAAACACGCTGACGCCGTTGTGGGAAATTCCCTTTCCCCACTCGCTGGGGCTCTTGTACTCGGCGTTCACCTACTACACTGGCTTTAAGGTTAACTCGGGGGAATATAAGGTGATGGGTCTGGCTCCCTATGGAGAGCCGAAGTATGTGAAAGCTATCTATGAACACCTTCTGGATCTGAAGCCAGATGGGACGTTTCGAATGAACATGGAGTATTTCAATTACTGCACCGGGCTCACAATGACTAGCCGGAAGTTTGACGAGGTATTTGGCGGCCCGCCTCGCCAACCGGAATCGAAGTTGTCCCAACGGGAAATGGACTTGGCTCGCTCAATTCAAGAAGTCACCGAAGAGGTGATGTTGCGACTTTCTAGGACCATACACCGCGAGACGGGTGTCGATTATCTCTGCATGGCTGGAGGGGTAGCATTGAACTGTGTGGGCAATGGAAGGGTCTTACGCGAGGGGCCATTCAAGGGTATATGGATTCAGCCAGCAGCAGGTGACGCTGGTGGTGCCTTGGGCGCAGCGCTGAGCGCGTGGCATCTGTACGAGAATAAGCCAAGAACTGCGAATAACGTCAAAGACCAGATGAAAGGCAGTTATCTGGGGCCAGCCTTTAGTAACGACGAGGTTGAGTTGAGACTCAAACAACTCGGCGCTGCCTATGTACGACTGGGTGAGAAGGATCTATTCACTCAAGTAGCGGAAGAGCTTGCTGCGGGCAAAGTCGTGGGCTGGTTTCAAGGTCGCATGGAGTTTGGGCCGCGGTCATTAGGTGGGCGGAGTATTCTGGGAGATGCACGCAATACGAAAATGCAGTCTGTCATGAACCTCAAGATCAAGTACAGGGAATCGTTCAGGCCCTTCGCGCCGTCAGTCCTACGTGAACGGGTGAATAGTTATTTCCAGATGGATTGCGACAGCCCCTATATGCTTTTGGTGGCACCCGTGCAAGAGAAGCGCAGGTTGCCATTTAACTCGGGTGAAAAAGGACTGTGGGGAATCGAACTCCTCAACGTTCTTCGGTCGGATATTCCAGCTGTCACACATATCGACTACTCGGCGAGAATTCAGACGGTCCACGAAGATACGAATCCTCGCTATTATTACCTGCTGAAGGCCTTCGAGGAGAGGACCGGATATGCCACATTGGTTAACACCTCTTTCAATGTGCGCGGAGAGCCGATTGTCTGTACACCGGAAGATGCCTTTCGCTGTTTCATGCGAACAGAAATGGATATCTTGGTGTTGGAAAACTGTGTACTGAAGAAGGAAGACCAGAAGCCGTTGGAAAGGGATACGGATTGGAAACAGGAGTTTGCTCTCGACTAATCTGAGTGAGGATCACGTGAGTCAGATAGCAACAACAAAAGACCTCCGGAGTTTTGGGTTATTAGTTGGGGCGGTGTTCTGCGTTATTGGCCTATGGCCATTGGTGTTTCGGGGCGAGCCCATGCGGGAGTGGGTTATCGGTGGGGGCGGGCTCCTGATTCTACTGGGAGCGATCGTTCCTCAGCTGCTCCGCCCTCTTCATACGGGCTGGATGTGGATCGGCCATGTGCTGGGGTGGATCAATACCAGGATTTTGCTGAGCATCGTGTTTTATGGATTGATTACCCCTATTGGCTTGATCTTCCGGCTAATGGGGAAGAGCACAGTGCGGCAAGCATTTTCTGAATCAAGCGCCACGTATCGCGTAATTCGGACACCACGAGCAAGAAGTCACATGAAAGTTCAGTTTTAATTCGTCGACTGTGTGTCAAGGAGGTGGGGTATGGGTGAGTTCGTAGGGGAACTGTGGGCCTTCATGAAAGAACGCAAGAAGTTTTGGCTGTTGCCTATTGTACTGGTGTTGGTGCTGCTAGGCAGTCTCATTGTATTAACACAGGGGTCGGCAGTTGCACCGTTCATCTACACGCTATTTTGAGATGCCTGCAGCGTTGGCTCCTGTGAATGCCCTCTGTAGTAATCATGCTGACACCAGTCACGGTCAACTAAGCTGGCGTTTTGTCACGGCGAGAGCAGAATGAAGGTACTGATTGTAGGAAATATGGGCTACATCGGTCCTGTGGTGCTGCGTCATCTTTCCCTAGAGTTATCAGCCGGCAATATTCATTGGTTTTGATACCAGGTTCTTCGCTCAATGTCTCTATGGTGCGAGGACTGTTTCCCAAGCACCTGCTCGATCAGCAATATTGTGGCGATGTGCGCCCATCAATCGTTCAACCCTCAAGGGGGGTGGATGCCGTTGTGAACCTGGCTACGATTTCTAACGATCCAATGGATAAAGGCTTTAAGAAAGCCACCTTGGCCATCAATTATCGTTGTCAGACCTACGCGCCACGATTTTGGAATCGAAGGATGGATTGGAGCAGACCGGAGTTGCCGATCAAGCGTATCGCGAATTGAGTTTCATGTGCCTGAATATCCTGAAAAAGTTTCGGGAGGATGGGTGGTTGACGATAAACTTGCATGGTTGCCGGTCATGAAGCACCGCACGCCAGCGTAGTTGTCCGATTGAGTGGATCCACAACGATGAAAGGGAAGGTAGTCATGGGAAGCAATGCTTGTTTATTTTGCCAAACGCCGCTGCACCGGACCTTCGTCGATCTCGGAATGCATCCACTCTGTGAAAGCTATGTGAGCCAGGATCGATTGGACCACATGGAACCGTTCTATCCCTTGCACGTGTACGTCTGTGAGCATTGCTGGCTTGTGCAGCTCCACGAGTATGTCAGCCCGTCGGATATCTTTACCGAGTATGCCTACTTTTCCTCTTACGCGGACAGCTGGGTGCAGCATGCAAAGCGCTATGCGGATATGATCGTGCAACGACTTGCGCTCACTGCCAAGAGTTTTGTGGTGGAACTTGCGAGTAACGACGGCTATTTGCTGCAACATTTTGTCGCCAAAGGTATTCCGGTCCTTGGGGTCGAACCCGCAGCCAATGTGGCGGAAGTCGCGCGGAAAAAGAATGTGCCAACACTGGTAAAGTTTTTCGGGAAACAGACTGCGGCCGAATTAGTTGAGCAGGGTAAAAAAGCTGATCTTATCGCGGGAAACAATGTTCTGGCTCAGGTGCCGGATTTGAACGACTTCGTCGGCGGTACCAAACTATTGTTGGCGCCGCAGGGTGTCGTCACCATCGAGTTTCCACATTTGATGAAGCTGATGGAGGAGAATCAGTTTGATACCATTTACCACGAGCATTTCTTTTATTTCTCACTCCTGTCCGTGGAGCGCGTATTTGCGGCACATGGTTTGGCATTGTTTGATGTGGAAGAACTGTCTACGCATGGAGGATCACTCCGGATCTATGCCCATCACGTCGATGATACGACCTATCGCATGACGGATCGATATCGTGAGCTAAAGCGACGGGAGCAAACGGCTGGTTTTGAACGAGTCGAAACGTATGCGTTGTTTGCGGAGCGGGTCAAGGAGACCAAGCGAAAGTTGCTGGAGTTCTTGATTGAGGCGAAGCGAAAAAGAAAAGTCATCGTCGGATATGGAGCGCCTGGTAAAGGCAATACGCTTCTCAATTATTGCGGAATACGCTCGGATTTCATCGAATACACCGTGGACCGCAATCCCTACAAGCAGGGGAAGTTTTTGCCTGGTACGCATATACCAATTCATGCTCCGGAAAAGATTGCTGAAACCAAGCCAGACTATGTATTCATCCTGCCATGGAACTTTCGAGACGAGATCATGCAGCAAATGACCTTCATACGTGAATGGGGCGGGCAATTTGTCGTCCCGATTCCTGAAGTGCGAGTTATAACTAGTGATCATGGGGGGTAGACGATGATCGAACGAGATGCATTCCAAGGAGCCGAACAAGACCAAATGGGCGCAGAGATGCATCGGTTCATTGCTGATCTCTATCCGATTTGCCGCAGCCTGACAGGTAACGGAGTTCGTCAGACCTTGCACATGCTCAATGACGTGATGCCGCTCGTAATTCATGAGGTGCCCACAGGGACGACCGTCTTTGACTGGACTGTTCCTCAAGAGTGGAACATCAGAGATGCCTATATCAAAAACTCAAAAGGCGACCGCGTCGTTGATTTCAAAAAATCGAATTTACATGTCATGGGCTACAGCGTGCCCGTGTCAGAGACCATGAGTCTGGCGGAATTGCTGCCGCGACTCTATTCACTCCCGGAACATCCTGAGTGGATCCCGCAACGAGCCTCGTATTACAAACCGAATTGGGGATTTTCGATCGCCCATAACGATCTGATCAGACTAGCCGAAGATCGGTATGAGGTCCGCATTGATTCTACATTGTCCAGTGGCGCGATGACGTATGGAGAATGTGTAATTCCAGGCGAGCAGGCCGACGAGATTTTGTTTTCCACGCATATCTGCCATCCGTCCTTGTGTAACGATAATCTCTCAGGGATTGTTATCGCTGCCTATCTGGCCAAGGCCATTGCTGCTATGCCGAAACGGCGCTATACCTATCGGTTTCTCTTTGTCCCGGCTCAGTTAGGCTCTTTGGCCTGGCTGGCTCGAAACCAGGAAGCTTGCGGAAGAATCCGGCATGGCGTTGTGTTGGTTGCACTTGGGGATATCGGGTGCTCTACGTACAAGTGTAGCCGCCGGGAAACAGCGGAAATCGATCGCGCCGTTACACATGTGCTAAGGCACAGCGGTCAGCCCTATGAAATCTTCAAGTTTGTTCCTTACGGATACGACGAACGTCAATATTGTTCTCCCGGCTTTAACTTACCGATCGGATGTTTCATGCGTTCAACAGGGGCACGTTTCCCGGAATACCATACGTCCGCGGACAACCTTGAGTGTGTCAAGCCCAGCTCATTGGCGGATTCTTATCGCAAATGTATAGAGATTTGTTACGTGCTGGAAGGCAACAGAGTCTTTCGGAATCTGTTGCCGAATGGCGAGCCACAACTAGGCAAACGAGGATTGTATGGCGCTATGGGCGGATTAGCTGGGGGAGGGCGAGAGAACGAGCTTCTACTTCTCTGGGCGCTTAATCTTTCCGATGGCTCACACACACTGTTAGATATCGCAGATAGGTCTGGCTTGCCATTTCGGCAGGTGCGGCATGCCGCTGATCTGTTGCTTGAACATGGATTGCTCGAAGAGGTAGAGGGGGGCCAGGTAGGGGGAAGCCATTTATGAAGCAGTATCGACACAGTTATGCAAAGACCGCTGCAATGGCAGCAGTGGCTGGAACAGGATTTTTGCTTGTCGGCGTCATGCTACTGTGCGCCCCCGCAGTGGATTTTCCCGTGATGCAAGCGGTGCTGATCCTGCCGCTCCCGATTTGTGCCGTGGGGGGCATCCTGTGTCTGGCTGGTGCGCTGGTAGGATACAGCATCGCAGCTGGCGGTGTGTTGGCCCTGCGTTATGATGCAAAGGGACGCGCGGTTTTCGAGTAAGTTTTGTGAATGTAATGCAGAAGGTGTTGTGGAGGAGGCGCTTAGATGCCAGGTAGTCTGATTGTTGGAGATTGGGTTGAGATTCTGAGCGCTGAAGAAATTCTTCGGACGCTAGACGAGCGGGGAACCATGGAGTCACTACCCTTCATGCCGGAAATGTTGCCGTTTATCGGGCGGCGGTTTCAAGTGTTCAAGCGAGCCACGAAGACATGCGACACGATCAGCAAACAGGGCTTTCGGCGCGTGAACGACACGGTGATGCTTGAGGGGCTTCGTTGTGACGGGTCCTCCCATGGCGAGTGTCAGGCCGGTTGCCTGTTGTTTTGGAAGGAATCCTGGCTGAGAAAAGTCCCCGCCGGAACCAATGTCGAATTCGCCTCAGCTCACGCCAAGGGAGCAGGCAATCAGCAGGACTCGGCGTACCACGAGTTGGCGGCACGTGTTAAGCGTGTCGTTCAGGTTGAGTCAGATGACGAGCCGACATATATGTGTTTGATCACTGAGATGAAGAAAGCCAGTCTTCCCATGGCCTGGTGGGATATCCGCCACTATTGGGCCGACGTGACTTGCGGAAATCGAACATTGAAGGAAGTTGTGCGCGCGCTCCTTCTTGATATCTTTAATTGGGCGCAGAAGAAACGAGGTGGCGTAGGATTCCCCTATATGGAGCCAGGCCTGCTTAAGAAAACACCTGTCGTCAATCTTAATCTGCAGCCAGGTGATCTTGTTCGTATAAAGAAGCCAGACGATATCATGAAGACGCTAGATGGCGATGGGAAAACCCGAGGATTGCGTTTCGATGTCGGCATGTTTCGATATTGTGAGGGGGAATATCGCGTCGTGACACGAGCATACCGTCTCATCGATCAGAAAACCGGCAAGATGATACATATGACGGAACAGGCGCCTTGCATCATGCTCGACGGAGTGCTGTGCCACGCGGATTATCAAAAGCTCTGCCCCAGAACGGAGTACCTATTCTGGCGCGAAGCCTGGCTCGATAAGGTCTCCTGAGTAATCCATCCGAACGAGAGGTCGGCGCATGAAAGTCGTATTGTTTTGTGGAGGGTTCGGAATGCGGATTCGGGAGTATTCCGAAAACATTCCCAAGCCGATGGTACCCGTCGGGTATCGTCCCGTGTTATGGCATGTCATGAAGTATTATGCCCATTACGGGCATACAGAGTTCATCCTCTGTCTCGGACACGGCGCGGACGTCGTGAAGGACTACTTTCTTAACTACAGTGAGTGTGCATCGAATGACTTTGTTATGTCGCAAGGCGGCAAGAAACTCGATTTAATTAACACGGATATTCAGGATTGGCGCATCACGTTCGCTGATACAGGGACTAATGCGAATATCGCTCAGCGTCTGATTGCAGTGAGAAAGTATCTAGGAAACGATCAAGAGTTCATTGCCAATTATAGCGATGGCCTGACTGATCTTCCCTTGCCGGATCAGCTGGCGCACTTCCGTCAGATGAAGGCCGTGGGAAGTTTTGTGAGCGTCGCTCCGCGGTTGAGTTATCACATGGTGACAGCCGGCGAAAATGGGCTGGTATCAGGCTTGGAAGAGATGAGTCGTTCTAGCCTGCGCATCAACGGGGGCTATATGCTCTTCACTGCAGCCATTTTTGATTTTATGCAGCCTGGTGAGGAGCTCGTGCAAGAACCGTTTCAGCGGCTCATCAAGGAACAGAAGTTAGTGGGATACCAGTACGACGGGTTCTGGGCGAGTATGGACACGTTCAAGGACAAGCAGGTACTCGATGAAATGTACGCCAAAGACAAGGCTCCCTGGTCTCTTGCATTTGTTGGACACGCATCCTGATGTGGAGGTTGTCTGGGTGGTCTTTAGTGCCAACCGGGTCAGGAAGAAAGAGGCACTGGCGAGTGCTGCTCGATTTCTGGCGGGTGCCGCAAAGAAGACGATCATCGTTAAGACCTTCCGCGAGAGCGTTTTCCCCTACTGCGGCCAGTCGATAAAACGATATTTCGAGCAACTGAAACAGAAGGTTTCACCGGACCTGGTCTTCACTCATTACCGAGACGACCTGCATCAGGATCACCGTGTGATTAATCAATTCACGTGGAATACCTTCCGCCGGCAATGCATTCTCGAGTACGAAATTCCAAAATATGACGGCGATATGGGCATTCCAAATTTCTTTGTGTCGCTCCCGGACCTTCTGGCGAAACGGAAGGCGGCGTACATCGTCCAAGGGTTTCCCAGTCAGCAAGGCAAACAATGGTTCAGCAGCGATACATTTTTGGCTCTACTCCGGTTGCGAGGAATTGAGGCGAACGGCAGCGGGCGGTATGCAGAAGCATTCTACAGCCGGAAGTGGGTGGTCGGGTGAGGAAGTGAAGCGGAGAAACCTAGCAGCATGACCGAACGTGTGCCTCTTGTCAGTATTGGATTACCGGTTTACAACGGCGAAGGTTTTCTTTCTCAGACGTTGGATTCCATTCGGAGCCAGACGTTTACCGATTTCGAATTGATTATTTCTGATAATGCGTCTGTCGATGGATCGAACGCAATCGCCAAGTCGTACGCCAGGCGAGACGATCGCATCCGAGTCGTTCGGAGCGAATACAACCGAGGTGCAGCATGGAATTACAAGCACGTTCTCGATCTTGCACGGGGACGGTATTTTCGGTGGGCTCCTGCTGACGACCTATTCGCTCCTGAATCCCTCGCATGCTGCGTGCAGGTATTGGATCAACATCCTGAAGCAGTCCTGTGCTATCCGAAGACGATGCTTATCGATGCGCAGGGGCAAGTCCTTCAGTCGTATGAAGACAACCTCGACCTCAGGCAAACCAGTCCAGTAGAGCGATATAAGGCCGCAGTCAAACAGATCGGCATGACGAATGTCATCTATGGATTAATGAGGACTAGCGTGCTCCGGCAGACACGTCTGATTAGGAGTTTCCCTGGGGCCGATGTTGTGTTTGTGACTGAACTGGCACTGTTCGGACAGTTTCACGAAATGGACCAACGGTTGTTTTTCAGGCGGATGCATCCAGGGGCGTCCAGCAGCATACAATCGTTGGAGGGCATACAGGCATTCATGGATCCGAAGATCGTACGTAAGAAAGACTTTGCGCGGATGTGGCGGCATCTGTTTGAAAATATGTACGCACTGCTACATGCCCCACTTACTGTGCGAGAGCGAGTCAGACTGTTTCTGTTTCTCATGCGAGAGATGATTGCGTCGCGCGATCAATATCTGCAGGAATTGGTTCTTTTGATGAATCCCCGAGGGCGCAGGGCCGCTCAATAGTAAGTCAAGTCTACCCGTAGGCCTATCTCGCTCAGTCCTGAGCACTTCATTCACTCAACATGATGCAACCAATCGTATCCGCTTCCACCTCCGAATCGTCGTCCACCACTGCCGCGGGGTCGCCACTTGATCGCGTGTTAGTTCGCGGGCTGGCCTGGACTGGTGCGGTGAAGTGGCTGAGTCAAATCCTTTCCTGGCTCTCCACCATTGTCGTGGCGCGTCTCTTGGTTCCGGAAGACTATGGTGTAGTGGCCATGGCTGCTGCGGTGCTAGGTCTCATTACTCTCTTGAACGAGTTTGGATTGGGTGCGGCGGTGGTGGCGTTGCGGCATCTCACTGAGACGCAGATTGCACAGATCCACAGTCTAGCAAGCCTCTTCGGTATCAGCGGATTCCTGTTGACCTGCGCGGTGGCCATACCAACCGGGCAATTCTTCGGAGCCCAGGAAGTACCGCTTATCATGATCACGATTGGAGCCGGGTTTGTCATTCTCGCCATGCGATCTGTACCCAGCGCTTTGTTGGAGAAGGATCTGCGTTTCAAGTTTCTGGCCTTCTTGGAGGGAGGACAATCCCTCGTTGCTACCCTTACAACACTGATTGTGGCTTGGTTTGGGGGAGGATATTGGGCGCTTGTATTGGGCGGGTTGGCGGGGCAGTTGGCGGCAACAACAGTAATTGGGCTGTCCAGGCCGCTTTCTTATGCTTGGCCAACTATTGACTCCATGAAGGAAGCTATCAGGTTCAGTTCGCATGTGTTGACCAGTCGCGTATCCTGGTATGTGGCCGCGAGCTCCGATGTTTTTATCGGCGGACGGGTGTTGGGGCAGGTGGCCGTGGGTGTGTATTCGTTGGCTGGCACTCTTGCGTATGTGCCGATTGAAAAAGTTACGGCGCTTTTGAGCCGTGTGATGCCGGCCATCTATTCGACGGTGCAAAATGATCCTCCGGCTATGCGGCGGTATCTGCTGTTGCTTACGGAAGCACTCTCATTAATCGTGTGGCCCATGGCAGTGGGAATGTCGCTTGTCGCCCATGATTTTGTGCTGGTCGTGCTGGGAGATAAATGGAGCGGAGTGATTGCCCCATTGGAAATTCTGGCATGTTGGGCAGGGGTGCGGTCGATTTTTGGATTGGTTGGGCCTCTCTTGTATGTCACGGGAAACTCCAGGGTGGCGATGTTGAACGGGCTGCTCTGTGTTGCGACTTATCCTGTGGGTTTCTGGATCGGGAGCCATTGGGGTGTTGTCGGATTAGCCTGGGCATGGGTTCTGGTCCAGCCGTTGGCATTCATTCAGCCCTATAAGCATGTGCTGCGAGCGACTCAACTATCTCTGTGGGGCTATCTTCGCGCGCTGTGGCCGGCGCTCTCCGGCATCACTCTCATGGGGGCCTGCATTCTCGGAATTCAGCATGCAATCTCTGCTGATTGGCCGCTGGCGATCCGCTTGGGCATAGAGATTCTGATTGGTGGTGGCGTGTATATCATGTCGGTGCAACTGTTTCACCGACAGCGGCTAGTGATGCTCTTGCAGTTGATTCGGGAGAGCAGAAAGAATAGTTCTGTGACCTCATAAAAGTAGTCTTCAGTGTCGCAAGACGGCTCTCGCATACAGAGGAAGTTCTCATGCCCTATGTGCTGTCGATGCTCTTGGAGGCGGCGGTGCGTGGGGCAGGTATCTGATGCGTGCAATGACTGATACCCTATTTAGATATCCTGAATAGAGGTCTTCCATGCCTGAACGTTCAATGCTCGATCCTCAATTGCTCTATCGCCGTCAATACATTGCTGGTCCATCGTTGCCGCCACAGTTTGCGATGTGGCGGCAAATAAAGTTTTCTAATGCCTTTATCATTGGCTGTCATCCAGAGCTTGAAGTTGCTGAAGCTTCGAATCAGCAGGGGCGCATCGTTTGTCTCGGGCACATTCTAGACCCTCTGCATTGTGAGCAGACAAACGGCCAAATCATAAGCAATCTGCTTGCCGACGGGAAAGAGTTTTCGGCACTAGAAAGGGCCTTATCGATAGTTGGCGGCCGCTGGGTCATCTTTGTCGAACTCAATGGTGAAAGGCGTGTCTATCACGACGCAGGCGGGCTGAAATCGACGTTCTGGTATGAGGATCCACGTTCAAAAGAGATCTCGGTAGCGTCCGAGCCTAGCCTGTTCGAGGACAGCCTTGGAATTACAGTAGATGAAAGTCTCGTGAGGGAGTTTTGGACGACAAAGTATCAAAACTCATGGGTCTGTGAGTTGACCCCATATCCCCATGTCCGCCAACTCCTCCCAAACCATTATTTAGATCTTGGCCGCAGAACCGCCAATCGATTTTGGCCATCCGGGGACGTGATGCCAAAAGCACTGGATGATGCGGCAGCAGAGATGGCTGAAATTATTCATGGACTGATCTCCGCTGTGGCGAAAAGAGGAAATATCGCTCTTCCGCTGACAGGGGGATATGAAAGCCGTGTGTCTTTTGCCTGTGCGAAGGAACTCCGTGGGAAACTCCCGCTCTATTTAATCGATGCGCCCAATACCCTGTATCACGACAAGCTGCTATCCAAGCAGGTTGCCAAGAAATATGGACTGGAGGTGTCCTATCTTCGACCCCTTCCTTTTGATGAACGATTCTGGAGAAGCTTGCTGCGGAACACGGCGGAAATGTATTGGGATCAGGGAGCAAATCATATTTATACGTATGGGCAACATTATCCTAATTTCTATCTATTAATTGGTCAGAGCGACAATGTCGGGAGGGCTTGGTATTACAAGGATGGCATGTTGCCTAAGGTAATTGATCCTCCGCTTCTTGCGCGCGTTACCGGCTATATCGGAAACACCGTAGCCTTAAGAGCCTTTGAGCAGTGGCTTTCGAGTGCCCCCTCGAATTTGAACGTCTCTCTCCTTGATCTGATTTTCTGGGAACATCGTACGGGTAACTGGGGCTCTTTGGGCGCGACTGGGTTTGACACCGTGGGCTGCGACACCAGTTCCCCATATAACTGCAGAAGGCTGATGGAAATTGCGCTGGGAGTCGATGTGGAATATAGGAAGCCCCCTCACATTCTCTTGCGGCGAATCGCAGAGCTTGCAGCAGGACCAACGATACTATCGGTGCCTATTAATCAGCACTGGCTCGACGATGCGATCGCGTCTGCGGCGCGATATGTCCCGTGGCGAGTCAAGCATTGGACTCAGACTGCGAGGATGAGGAGATCAGGCACTCCAGAGTGTTTTCTGGCTGATGCACGGTTCTTCTAACGTGAACAATTGACCGACTCGTCAAACTGATGATGCATAGAGCTACGGGGAAGGATCAACATGGGGCTCGCCAGAACAGGGTTGATAGTTGGACTTTGTATTGCAGGCGGGCTGATGGCTTTCAAGCTTTATCCGGTGGTGAAAACCAAGATAGATAGCTCCAAGAAAGTCGACTTGATCAATTATCGCTATCCCTTTAGCCAGCACATCATTGACAGGCAAAGTCCGGCTAATCCCTGGGCGAAGGCTATAGGTGACTTTGATGGAGATGGTGTTGGCGATCTCATTGTGGGTGGAGGTCACGGCCCGTTGCTCATGTACGAAAGTGGGGGAAAGGACAAGACGGTCATTGGCTCAATCGACTCATATCGCACCCAAAGCGGAATCGCTCTCGGCGACATCGATAATGACGGTGATGTAGATATTGCCTTTGGCGATGTATGGCTGGAAAATCCTCGTCCGAAAGGAAATATCGCGGCAGTATGGCCTCTTCATTCGATTGGTGCAGGAGCGGCGAATCATGATATTGAGCTGGCCGATCTCAATAAGGATGGCAATCTTGACATCATCATGCGCGGCGAAACGAGTTCTCTGGTGACGATCCTCATCCATGACCCCTCTGGATTTTGGTCAATTAAGATGGTGGAGCCAGGAACCGGGCGCAATGGTCTCGCAGTGAAAGATCTGAACGGGGATACTTTCCCGGACATCATTGTACCGGGTGTTTGGCTGGAAAACCCCCGAGCGAACGTGCTTGCAAAAGAATGGGAAACGCACTCGTTCGCCAACTGGAATGAATATGCTGCCATCGACACCGGAGATATAGACGGCGATGGGAGACCGGATATTGTGATGTCCGTTTCAGAACACGCAGGAAAGATCTCGTGGTTTAAGAACTCCGGCGATGAAGCAAGTCATTGGGAAGAACATGTCGTGGATGAAGGGCCGGTCGATTCAGCTCATGCTCTTCGATTGGTGGATATGGATGGTGACGATCTGCTTGATGTTGTGACTTCTGAGTTTAGGGGGGGCGGCCGATTGCTGGTATACCATCAAAAGGACCAGAGGAAGTCATGGGTCAGGCAAGTGTTAGGCATTCCCTTTCTTCACAATGTCGTTGTCGGTGATCTTGACGGCGACGGGGATCAAGATATCGCCGGGACAATCACCTTCGATCAAGGCAATGTCGAAGTATGGGAAAACCGGTTAACCACATTGGACCAGTCTCGTTCGGAAGCTCGCAGGTTGCTTGTGTTTTGGAAAACGGATATCGCGTTTCATGAAAGTATTCCAGATGCGATTAGGGCCATTAGGGAGATGGCGCGGAGGAACGGTATACAGGTTGATGATACCAGCGATGCTCACATGATGAAGGAAATGGTGCTGGCTCAATATCAGGCCGTGATCTTTCTCTCAACGCAAGGAGAGATTCTCAATCTCAAGCAAAAGGCTGCCTTCGAACGATATATCAAAACGGGAGGTGGGTTTGTCGGGATCCACTCTGCCGCAGATACGGAATCAAATTGGCCGTGGTATGGGAAGTTGGTTGGCGCTCAATACGGCGGGAGTCATTCGGAGGTTGTCAGAGCTGTCGTCACTCGTGAAGGTGGTACCCATGCATCAACGAAGGGCCTGCCTGACAGGTGGGACTGGATTGACGAGTGGTACAACTTCTCCCCTAACCCACGGCTTAATGGAGCCACGGTCCTCCTCTCCCTTGATGAGAATACGTATGAGGGGGGCGATATGGGCGGAGATCATCCGATCGCGTGGTATCACCAGTATGATGGTGGTCGGGCGTGGTATACCGCCGGTGGAGCCAGCAAGGCGATCTGGGGTGAGCGGCTTTTCAGGGAACATCTCTGGGGAGGAATAGAATATGCCGCTGGGTCCAAATCAGATTAATTGTTTAGATTCTTGGATTTAAGGGACACAATTCAGATTCTGAATGCCGGATGAGCCTGCGCTTGGTGGTTTCTTGATGCATGCTGCGTTAATGGCGGCGATGGATCAGTGATTTCAGGCGAGGCCTTGGATGATCCTTCGGATTATTGTGTATGCATAATGGCGATCGTCGGTGGTGCCGGAGAACGCAGAAGGAAAAGGTTCGGCACTGATGAAACAGGTGTTGATGGTCGCGTATTATTTCCCTCCCATCGCGGCAACCGGAGCGATGAGGCCGCTCAATTTCTGCCGGCACCTTCCGTCTTATGGGTGGATGCCGAGTGTGCTGGCTACGGGCCATCCATCCGCTTTGCCGCCTCAAGCTTCAGACGTGGACCTACTTCAGCGCGTTCCTGCTGAGATTGAGGTCATTCGAGTGCAACACGGTAATCCCCTCGGGCGGTTGCTGGCCTATCGTGATCGGCTCAAACGGATGCTCAACCGAAAGGCCAGTGAGTTTTCCCTACACTCTGCAGGAATGGATGGTATCGCTTCGAGTTGCCGTGCAGACCAGCGGGAGTCGGCCTTTGCCACGGCGCGACGTTTTGTGTTTGATGCCTGGTTGAATTTCCCCGATCCTCAGTGCAGATGGTACGGACTGGCTGTGCGGGCAATGGTGGCGAGGAGTGCAGACAAACGTCCGGACGCCATCTGGGCAACCGGCGGTCCCTGGACAAGCCTGCTGGTGGGGAAGCGGCTTGCGCAGCAATGGGCGGTACCTTTCGTGGCTGATTTTCGAGATCCTTGGGTTGGCGGACATGAGTTTTTCTCATCCGCGCTCTTGCATCGGCGAGCCGCGCAGCTCGAACGATCAGTGTGTGAGGCAGCGAGCCGTGTGATCTTGAACACAGAGGAACTCAGAGTTCGTTTTTGTGAGCAATATCCTCAATGGCAGACTAAATTCGTGGTCATCACGAATGGATATGCTCAGGAGATGGCACTCCATCCTGCAATTGACGATGCCATCGCGAATCCCCCGAGCGCACTGGAGTTCTCCCATTTTGGTACGGTGTATGGCAATCGGAGTCCTCTTGCGTTGTTTCAAGCGGTACAAGAGCTGATGCGTGAGGGTGTATTGGATCGTACCCGCCTGACCCTTCGGTTCATTGGCGCGTGGGATGTGGACGATCCGACTTGCGACCAGCTCGCCAAGTCGTTGGAAGAGCATGGAGTGTTGCAGCGAGTCCCCCCCATTCCGCATCAGGCCTGCCTGAAGGAAATGGCGAAGTCCGATGTGTTGTTGCTCCTTCAGCCCGACTATCCGCTGCAGGTGCCGGCAAAGATCTATGAATATGTGACTGCGGGCCGCCCATTGTTTGTGCTTGGCGGGGAAGGCGCCACGGCTAATCTTGTCCATCGGCATCAGCTTGGTCGATGCTGTCCAAACCGTGTGTCTGAGGTCAAACGAACTTTGATGGAATTGATGGGTGACCGGACAAGCCTGATGCCTCCGAGTCCTGCCGATACGGAACAGTTCAATTACGCCGTTCTCTCTAAACGTTTGGCTGATCTATTGGACAATACCGTTCAGGAGAAAATCAGGTGAATCATGCAGGATTTGGACAAGATGGAGTGGGGAGCATGGGGTTGATGGTATCCCGTATTCAGCAAACCAAGGCGCATGGAGCATGGGATCAGTATGTATGCGATCATTCGGAGGGGACTGGTTATCATTTAATGGCGTGGCGCCAGATCATTGAACGCACGTTTGGGCATTGCACCGTGTATCTCATGGCGCAGGACGATCGGGGGGAGATCAGAGGGGTTCTGCCGTTGGTGTTTTTGAAAAGTCCCCTGTTTGGCCAATTTCTGGTATCGGTGCCGTATTTTAACTATGGCGGCGTATTGGCGGACAGCGAGCAATCCAGAAGCGCATTGGTGGAAGCGGCAGTCATCGAGGCTAAAGAATTGGGCGCGACGCATATTGAGTTACGGCATGCGGATGAAGCGAAATTACCGTGGCCGTGCAAAGATCACAAAGTTTCCATGCGACTCGACTTGCCCTCGCACTTTGATGCGCTGATGAAGGCTTTTCCTCCAAAATTGCGGAGCCAAATCCGGCGTGGAGAAAAAGAGGGCATGACGGTGCAGGTGGGTGGGTTGGATCTGCTGGATAATTTCTATGGGGTGTTTGCGCGAAATATGCGAGATCTTGGGACGCCGGTGTACGGGAAATATTTCTTTGCAGATATTCTCCGGACTTTCCCCAAGGACGCAAAGATTTGTGCGGTTCGACTGGGAGCCGACACGGTGGCTGCCGGATTGGTCTATGGGTTTCGGCAGACATTGGAGATTCCGTGGGCCTCATCCGACCGCCGGTTTGCCAAATTGGCGCCGAACATGTTGCTGTATGGATCGTTGCTGAAATATGCCTGCGAGCAGGGTTACCGGGTCTTTGACTTCGGCCGTTCCACCAAAGACAGCGGGACGTATCGGTTCAAAGCGCAGTGGGGGGCCAAGCCGGTTCAGCTGCATTGGTATTATTGGCTGCGCGATGGCGGCCCGCTGCCTGAATTGAATCCACAGAATCCCAAGTACGCGTTGGCTATTCGAGTTTGGCAACAGCTCCCTGTGCCGGTGACGACCACCATCGGGCCCTGGATTGCCCCGTATCTTCCATGAAGCTCCAGCGATATCTGACTCCCACTGCCGCGCCGGTCTCATGGCTCGATTTGATGCGGGGGGGGTGGGGGTTGTTTCAGGGAAGGCGAGCGCGGGAGAGCCGGGAAAGGGAATTTGCCCAATACTTCGGGGTGAAGTATGTGTTTGCGCTGTCGTCAGGAAAAGCCGCGCTGACAACGATTCTCCAGGTGTTGGCTGCAGTCTCGCCTCGACGGAAGGTGATCGTGCCTGCCTATACCTGTTTTTCCGTACCGTCGGCGATTCTTCGGGCCGGATGTGATGTGGTGCCGTGTGATGTTGATCCTGAGACACTGGACTACCGATTCCCTGATCTTGAGGCGCTGGTGAGCGGTGACATCCTCTGCATCGTGAGCCCGCATTTACTCGGCCATGCGGCAGACATTCTTCGAACCAAGGGAATTGCCTGCCGCTTCGAAATTCCGGTGGTGGAAGATGCGGCTCAAGCCATGGGCGGGGCAGAGGAAAGCCGTTGGCTGGGCACCCAGGCCGATATCGGGTTTTTCAGCTTAGGGCGTGGGAAAAATGTGACAGCAGGATCGGGCGGGGTGATTCTCACCAATTCGGACTCGTTAGGATTAGCGCTGGCGCAACAATGTAAACAGATCCCGGAGGCATCCTGGATCAGCCAAGTACAGGCGCTTATCGAAGCGGTGGCAATGGCTATTCTCATTCGACCTTCTCTTTATTGGCTGCCAGCCGGGCTGCCATTTCTTGGACTGGGAGAAACGAAGTTTGAACTGGACTTCCCGTTGTACCGTCTGGATGGCATGCGAGCGAGTCTTCTCGCATCGTGGCAGGCGAGGTTGGAAGCATCCAATACCGAGCGACTGCGACATGGCCAAGACATGCTTAATATCTTGGAGGCTTCGCTCGGAAGGCTCGGGCCCACGCGTGGTGAAGTAACCGTGTATCTTCGCGTTCCCGTGATCCTTCCTTCGGCTGAAATGAAAGCGCGGATTTGTGATGTGAGTGCTGCCTCTGGCCTGGGAGTGAGCGGTCTCTATCCGTCACCGATATCTGAAATCCCGGCCTTGCGATCGACCTGTGGGACCGGCCAATTTCCAGGGGCGCAGGTCCTAGCTGATCGAATGGTGACATGTCCGGTGCATCACTACGTGACGCATCAAGATATCATGAATATTGCTGACGCTCTTCAAGGAGTGGTTGTTGATAAGGACAGATTCACAGGGAAGCCATCGGCCTTGTCCGCTGATCCAGCGCCGGCTACGAAGATGAAAGTTTGATGCTGACCATGGAACTTCTGTTCTGGTTGTCCATTGGATTGATGGGTTATGCCTACGTGGGGTACCCGCTGGTCTTGCGTGTATTGGCGCTGATCCGGAGTCGGCCGATTAGGAAAGGTGAAGATCCGTTCTCCGTCTCGTTCGTCATTACGGCCTACAATGAGGATAAGCGGATCGCGGAGAAACTGGACAACACGCTCAAGCTGGCCTATCCGAAAGAGAAGCTTGAAATCCTTGTAGCGTCGGACTGTTCATCTGATGGGACAGATGCGATAGTCCGGTCGTACGGACCTCGGGGGGTTCGGTTGGTACGTGCGTCACAGCGAAAAGGCAAAGAAGCGGCACAGAAACTGGCTGTCCATGAAGCGGCGGGAGAGATTCTGGTGTTCTCGGATGTCGCGACGATCCTGCCCGAAGAAGCTGTCAGAAATATTGTCAGAAACTTTCACGATGTGTCGGTGGGCTGCGTCAGCAGTGTGGATCGCTTCATCGATCAGAATGGCTGTCCTAGCGGGGAAGGCGCGTATGTGAAGTACGAAATGTTTCTTCGCTCGCTCGAGTCTCGAGTCAATTCGCTTGTTGGGCTGAGCGGATCGTTCTTTGCCGCAAGAAGCTCGGTGTGCAAACAAGCTTGGTCGGATGATCTGCAGAGCGATTTCAATACGGTGTTGAATAGCATGCGCATGGGCCTGCGCGGGGTTGCTGACCCGGACAGCATTGGATACTACAGGAATATTGCCGATGAACAGAAAGAGTTTGACCGGAAGGTACGGACAGTTTTGCGGGGGATTTCCGTGTTTATGAAAAGCTTGAGTTTGGTCAATCCCTTTGCGCATACGACGTTTGCGTGGCAGCTCGTCAGCCATAAGCTATGCCGGTGGCTGGTGCCCTTCGAGATGCTGACGGCTTTCGTTGCCAATGCGATCTTAGCTTCAACCAGCGCGTTCTATCAGGGGATGTTTTGCTTGCACATGCTGTTCTATGGAGTGGCGTTGTGCGGGCTCCTCATTCATCCACTTCAACGATGGTCCGTCATCCGGTTGCCGGCATTTTTCCTGCTCGTGAATGCATCAATTCTCAAGGCGTGGATGCGGTATTGGTCTGGGGAACGGGTGGTGGTATGGGAACCGTCCAAACGATAAGTAGACTGAAATCTTGGGTTCGTCAAAGTGCCGCTGGATTATATTCTCACATGCCAGGCTGCCTTTCCCAGTTAAGGGGAAAAGTCTCTATCCTTACATACCATCGGGTGATTCCCCTTGAGGATGTGCGCATGCAATGTGTGCAACCTGGGATGTATGTCACACCGGATATGTTTGAACGGCACCTTGCGTTCTTATCCGCAGAGTTTCAA
Organism: Nitrospira sp.; assembly: GCA_005116965.1. Lineage (GTDB taxonomy): Bacteria > Nitrospirota > Nitrospiria > Nitrospirales > Nitrospiraceae > Nitrospira_D. The sequence goes on along the minus strand of SWDG01000023.1, from coordinate 94,238 downwards.
CTCATCAGTTTCTCAGAATTGTTGGCATTGTGGACGGCATGCCGTTGGGATCCGATGGCCCGCTACTGCGTCATTACATTCGATGACGGGTGGCTGGATACCTACCGGCATGCGTGGCCTGCTCTTCGACGGCATCGGATCCCTGCGACGGTGTTTTTGCCAACCGCCTTTATCGGAACTGATAGATGGTTCTGGCCGGATCGTCTTGGGCTAATTATGCAGAGCCATTTCCGTGAAGCCGTGCCGAGCCGGCAGAATCGATTTCGCCGCCTTGTGAAGAATTTTCCATGGCTCATGCCGGCGGCTGATGCGTTTGAGCATGGCGATACCGATGCGATTGTCGAATGCTGGAAAGTTCAGCCCCAGGAGCAAATTGATGCGTGCCTTGAGGAATGGCTGGCTGAATCGCAGACGGCATTCCCGTCTCAGCGCATTCTGATGAATTGGAAAGAGGTTTGTGAGATGTCTTCCTGTGGCGTGGAGTTTGGGTCGCATTCGGTCAGCCATCGTATCATGACGACCTTGTCGCAACCTGATGTGGCGTGGGAAGCCGCTGAATCCATGGCCATGCTTCGGGAGAAAGGCCTCAGTCCTATCCCGGTGTTTTGTTACCCGAATGGAAACTGGTCGCCGCTTGTCGCCGATCAGGTGCGAGAGGCAGGGTATCGAGCCGCTACGACGACGCAATTCGGGCATGAGAAAGGAAAGCCTGCGTCTTGGTTCGGGCTTAAGCGCATCAATGTGCACCAAGGTATTGCCTGCAATGAATCATTGTTGGCGTTCCATCTGGCAGGGTTCAATGATTGGCTCTAATGCGCTAGCGAATGCCGTCAGTTTTTAGGGAGATCGGTAATGCCGCTTTCGGATCAGCAGGGTGTCATCGTGACCGACGGCAATGAGCGCTCAGCGCTGGCCGTTACGCGTTCGCTGGGGCGGCGCGGGATTCCAGTCTATGTTGGTACCGAAAACGGAAGATCGCTGGCAGGAATGTCACGGTATTGCCAGGGTTCGTTTGTCTACCCCTCTCCCTGGCAGTCGCCTGACAGGTATGTGGCTTGTCTCATTGAGCAGGCCCGCTTGCACGATGCTGCCGCGCTGTTTCCTATGACGGATTTGGCCGTCGAACTGCTTGGAACACCTGAGGTGCGAGTATATGCTGGTTTTGCCATCCCGCTCCCTTCATTGGAGCAATACCACGCACTTTCGGACAAGTATCGGTTGATGCAATGGGCGCAGAGCAATGGCATTCCGATTCCCGAGACGCACTTTGTGGTCGGTGGCGATGTGAGCTCCATTCTTCCAGCCCTTGATCGCTGGCCGGTGGTGGTGAAGCCAGGGCGGTCTCTGGTCAGGGCTCGGGGCGCAGTCAAGAAAACGTCCGTTCTCTATGCGAGAAATGCAGACGAATTATGCAGGCTCTATGCGGAGCATGCGGAGTTGCGGGAACCGTCGCTGATCCAGTCACGGGTTGTCGGTCATGGAGAGGGTGTCTTCGGTCTCTTCGAACGGGGCCAGGCGCGGGCGCTATTTGCTCATCGGCGCCTTCGGGAAAAACCGCCGTCCGGCGGTGTGAGTGTATTGCGCGAGAGCATTGCCTTGCCCGAGCCGATGACAAAGTACGCACGGACTATTGCCGAATCTGTCCATTGGCATGGCGTGGCGATGATGGAGTTTAAAGTTGATTGGCAAGGGGTGCCCCATTTGATGGAGGTGAACGGACGGTTCTGGGGCTCATTGCAATTAGCCGTCGACTCCGGCATCGATTTTCCGTGGTTGCTCTATCAATTGGCCGTCACGGGAAGAGTGTCTGAGCCGGCTCCCTATCGAATTGGCGTGCGGTCTCGCTGGTGGCTCGGTGACATGGATCATCTGCTGCTCCGTCTTCGGAAGTCGGAAAGCGAACTCAGCCTCCCGCCTGGAAGTCCGTCCCGCCTGGCAACTATCGTCAGCTTTCTTAATGTTTTTGACCTAAGGACAAAACAAGAGGTCTTAAAGCTCGGGGATCTTGGGCCTGGGCTCCATGAAATAAAAGTTTATCTGCAATCGTTGTCGGCAAGTATCGGCCCTGCTCTTGCTC
>SWDG01000023.1:35622-92061 GCA_005116965.1 Nitrospira sp. | reverse complement strand
CCGTAAAAGATATTATCGCCCAATACCAGGGCAGAGGGATCATGCCCAATGAAGGATGCCCCAATGATGAACGCTTGCGCGAGACCATCGGGGGATGGCTGTACAGCATACTGAATGTTCAATCCCCATTGAACACCGGTCCCTAATAGTTGCTCGAAGCGCGGGGTATCCTGTGGAGTAGAAATAATGAGGATATCCCGAATTCCGGCCAGCATCAGAGTACTGAGGGGATAGTAGATCATTGGTTTGTCGAACACCGGCAGCAACTGTTTGCTGACTGCTAATGTGGCTGGATGCAAGCGGCTCCCTGTTCCACCGGCGAGGATGATGCCTTTGCGTGCAATCATGGTGTCACCACAATCTGTTGTAAGATGTGCCGAATGCCACTTTGCCAATCAGGCAATTCGACTTCAAATCGACTGCGCAGTTTCTGAGTATCCAGCCGTGAATTAGCCGGGCGCTTCGCAGGCAAGGGATATTCCGAGGAGGTAATCGCACGGATGGAGTCCGGCGAAAGTTTGAGCGACTTCCCGAGAGCGAGGGCTCCCGACACGACAAACCGAGCATAGTCACACCAGTTCGTCTCCCCGCTGGCCACAAGATGATACAAACCGAAGGGAAAGTTTTCGTCTCCCTCGCGTTGTCTTTGCCGAATCAACTGAGCGGTCACGTCAGCTAACAAGGCGGCAGACGTTGGCACACCATGTTGATCCGCCACCACGTTCAGACTTTCTCGTTCAACAGCTAATCGCAGAATGGTTTTAGCAAAATTGCTGCCGTGCACCCCAACCACCCAGCTTGTTCGAAAAATCACATGCCGTACCCCGCTTGCCTGTAGCGCGATTTCGCCATCACGTTTGGTTTGCCCATAGACACTTTGAGGGTTTGTCAGATCATCTTCAGTATAGGCGCCCAGCTTGGTGCCATCGAACACATAGTCGGTCGAATAATGGACAACCCATGCGTTCATTTTGGCTGCTTCTTCTCCCAGCACTCCGGGAGCAACAGCATTGATGGCATGGGCGAGTTCAGGCTCTGATTCTGCTTTATCCACTGCGGTATAGGCTGCCGGGTTAACGATCACGTGAGGTTTGAACGACCGCACCAATGCACGAATAGCCGAGACGCTGACTAAATCACATTCTGACTGATCCACAGCACAGACTTCCCCAACGGAAGCCAGCGCCCGCTGCAATTCAAAACCAACTTGACCATGTTTGCCAGTTAAGAGGATCCTCATCCTATTCAAGTCCCATAGTGCCGACTGACCCAGTCGCGATATGCACCGCTCGTCACGTTGGTGACCCAGTTTTGATTCGCTAAATACCACACAACGGTTTTTCGGATACCGGTCTCAAACGTTTCTCGAGGTCTCCAGCCCAGTTCGCGTTCAAGCTTGCTCGTATCCATCGCATAACGGCGATCGTGACCTGGACGATCTTTCACAAAGGTGATCAAAGACCGGTAGCTGGTTAGGGATAAGTTGCCTGTCGCTGGTGGAGCAAGTTCATCCAGAATGTCGCAGAGAGTATGAACAACATCGAGATTAGTTTTTTCATTCGTACCACCGACGTTATAGGTTTCACCCACACATCCCGATTCGAGCACCCGACGGATGGCGCTGCAGTGGTCTTTGACATAGAGCCAGTCACGGATTTGTTGGCCGTCACCGTAAATAGGCAATGATTTGCCAGCCAGCGCGTTGTGGATGATCAGCGGGATAAGTTTTTCCGGGAAGTGGTACGGGCCGTAGTTATTGGAACAGTTCGTGGTAAGTCCTGGTAGACCGTAGGTGTGGTGGTACGCACGCACCAGGTGATCACTGGCAGCTTTGCTGGCCGAATAGGGACTATTGGGTTCATAGCGATTGATTTCGCTGAACGCTGGGTCACCCTTTCCTAGGGAACCGTAGACCTCGTCGGTGGAGACGTGCAGAAAACGGAAAAGTTGCTGGGCCTCACTCTCCAGTCCATCCCAATAGGCGCGCACGGACTCCAGTAGATGAAAGGTGCCGACGATGTTGGTCTGGATGAAATCCCCAGGGCCATGGATGGAGCGATCTACATGGCTTTCGGCGGCAAAATTGATGATGGCACGAGGTCGGTGCTCGTGTAACAATTGGTCGACAAGTACCGTGTCACTGATATCACCTCGTACAAAGATATGCCGCGCATCTCCCTCCACGCTGGCAAGATTCTCCAGATTACCTGCATAGGTGAGCTTATCAAGGTTGATGATGGGCTCATCGTGACGCACCAGCCAATCGAGAACGAAATTGGCGCCGATAAACCCGGCTCCGCCGGTAACGAGAATACTCATGTTAGGATTGGAACACTTTCGTCTTTGATCTGAATGATACGTACATGATGCTCGTGACCCCCTCTCATAGCCAGATTAAGTATCTAGTAGGCTAACGTAGAGTGAAACCTGGGCACAAGCCGCTTGAGATCTTGAAACAGTTCTCCCATTCTCCCAGTATCGGCGGTGCCGGTTGCGGATCATGATGTGCCCATTAACGGCATCGCTCTCCTGATGGACGCCTCTTGTATCATATCTACGAAGGCCGGCGGATGAGCTTGTCAACCGCCATCTAGATATGAACATGTCCTATGGGGATTTTGAACGTAAGAACCTATAGGATCAAGCCAGCCATGCTGATCTACTTGTTGATTGATCCTAGCCTCAGCCGATCATCAAAATATCCTATAGTTCTAGTAAGCCCCTCTTCCAGTTGTACTTTTGGAAACCACTCGAGAGCAGAGTTTGCAAAAGAAATGTCTGGTTTCCGTCGTTCTGGATCATCCCGAGGAAGCCCCATTTTGACAATCTTGGATTTTGAGCCTGTAAGCCTGATAATGACTTGTGCCAACTCAAGAATGGTACATTCTTCTGGATTTCCGAGATTCATGGGACCTGTGTATGTCGATGGTGACTGCATCAGTCTGATCAGTGCATCAACCAAGTCGTCTACATAACAGAATGATCGTGTCTGTGCCCCCTCCCCATAGATCGTGATGGGATTTCCCTGCAATGCTTGAACAATAAAGTTAGACACAACTCTCCCATCGTTTTGGTGCATCCGTGGTCCATAGGTGTTGAAGATACGAGCAATCTTTATTGAGACGTTATGTTGCCGATAATAGTCAAAAAACAAGGTCTCGGCACATCGCTTTCCTTCGTCATAACAGGCTCTTGGCCCTAGGGGGTTTACATTTCCCCAATAGCTTTCAACCTGTGGATGGATATTTGGATTGCCGTACACCTCAGAGGTCGAGGCTTGAAGGATAGTTGCTTTCACTCTTTTTGCCAATCCCAGCATATTGATGGATCCGTGAACATTCACCTTCGTTGTCTGGACAGGATCGTTCTGATAGTGGATCGGTGATGCAGGACAGGCCAAGTTATAGATTTGATCCACTTCTACAAACAGCGGGAAAGTTACGTCGTGGCGAAGGAGCTCAAAGGAAGAATTTCCCAGCAAGTGAGCGATATTTTGTTTGCTTCCAGTATAGAAATTATCCACACAAAGCACGTCACGGCCGTTTTGTAATAGCCGTTCGCATAAATGCGAACCAAGAAACCCGGCGCCACCGGTAATCAACACACGAGTCATGGAGCTATCTTTCATGGTAATCACCTTTGATTGGTTGATAGAGACAGAACTTCATTGAAACACCTCATCTCATCCTGGCATCACATGGTTCCGTCATGGTTTCACGTCGATACAGGACTTCATTCGCATTACGGACAGACAGAACTCTTCTCTACGTGACGAAAACAATCAGCCCGGACTCTCTTTGATAGAGATTGTTTCTGGGGTATGACAAAAAAATACCCAAGCATATATGGGCTTAAGAGTCTCACTGTCCTGGCGGGTTATTCTCTTCCTGTAAATGAGACTTTTAATAATCAACTTGAGATCAAAACGGCCAACCGTTCTTATGGCATTTCCTCCAATACTCCACGTCGGATCAAGGTGATCGCCTGCGAAGCGGATCCAGCGAGGCCGGGATGCGTCGATTTTAGGGCCTGCACTTGTGACAGAAACTCCAAAGTTCTGGCCAGAAGTCGGTAGATGTCGCCTTCTGCCATCGTGGTCAGTCGACAGAGGCCAATCCATGTGAGGGTGGGGTCGGCGACCCAGCGTTCAACCAAGGCGGCCACATCGGCGCGAAGGAGGGGGGGATCTTCATAGGGAGATAGACTTTCCGCCAACTTGCGAACCTGCCCGAGCAGGGAACTCAGCCCGGCACTGATGCGGGGAAACGCGCCGGGACGATCGTCGTCGTGGGCCAGACTGGCCAAGATGCCGGCGAGGAGAGATGGGTCTGCCCCTGTAAAGGCTTCCGCGCGGATCAACTCGGTAATCAGCAGGGAATGGTCGATCCGGATCAGCCGTGCCCATTCTCCTTCGATCGTCAATTGTGTCACCAGCGTGAGATACCCGAATTTTTGCAATACGTCCACACGCTCTTGGAAGCGATGCCATAAACTGGCCCGCAGCGCTTGTATGGATTTCGTATGGCGCTGTTGCTCCTGGCGAAGTCGCGACGCAGTCACGAAGTCTTTCTGACAGGCTGGCCGAGAAGGGCACGTGGGGCAGGGAAAGTCCCCCAACGATTGGACGATGGCATCGGGCAGTGGTTCGCAACTGGTGGAGATCAGGATAGGAAGCAATGGCAAACGCTGCGGAAACTCTTCTAACTGATGACTGAGTCGATCGAATGTGTCGGTGGAACACCACGGATAGGTCGGCGTCTCCACGAAGTCGCATGTGCGGTCGTAGACTTCTTTCACGCTCGTGACCGGACATTCAGTGACGGCGCCATCCGGTCGTAAGATGGTGAGCATGGAAGTCTTTTGGCCTTTACTCCGGTATTGTCGGAGCACAATCCCGCGGCTTCTGTTGAGCCCTACGACACGCCCAGGGCTCAGAAACGGCAACCGAGCCGAAATCTCCGGCGATTCTAGCCGGTGCGTCTGATGCCGGGTGTGGCGGTGCCTTCGCGCATGGTCGAAGGTTTGCCATTGGGTGATCCAGTCTGTACAGACTCGAGGGCCGAACGGTTCCATTTGCACATGAAGTGCGTCGAGTTTGTGCTCGAGCAGTTCAGCGCGCTGGTTGAGTTGGAACTGAGCGAAACTCTTGGCCAAGATTCCTTGAATCTGCTCATGGGGATGTGCCTTCAAGAGATTCAACACCATCGGATAACTGATCGTAAACTGGCTGTCGATGGCTTCCGGTTGCCCGGTCAACCCTTTGGTCAGAACCGCCAGATCGATATACGGAGAGGGAGTCACAACCGCAAATCCGACGTGATCTTTCCCGCGGCGGCCGGCTCGGCCGGCGACCTGCTGGACTTCGCCGATAGTCAGGTCGGTGAAGTCGCGGGATTTGCGGATGCTGGATTGAGTGATCACGACCGTGCGGGCTGGAAAATCGACACCTGCCGCCAGGGTTGTCGTGGCGAAGACCGCATCGAGATGGCCCTGTCGCATCAGCTCTTCGATCGCGATTTTCCACGAAGGCAGGTGTCCAGCATGATGGGCGGCGACGCCGATTCGCTGCACGATGGGAATGAGGGGATGTTCGATAATGCTTGGATACTGTGTGATGACCCGTTCGAGCGCCGTACCGATCGCCTCTTGTCGCACTGGAGGAAGCACGAAGTCGGCGTGATTGAACGACTCCATCGCTTCGTCACAGGCTCGCCGTGAGGTGAGAAACACAATAGCTGGGGTGAGATGTTGTTGGCGGAGCGCCGCGATGAGATCAACCGGATGGATCGACGGCGGCATGCAGCTTCATTCCTTTTGAGATGACCACGAGGCCTGATTCGGTGACGGTAAACCGTTGCGCGTCGGCCTCTCGATCATACCCAATTTCCGTATGCGGAGGGATCGTCACATCCTTGTCGATGATGGCCCGTCTGATGCGGCTCTGCGCGCCGATCGTCACGTTTTCCATGATAATGGATTCACGGACATCCGCGTGGTCTTGTACGCGGACGTTCGGGGATACAATCGAATTTTGGACCCGTCCACCCGACACGATGCAGCCGCCGCAGACGATCGAATCAAGCGCGACCCCCATCCGGCCTCCCTGAAAATCCTGGGCGAAGACGAACTTGGCCGGTGGAAACTGCCCCTGATAGGTTCGGATCGGCCAGCCTGGGTCGTACAGATTGAATTGAGGATCAACGGCGACCAAATCCATGTTCGCTTCCCAGTATGCGTCGAGCGTTCCAATGTCGCGCCAGTACTTGACGGCTTTGTTGTTGGCATCTTGAAATTTGAAGGCATACACCCGCCCTTGTTCGATCATTCGGGGAATAATGTTTTTCCCGAAGTCGTGCGCGCTGCCTTCCCGAGCATCCGCAATCAGGTGTTCGCGGATGGCCTTGGTGCGGAACAGGTAGATGCCCATCGACGCGAAGGCATGGGTGGGATCGTTGGGGAGTGGAATAGGATGCGCCGGCTTTTCATCGAAGCGAGTAATCCGGTAGTCCTTGTCGACTGCGATGACGCCGAAGCGAGTCGCCTCCTGGACGGGAATGTCGATGGCCCCGACGACCGCATCGGCGCTCTTGGCGATGAGCCAGTGGTACATCTCCGCATAGTTCATCTTGTAGACGTGATCACCGGCGAGGATCAGGAGGAACTCCGGGTGTTCCCCGTCGATCAAGAACATGTTCTGATACACGGCATCGGCGGTGCCACGGTACCAATCTTCGCTGATACGCTGCTGAGGAGGGATCGAGGCGATATATTCACCAAGTTCCGCGTTGAGAATATTCCAGCCGACCCGGATATGGCGATCAAGCGAGTGTGATTTGTATTGAATGAGAACCGCGATCTTGCGGAGCCCGGAATTCAGGCAATTGCTGAGGGTGAAATCGATAATGCGATACTTCCCGCCGAAGGGAACCGCCGGCTTCGCACGTTGGTCCGTGAGCGGGAACAGTCGTTCGCCTTTCCCGCCAGCCAATACCATCGTGAAAATATTCTTCATCGGCTGGATTCTAGCAGGACCTTCATGAAATAGAAAGGAAGTGGAATCGTTGACTTCCCGTTCCATGCGGATAATACTAGCTACCAGAATACCGGAGTGAGCAGCTCGGGATCGGCTGACGATGAACAAAGGAGTGAGCATGAAGCGAGACGTTGTTGTAGCGGCTCTCCCACGAGTCGATTCCAGGCGTGTGACGAAGCTGACAGTGAGATCCTCAGATCCAGCACGCAACATGGCCAGGCGCCTGGAAAAGCTCGAGGAGCAGATCCAAAAGCTGTCCGAACTGGTTCGAGATCATGCCGAAGACATGGATCGGTTGGTTCGGATTGTCGCAGAGAACCAGGATGTGGTTCGTTTGCAGTTGCTTCGGAAACATCATGAGAAGGTTCGAGTAAGAAAGCATCTCAGGGAAGCCAATTCAGGAGTGGACTAAGGCCGGCGACCGTTGGGTCGCTTCCGCCCCTTCGCTCCAGTCGATGTGTCGGATACGTACCTGTGTCAATGGTTCCCTCCTGAACGTGTCACCGATTGATGATCTGGAATAAATAGGAGTTCACGCATCGTGGTCAACTATGCATGCATTGCCGCAGGTATTCTTGCCGGTTTTGTGCAAGCACAGACGCTCTATGCCGTGTCGGATCAACCCGTGCGGATATGGCCGATCCAAATTCCCTATGAAGCGCCACCGAAGAATCAAGATGTGCCGGATGTCTCGATTCCTCCCAATAAGGACCCGCTCAGCGCCGAAGAAGTCAAGCGCGCGGAAGCCTTGCTGCCGCTGCTGGAAGGGAAACAGGAATTTTGGGCCATGGGAGAATTCGTGCATTTGGGAGAGCCGGCCGTTCCCGCCCTTGTTCAGGCATTGACCATGCCGAGCCCGCGGATTCGCTACAACGCGATCGAGACCTTGCTGATGATGAAGGGAGTCACCGGGGTTCCCGCTCTGATCTCCACCGCAAAGGAGTCCGGTGAAATTCCTCGGGTGCGGGAGCATGCCCTGCGCGTTGCCGTTCGTCTGGATCCGACGAATGCATCCGAGGCGATTGACGTCATGGCAAAGGACTCCAATCCATCCGTCAGAAAAGCTGCGGCGTTCGAAGCGCGGTATGTCCGGCAGAAGGCCGTGATCTCCATCTTGATTCCGATGGTGAGCGACGACGAGCGTTTCGTGGCGCTGTCGGCATTGCAATCGCTCTGGATTCTGACTCGCCATGAGACAGAGTTTCATGATTGGGACACCTCAACCAAGCAGGATCGTGCCGCATGGTCGAGTGAATGGACCGAGTGGTGGGACGCCAATAAAGATGTCTTTGAGATTCCCGAACCGCGCCGGTCAAAACGGAGTTCCTAGCGGCCAGCCGGGAGGTTGCGGGCCGAGAGATTCCTATGCTACGAATATATGGATATGAAACTCAAGAGCGGAGCGATGCTCAAGATTGCCAAATTAGGCAACCCTATTCTTCGCAAAGTTGCTGCGCCGATCGATCCGCGAGAGATTAAATCGTCCGAGATTCAGCGGTTGATCGACGACATGTTTGAAGTGATGTACGACGAACCGGGCATCGGGTTGGCTGCGCCACAAGTATCACGTTCGATTCAACTGGTTGTGATGGGCTGCAAAGGTGAGGGTGGTTTTCCAGAAACGGTCCTCATCAACCCCTCGATTGTGTATTACGGGCCTGAACAAGTGGACAACTGGGAAGGTTGTCTGAGTGTTGATGGATTGCGGGGCAAGGTGATCCGACCCTCACTGGTGCGGGTCAAGGGGCTGGATCGGAAGGGCAAAGCTCTGGATTTCGAGGCGACCGAACTGTACGCAGTCTGTATTCAGCATGAACTCGATCACTTGATCGGCAAAGTCTTTCTGGATCGCATGGCCGATATGTCCACCCTCACTCAGCTGGACGAATTTTCGCAGTATTGGCAAAAAGAACCCACGAATGTAATTTGATGCCTCTCTTGTTGAACCGCTTGTGAAATCTCTTTTTCGCGTTCTGCAGTATCTTCGACCGCACCAAGCTCTGGCGATCACGACACTCATCTGCGCTGCGTGCGCGACGGCGATGGAGCTGGTGCCTCCGTGGGTCATCAAGGTTATCATCGACGATGTGATTCAGGCGAAGCAGACGTCGTTGCTGCCATGGGTGATCGGTCTGCTGGTGGGCGCCCATGTGCTCAAGAACGTGTTTGCCTCACTCCGAATCCGGCTGAATAATCAGCTTGAGCAGACGGTGGTCCACGATCTTCGTCGGCACATCTTCTCCGCCCTCCAGCGTCTGTCCATCACCTATTTTGAGAATCGCTCGACGGGGGAGATCATGTCCCGTGTGACCAATGACACGGAGCACGTCGAGCGGATCTTCATTGACGGGCTCGAAGGGATGCTGACGGCGTCGCTGACGCTCATCGGGATCACGGGACTCTTGTTTATGCTCAATTGGAAGCTGGCGGCTCTCTCGCTGTTGCCGATTCCATTGCTGGCCTTGTCCGCGAGTTGGTTTACGTCGAGGGTTCATGGGTATTATCGGGAGACCCGCCAGAGCGCCGCCGAACTGAACGGCTATCTGCAAGATGCCTTGTCCGGTATCAGGGAGACCATGGGGTTCGGCCGCCAGGGGCACGAACAAGCGCGTTTCGACCGGCTGAGTCAGGCGTATAGTGAGAAGAACCTCCAGGCGATGGTCTTGTGGTCGATCTATTCGCCGGGAATGATTCTGGTGGCTGCCCTCGGGACCGTCTTAATCCTCTGGTATGGGGCGGGTGAGGTCATGGAGGGGCGTCTGACCCTGGGCGAGTTGGTCTTGTTCCTCTCCTACCTGGCGATGTTCTACGTCCCTATCAATCAGATTCATTCGGTCAATCATATGTTGCAGCATGCGTTGGCGGCGAGCGAGCGGGTCTTTGAGGTGCTGGATACGATTCCGGACGTCGTCGATCGTCCTCATGCAGTGGCTCCCGTCCATCGGGCCCATGGCGCCGTTCGATTTGACCAGGTCCAGTTTCACTATCGACCTGACGTGCCGGTCCTGAGAGGGGTTTCAGCGGCCATGCCGACAGGAGAGCGCGTGGCACTGGTCGGGATGAGCGGGGCAGGGAAGAGCACCCTACTCAAGCTGTTGATGCGGTTTTACGACGTCACCGACGGAGCAATCGTGATCGATGGGAAGGATATCCGTGATCTGCCGATGGCCTACTTGCGGCAGCAGATCGGGTTTGTACAACAGGAGCCGTTCTTGTTCAATGGGACCGTTCGAGACAACCTTCTCTACGGCGATTTGCACGCAGACCAGGCTCGGTTGGAAGCCTCAGCCCGCGCAGCGCGCGCGCATGAGTTTATCGCGGCGTTACCCGAAGGGTATGACACCTGGATCGGCGAACGAGGCGTCAAACTGTCGGTCGGTCAAAAACAGCGAGTGTCGATCGCGCGGGTGTTGTTGAAAGATCCCCCCATCGTCATTTTCGATGAGGCAACCTCAAATATTGATACAGAGACTGAGGTGAAAATCCGCGAAGCGTTGAACGAACTGACGACAGGGCGAACCACGTTCATTATTGCCCACCGATTATCCACACTTCACGATGTTGACCGAATTATAGTGCTCGATAACGGTCGACTCGTGGAGGATGGCCGGCATGATGAGCTGGTGAGCCGAGGAGGAGTCTACGCTGGTCTCTATGAAGCTCAATTTCAGGTGTAGTAGGATGAGGGCCTGTTGCGAGCCAAGGTTGTCGCATTCGTCATCTCTTTCGGTTGCGGCTACAGAGTCGTGGCCGGTATACTTCCCACGATAAATCTAGAGAGGTAATGTATCGGTGGTGCTGATCTACGAGAGTGACCCCATGGACGATGAAAATTCAAGGGGCAGCTTTTACCATGTCTGCAGGGGGCGAATTGATCGCACACCGTTGAACCTTCCGGAACCTGATCGTCCGTATGAGTGCCAGCAATGCGGAATTGATCTCGAAGCCGAAGATTTCTTCGTTGCCCTTCAGAAAGGATCGGTGTAGGACGAATGGCTGGAAGTGCAGGGAGAAAAACAGTCGGAGTCTCGCGAGGCCTGATGATGCTGTGCGAAACCTGTTACGCCCAAGTCCTGAATGAAAAGCTTCCTGATGCGAAGAACTTCGTCGCCGATTCAGAAGCACTCTTCGATACAATCTGCGTCGGCTGCACCGACATCAACCGCCCTCTCATCGACGACATGGCCGGCAGTGGGGAATAGTATCCTGCCGCTATGTCTCTCCGTAGGTTGTTGCGTTCTCTAGCGTAAGCGTATCAGTTAGCAAGTATCCTGGCAGGTTGAAAAATATTGAAGCGAGGAGCTAGAGCTGTTCCCCTGGCGCTTACTTGCACTCCTTCCCATTAAAATGCATGCAGGTTGATTCGCCGGATTTCACCTTCCAGGTTTTGATCAGCGGGCGTTTGTCCTCACCCCGCATCTCGACGACAAAATCCACAAGCCTGGCGAGGGGCAGTTTCTCGATGTGGGGCTTTGCCGCATCCGGCACTTCGATATAGAACACGCTGGCACTCGTCGAGATCATGATCTGATTCTGCTCCTTGTCGATATGAATCACTGGACTGTAAAAACTGCGATCTTCGGCAAAGACCAGCTTTGGTATCAAGGTGGATACGGACAGCGCAAGAATGAGGCAATAGCTGAATAATCGTTGTCGAGAGGGCATGTGTCATGCTCCTGATTCAAGCTACGGGAGCACATTAGTATATTTTGGGGATGATGTGAACCGGAAAAATCAAGATTAGCGAATAAGGACGTCGGCTGGGGTCACGCAACCAGATTTGATCCAATAGGTCTTCACGTCAGGTTCAGGACTCATGAGCGAGACGATGAGATAGGCGGGGATGGGCAAGTTGATCTTGGGCCAGATCTCTTCATAGTCGGTGGCGATTTTGATGTCGGTCACAGACGGACGCGCGGGATCGTGGGGGTGCGAGTGATAGACGATTTGGAGATCGAGCCCATTGTTGCGCATGTCCTTTTTCGCAGATGAGAAGTCCTGCATGTCCATGACGAAGGCAATCTCGGCGCGTTCAGCAGGCGAAAGCCTCTCAAGATGTGCAGCTTTGGCTGAATCGAAAGACGACAGGTTTTGCGCACCTTCCATCGCGACGATGTTCTTGGTGCGATACAGATGGCTGACTACCCCATTGGTTCCAGCTAGCAGCCCACAACATTCGTAAGGAGTCAGTTCCTTCGCATGGGCGATGATGTCGTCCAGGATCGTTTTTGGAATAACGAGGTCTGCCACGATAGTCTTTTCCCCGTCCTGCGCTTCACGCTTCACGGGATTATCAAATGGTGCAGCTAACTGTATAGTCGAGGCTCAAATCCTTGATCCTGGGATTTGGTCCGCAGAGAGGGCACGCTGGGTCCTTGGGCCTGCCGACTTTTCTGAACTTCATGTCGAGCGCATCATAGATCAATAACTTGTCGGCGATGGTTTCTCCGATGCCGAGAATCTCTTTGATCGCTTCCGAGGCCTGGAGGACTCCCATCGTACCGGCCAACACGCCAAGCACGCCGGCTTCTTGGCAATTGGGGACCAGCCCAGCCGGCGGGGGCTCGGGATAGAGGCATCGGTAGCAGGGATAGCCTTGGTGTGGCTTGATCGTCGTCAATTGCCCCTCGAACCGAAACATGCTGGCGGAGATCAATGTTTTCTTGGCAAAGAAACAGGCGTCGTTTACCAGAAACCGCGTCGTAAAGTTATCCGAACCGTCCAGCACAATATCGTATTGCGAGATGAGCGGGAGGATGTTCTCGGCATCGACGAGCTGGTGGTGCGCGTTGATGGTAATTTCAGGATTAATGGCCGACAAGGTTTTCCGGCCGGACTCAACCTTCGGCTGTCCGAGCGTTGCAGTCGAGTGCATGATCTGCCGTTGCAAATTTGAGAGGTCCACGACATCGCCATCGACAAGCCCGATCGTTCCAATGCCGGCGGCAGCAAGATACAGACCGGCGGGAGAGCCAAGACCGCCCGCGCCGATGAGGAGGACCTTGGCCCGTTTGAGCTTAAGTTGTCCCTTGCCTCCCACGTCCTGGAGGATAATGTGCCGACTGTACCGTTCAATTTCTAGCTCAGTGAGTTCCATTGTGTCGATTGCGAGTTTCTAGTGACGAGTTTCATGTTTCAAGTTCAACATGAAACGTTAAACTCGCTACTACTTGTTAGGTGCGCTTCACGAGATGTTATTCCACCACGTTCAGTTCAATCGGATCGACGACGCAGCCTTTGGCTCGCAGGCCAGCGACGGCCCGCTCGATCTCAGCAGTGTCGCCGGAGAGTTCCACATCGGCCCATCCAGTCGTTTCGCGAACATCGGCTCGCCTAACATCGGTCACGACCTTATATTCGCGTCCGATCTGATAGATGATCGGCTCTCGGATTTTGTCTTCAGGAAAGCGAATATGGAACCGCAAGTGCGCCATGGTTACCCTCCTGCGATCGCCGGGACGATGGAGACTTCATCGCCATCCTTGAGGGGCGTGTCTTTCCCCGTGAGGAAGCGAATGTCCTCTTCGTTGACATAAATGTTCACGAAGCGACGGAGCTCTCCCATTTCATCGCATAGGCGATCTTTGATGCCGGGATATGTGCTGTTCAACGACTCGATCATCTCCACCACGCTACCGGCTTTGGTCTCGACCTCGCCCTGACCTTTGGTCACGGGGCGAAGTGGAGTTGGAATGCGGACTTTAATCATGCTTCACCACCACCGTTCTTTCCCATTTTGAATGTCTTTTGGAAATCGACCAGACTGGGCTGAATGCGGACCGGACGACCGACGGAATTGATCACCGCTTCCTGGGTTTTTAGGCCGTTGCCGGTGATGTAGGCCACCGTGACCTCATCTTTTTTGATCACCCCTTGCTTGACGAGCTTCTTCAGCACCCCGATCGTGACGCCTCCGGCTGTTTCCGCGAAGATGCCTTCGGTTTGGGCCAGCAGCTGGATGCCTTCTACCACTTCTTCATCCGTCACCATGTCCATGGATCCGTGACTCTCAGCGGTCGCCTTAAGCGCATAGTACCCATCGGCGGGGTTGCCGATGGCAAGGGACTTGGCGATCGTCTGTGGTTTCACTGGCTTGAAGAAGTTACGCCCCGCCTTGAAGGCGGTCGAGATCGGTGAGCAGCCTTCCGCTTGGGCGCCGTTGACCTTCGTGCGAACGTGGTCGATCAGGCCCAACGCCTTCATCTCATGTAGACCCTTCCAAATCTTGGTCAAGAGCGAGCCCGACGCCATGGGAATGACGACTTGATCCGGTGTTTTCCACCCCAATTGTTCCACGGTCTCAAAGGCAAGGGTTTTTGAGCCTTCGGCATAGTAGGGGCGGATGTTGATGTTCACGAATGCCCAGCCATGTTCACCGGCAATCTCGCTGCAGAGCCGGTTGACATCGTCGTAATGACCTTCAATCTCGACCACGTGCGGCTTATAGATCAGGTTGCCAAGTACCTTTGCGGCCTCAAGGTCACCGGGGATGAAAACGTAGCAGTGTAGATTGGCGGATGCCGCGTGCGCGGCGACGGAGTTCGCCAAGTTGCCGGTCGACGCGCAGGCCACCGTTTCGAAACCGAGCTCGCGCGCGCGCGTGAGGGCCACGGCCACGACGCGATCTTTGAAGGATAGGGTGGGGTGATTCACCGTATCGTTCTTAATGTAGAGCTCGTCGAGCCCAAGATACGCGCCAAGGTTTTTCGCCCGTACGAGCGGGGTGAACCCGGCATGCGGTCCGACGAAGTTCGTGCCTTCGACCGGCAGCAGGTCGAGATAGCGCCACATGCTATGTGGTCCATTCTCGATCTTCTTGCGCGAAATCGTCTTCTTGATCTCCTCGTAGTTGTACTTCACCTCAAGGGGACCGAAGCACATTTCGCAAACGTGGATGGCCTTCGTTGGATATTCTTTACCGCACTCGCGGCACACCAGCGCTTTCATTTTGCTCATCGTCGCACCACCTTATCAAACTCTATGCAGATGGACGCATGGCGCATCCAGCATAGGGGTCCCCATCGTCGAACAGTTCGGTAATCGTCGGATGTTCCCCGCAGAGCGCACAATTTTGGTTCCGGCGGACTTTGATTTCTCGGAATTGGGTTTTGCGCGCATCGAAATCGAGCAGGCGGTCGGTTAGCGGCCGCCCGATACCGAGGACAAGCTTTAATGCTTCCGTCGCCTGAATCGTGCCGATAATCCCTGCCAAGACCCCGATCACTCCGGCCTCCTGGCAGGAGGCCACCAACCCAGGTGGCGGCGGGGCCTTGAACACGCAACGATAGCACGCCGATTTCTTGGGGATGATGGTTGTGACACGTCCTTCGAATCGCAGAATACCGCCATGGACCAGCGGCTTGCCGGCGAAGAAACAGGCGTCGTTGATCAGAAACTTGGCTGGGAAATTATCGACTCCGTCGATCACGACATCATAGTCGCCGAAGATCTTGAGTGCATTGCCAGCCGTGAGCCGTTCCTCGTACATCGAGACCGAAACGTCGGGGTTCAGCGCCTGGATCTTTTCTTTGCCGGAGAGGACCTTGGGGCGACCCACGTCGGGAGTATGGTGAAGAACCTGACGCTGCAGATTGGTGAGGTCCACCACATCGCTGTCGATCAGCCCAATCGTGCCGACTCCTGCTGCGGCCAGATACAACGCGGCAGGGGAGCCAAGACCACCGGCACCGACGAGCAGAATCTTGGACTTGGCGATCTTCTTTTGTCCCTTGCCGCCGACCTCAGGCAAAAGGATATGTCGGCTGTAGCGATTGATTTGCTCTTCAGTAAATTCCATCTTAATCAGCGGTGCCAAGAACGTTCAAAATGGTTTCCAACGAGGCCTCAGGCAAAAGAAAACCGGAGGCGTACCCTCTGGGGTACGTTGAGGATTTTCTTGAGCCGAGAACAAAGTTGGAGGCCATTTTCAGCGTTCTTATATATTGAAATACTTCTCAATGCTGATATAGCGTTCACCGGTGTCGCACAAGATAGTCACGACATTCTTGCCGGGTCCCAGTTCATCGGCGATCTTTTGGGCGGCGAACACATTGGCGCCGGCGGAAATACCCACCAAGAGGCCCTCTTTCTTCGAGAGTTGTTTCGCGGTCTGATAGGCCTCGTCATCCGTCACAGTGATCACGCGGTCGAGAATCTTTCGGTTGAGCACCTTAGGAATAAAGCCTGCTCCAATTCCTTGAATCTTATGGGGGCCAGGGTCTCCTCCGGATAACACGGGGGAACCTGCCGGTTCAACGGCGATGACTTGTACCTGCGGGTTCCGTTCCTTAAAGACTTCACCACATCCTGTGATGGTCCCACCAGTTCCGACGGCAGCCACAAAGGCATCGATTCTTCCGTCGAGTGCGTCCCAGAGTTCCAGTGCTGTCGTCAGCTTATGCATCGCAGGGTTAGCTGGGTTCGAGAATTGATCAGGCATAAAGTACGACGGATTTTGAGCCAGGATGCTTTCGGCCTCCTTAATAGAGCCTTTCATGCCTTCCCAAGCCGGGGTGAGCACAAGCTGTGCGCCATACGAAGACAATAAGCTGGCCCGTTCCATGCTCATGCTTTCCGGCATCACGAGGATCAGCTTGTATCCACGCACGGCTGCGACCAAGGCCAGTCCGATACCCGTGTTTCCACTGGTCGGCTCGACGATGGTTCCGCCCGGCTTGAGTGTTCCTTGACGTTCCGCCTCGTTGATCATGTTGAGGCAGATCCGATCCTTGACACTACCGCCGGGGTTGAAAAACTCGACCTTTCCGTAAATCGTCGCAGAACCGGACTTTGAAAGACGGTTCAACCGGACAAGCGGGGTCTTGCCGATCAGCTCGGTAATGTCTTTATGCAACGTGGTGCTCACCGACCCCCTCCCATATAAAAGAGGAACTCCACGTGATCTCCTTCATTGAGGTGGGTCGTGGCCAAATGGTCACGATCCAACACCCTGTCGTTGACCTCGACGGCGACCATCTGCGGCTCGATGTTCTTTGTCTTGAGCAAATCGAGGACGGTTCCGTTCTGGACCTCCTCAGGCTTTCCATTGATCTTGACCTGCACGGATTCTCCCAAGTTGGCTTAGAGATTAAAGAATTTTGAAACTAGCAAAGGCATGCTCTGCTTGTCAAGGCTACGTCATCCACGGTGAGAGACACGAATGCTCAATAGGATTCATACTCACCCGCATCTGCTGAGAAGGGGAGAGATTCCCTGAGGGAGTTGCTTGACTTTGATACGGCTCGTCGCCACTATGCCGTCTGTAAGGATGCCAGGATGTGGAAAAAGAACTTTCTCTTTCGCGCGGCTGAATCGACCCCATTAACCGAGTCCGAGAATGAGCTCTTCCATGATACTGAGCCGGCGCTGGACAGTGCGGGCCTGGTTCTGGATAAGTTTCTCTCCGTCTGGGTGCAGGGTGACGGAACGGAGGAGAAGCCGTCGATCTTTACGAGTTTGTATGTCCGCACCGCGATGCTAGATGTGAAGAAGCACGTCAGTCTCCTTCAGCCCCTTCAAGGGCGCACCCATCAGATCAAGCAATTGCTCACACAGGAGCAGAAACAGTTTCTTCGACAGTGGCTTCAGGCGCATGCACCACAGGCATGGGAGTCTTCCGACGACCACTTCCGCGACCTCTTCGAACTGGCATGATCCGGCCTTCGCCGTTCCAACTATCCACGCAGTGCCGCCGAGTGTGTATCACCTGGCTGTTTGCCGCCGTTCTGCTTGGGCCAAGCGTAGAAGTCTCAGCTACATCGGTCGAGGTCTGGTATGGTCCGGAGGATAGGCCACTCGAACATCTCGTACAGATGTATGACAGTGCTACACGATACATTTTTGTGGCCGTGTATGGCGTCACGTCGCCGCTTACAGTGAAAGCGCTGGTTGCGGCGAAACGGCGTGGTGTGGATGTTCGTCTCCTCACTGATCGGGAACGTCTCAACGATCCGAAGCAACGAACGGCGCTCTCGGCATTGCGTGAAGCTGGGATCCCGATCAGAATCAATCAACATGACGGCCTCATGCATTTGAAACAGGCGGTGATCGACGACGAGGTCAATACGACCGGGTCTATGAATCAGACGACCAGTGGAAACCGCTACAATGACGAGCGGCTCGATATCATTAGGGACCATGCGATTACCGTCCAAGCACGTGAAAAGTTTCTTTCGCTCTGGAAAGATCAAGAACGATTCCAGGAGTGGAAATAGGGGGAATGTTGAGGGTAAGGTGGCAACGCATTCCCATGGCCGGGAAAGGCTGAGGAGCAATGGTTGAAGAAACCGACATTGCCGTCGTGGGAGCTGGTGGAGGCGGAGCCGTGCTGGCCCTTGCACTGGCCCAGAAGGGGATCAACACGATCGTCTTCGAACAGGCACCGGGACCACCCCAGGGGTTACGCGGAGAGATCCTGCAGCCGAACGGGCAACAAGTACTTGATCGCTTGGGGCTGTTGAGTCAGTTGCCGGTTGAGTCTACTCGTACGGTGCACAAATTTCATTTTTGCCGTGTTGGTGGCGAGCGGCTGTGTACGGTGGACTATAGGGAACTGCCTCCACCGTACAATCAAGCCGTGGTCACACTGCCGAATGTGGCGCACCATGTCATTTTGAGCGCAATCGAGCGCGAACCCTCAGTCTCCTTGAGGTATCGATCAGCCTTCACGGGTTTGCTTCGAGAGAATGGCCGAGTTGTGGGGCTAACGGCTAAGCAAGGAGAAGCCCACGTGACTGTGAAGGCGAAGGTGGTCGTTGGGGCCGACGGAGCATTCTCAAAAGTTCGAGAGGCCCTGCAGATTCCGGCTGATCTTCATCTCTATCCGCAAGGGTATTTGATCGCCCTGTTGGATGCGGCGATTCCTCTGGGAGAGGCGAAGTATTTTGTCGGCAAGCGAACGATCCTTGGCATGTTTCCCGCCGCCGGGGACAAGGTGTATGTGTTCTACATGATCAAGGCCGGTTCATATGAGAGCGTAAAAGAACGAGGCATCGCGGCGCTACAAGAATCGTGGATTGCGATCGACCCCTCCAGTGAGGCTATCTTCCGTACACTCATGGATTGGAAGCAAACCGCCTTCATGCCGACTGGCCGTGTCCGCACCCCGACGTGGGTGGCCGACGGGGCGGTGCTGCTCGGGGATGCGGCGCATGCGATGAACCCGCATGCCTCTCAAGGCCGTATGCAGGCCATGGTGGACGCCATGACACTGGCTGACCTTCTGCCTGAGTGTCTGGCGACGAATGATTACTCTGCTGAAAAACTGAGGACCTACGAAACCGCGCGCCGACCTCAGGTCACCATGTTGCAGAAGCTGGCTGATGAACAGGTGCTGTTCTGGAATACGGCGAATCCGGTCATCGCCTTTCTCCGGGACCGTGTTTTCAGTACATTGGACCGTAATGCGCGACTCCGGTACCGTGTCTTGACGACAACAGCCGGACTCCGCAAGGAGCCTCCGTTCGGCATGATGGATCGCCTGATGGCGGCGGGATTGGTGCCGGACCCTTCGGCTCGCGACATAGCGGCGAGAGGAGTTCGGTAGGTCATGTCTCCGATAGACTGGACGATCGACGGTTTGTCGGAAGAGACGCACAAACTCTTAAAATCCTATGTGAAGGACGTGACACGAGTCTATGGAAGCGAGTTGGAAGGAATTCTGTTGTATGGCAGTGCGGTGCGAGAGGAATTTTTGCCGGGCAGTTCCAATCTGAACATGCTCTTGGTGATGTCGTCGTACGACCTCTCGGCGCTGAAAAGGTATGACAGTATCCACAAGCGCTGGAGTAAGGAGCATGTCATAGTCCCGCTGTTTCTCACGGCAGCCGATTTGCAATCCGCCTCGTTGGCCTTCCCTCTCGAATACCAAGACATCCACGAATGCCATCGACTGCTGTGGGGGCAAGATCCCTTCGTCGGCCTGAAAATCGACTTCAGGTACTTGGCCGCTGAAGTGTTGCAGGGCTTACGGGGAAATCTTCTCCGTCTCCGCCAGCGTCTGGTAGAAGGACGAAGCACCGAAGAAGCGATGACCATCCTCTTGTCGCTGTCTATTACCGGACTCCTGCCGGTACTTCGTGGTCTCCAGCGATTACTGGAGCGCCCTGTCCTTGCGCATGGTGAAGCACTTCTGAAGGACCTCGAATCTTATCTGGCGGTCGATCTTCCCGGCCTGCGCGATGCGCTCTTGCTCAAGCGAGGGCAGATTTCTCCAGGGCAAAAAGAGATTCCGCGGCTCATGGATCGATATCTCGAGAGCCTGGTTCGGCTCGTGACGACCGCGGAAGCACGGATCACGTGATCGTACATCGACCGAACGGGCGCGGGATCGGGATAGGCTGGTTGAGCCTGATGGTCATGCTGTCAGCAATTGATGTCCAGGCCTCGTTGTATGACCGGCCCAAAGAACGTGTGCCTCTTCCTAGCCCCATCGGGTATGTCAGCGATCATGCACAAGTGATGGAGCCGGAGTGGAAGGACCGGATCCGGTCCGTCTGCATCGATCTCGAAAAGAAAAGCAGCGTGGAAATGGTGATTGTGACGGTGCCCAGCATCAAACCCTATCCATCGGCCAAGCATTATGCGGACGCGCTGTACGAAAAGTGGCAAATCGGCTCGACGCAGCAGGAACATGGCCTGATGGTGTTGGTGGCCGTGCAAGAGCGTCAGGCGGCGATGGCGTTGGGACGCCAGATGTTTCCGGTCATCACCCCGGCCGTGAGGAACGAGGTCAGTCGTCTGTATCTGCAGCCTGCGATTGAACGAGGATATTTCGGGGAAGGGCTGTATCGCACGGCGGTTGCGCTGGCGACTCCGGCGCAAGAGGTGAGGTTCACTCCTCCATCCAGGCCTCGGATTAAGGGGCTCGGAATTTGGATTACCCTTGGCACCACTGTGGCGATCGTCTCGTTTTTCTGGTGGATGAGTCGGCCGGATTTACGGCACCCCTATCGACGCATCCAGAAGGGTGAATATTGGGGAACCGGACAAGGTGGGTTTGGCGGCAACTGGGGCGGTTTCGGCGGCGGAACAAGCGGGGAGGGGTGGCGATAATCAAATCGGTGTCTAGGCTATGAGTAGGGTAAGGTCACTTTCATCGCACGTCTCCTTCAGCTATACTCATGGTGTGAAAAGGGAGAGTGTGATGACCAGGGGCAATAGCGCAGAAGCCAAAAAACAATTAGGCCAAATTCTTGCCCGTACGGCTCGCACGAAATGTCGGGTGATGGTCACCAGCCGAGGCAAAGACATGGCAGCCGATGTGCCGATAGAAGACGTGCAGTTGCTTGAAGAGATCGAAGACCGGTTGGACCTTGATGAGGCTCGTGTGGTGTTGGCCAGTGTCAAGCGAGAAGGCACGGTCGCGTGGAAGAAAATCAAGCGAGACCTGGGCTTATGAGCTGAACGGTGTTGTATCAGATCGAGTTTTCCCGCCAAGCCGATCGCCAGTTTCGGAACCTGCCATCACAGATTCAACAGCGGCTCAAATCAAAGATCGATTCTCTGGCAATACGCCTCGTCCTCATGGATCTGAGAAACTGAGTGGGACCGATCAACTCTATCGTATTCGGGTGGGAGACTATCGAATTGTCTATGCTGTTGAAGATGAGCGACTGCTTGTCCTTGTGGTAAAAGTTGGTCATCGCCGTGAAGTGTATCGCTAGGAGCAGAGCCTGAGCGATCAGTACTTGTATAGGAGATCCATCAATGAATAGTGTCTACATTTGGAAGCGTTTCCCATTTTCGCTAAGTGTCCTGGCTATCCTCGCCATGTCCGCGTCTGGTTGTGCAACCACAACCAAGGAAAGTAAGAACGCGTCGGTCCCATCTCAGGACGTCGCCGATGCAACGATTGAACGCTATATTCGTACCCATCCGGAAGTGATCGAGCAATCGCTGCAGGGATTGCTCGCCAAACGCGAAGCAGAACTGCGGGACCATCAAAAAACGGCCCTTGCGACGAAGCAGCAGGAACTGGTGCGCGATCCCGCGTCACCGGTCAGCGGCAATCCGAAGGGCGAGATCACCCTGGTCGAGTTCTATGATTACCGCTGCGGCTTCTGTAAGAAGGCGGCTTCAGCCGTTACGGAACTCCAGAAGGTCGATCCGCGAGTTCGGGTGGTCTACAAGGACTTGCCCATTCTTGGCGAACCGTCGGAGCTTGCGGCCAAGGCTGCGCTCGCGTCTCAGGCGCAAGGCAAGCATCAAGCCTTTCACGAAGCGCTGCTCGCCTCCCACGCCGATATGAGCAAGGAGTCAATCTTGAAGATCGCCGTGAAAGTGGGCCTCGACACGAAGCGCTTGGAGACCGATATGGCCAACCCCAAGTGGCAGGCCGTCATTGATAGGAATCGGACCCTTGCCCGCGAGCTCGGCATCTCGGGGACGCCAGGCTTCATCGTGGGCAACGAGCTGGTGCCTGGGTGGTTGGATTTGAATGGGTTAAAAGAACTGATTGCCAGGGCGGGACATGGAAGATGATTAATCTTTCTAAACAATATTAGGCTGTGCCAAGAGGAGAAGAGATGGTGCATGAGCGACCTCCGGCGGTCTATACACCGGACAACGAGCCGTATCTCGGTCGTGACTCTCTCATGCGTTTCGACCAGACGATCATCGGTGCGCTCAAGGCTAATCAGGCGGTGGCGAGTGCTTCACGTGTTGCCACCGACCTCTCCAGCCTCCAGCGTGCCGCTTGCGAAATCATTCCGCAAGCGATCTCGATCAGCCTGAGCATCCGCGAGCTGATTCGCCAAGCCTACCTTCTGTCTGGGTTCATTCTGGTACGCCCACTCATCGAGCGAACAGCGATTATCTCCTATCTGGTCCGCAAACCCGATGCCGTAGAGCTGTGGAAGCAAGGTTGGCCACACGGCAAGCGTCCGAGCCTGGCGAGAATGCTTGATTCAATGGGCTGGGCGCAAGTCGGTGAATCGATGGGGCGCAAGATCTGCGATCTCTACAACCACCTGGTCCACGGCGATCCCATGGCGTCCCAATGGAACACAATCGATCTACCTGGTGGAGGCATCGGGTACGCAAGCGGTCGCATCACCGATAGGCCAGAACTCTGTGACATCATCGCGTCAAATACCTACGCGCACATGTTGGTTCTCATGGCCATGATGACCGCGACATTTCCCTCGGTCGGTGAGACCGTCGCTGCGATTTCCGAGACCATCGAGCTGGTTGTCGGCCCATCTTCTTCAGGTGCGGTTCATTGAAGGCGGGACCTAATTCGTCGTGTGCCTGCTTCACCGGACATGTCAAGACCGTTCCTTGGCAGGATTTCAGTGAGTCCTAGCCTGCCGCCATTCTCTTGCCAGTTACACATGCTCGATCCGTATTGCACCTCAATCTGGCGGTGCGTATGATCGCACGGCTCTATTCTTGAGGAGGTGCTATGGCCAGGATAACTGAAATCGCTCCAGACCTATTCCGCATTACGACGTTCGTTGAACCGTTCAATATTCAGTTCAGTCAGTTCTTGCTGCGCGACGATCAGCCGCTGTTGTTCCACACTGGTCCGAGGGTGCTGTTTCCCGAAGTCAAAGCTGCCGTGGCGTCGCTCATCGATCCGCAGACCTTGCGCTGGATCGGGTTCAGTCATTTTGAATCGGACGAATGTGCGACGGTGCCGGAGTGGCAGCAACTGGCTCCGCGCTCGGAAGTGGTGTGCAGTCTGGTGGGCAAGATGGTGAGCGTCGATGATTGTTTGGCGCGTCGTCCGGCCAAAGGGATGGTCGACGGCGAGGTGTTGGAGACGGGGAGATACCGCTTCCGCTTTCTGGCGACGCCGCATGTGCCCCATTGCTGGGAAGCGGGACTACTGTTCGAAGAGACGGAACGGACGCTCCTGTGCTCGGATCTCCTTCATCAAGACGGGGACGTCGAACCGATGACGGAATCGGACGTTATCGACCGCTGTCGGAAGACCTTGGTGGACTATCAGCAAGGTCCTTTAGCGAATTACGTGCCCTATTGCTCGTTGACGGATGCGACGTTGCACCGACTCGCGGCACTGCAACCGAAGCGGCTGGCAACCATGCACGGATCGGTCTACGTCGGCGATGGAAGCAAAGCGCTTCACGACCTTGCTGCTGTGTGGCGGGAGGTGCTCAGTCCGCAGTTATGATCTAGAACGACTGAGGAGTAGGGATCTAGCGGCGCTTGACCGGAGCCTACGGACAGGTTGAGAAGGGGCCTCACGTCGATGAACCGCAGCCTAGTGGGTCGATCTAGATATTCTTAGCCACAGACAAGAAACACAAGAATATGAAAATCGCCATCATCGGAGCTTCAGCCGGTATCGGGCTTCAGACGACACGCCTCGCACTTGAACGGGAGCATGAGGTGACCTCCTTGTCGCGCCGGGTTGTTCCGCTCCCAGATCACGCCAAGCTGCGAAGGGTGCAGGGCAGTGCGACAAACTCAAACGATGTACGGGCTGCAGTGGCGGGAGCCGATTCAATCCTGGTGACGCTCGGTGTGAAGAGCCCCTTTGCCACCACTCTGTTTTCAGACTCTGCGCGCGTCTTGTTGCGCGTACTGCAAGAAACTGGTTCCTCCCCGGCACTCATCGTGCTCACCGGTTTTGGGGCAGGCGACAGCTGGGGCTATAACTCTTTCCCTGTGAAGCTCCTTTTCACGCTGCTCCTCAAGGCAGTCTATGCGAATAAGAATGAACAGGAGCAGCTGGTAGCCGGTGGATATCCCCGGTGGGAAATTGTGCGCCCTGGCCGGCTAACCAATGGCACGATGACTGGTCACTATCGCGTGTTGGACAGCCTTGTAGAAGGCATGCGAGTGGGGGCTATTTCCCGCGCTGATGTGGCGCACTTCATGGTGGCGCAGGCGGAGCACCCCACGTATCTCGGCAAATACCCAGCGCTTACTTACTGAGACTGATGTGCCGGCTCTCGTTTCGGCACGACTCTCCCTTCTTCCAAATCCTGTACATCCGACCAGGCGGTGAGGTCGGTGCGTGAGGGATCGATGGCGGTCAGGTATTTGTTGAATCGGGCCGCACTTTCCGGAGAACTTGGTCCGCGTGCCAACAGCTGCTGATTCCATTCTTCCAATTCAGCTGGCTGGTGTGGTTGTGCTGTTTTTCCAAGCCACGTGACGACTCCTTCATCGGTCGAATTGGCCTTCACGGCAGCCGTGAACTGCTCGCTGGTAATTCCCGCGAACTCCATGAGCCGTTCGTCCATGGGACAAGGGTAGATATATTCCCCCTCTGTCCCAGCAAGCACCGCCCGGCATTTGTCGATCATGCGCGCAAGATGGGCGTAGCCTGCCAGCTTGAATTTCATGCTACGAGGAAAGTCTTTGCGTAAATCCATCGCTAAAGCAACTTGTGATTTGTGAAGGTCAGGTTCTTCACGATGACCTGGCCATCTTCATAGGTGATAATCCGCCTGGTCGCTGGAAGGTCTGAGGAGCCGACACGGACATGGGTGTCGGTGAAGCTTTCCACATTGGTCAGTTTGCTATCGGTCGGCGAATAGTAATAGACCGTGTATTTGGTCGTGAGATTTTTCTGGTCCTGTGTGATCGCGCTCTCCTCAACGTTGATCGTAAAGGCGATGGGGGTCATGCCAGGATGGGCCATCTTCCGGTTGATCTGGGTGATGCGGTTGTCCTTGACCCGGTAGAAGGAATTGGAGCCATGGATGTTTAGTTTGGTGCCGAACGGGTGACCGTCTTCCTCCATCGTGAGCGAGTATTTCCCATCAGACTCCTCAAAGCTTCGTGGTCCACGATGGACTGCGATCATGCCGAGTTGCTCTTGCGCCCACTTTTGGATGTCGCCATCGCCTAGTTGAACGGATACTTCGCGGGGGCCCTTGACGATGACGGGGCCGCTGGTTTCTTTTCCGTTCACATTCACGGTGAGGTCAGCCGTAAATCCCGTAAAGCCTTTTGGCCATCGCGCGGTCCTTTCGAACGCGCTGCGTAGGAGATCGCGCGCTTGAGGGTCATCGGCGACGGTCGAAGATGTAGGTGTATGTTCCATCATGGATCTCCTCTTAGAAAAAATATGACACGTCCATACTTATACCGGTGCCTGGGATGCCACTCAAGGGTGAAATTCAGGAGCCAGCGGCCTCTTTCTATCCCACCGCAGGGGATGATGACTGACAGGGCAGTGCAATATTCGATATTCCAAAAATCATCATAATTCTGATATACTTCGGCAAATTTTTGGCTGACTGGGGTATTGGGGCCACAGCAGACCCGATCAGTCGGTCGGCCTGTGTTGAGGAAGGATGGGCATGGAACGACGAGCTGCTTCGCATACCGAAGAAGAAGAGATGAATCAACGCCGCAAGCTCTTGAATGCGGCGAGACGAGGCGACACGAAAGCCATCAGCAAGCTGTTCGAGCTGTATCAAGTCCGCGTGCTCAGCGGAGAGCAATTGGTGAAGGTCAACCGCACCTCCGCGTACATGACTCCTGTGAAACATTCGCACAGCAGCAAGTCCAAGGCTTCGGAGAAAAAGGACAAATCAAGCGCGTCAAAGACCGTGAAGAAATCGGGCGAGGTTTCTAAGCCGGTTGCCACGAAGGCGCCGACAAGCCCAAGCAAAAAATCAGCCAAGAGTACGCCTAAACGGAAGTAAGCGGAACTGGATTACTGCACGACCACTCTGAGCCCACCCCCTGCAAGTTTTGCTGCAATGTCATCTGCCTGTTCCGTCGATCCGGTGAAGACGATGGCTTCCCCATCATGGTCGATCCGATAGGCCAACTCAAAGGCTTTGGTCGAGGTCATCCTGGGAATAAACCGGCAAAAGAGCTCGATCACTTGTTGGTAGGTGTGACAGTCGCAGTTGTAGACTACGACACGAGACTCGAATCCGGTTCCCGAACCGACTTGCACGTCTTCGGTGATGTCGGGAATCGTCTGTGGCGTGGCAGGTGTCGGCATGGAGCGGAGTTTCTAGCAGGCCTTATCTGAGGACGCTGCAAAAGCCCTCCAGCGTCGTTCTCGCATCGCTCAAGGCCTCAACGTACCAACCGCGTACGCTTCGACCTTTCGCTCGCTGCGGCCTCGCTGGAAGAGCATTTTCAGCATCCTCTGGGACCATACAATATTCTTCTCAGGGGCTTAAACCTTGTCCATATCAATTACTTCAGTGGCATCCCATAAGTTTTTCAGCTCGGCATCAGCCAAATCCTTTTCACGATCCGCTTCTGTTTCTTCTCCAAAACTTGTTCGCAGGGGTGTCGCTGCGGTGCCCGTGAGCCTGTCCTCTGCCACCGAGGCGATGGCTGTCTGGGGGCGACGCCGTTTTTTTGACGGATCCATGTTCACCGGCATGAGGTTCCTCCGAAGAGCTGTTCTAGTCTTCTCTAATTGCGACCGTCTTGTCAATCAGGGGTCGAGGCTCAACAGCAGGAAAGAGGATGAGCATTACTGCCGTGCAGCATGTTCGATGCGCCGGTTTTCATGGCCCACTTAGAACAGCTGCTCGGCTACCGTATCAGCGTAGCGCCGTCCCAAGGAGGTCAGTCGTACTCGATTGCGATCGGCATCGAGCAGACCTTTCGAGACAAGTTCGTCGATCTGACGATCTCGTTCCGCAGCCTTGACGGTCTTTCGAGGGACACCACGAAGAAGGCGCAGGCCGAACACGAGGGCATCTCGCTGGCGCTCGGATGCCGAGAGGATTGTCCGGTCGGTCATCGGCAGATGGTTGTCGTTCAAGCATGCCGCATAGGCTTCGAGATCCGCAATATTTCCAAACCGGAGTCCACGGAGATAGGACTGTGCGCTTGGGCCGAGTCCAAGATACTCGCCACCGGTCCAGTAGAGGAGATTATGGCGACAGGCATAGTCAGGTTTGGCATAGTTGGAAATTTCGTAGTGGGAAAATCCTGCTTCGGCAAGGACACGCTCTGCTGCGGATTCCATGTCGAGCTGAAGCATGTCGTCAGGTGGCAGGACAAGATTTCGAACGATATCCTGAGCGAGCCTGGTTCCCTCCTCAATGGTGAGGGCATAACAGGAGATATGCGATGGAGTCAGCGTCATGAGCGATTCCAAGGTGCGTATCCAATCTTGTAGTAATTGGCCCGGGAGTCCATACATCAGATCAAGGTTGATGTTGCTGAACCCGGCGCGGCGCGCGGCTTGAACTGCGGCTGCCGTATCCTGCACCTGTCCAAACCGGCCAATGGAGGCGAAATCCTTTTCCGTCATGGATTCCGCTCCAAAGCTGATCCGATTGAATCCGGCATCAGCCAAGACTGTGAGATCTCTTTCCGTGACGGAAGAGGGGTGTGCCTCCACCGTGATCTCTGTCGTGGGGCTGGTCGGCCAGGTCGCTTGAATCAGCGTCAGAAGCGCGGCCAGCTGATCGGCTGGGAGGGACGTCGGTGTTCCGCCGCCGAAGTAGATGGTCTGCAGGGCGCGGCCATTCAGGGAGTCTTGCCGACGGTGGAGTGTAATTTCTTGGATCAGGGCGGAGTGAAACCGTGCCATCGGATCAGGTCGAGCAATTTCGAGGTAGAAGGCGCAAAAGTGGCAACGGCGGTGGCAAAAGGGGATATGAACATACAGACCGAGGTTGTTGTCCGAAGGGCTCATCGTTTCAGCGAGACGGGAAGAGGTCGTGAGAAATCCTTGGACAATACGATTTCGATTTCATCCGTCGGTGATACGCCTCGGTTGCGGATGTGCGACGCCCAACCGTCGTGCCTGCGGAGCGACTCAAAGACGGATTTGAGTAGTTGCGGTTTGATCTGGGCTTCCCACTCCTGTAGCCAATTGCGTTCATCTTCGTCTCCAGTATAGTCGTCCGGAAACGAGGCTTCCAGCGTGAAGCGAAGAGCAAACGTTTTGTCTTCCTGGTACATATGTTCCCTGTCGTTGCGATTCAGTCTTGGGTGATTTTATAATGGTCTCAGTAAACGAAGGAGTTCTGAACTATGCCTATCTTCGAATATGTGTGCCGTGAATGCAATCACCGTTTCGAGTTGCTGATCCAGGGATCGGCAGAGGCCGCTTGTCCCCAGTGCAAGACGAGCAAGATCGATAAACAGTTTTCCGCCTTTGGAGTCGGGGCCACGACCAGCTGGCCGTCCTTAGCCGGCCCCGGCGAGTGCGGCAGCTGCGGCGATCCCCGCGGGCCTGGTGCCTGTTCGATGAATTGAAGCGCCGATGGCCACGCCAGATGAACAGGCGGTGCAACGTGCGATCTCGAGCATCGCTCAATCCGACCCGCTGATCAAGCTGCTGCAGCAAGTGCGACTAGGCCGCATGAAACCGACGGATGTGGGCTTGCGCGCCGTGACGGAATCGTGGCTAGGCACCTATGAAAAGGCTTTGGCCACGGATGGCCTGACGCAGCCTGGTCTGCGCCGACTCAATCCGGCGCCTCGGCTCGCGGTCTTGATCGATGCTGGAGTACTTACTGACGACCATCAGGGCGTGGCATCTTTGAAGGCCTCGTTTAATCGACTGCTGAGTCATGCTGGTAGTGAGTAGCCCTTTCACCCGTCTGCTGGCTTGTTTTCTCCTCTCAGGTCTGCTTCTTGTGCCGTCTTCAATCCGATCGGACGATGCAACCGGACTTCGCCAGCTGAGAACAATTCCACTGAGCGCACTCAATGCGCTTCTTCCTGTAGGGACACACGTCCTGATCGAACGGAACGCCATCGAGGCGTTTCTTGTGGCGCTGGAAGGGGCGCCTCCTGATTGGGCCACAGTCTATGGCCATGGCCATCATGATCTGGGACATGATGAGCGGCTCTTCAACCTGAATCGCTAGAGGGATGCTGCACGCGAGGCGAACCCCGTTCTGAACTGGCATGTGGCCTTCGTCTGGCCTGGAGAATTGTCGCAATTCGATCCCGATACTAAGAGCTATACGGTGGCGATCGGACCAGCGTTCACTGCAACAGGTTGGGGTATGGTCCGATTCAAGCCTGAGGAGTTCCCAAGCAATCTGCGCGTGAGGCCGAACAAGAAACTTGCCGGTCTGATCAGTCGAAGTCTCGCCAAACGTGAAAAAGTGGAAGTAGTGGTCGTGATGGCTGGTGTGCTGATTCCCACCGAGTCGATCATCTATGATTTCTCGCACGAGGAGGAAGGAGTTGGCCTCATCATGCCTGTGGTGAGGGTTGAACAGGTGGAGGTTGTCCTCAAGCCGCACGCTCGCTGATTTCACTGAACTCTGAGTTCGCCGTGCAGAAGTGTGAGCAATCTGAATTGACGAAGGTATGAGGGGGGACAGCCTGCTAATACGCGTCTTTTGCGCAACGAAAGCCAGTGCCGCTGGGACGGCTGTCCATCGTGCCCCAATCGCGATCGCTGGTGCGGAGGCTGGCAGCTGGTTTGAGCCATGACCCACCACGCATGGCTTTGATCGCACCTTGAGCCGGACCAGTGGGGTCCGTGAGCGGGGCGTTTTTATAGTAATTTTGGTCGTACCAGTCCTGCACCCATTCCGAGGCATTGCCGGCCATGCCGAATAGGCCGTACGGGCTCACTGCCTGTGGAAAACTGTCGACCGGCATGGTCAGGACCTCTCCCTGTATTCCTTTTCCCTTGACCAGACGAGCTCCCTCGCCGCTGATCCAGAAGGCATCCCAATCCGCTCCGCTCTGGAACTCGATTGTCCGTTGCGCCCAGTAGCTGGCACTGTTAGCCATGGTAACGTCCCAGTCGTTTCCCCAGGGATAGCGTTGGCCGTCGGTCCCTCGCGCGGCCTTTTCCCACTCCGCTTCAGTCGGGAGGCGTTTCCCGGCCCAGCGGCAGTAGGCGTCGGAATCTTCCCAGCTCACGTTGATGACAGGATGGTGTTCGATGCCTGGGATGGGGTGATTGTTCATCCAGAGCGTTGCGGCTTGGCTGGCATTCGCTGGAGAGCGATGACTTGTTGCTTGCACGAAGGCGGCATAGGCTTGGTTGGTGACCTCAAAACGGTCAATGAAGTATCCACTGAGGAAGACCCGTCGTTCCGGACGTTCATCAGGGAAACCATCGCTTCCCTCGGGGCTTCCCATCGTAAACTCTCCTGGAGGAATCAGGGCCATGTCTGCGGGAATGTCAGTGCCGGTAGCCGCCGGATGATGGCTGAGGGCAAGGAAGAGTACACACCAGGAGAGGAAGGCTCGGGTCATGAGAGTGGCTTAATACCACAGGCCTGGGCGACCGCATCACGATAGTTGAGCCATAGAGACAAGCTCTTTTTTACGCAGGTCAGAACCGATTGCCGAAGCGCAGGCGGTGTGTAATTGACGACCATGTCGTAGGCATCGTGCCGATGGCCTGCTTCAACCATCTGGTGGGCTCGAATTAGGTTCATTCGGCTTGGCGAGACTCCATGATACCGGACCAAGGGATGAAGGCTGATGATGGATTCGATATCTTCCGGATGTTTGTTTTCAGGAGGCGCAAGAATTTCCGTGCGATCCTTCACGCTGCCTTCAACGAAGATGGTGAAGGTCGCTGCGGCAATCACCCACTGGCGATGGCTCGACATGCGCTCAAGCCAGACGCGATAGGTTCGGGCTGCGGGTAGCAGGTGGGCGCCTTCAAAATCCCGTCGGCGGAAGCCCAATCCTTCCATCATCGTCAGGAAAAGTTCAGGATGAGATTGACCCAGTGAGAGCCCTCCGGTTTCTTCCTCATAGATGTTCTCCGCCAACATATGGCGGACTGAAAGCGGGGGATTTGTTCCAAGGATTCGTGATAAGAAGACGGGAAAGTCTCGAACATAGACGGCGTACTCATGCTGAAAGTGAATTTTGAGCTGGGCTGTGCTGAGTCGGCCGGAAGAAAAATATTCCCAAGCCCAGTGATGCTTGTCGTCCATGATCCGGAGGAGCGCTTCAAGAAATGCAGATTTCTTCATATGAACGGGCACGATGCCTTGCCTTCTTCGGTGGAGCGTCGTTACAATTCGGATTACAGAGTAACAGCTGATGAACCCAATAACGATTCAGAATCCTGACGAGATCCTCACGGTGTTGGCCGACGTGACCCTTCGCGGGACGGGCTTTACGACCGAATCGCTACTCGACTACGTATTAGAAGAGGGATTTACCGAGCCAATCTTCCTCAATGCCAATGGCGTGGACCCCACGGCGTTCTTCAAGGGCCAACCGAATGCCTGGGCCATTTACCAGATCCGTGAGTGGAAGCGCGTGCTGACTATCTCGGGTGGTCCGGGGCAGGAACGGCGCGCGCGAATTACAGAAACTCCGTAACTCGTATTCGAGTGTAAAGCGAGAGACGGCAAAGTGCAACCAATGGGCACGTTTCACGCATGAACGACCGATCGGCGGGCGGCTCATGCGGATGATTCATCTCACCAATGCGCAAGACGTCGGCGAGCTCGCGATGATCAAGAGCTTGCTCGACGGCAACGGCATCGCCTACGTCATCCACGGTGAACATATCAGTAGCCTCTATCCGGGTGTGCCGTTCTTTGTCAGCCGGGTCATGGTTGATGCCTCTGATCAGGCGCGTGCCGAAGTCCTTCTGAGCCGGCTCCGACTGTCTATCCGGGAGACGTCAGCCTAACTCCCGAGCGAAGATCGTCGCTCGGGAACCTCCCATCAGGGTCCCTTCCTCGAAGTAGAGATAGCGGTGACGGACAATCGCCGAGCTTTCCCAATCTTCAAAAATCCATTCTTCTTGCCGTATTCCATCCTTGGTGAACGTCGTATTGATGGTCTGTGGTCCGCCCCAGGATTGCAGTACCTGTTCTTTGGTCATTCCAACCAGGACACGGTGTTGCTCGATGTGCTTCTGAAAGTCCGGATCGCTCAGTTGAACGACCAGTGGCCAGACCACAACCATGAGGACAAACAGCGCAAGTCCAACATAGATGATGATTCGGACCGGGCGGCGGCGAATGAACGACGGTTCCTCAGTGTTGGGATCAAGGGCAAGGGGTTGAGATTCAGTAGTCATGGAGAGAAAAAATGGATGCTAACAGCGTGGTTCCTCGCGAGTCAAGGAACGGCCAGTAATCTTCAATGAAATCATAGTAGTAGGGGACGCGCTATACTTATCAAGAGATTTCTGAGCGCTCCTGCAATATTTATGGTTACACGCAACCGCCAGATGGTCACAAAGCTTCAAGATCTGATCTTAATGATGTGTCTGTGCACCATGCTCGGACAGGGGGTCTGCACAGAGGCTTGGGCTACGACTATTTATTCCTACATTGATGATCGCGGGAATCTTGTCTACACCGATTCCCCGGAAACAATACCTGAAAAGTACCGCGCGAAAGTGAAGACGCATGAGCAGCCTGATTCTGTTTCAAAAACTCCTTCCATGATGCAGTCGATGCAACAGAAGGTCAGAGAGCAAGCCAAGAATTATGGATGGAGCATGCCGTCGTTTCACTTCGCGATGGAAGGTCTGACCCCGGCTCAATCCAAGATTGTGACCTATGCCGGTGCCGCCGCGGTGGTATTGTTGCTGATGATGTATCTCAGCAAGAGCCAGCTCACGCGGATGTTAGGATTGTGCCTCCTCATGGTGATTGGAATTGGAGCCCCGGTACTGATCTATGTGAGTGATAGTGGTCCTATGGATGTCATGAAAAAGAAAGCCGTGTCCTCTGGACAAGTGCAGCAAGATCGACTTCAACAAGTCCCGCGGTAAGCCCCTCTCTTCCGGTATCTCTTTCGAATACTACTCCGCATACTTAGGAACTGGTATTGATGTGGTTGATGGCTTGAGGGGAGGAATTGTTTTGTCGAATTGGTGGGAGTATGGATTCGGAATCCGTTCATGGGTGTGCCGCTGTTGGAGGGTCACCAACTGCAGGCTCTGGGTGCTGATCTCCACACGGTCTATCAACGCCTCGGTTGGTAAGCGATCGGGAAGCCCTTGCATCGAGAAGAGTTGATAGCAGAGCGTCCAATCGAGCTGCTCCTTCCCTGGCTCTCTCACGATGAAGCGGGCATCAGACGAAGGGGGGCCTTTGAACAACAGCACCCAAATGTTGGATCGAAAAGCGGGATTAGTCAGATCGGTCGAAGGACGAAACTCCGGAATCAAGCCGGGGAGTCGACTGATCGGCACGGCCGGAGAAAATTCGATGTCTACCAGCCGTACGGTCAGCAGTCGGTTCTCACTGTGATCATTCGGGTCAACCGCATAGCTGAAGGAATAGCGGACATCGATACCCTCACGCGAGAAGGTGTACACATCTTCGCCGTTTTCAGGCGACACTAATTTACTGAAGTACGTTGACCAATCGGTGATTGGATAATACGTGAAGACGCGCAGGGCAGATTTTCTATCCCGCACGGCCTGCGGCCTACCGAGTTGTTCATGCAACTCCTTCTGAGAAAGTCCCAAGAAGCCGTCCTCAAAATAAGGGGCGGCAGTGGCTGACGGGGAGACAGTCGCAAGCAAGACAACGCTGAGAAGAAAGGGCAAGGCTCCGGCACGGAGAATGGTACATACATGCATGAAGTGGCATCGTAGCCAGGCCGCTGAATTCATGTCAAGGAATGGGTGTGCTTGCTCGTTCCGAAGAGGTTCCAGTATGATCGTGCACAGCCAATAGGGAAATAGCCTGGTAATTTCAATAGGGTGACTATGTCGATATCGCACGAGAATTCCATTGCAGCGCTCTTGCAGGAGCGGATTCTAATCCTTGATGGAGCGATGGGGACCATGATCCAGCAACGTAAGTTGGATGAGGCCGCCTTTCGTGGCGAGCGCTTCAAGGATTGGAAGAAGGATCTGAAGGGTCACAACGATCTCTTGAACCTTACGCAGCCCACAATCATCGAAGAGATTCATCGACAGTACTTAGAAGCTGGTGCGGATATTGTTGAAACCAACACATTTAATTCCCAGACGATCTCCTTGGCGGATTACGGGATGGACACCCTTGGCTATGAACTATCCAAAGCCGGCGCGGAGTGTGCCAGGCGGGCAGTCGTGTCGGTGCAGCGGGCGCAACCTGGACGGCGGTGTTTTGTCGCCGGGGCGATCGGACCAACGACCAAGACCTCGTCGATTTCCACCGATGTGAACAATTCAGCAGCTCGAGGGGCCATCTATGAAGAGTTGGTGAATGCCTATGGTCAACAAGTTAGGGGCTTGCTCGATGGCGGTGCGGATCTTCTGCTCGTGGAGACGATCTTTGACACGCTGAATGCGAAGGCCGCATTCTTTGCGATCCAACAGGCGTTTGCATCCGGCGCGCGCCGGGTTCCGATTATGGCGTCGGTGACGTTCATCCAAGCGGGCAGCAATCGCGGGGTGACCGGGCAGACCGTCGAAGCCTTCTGGAATTCGATCTCCCATGTGCCATTGTTGAGCGTCGGGATGAATTGTGCGCTTGGTCCGAAAGAGATGCGTCCCTTGATCGAAGAATTGTCGCAAATCGCGCCGGTCCATATCAGCGCCCATCCCAACGCCGGTCTGCCGAATCCGTTGTTGCCGACAGGGTTTCCCGAAACGCCGGAAACCTTGGCACCGCAACTGCGCGAGTGGGCAGAAAGAGGCTGGCTGAATATCGTCGGCGGCTGCTGCGGGACGACTCCGGCCCATATCAAGCACATTGCCGAAGCCGTACGCGGTGTAAAGCCGCATGCACCATCGAAAGTCGAGCCCTATACGCGATTGAGCGGCCTTGAAGCTGTCACCATCAGGCCCGATTCGAACTTCGTGAATATCGGTGAACGAACGAATGTGACCGGTTCGCCTGCCTTTGCGAAGCTGATTCTGGCCGGTGATTATGAGGCAGCGCTGTCGGTGGCGCGTCAGCAAGTCGAGGGCGGCGCGCAGATTATCGATATCAACATGGACGAGGGCATGCTCGATTCCAAGGCTGCCATGGAGAAGTTTCTTCGTCTGGTCGCATCAGAGCCGGACATCTGCAAAGTGCCCATCATGGTGGATAGTTCAAAATGGGAGGTGCTGGAGACCGGCCTGAAAAACATTCAAGGCAAGGCCGTCGTCAACAGTATCAGCATGAAGGAAGGCGAGCAGAAATTCATCGACCAGGCGACCCTCATCCATCGCTATGGCGCGGCAGTCGTCGTCATGGCGTTTGATGAGAAGGGCCAGGCCGATACGTTGGAGCGGAAGCAGGAGATCTGTGCGCGCTCGTACAAGATTCTCACTGAACAAGTCGGCTTTCCTCCGCAAGATATCATTTTCGATCCGAACATCTTGACTGTCGCAACGGGGATTGACGAGCACAACAACTACGCCGTTAATTTCATCGAGGCGACGCGCTGGATCAAACAGCATTTACCGGGTGCGAAGGTCAGCGGGGGGATCAGTAACATCTCTTTTTCCTTCCGTGGCAACAATGTCGTGCGGGAAGCGATGCATGCCGCCTTCCTATACCACGCCATCAAGGCCGGGTTGGATATGGGCATCGTGAATGCTGGCCAGCTAGCGGTGTATGAGGAGATTCCGAAGGACTTGCTCGAACTTGTCGAGGATGTGCTGTTTAATCGTAGACCCGATGCGACTGAACGACTGGTGAATTTTGCCGAGACGGTGAAGGCGAAGGGGAAAGCGGCTGTCAAGGACGATGAGTGGCGCCAGGGCACGGTTGAGGAGCGGCTCTCCCATGCGCTGGTCAAGGGCATCACCGACTACATCGATCGGGATACGGAAGAGGCGCGTCAGAAATACCCAAAGCCTCTGGAAGTGATCGAAGGCCCGCTGATGGCCGGGATGAATATCGTCGGCGACCTGTTCGGGTCAGGCAAGATGTTCTTGCCGCAGGTGGTCAAGAGCGCGCGCGTCATGAAGAAGGCCGTGGCCTATCTCATGCCGTATATGGAAGAAGAGAAGAAGCGGTCCGGCAATTTTCGTGCGCAGGGGAAGGTTTTGCTTGCGACCGTGAAGGGAGATGTGCACGACATCGGAAAAAACATTGTCGGCGTCGTCCTTGGCTGTAACAACTACGAAGTGATCGATCTTGGCGTGATGGTGTCCTGCGAAAAAATTCTCGCTGCAGCACGAGAGAACAAAGCCGACATCATCGGCCTGAGCGGCCTCATCACGCCCTCGCTCGATGAGATGGTCCATGTGGCGAAGGAAATGACGCGCGAGGGGTTCGATGTGCCTCTCTTAATCGGTGGTGCCACGACCAGCAAGGCCCACACGGCAGTCAAGATCGCCCCCTCCTATGAACCGGGCGTGGTACATGTGCTGGATGCCTCTCGCGCGGTGGGTGTCGTGGGAAGTTTGGTGAGTCAAACCCAGAAAGAAGGTTTTGTCCGGCAAGTCAGGGACGACTATGCGCGGATGAGGCAAGCGCATCAGGATCGAGGGACCAAGCCGCTTCTTTCGATCGCCCAGGCGCGCGCCAATCGGTTTATGCCCGTCTGGGCGAGCGTCGATATTCCCGTGCCGACGGCGTTGGGCGTCCGGACGATTGCCGATCAACCGTTGGTCGAGTTGATTCCCTACATCGACTGGTCGCCCTTCTTCCATACGTGGGAACTCAGAGGTCGGTATCCGACGATCTTTGACGAACCAACTGTCGGCCCTAGGGCGAAGGAACTGCATGAGGATGCGAGACGTCTCTTGGATGAGATTGTTCATAAAAAACAGCTCAAAGCCAGGGGGGTCTATGGAGTCTTCCCCGCATCGAGTGTTGGGGATGATATTGAGATCTATCAGGATACGTCTCGGAAGACGGTGCTCACCACGATCCATCATCTGCGACAGCAATCGGAAAAGCCTGCCGGACAGCCCAATCTGGCACTGGCTGATTATGTTGCACCGAAGGAATGCGGTCGGCAGGATTACATCGGAGCGTTTGCCGTAACGACCGGCATCGAACTGGATGAACTCTGTCGGAGGTTTGATAACGACCATGATGATTACAATTCGATCATGGTCAAGGCTCTTGCGGATCGACTAGCTGAAGCCTTTGCCGAATGTCTCCATAAGCGAATCAGAGAAGAGTGGGGATATGGGAAACATGAACAGCTGACGAGTGACGATCTGATCCGTGAGAACTACCGCGGCATCCGTCCTGCACCGGGATATCCGGCTTGTCCGGACCATACGGAAAAGCAGCTGCTGTTTGACCTCTTGTCGGCAGAACGGAACAGCGGCATCACCCTGACCGAAAGCTATGCCATGTTGCCAACTGCGTCAGTCAGCGGGTTCTATTTCGCCCATCCAGAGGCGAAATATTTCGCGGTGGGGAAAATCGGGAAAGATCAAGTCGAAGACTATGCCCGTCGTAAGGAAATGGATCTTCGGACCGTTGAACGCTGGCTCTCGCCGAATCTGAATTACGAGCCTGAATAGAGGTGTGGTTGAGCCCTGTAGCCAGCGCACTTTCTCTTCAACCATAACTTCCTCTACAATAACGCCTCACGAATCGAAACGAGGAGTGTCCCATGCAGGCGGGTATCATCATTGTCGACGACGACCGCCTCAACGTCATGGTGTTTACCGTACCGCACCATCATTCGCACTTCAGACGATAAGCTCGTGAGGAGCATTGCCTGTGATCCTGGTTGCCATGGGGTGAACTTCGGTGCCAAGAAGAGCGGCAGGTACTATGCCTATGTGACCAGCAAATTCGCCAATCGGCTGATCGTGTTGGACGTTGATCCGAACAACAACGGCGAAGCGGAAGATTCGGTGATCTTTGGTTCGGTGCTGCTGGCCAATGACAATCCAGCCTATAGAGACGATACCATCAAAGGTAACAAGGGCATGGGCGGTCAGGGTGTGCAGCCGGTGCCCAATGTCTATAACGGTTGGGTGCAGAAGTTGCCCGGATCCTACAAGGCCCAGTTGACACAGGAACAGCGGAATCTGATAGGTAAGAAGGGCCATAAGCAGCACGGCGATGATGACGATCATGATGAATAAGGTTGAGTAAGGGGCAAGCTGCTTAGCCCAGCAATGTAACAACCCCCGGTGGCGACGGGTTCATGTCGTCGGCACCGGGAACCTCTGGTCTTACTCCTTCCCATAGCTGGCCCCGCAGAACTGTCCTCGCCTGTGGAGGTACTCTCGCAAAATTACTAAGAAATGGTACGCCACCGACACGTCCCGTTGTCTAGTCTGGGCCAGTGACGGTGGGGAGGTCCTGACAATTGTCGTGCGGAGAGAGATGGGATGCAGCCTACATGGCCGATTTCAGCAGATCGTCCTCGAATTCCGTCATCTTGCTGCGCAGCGCATGCACAAGCTGCAGGTACCGCTCTTCGGCCCAAGCATTGAATGACTCAGCGTCTGGGAATACGAGGTCCCATGCCATGGCCGCTTCCAGCATCAAGAGCTGCTGCGGCTTGTTGTGTCCAGGGAACAAGACAATAAGTACGGCGGAGTTTCCGGTGAGACTGATGTCGGTGAAGATGTGCAGCAGGGAGGCTGAGGGGAGCATGATTTCCCGAGAGGCGGCTTCGACGAGGGGTTGATAGAGACGATGCAGTAATTGCACGGTAACTTCATAAGGGTTGGCAGGGGTCAGCAGGCGTGGGTTGGGCTTTTCTCCGAACAAGTTCTCTGTGAGATAGGTGGCAGCTTCCCAGGTCGGCATGGTGCCTGAGGCCACCAGGGATTCGCAGAGGTAGGCGATCCAGTTCCGATTCCGGGGACGTTTGCGAATGGCTGTCAACTTTTTCGCCATACTCGGCAATCCCTTCTGCCTCTGGTCCCTCTGCTTGGGAGCACATTAGGTTATTCGGTAGGTTTAATTAGGTTTAAAAAGTATAGCGGTGGTGTCACAGTCGGTCAACGAATTACCGACAATCGAGCAATGTGTAGGGTCAGCTGAGGAGAGGCTTATGGTTGGCGGAACGTATTGGAGTGCACTTGGTCTGCGTATTGATCGTGGATGCGCACCAGTTCCTCGGTAGATGCAACAAAGACATCAAGCAGCTCTGGGTCAAAATGTTCGCTCCGATGCTTGAGCATGAGCTCAATCGCATGACTGACTTCAAAGGCCGGCTTGTAGACCCGCTGCGTAGTCAGGGCATCAAATGCGTCGGCAATTGCGGCAATGCGGCCTTCGATGGGAATGGCCTCGCCTTGCAACTTGCGAGGATATCCCGTGCCGTCGAAGCGCTCATGGTGGGTGTAGGCGATGACGGCTGCGACTTTCAGCAGCTCTGCATCCGACCCGCTGAGGATTTTGTACCCGATTTCGGCGTGCTGCGCGATCACATCGAATTCCTCCTGCGTGAATTTACCGGGTTTTAGCAACACATGATCCGGGGTGCCGATTTTACCGATGTCGTGCATGGGGCTGGCTGTCCGAATCAAGTCGCATCGTTCAGGCGACAGGCCGGCTTTGCGCGCGAGCATCTCACAGTAGTGGCTCATGCGTTGAATATGTTGAGCGGTTGCGCTATCGCGGAACTCCGCGGCAATGGCGAGCCGTTGAATGGTTTCCTCACGAGACAGTCGGAGCTCTTTTTCTGTATGTTCGAGCCAGTCCAATGCTTGCTGTAACGCGAGTGTTCTTGTTCGGACGACATCTTCAAGATTCTCACGATGGCGGCGGTTTTCCATCTCAAGCCGGCGGCGGCGGAGGGCATTGGCGACGTCGATGAGCACTTCATTGGATTCGAACGGCTTGACGATATATCCGAACGCGCCGCCGTCGAGTGCGGCGTTAGCCAGGACGGAGCTGTCGAGGCCTGTGACCATGATTGCCGCTGTATGGTTCTGGTCTGAGAGAAGGCTGCGCACCAGGTCCATGCCCGATTCTCCCGGCATATTGACATCGCATAGCATCAAGGCAAAAGGCTGGTCGCTCAGCTTTTGCCGGGCCTCTCGGGCATCAGCGGCGCAGTCGACCATATACCCATGGGATTGGAGCAAATAGGCGAGGAGGCGCCTAATCGACTCTTCATCGTCAACCACCAGAATGTTACGATTATCGAGCAGGGCTTGATGAGTGGTTTGGTCTAGGAGGGTTGCCATGAGTCGGGTATTCTTCGGGTCGTCTGGGTCGAGGACTGTGTCGTTTCTTCTTTATCGGCTCAATTGGAGTATAACCTGAGTGATGCAGGAACCTCACAGAGTTTTGCACTTTGTGTGCCATCGCATTCCCCCTGTGGTTTGGACTGCTAGCTAGTCTTCATATCGTGGTTTCGCGGGAGCGAAAGTTGGAATCCTCTCACCTGGAGCGGTCTTTAGAGTTAGCTGCTGCGATCAGGGTCAGGTATCAGTGCTGGCATTGGTGGGCTATATGCCTGTGGGATGTACGGAATTCGCCAGACGCGGGAGGCGGGATTTGTACAAACTAGGAGACGTAGGGAGAATCTGACCGCCTCCTACCGCTGGCGATGCTTGGACGGCCGATCGGTTTGCGATTTCTTAGGGCCTTCACTATAATTCCAAACTTACTCTTGAGGAAGGGGCCTACGAATGAGCGCAATTTCAGGGTTGGTCCGTTTCGATGGGCGTCGCCGAGATCAGGTTCGCCCGGTGAAAGTGACCCGCAACTTTACCAAACATGCCGAAGGTGCTGTTCTGATCGAAATGGGAGACACAAAGGTTATTTGCACGGCGTCTGTTGAAGAAAAGGTGCCGCCTTTTCTCAAAGGCAAGGGGACTGGATGGGTGACAGCCGAATATGCCATGTTGCCGCGTGCCACTCATGAGCGATCGCCACGAGAGGCGGTCAAGGGAAAGCAAGGCGGTCGGACTCTGGAGATTCAGCGCCTCGTCGGACGTGCACTGCGGTCGGTGACAGATATGTCGAAATTGGGTGAGCGGTCCATTTGGATCGACTGTGATGTGATCCAAGCGGATGGGGGGACCAGAACTGCATCCATCACCGGTGCCTTTATCGCTTTGGCGGATGCCTGCGCCGTGCTGAAAAAGAGAGATCTCTTAAAGAAGATTCCCCTGACTGATTACTTGGCGGCCATCAGCGTCGGAAAAGTTGGCGGAGAAGTGATGGTGGATCTGGCCTATACCGAAGATTCCATGGCGGAAGTGGATATGAACCTCGTGATGACTGGTCGTGGCCGGTATGTTGAGGTACAGGGTACGGCGGAACGTACACCATTCGCGAAGCAAGATATGGATGAGTTTCTGAATTTCGGCTGGGAGGCCATCCAACGCTTAACCGCCATTCAGAAAGAGCTGATCGGTGCACTCGACTAAGAGCCCGATCCAAGAGATCCTCCTCGCGACCAGAAATTCTGACAAAGTCAGGGAGCTCGCGGCTCTTCTTGGAGATCTTGGCATTCGCATCCGTACCCTGTCCGATTTCCCGACCGCACCGGAAGTCGAAGAAGACGGTGAAACCTGTGAAGCGAACGCACGAAAAAAGGCACGAGAGATCGCTGCTGTGACAGGCCTTCTGTCGGTTGCGGATGATACAGGACTCGAAGTTGATGCGTTGGATGGACGGCCAGGTGCCTTTGCGGCCCGATATGCAGGAGAAGGCGCCACATACGAAGACAACTGTAGGAAGCTGATCAAGGAACTGGTTGGCGTGCCGCAGGCCAGGCGGACTGCCCGGTTTGTAACAGTCGCTGCCTTGGCGATGCCGGGAGGAGAGAC
This sequence comes from Nitrospira sp., assembly GCA_005116965.1. GTDB lineage: Bacteria > Nitrospirota > Nitrospiria > Nitrospirales > Nitrospiraceae > Nitrospira_D. Next base: position 49,528 of record SWDG01000023.1, on the reverse strand, counting down.
GCGAGTAACTACTGGCACGCTTGCTGGTGTTATTGCTGAAGAGTCGGTTGGTATGCAAGGGTTTGGGTACGACCCCGTGTTCTTCGTCCCGGAGCTTGGTCGTACGTTGGCTGAATTGACGGCTGAAGAAAAAAACCGTATCAGCCATCGGGCCAAGGCATTTCGAGCAATGGCCGACATGCTTCGACCATTAGCCGCTGGAACGCTCTGAGCCGCGTGGTGCTGGCACATGGTCCAATTGTAGGCGTTGCCTGGACACCAATCGGAACATTCCTGTATATAAGGACCTGTAGCTGGTGGTGCTGTTGTTCTAAGTGTTGTGAAAGCGAAGAGCTTGTCGGGGCGTAGCGCAGCCCGGTAGCGCGCCTGCTTTGGGAGCAGGATGTCGGAGGTTCAAATCCTCTCGCCCCGACCAAACCGCGCTTCGTGTGGGTAGCGCGCCAACCATCGTGTCATCGTGGTTGATGCGCGGAAAATACCATTCAGATAGTCCGATCTTCTCTTTCCAAACCAGGCTTGCTCGAATGGAAAACGAATGTAGCTGATGGGTAAGACCGATTTTGACGCATTGAGAATCGATCCCACAGATTGCGAAGCAGGACTCCCCAGCGAAATTGGACGGATTCGTGTCAGTGTTTGACCTGTTCGATGCGAGCCGGAGTGGTGAGCACCCTCATCCCGGCTCGCATCCAGACCAATTTCTCACGATGAAAACTTCTTTGGTGCGGGATCAAAACCAGTCGCTTCACCATGATGATTACTTGCGGTCAGGGCCAAGCGCGCCATACATGAGGAACACCGCACCGATCACCAGCACTCCAATGTTCAACAGCATCAACATCATCATCACCTTTCACCTCCTTTCGTCGTAAGCTGCGCCGCACAAGATTGAGTCATGTCTTTCGCATGAGCATTGCCAACATCGTCACTGCGAAACATATCGCGCCTGAAATCGTTAACATAGTCATCTCATCACTCAGCATATTCATACCCGTCCTTTCTATTCTCCATCGTGATTTGTTCACATGGAGGTCGAGGTGTGTCAATTATGAAGTCCGAGTTCCATGGTGATTATTTCTTCATGCCAAGGACTTAGCATTTCTTAGGCCACGCGTGACGGGCATCTTACTCCTGATATTTTCAGCACTTGCACAAGGAGGCCCATGCTGTGGTGGCGTGTACCTGAATCTGAATGAATTCAAGGCTGGATCAAATTAGATGCGGACGTGGGGAAACGGCGGTCACTGATGTCGTGAGAAATCGAACGGCGAGATGAAACTTTTGTAGGAGTATCGTTCTTTCAGTCTGAGGGATCAGCAGGGGGCTTGCCTGGAATCTGCTTCTGCCGGAGCAATTTGGTCAAGTATGTTCGTTGCAGACCGAGTTCGGCTGCCGCCTTTGTCTGATTCCACCCGTTCCGATTCAAGGCCGCCTCAATGAGTTTCTGGCCATATGCGTCCATACTCTTATGATAGGAGAAAAATAGTATGTCAGAAGTAGGCTCCTGATTCACTGGGGATGTGGCGATTGTTGACGTCGTTGCAGCGGTCAATGCGAGGTGTTCCGGTTCGATCGTGTCGCAGGGGCATAAGATCAAGGCACGAGTGAGGACGTTTTCTAGTTCGCGCACGTTGCCTGGCCAGGAGTACTGATGCAGCGCCTGGAACGCGGCATCGCTGAGCGTCAGGCGTTTGCACGGACCCACATGACTGGGCCGGTTGAGGAAATGGTGGATCAGCGCAGAAAGATCTTCCATCCGTTCACGGAGCGGCGGCAGGGCGAGGGGAATTACGGCCAGGCGAAAGTACAAGTCTTCGCGGAACGTGCCTTGATGAATCGCCTGTTTTAGATCTTTATTCGTGGCGGCGAGAAAACGCAGATTGGCCCGTACTTCTTGCGTTCCCCCGACACGGTAGAATGTCCGATCTTGCAGGACTCGCAAGAGATGGCTTTGCATGGTGAGCGGCATGTCGCCGATCTCATCAAGAAACAGCGTGCCTCCCTCGGCGATCTCGATTTTTCCAGGTTCCCGCTTGATGGCTCCGGTGAACGCGCCTTTCTCGTGGCCAAAAAGCTCATTTTCTAATAGGTTCTCAGGGAACGCAGCGCAATTCACGGCAATAAACGGTTTCGTGGAGCGAGGGCTCCACCGATGAATGGCGCGGGCGACGACTTCTTTCCCCGTCCCCGTTTCGCCGAGCAACAAGACAGTCACGGAGGAAGGTGCTGCCTGTTTGGCCACGGCCAGTTGTTCGCTCATTTTCTTGCTGGTCGAGACGATTGGTTCGAACTGATCATCGACCTCCTTGCGGAGCGAATCGACGTGGCGGTGGAGGGCGACAGTGGCCAAGGCCTTGTTGATGACGACGGTGAGGTGGTCCGAGGTGAATGGCTTCGGCACAAAGTCAAAGGCGCCGAGTTGCATGGCTTGTACAGCCAGTTCGATGGTTCCATAGGCAGTGAGTATGACGATCAGTGGGGTCGTATAGGGTGATGTCTGAGCTGTCTCCTCGTCTGTTGGTTCGCTCGGAACTGATGCCGTACGGACCTGCCTTAACACGTCAAGCCCGGCAATCTCTGGAATTTTCAAGTCCAGCAGGACAAGATCTGGTTCCTCTTCCCCAATCAAGCGCAAGGCATCCTTGCCGTTCGTCGCAGTCAGGGGCTCGTGTCCCATAAAACTGACGCGATTCTGCAAGCTCAGGAGGATATCGGGGTCGTCGTCGACAACAAGAATTTTAGCGCGCATCGTCTGTCGCTCCTTTCAAAATAGACAACGTTGGGCTCGCACACGACTGGGATGCCACTGGCTCGTTAGGTTGTTTAGCTCTGTTCATCCTGTGACCCAGCGAGTGGGAGCGTGAAATAAAAGCGTGATCCGACCGCCGGTTGACTCTCTGCCCAGATCTGTCCGCGATGCAAGGTGACGAGCGTCTTTGTAATACAGAGGCCAAGTTGTGCACCCTGTGACGTGGGCATAGCTGACGGTACTCTGGAAAACTCCTCGAAAATGTTCGGCAAGTGGGACGGTTCGATCCCGCAGCCGGAGTCGGCAATACACGTCTGTACGAAGCCCTGTGGCGACACGCAACACTCCACCGTCACACGACCGCCAGCCGGGGTGAATTTAATCGCATTCCCGATGAGGTTCCACAGAATTTGTTCCAATTTGTCGCGATCGCCTTGGACCGGTGGAAGCGACTCGGCCGATGCCACGGTAAGGGTTACGGCTTTCTCTCCGGCCACCATCTGTAAGCTGTCAGCTGTGATGGTTGCGATCTGGTGGATGCAGACTTCCTCCAAACGAAGCTGGACGCTTTCGGTATCGAGACGCGACCAATCGAGCAGTTGCACGATGATTCTCCCAAGGCGGGCGACATTGTGTTGGATACGTGTGAGATAGGTATATTGCAGTTCGGTCAGTGGCCCCGTTACGCCGTCCAACATATTTTCTGCAAAACTTCGAATCGCCGTCATAGGCGTTCGCAGCTCGTGTGAGACGACGGAGAGAAACGTCGTTCGGTGCCGATCATGTTCCTGGAGCTGTGTGTTGGCGCGCGACAGCTCGTCGGTCCGTTGCTCGATACGCTCTTCCAGATGCTGCGTGAGCTCCGCTAGATCAGAGTAGGCCTTGGCATTGTCGATGGCAGCCGCCACATGGCCGGCGATCGTGAGCAAAATATCAAGGTCATCCTGGGTACATCGCTGCAAACCTCGATCTCCACCGACGTAGCCTAAGACCTTGCCATGGCTTTGTAGCGGAACGGCTACGAATGATTGTACGCCGCAGCGGCGCATCAGTTCGAGCGTTGGTTGGTACATGCGATGAGCAACGCTTTCGATGTCATGGATCAGTAATGGCTTGCGCTCAGTGACTATATCTGCTCCGACAGTGCCGCTGACGATGGGTATGTCGAAGCGACATGCTGCTTCTGCAAGCTCTTTTGGGACTCCAATGATCTTGGCGAAGGAGGTAGCGTTCCGCTCCGGATGATTAAGCAAAACTGCCATCCGTGAAAAGCCAAGATTCTCGACGAGTAATTGGAGCACTGAGTCGAGCAGGAGGTCCATGTCGAGCATATTGGCGCTCGCGATCGCGGTGCTGGCCTGATGCACCGTGGTCAAGTGTATGACCTGTCGCCGGATCGTTTTGATATTCATCGTGATGGCTTGATTGCGATCATGTAAGGACTGCGTCATCACATTGAACATATCGGTCAGCTCACCAACCTCATCGTGAGTGGATGCAAGAAGAGCCGCCGGTGGATCATTCCCTTTGGCGAGTTGACGAGCCGAGTTGGCGAGGATTCGGAGAGGCGTCGTAATGCGCGACGTGAGCAGCAACGCACTGAAGAGGCCTGCCGTGATAATGAGTATCGTGAGAAGCGACACATTATGCACGACTTCCAGTAAGGCTTTTTTGGCCTGTGCATCCGTAATTCCGATCCGCACGAGGCCGACGACCGGAGAGTGTTTCATCGGTAGAGGGACACGGTTCTCTTCCACTTCGACTGAGAGCTGAGGCATGGCAGTCTCTGTCACAGATCCACGGAGGACGGGCATGGCGAAGTCGTAGAGAGTTTCCTCTCTCAGGAGAAAGGGCAGAAGCCAGTCTGAGGATTCGTCTTGAGGGGTGAGCGTCTGCTCTGAGGAAAATATGAGCTGGGTCATGAGCGGAGTCGTCAGTGGAGCCTGCAGCAGTGATTCTGAGATTCGATCATTGGGATAGACCGGCTGTGGAGCTGGTTGAAGGGATCTATTGGACGGTTTCTGCGTTCGTTTGCTCTGCTGGTCCAGAATGCGGCCATCGGCTGTGGTGATGATCACATAGACGATGTGATCGATGGCCATGAGGCTTTGTACAAATTGATCAAGCGTGACGCGATCTTCAAGCACAATCCCGGCAATACGGAAGTGTTCATTGCGTACGGTGTTCGTCAACAAGATCGTTCCTAGTTCTTCCAGGCTGTCTGTCATCGCGTGGCGCCTGGATTCTATGAAATACCAGCTCAAGGATGAGCAGGTTATGATGAGAATCAAGCTGAACAGGACCACAAACTTCATGCGGAGACCGAAGAACCGACCGGTCGGCCTTGATTCTGAAGTTGGCCTCTCCTTAAGCGTTATGTTGCGCGTGGACTGGTCCATTCAATAGGTCTCATCGATAAGGCTGTCGAGCTCTTTTGGAATGGTGACGCCCAAATACCGCGCCGTCTTCTGATTCACCGTAATTCTAATCCGTTGAACAGAGATTGGCTTGAGTGGCAACTGTTGTTCGCCATTCACGATGCGCTTGGCCAAGAGCCCAGTTTCACGACCGATTTCACCGTAATCGATGGACATGCTGAGCAGCGCGCCGAGGCGCGTAAACTCTGATGAAAAGCCGACGACGGGAACATGTTTGGCCAGTGCCGATTCGAGAATAAAGCGGATCGATTCATCCGTCAGCACGGTTGAGTCAGGAATGAGCCATAAGGCTTCCGACTCTGACAAGAGCGACCGGAGTTGTTGCGGAACCTCTTTGTCATTATCGACCGGAAAAACACGCAATTGAAAATTATGGGTGACTGCTCGCGATTCCACCTCCTTCAGCTTGGCCGCTGTCTTGTCCTGATCGTACATCACGCCGATCCGATGCAGGGTGGGCAGGAATGTACGTATGACTTTGAACTGTCGGTCCGCCGGAATATCCAGGAGGACGCCGGTCATATTGGCGGCAGTGAGCTGATATTTTATGGGGTCGAGAATCATCATATAGAGAATCGGGATATCCACGATCTCTAATTTCGCCGCCAGCGCCGCCTTCAGGCCGACCGCGACCACGAGAGAAGAGTTCGTCGCGCGAATCTTCCTAGCAAGGTGTTTCCCCCGCTCGAGATCACCGCGCAGATCATATTCGATATAGGTTGCATCGCCTGGCGCTGTCGCCTTGAATCCTTCGACGGCCTCATTATAGGCCTTTAGGTCGGATGATCTGAGAATGGCGATTTCAGGACCGGTTGCGTGAACTAGCTCGGAGAAGAAGCAGGAAAAAGCGATAAGCACAAGAGACATCAAGCAGGCGCGTGAAGATCGTGTAAGGGGCTTCTTTCCACCTTTGGTGGTGTGAGCGATCATGATGGTCGTTTAAAGAGTACGTAGGAACTCTGCGCCGCAAAATAGTTGTGAGTTGTAAAACTGTGTGAACAGTATCATATTTCCCGATCGTCGCTAATACCGGACTGTGAGCCAACCCATGACGCGGTTGCCGATTAGATCTCCTAAGGGATGTTCCCTGTGTTTGTCGTTCAACGAGTTAAAGGCGGAAACCGCTACTTCGGCGTCCCGCATATACCCTCCATCAGACTTTTGCTGCCAAAACTTATATGCGCATCGGAGATTCAGGAGAGTATAGCTGTCCAACCGTCTGCTAGGGGATGCATTGCCAAACAGCGGAGCAAGCCGAAAGTCTGGGTCAAAGGGATAATTGGTTTTGTCCACATAGTGGACCAGCACCTCGCCATGGATGCCGTTCTCAAAGTCAGCGCGCAACCCAGCATTGGCTTTGTATCGGGGAGCAACCCGCTCAGCATTTCCGCCGAATTTATCGTCGGCCTTTACGTAAGATAGGTTTCCAAATGCTTGGAGCCAGGAGGTGAGGAGCAGTTCGAAACCTGCTTCGACTCCATAGAGGCTCGCCTTGCCGGCTCGATTGGCAAAGGTGAGGGTCCGTGTGTTGCTGGTAAAAAACGGATCCTGAAGATCCCTCACGAGGTTATAGAAAGCATCGACACGAGTTCGCAGGCGATGTTTAAGGAACCAGCCTTGGTATCCGATTTCGTAAGAGATAAGCTGCTCAGGGATCATGTTTGGGTTGCCCTGTATTTTGGTGGATGGAGTACCAGGTGGATCGAATACGATTTGAGAGAGTTGTTGGGCATGAGTTTCAAGCAGCGTTGGGGGACGGTAGCCGACTGAAAGAGAGGCTCGAATCGTGTGATCGTCAGCTAGTCGTAACAATACTGCAAGGCGTGGACTAACGGTGGCATGAATGAAGGTGTTCAGGTCGTAGCGAACCCCTGCTACAAAGGTCACAGGGCGTAGGGGTGTCCATTCCTGTTGCACAAAAAACCCCAGACGATCTTCATGTGAAAATCTGTCGAGGAAGTTGCTCGAAAGGGTGTTGTGCCGGTAATTGGCGCCATAGATTGTGCGGAAGGATTGGCCAAGCGTGAACGTATGTTGGAGTTCCACATTGTAGGTCTGCAATGTGAAGTGCGCCTGCGAGTTGCCCGAAGGATCCGTGATTATGAAGAGATTGTTAAGAAGAGGGTGTGAGTGGATGACTGCATCATTACGAGCCTCCATCCAGTACGCTCGGAGTAAGAAATCGGGGCGTTCATAGGTAATCCCTGCATGGGCTTGTGATGGCTTGGCATTCGACAGGCTCGACTCATAGAAGGTTCCGTCAAAACGTTTTGAATCGATCAACCCGCCGACGAACGTGACCTTGGAATTCTCGCTCAAGGCATAGGTGGTATTGGCGGAAAACTTCTCGGCGCGAAATGCTAGAGCATCGCGATTGCGCCACTGTTGGTTCTGATCATGCCCGATCGAAAACCGATACCCGAATTTCCCGTGCAATCCGGCATGAATGGCAGCGCTTGAAATGGTGCCCAGTTCGCCTCCACCGAACTGAATCGTCGTGCCTTTGATCTCGTTGGGAGACTTGGTGATGATGTTGACGACGCCATCAAAAGCATTGAACCCATACGTCGCAGAGGCCGGCCCTTTTAGGACTTCGATACGTTTGATTTCTGGCAAGGTGATCGGGAGCATCTTCCAATGCACGAACCCTTGTGCGTCGTTGTAGATGGACCGTCCATCGATCATGACGAGTATCTTGTTCGGTTGAAGCTGATTGTTCCCTCGGACGCTTACGTTGAAATCAGCACCGCTCATCTGAATGATTTCCATGCCAGGAATGCGGCGGAGCACCGTCGGCAGGTCTGTCGCGCCGGAATGGCGGATGTCTTCGTCGGTGATAACATAGACGTTCGACGGCGCTTGAGAGATCGGCTGCTCGTAGCGCGACGCTATGCTGACTGTTTCTTCTTCTTTGAGAAGTTGGAGTTCGTCGGGGATGCCGTGGTTAAGCGACTGATCTACTGCGCTCTTCTGTTCTTCTGCCAGAGTGGTTCTGGGCACAGCCGCTGAAATGACGATTGCAACGAGTGCCAGGCCAACAATGGAAAGAGTGTGTTGATCGTGTGCCACGTCACTCTCGGCGCCAACTGCTACAAGCTCTGAAGGAGGCTCCTCGATGGTCTTGCCCACATCCAGGCTTCATGAGTGTGGACATGGGAATGTCGACAGCGTGGAGATCGCGAACCTCATCACACTGTGGAGATGGGAGGAGGTTTAGCAGTGGGTAAGCGGGACAGAGGACTCCTCCGGGCGCCACGTGGATATGCTGCTGATTGCCGGCGAGCTTCAACATGGTAAGGATGTTTCTGGTTATGCCTTTCTCGTCTCAGCCGATGGATGATGTGGTAGCGGCTGTGACATAGAGCGGTGAGTGACTTCCGTACAATGCGTTTACTGCAGGTTGACCATGTCATGACTCAGCTATCGGTGGTCCTGTTCGGGGTCGATGCAACTGCAAGTCACGAACCATCAACGCACCTTTGCATCCGTTCAGTGAGAACGAGTACCACGGATGGAATGTGTACGATTGTGATACAGCAAGCTCTGTACCATGGCTATTGTAGGATTCAGATAGGTAGTTGCATCAGCTACCGATGTCTTTTGAGGAGGCAGTTGATATGCGGACCTTGTCGGTCTCGAAGAAAAATCTCCTATTGGGGTGTATCTAAAGAGATTCAACCTGAATCAAATATGATTCAGGTGATTGGAGCGAACCCAGGGTGACAATGGTGTCGTCTGATTGGAGCGGAGATAGCGATGCCGAGAGCCACACAATATATTCCTCATGAACACATACACGAGGAGTTGCGTGTGAAGCTCTATTTACTCGTGGCCTGAATGGATCTGAGATCCCAGTCCGCTACGCCGTTGAGGCCAACTTGCCTCAGGAGGGCCGCGCGCAGCCTCCGAAGCGACGGGTCTGCTGGTTCTTTTTCAATCAACGAACAGACACAGCCCATCGCATCGTACCAGAACCCGATGAGGGCATTGGTGCGCACGCTCTCCCGGTCGCAAGTCAGGTTCACTGAGGTGATCGTCAAGCATTCGCTGAATTCGCATCGCTCGATCATCCCACCAGCGACGATATCTTCCGAGTAGGACTCCGTGTTGCGCCTGGCCGATACGAACCAGCGGTATTGGACGTTCGGTTCAAGCGTGAGTCCTAGAGTCTTGAGATCAATCGATTGGACCCCTGCTTTCATGGGAGTAGGAAGGGGGCCTTCATAGAGGGGGGCAATTTTCTGGGTGTCATTGAGTGTAAATCGTAAGGGATAGGCTGTTGGTTTTGAGAGATACCAATTGAGTGTGGGTGTTTGTCTAACAGTCAGGCCTACGTGGTCAGGTACCAACGCAACAAGTTCTGGCTCATGGCCCTCAGTCCCCCGCAATGTGCCTCCGACTCGCGCGCGAGGAGTCAGTTTCTTGGGCAGTGTGTAAATGAGAGGCAGCTGGTCATCCTGTTGACCGGCCGTCGCCGCTGTCGGCGCATCTGCGGCGTCGAGGAGGGAAACTTCCGCGATGGTCAGGGAAAGACTCAACCCTATGATCAATACACGCGTCACGGTGATTCTCCTTTCACAGCCAATTATTGAGCAACAGAAATGGCGACCAGTAGGCTGGATGTTCATAAATCCTGTCGCTCAACAGCTTCAGCTGCGCACGTTGGAGCGCCACGGCTTTTGAGAGAGCGGGATTACGCAGCTGTCGATAAAATTCAGAGATCAGTGTTGCCGATGCTTCGTCATTGATGAACCAGAGGGTGGCCAAGGCGCTGCGGGCTCCGGCCTTCAGCGCGACACCGGCCAGGCCAAGCGCGGCACGGTCATCGCCGACACCGGTTTGGCAGGCGCTCAAGGTCAACAGCTCCAGTGGCTCTTGCCGGAACCGAAAGAGGCCGATCAGTTGGTCGAGAGTCTGCATCGTCAGTTTCCCATCGAAGGTCAGGAGAAACGAATCGTTCACCTCAGTCGAGAACCTGCCGTGCGTGGCGATATGCAGTCCTCCATACCGTCCTTCACGCAATTCCCGTTCCAGTCTGGAGGCTTGAAAGGCGTTGTTGAGCAGTTGGTCGCTCTTGTAGAGCCGTTGGATGGATTCGACCTCGTCTGCGACGTAGGGAAGAGGGGGAAATCCTTGGACCGATTTGGTAAGGCCCGCTGTGAGAAACCGGAGCTTGTCGCGGTTCAGCGGTCGTGGGTCGGTCAACGTCAAGCCGGGTGTCATGGCGAGGGCGAACTTGTTGATCAGAAACGATGAACCATCGTGGAGCGCAGCCAGTGGGATGGTCCGAAGGGCGCTATCCGGCACGAAGACCAACGTGGTGATGTTCAACCGTGAGAGGTCAGTTTCGAGCGGGCGGATGAGCCAGTCGTACAACTGTTGTGCATGAGGCACATATTCACGGGTCGTACGTTTTTCAATCAGGCGGCGAAATTCGCGGATTACCTGTGTCAAGCGCTCAGCAGTCACGGGCACTGAGATCCGCTTCAGACCGGACGGAAGGCTCATGAGTAGTTCCAGCCGTGAACTGAACATAATGGGATAGATCACGGCGGTGTCCGGGGACAACCGATCGAATGTGGTCAGCCTGGACCGCACGGCATCGACACAGTCATCTTTGAAATAGTCTCGCAGCTCAGCTGTTTTGTACGCCTCGATCGCATCACGAGCGGAAAGCAAATACCCTTCGGCTGCTTTGGCGTCTTCCGTCAGAGAGGCTCGCTGGAGCAAGAGGTCGGCCAGCTCAAAGAACAGAGGCTTCACGGTGTCTTGGCCGACTGTCGGATCTTCAACAGAGGCTTGTGCGAGTTCAACGCGAATTGGTTGAAGCGTCACGGCTGCTTGCCGGTATGAGGCGATGGCCTGATCCAGCTGACCCGTCGCGGCCAGCTGACGCCCTAACTGCCATTGCCAACGATAGAGTGACTCGGGGGCATCCACGGCTTGCGCGGCGAACAGGGCCCGCCTGGTGAGCTGCAACGCCTCGTCCATGCGAAATTCTGTTTCATAGAGATGTCCAAGATATCCGAGGGCATAGGAGAGCGTCCTCTTGTCGCCCTGTTGCTCAGCGAAGGTAGCCGCTTCCTGGAGCACACCTGCGGTTCGCAGCACGAGCGGGTCATGAGCTTGTGGTAGCTGAGGGGTGAGGCGTTGGTAGGCTAGCGCGATGCCGATCAAGCCGAGTGAGTGATCACGAGATGGGGGTAAGTCCTGTAAGTGATCAAGCGCGTCGTCGAGGGCGACGCGACTGTTGGCTGGTTGGCCGAGTCGCAGCAGGACTCGAGCGGCGTTTGTGCGGGTTGTTGCTGCGAGCAGGAGGAGTCCAGCGCTCTGTGCGTGAGACACGCTCTCCTGAAATGCATCCAGTGCGTTCTTGTCCTGCTGTTTTAATGCGGAAAGAATACCAAGATCATTCAGTGTGGTTGCCATGAGCGGCGAGGCCTTCTGCTTGTGTGCGATGTCGGCCGCTTGCTGGAGGTATTCCGACGCCTCGGGAAGTTGCCGTAGGGCCAAGTAGATCCGTCCCAGATGCCCAAGGATGGGAGCTTCGATGAGCGGATCACCACTCTTCTGTACGAGCGCAAGCGCGAGCTCCAGCGACTGGAGTGCTTGTTTGGATTGTCCCAAACCCATGGAGGCCTGAGCCGAGAGGACCAGGGCCTCGACCTGTGCCGGGGCATTTCCGGAACCCTTGTAGAGCTCCCCGGCCTGTTTCCAATGAGACAACGCTTCACCGAATGCTCCGCGCTCAAAAGCGTGGGCACCTTCTTTCATGGCTAGGCCGGCAGGAGAAGATGTTTCATGGGATTGCGATTGTGTGGCAGTGAAGAGCAACACCGTCACCAGTAGAAAAAAACGAGTTCCCTGGGTGATGAACAGCGCACATGGTCGAGTGAGTGCCCGCATAGTGTCTCTCACGCCTACAAGGCCTGAACGATGACTTGCAGATGGATGCCATGGTCTTGGAGATTGCCGGTCGAATGGGTCACGTGATTGAGCGGCACCCCCCAATAGAGTTCAAACCTCGCTCGATCTCTTGGTAAGACAGCCCAACGCAATCCCAGTCCGACACTCGCCAAGGTTTGGGGATCTGGAGTTTCGCCTTTGGCTTGCCAGGCTCGACCGACGTCCACAAATTGAGCAAACTGCAAGAGCGGTTCGCCACTGGCATAGCGGAGTATCGGAAACCGTGATTCGACGGAGAAGATAAAGCCGTTGTCGCGGATCAATGTGTTCTCACGATATCCACGGACACTAAACCGTCCTCCAAGGGGAATCTGCTCAAGCGGAAAGAGACGATCGTTGGCAATCTGGAGATTCATCTGTCCCAGTAGCTGCATGCCCCACCACTCGTCGAAACGCCGGACGCCCTGGAGTTGTCCCAGCCAGGAAAAGAAGCGTCCATCGGGCAGGGAGCCGGCATTGGTTGTGGCATTCAGGACGTCCAGTCCAACAGAAAATCTAGACCGTGCGGCAATGACCGTGGTCGGGGTGCGATGCACATACTCCTGAATGAAGCGCAAAGCACTGACAGAACTGATTCCTGTACTCGATGAGCCTGGGATAAGGAATTGGGTTTGACCGCCGCTATCGAGCGCCGACGTGATCTTATTAAACAGATGTTCGCCCGTGATGGCAATGGCGACTTCGTCGGACAAGGTTCGATAGACGGGATGTCGAAGCGTGAAACCAATGATTTCCGAATTAGATTTCAAATTCAGGAAGTCAAACTGGTTATCGACGACGACAAAGTCGTTCCGGCGATAGTGGGCAGTGAAGGTCGTGTCGTAGCGGTTGAGCGGGAGCGTATAGGCCACATCAATAATCGGATGGACTCCGCGCGAGCCTCCATACGTGACGGTGAGGGGATCTCCATGACCGGTCACATTCTGATGGGCGGCCGTCATCAACCCTCGCTCGGCTCCGACCACCGGCGTCTGATGGTTGCTGAACTCCAACCACATCTTCCAAGGACTCTGTTCTTTGACTTTGACATTCAGGATGCTTTGGCCACGCTGGTCGCCGGGACGCAGCTCAGCATTGATCCGTTCAATGCGGGGATCTTGTTGGAGTAGTTGCAACCGCGTTTGGAGCGGTTCCATCCGCAGCGGAGGGCGCGCGCCGAGAGCAATGCGGTCGCTCACATAGCCGCGCCGAAACCAGTTGGTCCCTTCCACGTCGATTCGTGACAGGGCCCCCTCGATGATCTGGAACTGAATCACCCCGTCTTTCACGTCTTGATCAGGGATGACGGCACCGGACGTGATATAGCCGTTGTTGACGTACAGGAATGTGAGCGCGAGCCGTAGCCGTTCCAAATCCTCGGTGGTCAAAGTGCGGTTCTCATAGGGTGTGGCGACTGCGGCGATCTCCGCACTGGAGAACACGGTATTCCCCGTCACCACTATGGACTTGACGAATACTTGTATCTGGCCGAGCTGTTGCTGTGCACCGTCCTCCGGTGGGGTCGGTGGCACCGGTGGTAGCACGGGGCTCGGTGGAGACATGGCGGGAGGGGTGAATTCCTTCTTCAGCGGGGAAGGAGGCTCACCGGATCGCAGAGTCGGATCAAAAATGGGAGGAGTGGCTATTTGAGCGAACAGCGGTGAGGAGGGGATGGCGCCTGTCATGACGAGCCCTGAGAGGACGAAGGCGATGCAGTGACGCCGTTCCCAGTGCGCCAGATCATCCCATCCTCCCATCATGAGCGACAACCCGT
>SWDG01000023.1:6166-35522 GCA_005116965.1 Nitrospira sp. | reverse complement strand
GTTCCCGGCCTTCGTATACTGCTGTCGCGGAAACCCGTTCCATCTCACACCTCCAGACCTCAGATTGTAGGTTGAAGGCGTCCACTTTTTCGAGCTTACCTCATACAAGAGCGTGGTTACCGGCATGAACGTGACGATCGGTAGTGGCACCGATAGCTATACCTCTTTCTTGGCTCCCGGCGCGAATGCGGTAACCATTTCGAAGAATATCAACCTTGGTGGTGGGTTGCTGGGCGATCGTTGGGCTATGGTGACTGCTGCCACAGGACCTCAGGTTGCTGACTTCAGTCCGTTTCGGTTTGATCTTCGCTTTGACGGGGATGGGTTGTTTACTAACACCAACCTACAAGATCGGTCCAGCTTGGCCACGGTGAGCGCAGCGAGATGGCGACTCATGCTTGAGAAGATGGCAATGGGGATCCAGTCGCGTTGCGTGGATCGATAACCAGCCTGACGGCCGTGCCGTTGCCGGCAGCAATTCTTCTGTTCGGTGCGGGCCTTATTCCGTTGGTCGGCCTGAGTACGGGATGTTTAAGAAATCTCCGCGGGGCCAAGGCTTAATCACGAACCTCGTTTGTGACGACTGGGGCTTGATACCCATCATGCGGTATCAAGCCCGTTCTTTCTTCAAAATCAATCGACAGATCGCTGGTTGCCATAGATAATCAGCGTTCGCCCAGCTCTTCCGGACCGATGTAGCTCGTTTGATTCATTCCTTATCATCATGTGAGTGACGCTGTCGTATGGCTGGCAACCGCTATCTCATCTTCACCTCAGCCCTGGCCGTGGCGCTATTGGGCTACATGTATGCGGACAGCCTTGTCTTTTTGTTCAGCCGCTGGTTGGGCACCGAGGATTACAGTCACGGAATGTTTGTGCCGCTCATCAGTGGGTATTTGACTTGGCAGTCCCGGCGCCGCCTCAGCCAGGTTTCGGGGGAGAAGTCATGGGTGGGTCTTGCGGTCATTGCCCTGGGGCTCATGCTCTATGTGGTTGGGGAATTCTCCACGCTGTTTATCGTTCTTCATTTCTCGTTATGGATGGTGATCGTCGGCTTGACCATCACACTGCTCGGGATTCGCGGGGCGAAAACCATCGCGTTTCCTCTCGGCTATCTCCTGACCGCTATCCCTCTCCCGACGTTTATCAATGCGAGTCTGTCGAGCCAACTTCAACTGTGGTCCTCCTCGCTTGGAGTCGGTTGCCTGCAGCTTGTCGGTGTGGTGGCATTTCGCGAAGGCAATGTCATCGATCTGGGGCCGGTGCAGCTTCAAGTGGTCGAAGCCTGTAGTGGGATTCGATACCTGCTTCCGCTCGCTTCCCTCGCGCTGATCTGCGCGTACCTGTTTAAAGACAGGATGTGGAAACGAGTGGTGCTCGTACTCTCCTCGATTCCAATCTCGATCGTGCTGAACGGTATGCGCATCGGCATGATCGGAGTGTTGGTGGAGTTTTATGGGAAAGCTGCCGCTGATGGCTTTTATCATCTCTTCGAGGGAGGGGTCATTTTTATGGTGAGTTTCGGGTTGCTGATCGCAGAGATGGCGCTCCTAGCAAGAATAGGGGAGATGAAGTCGCAAGGGTCTGTCTTTGGCCGATTCACCTGGAGAGATCAATCGGAAGAGAGTGCCCATCCGACCGTGAACATAGTCCCATGCCGAATCCAATCGGGTTCGGGGCGGGCCTATCTGTGTAGTGTAGCCTTGCTCGCGCCGTTTACTCTTTTCTCGACCATGGTTGTGGCTCGTGAAGAAATGGTTCCTCCGCGAACGGCATTCGTCGATTTTCCAATGCTGATCGATGGCTGGCAAGGAAGTCCCTTTCCCCTTGAGCCACAATACATCGATGCATTGCGTTTCGACGATTATGTCCTGGCCGACTACCGATCCGACAAGGAACCGCCGGTGAATTTCTATGCTGCCTATTACCGATCGCAACGGAAGGGGCAATCGGCGCATTCGCCTCAAAGCTGTCTGCCAGGTGGAGGATGGGAGATCACGTCCCTGACGCAAAGGGAGCTGCCGATGCCGCAGGGAGGGATGCAGCCGCTCAGAGTCAATCGGGCGGTCATTCAGAATGGGGGCCAGAAGCAAATCGTCTTGTACTGGTTTAAGCAGCGCGAGCGTCATCTCACAAGCGAATACCTGGTCAAGGTCTACTTGCTGTGGGATGCTTTGTCTCGACAACGGACCGATGGAGCCCTTGTGAGATTGGCCTCGTTGATTGGTCCGGGGGAATCCGAGTCCACAGTTGACCAGCGTCTTCAGAAATTTGCTGTTGCAGCCGGGCAGGAACTGACGAAGTTTGTGCCGGACTGAACCGCTGTGAATTAGTCGTTAAGAGCTCATCTATGGTGAACGAGCTGTTATTTAGTTCGATGATCGCCCTACTTGTGTGTATGGCGCTGATCCCCCTGTTGCGGCTCATGGCCAAGCGGTGGCAGATCATGGATCAACCTGGGGGTCGGAAAATTCACGAACATCCGGTTCCACGGATTGGCGGGATTGCTTTTGCCGTTGGCGCCTGCGCATCGATTGCCTGGTGGGGTGAAAAAGATGCGGTCACGCTATCGGTTTTGCTGGGTAGTGTGATCATTGTGGGGTTCGGGGTCTGGGACGACCGTGTCGATCTTGGGTATCGAAGCAAACTCGTTGGCCAGCTGTTCGCCGCCCTTGCCGTTGTGTTGGGCGGGGATATCTGGTTTACCACTCTTCCGTTTCTTCCTGATGTGGAGCTGCCGGCATGGGCCGGGATGTGTGTCACCCTTCTGTTTCTTGTCAGTGTATCCAACGCTGTCAATCTGACGGATGGATTGGATGGGTTGGCTGGTGGTCTGTCGTTCTTGACCCTATCTGGGATCGCTTATCTGGCCTATCTCTCCAATGATTCGACCGTCTTGTTGTTGACGGTCCCGTTTCTGGGTGGGGTTTTGGGGTTTCTACGCTACAACACTTATCCGGCTCGCATCTTTATGGGGGACGGTGGTAGTCAATTGTTGGGATTCATGATGGGTGTGCTGGCCGTTCTGTTGACGGATTCCTCACGTGGTCCGTTCACTCCCAGCCTCGCATTCTTCCTGTTGGGGTTGCCGTTTCTGGACACGCTCGGCGTGACGGGACAGCGATTGGCAGAAGGCCGTTCTCCGTTCGTCGGCGACCGTGCGCACATTCACCATAAACTGCTTCGGTTTGGATTCACGCACTATGAGGCTGTGACCGTTATCTACGTGATCCAGGCAAGCATGTTGAGCTTGGCTTATATCCTACGATGGCAGTCTGAGCTGGTTATCCTACTACTCTATCTCACGATTGCGGGATCGGTCTTGATGCTGTTCATCGCAGCAGGGCGAGGACTGCTACCCAGTATCACGGCGCAAAGTAGTCATTTCCTCTCGAATGTAGTCGTGAGGCGAGTGATGAGTGGTCCATGGCTGACGGATCTGCCCATGCAGTTTCTGGCCGTGACGGTGCCATGTTTCCTCATTGCGCTGGTATTTGTCCCATCGAGTGTGCCGACCGATGTCGGGTACCTCTCGATCATCATTTTTGGGATTGTGTTGCTCGGCCTCTCGTTCTCTCCTCGGATTGCGCCGTACTTTGTTCGTGGTGGGCTTTATGTCGGGACGACCTTCCTCCTTTATGTCTGTGAAGCGTCACGATATCGATCCATGTCCGCTGTTGCGATGCTCCACAACGCATTCTTTGTCGTGGTTGCCGTGATGGTCATCTTGAGTCTCCGGTTCAATGAGGAGAACCGCTTTCAAACCACACCGCTTGATTATCTGATGGTGTTCTTGGCGGTGACCTTCCCGCTGCTTCCCGAAGTGAGTGCCGATATTGCGCATCTGGGTATCTTCGCCGCCAAGCTTATGGTGCTCTTCTTTTCGTTTGAGTTGCTGCTCCATGCTTTTGCCAACCGTGTGCGGCAGCTCGGCCTCGTGTCGCTCTGGATTTTGTTTGGACTCGGAATTCGGATTTTGTTGTAGCGGAGTTGGTTACGTAATAACCTAGCCTTATGAGCGCACCACGTTTACATAGCCGCAGTCGACAGATGTCTTGCATGCGCGTGACCAGCGGCATCTTGCTTCTCGCCGCTGTCGCAATGACGGCGTGCGGTGGCCCTGAGGAAAGAAAGGCGAAGTATTTGGCCAAAGCAAATGAGTATATGGAGGTGGCCAACTATCCTAAGGCGCGAGTCGCTCTTCGAAATGTCCTGAAAGTCGACCCCCAAGACGCGGATGCCTACTTTCTCTTTGCGCAGGTTGAGGAAAAAGAAAAAAACTGGAGGAATGCGGTTCAGCTCTATCAGGAGACCATCCGCCTAGCCCCAGATCATGCCGAAGCGCTGATTGCTCTTGCAAAGTACTATCTCGAAGCCCGCATGACCGAGAGTGTCGTTGAGGCGGCGGAGAAGGTGCTGAAAAAGGATTCTCGCCAACCTCAGGCTCGTGCACTGAAGCTTGCCGCACAGGCGGTGACCGAAGCGACTATTCCATCCGTTGTTCCACAGGCAGAGGAGTTGGCGAGGCAGTTCCCGACCGAGCCTGATGTCACGATCTTGCTGGCAACCCTCTACGGTCAGCAGCAGCGGTATCGGGAAGCGGAGGCCACCTTGAGACGCGCGATCGAGGCCCATTCGAGGGATCTGGACCTTCTCAATAATCTGAGTGTCATCCTCACTCAGGCGAAGGATATGCCGGGTGTCGAGACCATTATTCGTCGGATGATCGACATAGAGCCGAAGTCTATGGATCATCGTGTGAGGCTAGCCCGCTTTTATGTTGAGCATGCAGCACAGGGTAAAGCAGAAACGGTGTTGCGCGATGCGGTGGCCCTGGAGCCAGATAGCGAACAACGTCGGTTGATACTGGCCGAGCTGTTCGTGAGCAGGAAGGATATGCCTTCAGCTGAACGGGTGTTGCTTGATGCTGTCGCGCAGACTCCACATTCAAGCAAAATCCAATTCGGCCTGGCGTCACTCTATAGGGCAAGTGGGCAAGAAGGGAAAGCCCGCGAGCGCTATGCCGCATTGGTCGAGGAACACAAGGACAAACCAGTCGGCCTGGAAGCCAAGGTCAAGTTGGCGGAAATGGATTTGTTAGCCGGAAAACAGGCCGACGCTGAGCGGCAGGTTCAAGAGGTGTTGAAGGAGAACCCACGTTCATCCGATGGTTTGATTCTTTCAGGGCGAATGGCTTTAGCCAGACGAAATGGAAAAGACGCCGTGCAGGCCTTTCGCACTGTCTTGCACGATCAACCCGATATGGCAACGGTGTACTACCTGCTGGGTCAGGCCTATCAGCTCACAGGTGAGACCAATCTGGCGAAGGAAAGTTTTGAACGAGCGGTTGCTTTGTATCCCGACCAAGTGGAGGCCAAGCGCTCTCTTGTCGTGTTGGAAAGCAAGAGCGGCCGTTATGAGCAGGCGCGTGCGCGCCTCGATGACTTACTGAAACATCGCCCTGATGATGTCGAGGCCCTTGATATGTTGATGATGTTGGATCTGGCAACAAAGAATTGGCCTGGGGCAGAGCGCACGCTTCAACGAATGAAAGCGGTTGCAAAAGAAAGTGGGCTGGCCCACATGGCGGAAGGTCGCCTCCATCAGGCGCAAGGTCGATTTGAGAGAGCCGTTGTGGCTTACGAGCGTGCAGCCGTCTTGACACCGACCGATCCAGATCCTCTTCTCTCTTTGGTGAAGTTGGAAGTTGCTCAAGGGCATCTCAAGCAAGTTAGGATCTTGCTCGAGGGTCTTATCGCGAAACAGCCAGATCACTCGTACGCCCATGGGTTATTGGGTGAAGTGTACATGATAGCAGGCGACCGCGTGCGTGCCGATGCGCATCTTGAGCGAGCCACCACGCTGAACCCAAGGTGGATTACACCATGGCTGGATTGGGGGGGGCTATGGCTTCGCCAGAAACACTTGGATCAAGCAGTCCTAGTCGTGAAGAACGGGTTAAAGGTCAATGCCGAGAGTGAAGAACTCTACATGCTCCTGGCATCAATCTATTCGACTCAAGGGGCGATTGACGAAGCGATTGGTGCATACGACGGGGCGTTACGACTGAACTCGAAGAATGTTCTCGCTGCCAACAATCTTGCGGTCTTACTGGTCGATCATAAAGGGGATCCTCAAAGTCTTCAGAAGGCATTTGCATTGAGCCGAGACTTCGAGAAAGAGGTTCCGCATCCTCTCTTCCTCGATACGCTTGGTTGGGTACAATTCAAGATGGGACAACATGACGAGGGCATCCGTTTATTGAAGTATGCCGTGTCCAAGTTTCCTGACGCATCCGTCCTCAATTATCATCTCGGGATCGCCTTCTTTCATTCCGGCAGCGCCGTTGAAGCCCGAACCTACCTTTCAAGGGCGTTAAAACAGGCTGACCAATTTGAAGGGCGACAGGAAGCGGAGCAGGCTTTAGCGCGGATCAAAGGGTAAGGAGTATCTCATGTCTCATTCGGTTCGAGTAAGCGTCTGCCGATCCATTATGGTGGCTGTGGGAATGGTAGCTGGCCTGTCCGTTGCTTATGGCGATGCTGTTGCGTCAACACCGGGTGACCCAGAGTATCGCTTAGGCCCGGAAGATGTCGTGCAGGTGTCTGTGTGGAAGGACGAACAGCTCACGCGAGAAGTTGTCGTCCGTCCAGACGGGGTATTTTCGTTTCCGCTCGTCGGCGATATTCAGGCGGAGGACTGCACGGTCGAAGAAATTCGCAGCGACCTCGTGAAGCGGCTGACCAAATATATCCCAAATCCGAACGTGTCCGTCGCAGTGATGAAGATCGTCAGTTACAAAGTGTATGTCGTCGGGCGAGTCAACAAGCCGGGCGAGTATCTCGTCGGCCACTATACAGACGTATTGCAAGCGCTGAGCCTTGCCGGCGGATTAACTCCTTTTGCAGCGGAAAACGATATTAAGGTCATGCGCCGAGTCAGGGGTGAACAACAAACTATTTCCTTTCGCTACGGAGATCTTCGGAAAGGGAAAGACTTGGAGCAAAACATCATCCTCCAGCGCGGTGATGTCGTTATGGTACCGTGAGAAATGTCTTGGAGGTATGAGGTTAAATGGTTCGATCGATCGCGGTGCTTGAGAGGCCTGGGGCAGTCCATGTTGTGGGTCTGCCTCATGGGATCTGGTATAGCATCACAAAGTGAAGCTGCAGAATGGTCACTCTCGCCCTCGCTCAGCGTGAAAGGAGTCTATAATAGCAACCTGCTCTTGACCCCGTTTCCTCATGCTGGAACCTATGGCTACTGGGTCACTCCGGCAACAGAGATTGCGGGAAAGACCGAGCGTCTCGATGTCAGCAGCCGGATTGCTGCGGATTTCGTTGGATACTTTGGAGCAGAGGATAGACAATTTACGAATGTCTTTGCCCCTTTGTCAGTGCGCTATAGGACCGACAAAGATACCATAGGTTTTACCGGTGGTTTAACCCGGGATAATACATTGCTCGGTGAATTGCAGGCGACAGGCGTGGTTCTAGATTTTACACAGAGGAATCAGTGGACATTTAACCCAACATGGACAAGAAGGTTGACTGAAAAGCTGTCGGTTCAATCGGGCGTACAGTTTTCCGATACCACGTATGAGAGTGCCAGATTGGTTGACTACCGATTAGTGGGCGGGTCTGGAGGATTGCTGTATCAACTGAGCGAACGGGATCAAATCCAATTGCTGGGATCATATACTCATTTTCGTACGACCAATTCACCATTTGGGTTTCAAGCCAGTTTCCCTGGAATCAACATGAGTTTGACACATGCCTTCTCCGAATCGCTCACAGGGACCCTTAACGGTGGTCCCAGGTTCTTGTCTTCCACTTCACAGACTCCGCTTGGCGACATTACGGCTCGCGAGACGGTCTGGTTGGCAGGGGCGAGCATGACCAAGCAGTTTGAAAGAGCCACATTGCACGTATCCTTCGCCCGTGATCTTACACCCAGTGGATTCGGATTGCTGATTCAAACCCATCGAGGCGAAGTGACAGGTACGTACCGCATCTCAGAGACTCTTGATTGTTCGTTGACTGTACTCGGAGTCCTTGCGTCGGGAAAGACCAAAGCGGTCATCGGAGGGACATTTCCTGATAGTAGCTATGTCAGCCTCATGCCGAAGCTGTCTTGGAGGTTTCTTGAGTGGTGGCAAACGGAGGTATCTTACGAGTATCGCTGGCGTGAGTTTGAGAGTGCCGCAGGCTCAGCCCAATCTCATGGGACGATGTTCATGGTGACCTATTCTCCACCCAAACTTTCATTCTCTCACTAAGCACGAAGGCTATGGAACAAACACAGGTTTCGATACAGGCATCCGAACGCACTATGAGTTTGAAGGACTATCTGGCAGCCTTTCGTCGACGCCGTACCCTTATTCTCCTGACCGGTTTGAGTCTCTTGACCGTGTCCCTGACGGTGGCATTTCTCTGGCCGCCGACCTATAAGTCGACGGCCACTATCTTAATTGAGGAGCAGGAGATTCCTTCCGACCTCGTACGTTCGACCATTACCAGTTATGCCGATCAACGGATCGAGATCATCAAGCAACAGGTGATGAGCCGCACTACCCTCTGGAAAGTGGTCGAGCAATTTAATCTCTACCACGATCAGCTGAAAAACAGTCCGGCTGAGGAAATCGTCAAACGTTTCATCAAGGACATCGAGGTGGAAGTGATCAGTGCCGACGTCGTGGATAAGCGCACACAGCATGCAACCAAGGCGACCATCGCCTTTACGGTGGCGTATCAAAACCGATCTCCGGAGTTGGCGCAGAAGGTGGCGAATGAGCTGACCAGTCTGTTCCTAGGTGAGAATTTGAAGAGTCGCGAGAGGCAAGCACAGGAGGCGACATCATTTCTTCAACAGGAAGCGGAAAATCTCTCTCGCCATATCGGTGAGATTGATGGAAAAATCGCGTCGTTTAAACATCGAGCCGGCGGAGCGCTTCCTGAACTGATGCCACTTAATCAGCAGATGATGAATCAAGCTGAGCGCGAGTTGATGGACATCGATCAACAGATCAGAGGCCATGAAGAGCGCAAAAGCTATCTTGAAGGAGAATTGGCAACGATCAAGCCGAACACGCCGATTCTATCCGTTACGGGGGACCGTATTTTGGACTCCTTCGAGCGCTTACGGGCGCTTCGTGCTGAATTTGCGGGAGCAGCCGCCAATCTGTCACCCGACCATCCTGATATTATGAGGATGAAACAAGAGATTGATGCCTTGGAGAAAGAAAGCGGGCAGGTCCCTGATGCGGAGGAGGTCTCTAAACGCCTTATCGACGCCCGTACCGCTCTCGCGGCTGACATGGAACGGCTGGGGAGCGAGCATCCTGATATTCTCCAAACGCAGAGAAAAATTGCCGCGCTCGAACAGGAAGCGGGTCGCCTCAGAACAGTGCCGCGTAAGCCTCTGACTCAGAGACCTGAAAACCCCGCCTATATCAATCTTCAAGCCCAGCTGAATTCTTCGACTTCTTCGTTGGAGGCCCTTCGTAAGACTCGTGTGGATGTGAAACGCCGACTTCAGGGATATGCCACGCGTCTGGAACGGGCTCCGGAGATTGAACCCGAGTACTTGGTGCTGACGCGGGATCGGGATACATCGGGTCAAAAGTATCAAGAAATCCGCTCGCGATTGTTAGAGGCGAAGGTGTCGGAAGGTTTGGAGGTGCAGCGGAAAGGAGAACGCTTTTCGTTGATTGATCCCCCAAGTCTTCCTGAAAAGCCGTTCAAGCCAAATCGGTTGGCGATCGTTCTTCTCGGCGTCATACTTGCTGTGGGCAGTAGTATTGGCTCAGCAGCTCTAGTGGAATCACTCGATCATTCTATCCGCACACCTGAACAGCTTGTTTTGCTGACGCAGCAATTTCCTTTGGCGGTGGTTCCTTTTATGCCCAATGAAGAAGATTTCTCTCGGACGAGAACGAGACGGCGCATCATTAAAACTGCAGGAATTAGCTCCTTTGCGGTGATGGTCGCCATAGTGCACGTTTTCTTCATTCCCTTGGATGTATTGTGGTTTGCCGCACTAAGGCGATTTGGGGTGGGTTAATCGAAGGAGGATCATGGATCGTATACGAACCGCACTGAAAATGTATAAAGAGTCAGAGAGCGGCTCTTCCGACAGGTCCACCTCAAAACGGGCTACGGAACACTCACTTCTACCTCCAATCACCTACACGCACACGAAGTCACTCACGATCCCTCTTCCTGTCCTGCGTCGGCATCGGGTTATGGCTGCGTACAAGTACGGACCATTTATCGATGCCTATAAAATCCTTCGCACTCAGGTCACGCAGCGGCTTCGAGACAATGGATGGAATACGGTGGGTGTAACAAGCCCAGGCTACGGAGAAGGGAAGACGCTGACAGCCGTGAATTTGGCCGTGAGTCTCGCGATGGAAACGACGCAGACGGTGCTCCTCGTCGACTCGGATCTTCAAGACCCCACGGTGCACCAGGTATTCGGGTTACAGAACAGTCTTGGTCTTGCCGACTACTTGCTGGACGATCAGCCGGTCGAGGATCTGCTGGTTCATCCAGGAATAGGCCGATTTGTGCTGTTGCCGGGAGGACGCGCATTGTCAAACTCCACTGAGATCTTGACGTCGCCGAAGATGTTGGCCTTGGTTGAAGAGTTGAAACATCGATACCCTTCGCGAATTGTCGTGTTCGATCTGCCTCCGTTGCTTCACACGGCTGATGTGTTGGCATTCTCCCCCTACACGGATGCACTCCTTATGGTGGTGGAGGAAGGGAAGACGACGGGTGACGAGCTGCAGCGGGCCTTGGGGTTGGTCAAGAATTCCCGTCCCGTTCTCGGAACGGTGCTCAATAAAGCCGGACGATCCTCTCTGAGCGTTGCGGAAATGAAGATGAGGTTGGCTACATAGTTGGTGATAGTGAGAAGCCAGCAACACGCTCATGTATGAATCATTCTACCACCTAAAGGCGAAGCCATTTGCGCTCTTGCCGGACAGCAGTTTTCTGTACTCCGGTTCTGAACATCAAGCCGCGTACAGTTTGCTGGAGTACGGTCTCCTGAGCGAGGCGCCGTTTATGGTTCTCACCGGCGAGCCTGGTCTTGGAAAGACATCTCTTCTTCAGAAGCTGATTGCGGAGCACGGCGCTAGACACCGGATCGGCTTGTTGACCAACGCGCGCTACGACATCGAACATCTGTTGCCTTGGATTTTGTTGTCTCTGGGATTGAGTACCAAGCGACTTGATCCGATCGAGGCCTATCACATGTTCTCCGAGTACCTCGCTCAAGAGTCGAAGAGTCATCGCCGTGTCATTCTCATCATTGACGAAGCCCAAAATCTCGGTGCCGAGCTGCTTGAAGAGCTCCGACTTCTCTCTAACTTGAACGATGGTAAGACCTTGAAGTTGCAGATGATCCTCTCCGGGCAACCGGATTTGTATACGCTGTTGCAGCGAATTGACATGACACAGTTCGCGCAGCGGATCGTCGTCGATTATCACCTGAAACCACTGATGGACGTCGACACGGAACACTATATTCGTCATCGATTACGAGTCGCCGGTGGGCACGCGGCTCTTTTTACGAACAAGGCCTGTGCGCTGGTGCATCGCTTGAGCCAAGGCAATCCACGCCTGATCAATCAAGTGGCGGACAGAGCATTGACCTACGGGTATGCGGAACAAGCCAAAGTCATCACGTCCAAATTGGTGGCTCAAGCGGCGCTCGATCGTACAAAAGGAGGGATTCTTCCTCTGGCGGCTAAAGAGGAACTGGTTGCGCTGGCCGCGGCTCCTGAGGATACGACCGAGGTTGATGACACACTGAGAAGTCTCGGGAGGGACCCTAACACCGAGGAGTCGTTCGACTCTCGTCGCCCCGATTCTCCAGAAGAGGCGTACTCCCTTGGAGTGACGCTCAAGAGCTGCGGTCGGTTTAAAGAGGCTATGGACATGTTTCGTGTTGCCGCACAGGGCGAGTCGATGTGGCTGAAGTCTCATGCTCAGGTCGGACTCTGTTATAGAAGGGTGAGAGAACATCAAGCGGCTATCCAAGCATTTCGCACGGCGCTGGAGGATCAGTCTGCTCCGTCGAATGAGAGTATCGATGTTTTGTATTTTCTTGGGCACAGTCTGGAGTTTACCGGGCAGACCGATGAAGCGCTTGAAGTCTATTGTCGTATGAGTCAGCTGAATCCAGGGTATAAGGACGTTGCCGATCGAATAATGGGGTTGCGGCAAGTCCTGAAAGATGCAGGCTCAGGTAGGGAGCCTGCCCTGCTGAATAGCTCAGGGTCTCGAGGACCGGTTAGGAAGTTTTTGCGTTTTCTAATCGGCCGCAAGAGTTAGTGCTTTCCATACCTATAGCACCCACGATTATCTTGACGTGCTTGTCTTCTCAATGGTGTTCTCACGTGTCCTCCAGACAACACATAACGCTTTGATAAATAAACATAGATTCTTTGAATCTCCTCGATCCGGTGTTAGCATGCTCTTGGAATCGACGGTAGCCGTTCTGCTTTTCTTCACAGATCCTCTTGTTGGTTCAGGAGGACAATGAAATCATGCCAGATTCGATGGTGAACTCGGCTGAGTTTGAGGTAGCTCCGGCGGAACGATATGAGCGGGGAGTCGCGCTCAAAAAGGCGGGACTGCATAAGGCCGCGATCGAGCAGTTTGAGATGGCTGCCGTAGATACGTCATTAGCCGTGAAAGCTCATGCGCAGATCGGGCTCTGTTATAAGTTATCCGGTCGATATGAGGAGGCGGTCCCGGCGTTTCAGAAGGCGCTCAAATCCACACCGGCCTCATCGAAGGAGACCGTCCAGATACTCTATGTCCTCGGTCGAACCCTGGAATCGTTGGGTCGGGTCGCAGAAACGCTCGAAGCCTATCGTTGGATCAGGCGGGAAGATCCAGCCTATCGAGATGTGGCTGAGCGTATTGAACAGCTCAGCTCTCGTCGCCCGACGACGGCCACGAAAAAAAACTAGTTCGAGGCAGCTGCTACGTGGACAACGAGGCGGCGCGCAATTGGTATTCGAACCCTTGCCGCCGCAAGCAGATGAGTTTTCGCCGGCTAAGTTCATCCACCAGCGAGAACACCTGATTCCAGGTGAACTCGGGAAGATAGGAGAGGAGTTCCTCAAGTTGGATCTGTCGCCGCTCATGGACGATGGCGAGCAGTTTCACCGCAGCCTGTTGAGTCATCGAAATCCTCCTTGGTTATGCAGGTCATGGGGAACGGAATCATGAGGCTCTGTTCTGAAGGCCGGACTCCATCGAACGGCCATGACGCGAACGATTCCTAGCACCAGCACAATGCCGCAAAGCACCGTCAGCGCTTGCCAGTCTCCTCCTTTGAACCACTGAGAAATCACTTCCGTCAGCATGACGACCAGGATCGTATCCACGATGAACGTCACCTTGACGCGACCTTCTCGGAAGTAGGTCACCGTCGTTTTGAATACCTCGACAATAGCCAGTAGGATGAGCGTATTGACGATGATCTGTCGCAACACAACTTCGGCTGAGTGATCAACGAGCAAGCGGATATGCCAAAATGTCTTTAGTGTGCCACCCGTCAGGGCGGTCAGGAGCGTCAGAATCACGAGGCTGAGCACACCTTTCATAGCCCAGCTCCATACCTCGAGAGGGTCGAGATGAGCGACTCGACGCCAGAGAACCCCACCATCAAACAGACGAAGTGCTTCGAGTGCTGGCATAGCTTCCTTCCTTTCCGTTGTCTCTGCGTAGGAGACTATCGGGCCATCGTTCCAGAACGGTCACGAAGAGGTAAAACTTGTGTTAACTGCCTAGTTGCGGTGTGGTAGGCTCATTCCCCATATAGGGAGGTCGTATGGACTGTATTCTGATTCGCCATGGCATTGCGGTAGAACCCGATGAGTGGGAAGGAGCAGAAGAAAATCGTCCGCTTACGGAGAAGGGCAAAAAGCGTGTCAAGCAGGCCGCTGTAGGGCTCGCAGCACTCGACTGTAAGCCGACCCATCTGCTTACGAGCCCGTTCGTGCGGGCCTACGATACGACGAGGATCCTGCGTACGGTCGTCTGTCCGGTTCTGAAGGTTGAGACACGGGAAGAGTTGGCCGTCGGAGCGAAGCCTGAGCAACTTGTTGCATTACTCAACAGGCTCCCATCCGACTCGGTGGTGGTCTGTGTGGGACATGAGCCTCAGCTTGGTCAAGCTGTGAGCCTGTTGCTCTGTGGGAAAGTCCTTCCCAACTTTCCTTTCAAGAAGTCTGGCGCTGCATGTATTGAGGCAGAGGGCATCATCAAGCCGAATCAGGGGCGGTTGCGCTGGTGGTTGCCACCGATGCAGCTGCGGGTCTTGGGCAAGCGAACGCGGATACAGAAACAGAGTGAATTGTCTTAGGACTGAACTGCTTTCGTATCGATGGGAGGTTTGTGGTTTTGTAACACCGGGAGAATATACCCTCGAAGCTCGTTCTGGATCTCTTCGGGAGACTTTCGCGCGTCGACGACGTTGAAACGAAATTCCAGGGCCATCTTGTCGAACTCTCCGATCAGCAGCGATTGGTATTTCTTGAAACTATCATACAGGTCCCCTCCGAGACGGAGATCCATGCCGGATTCCCAGTAGTTCATTCCCGTCGTCTCGATGACTCGCAGTGCCAGAGTCTCGACGTCAATGCGGAGGTAACACACGAGGTCTGGAATCAACGCAAACCCGAACACATCCCGGATCCATTTTCGGTCGGCGCTTCGCACAAAATCGCGGGCAAGTGCTGTGAAGATATAGCGGTCCGCCAAGACAACAAAGCCTGATCGAAGAGCCGGAATGATCTGATGTTCGAGGCGATCAGCGAAATCCGTGGCATAGAGGAGACTGAGCGACCAACGATCAAGAATATTGCCCGCCTTCGCCACCTCTATCGTCTTGGACATGAGGTTGGAGCGGGTCCAACCGGTCGTCATCACCCCGTAGCCCTGGACCTCCAGCCATTCCTGCAACATCTCAAGGTGCGTCGTTCGCCCCACTCCGTCGGTTCCCTCAATGGCGATCAACTTGCCTTTCAGGTCACTCGGATCGAGGTACTTCAAACCGTCTCCAAAAAAGCGTGCGTCGGCCATAGGTGCCTCGTCTTGGTTTATAGCCACGGAGCGCCGCTTCCACGAGCGCCCGCATGTGCTCTTGCTGAGTTTCAATTTCCAATGTCGCATCCATCGTCAAGAGACCATATTCGTCAACGATCTTGCCGTACTCTGCGAGAATTTGCGATTGAAAGAGTCGGAAACTTTCGGTGACGTCGGGGCTCAGGTCCATATCCATGCCGGCTTCATAGTATTTGAACTGGCCGCGAGTGCCTCGCAGGAGTCTGGAGATGGCGACTTCAATAGGGACGTTGAAGTAAAACGCCATATCGGGCTGGATCGCAAACGCGTAGAGTTTCCGAACCCACTCGTTCGCCACGCCACGCACGACGTCGCGTGCAAATGCCGTATAGATGTAGCGATCGGCGAGGACGATCATGCCGGCCTTCAAGGGAGGGAGAATTTGATGGTATAGGCGGCTGGCGAAGTCCGTGGCATGCAACAGGCTGAAGGTCGTCGGGGTGAGGCTCTTCGATTTTTTTCCTCGTCTCGTAGTTTCCTTCACAAGCTCAGAGGAATTCCATTCGGTAAAGAACACCTTGTGGCCTTTGGACTCAAGCCATTTATGCAGTAGTTGGAGTTGGGTGCTTTTGCCTGACCCATCGATGCCTTCGACGATGATCAGCTTTCCTGGATGGGGATGAGGGGCTGTCGTGAGCATGTGGGATTCGCTCATAGCTATCTGGTTTCCAGCGGCACTCCGGAAAACTGAATCTGTCGGCGGAAGACTTGTTCGAAGAGGTCGGCTCTGCTCTTCGCAGCCCACAACTCCATTTCTGCGTCCCCGGTCAGCTGAACCTCGATCGTGATCTGCTTCCCAAACTTGACGTGCACGGTCTGAACGAGCGAGAAATGCGTTCGATCGAGTCCGTCGGCGATCCGTAACAACGAGGCCAGGATTTTGACTACGCGCTGTAAGCGTGGTGTCAGACGGGTGAATTCTTCGTGTTTCAGCGCCGGCACGGATCGCCGGTGGTAGCGGGCGACGGTGGCGACCACATCGATGTCCTCCGCCGTCAATCCCCCTAGGTCGCTATGCTTGATCAAGTAGTACGCATGTTTGTGATGCTGTCTCGGATTGATGAGGTATCCGACGTCATGCAAGATGGCGGCGTACTCCAACCAGGTGCGCTCTTGATGGCCTAAATGATGTTCTCTCTTCGTTTGATCGAACAGACTCAGTGCCAAGTTGGCCACATGCAGTGAGTGACTTTCTGGTGCCTGGCAGCGTCGGGCAAGGCCGATCACGTTGCGACGGCGAACGTCGGGAATATCCTGTTCGGCTTTCAGCCCCTCGCGGTGCCGTACGATAAAATCGTAGATCACACCCTCGCGAATGGCTTTGTCGCACAGGGTGATTGCGTGAAGATCCGAGAGTTCCAACAGACACCGGAGTACCACGGTCGCCGGCAGGAGTGTGTCGATCCGCTTGGGGTCCAGGCCGGGAATGGCTAGGCGAGCCTTTACCGATGAACGAGCCAACTCCGCTTCGAGGCTGCGGATATCCTTGAGCGACACAGTTGCAAGATTTAGCTGAGGCAATGGTCGACCAGTGTGACGGAGATGGGTGATTTCACCGACATTTCCAGCCATGCCGGAGGTGGCGACCAAGGAGTGGAACTTTTTTATCTTGAAGCATCCAAGCGCATCTCGTAGCTCTGTGAGCACGACCTGCTTGAGGGCGCACATCATCGATTCTGACGGAGGTGTCTTGGAAAGGCATTGTTCCGCTAAGCGGATCGCTCCCAGTTTGAGACTTTTGCCATGAATCAGGCCGTCTCGATTCCCCACGATCAATTCGACCGAACCGCCACCGATATCGACGACGAGTGTCGGTCCGTCCGGGAGGGCGATACTGTGCTTGACCCCCAAGAAAATCAGTCGGGCTTCTTCCGTCCCACTGATCACCTTGACCCTTAGTCCCGCCTGCTCCATGAGCAAGGAGACGAAATCACCGCCGTTTTGAGCTTCGCGCACGGCACTGGTTGCGACGGCGACGATCCGGTCGAAGCCTTTATTGCGGGCCAGCGTGACCAACGTTTTGAGGACGTCCAGTGCTCGGGACATGGCCTCGTCCGAGAGCCGCTTAGTGGCAAACACGCCGTTGCCCAGCCGCGTCATGTCCTTAAAACGATCGAGTATCTTGAAACTGGCATCGGGGAGAATTTCAGCCAGCACCATATGAATCGAGTTGGTCCCAATGTCGATGACGGCGAGCTTAGACACAGAAGTTTCCTACGATGGAAGAATCGTTGAACCTTAATGAAAGCGCAGGCGCCTGTCAACAATCAGCGTGCAAACTGTGTGTGACAGGCACAGGCCAGAAGGAGAGCATGGTGGAGTGGGATATGCCCATTAGTTGACGACGAAGTGGACACTCCTGTTTCTCCGCCTGCAATCGTCGGAATACTCAAAACATAGCGGACGATCTTTTCCGTAACTTGTTGTCGTGACATCGATGGAGAGCCCCAGTTCCAGAAGGTAGGATTGCACATTTCGTGCTCGGCGTTCGCCCAGCACGAGATTATACGCCGACGTGCCAAAGTCATCGCCGCGTCCCTCCAAAAGGAGGCGGGTCGCTCGGTCGTGTTGCAGGTGTTTGGCGTCGGCGTCCAAGGTACGCATCGCCTCCATCCGGAGTGTGTCTTGGTCAAAATCGAATAGGACGTCACCAAATGTCTCATGGGCAAGGCCGGTTGCGTTTCGAGAGAGCAGCTCAGACTGCATGGCCGGGCTTGTTCGCGAGCCGGTCAGGTGCCTGTCGTCAGGAGGGATCTCTTTGATCAGGGGCTCCTTGATCAGTTCTGCTTGAGCCTGCCCCTCCTGCCCCGATTCCGATCCCCACCACCATTTTGCTGCGCAACCCTGTAGAAGGAGCATGACAAGGACGAACGTGCTTGATGCCACGACAGTGCGAACCTGTTTCATAAATCCTCCTCCTCAGGAAGGATGAGCCGATTGTTACTGAGGCAACGTCAGCGCCGCTTCATAGATCGGCTGGGTATCTGTGATCGGTTCCCATCTCAAGATCGCCAACGAATCCGCAACGTACTTCGACGTCCGCATGCCGTTCAAGACGCAGGTGACTCCCGGCGTACTCGTGAGCAGCCACAACATTTTTTGCGAGAGTGACGCGGTGCGGTGTGAGGTCGGCAACAGAGGGTCGATCGTTCGTGAGACTCGTTCTGTTTGAGCGTGGCTCCGCTGGGTTGCTTCGCGCCGGAATCCACGCAGCAGCCTCAGGAGCTCTGGAATGTACCGGTGACGCCAGTGTTCCCATTGCTCGGCTCCCTCTCCGGAAAGCTGGTGCGAGAGCTGCTGCAAGACTTGATTGATCTGTGGAGCGATCATGTGGTGCTCAATCTGTTCCCAATGTTCGAGGCCCTGTATCTGAGGGTGAATGCGGCGCAGTTCGGCAGACCAATTGAAGTATTCGGCCGGTGCTGTCTCAGTTCCGGACGGGGGGATGTTTGGCGCAAGGGAAACCCGGTATTCCTGTTCGAGTGCGCCCACTGTGCTCAGCTGTTGATCGATATCGATCGGCGAATCTTCGAGCGGGAGATCTGCCAGCCGCAACATCCTGTTTGGAGTCACCATGGCATTCAACGGCCGGTTCACGAGCACCGCGATCGTGTTCTGGCGCGCATACTCGAGCACGGTCTGAAGC
Source organism: Nitrospira sp. (assembly GCA_005116965.1). GTDB lineage: Bacteria > Nitrospirota > Nitrospiria > Nitrospirales > Nitrospiraceae > Nitrospira_D. The sequence continues at coordinate 16,730 of SWDG01000023.1, read as the reverse complement.
GGAGACTGGCCGGTGTTGGCGGTCCTGGCGGCGCCGGCCTCGAAGAGATTCATCGGACATTGAAGCACCCGAAAATGATGGGCAGACGCACCGACTGATTGCGCCGCGGCTTCAGCGGCTTGCACCATACGTGCGAGCGAAGTCGCTTCCGGGTCGTCAGCCGCAGAGGCGACGGTGTTGGACGACACGCCGTAGAACCTGAGTCGTCCGGCCGAAACCTGTGTTTCAAAATAGATAAAGGCTCGTTCCACTCGCGCATAGAACTCCTTGCGACGTGCAGGGAGATCCTCTGTACCACGATGCCTCCATTCCGAGAGGAAATATTCAGGATTATGCAGAAGGCAGAGATCGAGTGTCGCCAGCCCCAAGCGATCGAGAGACAACGTCAGTTGGTCCGCCAAGAACTCAGGATGAATACAATGCCAAATACCCTCTCCGTACCTCACTAGTTCAGGGTAGGGACGGGCGGATTTATCCTTGGCTTCGGCCAGTTTAATATTCTGCCCCTGGAGATATCCGATTTTTGAGACGATGATGATTTCGTCGCGGCGAACCTCACCCGCGGCAACCAGCTCGGCCAGCACGGATCCGACCAACCGTTCGCTGTCGCCGTCCGTGTAATTCGTCGAGGTGTCGATGAGATTACAAGACGTTCGCAAGGCCTTTTTCAACGCGTCGCGGTAGTCGGCATTCTGCATGTCGACGCGGTATGTTCCGAATCCAAGCCGTGTTGTGGTCAACCCGGTCGACCCGAGCACTGTAAAGCCCTGTGCCAAGCCTGCGTCGCCGTCTCGTGCCATTGTTCGAGACGCATAGGCCGCCGTGCCCTGAACAGTGGCGTATCCCGGCAGGCTAGCCCCTCGCAACAGTCTTGGTTCGGTTCCAGGCTCCTTTGGCACAGTCTGGTCAGCCTGCAACGCTTCAATGACTGCATGAGGGTCGGTGATCGGTTGCCGGCAGGTGTAATTCCGACAGATGTACAGTGTCGGTTTGCCGGAAACTGCTGGCCGATCTCTTAGGAGTGGGAGCGAAGAGGGGTGTCCTGAAGAACCCGTTGCCACAATGCGGTTGGGAAGGTAGCAGTGCGCCACCGCCTCGCGGATGGCGCGAAGGTCATCGTGTACCTCATGACCCACGAGGGCCAGTTCCACTGGTCCTTCGGTCAGAAAATCGACCACAGCCAGACTCTTCGCGAAGGCGCGCGGGTAACGGGTGATTTGCCGACCGTAGGCGCGCGTGGCTGCGATCGAGGCGCGGCGCCAATCGTCACGATCAAAGTGGAAGGACAGTCGGGCGAGTGCGGACGCGGCGACGGCGTTGGCACTGGGGACTGCACCGTCTGTGCCTTCACGGTGGCGAAGAATGAGCGCCTCATGGTGCTTCGCGGTGGTGAAAAACCCGCCTTGTTCGTGATCCATAAAATCACTGATTAAGTAGTCAGCCAGTCGTGCGGCTGCCTGGAGATACGATTCAGCGGCGCCGGCTTCATAGAGGTCAAGGAGTCCTTCGGCCAAGTAGGCATAGTCTTCCAGATAGGCGTCGAGATGCGCACGGTTATCGCGTGATGTGCGCAAGAGCCGGCCGTCTGGCTTCGCATGGATGCGTAGCAGGAAGTCGGCCGTCCGTTGAGCGCTCTCGAGATAGATGGGGGTTCCGAAGACTCGGGCCGCCTCTGCCATAGCCGACAGCATCATGCCGTTCCACGCGGTGATCACCTTGTCATCCAGCCCGGGGGGAATGCGATGACGGCGAGCTTCGTACAATAGGGGCTTGGCACGAGACGCGATCTCCGTCAACTCGTCCGTGGTCAGATTCAGCTGCCTAGCCACGTCGTTGAGAGGCCGCAACCGATTGGGGATATTCGTCTGTTCCCAATTACCTGACTCCGTGATGTCGTAGAGCGCGCAGAACCGCCGTGCATCCTCGTCATTTTTAAGGACGGCTTGTACTTCGATAGGGGTCCAGACAAAAAACTTTCCTTCGACACCTTCGGAGTCGGCATCTGTCGACGAATAGAAGCCGCCTTCCGGTCCGGTCATTTCTCGGCGCACATAGTCGAGCACCTCGGTGGCCACCTGCCGATAGAGCGGCTGTTTGGTGACTTGATACGCTTCGATGTACACGCGGGCCAGCAGCGCATTGTCATAGAGCATTTTTTCAAAATGCGGCACCAGCCATCGTGCATCAGTCGAATAGCGTGCAAAGCCGCCGCCGATGTGGTCGTAGATGCCACCGGCCGCCATCATATCGAGGGTCTTGGTTACCATCGTAAGCGTGTGCGGATCGCCCGAGCGCCGGTGACTCCGAAGTAAGAGCGACAGTCCCATCGCCGAAGGAAATTTGGGCGCCGTGCCGAATCCACCATGAGTGTCGTCAAAATCGTCTTTAAACTGCACAACCGCTTCTTCAAGCACTGATTCGCTGATGGAGATGGGGGAGGGGGGCTGTTTTGAACCTTGCAACTGGGCCGTCAGTTCTTTGGCCTGATCTCGGACTTCGGATGGACGTGTCTCCCAATAGTCGGCAATCTTTTTCAGGACGCTGGCGAAGCCAGGTCGTCCCCACCGGTCTTCAGGAGGAAAATATGTGCCTGCAAAAAAAGGTTCTTGCGCGGGCGTCAGAAACACCGTCATCGGCCAACCGCCCTGACCATGATTCATCGCAACGGTGGCGGCCATGTAGATCTCGTCGAGATCAGGCCGCTCTTCCCGGTCGACCTTGATGCAGATAAACCATTGATTCATGAGCTCCGCAATTGCCTCATTCTCGAACGACTCCCGTTCCATGACATGGCACCAGTGGCAGGCTGAATACCCGATCGAGAGCAGAATGGGACGATTCTTTGTCTTCGCTAACTGCAGCGCTTCCGGCCCCCAGGGATACCAATCGACGGGGTTGTGCGCATGCTGAAGGAGGTAGGGACTGGTCTCATGGATCAGTCGATTCGGGGGTTGTGTATTGGTAGAGATTGACATGGGGGCACCCTAGCATCGTGGCGAGAACAGCGTCAACGGATTGAGGGATGAGGCGTGGGTGAGTGAGGACGGACGGGGTCTTATCGCTCTTGCCCTGCGTGGGAGTTATGATACGCTAGGCAACGGAGGCATTGAATGAGAGACATTGGCCCCTATTCGAACTACCGCTTGACGGTTCGCCTCGAACTCGCGAACAAGCCCGGCATCTTTGCCAGAGTGGCGGCGCTCTTGGCGGAAGAACAGGCCAATCTGGGCGCCGTCGATCTTGTGTCGGCGACCAAGACTCGCATGGTTCGAGATATGACATTCGACGTGCAGAACGAGGAGCATGGCGAAAAAGTCGTCACTCGGCTGGGCGAGCTGCCCGACGTGACGGTGCTGTCGGCGTCCGATCGTATTTTCTTGCTGCATCTCGGGGGGAAGATTCGAGTTGAGGGGAAATATCCCATCCGTACCCGGAATGTCCTGTCGATGGTGTATACCCCGGGTGTCGGTCGTGTCTCCCGGGCAATCGCACAAGACAAGTCCAAAGTGTATACCTTTACGTGTAAGAGCAACAGTGTCGCGGTTGTCTCTGACGGGTCCGCAGTGTTGGGGTTGGGCAATCTTGGCCCGGAGGCAGCGCTTCCTGTTATGGAAGGCAAGGTAATGCTCTTTAAGGAACTGGCCGGCATTGATGCGTGGCCCATCTGTGTGAGTACGCAGGAGCCGGATGAGATCGTGAAAATCGTCCAGGGGATCGCGCCGGGATTCGGCGGCATCAATTTAGAAGACATCAGTGCCCCGCGGTGCTTTGAAATTGAGCAGAAGCTCAAACAGTCGCTCGATATACCTGTGATGCATGACGATCAGCATGGCACGGCCGTGGTGCTCCTGGCCGCGTTGACGAATGCGCTCCGGGTCACGGGCAAACAACTGGGACAGGTTCGGATTGTCGTCAATGGCCTTGGCGCCGCGGGAACGGCGTGCTGTCGAATGTTGTTAGCCGCCGGTGCGGCTCATGTACTGGGGTGCGACAAGGAGGGCATCATCTTGTGTGGGGAGGCCGAGCAACTACGGGCCTGCCGGACCGATCTTCGTGCCTGTTTCACGCGAGACAGTCCGAAAGGCACGTTGCGTGATGCGCTGAAAGGCGCCGATGTCTTTATCGGTCTGTCCGTCGGCAATGTGGTGACTGCTGCTGATCTCGATCTGATGGCTCCGGATCGAATCGTCTTTGCGTTGGCGAATCCAGATCCGGAGGTTTCGCCGGAGATAGGGGTCACTCACTCCGCGATTTTCGCGACCGGTCGATCGGATTACCCGAACCAGATCAATAATGCGCTCGCGTTTCCAGGGATCTTTCGGGGCGCGCTCGATGTTCAGGCCAGCGAGATCAATGAAGCTATGAAGTTGGCTGCCGCACAGGCCATCGCCCACGTGATTCCAGAGAATACGTTGAGCGAAGACTACATTATTCCCAGCGTGTTTGATAAAGCAGTCGTTCCTTGTGTCGCGCGGGCTGTCGCTGCCGCCGCGCGGGCCAGCGGAGTTGCCAGAAGACGAGCGAAAGCGGACGATTCTCCCATCCTTGCGTAAACTCCACCCCCGTGACCGGGAGAAACCAAACCCTCGACGACAGCCTTCAGACCGGCGATCTGGCTGTGGTACAATGCGCCTTCTTTGTAAGGTTGGGGGGGGCATGCCGTTCTCGACTGCAAAATTTCTGAAGTTCCGAAGCGGCATGCAGACACGCATCGGTTCACTCCGTTCAAAGACGGAAGACAGTTTGGAATTCGCCGTTGACACGATGATGGAAGATCGAGTGGATGGATTCTTCCAGGTCGAACAGGGGCTTGAGGAAGTCATCAAGTCCCTCGTTGAGATCGAAGAAGATTTGGAGGCGATCCGAGACCTGAGCGGGGCTATGCGTTTGGAATCCAGGCTGGAGTTCGTCGAAGACCGGTGGGATGAGTTTGACAGTGAAATTCGTGAACGCCCTCGACGGCGTCGCAAGCGGGTCAGTCTTGCCGATATGCTCAAGGCCGCCAGTGGATCAGGATCACTGGCAGAGCATCCGCATGCTGTGAATAACGCGTTGGATGCCTATGCGATCATGGGGGTGGAGTTCGGCAGTTCACTCGCCGACGTCACGGCCGCCTTTCGAATCAAGGCGAAACAGCTGCATCCGGATGCGAACAACGGCGATCGCAGCTCAGAGCCGGAACTCCGCCGCATGTTGGAGGCCTATCAGTTTCTGAAGGAATATCTCAGTCTTAGCAATACGGAACCGATGTCGCCGCCGGATCGGCCCTACAGTCCGGCTGAGTGACGCACCTGTGACCATGTCTACCCCTCAGCGCTACATTACGAGCGCACCCGCGCTCAGCGAATTGTGCGAGCAACTGCGGGACAGCCCTCGCCTGGCGCTCGATACGGAATTTGTGGGTGAAGAGACGTTTGTGCCGAAGCTGGAACTGATTCAAGTTGCGACCGAACACACCGCCGCCATCATCGACTTTCCAGCCGTTTTCTCTGGGGGCGCTCTCGATCAGTTCTGGGAGATTGTCTGCGATGCGCGCGTTCAGAAGGTCGTGCATGCCGGGCGGCAAGACCTGGATCTCTTTGCCGTCCATGCCGGACAAATCCCAAAACCGTTCTTTGACACTCAGATTGCCGCAGCGATGGTTGGCTTCGGCCCGCAGGTTGCCTATGCCAATCTGGTCCAACGGGTGCATGGAAAGAGGCTGGACAAAGCCCATACCTTTACGAATTGGAGTGCTCGCCCGCTGTCCCACGATCAACTGGCCTATGCACTGGAGGATGTGACATTTTTATTGGCCATCTATGACCATTTGCACAGCCGACTGTCGAAACTTGGACGCCTCCAGTGGGTGGATGAAGAGTTCTCTCGTCTTGAAGGGGCCGTCGGCGAGACTCGTCGTGAACCGCAAGAACGCTACCAACGCATACGAGGTTGGGATCAGCTCAAGCCGAAATCCGCCGTGGTGCTTCGGGAACTTGCCACGTGGCGTGAAGGGGAAGCGAAACGGAGAAATGTGCCACGCAGTCGGGTCGTCCGAGATGAAGTGCTGCTTCAGCTGGCGCGACAACCTCCACGACAACAGAATGAGTTGCGCAACGTGAGAGGTCTCCATCCGTCAGAAGTCGATCGCAATGGAGAGTCGATACTCGCAGCGATTTGCGCGGCACTTGCACTTCCACCCTCGGCGTGGCCGGTGCTCAGCAGGGAGCGAAAGCCTGAGCCTGAAGCGAACGGGTTTGTCGAGCTGCTGCAGGCGATCGTCAAGGCGCGCGCGCTGGAAGAAGAGATTGCGCCGACCTTGTTGGCCACCACGGCCGACCTTCAGGAGTTAGTCGAGGCCAAGACGAATCGATCGGCTCTGGATCTCCCACTCCTGAGGGGATGGAGACGAGTCTTGGTAGGCGAGCTGCTACTGGATGCGCTGGACGGGAAGGTCGCTTTCACCGTCGATCAACACACACGGACGATTCGGTGGTCGCCCTCAGAGCCTGTTTCCGATCGCTGATCTATCGGGACTTAATCGGAGCGATAGTAGGATGTTCAAAAAGGCCTTCCAGCAAGGCCGCAGTAAGCGAAAGGCCGAAGCGTACGCGGTTGGTACGTTGAGGCCTTGAGCGATACGAGAACGAAGCCGGAGGACTTTTTCAACATTCTATAAGAGCTTCTTAATCGAGTCCGCCGGCCTTGCCAGCATCGCCTGGTCTCCTTTCTCCACGATCGGCCGTTGAATCAGATCTGGGTATTTCACCATCAGGTCAAGGAGCTCATCATCGGAGAGCTGTTTCTTTGCCAGGCCCAGTTCTTTGTATATATCTTCTTTGGTTCGCAGCACCTCCTTAGGGGAGAGGCCGGCCTTCTTTAAGATGGCTTTTAATTGTGCTTTGGTAAACGACTGCTCGTAGTAGTTGATAGCTCTGAAGGGTGTCCCGCTGTCCTTGAGCATCTGTACGGCTTGTCGGCATGTCGTGCAGGTCGGTTTGTGATAAATCGTGATATCTGCCATAGTCACTCCTTGATGAGAAGACGCGTCTTGACGAGTTTTTTCAGTCTATGATTAGATCGCGGTTGGTGATGTTTTTGCAACAAGGTCGTGTATGCCGTGGGTTGGAACCAGCTCTGCCGGTCAGTTCGCATGTGCCACTGTTTCCCAGCGAACATTGAAGGATCTTCGTATCAAGCGGAAGGGGCAGCCAATCTTTGTCCTTGGGCATATGCTGGCTCGCAAGGGACAGGAAGCGACGTTCGACGCCTTCAACGACCGACTCGCCGTGGTGAAGTTTAGTGATGAGGGTCTTGTGGGGTATGACCCACGCGAGCTTCTTCTTCCGACTGAAATCGATGAGCATGGCGTTCCCTATTTTGAGATTCGAACCTGCCTATCCTGTGGGATGCTCTTCCCCCTCACTTTAGAAGAACGCGAGTCAGACCAGGAACCGGAGCAGTGTCCAGACTGTACCATCTGATGATCAGCATAACCCACAGGATGTTCAAAAAGGCCTTCCAGAAAGGCCGCAGCAAGCGAAGAGACGAGGCGTACGCTACGGTACGTTAAGGCTCTGAGCGACGCGAGAACGACGCTGGAGGAATTTTTTCAACATCCTGTCAGATGTTAGTCGACCAAGGGGGCGACTTCCAAGGCCTTTTTTAGCAGGCAATCTCCCGCATAGCCCTGTAACACCATCGGGAGCATGGCCCCGTCGATGGCGCGCACCGAGTGGATCCGGAATCCCTCTGAAGACTTCTGGCCTTCGAGCTTGAGCGCGTGACAGATTTCCAATTGTTTCCAGGCTAAATTTGACAGGATGTGATCTGAGGCCAAGAGCTTCATGTCGGTGACCGATCCTTCGATTGCGACTTTCGCCGGAACCCGTGTCTTATCTTTGGGAAGCTCGCTGACGACGGCGAAGGCGACCACATCCTCTTCTATTCCGGCGGCGCCTGTGTGCGCGATGCCTGCCATCACGATGAGAATGCTGCTTAGGAGGAAAGCTGAGTGTCTCATTCAGGTCTCTATGTCATCGCCTCGTCCGGCCCTCGTTGTCGATGCGCTCGAAATTCAGTATGCCAAGCACGATTTTCCATTGCAAGATTGACGTCCAGTCATGCTAGGGTAAAGAGCAGCACCACAAGAGTTCTTTTCATGTGAGGATACATCATGCCCCATGATTTCATGCCAGGCTTGGCTGGTGTTCCTGCGGCGACCTCATCAATCAGCGATGTCGATGGTCAACGCGGCATCCTGGAATACCGCGGCATCCGAGTTGAGACTTTGTGCGCGGATTCATCGTACTTGGAAACCGCCTATCTCCTCCTGTTCGGGCATCTTCCCTCAGCGGCTGAATTCCAACAATGGACCACGGACGTGACCCGTCATCGGCGCATCAAGTTCCGCATCATTGATCTGCTGAAGTGTCTGCCGGAGCAGGGCCATCCTATGGATGCGCTCCAGGCGGCGGTGGCAGCGCTCGGCATGTTTTATCCAGGCCGTCACGTCAAGGACGTCGAGAATAACTATTGGAGCGCGGTGCGACTAGTCGCCAAGCTGCCGACGATCGTCGCGGCCTGGGCAAGGTTACGCCATGGCGATGATCCGATCCCGCCGCGGGACGATCTCGGGTTCAGCGAGAACTTCTTATACATGCTCACTGAGTCAGTCGCTCCCTCCGTGTGGGCGGACATCTTCGATGATTGCCTGATCCTCCATGCAGAACACACCATGAACGCATCCACGTTTACGGGACTGGTCACGGCTTCGACGTTGGCTGATCCCTATACGGTCGTGGCTTCGTCGATCGGCGCACTAAAAGGCCCCCTGCACGGGGGTGCAAACGAAGAAGTGGTGGTCATGCTTCGAGAGATCGGTACGGCGGAGAAGGCGAGGCCGTACGTCGAACGTGCCTTGCAGAATAAGAAAAAACTGATGGGCTTCGGCCATCGTGTCTACACGGTCAAGGACCCTCGTGCCACGGTTCTACAGGAACTTTGTCGGCGCTTGTTCAAAGAGTGCGGAAGTTCGCCGCTCTATGAAATTGCGTTGGAAGTGGAGACGGCGGCCGGAACAATGCTGAACAGCAAAGGCATTTACCCGAACGTCGATTTCTACTCTGGCATCATCTACGACAAGATGGGGATCGATGTCGATCTTTTTACTCCACTGTTTGCCATATCGCGGGTGTCGGGTTGGTTGGCCCATTGGCTGGAGCAGTTGCGTGAAAATAAGCTGTTTCGGCCTGATCAAATCTACTCCGGCGAGCACAATCGGCCTTACGTGCCTATTCATCAGCGATAATCCCCGTATTGACAGGCCCTTCCACGCCCTTGACTTCCACAGCAGTGGAATTATCTATCATCCAGGCGGTTAAATCGGCGCGGCGCCAGCGTAAATAACCTGACAATCAAATGGGGAAACCAAGGAGGAGGCTACTATGGCACTCGTACGATGGGATCCGTTTCGGGAGCTGGAAGAAGTCTCAGATCGGTTGAATCGGATGTTCGCGCGCCCGGCTGCGTCGCGAACCGAGGGGAAAGAAACCATGATCGTGGCGGATTGGACGCCGTCGGTCGACATCAGTGAAACAGAACAGGAGTATCAGATCAAAGCGGAAATTCCCGATGTGAAGAAGGAAGATGTCAAGGTGACGGTGGAGGATGGCGTACTCACGATTCAGGGCGAGCGGAAGCATGAGAAGGAAGAGAAAGGAAAGAAGTACCATCGGATCGAGCGGTCCTATGGCAGCTTCGTCCGGACCTTCTCGCTGCCGGATGTGATTGAAGAGGAGAAAGTGAAAGCCGACTTTAAGGATGGGGTACTCAACCTTCATCTGCCGAAGTCGGAGAAAGCGAAGCCGAAGGCCATTGAAGTGAAGGTAGCCTAAGTCGTTCCGGAATAGTCTCTGAGAACAAAGGCCCGCCTCATCAGGCGGGCCTTTGTCTTTGAAGTCTCCCCACCTGGCGCACTGGTTCCCGCGATCGCTCATCGGGTCATTCGGTACATCGAAGGCTAGGGCCCCATCGGATCTACTCCTAGGGTCATCTTTGCGTATTGAATATTTGATGGAATCGAGTAGAGTGCGCCGCACTATCCTCAGTGTCATCGGCATGCGCAAAGGCTGACGCCTATGGTAATGCCAGCCGCTTCACACGGATCCAATCAGTCAGGCAGATCGTTGTCATGATTTCTTTTGATACGAGACAGGAGGCGAGTGTCATCTCGATTTTAATGGTAATCAGGCCGGAAATGAGGGTATTCGCGGCTACGGGGAACCGATGCTGGGATTGGGTGGTGGCCCGCCACTTCTTCACCGTCTTGGCTCGAATACTGTCTTGGCGCATCAGCCGGGCCACGCGATGCTCACCAATGCGGTGGCCCTGTTTAACGAGGGCGTCCCAGATGCGGGGACTCCCGTAGGTCTCGCGGGATTCTCGATGGATCACCCGGATGACTGAGAGGGTCGTCCGGTCCGACACCGACCGGGCACTCTCTGGCCGTACACGCCATGCATAATAGCCCGCTGCCGAGACGGCCAAGGCCCGGCACATCAATCGGATCGGATAGCGGCGGTCG
>SWDG01000023.1:0-6066 GCA_005116965.1 Nitrospira sp. | reverse complement strand
ACAGCAACGGATCGGATAGCGACGGTCGTGCTCCTGAATGACTCGGTATCTCATCGCGACTCCTTCGCGAAGAACGTCGCAGCCGGACGAGTTCCGCCTGTTCGGCCCGTGCCGATTGACGTGTCTGGCCCTGCCCCTCCGCGTGCTGCTGCTCGGCCCGCACCAGCTGCAGGACTTCGTCGACGGGGGCCGCGCAGGCTGAAGCCCGGCCCAGCCGTCGATCCTCCAGCCCCTCGATCCCCTCCGCTTCATAGCGCGTACTCCACCGCCGAAATGTCCGTTCTGTCACCCCCAAGATCTCCGCCGCTTCCACCATCGTGAGTTCCCGCCGTTGTCGCCGCTCGTACAGCTCTTCAAACCGCATCCGTCTCACCTCCTGTGGGACTGTCGCCCGTGTCATGGTGGCCCTCCTTGAGGACGCACCCTAAACCGGACAGATCATGTGCTACAAAAAGCGGACAGATGATGTGCTAGCTACACTCATGTTGTCTGCTCTTGTGAAAGTGAGCGGGCTGAGTTTATCATGACGCCCGCAAGGAGTGAGAACCTCTTACCATGGAGCACTGTGCATGAAACAGGATCAGAACAAGCCGTCAGCCTCGACTCGAATGGAACGAGACACCATGGGAGAACTGGCTGTTCCCGTTGAGGCCTATTACGGAGTGCAGACTGCGCGCGCGATCGAGAATTTTCCGATCAGTTCGCTGCGCATGCCACGGGCAGTTATTCGGGCCATGGGGATGATCAAGCGGGCTGCCGCGACGGTGAATCACTCCCTTGGCTTGTTGGACAAAAAACCGGCTGAAGCGATCAAACTGGCGGCGACTGAAGTGGTCGATGGCAAGCTGGATGTCGAGTTCCCGGTCGATATTTTTCAGACGGGGTCCGGCACGTCCACCAATATGAATACGAACGAGGTGATCTCGAACCGCGCAACGGAGCTGCTCGGTGGCGCGCGTGGCAGCAAGCTGGTGCATCCCAACGACCATGTGAATCTTGGCCAATCGAGCAACGATGTGATTCCCACGGCCATTCACATTGCTGCGTCGGAAATGATGCAGCAGCAGCTGCTGCCGGCGCTGACTCGATTGCATAAGGCGTTGAAGCGTAAGGCGAAGGAGTTTGATCAGATTGTGAAAATTGGGCGTACACACCTACAAGATGCGACGCCGGTTCGCCTTGGGCAGGAATTCGGTGGCTACGCCAGGCAGATTGAGCTCGGTATTCAGCGGGTCAAACAAGCCCAGGCCGCCTTGAGCGAGGTGGCATTGGGAGGAACCGCCGTCGGCACAGGGTTGAACTGCCATCCACAATTTTCAAAAAAGGCCATGGTCATTATTTCTAAAGAGACCGGCTGTTTGTTTAAGGAAGCCAAGAATCATTTCGAGGCTCAATCGGCACAGGACTCCCTTGTTGAGGCGAGTGGGTGTCTGCGTACCGTGGCCGTGAGTCTCATGAAGATTGCCAATGATATTCGCTGGCTTGGTTCAGGGCCTCGGTGCGGGCTTGGCGAAATCAATGTGCCCGAGACGCAGCCTGGTTCTTCGATCATGCCGGGGAAGGTCAATCCGGTGATCGCCGAGTCCGTCACCATGGTCTGCGCACAAGTGATCGGGAACGATGTGACGGTGACCGTGGGTGGGCAGGCGGCGAATTTTGAGCTCATCGTCATGATGCCGGTCATGGCCTACAACCTCCTGCAGTCCATTGAGCTGCTGGCCACAGCCTCCCACAACTTCTCGGTGAAGTGTATTGAAGGAATCAAGGCGAACGAAGAGCGTTGCAAGAGCCTCATCGAAGAAAGCCTGGCGATGTGTACGGCCTTGGCACCGGAGATCGGCTACGAAGCCGCAGCGAAACTGGCGAAGGATGCCTACAAGTCCGGTAAGACTGTCAGGCAGGCGGCAAAAGACCAAAAGGTCTTGCCGGACAAACGCCTTGCGCAACTCCTCGATCCTTGGCGGATGACGGAACCAGGCGGACCGGTGGGGAGCGCGGGAGGGTAACTGAACCGCACGGAGGTCTTGTCTTACAGGAGCTGGTCGGTATACTGAAGCATGATGTGGTCAGTCAACGACAGGCATTCCTTGAGGCTCGCTCTCGTGGCCTTGCTGGTTGCAGGCACGCTCGGCGGGTGTGCCGCGACTGGGCGTCAGCCTTTACCGGATCAGAGGAGTATGATTCCTACGATGGGCACGCGCGGCACACATTGCTGTGCGATGGCCAAGGGGCTCCCACGGCAAACGGATCTGGCAAAGACAGCGGTGAGATTTGTCGGACAGTCCCGCATTCAGGTGGGTGGACGGAACTACACTCCAGATTGTTCAGGCTTTGTTCGAGGCGTCTACGCCTCGCAGTTGGTGGACTTGTATGGTGGGCTCGGCGAGCTTGATGGCGGCAACGGCGTCGGGCGCATCTTTACCCATGTAGTAGAACATGGGCGGATTCACTATGGCCCCACCGTCCATCCTGGAGATCTGGTCTTTTTCCACAACACGTGGGATTTCAACCGCGATGGATTGCCGAACGACCCACTCACACATGTCGGTGTCGTCGAGAAGGTGGACCTTGATGGGACTGTGGTGTTCGTCAGTTCGGTGTCAGCAGGGATTGAACGGTATCGCATGAACCTCAAGCATCCGGACACACACAAAGCTTCAGATGGGCGAGTCCTGAACGATTTCCTCCGACGCAAGCATCTTGGCGACGCCCGTGGGACCTATTACCTTGCAGGAGGACTGTTTGCCGCGTTTGGAACTCTTGCTCAGTAAGTCATGTATCGATTTCCTATCAGACTCTCCTGAATCCAAACAGTCCTGTTGATCCATAGGGCTGTCGCTTCTCCTCATTTTTAGAGAGCGCGGACCGCTGACGCGTTCGGAAACATAGGCTAATGAGACCGATGACAACTGAAACGACTCAAATTTCCCCTGATGTGGTGCAGGTCAAAATTGTTCCGATCATTGCCAAGGAGCTCAGCGTTGGGGCTCATCAAGTTGCAGCAGCGATCACGCTGCTCGACGAAGGGGCCACGGTGCCCTTCATCGCGCGTTATCGGAAAGAGGTGACCGGTAACCTGGACGATACACACCTGCGCACGCTGGAGGAACGGTTGCTCTATCTGCGCGAATTGGAAGAGCGCCGCACTGCTGTCTTGGTTTCGATCGAGGAACAGGGGAAGCTCACGGATGCATTACGGGCGAGTATCGAGGGCGCGACCACCAAGCAGGCCGTCGAAGATCTGTACCTCCCGTTCAAACCGAAGCGGCGCACACGCGCGCAGATCGCCCGAGAAGCCGGGTTGGAACCGTTGGCCGATAGCCTCTTGGCCGATCCGAGGCTGGATCCCGAGCAGGAAGCGCTCAAGTACATTCGCGTCGTGCCCGCTGCCGAAGGAGTGGAGGCGATCAATGTGCCTGATGCCAAGACCGCGCTGGAAGGGGCACGAGACATTCTGATGGAGCGATTTGCGGAAACGGCCGACCTCTTAGCCGTGTTGCGGACGCGGTTATGGAACCAGGGTGTCCTCGCGTCGACGGTGATGAAAGACAAGGAAACGGCGGAAGAGGAGAAGTTTCGTGATTACTATGCGTATTCGGAGTCGATCAAGACCATTCCGTCGCATCGGGCCCTTGCATTATTCCGAGGTCGTACGCTGGGAGTCTTGAAACTCGAATTGGGTTTAGGGGAGGCCCTGGACAAGGTCGTTCCCCATCCCTGCGTATCAACGATTGCGGCTCACGCGGGCATCGAAGATCGCGGTCGTCCCTCTGACAAGTGGCTAGCCGGTGTGTGCGAATGGACGTGGCGTGTCAAGATGCACCTCCAGATCAGCACCGAACTCTTGGTGCAATTGCGCGAAGCCGCCGAGGCCGAGGCGATCAAGATTTTTGCCAGGAACCTGCATGAGTTATTGTTGGCGTCACCGGCCGGGCCAAAAGTAATTCTCGGCCTGGATCCCGGTATTCGCACCGGGTGTAAGGTGGCGGTGGTCGATGCAACGGGGAAATTATTGGCGACTGAAACCATCTATCCGCATCAGCCTCGCAATGATTGGCAGGGGTCGTTACAGGCACTCGTTCGTCTCGTTGTTCAACATGGCGTGGAGTTGCTGTCCATTGGGAATGGGACGGCCAGCCGAGAGACGGATAAGTTGGCCGGCGAGGTGATCAAAGTGGTTGCCGCGCAACGACCAGAACAAAATATTATGAAACTCGTGGTGAGTGAGGCCGGGGCGTCGGTCTATTCGGCGTCGGCCTTTGCTGCGGCCGAGTTTCCAGAGTTGGATGTCAGTTTGCGAGGCGCGGTGTCGATCGCGCGGCGCGTACAGGATCCGCTGGCCGAGCTGGTGAAGATCGAGCCGAAGGCGATTGGAGTGGGGCAATATCAGCATGATGTCGATCAGCGGGCCTTGGCGCGGTCGCTTGACGCCACGGTTGAAGATTGCGTCAACGCCGTCGGCGTGAACGTCAACACGGCTTCGGTGCCTTTATTGGAACGGGTCTCGGGCCTCAATAAGGCATTGGCCAGGAATATTGTGGACTATCGTAATGCGAACGGGCCGTTCCCAAACCGGACGGCGATCCGCAAGGTTCCGCGCCTCGGTGAAAAAACCTTCGAACAGGCGGCAGGCTTCCTACGCATTCCCGATGGCGACAATCCCTTGGATCGGTCCGCCGTGCATCCAGAGGCCTACCCGGTGGTTGAACGCATTCTGATACGACTGGGAACCGGGATTACTGACGTGATGCGTCAGCCGGCGGTCTTGAAGGGATTGGCACCGGCTGATTTTACCGATAAACAATTCGGGGTGCCGACGGTACGGGACATTTTTGTCGAGCTGGAAAAGCCAGGCCGAGATCCTCGTCCAGAATTCAAAACGGCAAGTTTCCGGGAGGGGGTTGAATCTCTGAGCGATCTACAGGCAGGCATGGTATTGGAAGGCGTGGTTACAAATGTCGCGGCATTCGGGGCGTTCGTGGATATCGGCGTCCATCAGGATGGGCTTGTGCATGTGTCGGCGCTAGCCAATAAATTTATCAAAGATCCACACGAGGTGGTCAAGCCGGGCCAGATCGTCAAGGTGAAGGTCATCGACGTTGACCTGAAGCGTCAGCGGATTGCGCTGACGATGCGTCTGGATGATGCGGCCAGCCGTCCATCTGGGCAGGCACAGCCTGGAAGCAAACCAGCACCTGACTCGCGCGGGCGTGGTCCGTCGGTGTCGAGCCAGGCGGCGCGAGGGCCTCAGCCGATCGGCGCGATGGCGTTGGCATTGGCGAAGGCTAGGCAGAAGTCGTAATAAACATCCAATCGAACAAGCGTTAGGGAAAGCGATGGGTTATCCCTCTGCTGACCCCAATCCTAACCCTGCTCAGTTGACGCATGAAGGAAAGTGTCCTACAGTGATGTTCTGTGAGGTGATCGGCCATGGCTACCGATACGATGAAACAGAAGATTCTGCAGGTTGTCCAGGGGCTTCCTGACACGGCCACATTTGAGGACGCGATCGAACGGCTCTGCTTCATCGCAAAGGTCGAAGAGGGCATACGCCAATCTGATGCCGGTGAAACGGTGCCTCATGCCGAAGCCGTTCGTCAGCTCCTCACATGACTCCGCTGATCTGGACTCGTCGAGCCATAGAAGATGTTCGCTCCATCAGGCAGTTCATTGCCCAAGACTCTCCTCACTACGCTGAACTTGTCAGGCAACAACTGATTGCAGCAGTCGAGCGATTGCCTACCTTCCCTCAATCCGGACGTGTTGTCCCGGAAGCCAATAATCCAGCGATCCGGGAGGTGATCCAAGGCTCCTACCGAATCGTCTATCGGCTCATTCATGGAGAGATCCATATCCTCACGGTCCATCACGCCGCCAGGCTCCTCCATTGGGAGTCGTGATTTCATGAACTTTTGGGTGGTATTGCAGCACAGCATTCAATGCACATCCCCGGCTTCAACATGATCCTCAATTTCTTGAAGACCAGCACGAGGTGGTCAAACCGGGGCAGATCGTCAAGGCGAAGGTGATCGACGTCGATCCTAAGCGTCAGCGGATTGCTTTGTC
>SWDG01000022.1:209176-210831 GCA_005116965.1 Nitrospira sp. | reverse complement strand
CAGCGGTACACACTCGCCTCACCGACCCTGAACCGCCGAGCCGCTTCGGCCTTGCTGCCTCCACCGCTCAATACCTCGGTGGCCATCCTGACTGAAACCTCTAGAGTGCTCCAAACGAAGGTCAAGTGGGATGAAGAGAGGATTCGGCAGGCTATTCAGGAAATCAGTCAGGTCGCAACAGTACTCCGCCCACGCCCGACACTGCACATCCTCAAGGATGAGCCGGATAATCGAATCCTCGAATGTGCTGTCGCCGCCCAGGCGCAGTGGATCGTTTCAGGCGATCGACACCTCCTGTCACTTAGACGGCATGGAAATTGTGAGATAATCTCACTGGCAGACTTTCTCGCAAAACTCAGCCTGTAATCTCGCACCGACCGCTGTAACACCTTTTCGATGTCTTCATCCGGGGGGCTTCAGCTTTCCTGAACCGACCGAACTACCCTTCGACGTCTCATCTCGAAACCGATCAAGCCAAGCAGACCAAACCCCATCAACATAAGGGAACTGGGCTCCGGCACCGCTGTCAAGGATGTGATCCCTCCTTCGGCCCTGCAGAGCGAGAACCCGCACACGCCATTGTTTACGCCACCGACGAAAGTGAAGGAAAAAGGGCGACTGAGTCCGAAAGGGCTAGCTAGAGAAGGGGGTTCGAGGGGCAGCGCATCACTATCAAACAGATTATTACCACCAGTCCCCGATATATTGAACTGAAAGGCGAGCGGTGCTAGGCCGTTTACAGGAGGACCGGAGAGGGATGGAATCGATCCTACTGCAGTGTGATCGACGGAATAACTGTCGAGAGTGACTGAGTTCGTAACATCGATGAACTTTCTTGCTACTGCTCCTGTTGTATATGTATTCCCTAAGAACTGGATCGTTAGGGTATTGAAAACATACCGTCCAAAGCTCGCGTTGGCCCCGGTGCCTGGGACAAGATCTGGAGTGGTGGACTCGAATGTATAGAATCCTCTGATGGGCGTGCCGCTAGTAACCCCCAGGCTCACCGACGGGGGAGTAAAACCTACCACCCCCTCGAAACTAAACGTCACCGGTATAGCCTGGGCCACTCCACTGGCAGACAGACAAATTGCCAAGCACAACACACTCATTGCCATCCAACTCGACACTCGTCTGCTTTTCGTGCGCATGAGTCCTCCTTTACTTGGTCCCCTCTTGACCTCTCAACGCCTTCCTCATCACGGCGCATCCATCGGTCATTTCATCCAGATACTACTTACGTACTATAGACCGTTTTTTTAAAAGAACAAGATCCAAAGATGGCTCTATGCTGCAGATCCATTAGGGGGGGGAGGCTGAATGGCTCAGCGGTTTGTCGGAGACAGGCTCCTGCATGGGTCGATCCCCGATTCTGAATCCACGCCGGTTCTTCTTTTCTTTTGAGAGACTGTAGATAGCAAGTTAACTTGTCCGGTTTTTGTAGCACGTGATCTGTCCGGTGTTCCCTCTCCAAGAATTTCAGCGCGGCGTCGAAACTCTTTCGCGCACCGTTGCCCGAGGATCGCCGATCGGGCGGTCGCGTGACCGAACGGTCGAGTCCTTCTGGCGCCCAGACACAGCCTTGGGTTCGATCAGCTGGTCCTTCGCGTCGTAGTGCGCCAAGCACCGGGGGCCATGGAACACCGCCAAGGTGC
>SWDG01000022.1:190381-209076 GCA_005116965.1 Nitrospira sp. | reverse complement strand
GAATAGAGGGCACTCGTGGCATCATCCATCGTCACAATGAGATCCCACTGACAGCCGGGCACCCATTGATGGGTCGAGCCGTCTTGATGCAGCATCATGCCTGGCAACGGTTTGCGGGGCCGCTTCTTGCGATGCGCCCCACGCCGAGGCGCCCGCGCCACGTGTCCCGCCCGTTGCAGCCGGGTCTTGGTCCACGTATAGGAGCGCGTCCCGCCATGCTCGGCCTGCCAGCGCTCGTGGAAATGTTTCACGGTCCAGCCTGTGTAACGGCTCTCATACAGCCGCACCATCTGCAGGGCCTCATCGACCGGGACCGCACGAGCTGAAGCCTGGCCCAGCCGCCGATCCTCTAACCCTGTCACCCCTTCGGCTTCGTAGCGGGTACTCCACCGGCGCAAGGTCCGCTCCGTCACCCCCAAGCACTCCGCCGCCTCCACCATGGTCAGTGCTCGCCGCTGTCGTCGCGCATACAGCTCTTCAAATCGCATCCGTCGCACCTCCTGTAGGACTGTCGCCCGTGTCATGATGGCCCTCCTTACCGGGCCACCCTAACCGGACAGATCACGTGCTACACAAATCGGACAGATGATGTGCTAGCTACAGATTGCTAAAAGATTCTTGCGGCCACCAACATGAGCCATGTACCATGAAGCAGGTAGAACTAGAGGAAATATCGTGTCACCAATACCGCATCAACATATGCGCCGCATCGGTCTCTTGCTCTGTCTGCTCGGAAGTGGCCTTCTGATTGCTCATTCCATCAATGCCTTTGTCGCCGAGGCGTTGTATGTGATTCCGACACATTCGGTGGTATCCGGCGAGACTCAATCGACTGGCTCGTCGTTACTCGCGTCCTATTCACCAACCCAGGCAGTGGAGGATGTGCGCTCCAGTGGCCTGTTCGTCCTCCCCGCCGCGCCGCAGAGTGGAGTCACGAATGGGAACGGTCGAGGACCCTCCGGAACCCCAGTTCGAGCCTCACTCGGCTTGGCGGCCAGGATGCGGGTACTCGGGATCGTATTGGGCGATCAGCGCGGCGTGTTTGCGATCGTCGAGGAGCTGGCCTCTAAACAACAGGCCCTGTATCGTGTCCATGATCAGATTCTTGATCTTGGAGAAGTGAGTGAGATTCGGCGGAATGGAATCCTCGTCCGCCAGGGCGACCTAGAGGAATTATTAGAGCTGGCGCTGTTGGAGCACCCACCGGTGCCAGGCGGTTCTACTGGTACCGCGCCGTCAGCCGTTCAGCAACCGACTGCCGGCGCTCCGCTCCGCAAAGTCGTCGACCGCCGTGAAGTAGAGCAGGCGATGAGCGATCTGCCGAAACTTTTATCCCAAGCCAGAGCCGCACCACATATGGTGAACGGAAGCGTCAACGGGTTTCGCCTGGACTATATCGCGCCGACCAGTTTCTATGAAAAAATCGGGGTCCAGACGGGAGATATCCTGCAGCGCGTCAACGGGGTCGATATTCGCGATCCTAGTACCATGTTGAATTTGCTGCAACAACTGAAGAATGAGCAGATCGTCAAGCTTGACATGCTCCGGAACAATCAGCGCTCGACGATTACCTACGAGCTTCGCTGATACGCCCGTCAGCACGCTATCCCTTCGTATTCCTGTCAACTGGTACTCCTCAACCCCTTCATGGCACGCAAGGAATGCGAGCTGTCCTTGCCAGGCCGTCGGAAGGGAGAGTATCTTTACGACCGAGATAGTAACAGAGTAGAGAAAGGGCCAATAATGGCGCCTGTCTCCAGGCAAGAGAGGTCAGGGTACATTGTCCGAACAGCTCGACAACGATCAGTCCATTCTTAGCGTTCGCCGCCCTCTCTTGGGACGCATTCTCGGGGAAAAGTTCAACCTCTTGGACTCAAAACTCGAGGAGGCCTTAGCCTACCAGCACGAAAAAGGCGGCCTGCTGGGAGAAGTGCTGCTGCATTTGCGCCTCCTGAGGGAAGAGCAGGTGCTGGAGGCGCTTGCCCAACAATTTGAGATGTCCTGGATGCCTCAGCTCGACACCACCCAGGTGGATCACGAGCTGATCAGGAAGATCCCCATCGCGTTTTGTCGACGCTATCGAGTCTTGCCGCTTCGATATGAAGAGGGGGCCATTCTGACCGCATCGACCGATCCTCTGGAAACCGTCGCGCTGGACGATCTTCGATTACTGTTGGGCAAACCGATTAAACCGATCTTGACCACCAGCGTCGCGCTGCTTGCCTGCCTGAACCGAGCCTACGACGAAATCGCCAACCCGGCCGGCGCGGAACAAGTGATGGAAGACATCGCGGCCAACCAGAGTCTCGACCAACTCGCGCATGAGCTCGATGAGCCACAAGACTTGCTGGATGCCACCGACGAAGCGCCGATCATTCGATTAGTCAACTCGGTGCTGTTTCAAGCGGTTCGACAACGGGCGAGCGACATCCATTTCGAATCGTTCGAGCGAGGGTTGGTGGTGCGATATCGCATCGACGGCGTGCTCTACCCGGTCCTGACGCCGCCCAAACATTTGCAAGCCAGCATTATCGCGCGCCTCAAAATCATGGCCGGCCTCAACATTGCCGAAAAGCGCTTGCCCCAAGACGGCCGGTTCGCCATCCGAACCTCCGGAAAAGATGTCGATCTTCGGGTCTCGGTCTTACCCACCTCGCACGGCGAGCGAGTCGTCTTGCGATTACTGGAGAAAGAAAATCGCCTGCTGAACCTCTCGGAAATGGGCTTCTCGAAGGAGCGACTGGCCGTGATCCATCAGCTGATCCAATTGGCGCACGGGATTATTCTCGTAACCGGCCCCACAGGAAGCGGCAAAACCACGACCCTGTATGCCGCCTTGAGCCACATCAACGCACCGGACAAGAACATCATCACGGTCGAAGACCCCGTGGAATACCAGCTGCTTGGCATCGGACAGATGCAAGTGAACCCCAAAATCAACTTGTCGTTTGCCGCCGGGCTGCGCTCGATTCTCCGACAAGACCCTGATGTCATCATGATCGGCGAGATTCGAGACCGAGAAACGGCGGAGATCGCCATTCATGCCTCCCTCACCGGACACTTGGTGTTTTCCACCCTGCATACGAACGATGCGGCGAGCGCCGCCACCCGTCTGATCGATATGGGAATCGAACCGTTTCTGGTCGCCTCGTCGGTCGTGGCGGTCCTGGCCCAACGCCTGCTGAGAAGAATATGCCCGGACTGCAAGCGTCCCTATGCCCCGAGCGAGGAAGAGCTCAGTCGCTTGGACGTCGCGACTGGGTCCACCGTGACCCTCTATCGAGGAGCCGGGTGCGCCGCCTGTTCTCAAACCGGCTATCGCGGGCGCATTGGAATTTTTGAGCTCATGGTGCTCAACGACGACATCCGGCGGCTCATCGGCGGCAAAGCCGACTCGACAGCCATCAAACACGCCGCGATCACGAACGGCATGGTGACGTTGAAACAAGAGGGCGCCGAGCGCGTGCTCCAAGGCCAGACCACGCTGGAAGAAGTGATGCGGATCACGCAACAGGAAATCGACGTCTGACAAGACGACGTGAAACGTAACTCGTGAAGCGTGAAGTGCCGGATGGAAAGAGAGCGCATCTCATCTTTGTTTGCGAGATACGCTTCACGAACAACGAGCCATGTCTCGATTCAAGAGCCGGACGTTTGCAGTAAACGCGCCATGAATCATATGGACAATAACGGCCCTGGAGTCTGCTGATCATGCCGGTCTATCAATACCAGGGCTACCGAAACGACGGCGGAACCACGACCGGGATCATCGACTGAGCGATCCATCGGCCGATCGGCCACCCTCGCCTCCACCGACCTGGCCCTCCTGACCAGGCAGTTTGCGACACTGCTCGTAGCCGGCCTTCCGTTAGTCGAAGCCCTCGGCGTCTTAGTGGACCAAGCCGAGAAGAAACCCATCAAGGCGCTCCTCGCCGATATCCGAGAGCAAGTCCGGGGGGGAAAAGCGTTGAGTGCCGTCTTGGAGACATACGGGAAGGATTTCTCTCCGATCTATGTGCACATGGTACGAGCCGGCGAGAGCAGTGGCGCGCTGGATCAGATTCTGTTCCGGCTCACAGAGTTCTTGGAGAAACAACTGGCCCTGAGGAACAAAGTCACCAATGCGATGCTCTACCCCCTCATCATGCTCGTGATCGGGTCGGCGATCCTCTTTTTTCTCATTACCTTTGTCGTTCCCAAGATTACGATGGTGTTCGCGCAACAGAAACAAGCCTTGCCGTGGCCGACGGTCGCCTTGATGTCCATCAGTCAGTTCTTTGCCGACTACTGGATGGTAGTGGTCGGAGTTCTCCTGGGAGGCCTCTACATGGCGCGACGGTTCATTCGGACCGGAGCCGGGCGCATGATGGCGGACCGGATGATCCTGAGACTTCCCTTGATCGGAGACGTTGCGCGGATGGTGTCCATTTCCAGACTCACCAGCACGCTGGCTACAATGTTGGCCAGCGGGGTTCAGCTGCTCGATGCGATGGATGTCTCCAAACGCGTCATGAACAATCGCGTGCTGGAAGAAACGGTCGAAGCGGCACGGCAGAACATCCGCGAGGGCGAAACGATCGCCGATCCGCTCAAGCGAAGCGGCGAATTTCCGGCCCTGGTGACCCACATGATCGCCGTCGGTGAAAAGAGCGGCGAGATGGAGGAGATGTTGCGCCGAGTGAGTCAAATCTACGACGGAGAAGTGGAACGGGTCATCGCCCGCTTGACCTCGCTCATGGAGCCGGTCATGATCCTGGCCATGGGCGCCGTCGTCCTCTTCATCGTCGTCGCGATACTCTTGCCCATCTTCGAAATGGGCCAGATGGTTCGATGAAATGCGTACAACACCGAGAATCGCGCGCCGAGTCGGAATAGGTTGAAAGTCGAACAAGACAGAGGGGGAGAAACAGCATGGACAAAGAAGGACGGATCTTGAGATCGTTAGAGAATGGACAGGCATTGCTTCGTGGAAACACCCCACTCGCTTCACGCTTCACCGGCCTGCGCCGCCGTCTCGGCAGGCAGGCGCTTCACGCTTCACGCGCAACGGGCGGCTTCACCTTCATCGAGATCATGGTCGTCGTGGCCATCTTGGCCATACTCGCAGCCCTGGTCGTCCCACGCATCATGGGCAGAACGGATGACGCCAAGCGCACGGCGGCCAAAGTCCAGATTCGCAATATCGAGGGAGCGCTGCAACTCTATAAACTGGATAACGGTGTCTATCCCTCGACAGAACAGGGTCTCAAGTCGCTCGTGGAAAAGCCCTCCGTCGGAGTGATCCCGAAGAAATGGAAGCTTGGAGGATATCTGCCCAAGCTGCCGGAAGATCCCTGGGCCAATCCCTATAAATACCTCAGCCCGGTCCAACGAGGAGAGTACAAAGTGGAGTATGAAATCACCTCCCTTGGAACGGACGGCGAGGTCGGTGGCGAGGGCGTGAACGCGGACATCACCAATTGGAACCTCGACAAAGAGTAAGACGTCAATGGTCATTCGTCATTGGCTTGGGATCAGGCGATCGGCACTTCAGGGTCAGTCCTCTGGCATTGGGCCTCAGGCCACTCTTCTCACTTCATCCTCCTTGCCGCTCACGCCTCACGTTTCACGCTTCACCCTTCACGCTTCACCCTTCACGCTTCACCCTTCACGCTCCTCCGCCGGTTTCACCATCCTCGAAATGCTGATCGTCCTGTTTCTCCTGACCATCGTCGTAGTCGTCGTCTTTCCGCGGATCAGTCTTACCGAGGACTTGGGCTCCACCGGACGGAAACTGGTCGGCGTCCTTCGAACCTTTCAAGGGCTGGCGGCCACAAGCCAAAAGCCCCTGAAACTCTACCTCGACATCGATCAGGGAACCTACTGGATGATGCTGGTGGAGGGCAAGGAGGAGCGGATCCCGCTTGATCCCGCCTGGAAGATCCCTCGTGCGCTCCCGGAATCGATCCGATTTACGGAGGTCTCCATCGGCCAAGACAAACGATTTTCTGGACGTGTCGACGTGTCTTTCTTCGCCAATGGCCGGATTGAGCCGGTCACACTGTATCTGACGGATGCGAAGAACAATCTCTTGGGACTGGCAGTCGATTCATTGACAGGAGGAATTCGAGTCAGCGATGAACGACTCGACCCTCCCCTAAACCCAATCATCCCCGACCGAGTCCGGTTGCTCTTGAAGCCAAACCAGCAAGGAGGGGCGGGAGCCTCGCAGAGAGGGTTGGTTCCGAACCAGTAGTCGATTGCAATGGCCCACGATGGACATCGAACCACGCCTCACGAAGATGGATTCACGCTACTCGAAGTGCTACTCGCCATCGCCCTGCTGGCGATCGCGCTCCCGATTCTTCTCGGCCTCAGAAATTTCGACCTGGGACTTCAAGAGAGAGCGTCCGAACTGACCTCCGCCACGCTGCTGGCCCAGGAGAAACTATTGGAGACCGAACTTTCAGGACAATATGCCATCGGGGAAACCAGCGGAGAGTTCCTGAACCTCCCGCTTGGCGCACAAACCACCATCCAAGCGGTTCCGAGAGCGATCGGGTACAGATGGAAACGGACGATCGCTCCCACTCCATTGGAGTTGATTCGAGAGATTCGGATCAAAGTCTCGTGGCTGCGGGGCGAGCTGGAAGAATCACTAGAGGTCAGCACCTATGTCTTTGCCGGCCGTTCCACGTTCTAAATCCGATGCGGGCTTTACGCTCGTCGAAGTCATGGTGGCCGTGGCCTTGCTGGGTATGATCGGCGCTATGGTCTTTGGGTCACTCGTCATGACCACCAGAGCCGTGGAGGCCGGACGAGACCATGTGGCGAAGGAACAAACGATCAGACGAATATTGCGTCTCATGGCAGAGGAAATTGCGCTCAGCAAACGCCATTCCCAGTACCCGTGGGTGGGAACGAACGGGACCCAGGACGGGCAACCGGCCGACATCCTCGCTATCCTCGCGATGAGTCAAGAGCTGAGCACGACGTCCGCCAAAGAAAGCGAGAGCGTTCGCGTGGTATACACACGTGAACGCGATCGGCTGATTCGGTTCGTTCGTCGGAATCTCTATACGCTGACCGATACCAATGAGTCGCTGAGCCAGATGGAATTGGCCGACCGCGTCCATGCGTTTAATATTCGCTATTACGACGACCAGAACCGGATCTGGATCGACGAATGGCCGGCGGCCACCAAAATTCCCAAGGCCTTGTTGATCGAAGTGACATTTCAGTACCCCGATGCCGCCCCATGGACGGTGCGGGAATGGGTGACGATCGGCGCATCATGACCATCAAATGGCCTGAAGCATGGCGAGAAATCTTAGCCTGGACGGGAGGGGGAATCTCCATCCTGGTGCTGTGCCTGATCGCGACGTTCCCGTACGGAATGCTCCAGGCACGGATCGTGGCGGAACTCACGCGGGCCACGGGGATGGAAGTCCGAGTGACCGATTGGGCCGTGGGCCTCCCACCAGGTCTTGAATGGCGAGACGTCACCTTATCGAAACCGAGCTGGACCCCGATCCAGTTGGCCGCGATGCAAGCCAAGCTCGGCGTCACATCCGCGTTAAGCGGCACGCTCGGGCTCGATATTGTCGCAAAACTGACGGAGTCCGCGTCCCCGACAGACCTCGCGAAAGGCACCATCACGGCCTCGTCGCTTTCCTTCGACGGCCCCATCACGCTCAAGGGACAGGTGCAACACGTGGACCTGTCCAAACTCCTCCGCCGCTACGTCACGCACGGTACACTCACCGGCAACTTCTTCCACCGCGTCAACTCCGCCCAGGCGCCTCTCACCGCAATGAAGGGGGAAGGAACGTGGACGGCTGAAGCGACGGATCTGGTGATCGATCAGATTCCGCTCGGAAACGGGCGCACTCTGTCGCTCACATTCAGCCAGGTCTCGGCCGGACTGGCATGCCGCGACCTCCGTTGCGATGTGACGCAACTGAAGGGCGATGGCATCGACGGCTCCTTTACAGGCGAAGGATATGTCACCATCCAGCAGCCCATACAACAGAGCCACGTGAATCTCTCGGTGACGGTCGTCCCCGGCCCCGGATTTGCTTCGAAAGCAGGCACACTAGGCTTTCCCTCGCCGCCGCCTGGAACGCCCATGACCGTTAAGATCGTCGGGACCTTGGCACAAGCGAGGATTGCATTGTAAAGTAGCACGGAAGTTTCACGGTCCACGTTTCATGTATTCCGACAACATGAAACCTGAAACGAGAAACATGAAACTAAGGTAGATTCATGTCCATCACAAACGAATGTGTCGGGTTGGATATCGGGCAAACGGGCTTGAAGGCCGTGCGTTTCCGCCGCCGCCTAAGCGGGCGAGAAACGATCGATTACTTCCAACAGCCCCTGCCGTTTTCCCGTCCCGAGGATCTCGAACCGGCTCGACGCGTGCAGTCGCTGCGCGGATTTCTCTGGCGAAACGGACTCTATGCCACAGACCGATTGGTGACTGCAATTCCTTGCCAGGATCTGTTCGTCAGAACGCTCTCCTTCCCTTTCAAGGACTCGACTAAGCTCGCTCAAGTCGTCCCCTTTGAGGTCGAGAATCTCGTTCCGATGCCGATCGAAGATCTCGCGATCGGAAGTCTGATCTTGCCGCCCGGACATACAGCCGAAGGCCTAGCCCGAGAAAGCAAGGGCTCGGAGGTCCTGATCACGGCCGCACCCAGAGACAAGGTCGCGGAGCATCTCCGGTTTTTGGCCCAAGCCGATGTGGAACCCTCGGCGATCAATGTCGATGCAATGGCCCTCTTCTCCGTCACGCAATATCTGCAAGAAGAAGGAGCAGCGGTCCCGCAAGACCTCGCCATCATCGACGTCGGAGCCTCGAAGACGACGCTCTGCCTGGTGCAAGGAGGACGCCCCCTGCTCCTCCGAACGATTCTGTGGGGCGGTAATCATCTGACACATGCCCTGGCCGTCCGGCACGCCTGTAGTTTCGCCGATGCAGAGCGTCTGAAGCGGACGATGGCCGTGGATCAGGTCCACGGGTTGCTGGAACCGGTCCTGAAAGAGCTCCGCATCACCTTGCAGGCCCAGCTGGGCAACGAGCGCAGCCGCTTGACCCACTGTTGGGTATGCGGAGGCGGGGCAAAACTTCAAGAAGTCGGCGGCTACCTCTCTCGACAATTGGGACTCTATCCAGTCGGACCTCGACAGGGATTCGGGGCCAACACCCCGCGAGCATTTTCCATCGCGTTCGGCTTGGCGATTCATCCCAAAATCATCCGGCCTCGATGGCGATTCACGTCGGCTTCTCAGGAGCTCGCGCTCGATCTCAAAGGCGTCACCGACGCGGCTTCGCCGGACAGCGCCACGACCAAACAAAACCGTCGTCTGGCGATCGGCGCCGGTCTGGTCATTGCCATTCTCGCGATCGTGGATTTCTCGATTCACTTCTGGCTGCACGACCAGCGGGTCACTCGGCTGAAAGCGACGCTACACAGCCAGTATGAGCAGTTCTTTGGGCCGGGTGCCGCGCCTGGGGAAGAGCTCGATCAAGCCCAGTACCGCATCGGAGTTCTGGATAAAGCGCTCAGCGCCATCGATACGGCGGAGGGCAAGGTCTTGCACACGCTCTCCACGTTCGTGAAACAACTCCCGCCCGGAACGACGGTCAAGGTGCGCGAGCTGACCGTAGACGGAACGACCGTCCTCATGGAGGGTGAGACGACCTCCTTCGACGCCGTGGAGCGACTCAAGCAAACCTTCGCCTCAAGCCCTCGATTGAAAGACGTCGCGGTGACGGAAACCCGAGTGGGCGCAGGCCCCAATCAAGTCGTCTTTCGAATCACGGTCACGGTGGAAAAGTCATGACGCAGAACTTTCGGGAACGCTGGCGCCAGATGTCGCAACGTGAGCGCACCCTCGTACTGGGGGGCAGCATCGTGCTTGGACTCAGTCTCCTCTTTATCCTGATCGTCGACCCCCTCTTAGACGCGCGTGATCGCCTTGATCGCCAGGAGATTCGGAAACAGAAAGACCTCGCCGAACTGACGGTGCTCGGCCAAGCCTATCTCGCCAAGCGGGATCGGTTGACCTTGACCGAAAGCCGCATGCCGGGAGCCGACAGTCATTTCTCCCTGCTGACATTCATGGAGGAAGCGGCCACCACCGCCCATGTGCGCGAGCGCATCACCAGCATGCAGCCGCAAGTCCAAGCACTGGCGCAAGGCTATCAGGAAACGGCCGTCGATCTCCGGTTGGACGGCATTCAATTGCCGGACTTGCTGGCATTACTCGTGGCTATTGATCAAGCCCCCTACGACCTTCAGGTTCGCCACCTGCAGATTCGCCCGAAATTCGATAATCCGGTCAATCTCGACGCAACCGTGCGGGTCTTGAGCTATGCGAAAAGCTGATGAACGAGGCATCGCGCTGCTCTTAGCCCTCCTGGTGCTGACGCTGCTCACCGCCATGATTCTTGAGTTCGATGCGGAAGCGCGTCGCGAGTATCGAGCCGCCGCCGCCTTTCGGGACGATTACAAAACAGGCATGCTCACCCGAGCCGCCGTGCAGGCCGCGCGAGCCGTGCTGCTGCAGGATCTCTTGCGTGAGAAGATGACGGGGCAGAAATACGATGCGCCGACTGATATCTGGGCCATGCCGATCAAGAACTATCCGATTGGAGACGGATTCCTGACCGCGCAGATCCAGGATGAGACGGGAAAATTCAACCTGAACGACCTCGCATCAACTGCGGGAGGCGATATCGAACAGAAGAAGAAGATCCTCCGAGCCAAGCGATTGTTCGAGCTGCTCAGGGTCAGCCCCACCCTGGTCGATGCGCTCATCGATTGGGTCGACCAGGATGAAGTGCCTCAACCGGCTGGCGCTGAGAGCCTCTACTACCAATCGTTGAGACCACCCTATCGGTCCGCGAATAGCCCGTTACCTGGACTGGGAGATCTCCGGCTCATCAAGGGATTCACGCCGGACATTATCGAGCGGATCTCACCCTACGTAACGGTTTTCCCACAAGAGGGAGGCGTGCCGATGAACCTCAACACCGCAGATCCCATCGTCCTTCAGACGCTGGATCCAAGTGTCACCCAAACCGTTGCCATCGAGATCGTCCAAGGACGCCCATACAAGACGAAAGTGGAACTCGATCGAGTGGGAAGCTTTCAGGAGATCGGTCGAACACTCAGAAACGACTATGATATCAAATCAGACTATTTCTCCGCGCGCCTCGCCGTTACCGTGAATGAAACAACCAAGGCCTCATGGGCCGTCCTGAAGCGAGACGCCAGCAAGGGCGAGAGTACCGTCGAATATCTTCGGATTCTGTAGGAGTTTCATGTTTCAGGTTCCAAGTGTTCGAGGCCTCTCTCTCAACATGAAACTCGAAACCTGAAACCTTGAACTTGAAACCTTGAACTTGAAACTTAATTGAGCGACACTGTCAGGGTTACTTCATTGCCTTGATCGTTGTATCTCAAGGAGGGGAAAAATGATCGAGCTAAAAACACCCCCCGCCCGTTCGCGTCTTCTGACTCGCAGACCTCTTGGGATCGCGCAAGCAAGCTCTGCCACTTGAACCCCTTGCCCTCATCGGTGATCCCGTATACCAAACTGTTGGCATTCGTGTCGTGGGCTACATGAATACGCACCCGACGATCCCTCAACCGAGCTTGAGCGAGTCGACGCGCGAGCAGCTGCTCATAGCGGCCCTCGGCGAGCGCTTCCTGTTTTTCTCGATAGACGATCTCGAGATTCCCATGTTCAATAGCGTTAAAGAGAAGTTCTTGCAGGGCTCCCCGAAGATGCAACCGTCGGACAGGAGGCAGGGTCGAGGCCGTGGTCTTGATGAGCCAAGAGATCATCGCTGGAATATGCGTTGGGTCGGAGTCGACGGTCAGTTGATATTCCGCTCGGCACACTCCTGGAATATCCCCGAGGTCTCCGGGCATGAGATTTCGAGCGCGCTGCAACGCCAGTACCAGCTCTTCTTCGGTCACGGGCTTGTGCAGATAGTCGGCGGCTCCGATCCGAAGCGCCTGGATGATCATCGGCTCCGGTGCATCCTTCGCCATGACGATCACAGGACAGAGTTCATGCCGAGCCTTCAACTCTTTGAGCACGGTCAAGCCCGTTGCTTCAGGAAGAAACAAGTCGGTGATCACAATATCCGGCGCCGCCATGTCGATGGTAGTCAACGCAGTGGTCAGGTCTGACGCCGCAACAACTGAAAACCCTCTCCCCTGCAACTGTTCGGCAATGCGCGCCTGCGTGTCCGAACAGGGATCGATGACCAAGAGATGCTCAGACGTATTCAGCATGTTCATGCGGCAATTCCTTTGTCGAGCGTATGACGGATGGCAGCTAGGAGGCGAGCCAGTTCCTTCTCCAATATGGCATACAGTTCTCCAGCATGCGTGAGGTCTCCGGCCTTAGCCGACTCCTCTAGCTCTTTACACGCGTGGAGCACCGTAGGGGCACAAAACTGGAGGATCGCCCCCTTCAGCTTGTGGCTGGATCGGGCAAGGGCGTCGGCATTGTGGCAGGCCAGAGCCGTCTGAGCGGCAGCTAAGTCCTTAGGAGCATGCTCGAGTAACAATTCCGCCATCATCTGGAACGTCTCTCGGTCATCATCGACACGGGCGAGGGCCTCGTCGAAGCTGAAGACGGGGTCATGGTTCATGCGATCACTCCTAATCTGTGAAGCATCGCGCTTCAAGTTTCAGGTTTCAAGTTTCGCGTTGTCGGAAAACCTGAAACCTGAAACTTCAAACATGAAACTTAGACAAGATCGCCGGCGACTTGTTCAACCGCCTGCAATTTCGACCCCCATCAAAGCCACATCATCGGGAAATTGCTCATGGCCCTGCCAGCGCACCGCCTCAGCGATCGTCTCCGTGATGACGGTCTCTAAGGGTTGCTGACCCAATGTTTGAATCGTCGTTTCCAACCGACCCTGTCCCCACAACTCCCCGCTCGCTGCAGGGAATTCGTACAGTCCGTCGCTGAGCAAGTACAATCGGTCACCCGGACCAATAGGAAGCGTCGTGGTCACATAGGTTGTTGAAGGATCAAACCCAAGCGGCAAATTGGGTTGGGCCATCCAACAGACTTCACCGGATCGGCGGTGAAGCAAGGCTCCGCCGTGCCCGGCTGTCGCATAGGAGAGGCTCTGGCATCGGAGATCGAGACTCGCGAAGACGATCGTGAAGTAGTGTCCAGTTTCCGTGAGAGGGAATTGCTTATTGGCTTCCGTCAGGATGGCTCCAGGGTCATTCGAGCCAACATGACGCAACAAACTGTCTCTGCGAAGAAAGGTGGAAAATGATGAGGATCGCAACGCCGGTGACACACCATGGCCCGACGCATCCAGCAGATACAGCCCCAAGAAGTCATCACTCCACGGGACAACATTAAACAAATCGCCGCCCAGGGCAAGAGAGGGGCGGTAGGCATGGACCATCCGCACGCCCGGCAAGATGATCCCCGGCTGAGGTAGCAGCGACTCGACATACCGCGCAGCAGACTGCAACTCCTGTTCGAGCGCCTCCTGCTTCTGGCGGATCTCCTCGGTGGCATCCCTCAACCTTCTGACCAACGTCGCCGCACGCATCCCGGTCTGCACACGAGCCGTAATTTCGTACTTACTGGCCGCTTTACTCAGAAAGTCATCGGCGCCGCGAGCCAAGCCTTCAGCGATCTGCTCCGGCTGATCGTGACCCGTCATCATCAAAATCTGACTCGTCAAGAGTTCCGGATCTTGTCGAACATATTCGCAGAAGGATGGCCCGTCCATTTCCGGCATCATCCAGTCCACAATCGTCAGATCGGGCTGCTCGCGTCGAAGCGCGTCAAGCCCGGCCTTGCCATCGACGGCTTCAATCACACGGTAACCGAGTCGTTTGAGTCGAGCCGTCAACGCAATACGAGCAGTGGGTTCATCGTCTACGACCAGGACGGTTTGAGGCGCCACAATCGCGTGAAGCCCGCTTCGCCGACTCAGCGAGGCGAACGCATCTCGTGAAGCGTCGTTCGTGAAGCGTATCTCGTCTTCGGAACCGGACCCGTCACGTTTCACGTCATTTCCCATCGTTTCATGTTTCACGCCATTTCCCGTCGCATCACGCTTCACGTGAGACGCGTCCCACCTACGCCGCTTTCGGCTGTCCACCCAACGCATCTTGCTCATTGTCGTAGACGGGAATCAGTTTCTGAATGTTCGCCAGACTCATGATTTCCCGCACATAGCTCTGCGGCTTCAGCATGCTCACCTTCGCTTGACTCAACTTAAAGTTCTGCGAGACAAGCGCCAGCAAGCCAAGGCCTGAGCTGTCCACGAAACGGACGTCGGCCATATTCAAGATCAGATGTCGACAACCTTTCTGCCGGATGGCTTCCACCGCCGTTTTGAACTGCTCACGATTGGCGTACGTGAGGTCTCCTGTCATTTCAAGAACCACACCATTCGGCACGGGGCGCTCTTTCGTTTGCATCGCCATGAGTTCCTCCTTCGTTCAATCCTATCGAGTTCGGCTCGTGTCTACTCCTCACGCGGCCCGAGCAATGGCCGCAGCTTCCTCGGTTGGAAACACCGCAATCATCTTATCGATATTCGCCATTTCGAGAATCTGCCTCACGGTACCTTGCGGACCGACCAGACTGATTTGTCGCTCGTCAGCCGTGAGCTGTTGAGACGTCAGGGCCAACAGCCCGATGGCGGCACTGTCCACATAAATCGCATCGTGCAAGTTCACGATGAGATGACGGACGGTTGACGCCTTAAACGCCGTCACCGCAGACGAAAATTCTTTACGATTGCGATGGGTGAACACATCCTCAACATGGATCACCGTCGTATCGCGCCAAGGGCGTTGAGTAATCGGCATACAACCTCCGCGAGAATCAGCGGCTCACGTGAGCCAAGATCGCACCGGCAATGTCACCCAGCGGCAGAACTTTATCGACCGCACCGGCTTTGATCGCTTCTTTGGGCATCCCGAACACAACACAACTCGCTTCGTCCTGCGCAATCGTGAAGGCGCCGGCCTGCTTCATCGTCAACAGTTCCTTCGCACCGTCACCACCCATCCCAGTGAGAATCACCCCAATGGCGTTGGCGCCGGCGCACCGAGCCACTGAGGCAAACGTCACATCCACCGACGGCCGATGGCGATTCACCGGAGGGTCCTGATTGATCCGAACCGTATAGCGAGCCCCACTCCGCTCCAGCGTCATGTGATAGCCGCCCGGCGCGACCAACGCATGCCCCGGCAACACACTATCCCCATCTTGAGCCTCTTTGACGGAAATCCTGCAAAGGCTGTTCAAGCGATCGGCCCAGGTCTTCGTAAAGCGCTCCGGCATATGCTGGGTAATGAGGATCGGCGGAGTATTGGGTGGCATGCCTTCCAGCACATCCTTGACGGCTTCTGTTCCCCCGGTCGATGACCCAATGGCGATGATCGTGTCGGTCGTTTTGATCATCGCCGCCGATCCAGTTGCATGTTTCAGGTTGCACGTTTCAAGTTCCGGGCTCGACTTGGAACCTGAAACCTGAGACCTGGAACCTCTAATCCGCGCAGAGGCGGCTGCCTTCACCTTGGCGATAAGATCCTGTGCGATGTCTTCCATCCCCTCACGCAGGTCGATCTTCGGTTTGGCAATAAAATCCACCGCGCCAAGCTCCAAGGCTCGAAGCGTAGTCTGACAACCCGCTTCCGTGAGCGAACTCACCATGACAACCGGCATCGGGTGCCCGCGCATCAACTTTTCAAGGAAGGTGAGGCCGTCCATCTTGGGCATTTCGACATCAAGCGTCAGCACATCAGGGTTCAGCGCTTTGATCTTCTCTCGCGCAATGAAGGGATCTGGAGCGGCACCGACCACTTCAATGTCAGGATCCTTGGCGAGCAGCGCAGCAAGCACTTGCCGCATCAACGCCGAATCGTCCACGTTCAGTACGCGAATCTTCTTCATGCTTATCCCCGTATCTCGTCGTTCGTGAAGCGTCTCCCTGCGTGAAACGCATCTCGTGAAGCGTGAAACCTCCGATTCCGGAACGAGATACGCTTCACCAACGACGCTTCACTATTTTTCAAAACAGCGTCACATCTTCCTCCACCGGCTTGCCGACGACTTGGATCTTTGTCGCATATTCCTGCTCGCGCTCGGCAATGGTCTTATTCTTCAACCGCTCGATCTTCTTCATCAGAACACGGCCGGAGTCCGTGAAGTAATACACTTTCCTCGGACACACATCTCCCAAATCCGTTTTCACCGCCGTGAGTCCCTCTGTCTTGAGAAAGTCGAGCACCCACTCGGCGTTTCGAGCGCCGACGTCGATGTGGCCTTCGTAGATCTTGCCTGCTCCAAACAATTTCACCTCCAGACGGCTCTTGATACCGCCCTGCTTGAGGATGTCGTTGATCAACGACTCCATCGCATAGGAGCCGTATCTGGTCGATACTCCCCAGGAGTCGCTGCCTCCGTCTTTGGGCTTCGGAAGCATGAAGTGATTCATCCCGCCCACGCCGACGACCGGATCCCGAATGCAGGCCGAGATGCAGGATCCAAGGACCGTATACACAATCATGGGAGTCGCACTCACAAAAAACTCTCCAGGCAGGATGGCGGCAATCTCATGGGGAAACCGGCTGTCCCGCATGCGTCGGATATGGGCGAAGGCACTAACGTCATTCGTCAAGCGTGAAACGTGAAGCGTATCTCGTGAAGCGTTTGTCATAACTAGAGTTTCTTAATCAGGTTTCGGAGCATCCTCGCCTCATGATCCAGCTGTTCCACTAAAGGACGGTATTCCACCTGGCTCAGATAGCCAAGGTCACATGCGATCTCCACCTGAGTTTCCAGCTCAGCGCAGGAACCCAGGGCCACATAGAGAAACTGCCTGTACTCTTTGTTATGAAAGCGATTGAATCCTTCTGCGACATTCGACGGAATAGAGACCGACGCTCTTCGCATCTGCGCTGTCAGACCGTACATCTCGTTTTTTGGAAAGAGGGCGGTTGTGCGATAGATTCCCAGCACAATCTCCTTTCCCAGTTTCCATACATCAAGGTCTCGATAATTCGTGTTTTCATACCGTTTCACGAACAATGCCTTCCCCTCCCGCCGCTTCACGCTTCACGAACGACGCTTCACGTCTCCTTCTGATAAATCGTCGGCGCCAATGCCTTGAAGGGATGCTCCACCCACTGGAGACTTTCGGAATGGCCGATGAACAGATAGCCACCCGGTTTCAAATATCGATGGAACTTATTCACAAGTTTTTCCTGAGTCGGACGGTCGAAATAGATCATGACGTTCCTGCAAAAGACGAGGTCCAGCGGCGTCTTAATTGGAAACTGCTCATCCATCAGATTCAGACGTCGGAAACGAATCATCTCAGCCAAATGCGGCTTCACCTTATACACGCCTGCACGCTCTCCTCGCCCACGCAGGAAGTGCCGCCGCAGCACATCGGGAGGCACGTCACGGAAACGGTCTTCGCCGTACACACCCGCGGCGGCCTTGGCCAGTACGCGTGTCGAAAGATCCGAGGCCAGCACTTGAAAATCCCATTGCGCCGGATCAGAGACCCCTTCATACAACGTCATGGCAATCGTATAGGGCTCTTCGCCGCTCGAACAGGCTGACGACCAAATTCGAATACGCTTCCCGCCGGCCAGCTCGGGAAGGATCCGCTCGCGGAGAAAATCGAAGTGCTTCGGCTCTCTAAAAAAGTCCGTCTTATTGGTCGAGATCAGATCCAGCATGCGCGTAAATTCTTCGCGGTTCGGATCTTCCGTCACCGTCGCGAAGTAGTCCGAGAAGGTTTCGAGTCCGAGTTCGCGCAGACGCTTCGACAGGCGGGAAGCCAGCAGCGATTGTTTCTGGTCGCTGAGGGAAATCCCACTTTCGTCATAGATCAGCTTGCGAAAGCGCAGAAATTCGTCGGTCGTGATGGAGAAGTCCATAGCGCATCCAGCTGGCTGACAACGCGTTCCAGTTCTTGCCCGCTACTGCCGGGTCTTCTCTTTATCGGTTGATTTCGAGCGATTCTTGATCTGAATCGAGCGGGTGGATGTCATGTCCTGACGGACCTGCTGCCCGCGTAAGCAACGGCAAGCGACCACCCGGCAAGATCAACTCAGAATCCGCCGGCTGGCCGAAAACGGACAGGAACGCTCTACCTCAGAGCGGTAAGAGAGCTAGGCCGCCATGCCCTTGACCCACGTCGACATCGCGGCAGTCAGCTTAGAAGACACTTTGGTGTACTCACCATCTAGCGACATCAACTGCTGGGCTTCACGCTTTTTCCCAACCACGGCCAGTTCAACGACCTGAGCCGCCGCCTGATGGAATTTGGCGTGCAGAGTCTTACACTCTTCATAGTGAGGAGATTTCTTATCGTTCGCATCCAGCGACGTACCATAGAGCCACTTACCGAAGGCGCACTGATTGTCCATGCGAACCGTATCAACAGCCGCGTCGATCTTGCCGGTTTCAATCGCGTGCGTCAGACGAGTCTTCCACATGCCATGTGCGCCGATCGCCTTCATGATTTCTTCTTTGTGAACCACGTTCTGCTCCTTTCTGTTCAGGCCTATTCGAGTAATCAGCCGTGCTCGGCCATGCCTGCTGCGATTAGAACTCTTCAAACTCATCGCTGGTACCGCTGCGCTCCGAGCCATTGCCGAGCGCCAACGCCTTCACCGATTTCCCTC
>SWDG01000022.1:187172-190281 GCA_005116965.1 Nitrospira sp. | reverse complement strand
CCGTCCCATCCAAATTGAACTCGATGGTGGCTTGAGCCTTGTTGACTGCATTGATCTTGCCCTCAAATTCCGCGTTGCGATTCTTGTCTGCCGTGATGTCGGTGGCGAATTTCACCACCTTGTACACCTTGCCATTGGCATCCAAGATCGGGTTGTACGAGGCCTGGATCCACACCTCTTTGCCCCCCTTGCCGATCCGCCGATAGACCCCCGCGTCGAACTCCCCGCGATTGAGCTTTTGCCAGAACGCCGCATACTCGCTGCTGCTCGTATACCCCGGGTCGCAGAACATCCGGTGGTGTTGTCCCTTGATCTCCCCCAGTTGATACCCGAGCGTCCCCAGGAAGTTGTCGTTGGCAGTTATGACGGTCCCGTCCAGATTGAACTCGATGATCGCTTGTGTTCGATTGATCGCGTCAACCAGGCCGGCAAGATCCTTTGCATTCGATTTATCCGCTTTGTCTGACTTGAAATTGGCAAACATCACTATTTCTCCTTGTGAGAGGTCCGGCGCCTATCGCTTCTTCCAAGCGAGCGGCCCACAACCCTGTTCTTAAAACACTGTCTTTATGAGGCCTGCATCGTTATCGCATTATGCAGCCTGCGCCGATCCGGACTCCTGCATCTCGTCGTCGGTCAACAGTCGATCCATGTCCAACAGCGCCACGAGCTTGTCGCCGGACTTGCCGATTCCGTTTAAGAAGCTCACATCCACCTTGGTCCCGAATTGCGGCGGGACCTGGATGTCTTTTTTGTCGATATTCAACACATCTGAGACCGAATCCACGACCAACCCCATGATCTTTTCCTTCACGACCACCACGACAATCACGGTGAACATTGTATAGTCGATCGTCGGCATGCCGAACTTCGTCCGCAGTTCGACGATAGGTACGATCGTGCCGCGCAAATTCAGCACGCCTTTGATGTGCGGCGGGGTATTGGGTATTTTGGTCACGGCGGTGTACCCCTTAATTTCCTGCACGCGAAGGATGTCGACGCCATAGAGCTCACTGCCGAGCTGGAACGTCAGGAACTGATTTTCATCTGTGGCTAGTCCGTTCTGCTGATTGAGTTCTTTGCTCAGGGATTCCAGTGCTGCTGCGGCCATGGGGTCCTCCTGTGGTCAAACGTGAAGCCCGCTTCGCTCGCTCAGCGAGACGAGTGCATCTCGTGAAGAATCGACCGTCCGGACTTGCAGTTTCAGGTTTCTCGTTTCATGTTGTTCGGAAACAGTCTCCCAAAACCAGTAACTTGGAACTCGCAACCTGAAACTGAGGCGCTTCGCGCCTCACGCCGCCACCGGTTCCCCTTGGCGGGCGATTTCCAGTAATCCACGGACGTCTAAGATGAATCCGACCGTGCCGTCGCCTAGGATGGTCGCGCCGGCGATACCCTCGACCTTCCTGAAGTTCTGCTCCATGCTCTTGATCACGACTTGCTGCTGACCGAGGATTTCGTCCACCATCACCGCCACTCGCTCCCCTTCCGTTTCCAGGATGAGGAGAATGGCCTTCGTCGGGTCGGTGATCTCTGGCTGCAAGGCAAAGATCTCGTACATGCGCACCATGGGCAAGTAGGTTCCACGCACATCGATCAATTCCCCCTTACCCACCACGGTTTTCACGCCGCCTGGTTTTGGCTGAATCGATTCCAAAATAGACAACAGCGGCACGATGTACGTTTCCTGGCCGACCCGCACGGTCATGCCTTCGATAATGGCGAGCGTCAGCGGAAGTTTGAGGATAAAGATCGTCCCCTGCCCGGGCCTGGTCTTAATGCTGACGGTCCCGCCTAATCCTTCAATATTGCGTTTGACGACGTCCATCCCGACCCCTCGCCCGGACACGTCCGTCACCTTCTCCGCCGTCGAGAACCCCGGCTTAAAAATGAGAAGCCAGATCTGTTCATCGCTCAGTTTTTCGTTCTCGCCGATGAGGCCTTGTTTGACTGCCTTGGCGAGAATCTTGTCACGGTTAAGACCGCGGCCATCGTCTTCGACGGTAATGCAGATATTCCCGCCTTCATGGAAGGCGTTCAGTCGAATCGTTCCGATTTCCTGTTTATTATTATCGAGGCGCTCTTCCGGTGGCTCGAGCCCATGGTCGGCTGAATTTCTCACTAAATGCGTCAGTGGATCGCTGATGGATTCGATCACCGTCTTATCAAGTTCCGTTTCTTCACCGGACAAGACGAGCTGGATCTTCTTGCCCGCTTTCGCCGAAAGGTCACGGACAAGCCGAGGAAACCGACTGAATGCCGTGCCGATCGGCAGCATGCGGATGCTCATGACGCGTTCCTGAATTTCTCGCGTATTGCGTTCCAGTTGAGCCATTCTCTCCAGCAACACAGGCATGTGGCTCATCTCAAAACGAGCGCCTAGGTCGCTCAACATCGATTGTGTAATCACCAGTTCTCCGACCAAGTTGATGAGCTTATCGATTTTGTCGGTATCCACACGAATCGACGCCGTATCCGTTTTCTTGGATTGAGCGGCCGACTCTTGCTGCCGCTGTTTCTGAAGGGCTTGCTCGACTTGCTGAGGGCTGGCGGCATGTTGCTCAACAAGGATTTGTCCGACTCGCTTTTGTTGCGCCAAGGCCTGATCCAACGTTTCACGCGAAACCACACCGCTTTCAACCAGGATCTCTCCAAGGGGTTTGGGCTCTCCGTCTTCGACGCGTGGCTCATTTTCGGATTCTGACGCTTCACGCTTCACGCTTAACGCTCCACATTCTTCTATGACGAGCTTGCTGTCCTCGCGCACGAACTCGAAGACCGCCTCGATCACCTTCCGATCCTTTTCGGTCGCCAGCCGCATGTGCCACGAGAGATAGCATTTCTCCGGATCGACCTCGGCGAGATCCGGCAGTCGAGACATATCTATCCCGACCTCGGTCAGCTTGCCGAGGCTTCGCAGCTCTCTCAGCACTTGCAGTGGATCAAGCCCTCGCTGAAACAACCAGTCGGGGGGAGTCCATGTAATGACGTAGGTCTGATCCCCTTGCCGCTCCTGAGTCTGATTCGATGTGGCCTCGTTGGCACTGGCCTTTGGCTGCTGCGGGCCGGATGCGCTCGCGGACGCTAACTCGTCCGTCAGTCGTTGCAC
>SWDG01000022.1:118767-187072 GCA_005116965.1 Nitrospira sp. | reverse complement strand
CACCAGACTCTGGGAAACAGAGAGGCCCAACCCCATCCCCTTCTGGTACTTTTCGGTCTTAGTCGTGAAAAACGGATCGAAGATGTGCGGCAACACATCGGGCGCGATACCACCCCCCTCATCGGACACACTGATGTTGACGGTGCCCTCTTTCTCACACACCGTCAAGGTGATCGTCCTGCCCGGACCTGAGGAATCGATGGCGTTCTGGATGAGGTTCATCAACACTTGCAGGAGGTCGCCACGTGGAACCTGGAGCGTGGTTATCGAAGACTGCAGCGTGGCGACAAACGTCATGTCCCCCTGAGACAGCTGCTTGGCAAACAACGCGTTCAGATCACCGAGCAGGAGCCGCAGGTCGACGGGTTCTGTTTTGCTTGGTTGTTTGCGATACAGTTGATACATGTTCCGCACGATGTCGGCGACACGGGAGATTTCCCGATCGATCATGCCGACGAATTCATAGTGAGGATGCGCCTGGTCCACGGCTTGTTTGACGAGAGTGAAGGCATTCCTGATGCCGGCGATCGGGTTATTGATCTCGTGCGCGACCGCGGCAGCCAGCTGGCCAACCGCGGCTAATTTCTCTGACTGTGTGCGCTGAGCCTCCAGCTTGGCGACTTCAGCCGTCCGTTCGGAAACCTGGCGCTCGAGCTCCTCCGTATGGCGCGCCAGTGCCGTTTCCAGTTGCTTGCGCGCGGTAATGTCGCGGCCGGCCACCAATCGAACGTGTTTCCCGCGCAAACAATAGGGCCTGACCACGACTTCGCCGGCAAAGGTGGTGCCGTCCTTGCGACGTCCCATGGCTTCGTAGGGCCCGATCATACCATCCCCCATATTCTTGACCACTTGATCACGAGACTCATCAGCGATGAGATCAAGGATGGACCGACCGAGTAGTTCGCCGGATTGATAGCCGAACATCCGCTCCAAACCCGCATTGACCTCAATCAGTACGCCGTTATCGTGCAGTGCGATCGCATCGAACGTCGCCTCCGTCACCAACTTGTAGCGCAGTTCGCTTTCGCGTATGGCGGCTTCCGACCGCCGACGCTCAGTGAGATCGCGCACAATCGCATAGTCAAGCTCCTGGCCGTTGTGTTCAAGATAGTTCGCGACCACCTCCACTGGATAGATCTCTCCGGTCTTGCTGCGATGCCTGGTCTCAATGAGAAGCTGGTCAGCAGATCTCAGTGTGTCCCACATCTCGTCCCATCGCGTTGATGGAAAATCCGGATCGATGTCCATTACCGACATCGTCAGGAGCTCTTCTTTGGTATAACCCAGCCGGCGGCAAGCCGACTCATTTACATCCAGAAAATATCCGTTCGAACTCATGACGAAGATCTGGTCGGCGGCGTGATCAACCGCATATTGGGTTCGTTGCAGCCGGTCTTCCACCCGTTTCCGTTGGATCATCTCATCTTCGAGCGCGTGATTGGATGCGGCCAACTGCTTTGTCCGCTCCATGACCCGTTGTTCGAGTTCCGCATGGGCGTTCCAGATAGCCTCTTCCGAATTTCTACGTTCTGTCACATCAGAAATGGAACCCACCATGCGCACAGGTCGACCGGTGCTATCCCACACCGCCTGGCCTCGATCTCGGAACCACCGGTAACTACCGTCTTGTATCTTCACCCGCACTTCGATATCGTAGGGCTCACGAGTGTCAAGATGCCGTTGCGTGGTGTGGTGTACCCAATCGGCGTCATCTGGATGCACCAGCGACATCCATGTGTCATACGTGGGGATGAAGGCGCTTCTCTCAAGCCCGAATAGTTCAAGGTGGCGGTCGGACCAATACTGCTCTCCGGTCAGAATATTCCAGTCCCAGATCCCATCATTGCTGGCGATGGCAGCCAATTCAAATCGCTCTTGACTCGCCCGCAACGCTTCGTCCACTCGCTTCCGTTCACTGATATCGCGGACATAGGCGCAATGGAATTCCTGGCCGCCATAGGCTAGGAAACTGACGCGAATGTCGATAGGGATCCGTCGGCCATCCTTCGTCAGATGGACGGTCTCCAAGGACATCACCTTCTTTTCTCTCATCTCCTCCCACCACCCAGGCCACACTTCCGCTGGAAAGTCCGGATTGAGATCGTGGACCGTCATGCGCAAGAATTCCTCTTTGGTATAGCCCAACATGGCACTGGCCGCCGCGTTGGTATAGAGAATTCCTGCCTGAGGATTGATCCAGTAGACGGCATCCACCGCGTGATCCATGGCAAACTGGGTACGCAGGAGATTGTCCTCGGCCTGCCTGCGAGCCGTGATATCAAAAGTTGCGCCGATCAGATGCGTCACCTGACCGTCGACATGACGAATGGCATGGCCTCGTACATCGGTCCAGATGATCGTGCCGTCCTTTTTGGTCATGCGCAATTCATAGTTGTAGTCCTCGGCTTCGCGTCTCACGATTCGCTGCCAGTGATCCATGGCAATGGCTTGATCGTCTGGGTGCACCAGGTTCAACCAGGCAAGGGGATCGGCTGAGAGCTCGTCAGGCTCATATCCAAACATCGCTTTAAGATTCTTGTCACCATGGTAGATGCCTGCCCGTACATCCAATTCCCAGACTCCGACTCTTCCCACCGCCGTGGCCCTGACGTACCGTTCCTCGTTCACCCGCATGGCCTGCTCAATGCGTTTCCGTTCTGTGATATTCCTCACCGTGCCCACCATCCGAATGGGCCGGCCCAGCTCGTCTCGATACACCACGCCGTTTCCCTCAACCCACTGCACCTCGCCGGTCGGCGGCACGATCCGGTGTTCCGTGTGGTACGGCTGTTGACCGCTGAGTGCGCCTTCGATGTCCGCCAGCAGCTTCGGCAGGTCCTCCGGATGCACCAGTCGCTGATAGGCTTCAAACGTCCCGTCGAACGAGCCGCGAGGCAGACCTTTCACCTCTTCACAGTTATCCGACCAGATGATTTGGTTGGTGAGGATATTCCAATCCCAGGTGGCCAATCTGGCAATGTCCATCGCCAGACGAAGACGATCGGTTTGGTCCTGGCTTGCTCGTTCGAGCAACTTCTGTTTGACCACCAGCTCCAAGGCCTGTTTTTCCGCCGTTTGCAGTGCTTCCTCCAGTTTTCGGTCCGTAATTTCCGTGTGACATCCGGTCATACGATAGGGCCGCCCTCCGGCATCCCACGTCGCCTTTCCACGGGCGTGCACCCAGCAGTACTCGCCGTTCTTCTTCCGAAGACGACATTCGACCTGGTACCGCAGAGACCGGTGTGCAAGGTAGTCGGTCAGTTGGGAGATCACGTACTCTCTATCCTCCGGATGAAGACGCGACTCCCATTCTTGATAGTCTCCCGAGATCTCATGCTCGCCATAGCCGAGCATCTCTTTCCACCGGGGTGAGAAATAGACCTGGTTATCGACGAGATCCCAATCCCAGATACCATCGTCACTTCCTTGCATGGCTAGTTGCCACCGATCTTCGCTGCTGTGCAGTTCAGCCTCCGCCTCAGCCCGCAGACGCCGATGACGAGAGCCGTCCAACAATTGAGCGCAGGTGGATAGGAACGGCTCTAGAAAGGTGATCAAAGACTCGTCATATCCACCTGGGCGGTTCGCGATGCCCGCCATACCGATCAGCATCTCTTTGTGATAAAACGGCAGGCCCAACAACGCATGCATCGGCGGGTAGCCCGGTGGCAGTCCGCCTGCGCGCGGATCATGAGCAGGGTCGTTCACAATCACCGGCTTGCCTGTCGTCATCGCTTGGCCGAACAGGGTCTTGAGGTCGTTCAATTCGAGCGTCGTGGCCTTCTGCGCCATCAACGCCTTCGTGTCCTCATTCCACGCAATATCGGTCATGGCATGGATTCGTAAGAACGGCTGCCCCTCAGCGATTCTCTCCACCTCACCGATCAATCCATATGCACTGTTCGTCAGCGTAAGCAGTTCTTCGAGCAGCGCCCCAAACAGTCGCGCTGGCTGCGCCCCGTCGATAAAGAGGGCCTGCGTCCGAGTGATTGCGAGCAGTACCTGTTGAGCCCCCTGTGCG
This sequence comes from Nitrospira sp., assembly GCA_005116965.1. GTDB lineage: Bacteria > Nitrospirota > Nitrospiria > Nitrospirales > Nitrospiraceae > Nitrospira_D. Next base: position 183,051 of record SWDG01000022.1, on the reverse strand, counting down.
CGTGCCTCGGCTCCCTTCACCCCCTGCGGTCTCAACTCACCGCGAACGCGACGCACAACCCTCCGGCGCTTCGGTGTTTTACCGGCCACGAGCGGCTCCTTCGCACACAACACTCATTTGGAAAAGACTCTCGACGGGGAATCCCGCAGGCACGAGAAGAGGAGAAGAAAAGACCCTCTGTTGACAAATGGTCAACCAGGTAGGGATAGAGACAGATGTCTGAGCCTTGAATGGGCCAGGAATACCTGTCCTGATTATTCAGATCCTCTCTTTAATGATTAGGCTTCAATACTATATACGATTTATAAAGCCTCGTCTATCGAGTGTTCTCCCAAGTCTGATTAGCCCTATGCAGAAGCCACAAGAACAGCGGCGGAGCAATGCCGCACTACCACTGCGTTCTGACAGGATATTGCACGATGAGCGGATCGGGAGTCAGCAGCACGCAATCGTGCTCAATGGCCTGGCAGACCAACATCCGATCGAACGGGTCGCGATGCAGCGTGGGAAGTTTGTGCAAGTGAAACACCGCCCGTTCTTCGAGCGGCAGAATCGATATCCCATGCATCTCCCGCTGCGCCAATAGAAACCGATCGAGGGAAGCCGGCAGCGGAAGCTTTCCCAGCGAATGTTTCACCGAGATCTCCCACACCGACACTGCACTGAGGTAGATTTCATGGGTGGGATCGGTAAACATCTTCGCTGCGGTCGAAGAGAGTTCGCGCGAGCCTGCGATAATCCACAAGAAGGTGCAGGTATCGAGGAGACATTTCACGCCTTCCCGCCCTCGAATGTGTCGAGCATGTCATCGGGAAGTGGCTCAAAAAAAGACGCGGGAACGGAGAACGTCTGTTTGGCCAAACCGATGGGACGCGGACGTGTCGGAACTTCAGATAGTGGAGTGATCTGTGCCACAGGCTGATTGCGCTTGCACAGTACGATTCGATCCCCGGCTTTGAGTCTGGTGAGATACTTGGAAAGATGGGTTTTCGCCTCATGAATGTTTAGCTTTATCATGGTCGTATAGTAAACTAACTTTTAAGTTCAGTCAAGGGGCTGGGAAAGACGTGTGGTCCATCGACTTGATCGTCTGGCCGGTGGTTGCTAGAGTGCATCCAGTTGTGCGCTTCCCTTGGAGAGAGGTCTCATGTCGCTTCCACGCAGCGTGCGGTTCAACTATGACGACTTCCTGCTCTTTCCCGAAGACGGGAAACGCCATGAGATCATCGACGGAGACCACTTCATAACCCCTTCGCCGAACACACAACATCAAAGGATTTCCTTCAGGCTGTCCGCAGCCTTCGCGGATTTTCTCACAACTCATCGCCTGGGCGAGGTGTTCGCCGCTCCCTACGATGTAGTCCTCTCCGACGAGGATATCGTCGAGCCGGATCTGCTCTTCATCTCCGCCGCCCGTGCAGCCATCATCACGGAGAAGAACATTCAAGGGCCGCCGGATCTGGTCGTTGAAATTCTCTCCGTCGGCACCCGGAAAATCGACGAGGTCGTCAAACGCAAACTCTACGAACGCTACGGAGTGCGTGAATACTGGATCGTGGACCCGGAATTGGAAGGCATCAAAATCTATCGGCTGACCGACCAGGGATATGTCCGGACCGCAGAACTTGCGCGAGAAGCAAACGACACCCTCTCCACCCCGCTCCTACCTGGCTTTCAGGCGCTGCTCGCCGAGATCTTCGAGTAGTTCTAGATAGGATGTTTCAAGTTTGAAGTTTCACGTTTCAGGTTATCCAAATGCTTGAAACCTCGAACTGCTTTATAGATGAAACTAGAAACCTGAAACACGAAACCACTGGCCGGACGCTTCACACAATACGCTTCACCGCTTCTAGAACTCTTCGAACGCATCATCCGCCACGCGGCGGTCCTTCCCATTCCCTGCCACGACACCGACCGGCTCAGCCGCGTGAACCCTGGTTCGTGAAGCGGGCCTCGTGAAGCGTATCTCGTCTCCAGATCCGGACGCTTCACGCCGTGTCGAGCCTGGCGATCTCCTCGATGCGTTTCGCCGCCGTGGCGCTGTCGTGAGCAAGAATATGCAGTCCCACGGCTCCGGTCACCCGTTGCGTGCTGTGTCGCAGATCGCCGAGTATCGCCATCGGGAGCACGTTCGTTTTGTAAATAACTTCAATGCGTTGGCTCAGCTCACCCATCTCCTTGATCGAGAGTCCCGTCGTGATGATCATGATCAGCACGAACAGCCCGATATTCACCATCAACTTGGTCCTGGTGCTGAGATTCTTGAATCTGTTCATGATGCCTCCAATGCAAAAAGCACACTGAAAAGTCACTCTGTTTCGAGTGCTTTCTGAATGCGCCTTCAGCTGACAGATCTCTCTTCTGTCCACCAGGCGATCAGGCCGTCACGCCCGACCAAGGTCCTATGTATTGCTTGGTACTCTATCGGTATGGGCGAAGAAATCTTGACCGGTGGGGGGGCGATCGGACAACGTGGGACGGAGAATGTGAAGCGTGAAACGTGAAGCGTCTGAATTCAGAAACGAGATACGTTTCACGTTTCACGAGCGACGCTTCACGCATCTTCGCGGAGCAACTGCTCGATTTTTCCCCGCAAGAGCCCAAGATCCTTGGACCGGAAGGCGATCTTGGTCTTCTCCAATACCTCTACCGTCCCCTCCAGTGCTTCCCGATACACAGCGAGTCGTGGGCATGCCATCATGCGGCACACATCCGTGGGTGCCTCGGCACGGCCTTGCATTTGGCTGGTCAGCACGGACCGGATCCGGGAAGACAAGACCGCCATCGACGAGAAACTCTGGGCGAGGAACGTATCGAGCGACCAGGCCAGCTCTCGTTCGTTGGCTCCACTGCCCAGCTGAGGCAAGGTTTCCTGAAGATGCTCCAACGATGCCACGAGCCGACTGGCTTCTTCTCGCACCGAGGTCGTCATACGCACAAGGCTGGTCTTCTTGACCGCGTCGGCCACCGCTCGGCGCAGATCCGGCCAATCCACCGGCTTGAGCAAGTAATCCGTAAACCCAAGACGGAGCGCCTCAACCGCCGTTTGAACGGAAGGATAGCCGGTCACCAACACGATCGGAAGCAACGGGAACCGCGTTCGGACATCGCGGAGAAACTCGAACTGCATATTGCCCGGCATGCGAATATCGGAGATGAGCACATCATGCTCACCCATCAATAACCGGCTGGCTTGCTCAAAATCCTGTGCGCTATCACATCGATACCCCTCCTGCTCCAAGAGCGTGGCTGTGGCTTTGCGGAACGTATCTTCATCATCGGCAAGCAAAATCCTCGGAGACTCAGTAGTCATGCGTCACGACCTCCTTGATAATGTGGTATTGCTGGGCTGTTGAGCGGTCCACCGGCGTGGTCTGCGGCAAGACGACTGAAAACGTCGATCCGGTCTTCAGCTCTGTCCGGACCTCGATCCTGCCGCCCATCGCCATCACCGCCTTTGACAAACTGGCCGCTCGCTCTTTGGCCGTGATGGTCTCACTCACAGAAGCCAACACTTGAAGATGCCCCATCAGCTCCATCGCGGCTCGCTCCGTTTCCCGTGTCACCGCCGTCATCTGGGCCTTGAGAATCGGAATGACCTGTACCGCATCGACGCCGAAGGTTTCCCAGGCTTGTTGATGTGCCTGAAGTACTGGCTGCGGCGCGTTCTCGACTGGGAGCGATTCACCTGCGACTTTTTGGCGGCGGTTTCCTGAAGTCATTGTCATACGTTTACAATCCTTGCCGCAGCCTTGAACAACTCAGACTTGGCGGGGTCTTCAGAGCGTCACACGCTGCTTCCTATCCATGCGCAGGCCGCTGGACTCGCGGTTGGCCGTCTCCAGGGTGCTGACCTTCATTCGCCAAGTGATCCGGTAAATCCAAGTTGATGTAATCGTGTCTGTAAGTCTTCGGAAATGCCTGATACGAACATTCGGTTTTCTTTCTTGGCGGCCAACAGCAGCTGAATCGCCGCCGTATCGACTCTGGCAACACCACTGAGGTCTACTGAGACCAGTCCATCGTTTTTGAACAGTTTCGTCAGCGAGTCTTTAAATTCCCCCGCCTCAAATATGGTGATATCCCCTTTTGGAGCGAGATGTCTGGGGTTCTGATCGTCTGCTGGAGACGATTGTACCGTTAATGACTCCGTGGTCATAGCGCGAGCCCTCTCCTCACTGCAATCACTGAATCATACTGTCGGTTGTTTGAGAACGAGGCTTGAATGCCGCTGCAGGACATCCCTACGCCATCTATGGCGTTGGCACTCGCCCCTCTCCGGATAATTCCGGAACCAACTGTGACGCGTTCGACGACCCATCATCCGTCGATCGCCCGAACACATCCGAATTGTTCTCCGTCTGAAGAATAGGGGCAGGCGGAGCCTGCTCAAGAATGACGACCTCGACTCGACGGTTCTTCGCCCTCTGTTCCGCATCTGCATTGGCCGTCACGGGCCTAGTCTCGGCATGCCCAACGGCCGCCAAGTGATCCGCCGGTACTCCGTAAAGCTCGGACAGCACTCGCACGACCATCACGGCCCGTGTTGAGGATAATTCCCAATTGGACGGAAACTGCGTAGTACGAATAGGAACATTGTCCGTATGCCCCTCGATCCTGGTATGCCGATTCAATTCAATAATGGCCGTGCCAAGCCCCTCAAGAAACCGCAGCGCCTCAGAACGCACGGCGGCTTCTCCGCTATTAAAGAGGAGCTGGTCCGGAATGGTGATCACGATATCGCCATTCACCTTTTCGGTGATCCGCACCATCGCTAATTGAGGCGACGCCTTGATGCCTTTGACCAAATTCCTCAGTTTGCGGATGGCGACCTCTTTGCTCCCAGGTGAATCTGGAGCCGTCAGCGCAGCTTTGCTTGTACTCAGTGCCAACGGTGTTGGTGAGGATGGAGGACTAACGATTGGATTCAGCGCAGCTTTGATCGATTCGCTGACGGTTCGGTACTTTCCGACATTGACCGACGAGATCGAGTACATCACGACGAAGAACGCAAACAGCAACGTGATAAAGTCGGCATAGGAGACCAGCCACCGCTCGTGATTTTCATGCTCTTCGTGCTTCTTCTTGGACATTTACGATCGTGAAGCGTGAAACGTGAAACGTGAAGCGCCCGAGTTCGGAACAAGATACGCTTCACGAACGACGAGTCACTTCTTCGTCTCCTTCGTGCGTTCGCTGTGCGGGAGTACGCTTTCCAGCTTTTCCTGGAGCAATCTGGGGTTTTCACCCTGAGCAAGTCCTACAAGCCCCATGATGATGACGTTGCGTGATCCCGCCTCCTCTTTCAGCTTAAACTTGATTTTATTGGCCAACGGCAGAAAGAAGAGGTTCGCCAAGCCAACGCCATACACGGTCGCGACGAAGGCGACGGCAATACCACCCCCGAGCGCGGAGGGATCGGCCAGATTCTCCATCACGTGAATCAGCCCAAGCACAGCACCAATAATGCCGACGCACGGTGCGTACCCACCCGCCGCTTCCCATACCTTGGCCGCATGGACGCCTTGCTCTTCATGATGTTCGACCTCGATTTCGAGAATCTCGTGCACGGCTTTCGGATCGGTTCCGTCGACAATGAGCTGAATCCCCTTCTTTATGAAGGGATCTTTGATGTCTTTGAGTTTCCCTTCGAGCGCCAATAAGCCTTGTTTTCGCGAGACGTTCGCAAGGTCTAGGATCAGCTTAATGGTTCCCTTATTGTCGATATGGGGGCCTGTGATCGCCAGAGACAGCGCACCGAACGCCTTAATGACCACCGACAGTGGATTCTGTACACACACCGCGCCGAACGTCCCGCCCGCCACGATGATGAGGGCGGTGAGCTGCATAATCGAGCTGACATGCCCACCCTCCAGAATTTGGCCTCCGATAATGGAGCCCAAGGCAAGGATGATCCCAATAATGGTTGCGATATCCATCGCTCAACAGTCCTTACTTGAATCCAAACTGTGCCAGAATATCGTCGGCGACTTTCTGTTTCATGGCCGTCGTTTTCGATTCTTCGAGTTGTTTCAGCAAATCCCCAGCAGTCCCCGCCTCACTGGCCGCTTCGGGGCTTTCCTGCAGGCCAAACACGACGACGAGTTCCATCAGTTTTCCTTGCACTTCGTCAAGAATGGTCACGAGTTTCTTCACTCGCTGGGCCACCAGATCTTGAAAGGAGAGAGCCGTCATGATTTCCATCAGATATTTATCGTCCTGCGCGAGAACGGAGGCTACCTTCCCGAGGCGTTCAGCAAGAGTGACGCAATCAATCGCCCGCAGAACCTCAACGATCGCGGAAAGATCCTTCGCGATCTGCCCGTGACTATCCTGCATCATCTCCGTCAAACGCATGACTTCGAGCGTGCCGTCCTCCGTCATCTTGCTCAGGTCACTCAAATGGGAGGCCGCAGTCGGAAGTTGCATACTGCTGGAAATGATCTGGGGGCTGGCCGCCGAGATGGCGTTCCTCGCGTTGTCTACAAAACGGGCTAATGCACCGAGTTCTTCGTATAATTTTTGGTCTTGGTTGCACACAGTCCCCACCTCATCTCCACTCCGGCATGAGCCCGGACCTGCTGGCTCACGGACTACTTGAAGATCTTCCCAATCTTCTCCTGCATGGTCTCAGCCGTAAAAGGCTTGACGATGTAGTTACTGACGCCTGCCTGCACCGCTTCGATCAAATTGTTTTGTTGCGCCTCGGCGGTCACCATCAGCACAGGAATGGTCTTGAGCTTTTCATCTGCCCGAATGGCCCGGAGCATCTCGATGCCAGTCATGATCGGCATGTTCCAATCAGACACCACAAACCCGAACGTATCGGCCCGCAGCTTCTGCAGCGCTTCTTGTCCGTTTTCTGCTTCGTCTACATTGCCAAACCCCAACTGTTTCAGGATATTTTTGACGATTCTCCTCATCGTCACCATGTCATCGACCACCAGGACCTTCATGCTTAGATCAACTGGCATACTGCCTCCTTATCACTTGCTTGTCTCACACAGCGGCGACAACTCACGGTCTCTCCATGGTGGGATTGTCGGACCCTTCCACTACCCCTTGGCGCTTCATCAGATATCGGTATATTCGTCCAGCCACCTGAGCCGGAACGGCTCGCCTCCTTGCTGACTTGGACATGGGCACTATGCGTGGAAGAATGCTTGTTCCCGAGAGACCGTCGCCGGCAGAATCATGTCCACCACTCATGACCTTGGCGTCTTGCCGTCTATGAGAGAGAACATCGAGTCCTTGTGACGATCAACCAGACAGCCACTCGCAGGTCATTCGCTCTGCCGAGACCGGCCATGCATCCATTCATGGATATCACGGCGAAGGAACCGCCAGTGCTTTCCGATCTTTGACGCTGGCAATTCACCAACTCGGGCGAGCTTATAGACGGTGGACTTTGGTACCCGGAGAAACCGAGCCACCTCTGTCACCGTAAGAATTTCTCCTTCGTGCGCCGTGGCCTCCTCGGTCTGACTCGCTGTTGCTGTGGATATTTCATTATTCATGACGACTGAGGTATCGGTGTGGTGGTTCGCAAACTTGAGGACCCGATAGAAGCGGATCTCAGCCAACAAGGGGAGGTTGGCACCTATTCGACTCAGATGACCGATGTCCATTCATGTTTCTCCGCTTCCAACCGACAAAGGATGTGCTACTGGGCCCAAACCAATAGGAACTGAACGCAATGGCTCAGGTGATCTCTGTCGCATCGGGAAAAGGTGGCGTGGGGAAAAGTGTGGTGTCGGCCAACCTGGCTCTCGTCCTGGCACAGAAGGGAAAACAGGTAGTGCTCGTAGACCTTGACGTCGGCGGCGCCGACGCGCATGTGCTAGTCGGCCTCCTCAATCCGCCACGTACCCTGACCGACTTCCTCAACCATCGCATTGAGCAGCTGGATGATCTGGCTCACCCGCTCCCCATTCACCCGAACTTACGGATTATTCCCGGCACGGGCGACACCTTGGCGACGGCCAACATGGCCTATGCGCAGAAGAAGCGCCTCATCCGGAATTTTCAGGATATCCACGCGGACGTGATCGTCGTCGATATCGGAGCCGGAGCGAGTTATCATACACTCGATTTTTTTCTGATGGCCGACTATCACGTCGCAGTCGCAACCCCGGACCCTACCTCTGTCCTGGATCTCTACCGGTTCATCAAACTGGCGGCGATTCGTCGGGTCTTGTCGATGTTCGTGATGCGGGATGTCTTGGTAGAAGGTCTTGCGAACCGTGATTACAGCAGCGTGGAAGAAGTATTGGATGTCGCAGGTAAAACAGATGAATCCGGTCGCACGATCGCGGAAACGACGCTACGAGCGTTTCAGCCAGCCCTCATCCTCAATCGCGTGTCCGGACGTGCCCGCGTCAACGTGCTCCAGCTAAAGAAACTACTCAAAGAGTATGTTGGCGGAGACTTAACTCTACTTGGTGAGATTCCAGACGACCCGGCGATGGAACAGGCGGTACGTGCGTACGTCCCACTGGTTCAGCATGCGCCCACTTCTCCTGCTGCCACTGCGCTGGTGAAGACAGGTGAGACGCTACTCCAACTCCTCACGGCCACTCCTGCTCAAGCGGCATAGCTATCCTCCCAGCAATGATTGGAATTCACTGAACGGACTGCCGGCGGGCTCTCAATCGTTCGGCTTGTGTCTGAAGAATGTGGCGAATCAAATGTTCTTGATCATCGGCCTTCAGGTCGATGAATTCAGTGGCGATAGCAAACCCTTGGCCGTCTGCCTGAGGGACCGAACGAATCACTCTCGTGAGCGTCTGGATGAGCCTGAATGGCGGAAGAATCATCTTGATTGCCAGCTGCTCACCGGTCATGAATTCCCGAGAGGCGACGAATCCTACTCCCCCCCCGCTCAGATTGACATCCATCGGTCGCGCCATGTTCACACTTGCCGGATGACTGATTGCCAACGAGTTGAGGATGACTTCAAGTAAATAGTCGACTTTCATGATCCATGGAAGCACCGGTGAGTCGATCAATGACTCTCCTGCGTGCGCGCACAGATCCACAGTCGGCTGCGTAACGACCGCGGAGATCGTCTCTGGAGTGGCGTTGTTGGCTGAGACAGGAGCCTCCGTTCCTATCTCAGCCACCACGCGATATTCCATCAGCACTCGACCATCGATTCTGATCCATTCGCGCCGTTCATCGGTGGCGCTCGTGGATGGGACGGACGATGTCGTGACAGGAGATGCCATGATCAGGTCACTTTCAGGGCTATGCTGCACAACTCAGTGCCAGAGCGCACGCAACTCCAGGCGGTTTCGGAGCATGAAGAATCACCCGGTTCCGTCCTTGGGACTTTGCATCATTCAGAGCGACATCGCCAACCATGATCCACTCCGAAACTGACACCACAGTGGTATCTGGAACCGCAGCCAAGCCGATACTTGCCGTGGTACGGACCTGCCCAGTCTCAATCGTAAAGGGGTACCGCTCAACACGCTCTCGCAGCCTCTCCGCAAGAGAATGAGCCTGTTGCCTATTGGTATGCGGCAGTACGACCGCGAAGGTGTTGCCTCTGTATCGACCAACTATATCGCTATCACGCACTGTCCCTCGTATGAGATCAGCGGCCATCTTGAGCACCTGATCCCCTGCGGTATGGCCGAGTCGGTCATTGACAATCCTGAAGAAATCCAAGTCCAGCAGCAACAGACAAGCCGGCACACCGTAACGAAGTCCAACACTCAACTCCCGCATCAGCGCACGCTCGAATGCCTGAGGGTTAAGCAAGTCCGTGAGTGGGTCGCGAAGAGCGTGCGTCCTTGCTTGCTGATGTGTCTCGGCATAACGCAGGGCAAGCGACAGAGCGGCACCGACTGTCTCGAGCGCTTCTCGTTCGCGTGGAGTAAAATGATCTTGATCTTTCAGTTGAACAAGGAGGAGGCCGCTCTCCTCCGATCCGAGGCTAAGAGGCACCTCTTGTCCCAGTGTCGAATCCTGTTCTTGTATGGGCGCGTGCAACGCCGACGGTGGAACGAGTCGAAGATGCCGCGAACGGCAACCCCGCAGAGGAGCGTTCGATTCAGCATCGTGAGACGGAGATTGACCGAGCCTACGAAGTAGGTACCGGCGCACATGCGCCTCCCGTTCACGACTCTGGGAGTCCGACCAGATCCATACTCGGTTGCGTTGTGATCTCGCAACTCCAACCATGACGGGATCGACCAGGGGCGGCAATCCTTTCGTCAGAACCTTGATGATCGCTTCTTCGTCCGGTGAGGACGCAAGTGCATCGGTAAGATGATGCAACGCGGTCAGCCTTTGGTGGTACTGTTGGAGTTCATCCTGAGCGTGCGCCAACTCCTGTGTGACCATGGCCAATGCTTCGGATAGCCTGTTCGCATCGGAAGGTGTCTGCGCCCCTCTGCTACGCTTTCATGGATACGGTCACCGGGGTCGAAGGCTGCCCTCCGAGTCGTTGCTGAAGACCGTGAAGACGCTGTCTCGTCGCCGCCGCCTCTCCCAACAACGATACCAACACCGCTTGCGCAGTTCGCACACGATCGCGGATCTGTTCATCCAGCTTCAGCAAATCGCTCGCCTCTTGCAGCGGCGTCTGCATGGCTGTCAAGAGGGCACCACGCTCGCCATAACATCGCGCAACGGCATCCCACTGCCCACGCTCAGCCGCCTCCACCGCAGTCTTCGTGAGCCGCACGATGTCCGCCTGACTATTCCCGCCTCTGAGGCTCATCGTACACCAGCCAGACGAGTCTGCTGCGTCGCGATCTCCCTCCACCCCTCACGAAGCGTGGTCAGGCAACGATGCGGGCCATCGAGCTGGCGCGCTTCATTGCGGAGATTGGCCGTGACCAGTTCGCTGAGCATATACTCGTAGAGGCGGTGTAACGAACGCGCAATCTCACCGCCTTGTTCGAAATCAAGCACACTGTTGAGCTCTCCGATGATGGAAATGGCTCGTCCGAGGAATCGGCCTTTGTCCTTTGGATTGTTCGACTCGATCCCGGTCCTGGCGAGTTCAATCGATTGGATGGCGCCATCGTACAACAGGACAATGAGTTGAACACCGGAGGCCGTGACGACCTGAGTCTGTTCATATTGACGGGCGTACTGAGTGAGCATACGTGGTTCCTCGTTCTTACTATTGTTGCGACGAAGATTGTGATTGAAGGAAGCTGCTTTGCCCCTGAAGCTGTCGTAGCAGCCCATCCAATGCCGAGAACTGACGCCTCAGCCGCTCTTCGTACTTGCTGACGGAATCCTCTTGCCGGGCGATATCGCTTCCGACACGTGCAATCTCGCTGGTTAAACCGTTCTTCCGAAGCGTGAGCGCTCCACCGGTGACATCGTTTAATGCGTCAACGGCGGACACGAGGGACTGAGCAAGACCGGTGGCCGCTCCCTGGTTGCTGAAGAGTGCCTTCACTCCATTGTAGTTTGTGCTCAAAGCAGTGGTGAGCGTCCCATCGTCGACGGTAATCGTTCCATCTCGTCCAGTTTTAAACCCTATCTGCCCAACACCTGAATACACCGTGGCGCCACTAACCGAGGATGACAGCGCTGTTCTGAGCTGAGACAATACCGTCCTGGCCGATCCCTCGTTGAAAAACACCCCTCCTTGTTTCGTTGTCACGTCATAGGTGGTTCGCTCGTTGATAAATTTCACCACCTCGTTGTACGCCGTTGCCAAGGCCTGGATGTTCGTCTTGACTGCATCCACATCCTGAGACAGGCTCACCTGAACCGTCTCCGTTCCAGTCGTTTTTGTAAGCGTGAGCGCGAGTCCTGGAATTGCTTCAGAGATCGTATTGGAGCTGCGCTCAATCGTCAGCGGATTGAGCGCCTGATCGCCGATCTGGATTTGTGCATTCTGAGCCGCTGCCAGCGTGTCGATTCCCCCGGTGCCGCTTCCGTTCAGCAGATCCAAATCCGTGTCGTCGGACACAACCGTAATGGCATTCTCACTGCCCGTATTGTTGGACGAGAGCGCGAGGCGATAGGAGGGCGCGGCTTCCGTACCGGTATTGATGAGCGACGCCGTGACACCGACTCCCAGCGTATTGATCTGGTCACGCAAGTCAGTCACCGTACTCGACGAACCCAAGGTCACGGTCTGATTCGACCCGGATCCCACTTTAAACGTGAACGTGGCCGAGCCTCCGCTGACGATGTCCGCAGTCGCGGACGAGACCGCTTTCGCCGCCTTACTGACGATTTGATGAGATTGTGCGAGTTGAACCACCCGGATGCTGTACGTTCCCGTTGTGGATGACGAAGATGCCGTGACGGACAGCACGGTCTGGTCCGTCACTGAAGCCGTCGTTTTATCAAACGATGTCGGTAGCTTGAGGGCCTGGGCGGCACTCTGCAACGCCGCCACTTTGGTGCTCACCGTGGTGAGATCAGTGAATTTGCTATTGAGATCGGTTTTCTTCTTGGTCAACCGATCGACTGGTAACTGAGCGACCTTCACCAGTTGATCGACGACCTGTCCAAAATCCAGCCCGTTACCGAGTCCCCCAAAACTTATGGTCGGCATGTCACGTCCTTGTGCGCCAGGTTAGGCATGTTCTCCAAATAGCGCCCCTTTTAATCCTGAGAGATTCTTGGCCAGATCGATCACCTCTTTGGGAGGAATCTGCCGAATCACTTCACCGGACTCTCCGCTGAGAACTTTCACGACAACCCGATTGAGATCTGGGTCCACCTCTATCTGCAAGTGCGAACCAGATTGCTGGAACGCTTCCTTCACTTTACTCACGGCATGCTCAAGCGCTACCCGATCCGTGGGAGAAAAGTCAGAACCATGGGACGGTTCTTCCACAGGCTTGTTCCTGGGAGGAGCACTGGTGTGACTTTTGTTATTGGCAGTGGCCGGGAGATTCACCTTCGATGTTACATTGGTGATCATACATACCCCCTTGAATCACTCCGTTCACCGGAGCCCTCCCCTATTCAGGAGAGGGCCGGTGGACGGCGTGCGGCCATTATCCTCTGAGTAAAGCCAGCGCTTGTTGCGGGAGCGTGTTGGCTTGTGCCAACGTCGCAATGCCCGCCTGCACCAAGATCTGGTTCTTGGTGAATATGGAGGTCTCAAGTGCAATATCCGCATCGCGGATCCGTGATTCTGCAGCCGTGAGGTTCTCACTCGTGATCTGCAGATTGGCAATCGTGGCCTCGAACCGATTCTGAATCGACCCGTATTCGGCTCTGGCGCTCGCAACAGCGCTGATGGCATTGTCGACATTTGCTAATGCGCTGGTCGCATTGGCAGAGGTCGACACGTTGACGCTGGAGAGTCCCAACGACGATGTGGTGATGTCGTTGAGGGCCAGGCTCAGCGTGTTGCCCGTACCACTGCGGAACCCGATCGCGATCGAGAAACTGATCGAGCTGCCGCTGGTCAGCGCTTGCCCGTTGAATTCAGTGACCTGCGCAATACGGTCGATTTCCGAACGAAGGGCGACAAACTCTAGATCGATGTAGGACCGCTCCGTATTGCCCACCGTGCCGCTGGCGGACTGCGCAGACAGTTCCCGGAGACGAGCCAGCAACGACCCGATGGTCGCAGCGGCACCGTCGGCGATCTGCGTCAAGCTGATGCCGTCCGAGGCGTTTCGAGTCGCCTGGTTGATGCTGCGAATCTGCGCCCGCAAGGTCTCAGACAGACCAAGACCGGCGGCATCATCCGCGGCACGTGTCACCCGAAGACCGGATGACAGCCGTTCAACCGAACGGTTGAGCTGCAGGGTGTTGACCGAGAGATTTCGCTGAGCCGCGATAGACGCGGGATTGTTATTGACGATCAGTGACATTACGCTTCCTCCTTGACACTAGAACAAGACCTTTTGCTGCGCTTCCGACATCCGTGCAGAAGCCGTATTCCCTTACGCCCGTACGTGGCGTGCCTGTCTTATCGGCCAATCGCGAGGGGACTTGAGCTTTTGAAGGAATTCGCACAGATCACGGTTACCTTGCCACAACGGAAAAGAATGAGCATCGGGCTTCTAGTGGGACAGCCTCGGTAAGACTTCATACTCAAGAAGGTCCGCCATACGGACGGTATCGCGGAGGCGCCTCGCTTCCAAAAACTCTTCCATCCATCCTGCGACGACGTGTGCAGGGGATTCCGTTCCCGGTTGTTTCGGACCGTTTCCGATGATCTCGACGACATCTGCGACCTTACCCAACCAGAGGTCCAACAACGACAGATCCTGCACACCCAATCGAAGCTGGCCGACTAACGAAGTGCCTTCCTCGACAACGAGTTCTCGGAACCGGTCAATGGCCCCTTGTGCGGACTCGAGAATGGCTTGTTGCGTGGCCGACGTCGCGACAAGCTCGCGATACTTTCCGGATAACTCCTGGAGTAACATCGGATCAATGTCTCGATCGGTAATCCGACGACGATCAAGCGTCACGGTCGTCACGATTCTCAACTGTGCATGCGCCCGCTCGCTCAGGTCGGCTAGAATCTCGCCCAACGTCGTGCTGTGGGCAGCTTCCCATTGATCATTATCTAATGTAACGTTCATACGGTATCTCCTTTGATATCCACCAGGTCACGCCACTCGCGGTTCAACTCCCACCGGCACTATATTTCGCCTCAGATCAGGCTGGAGAGACGAATGTCCGTCGATTGAACGTATAAGAAGTCGATCAATCTCGGTTATACGTGTCAGCCAGGCTCGATAGGCACCAGCCTGATGCCGCGCCAGCCGGCCCACTCCTTCAACGTTGTCATTGTGAAGTTGCCGAACAAACGCCGCCGTTACCGGTGCCGTAGCTGCGGTGCTCATGCCAAGCAGAAACAGCCGGTCCTGCTCCGCTCTCTGCTCGCGCTGCAGTCTCTTCAACTCTGACACATTCACGGGTACTCGAACGGCAAGGCGGGCAATCTCGTCTGCCCTTCTGCAGGCGTTTGTCAGAAGCGGTCGCAGGCGTCGAATGAGTTCCTGTGCTTCTGTTGCATCTGGCGGCGGCCCTTCAGGAGCCGGCACATTACTACAGAGCCCGGTGTGACTCTCATACCAATACCGACGCCAGAAGCGCGCATACCACGTGGTCACAAGAGGTTCCCTGCCCAACTGGAGCCGAAATGTGCCCAACCCATCCTCATCCACACCAGACTGATACAGGCGCACTCCCGACTCCCGTGATGCCCAGGGCGTGTTCTGTAATACATGCAGCAACAGATCCCCCACAAAGTCTGGCACAATGCGATCTTTACAGGCATGGTGGGCACAGATCTGCTCGAATCCACAGGGGGCACATTCAAGATCCGGCTGAACAACCCAGTGGCCTGGGCCATAGGGTCCAGTTTCCTGAAAATCGACATGCCCCACGGAAAGATCGATGACAGGTGTGCCCGCCGCCACGCTGACATGCATGGGGCCAGTATCATTCGTCAACAGAACTCGGCACTCCACCAACAATCCGGCAAGCTGGCTCACGGTCGTACGGCCTGCCATATTCTTGACCGGGTTCTGCCCGCCAGCCTTTTTATACACTTGCGTGACTTCGGCAATAGCCGCTTCCTCTTCGGTACTCCCAATGAAGACAATCCCCCCGTGCCATTGTTTACTGAGGCGCGCGAGCGTGAGTCCAAAAAGACGCGGATGCCACGCCTTCATACTGTCACTCGCCCCGGCCTGAACGGCAATCCAATCGGGAGTCCCCTCGAGAGCCTGCCGCGCCCACGCTCGCGCCTCTTCGGCAATTGAAAGCTGCAACGGACTAAACACACCCGGCCCGCTCCCGCCCAAGGCGTAGATATCGACAAGATTAAATCGATTGAACCGACGGAATTGATGGAAGTCGCAGAAATACGCCATCCATGGATTGTCCACAACCATGCCGCCATCCCACGCACTTCGGGCTCCACGAGTGTCCGAAGCTCCGATATAGCCCGCCAACAGTGCACTCGGCTGGTTAAAGGTTAAATTGATGACCCGATCATACCGACGTTCCATCAATGGCTTGGCCCTTCTCGCCACATCCTGATAGAGCGCGGTCACATCCTTGACCGCTGCCCGACTGTCATCGATCAGAGCATGAAAGTCGAACGCGATCACATCTCGCAAACCCTTCAGCAGCGCAGTGATTGGAGCGAACCGGCGATCCACTACCAAGTCCACGGCAACGCCCGGCCATTCTTCTTGCAGTCGGCTCAAGAGCGCTCCCATCTGCACGAGATCGCCCATACGAGTAATGTTGATGATCATGACCTGTTTCATCTGGACGTTGGACACGACCTGTCGGTCATCACCTTGTGTATTTGCTCCTGATGTCTTCATACCAAGTCTCTTTGTTCAGCTCGATAACTGTCCAGCATCAACACCAACAACTCTTCGCGGGCAAGTTGGCGACCTGGTGCTCGCGTTCGAATATCTGCGGCAAGATCTTTCAGCTCGACTCGTTGGCCGGGCGGAAACTTGCTGAGTAACGGAATGAGTTCGGGCATCATCGCAGCTCGTTCCTTCAGTACTGTCGTCGATCGGTCCCCTCGCAAGATCGAGCCGATTCGATCTGGCTGGCGCATACCGACGACCGCCAGGAGCTCTTGCAGACGGTGCCGATAGGTATGGTCTCGCAAGACACGCCGGCGTGAAGCCTCGGCAAAGGCTCGTCGAGCAGGCGATTCCTTGAGCCACATCCGGATCAACTCTGGTACCTCTTCAGCTCGACGGAAACGCACGACTTCCTCAGGCGTAAAGAGCTCGGGAAGGAGCGCTCTCTCATCGACCAGTTGAAACGCTCCGCACGCGGCCAGCTCAAAGGTGCGAGGATTGACGAAATCCGGTTGAGGATCCAAGCCCATGCCGGAAGAGGAATGTGGGTTCAGATTCACAGCTGTCGCATTGAATACCTTCATGCACGTCTCGGTGTCGATACGAGCGCCGTTCCGTTGGAGGACTCTGGAAAGGTCACTGACTCCATCCCATTCATTCCCCCATAGCTTGAAGGTCCACTCAGGAGAGAGCCACTGCGGCAACAGAGTCCTTCGATTCGCATACCCTGCTCCGACAAATGACACATCAGCGCCGTATTCCTGTTCCTCGGTGGGTGATAGCGATACGGGATGATGGACACTGGGGTCCGCCGCCATGGGAAGGTAATGGACGTGAGCCGCCCCGGCGCGTTTCAATGCCTCGATACATTCGGATTGTTGAATGACGAACCAGTAGTCATACCCCCCAGCTAGTTGCTGCCAGTAGGTGAGGTGTCGGTAGTTTTCCACAAACCACATCGCCGTCGGAAACTTCTTCTTCCGCAGATGCTGTAAGACCGCCAACGTCAACGGAGCCTGTGCGATGGCCAGAACGAGATCTGGAGGATCTTCTGCAAGGTGGGCCATCGTGCTCAGACTCAGGACGTCGGCAAAACGGCCCTGCACTGTCAGGCGATGCCGATCCTCGCGGAAGGATCCAAAGGCCTCGTAGCTCGTGTGATGGGCACTGTGGTCAAGCCAGCTGACCCGATGCCCCAGCTCGTTCAACGCCGACACGACATACCGAGCAATCGGTAAGGATCCCCCATAGATCGGGCCGACCACTGCAACATGCAACTGGCCTCCTGCTTTGCTGGCCACGAGTCGGCGTAGGTTCGTCTCAAGCCGCTGATGCGCTTCGGCATGCAGTCGCGCGGCCGGCCCATATGTAAAGAACCGGAGGGGTGCCGATTGTGACGCCAGCTGCTCGGCCATTTCCTCAGGTGTGCCGATGATCCACTGAACCGTATTGAGCCATGCTCCAAGAGAGCGAGCGCCCAGCACATCTTTGAAGACCGCGACATCAGGGACCACGACGGCGAGGCGAGAATCGTGGGGCTTCACAAGAGCCAGTGCCTCTACGTGATAGAGCAGCCCGACGCCGAGAACAACGCCCCACTCTCCGGTTTTCCATTCCTTGACTTGTTGTTCAGCCCAGGATCTGGCCTCTTTCTTGGGATCGTAGGCGCTATGGACCCATTGCCCTTGGTACATGGCCGAAGGGGAGCCTTCGCGAGAGGGCACAACCGCGAGTACCCCACCGGAACTTTCCTTCACAGCACGAATAAGAGCTGAAGATGAGTGATGAAGGCGTTCTATGTTTTGATTCAGATACTCCACCGCACCCTCTTGTCACACCGGAGACGGCTGTAGTTCCTGCCAGATCTGCGCTCGCTGAAGCGGCGCGATCGCTTCATGCCCTGCCTCGATATAGTAGGCTCCCAACTCATCCCGGTAACTTGCCCACAACGACCAATGCTCTGTAGGTGTAGGCGTTTGATAAGACAGAAGCGCGATGGTCTCATCGACCGGCCATTGGCATGGCGCGAGCATCCCCCGTTCGTCCACATCTCCTTGCTCTGCTTGCCACACCCAATGGTTCGTTCCATACGGTCCCGTTTCATGGACCCGTGCCCGTGCAAAATACCAACCGATCACCGGCCTGCCGAGCGCCGCAGCGAGATGCAGAGGACCTGTATCCGAGCCGACGACTCGATGGCAGCGAACAAGAATGGCCGCAAGCTGCGACAGCGACGTACGACCTGTCGTGTCCCAAATCCGACCCAGAGCCGATGGAGGCAGCAGCGATTGAATCTCTGCGGATCGTTCGCGCTCTGTCCCGACAAGGACGACACGTCCCTGCGGCGCGGAGGCAAGAAATGAGGTGATCCACTGGCGCCAGACCTCCGTGGGCACACACCGTTCGGTCTCCCCTGCTCCCACGATAAGCGCGATCCACGGATCACCATGTTTGCCGATCGGTTCCAAATCGTCAGGCAATCGGACAGCGGGAGGATTGAGAGGAAGGATATCCCCAGGTGGAGACACTCCACAGAGCCCACAGAAGGCATCAGCCAAGTGCACACGTTGCCCTAGACGCCGCTGCGCCACATCGCGTACGTAGGCAGCCCAAGGTGCCAGCGTCTCGCCGAGTGGCCCATGCAGCAAGGGTCCTTTCACCTCTCGAGCCAGTAAGGAGCCGGCCACCAACGCCCGACGATGTTGATTGAGGACATAGGCACAGTCGTATCGGTCTGGCGCCAACGCCATCAAGGTTGTTTCGACCTCGGCGAGATGCTCCGCGCGTAAGTCCTGCTGAGCGGCCATTGCCCGGCGCTGCCAGGCCGCTCCATCCCACTCAAGGACCTTCTCAATACCAGGCAGCAGACGTCCCATCTCAGCAAGATGAGACGGACAGAGTAGATCCAATTGCGTCTCGGGATGACGGACCCGGAGCTGCATAATGACCGGCAGCGATTGCACCAGATCCCCCAATCGGGCCAGTTGTATGACAAGTGCGCGTGGCATTCCTTCGTATCTTCAGTTCGCCCGAAAGCAGTGAAGCAATCTTCGGAGCCGTCTTCGACACATCCAGGGCACACGGCACGCTGAGTCAATTCAAGAGTGCGCGGCTTCCATTGTGGACACGGCTTGTTTTCTTGCGATGGCTTGACCGAGTTCGTTCAAACCATCAAACGTCGGTGCGAGCGCACGAAGCGTTTCGTATTCTAGACTTGCCGCCTCGATTTGCTCTCCTCGAACCAACGCACCCGCCAGCGCAAAACGGATCGCCAAGTCAGCTGGATTGCGCACCAAATACTTGCACAAATGCCGGCTCAGCTCATCCCAGCGGTTTTGTGCCGTACCGGCGCGTACGAGCCAATGGATGGCTTCGGCATCATCTGGATACTCCTCTAACACGTGGAGAAAGTGCTCCCAGGCTCCCTGTGTGTAGGCCCGTCCCATTGCAGCCATTCCCATTCCCATGAGACATTTCTTGCGATCGGCTCCCTCTCGCATCGCCGAACCAAAGGCCGTCTCCGCTGGCTCGTATTGTTCCCGTTGCATGTGGAGAATGCCTCTCAGCAACAGCCCTTCTGCATGATTCGGGGAAGACGCGAGTAAGATCCGGAGCTGTTCCTCTGCCCCCACCAGATCCTTCTGTTCCAGCAAGGCACGGATCAGCGCGATCCGCTCAACCGGCGCATCGACCAACGCCACATAGCGCGAGAGAAACTTGGTACGGCTAATCGGCTCTTGGAGACGCTCGGCCACCATCGCACCCCAGGACAGCACAAACTGGTCGTTCGGCCAATTCTCCACCATCCGCAGCTCACGTTTCACAGCCGCCCAATCCTTCTTCAGTGCAGCGGTTTGCGCGGCCGCGATATGGGCCCAGGAAGCACGATCATAGATATCAGTCATAGGCTCCAATTGCGTCGCGAATTTGACATCCTGACTGCCACGCACTAATTTGAATCCATTCTGGTAATAGTGAAGATCTTCGTCCCCCAGCCACCAATGGGTGCCCCATCTTTCTAGGAGCAGTTGGCTGTTCTGTTCGTCGTGCTCCTTTCGACCGGGAGTCTGGCTTTCCAAGTGATAGACGACGCTCCGTGGCTGGTAGATCACCTGATAGCCCTTCTCTCGAACCTTCAAGCAGAGATCTACATCTTCAAACCCATTGATGAAGGCTTCGTCGAATCCTTGCACCTCCTCAAAAAGCTCTTGTCGAATCAGCATACAGGCCGCAGTGACTGCCTGGAACGCACACCGTTGATTGACGCCAGGCTTAGAACCAGGAACTGATCGGTAGATGTGATAGGGACTCATAATGGACCGCATGAAGACCACCCCCGCATGCTGGATGGACCCATCGGCAAACAGTAACTTACTACCCACAATCCCGACGTCCGAGTGCTCATCAACTTCGCTCACCAACGGGTTGAGCCACTGCGACTGCGGAATCGTGTCGTTGTTTAGAAACACCAGGTACTTACCGCGTGCGGCTCGTGCTCCTTGGTTGCAGGCTTTTGCAAACCCCAAGTTCTGGTCGTTCAGGATAATCTGGACATCGCCTTTTAGCTCCGACAGAAACTCCCTGGTGCCGTCCGTGGAACCATTGTCGACGATGATCACCTCAAACGAAACGTCCGTGGTGGCAGCGGCGAGAGCAGTCAGACATTGTCGAGTCAATTCGACCTTGTTCCAGGTTGGAATAATAATGGAACAGGTCATGACTGGCGTCCCCACGAGATTTGCCTGGAATTCCTGCAAGATGCACTTCTGCGCCTCGCGTACACCAGGAATCGCTTCCGAATCTGAACGATATTTGTCGTAGATAATTGCCGCAGTCCGCAAGAAATCCGGACGCCGGCTACTGGTCATGGACGAACCATCAGTCCGCCACGTGAACTCCGCGGTCACCCTCTTCAGATGCTTGAAGGGATACCGTCGTGAAATCCTGATCCAGAGATCCCAGTCTTCATGAGAAGTCAGTGATTCATCGAACAAACCTGTCACCTCAAGACAAGCCCGTTCATGCATTACGGTCAAGACCGGGAAATAGTTGGAGATGAGCAGCCGTGCAGCATCGAACTCATAGGAATAGGGAACGTCGCGCTTGGTCTCAATGTACTGATCTCCCTGCCGTTGTTCATGTACACGCCAGGCATCGGTGTAGACGGCCCGTTCGTGGTGTGTTTTCAAGAAACTGACAAGCGTTTCCAGGTGGTCAGGCAAATACCGGTCATCGTCGTCCAGGTATGCGACATATTTCCCACGTGCGAGCTTGAGTCCGGTATTGCGAGCGGCAGATAGCCCACGGTTAACTGCATGTCGAACATATGTGACCCGTCCAGCGGCATTCAGACCGGCTAGCGCTGACTCCACCTCGCAACCCGCGTCGTTGATCACGATGACTTCAAAATCCTGGTACGTCTGTGCCAAAACACTCGCTACCGCCCGCTGTAATTGTTGCGGCCGGTTATGCGTTGGCATGATGACCGAAACCAACGGAGCGCCTTCAGGCCTTTCTCTGTTTGCCTCACAGGAGGACACGGGGAGCTTCTGCTGGGCCCTGTCGCCCTGAAATCTCTGAATACCGAGCAATGGCCATCCTGCCTGGCGGTGGTCCGCCGCCAGGTCATTCGGCGGATCGAGGTGTCTTAGCAACTCGTTCTCTTGTGACGATTCCGATAGCAAAATGAATCCATCTTGCACACGTTGCAAGCCACGTTGAAGCTGCTTCACGACTGAGAGGTTATGCGCGACTTGCGTTGAGGTCGACACACGCTCCTCCAATGAGGCCCACAGTCGCAAGCTCTTGTCATGGATTCCCATCAACCACAGGGCGACGGCGGCGTTGTTCATCGCCTCCACTCCGCCCGGGCGATGCTCCAGCGCACAGGCATATTCCAAGACAGCGAGCGCCGGAACCGGAATGTTCGCGGTAAAGAGCACATTTCCAAAATGGAGGTACGCGCTGTACAGCGCCGCGCCCTTATCAGCACAGTCCGCAATTTCGGGGTACAAATCGGCGATGGTGTAGCGCTTACGCATTTTCGTCAGCAAGGCGACGGTTTCCGGCACTGTTCTGTTGCGGGAACTGGTGGAAGCACCCTGTTCATGAATTCGGTATTTGATCAGTTTGCGATCGAGATACCGAAATCGTAGGAACGGAGCTGATTTAAGCCAGAAGTGAGGATCCGTCGCATAGCCGCCTTCAAATCCACCCATAGCGATGATGGACTGGCGGGTCATCATGACCGTGGGATGCGCGATGATGTTTTTCTTGAAGAGCGTGCGCAATAAGCTGCGAGCTGTGAAGGTCTTCGACTCGGTGAAGCCAAAATCCGATCCCAGCGGGCGCCCGTCAGCATCAATGTGGTATCCATCAGAAAACACAATGTCTAACTCCGAATTACCGGAGAAAGCCGCCACCTGCATCGCTAACTTATCCGGGAGAAACACATCATCAGCCCCGGCAAAACAGACATACGGTGCCGATGTGAGCGCTACGCTCCGATTGATTAGTTCGTGAAAGGCATCGAGATTGCGACCGATATTTTCCTGATAGACATACCGGATGCGATGCTCATGGAGATAGCGCGAGACGATGTCCCTCGTGTCGTCGGTAGATCCATCATCTAGAATGAGGAATTCAAAGTCTTGGTAGGTCTGGGTTAGAACGGACTGAATCAGTTCCTCGATATACCTCGCACCGTTATAGACGTACGTGATCACGGCCACCGAGGGAGTTGCCGATCCCATCGAATACTGGAAGGCATCTCCTCTCACACGCTGGAATTGAATGATCTCCCCCAAAATCTGTTTGAGCCGCTGCGTCCAGGTATGATCCCCGAGAGCGCGCAGGTAGGCCGCCTGGGCTATGTGCTCCCGCTCTTCCGGATGGACAAGATAGTGCCGGATCTTCTTCAATAACTCTTCTCGATCCCGATAAAAGACGATCTCGTCTCCGTCGCGAAAGAGCAGCTTCAACCGTTCATCATAAGTCGTGAGTTGGAAGGCCCTGCAGGCTGCATACTCAAACGTTCTCCCTTTGATTTGGAGCGTCACACCGTCACCCGACACCCAGGACATACCGAGGACAATTTTGGACTGTGCAAATACCTCGATCATGGCCTGATGAGGCAGGAAGCCTCCAGCAATGTCCCGCAATGCAGGGTGCTCTTCCCACCCCTGTCCCCATACCTGAATATTGACCCCTTGCTCCTTGAGCCACTGCACCAGCTCTGGCCTTCCACGATAACCCTGTCCCACGAACGTGACGTCATACTTCTTCAGCCCCTCCAGTGGATGATACAGATCTGGATTGCATGCGTACGGCGCGTAGAGGACCTGCGTGATTCCATGCTCGCGGTAACGATCGACGGCCTCGCGGCACGTCGTCACGACGGCATGATATTGTCCCGCGATTTTAAGGGAATCGGACAGCCTCCAATCATCGTCGCTGAAGAAGACCGCTAACACTACATCGGTCTCCTCTGTGATATAGGAGGCAAGTTCCGGAGAGAGCTCGTCCATGTAGTGCATATGGAAGAACAGGTCGGGACGCGTGCGTGTGAGGAGCTTTTTGACCTGCTGAGTCGTACCCTCCTGGCCGAATGATTGCATAGCGCCTCGATAGTCGAAATCGATGATCTCGTGACCGAGTTGGAGCAGACCCGCACGGATATTATGGTGCGCATACGAACCTTCTCCGTTGGGACGCATGGCATCTGGCGCAAAAAACAGAATCTTCATTGGTTCCCTCTCACCGGCAGAGTTTCCCTCGTAACGACCTCGAGCTGCTGCACCACCCAATCCTGCTCATCTCGAGTAATGCCTGGATATAGCGGCAGCAGGATCGAGCAGTCCTGGGCCCGTTCGCTGTGCACTAATGCGCTCCCCTGTCTCCATGGCTCCTTGGCGTATGTCGGTTCACGGTGAGCACACATGATGCCGCGCCTCGTGGTAATGCCTCGGGCCAGCAGCACCTGCATGGCGCTGCGCTGGTCACAGTCTTTCGGAAGGCCGACGCAGTAGCTTTGCCAGTTACTGCGGGCCCATTCCGGCTCACTCGGAGCCATGCACTCCGTGCGCGTCGCAAGCAGGTCGTGATAGCGCGTGGCGAGTCGGCGCCGTTCATGGATGACCTCAGACAGTTTGGCAAGTTGCGCTCGACCGAGCGCGGCTTGGAGATCCGTCATCCGATAGTTGTACCCAAGATCATCATAAGCTTCGAAGATCACCTGACTCGTGTCGTGCCGCTGCCGGTCGGTGACGGTCATTCCATGCTGGCGCCACAATCGGAAAAGGCGATCATATTCCGGATTGGCTGTGGTCAGCATGCCGCCCTCCCCGGCCGTGATCACCTTACGCGGATGAAACGAAAAACAGGCGATGTCGCCGTGCGGCCGACCGATGCGCTCCCATCGTCCATCGAGGCGGATTTCGCTTCCAATCGCGCAGGCCGCATCTTCAATCAACGCAAGCCCATGTGCGTGGACGATCGGTAGGATCCTGCCAAGATCGCACGGCATGCCCATCTGATGGACACAGAGCACCGCTTTCGTACGCGAGGTAATGGCGGCAGCGATCAAGGATGGATCAATATTGAAACCATCTTGCCCAATATCGATTAAGACCGGCCGGGCGCCGCAGTGGCGGATACTGTTGGCTGTGGCAATGAACGAATGACTGACAGTGATAACCTCATCGCCCGGTCTGACGCCTACCGCTCGTAAGGCAAGGTGCAGCGCAGTGGTGCAGTTCGAAACCGCACAAGCATGAGCGGAACCGACCGCAGCGGCAAACTCCTGTTCGAAGGCCGCCACCTGCGGCCCCTGCGTGAGCCAGCCTGAGCGGAGGACGGCCTCGACGGCCGCACGTTCTTCGTCGGCAACGGAAAGTTTCGTCAACGGAATCGACATGGCCACTTCCAGCTCCTACGCCGCGCGCAGTGCGTGCGACTCCATGAATTCAGCGATGCACGCAATCAAGTGATCTTCTTGGGCGGCCGTCAGATCCGCATGGTTGCCGATCATCAGGCCATTGCAATGAACGAGATCGGCATTGGCCAGCAGGCCACTGCAACGATGCGGGACATGTCCCATTACCGGCTGTCGTGCGAAGTTGCCTCCCACGATAGGCCTAGTTTCAATCCGACGGGCTTCCAAAAATGCTTGCAATTTCTTTCGCCCGAACGGGGCATCAGGCCGTACCATAAGCGACAAACCAAAGGCCGCGTGACTGTGCCCTGGAAGCTCACGCTGAACGGCCAACCAAGACTCGTACGGTCTCAACCGATCCAGCAGGCGACGGCGGATCGCAACCCGTTGTTCGATGAATCCTGAAAGTTTTCGCAATTGAGCGCGGCCGATGGCGGCATTCAGATCGGTTGGACGGACATTGTAGCCCGTTGTCGCAAAGAGCCATCGAGGATCAATGTCAGGATAGTTCTTGGCCCACTGGTCACGGTCGCTCCGCCCTCTAATCCATCCGTGCGCCCGCTGGGACACGAGCCCATCGCGCCAAGTAGACCGATCCTGCCCACAGACCATCCCACCTTCAATACTCGTCATGTGATGTGAGTAATAAAAACTGAAGGCTGCGAGGGCACCGAAGGTGCCGACTCGGCGTCCCTCGATGGAGGCTCCATGGGCTTCACAACAATCTTCCAACAGATAGAGACCGTGCCGGTCTGCAATTGTTTGCAGAGCCGGAATGTCACACGGATTGCCCAGAAGATGAATCGCCAGAATGGCGCGAGTTTTGTCAGTGACTGCCTCCTCGACTTTCTCGGGGCTGAGATTGAGGGTGTCGCGATCCACGTCTACCAGAACAGGGACACAACCGGTCTGGGAGATCGGAAACAACGACGTGGACCAACCGACAGCTGGAAGAATGACTTCGTCACCAGGCCTCAATCCATCAGGATTTCCGGGAAATGTCAGGGCTGACAGCATCAAGAGATTTGCCGATGACCCAGAATTGACCATCAACGAGAAGTCTGTTGGCAGCCAAGCTGACCATTCGGCCTCGAACGCCTCCGTCTGGGGCCCCATAGTCAGGTGTCCGTCCAGCAGCACGTCAACTGCGGCGAGGAATTCCTCCTCCCCAAGCGTTGAGCGGCACAGCTCCAAGCCTTCGACGGCAGAACACTCCTGTCTGTTCTGCAGCGCAGAAGCGATCAGGCGTCGCAGATCTTGGCGATAATCTGCTCCTATCCCAATCGTGTGTTTCTTCATCATCATGTTCGTGGGTCTCATCAAGCAGCCACTGCTGCTTGGTACGTTCGATACCATTGGATGGTTTCACGCAAACCATCCCGCAATGGCACCGATGCTCGAAAATCTAGAAGTCGTCCGGCCCTACTGGTCTCGCAGGCACGGCGAGGCTGGCCCACCGGTTTTGACGAATCGAACAGAATTCTGGCCGCGCTGTCCGATTCTTCGACGACCAACTGCGCGAGGTGGCAGATCGTCACTTCTTCGTCGCTGCCGAGATTGATGGGCTCCGCGTTGGCTCCACGCTCGGTTGCTGCCAGCAGACCGCGGGCAAAGTCCGTCACGTATAGAAAACTGCGCGTCGCAAGGCCGTCTCCCCAGACAACCAGTGGATTGTCGCCCCGCACTACCCGCCGGATCAGCGCCGGAATGACATGGCTGGAGGATTCATCAAAGTTGTCCCGTGGACCATAGGCATTGTAGGGACGCGCCACACGTACCTGCATGCCATATTCCCTGGCATAAGCGCCACCGAGAAATTCTTCCATGCGCTTGACCCACCCATACCCCTCATTGCTCGGCTCCGGCCGACCGACGAACCCCTCCGCCTCCGGTGTCGGGACCGAACAATCTCGTGGATAGACACAGGCCGAGCTCGTAACCAAAAATCGATCCACCCTCTCCTGCCGTGCGGCTTCGATGACAGACAAGAACGCCGCCATGTTGTCACGAAAAATTGAGCCGGGATGAGCCAGATTGTACTGCAGCCCACCAACCCGCGCGGCGAGATGCATGACGATCTCCTGTCCCCTCACGGCTTCTTGTGCACAGACCGGATCGGCGAGATCACCCACGACCGTGCGAATCGCATGGCGTACCCTATCCAGGTAACGGTATTTCGTCCGTTCTGACGACGCCGTCGACGTGACGACCGCCCCTGCCGCTACCAACTGTTCCACCACATGGCTGCCGATGAACCCGTTGCCCCCAGTCACCAGCACTGTACGCCCCGTCCAGAATTCCATAGCTCCCTTGCTTTCAAGCCGCCAGTGACGCGATGGGTTTTCCTGATACCGCAGAGAGCACTGCTGTGCCGCCCCGCACGGTCTCCACGTCGTGATCGACCATCAACTTTACCAAGTCCCTAAAGGTGACCTTGGGCTCCCAGCCGAGTTGTCTTTTGGCCTTAGAAGGGTTGGCCCGGAGATCGTCCACCTCGGTCGGGCGGTAATAGCGGGGGTCGATGGCGACCCACTGTTCCCAATCCAGCCCGACGTGGCTGAAGGCCGCTTCGACGAATTCTCGAACCGTGTGGACTTCTCCTGTTCCTATCACGTAATCATCCGGTCGGTCCTGCTGCAGCATCCGCCACATGGCTTCGACATAATCCGGCGCATATCCCCAGTCACGCCGCGCATCCAGATTTCCGAGAAAGAGTTTCTGTTGTTTGCCTGCCAAGATATTGGCGACACCCATCGTAATCTTCCGCGTCACGAAGGTTGGCCCACGTCTAGGACTCTCATGATTGAAGAGAATTCCGTTACACGCCCACACCCCATACCCTTGGCGATAGTTCGTCGCCATCCAGTAGGCATACAGCTTGGCTGCTCCATAGGGACTGCGCGGGCGGAATGCTGTCAACTCGTGTTGAGGTGCCGGTGAATCACCATAGAGTTCAGAACTGGACGCTTGATAGAAACGCGTCGTAATGCCGCTGCGACGAATAGCTTCAAGAAGTCGCGTTGTCCCAAGGCCTGTGATATCACCGGTGTATTCCGGCATATCGAAACTGACTTTCACATGGGACTGAGCCCCCAGGTGATACACTTCGTCCGGACGAATGTTGTAAATGACGTTCGTGAGTTGTTCCGAGTTCGACAGATCGCCGTAATGAAGGTGCAGCCTGGCATCAGAGTGATGCGGGTCCTGAAACAGATGATCGATGCGCCCCGTGTTGAAGGTGCTGGCACGACGGATCAGGCCATGCACCTCGTAGCCCTTCGCCAGCAGCAGTTCGGTCAAATAAGATCCGTCCTGACCTGTAATCCCAGTAACGAGCGCGCGTTTCATGCCTGCTCCTTCTTATGCCGCCTTCGCATCGAGCGATGCCCGCCACCACTGCACCAAGGCTCTGAGTCCTTCTTCCAAGGACGTGCGGGCTTTGAAATTCAACAGAGCGGCGGCCTTCTCGATCGAAGCCCATCGTCGCGGAACCGGGTTGATCGCCCGCGTCGGGCCATACTCCGGTTGCAGCCGGGAACCCATCACCGCGAGCAGTTGTCTCGCCAAGTCATTCAAGCTAGTTTCGACACCGGTGGCCACGTTAAACACCTCATCCATCACGTCAGCTTGCGCAGCCAGAATGTTGGCGCGGGCAATGTCTTCAACGTAAACAAAATCCATCGTCTGTGTGCCGTCACCCAGAATCAACGGAGACTGTCCTTGTGCGATGCGCTCCATCCAGCGGATCAGGACTTCCGTATAGGCACCATGGACATCCATGCGAGGTCCGTACACATTGAAGTATCGAAGTGCGACATAGTTAAGCCCATACATCTCGTGAAAACTCCGCAACAGCCCTTCTTTGAAGGTCTTGGCTGCTCCATATAACGTACGGTTGTTGTAAGGATGGTGAGACTCTACAGTCGGAAAATCATCGGCCAATCCATAGATCGACGCTGAGGAGGCTGCAACAATTTTCCTAACGCCCGCCTCCATAGCCGCTTCTAGGACATTGAACGTGCCATCGGCAAGCACTTCCAGCGCCATCCGCGGCTCCTGCGCACATTGGGTAATACGAATGGCTGCTTGGTGGAAGACGAGATCAATATTCCGCATCGCTGTTGCAACGGTCTTCCGGTCCCGGATGTCTCCCGTGATGATGTCAACCCTGCCATGTTGGAGAGCCCAGGAAAGATTGTCGCGACTGCCACGCGAGAAATTATCCAGCACGACGATTTCGCTTGCTCCTTCGCGAATCATGCAGTCGGCGATATGCGAGCCGATCAACCCTGCTCCTCCCGTAATCAACACCCTCGCATCAGTGAGTCGCATGAACCGTCATGGCCTCCAGTCGTCGTTCCAGCTCAGCGATACGGTTTTGAAAATCCGATTCCGTAAGTCCAAGACTCGTCTTTACCGATCGAATCACTTTATCGGCTCGGGATGAGGCGCGGCCATCCATTGAGATTTGGGTGATTCTGAGCACACCGTCTCCGGTCAAGACGTCAACCCCAAGACCATCAAGAATTTTCACAACGCGACCAGGAATCCGTCCCGCGAAGCGGGGTGGATTCGCGATCTCTTCCGCGGCCAAGACGATCAATCGCTGGCCCCGATAGTGTGTAAAGGCCCCAGGGTAAGGGAATGTCAGCGCTCGGATCTGGTTGAAGACTCGGCGTGAAGGCTGCGTCCAATCGATCTGCCCATCGACAGGAGTGCGCGCGCAGGTAAAGGACCCTGCAGAGTAGTCTTGTGGGATCGGCCTTGCCAGCCCCTCGGCCAGCTGCCGAACTCCTTCGATCGCCACCGATACGGTCGCGTCGCAAATCCGCTCATACACTTGAGGGGCTGTATCAGCTGGTCCGATGGACACTTCCTGTTGTAACAGGATATCGCCTCCGTCCATTTGGTCCGAGATCTGAAACACGGTCACGCCGGTACGTGCCTCATCGTTGAGGATCGCCCAGTTCAGCGGCGCAAAGCCTCGATACTCAGGCAAGAGACTATCGTGAATGCCCCAACAGCCATGTGGAAAGGCCATATAGAACGCTTTGGGTAGGAGTATGCGCACACCGACACCAATAGCAGCCTCTGCCTCTCTTTCCTCTACCGCCCATCGGCCCAGCGCGCCGTCGCGCACGTACTTCGCTTCGCGTACTGGGATGCCATGCGCGTGTGCGAGATCTTCTATCTGGCCTTCGCAACGATCCTGTTCATGCGCATCCTGTGTCAGGCTCAGAACTCCAACGACATGCACTCCCTGTTCGATGAGCGCCTGCAGTGTCATAACCCCTCGCTTTGTGCCGCCGATGAAGAACACCTTCATGCCGCCACCGATTGCAATCCGACAAACTCGGTTACCGACTGGGCGACGGTTTCGATCTGCGCCTTGGTGATTTCTGGAAACAGTGGAAGCGATAGCACTTCACGAGACGCGGCCTCGGCACAGGGCAATGACCCCGACGGATACCTCGGATCTGAATAGCTTTTTTGCAAATGCACGGGAATGGGATAGTGAATCCCGGTTTGAATGCCGCGCTTCTGCAGAAACAGCCTGAGTGCCTCTCGTTCCCGTACGCGTACGGCGTAGATGTGAAAGACATGTTCGTTGTGAGGCCGTAACCAAGGCACCGTGACAAGTCCGGACTTCAAGAACTCATGATAGAGCGTGGCCGCTGTGCGCCTTGCCTTATTCCAGATGTCCAATCGCCGCAGTTTCACGCGCAGAATAGCCCCTTGAATGCCTTCCATACGATAATTGAATCCGAGGCACTCGTGGTGATACTTTTCTTTGGCTCCCCAATCGCGCAACATGCGCAGACGTTCAGCCGCTTGGGCATCATTCGTGACGATCATGCCGCCCTCACCATAGGCCCCAAGATTTTTCCCTGGATAAAAACTAAAGCACCCGTAATCGCCCAGTCCACCGACGGGACGCCCCTTGTAGCGAGCCCCGTGTGCCTGTGCAGCATCTTCAATCACTACAATGCCGCGCCGCCTTGCTATTGCGAGAATCGGATCCATATCAACCGATTGCCCATAGAGATGAACCGGAATAATGGCCTTGGTGTGCGGGGTGAGCGCAGCCTCAAGCTGGCCCACATCCATTGTGAACGAGCCTGGTTCAATATCCACAAAGATTGGCCTCGCGCCTACGTAGCGCACGGCAGCCACCGTTGCAACGAAGGTGAATGGGACGGTGATGACTTCATCGCCAGGACCAACACCCGCAGCCAGCAGGGCCAGATGTAATGCGCTGGTCCCAGAGTTCACTCCAACCCCAAAGGCTGTCCCCGTATAAGCTGCGAATTCCTCTTCAAACGACATAACTTCTGGACCCAGGACATACTGTCCACTGTCCAGAACGGAATCGATCGATGCCCGGACCTCATCACGGATCGCTTGATATTGTCCCTGAAGATCGACAAATGGGATCATGCAGCCACCTTCAGCGTGTCAAGCTCAATGAGCCGTCCTCGATCGCGCATCGACCGCGATGCCGCCTCTAAAACTTGCACGATGCGAGCACCGACCTCGCCATTAGTCACCGGCACCTCGCATCGAGCGATGCAATCGAGAAAATGTCGCGCTCCCGTCTTGAGCGCTTCCGACAAATCCAGCTGCGGTGCCCACATGTCACCGGCTCTGTAGCCCATCTGCATTTTGTAGACGACCTCGCTGTGAGCCTGTTGAGACTCTGTGGTCACACCCCTGTCATAGACCTTGACCTTTTCACTAGGCTCAACATCATCGTAGATGATCATTTTTTGACTTCCCCCAATAAGTGTCCGCCGAACTTTCACAGGAGCCAGCCAGTTCACATGGATATGCGCAATAAGGGAGGAATCGTAGAACAGCGTGAGATACGCAATATTTTCAGGCTCCTGCGTGAAATGGCGCATGCCGGTCGCGGAAACCGCCCGAGGACGAGTCGGCAACAAATGATCCATGATAGACAGATCGTGCACGGCAAGATCCCAGAGCACATTGACATCATGCTGAAATAATCCAAGATTCACTCGGACCGAATCGTAGTAGTAGAGGTCTCCCACTTCGCCGGCATCGATCAGTTCCTTCATCTTCCGTACACTGCCGGTATAGACAAACGTGTGGTCCACCATGAGTACAAGGTGACGTCTCTCGGCTTCCTCGATCAATTGCCACGACTGTTCGCTTGTCATGGCCAATGGTTTTTCAACAAGCACATGCTTGCCTGCTCTGAGCGCTTCCATGGCCAATTGAAAATGCGTGGACACCGGCGTCGCGATGACGACTGCGTCAACCGCAGGCGACCGGATCAGCTCACTTGGATTTTGCATGATGCCGATGCCTGGATAGCGTGACGCCGCGAGGGCCAGGCGATCCATGCGCTGATCGCTCACCGCTAAGACGCGGGAATCCATCATCTCGTGGAAATTGCGAACAAGGTTCGGTCCCCAATACCCAAATCCTATGACTCCGATACCGATCATGCTCGATGCTCCCTATGATTAACTACTGCAACGCGAGCAGGGACTCCAGTCACCGTGGCGCGAGGCGGGACATCATGCGTAACCACTGCCCCGGCTCCAATCTGGGCTTCTTCCCCAATCGTCACCCCGCAAAGAATGACCGCCCCGCTCCCGATCGATGCACCACGCTTGACGACCGTCCCAATGACACTCCAGTCCTGGTCCGTTTGAAGACGATCTCCGATGGCAGCGCGCGGGTAGCGATCGTTGATGAAGACGACTCCGTGCCCCACGAAGACTTCATCCTCGATCGTCACGCCCTCGCAGACGAACGAATGCGAAGAAATCTTACATCGACGACCGATACACGCCCGCTTCTGAATCTCGACGAACGCACCGATCTTGGTCTCTTCTCCGACAGAGCATCCGTAGAGATTGACCAACTCAGGATGGTGAATAATGACTCCCTCGGCAAGCAACACAGTGGGACTGATGGGCATGTGAGCTACTCCTCTCACTGTCTGCCTATCAAGTTGTGTGCCAGACGTACAGTGGTGAATGCTTGAGGATTTGGGTAAAAACGGAGGGTTGAATCAGGAACAGCGGCCTTCGGCGGCAAGTTTTTCCGCGCAGCAGGGGAAGGAACTGCCCTATGGAACGGTGTCAAGGCTTATTTGGTGAGAGCGAGATCTGTCTACTCTGGAAATGACGGCATGGATTTCTGTGCTGTCCATTGTTCTATGGCCTGCCGAACCGACCCACCCCATCCGCGATATTCGATGTACTCCGTCTGATTGAATTGAAACTCGATACCGATGATATCCCCACCTTGCCGCGTATCGGCATTTTTCACGATACCAGTCAGATTGGTGATATGCCCCAAGCCCGGTAATTCGAACTCCATGTGCACTGTCGTGCCTGGTCGAAGCCAGGTTGGTGTGCGAACCATGAGCACACTGCACCCTCCCTCGCTGAGATCCTTTAACAGACCACCGAAATAGTCGGTGGTAGGCAGCGCGGATCCTGACGGATTGTCATGAGTCGCTCGCATCATCAAGGTCGGTTCGTTGGCAGAGACACGGAGATGTTTCCGCAGATGCATCTCTTCGACTGCTTTCGGGTAGGCGACAAAGAGCAACGGAACTGGCAACGCAATCAGCTCACGTATTTCACTGCGATACCCGACCAACTTCCCGTCATGCAAATAACTAACGGTGCATGGGGTGCCACCGGCAATCTGCTGGTCATAGCCGAGCTGAAGCGGCCATTCACAGACAAGCCACGCATGATCCTTCCATCCAAGAAGCGTCGTGCCGTACATGACCTTCTGCTGATCGCGCGTGAAGGACAGTTTCAGCGCCAGTCCGACTGATAAAAAGGATGCTGCAGGGGGGACGGACACTACGATGTCGTTCATAGCCCTCGCTCCAACACCATCACCCGACACGTACCAACTCTGATGACCTCTATCGGAACGTCATCGGTCAATCTTGAGTCTCAGCGCACTGAGCCGTGAGCCGTGACTGCAAACCAATCACAATACGGCATGGTGCAGAAACCACGATCAAGTTCGAGGCCTCCCCCGCCGATAATGCCCGTGGGATCTTTCCTCTGTCGCCACGTCCGACTAGAGACCTTCTCTGACTAGGAGTCCGACGACTTATGACATTAAAACGTATCCCAATCGAGCAGCTGATTCCTGGCATGTTCATCACAGAGATGGATGTCCCGTGGTACCGAACCCCCTTCCTCTCCCATAAGCGCCTGGTCAAAGATCAACAGACCATCCAACTCATGAAGCAACATGGGATCAGGATGGTGAGCATCGATACCAGCAAAGGACTAGACCTCCCATCGGAGCCCCCAGCGACTACACAACACCTTGCAAGCCAGCAACCTCCCAATGCCGATATCCCAGCTCCTCCAGATCACACACCCGAACTGATGCCGGAGGCTGAACCTCACGATCATTCCTCCACGGTGATCTACGCTCAGGCTCAAGAAGCGGTTGAGCGCATTTTCGAGGATCTTGAGCGTGGCATTCCTCCGTCTCCCGAAGCCACCAAAGCCATCGTGTCACACATGTTGGACCAAGTTCTCAACAACCGTGCGGCAATGGCCACTCAGCTCGCTATTCAGAAAATTAAGCAGTTCGACCGCTCACTGACGACTCATGCACTCGATACCTGCATCTTGTCGCTCGTGGTGGCCGTTGAAAGCGGGTTGGATCAACCGGCACAAGAACAGATCGGCATGGGCGCGTTACTCCATGACGCGGGATATGTCCGTCTCCCGCGAAATCTTGTTCGCAAGCGGGAGGAATGTAGCGGACAAGATAAGACCCTGCTCGAGCAGCATTGTAAGCTTGGCGTCGCACTCCTTTCCGAGCAACCAGGCCTGCACGAGGACGTCTTACGCATCGTCAGAGAGCATCATGAGCGCGCCAATGGAAGCGGATATCCAGCCAAGTTAGGCAACGATCAGATTTTTCACCTGGCGCAGATCGTCGGCATCGTCGATTTTTATGACGGCATGGTGAGTCGGCGCGGCACACGCCAGGCCATGATTCCACACGATGCCGTTCGGCAACTGTTTTTGGCTGGAGAACAAGGGTTATTTGAAAAATCCCTTGTAGAGATCCTGATCCGAAGCATCGGAGTCTACCCAGTCGGAAGCCTCGTCAAACTCAATACCGGCGAACAGGCGGTCGTCATCGGAGTCAACCCTCAGCAACGACTCAAACCCCTGGTCAAAGTCACAACCGACCCGCAAGGAGGTTCGTATGCCACGCCGATTGACATCGACCTGGCGACACCATCTCCCGACCACACGATCCGAACGGTGCTGCGTGTCCTAGACCCAAGCAAAGAACGAGTCAATATCGGCATACACCTCGACCAAGGCCTTTCACGAGCTGCATGATGAAATCATCTGGACGCAAACGCGTCGGACGTCGCCTTGCCGCTTCACGTCCTACAGCGT
Source organism: Nitrospira sp. (assembly GCA_005116965.1). Lineage (GTDB taxonomy): Bacteria > Nitrospirota > Nitrospiria > Nitrospirales > Nitrospiraceae > Nitrospira_D. The sequence goes on along the minus strand of SWDG01000022.1, from coordinate 147,400 downwards.
CGGCAAGTCTCGATCTTCTCGAAGGGCTTCCACTGGCCACCGTCATTCTTGATACTGATCTCACCGTACTGGCAGCTAATCGGGAGAGTCATCGATTGCTCGGGCCACGATTTCCTTCCTCCACGGTCCGCTCCTTTCCATCCCTATGGTCGACACTCACCAAATCAGACTCCAGCACTATTACAGCACAACTGAACGGAGTACTAAAAAGCCGCCGTCCAACTTCGGTGACGCATCATCTTCTCTTGCGGAAAGCAACTCATCCCGTTCCCATAGAATGGACCTGCGCACCCGGTACATTCGATGGGAAGACTGTACTGATTCTCAGCATCCGAGACTTGTCTCATGAACGAGAATTGGAGCAGGATTGCAATCGGTTGGCCGCGATCGCTGAGGAAAGTCCCTTACCGATGATCGAACTAGACCGGCATATGAGCCTGCTGTATGCCAATCCAGCGATGATCTCACTGCTCACTCAATTCGGATATAGCCTCGAAGGATTTCCCAACGTCGCCCCGCGCAACCTTCCGAACATCGTGCAACGCTGTCTTGCCACAAACTATGTCGTTCATGATGAAGCCGTTGTGCTCCCCGAATCCAGTTTTTCATGGACCTTCTGCCCAGTTCTCACGCATGGCGTCGTGCGAGGCTATGCGACCGATATGACGAGCGTCCATAAGGCACAGCAGGCGCTCCAACTCTCCGCCGACCAACTTCTCCAGAGCAACCGCTGCCTGGACCAAGCCCTGGAGGTGGCGAAGGAATCGGCACGCGTCAAGACAGCATTTCTCGCGACCATCAGTCATGAACTACGCACCCCCATGAACGGGGTGATCGGCATGACGAGCCTGTTGATGGAGACATCCTTGACGTCCGAACAACAATCCTACGCAGAGACCATTCGACAATGCGGCGAAGCACTGTTGCAGCTGATCAACGACGTACTCGAATGCAGCAAGATCGAGGCAGGAAAGCTGGAACTGGAACGCCTCGACTTCAATCTGAGAACCACGGTGGAGCAGGTATTAGCACAATTCGCTGAGCGGGCAGAGACGAAAGGGCTGGAGCTAACTGGACTGGTACACGCCGCAGTTCCGACGGGACTCAAAGGTGACCCAGGTCGCCTACGTCAGATACTCACCAATTTAGTTGCCAACGCGGTGAAGTTTACGGACAAGGGCGAGGTGACCCTGCAGGCCTATCTCGAAGAAGACCTCCTCGACACAACCGTCATTCGCTTCGAAGTCACGGACAGCGGCATTGGAATCAATTCCAATACTCAAGACAAACTGTTCCGTCCGTTTGTGCAGGCGGACAGCTCCACAACCAGAAAATATGGCGGCACCGGCCTTGGCCTGTCCATTTCCAAGCAACTCGTGGAATTAATGGGTGGGCAGATCGGAGTGCGCAGCACTGAGGGAAAGGGTAGCACTTTCTGGTGCACCGCGCGCCTCCAGAAACAAGTCGATTCTCCATGTGCGATTCTCCCGACCGGAGATCTCACCGGAAAGCGTGTCTTGATCGTCGATGACAATGAGTCGAATCGCGTGATCCTCCACCATCTGGTATCCGGTTGGGGAATGGTGGACGACCTTGCAGAAGATGCCGAATCAGCTTTGCATCGCATCGCGGAGGCGGCGCAGCGGGGAACGCCGTACGATCTCGCGATCTTGGACGTCATCATGCCTGGAAAGGACGGGTTGCAACTTGCACGAGAGCTGCAAAGTCACCCAGCTGGATCCGGCATTCGCCTCGTCGTGATGACCTCGATCCTACAGCGTGGCCATGCGGAACAGGCCCGCCAGGCGGGCGCGATGGGCTACCTGCCGAAACCCATCCGCCATGATGAATTACGCGACTGTCTACGGACTGTTCTCGGTCTGCCTAAGAGCCAAGAGCCACAGACGGCTCAAACTCTTTCGGTCGTGCCTCAACTCGTCACTCGGCATACGGTCGCGGAGAATGTGCAGCATCGACGCATTTTGATCGTGGAAGACAACATCGTCAATCAAAAGCTCGCTGTACGGATGATGGAAAAACTTGGCTACCAGCCAGACGTCGTCGAAAACGGTCAAGAAGCACTGACTGCCCTCACCAAGGGAGACTATGCCGCCATTCTGATGGATTGTCAGATGCCCGTTATGGATGGATTTGAGACAACTCAATGCATTCGCAAAAATGAAGCGGCAATGGCATCGCATGACGTGCCCGTTGGAAGCCCAAACCATTCAGACACGTCACCACAATCGACTCCGCATATTCCGATCATTGCGGTCACCGCCAATGCCATGCAGGGGGATCGCGAGCGGTGTTTGACAATCGGAATGGATGATTATCTTGCCAAACCGATCAAACTAGACGAACTACGGAACACCCTCGCTCGTTGGATATCCACGCCACCAGATGCAGTAGTGACCGGCAAGCATAAACCAATTCCCACCACGGCTGACCCAACCAGAGGAATCTTTGACCCTGCCAAAATGTACCAGAACATCGGCAGCGACAGCGAATTATTCGCTCAACTCGTCTGCCTGTTTCTTGATCGCTACCAGACCATGCTGGCCGACATCAGAACGGCGTTGGCCGATGCCGACTCAGTCACAGTCGAGCGGATGGCACACACCTTCAAAGGCACCGCCGGAAACCTTTGCGCCTCCGAAGTCGCACTCACCGCCGGTCGTCTCGAAGCCGTTGGTCGCCTCAACGTGCTCCACGACGCTCCTCCCGTCTACGCGCAGCTCGAAGTTGAAGTTACACGACTCATTCGTGTGCTTGAATCCTACCGGCAGGGCTATCAACCGATCGGTCAGGCAGCTGCCTGATCAAGCTCAACAATGTTCATAGCAAATATGTGTTTCTGAGAGGACACACCCCGCTCGCCACAGACCAGGCGAAACGGGGGATCTGTTTTCTTTGAGGGAGGCACTCCGAGCTTCGGTAGGCGATTACCTCAGGTCGGACGGTCGATGTTAGGATGTTAGCGAACGACTAGAGCAGCAAAACGATCACAACATGCATCAGCTAGACTTTACATTCAACAGAGGGAGAAGTCGACGCGGGTTCTGGCGATGGGGAACCGGAAATGGGAAACAACGGGTGTCTGGTGGGAAACTCCTCTGAAAGGACCAGCTGCTTGCCCAGTTTTGTTTTATGACTGATGAGTAGCGGACCTCGCAGATTCGCAGTGATCCGACCCGGATCATCTGAAGGAATGGTCAAGATCACCGCAATGGCTAACTCCTCTCCCACATGCGCCTTGATCTCTACCAATGCATCAGTGGATACCTCAACATGATAGTTAGAATGAAACGTGATTGGATCCAGAATGACAAAGGCCAGTTCTGGCTCTTCAACCGATTGAAGCCACTTGATGGGAGCCTCGGTATCGTGATCCAACATCACATACCGGTGCTGCTCAGGAAAGCCAAGGACCCCTGACGGAAACGTAATGAGATTCTCACTGGGAACCTCGAATGAACCAAAACGGGTCGACGCACATTTCACTGATGCAACCTCATTAGGCAATGCGCTGTTTCGGATGGATTAATCGGCGAAAGGCATCCAGAGGCACAGCCTGGGTCTTCGCAGCCAATCGGTTCTCATCCTGAATCCGTGCATAGACTTCTTCTCGATGAACAGCCACCGTAGATGGAGCTTCGATTCCCAGTCTCACTTGCCCGCCCTTCACACCAAGGACGATCACACGAATATCGGGACCAATCGTCACCCCTTCTCCACGTCGTCGTGTGAGCACTAACATACAAGACGTCCCTAATTACATACTGGCACATTGGACTATCGGCCATACGTGAAACAAACTTGAGAAGCGGACTCACCGCAGATGCTTGAGGAGAGAGTTATCAAACAGGCGACCAAGCGTGGCACCCGCCGCCTGAATCGCGTACTCTTGCAGCGTCAAATCCGAAATGGTTCGTGCCAGATCGATGTCTTCGAATGACGACAACTGGTTTGTCGCCACATCTTTGGACTCCTGCAAGGCCACAGACGTCGACTCCAATCGGTTCGTCACGGCACCGATCGTGCCCAACGCTGCAGACACTTGGCTGATGGCTCGGTCAAGATCACCCAAGCTCTCAACAATTCCGGCTTTGAAGTTTCCTCGTAACGCCGCGAGGAGACGTTGCGCTGTATCGAAGAGATTGACGGTGGATCCACTGAACGCTCTATCGCCTGGCACGTTGGTGGAAATAACCTCCCCGTCCGCCACTTCAACGAGATGGCTTCCGGAATCTCCTGCATACTTCGTGTGTGCTACGACACGGAACAGATCTCCCGCAGCCGGCGCTGAAGCGCCGTTGGTGATGCTCAATTGAATTCCGTCAAAAACGATCGGGCCACCTGATGTGTATGACTGATTGGAACGTACTGTTTCCGGAGTCACTGCGACTGAGAATCGATCTCCAGTGGCGGGTCCTCCCTGTTGCCCATTTGCAAGCACCACGCGGAGGCCATCGAATTCGATGGCACCGCCAGACACATAGGAGTTCCCAGTCGAAAGGGTCGCTCCCGTGGTCGTATTCAAGACGGAATACTGTGAGGCTGAAGTGAACTGTACTTCATACGTGTCGAGAGTAATCCGCTGAGGATCAATGATGCCAGCATCGATTGGGCCCAAACGACCAGCATTGGCGGAGTTGGCGGTCACCGTCACTGGTGCTGAAATATTGACGATGTCGAAAGATCCAGGCCCTGTAAAGCTTACGGCATAATTATCAAAAGAGGTCGCACTCGCATTCACGATCTCCCCCTGCGAGATCAACGCGCCACCACTGTTCGCGGCTGCCGCGTCCGTCGTCACCGTTGTTACAAAAGTCGCGGTACCGACGCCGGCACTACCGCCGTTGAACCCAAGCAGGGTACGAGCCGAACCGCCCACCACTTCTACCTTCGAAGTCGGCCCTTCAGAATTGGAAGAAATGGCCAAGCGATCCTCTGCATAGGTAACAGAGACGCTTTTCCCCGCTGCAACTAAGGCTGAATCGGCATTGATACGGCTCTGCACTCTCGCGGCTAATTCGGGACCGCCAAGCGTCTCGGTACCGCCGGTTAGGTCGATCGTGCCCGATGTGACACCGTCGACCTTGACCGTCAAGGTATCTGCGACGGCGTTCGTCACTGTAACCGGCGTAGCCAGCGCCAATCCCTCAGCGAACCCGTGGCGGCTCGTACCACCGAACACTGGTTGGTTCTCATCAAACTCGGTGTTTCCTAATTGGAGCAGATGTTGGAGCAACTCTTTGATTTCATGTCCACCGGTGGCCCGATCCGCCGCGCCATTGGTATCGGACGCATATTGAACCGCCAGCTGTCTCATTCGAGAGAGAGTCGTCGTCGTCCCTTGGAGCGAGGTATCCGCCAAGTCAACCCGCGTGTTTGCCGCCCCCACGTTGCGAAGATGCTGCTCTAGTTTTGCCAGAGTCGTTTTTTCTCCAACGATCCGGTGGAAACGGCCGGGATCATCGGAAGGTTGCAGCACCTGCTTGCCAGTGGCAAGATGCTCCTGCAACTCTAACGCTCTGGATCGAGCTCGTTGATAGTTGTTGAGTAAGAATCCAAAAACCTGTTGTTCCGTCACACGCATAGCATGCTCCTTCGCCTATCGTTTAAGCGAGATCAAGGTCGACATCATTTCATCGGCAGCGACGATCATGCGTGACGCGGCCTCAAATGCCCGTTGATACTTAAGAAGATTGACCAGTTCTTCATCGAGCGAGACACCCGACACTTGCGCGCGGAAGTTCTGTAACTGTTCATGACGAACTTCCTCTCCGTCAAGGCGCTGACTCGCCACCTGTGAGGCCACGCCAAGGTCGGTCGCGGTTTTACGGTAGGCGTCGATGAGCGTGGTATTGTTAAGGCCGGTGAGAGTTTTTGACTGGAGTGCAACCAGCGCCAATCCGTTCTGATTGTTCCCCGGAACACCCGCGCGCGTCGATGAGAGCGCGAGCTTGGATGGGTCTGATAGCGCAACAGTGAGATCACGGGCGGCATTCTCCCGCGAATTAAGGCTCAGAACGTCGTTCGCGGCAGGTGCCCCACTAAGGGTCACTGCAATTCCATCAATGTGGAACGTTTGAGGATCGCTATATGTTCCGGACGCGGACGTGCTGGTCCCGGTCGATAGCCCCAGACTCGCCCGCGCGGTTCCACCGATCACGTCTACGGAACTCGTACCTCCGGCTGAATTCGGCTGCAACACCAATCGATTCGTCGTGCTGTCAAATATTACCGCCACTCGTCGACCGGCCGCCGCAAGCGTCGAATCAGCGTTGATTTTGCTCTCGATCTCCGCCGCCAGCGCTGAGCCGGAGGCATACGGCCGTCCTGGTGATGCAGCACCGTTCAGTGTAATACTTCCCGACGTCGTGCCGTCTACCGTCACAACCAAGGTATCATTCGCTCCCGTGACGATGTTCAACGGTGCATCCACCGTTGGAGGAACGATTACGGTTCCTGTGTAATTGCCCTTGATACCGATCCCGGTGCTTGCATCAACAATCGAGTAATTGTTGCCCCCACTGAACCTGATCTCATAGTCATGAAAGGTCAGAAGACTCGGCGCAGTTACCGCTCCATTGCCTATTGCACCAGTTCCAACATTCGTGGAGGGCGCTTTAGTCGTGACGGACAAACCGGAGAAGAAGTCCTGCCCGGTTGACCCGTCGAGGCCATACCCCGCACGGTGAACTTGGTTGACCTCATTCAGGAGAGATCCAGCCAACGCATCGATTCCTTGCTGAACCGAAGGAATCGTGCCGTCTCGTACATCAATAAGTCCACGAACCCTCCCACCGGTGATCAAGTCGGTAATGATGCTCGGCTGATTTCCTCCGATGTCGTATCCGATATCCAGAAGACCTTGGTTGTCCGTGGATTCCACCCCGACCAGATTCCGCGTTGTTTCTTGATCGACCAGGACCAATCCGCGAGCCGTGAAAACCGAAACAGTCCCATCAATACGATCGAGAGTCGACACCTCGATCCTCGTGGCTAATTCATTGACGGCCAAGTCGCGCTTATCGCGAAGATCATTGGCGTTCTGACCGCTGACCTCGGCGGATTTAATCTGGGTATTAAAGTCAGCGATCTTTCTCGTCAGACCGTTGATCTCAGTAATGTTTACACCGATTTGTACGTCAATGGCACGACGAGTATCGGTTAAATCTGCATTGATCTGATGGAAGGTGCTCGCCAGCGTCGAGGCTTTTGCTACAACCACTGAGCGAGGGGTAGTCTGGGAAGGCGTCGTCGTCGCATCCTGCAGCGCCTTAAAAAACTCATTCAGTTGTCCCGCCAAGCCCTGCCCGCTCGTATCCCTAAACAAACTCTCCAATCTCCGCAGTTCATCGCTGGTGACGGTAAATTGGCCTAAGCCTTCCTGAGAGTTTGTCAGTTCACGGTTCAGAAATATATCCACGGCCCGACGGATTTGCTCAATTTTTACGCCGGTACCGACTTGCCCAGGACTGCCGTCAACAGGCCGTTCTTCTGTTAGGATGACTTCCTGTCTGGAAAAACCTGGCGTGTTGACGTTACTGATGTTGTGACCGGTCACCGTCAACGCCTGTTGAGCAGTGAAAAGAGCTGACTTCGCAACATCGAGTAAGCTATTCAGTCCCATCGATAGTCACCCCTGCCGTTTGATCAACGCTGCCGGCATGCCGCTCTTGCTTCGAGAACCCGACACGGTATAGAGGTCATCCCCCGGAGGCGGTTGGCGGTGAGCCTCCATCGCCCGAATAAGAAATGATTGAACGCTCTTGATCAGTACTTGGTTGACCGCGATATCGCGCTTCACTGCACGGACCTTCTCCGCAAGCCGCTCATACTGTTCTAGAATAGTGTCTGCCTGTGGGCTTTGAGTCTGACGTAGAATTTCTGTCAGCGTTCGCCCCGCTTCTGGTACGTGGTAGGCAACTGCCAAGCGGTCAAGCAGACCATCCAGTTCTTCCTTCAGACTGTGAAAGCACTCAAGAATTGAAATCCTTGATTGATTGATCGAGACGAAATCCTGAAGCGCCATGCACTTGATGGCTTCCCTCTCTTGAGTGATGTTTTGTGACAGGAGATCGCACTGCACGGATTCGCGGGTGAGGAGATGGGTCAACTGTTCGAGAGAAATTGACGCATTCACGATCGACAACCTGCCCATCCATGGGCCATATCGGAGACCCGTTCGTCGCTTTCCCACCTACGCCGGATCGAAGATGCTCAGAGTACCGCGTCGGTTAGAACCTGTTTCACGATGGCATCGCCAACCGCGCGGCCACTGATATCGTACGTGCCGCTGTCAAGCGCACGCCTGATGCGCTCCACCTGTTCAGCCCGTCCAGGGTCAGGCTGATTGGCCAGCTCCCGGATCCGTTGAAGTTCCTTCGCTTGAGCTGAAATCTGAACCTCATCTTTACCCACCTGGGTGCGAGCAGCCACTTGCCGACTACTTGCCCCCTCGGTGTCCTGAACCCCAAGTAACAGTTTGGCAAGATGATCCACCTTCCCATGACCTGAAATCTGCATGTTACCGCTCCTTCCCCGGTTCTCGCCTCTCAGCTCTCAGTCTGAGAGAATTATGGACTTTACCCCGGTCGAGCTTCTTATCGGTTTCTACCCAGAAGAACTTGAGCGTTCCGGGGGCGATGATGCAAAATATTGTTGCGCATACTCCTGAACCATCTTGGCAATGCCTATCCCCCCAGACTCGGCTGCCCGTTTCCCAATTTCCTCGTCATAAAATGAGTAAAAATACGCTCCTTGCTTGTTGGTGATGCTTCCCTCAGGAACCGTTTCCCTCATAACCTTCAGTAAATACGAGACAAAATACGCTTCGAACTGCCGCCCAGCTTGGACCATTTGTTGACGTGCCGCAGCAGGGTCCTGCGATGTTGAGGCATTCACCTGAGACACAAGATGACCAGCGCGTCCGGTCAATCCAGGATCCACGTATGCTGGTGAAGAGAGCCCTGAATGGACTCCGTATTGTTCTAGAGTTTTCATATGTACTCTTCGTCCATCTAAATAATTTCAAGGTTCGCTTGCAGCGCTCCTGCCGACCTCAAAGCCGAAAGTATTGCGACAAGATCACGCGGCGTCACTCCTACTGCATTGAGAGCCCGTACGACTTCCCCCAATGTTACCGTCTCATCCACCACCAGGAGCCTCGATTCCTGCTCTTTGACCTCTGTCTGCACATCCGGTGTGACGGTTGTCTGTCCTGCGGACGAACCAATGAGCGGCGCCGTCGGCTGCGACACGTTCAATGTGTTCTTGACAGAGATCGTGAGATTACCGTGAGAAATCGCGCATGTGGAAATCCGCACATGTTCTCCCAGCACCACCGTGCCGGTCCGTTCATTCACCACGACTTTGGCTACAGAATCGACGGTCACATCGAGCCCCTCAATCGATGCGATATATTCGACGACGCGCCCCTGAAACACTTGAGGGATCGTCGCCTTCACAGATCCGGCATTCGTGGCTGATGCACTGCCTTTCCCAAAGGCACTCTCGATGGCCTCGGCAGTCCTGATAGCAGTCGTAAAATCTGGTTGTCGGAGCAGCACAGAAACGGTTGCCCATGAGTCAATGTCGACAGGGAGCTCCTTCTCGATAATGGCGCCACCGGGAACCACACCGGCCGCCTGATGATTCTTCGTCACCGTCGCGCCGCCAGCCCCTCCCGTCCCACCGAGAAAACCACCGATTGAGACTGGTCCCTGCGCGACCGCAAATACTTGCTGATTAGCTGCTTTTAACGGCGTGAGCAGGAGCGTCCCGCCTTGCAGGCTTTTGGCGTTCGCCATCGACGACACCATGACGTCCAGCGTCATTCCTGGCTTTGAGAATGGAGGAAGTTTGGCAGTCACCATCACCGAGGCAATATTTCTTGTCAGTAACTGAATGGGGTCGATCACCAGATTGACACCCATTTTATTCAACATGGACATCATCGCCTGAATCGTGAACTGTCCGCCGATGACTCGATCGCCGGTACTGTCCAGACCAACCACCAACCCGTACCCAAGCAGCTGGTTTTCGCGGACTCCTTCAATCACGCCGATATCCTTGATCCTCACCGCATCGGCGCCGGAGGGTGTCAATAAACCACCGGTCAGGACCAGCACACTGACTAGAGAAATCCACCGTATGAACATGTGTGAGGCACCTATCCTCTCCACGAACGTTTGGGAACAGAGACCTGTAGCCGAGGACCAAGTATGATGCGCGACAGCCATCCTTGTTCAGAAGCCAATTCTTTCCCCGAGGCGTGATCAGCATCATCAAACGCATGAAATTGCGTTCGGCTCCCAAACGTGGGACGATCGAAATCAGCCCGTCGGACAACCCCACTCTGCACCATCATTTGGAGCGTATGGAGATTCAAAGGACGCCGCTTGAGCATGCTTCTCGGAGTCGGTTTGCGTCTCGGCGGAACCATCATCGCCCCTCTTCTCCTCAGAACGGATAGACCCAATTAAGAATACGGATCAACCACCCTGGTCGCTGCACATCGTCCAGCACACCCAGGCCTGAGTATTCGATTTTAGCGTCCGCAATGGCACTTGAGGCCACTGTATTCTTGGTATCTACATCGACACGCCGGACAATCCCACCGATCGTCATCAGCTGTTTTTCACTGTTGACGCTGACCTCTCGCCGCCCCTCGATCCGAAGATCCCCGTTGGGAAGCACCTCCGTCACAATCGCAGAGATGGTCCCTGTCAATGTGCCTTCACGATTGGTGGAACCTTTCCCATCGAACTTGTTATTGGCACTCGCATTGATTCCGAATCCACGCTTCGTTTCATCGCTGAAGCGGATCCCTGGAAGCCCGATATATCCCATACCGCTGCCGACCATGCCGTTCTTAATCGTCGAATCCCGTTGAACTGCCGTATCGGCTGACTTTGACCCTTTATGAACTTCGGAGATTTTCACGGTCAGAATATCCCCGATCCGCATGGCACGCATGTCCTCATAGAGATAGGCTCGTCCGTTTTCTTCTTGCCAGAGCGAGCCCAGCGTCCTTGGAGGAGGGAGCAGCGGCACAGTCACCTTGCTCGACGGGCTCGGCGGGCTTGAACATCCTTGCAGGGCGATGGTGATGATCAGGCTACGTACGGCCATATGAACAGACAGATTACTGTGAAAGTGCATGGTGTTCTCTGGCACGATTCAGCTAGAACTCCACCTCAACAAGACTTGGAGCCACCACTTTGGCTCTTAGTTCTCGACCGGAATCCAGATTGGTGACCATGATGGTCTGTCCGACTTGTCCGTTCGCTTTCGTCATGCCATTAGCCCGAATCGACAGCCCTCCCCGCCGTGCCTCGATGAGGACTCGATCACCCTTCTTGATCACCAATGGAGGCTTCACAAAGGCTGGGCGTAGCGGTGTCTCGGGTGGAAGAGGCCGTGATGCGCTTTTTCCGATGACCTCTCCTTGATCGGTAATGAAGGGATGATTCACCTGCTGAATCCGCAGTCCGACCGTTTTGAGATCGCTCATATCAATCAGTTCGTCGGCCTTCAGAAAGCGGGTGATAACAACCGCGTCAATCATCGCCGCAATATCGGCAACGACCTGGATCGTTTTCTGAGATTTCCCATTTGCCACCGCCTCCACATGAAACCTCCGCCGTCCTAGACCTTCTTCCAGCGAGTTAGGAATGACCTGCAACTCCACCGTCACGCCGGGAATCGTCACCGAATCCGCAGGCTCCAATACCGTCACCTGTACCGTCTTAACCTTGTGCCCCCATTCGCTCTCCAGATGTTTCTGAATAACCTTCCGAATCAGATCAGGGTTGACCTCACTGACAGCCACTCGGTCCACAACGGTGTCGGTTGCCCGATGAATCGGACCTCGGGACGCCGACGAGATCAATCGAGACTCGCCACTAGGCCCCGCACGTGACGTCATCACGTCGAAGCCTACAGATGCAAGGAGCATGATCATCGTCATCCAAATCCTAGACATGAGCCGCTCCTTACCGTCTGAGATTGTTCGCAATGGCCATCATTTCGTCGGAAGCCTGAATCGTCTTGGAGTTAATCTCGTAGCTTCGCTGAGCGATGATCATATTGACCATTTCTTCGGCGAGATTTACATTCGAACTCTCCAAGAATCCCTGCTGGATCGTCCCGAATCCGGTGGTGAAGCCACCGGTCCCCTGCGTCGGAGGGCCGGAGGCAAAGCTATCAATAAAGAGATTGCTCCCCATAGCGACCAAGCCGGAAGGATTGTCGAACCGTGTCAGCTGTATTTGCCCGACTTGTGAGGACTGCGTCACACCTGGCAGCAAAACCGAGACCGTACCGTCCTGCCCGATATCCACCTTGAGCGCGCCGGAAGGGATTGTAATCACGGGATTGAGAAGATCCCCGTCGCCAGTCACGAGATTGCCCACATTGTCACGCTTAAACGATCCATTTCGGGTATACATGATCGTCCCATCAGGACGGGAGACTTGAAAAAACCCTGCTCCATCGATCGCCAGATCCGTCTCGTTGTTCGTTTGGCGCATATTCCCCTGAATCCATTCTTTCGCAACAGTCGTTGGGCGCACCCCTGCACCGACCTGGATGCCGACTGGAAAGACCCCGACATTGGAGGCGCTGGTACCGGGAAGTCGTTGAATCTGATACAGCAGGTCCGCAAACTCAGCTCGGCTGCGTTTGAAAGAGTTGGTGTTGACGTTGGCGAGGTTATGGGCAACCGTGTCGACGTTGATCTGCTGAGCCGTCATTCCGGTCGCTGCGGTCCACATGGCACGAATCATGGAATCCTCCTACATATCTCGCCGTTCGTAGAACAAAAAACGCGGTAGCTGATGTTTACGAACGACCAACGACACTTCACAGTCTTAGAGCACTCGTCCGACATCTTGAATCGTGACCTCGGTCATACGATCAAGCGATTGAATCAGCTTTTGCGTTGATTCATAGTTGCGCATACCCTGAAGCATCTTCACCATCTCGCCGATGGAATTGACGTTGGACTCTTCGATGTGCCCAACCTGAATCTGCGGATTCTTGCTCACCGTGCCTTTTTCCGAGAAGAACAGCCCTTCCGACGACTTCTGCGGCATGTCTTCATCCGCAAATTCCATGATTTTGATTGTCGCGACAGGCTTGTCATCGACTTTGATGTCTCCCTGTGTCGTAATCTCCAATTTCCCGGGAGGAATCTTGATCTCACCCCTCGTCCCCATCACGGGATAACCAAGTCCTGTCACCAACCGACGTTGATTATCCAGCGACAGCATGCCGTTGCGGGTGTATCGAGACCCTTGCGGCGTCTGTACCTCAAAAAACCCTTGTCCTTGAATGGCGACGTCCAGCGGATTGCCGGTCAATCGGATGCGACCGGGCTCAAATGTGGTCTTGATCTGATGTGGTGCGACAAACGCGCGCTCAGATGGTCCGAATGGTCTGGCCGTGATCTGTTGGGCCAATCCCACAGTTCGGCCACCAGTGGGAGCGACCGCATGGTACCGTGGAAGTATGGCTTTGAAGGCCTGCTCATCCTGCTTGAACCCAGCGGTATTCACATTGGCCATATTGTTCGCAAACACTTGCATGCGCCGTTCATGGGCGAGTGCTCCAGACAAGATGGAATAGATACCTCGATTCATATTGCCGACTCCTTTTGCCTTCGAGAGACAGCAAACCTTATGCCAGTTTCGTTCCGAACAGAGATTACTGTATATCGAATGCGAACTCAGCCAAATGCAGGCATGAACTGACTTCTGCTGTGGAGCAACAGGGTGGTAAGGGATCGCCCCGTCATGCTGCGAAGGTGAATTCTACCCACTGAGGTGAAAATTATTCCTAGCGGTGACCGATGAGGGACGCCTCATGCCGACCGGAAACTGTAGGAAAGGGACATACGGCGAGTCGCGTCAACCATGGCAATGGAGCAGCCATGATTCGTGTGTGCCCCGCTTCGTTTACTCGACTATTCGCGAGGACGTCGGCCAGGCTCCCAGAATCGGCCAGTGTCGTCCCCATCCACACCATGCTTCTGCCACACACCGTTGCTGAGGCACGCCACCATGCTAGAGATCGTTACTCCGATCGTGGGAGCGTATGATGTGAGACCTTCATGTGCATGATCTTGATTGCTGATTGAAGACCTGGCTATACCAGGTGCTCGTCGAGAGTGGTACGGGGTTCTACGACTCAGAACTGAAGCCGAGCCATCGCGGACTATCGCGAATAGCCTCACCACGCTGACAATCGAGCACCCAGTTGAGTCGGTCGACCGAGAGAATCAACTCGGTTTATGCAAGTGTGCCTTGAGCTGGATGATAGCCTTAGTATGGATTTGGCAAACCCGTGATTCAGTGACCTTTAGCAACTCTCCGATTTCCTTCATCGTAAGCTCCTCGTAGTAATACAAGGTCAGAACGAGCCGCTCTTTTTCCGGCAACTTGTGGATAGCGTCAGCTATCAATTCACGTTCACGCTCGTTGACCAATGAGGACAGGGGATCCGGCGTGTGCGTATCGGCCAACATCTTGACCACTTTATGCCCGTCTGGTTCATGGAGGCCTAAATCGTCCACACTGATCATCACCGCCCCTCTGGCCCGTGTAATGAAATCATCCAGCTCTTCCAGGGACATCTTCAGTTCCGTCGCCACCTCTTCATCATGGGGCGGCCGACCCAATCGGCTCATCAGCATCGTGTGCGTCTTTTGGAGCAAGCCGATACGTTCATGAACCGATCTCGGGATCCAATCCATCGATCGAATCTCATCGAGCATGGCGCCACGAATTCTGAACTCCGCATAAGTCTTAAACTTCGCTTCTCGTGTGGGATCATACTTATCCATGGCATCCATGAGTCCAATGGTGCCAACCGAAATCAGATCCTCCGCGTCGAGATACGCCGGGAGACGGAAGGCCAGCCGATGGGCCATCGCGCGAATAACATGGGCAAACTCCTTGATCAACTCTTCGCGTCTGGCTCCCTGGGCCAAAAATGATTTTCGCTCGTGTGGTAAGGCAGTCTTGCTCATGATCTTTTCATGTCCGATCGTTGGTCAGTTACTGGCCGGCGTCACCGCTCGTTGCCAAACAAGCTGTACGGAACTTTTGGGGAGACCAGGCCTCGGCCACTGAATCACCTGATGCGCCAACCTCCTGAATGCTTGGGCTGCTGGTGCCTCTGGGAATAACTCACAGAGCGCCTTCTGCTGCATGACGGCCAAATGCACATAGTCGTCATAAGGGATCGCCCCGACTAATTCGACGGCCACATGAAGAAAATGATCCACCGCCACATCCAACTTCCCGAACACTTCAGCCGCTTCACGGGGACTCTTCGCCTGATTCACCAGTACTTTGAAACGGCGTTCTCGATACTGGCGAGCCAAGACTTTGATCAGCGCATAGGCATCCGTGAGCGATGTCGGCTCCGGCGAGACGACGATGATCGTCTCATCTGCCGCAGAGGCAAAAAAGGTGACGTTCGGCGAGATGCCCGCCCCGGTATCGATCAAGAGCACATCCATCTCTGACGTGAGCTGGGCCAACTGTTCCTGAATCATCACCTGTTGGGCTTCTGTCAGCGCCGTCAGACGGGCAACACCGGAACTGGCCGGAAGCACATGGATGCCTGCTGGGCCGCTGAGCACGATCTCATCAAGCGTATGTGTGCCTCTCAAAACGTCTTCGATCGTATGCTGCGGAACTAGCCCCAGAAGGACATCGAGATTACCTAAGCCGAGGTCGGCATCCAAAATCAGCACCCGCTTCCCAACCCTCGTGAGTGCAACCGCAAGGTTCGCCACGACATTAGACTTTCCGACTCCTCCCTTGCCGCTGGACACCGCGATGACGCGAGTGGATGAACCATCTCCACGACTCAGATCCTCCGACATAAGAGCAGACCTTCTTGTTCCAAACGGCATAGCGAGACCTCCAACCAGATTATCCGTGATGAATTGCCGCTTCCACTAATGCAGGAATTGCGCCTGATGATTGACCGACCCGATTGACAAGCACCTGAGAATTGGTCGAGCGTTCCGCAGTCAACAACGCCGCCAATCGTTCCGATGAGGCAACCTCGATATCGCCGGGAACTCGCCGTCCGATACTCCAATAGGAAAGCGGCACCCCGGTTTGATGCGCGACTTCAAAGATGGTGCCAAACGATTCCGTCTCGTCGAGTTTCGTGAACAGAAGACGCAGCTGGGGTAGATCATTGAGGCGTCTCGTGATCCGACAAAGCTCCTGCTCCCTGGTGGAAGCCGGAAGGACCAGATGAGTTGTGATGGCCCCCTGTGGAAGCAGTTGTCGAAGTTCTTTCGCCAATGCCAGGTCTTCTGGTCCGATCCCAGGCATGTCGATCAGCACAAGATCTACACGCGTATGACGACGGAGCCCTTGATGAACCTGTCGAGCCGACACAGCGCAAGCAAACGGAACCCCCACGACCTTGGCATACCGACGCAGCTGCTCCACCGCAGTGTCCCGATATGTATCAAAGGTAATGAGCGCAACGGATCTCCCCTGCTCGAGACGATAATAGGAAGCCAGCTTGGCCACAGCCGCGGTCTTTCCGGCTCCACTGGGTCCGATCAGAAGACCGATTGAGGGAGATCCTTGTCCATTATGGAGCGGCTCGCTCGTTCGCACCCGAGTTGAGATCTCACGCTGTAGCGCCAGACGAATCGATTCATCATCGCATGGACCGGACACTTGTTCCGTCTTGCACGCCTCATTCACCAGCAAATCCACGGTGGAAGCATTCATTCCCTGCTCGATCAGCGAGCGGCGCAACCAGGCCAGCATCGGCACCGGTTGACTTTCAATTGATCGGATATTTTCCCGCGACAAATCCTCCAATAGGCGACCCAATTCGTTCACGACGGTGCGGAAATGGCGGCGGCGATTCGGCTTCACCTGCACTCGAGATGGCTTCGACGAGGCGGACCGACCGACGGACGGTGTCGCCGCCTCAGCATTCGGCTTCAGCATCCCGTGCAGGGTCTGTTGAAAAGTCGGCGCGGCTTCCAACTTTTCATGAGACGGTCTCCTAGGTGCTGCACCATGTGACACTTTGTCTGCCGCCTGAGAGGACCGTGGGACGTCTTGATCGGATGCGGCCATCACTTCCAGGACAGGTCGATTGAATGCCTGTACGACTCGCCCGCCCTCACGCACCTCTTTCGCGGACAAGATAATGGCATCCGGCCCCAGTTCTTCCTTGATGGCGCGCATGGCATCCTGCATGGTGAGTGCGTGAAATGTTTTGACCTTCATGACTTACCTTATGATGGCTGTGCCAATTCGAAGTCGATCCGTACCGTATCTAACGACTGCAGGCGGACAAAAGAATCCACTTCGTTGAGTCCCATGACGGGAACGGCATGCAACTGACGATCGCTGTGTCGACGGAGATGGCGGCGAACAACCTGCGAACAGAGCACGATCGGCTGCTGCCCGCGAGCCGCAACCCGTTCAGCTGCCTGTTTGAGACCAGTCAACAGCTTGTGAGAGAGCGTGGGGTCAAGGTTCAACATGGCCCCAGGCGGCAATGCCACGGCTTGTTCGGCCAACGACCGGTCTAGTCGCGGATCCAGGGTAATGACCTGCAGACTACCGTCAGGTGCTAGATACTGTTTGGTGATGGTCCGAGCCAGCGCCTGCCGTGCATACTCTGTCAGGACTTCTGCATCCTTGGTGGTGGTGGCATGATCAGAAATTGCCTCAAGGATCGACCGGAGATCTCGAATCGGAATGCCCTCCTTGAGCAAGTTTCCGAGAACCCTGACGACTGTTCCCAGCGGCACCAGCGTGGGAATAAGCTCCTCCACCAACTTCGGATGCGATTTTCCCACTTCATCCAAAAGCGTTTGCACCTCCTGCCGTCCCAACAGTTCAGAGCCATGGCGCTTGATCAACTCGGATAGATGTGTCGCGATTGCCGAGCCCGCATCCACCACGGTATACCCCGCCATTTGAGCCTGTTCCCTGGCATCTTCAGGCACCCAGAGTGCCGGTAACCCAAATGCAGGCTCCTTGGTTGCAATGCCCTGCACCAAGCCTCGTTGACCAGTCCCTGGATCGATCGCTAACAGATGGCCGGGCAAGACGTCAGCCTTGGCCACCTCTACTCCCTTCAACATGATGGCGTATTCGTTCGGACGCAGCTGGAGATTGTCACGTATGTGAATGGGAGGGACGACAAAGCCCATCGATTCCGCAAATTGCCGCCGGAGCGCTTTAATCCGATCGAGCAATGCGGTGCCTTGCGTTCCCTCAACAAGACCGATCAAACCGTACCCGACCTGCACTTCCATAAGATCGAGCGGGATCACTCGGGTCTGACCTTCCTCGGTCTTGGGCATGCTGGGAGTGGGTGTGGGAACTGCTTGAACCTGCTCGCGTTGATGGAGGTGGTAGGCGACCCAGGCGAGGGCGCTCCCTAACGCTAAGAACGCCACATGCGGAAGCCCAGGCACCAATCCAAGCGCGAGAAGAATACCAGCAGCCATGCCCACCGGTTTGGGGGAGGTCAACAGTTGCCGAGTCATCTCCCCACCCAAATCCATTTCAGAAGCGGCGCGAGTCACCACGATACCCGCAGCAGTCGACACGATCAGGGCAGGGATCTGCGCCACCAATCCCTCACCAACCGTCAGCACGGTATAGGTTTGAGCGGCGAGTGCCGGGCTCATGCCCTGTTGCAGAATACCGATCGCCAATCCGCCGATGATGTTGACGAAGACGATAATGACGGCCGCAATGGCGTCCCCTCGAACGAACTTGCTGGCACCGTCCATCGAGCCGTAAAAATCAGCCTCTTGCGCAATTTCTCGGCGGCGGCGGCGTGCGTCCGCCTCACTGATCACACCCGCATTCAAATCCGCATCGATACTCATCTGCTTGCCGGGCATGGCATCCAATGTAAAGCGAGCGGCCACCTCGGCTACACGTCCGGCACCCTTCGTCACCACGACGAAGTTAATGATCACGAGAATGGAGAATACGACTAGACCGACCGTATAATTGCCCCCGACGATAAAGTTTCCGAACGCCCGAATCACCTCGCCGGCCGCTCCTGCCCCTTCGTTGCCATGCAGCAAAATGAGCCGCGTGGACGCAATGTTGAGAGACAGTCGGAATAGCGTGATCACTAACAGGATGGATGGAAACACTGAGAACTCGATCGGACGCCGTACTTGAAGCCCGACAAGCAAGATAATCACCGACAAGGTGATATCGAAACTCAACAACAAATCCAGCACAAATCGAGGCAACGGCAACAGCATCACCATGAGGATGGCCACCACCCCGACGGAGATAACGATGTCCGGATGCTTGATGAACTGAGGCCGTTCTATCGGTTCTATTGCCGTTGCCATAATCCTCTAGACCTGTAACATTCTCATGGAGTCACACCTCTGGCGCGATACACCAACGCGAGAATCTCCGCAACCGCACGATACAGCTCACTTGGAATCTCCTTGCCAACTTCAACGAGTTTAAACAGTGTTCGGGCCACGAACTTCTGTTCGAGAACCGGCACCCCGTGATGTCGAGCGAGCTCACGAATGCGTTCAGCGACAAAGCCAGCTCCTTTAGCAACCACCACAGGAGCTCCCATCGTGGTGGTGTCATACTTCAGCGCAACAGCCAAATGTGTCGGATTGGTAACCACCACATCCGCAGTTTTCACGGCAGCCATCATGCGTTTCTTGGTCAGCTCTCGTTGGAGGGCCCGCACGCGACCCTTGATGAGCGGGTCGCCTTCTGCGGACTTGTGTTCCTCCTTGACCTCTTCCTTCGACATCCGCAGACTACGTTCCCACTCATAGCGTTGGTAGAAATAGTCAAACCCGGCCAAGACCGCGATCGCCCCAGCGACGGCCAATCCGACCTTCAACGCGAGCCCTCCAGTAACACCCAGGGCGGTACCCATATCGAACCCGACCAACCCTGGAATCTGGAGTACGTCATACCGTGCAACCCACAGACCGACACTCGTTACGATCGCAATCTTGAGGAGCCCCTTCACGAGTTCGATCACAGATCGCAACGAGAACAATCGGGATAATCCTTTGATCGGACTGATGCGTTGGGCATCCAGTTGAATCGCATCGGCACGCCATAACAACCCGGATTGCAGCAATGACGCACCGCTCCCCATCACCAGAATCCCCATCAAGACTGGAAGACTCAGCGTCACCACAGTGAGGCCAGCCTGGATGACGACCTCGTACACCTGTTCGATCGACATGTTTTTGTAGAACGCTAAGGGAAAGGAGAGCGTAAGTCTTTGACGAGTCATCTCCGTCATTTTCTGAAGACCAACCGGCAACATGGCCGCCAGCAGCCCGATGCCGCTCAAGAGAATGACTGCGGTGGAGAGGTCGCGACTGATCGCGATCTGTCCTTTCTTGCGCGCATCCTCTTTCCGTTTCGGCGTCGCGGGTTCTGTCTTATTACTTCGATCCTCAGCCATGTCCCAACGCCCTCAGGAGCTCATCAATCGTGAATTGCAGTCGCTCGATTTCCCGGACCAACAGTTCCGTCACAAACGGCGCGGACAACGACATCACCGCCAACCCGCCGGCGATGGTGACCGGAAAACTTAGAACAAACACATTGATCTGACTGACCGCCCGTCCCAACAACGCAAGAAGAATATTGATCAGCAAAATGATAACGAGCACGGGTGCCGCTAACTTCAATCCCAGGATGAACATGTTCTGAGAGAGGCGGAGAATAGCCTCGCCCATTTCACCAGGGACGGACGCGCCGAACGCTGGAATGGACTCATAGCTTGAGATAATGGTCGCCACCAGCAGCAGATGTCCGTTCAGCGAGAGAAAGAGGAGGGTCGCCAGAAGGGTGAAGTATTGGCCGATGATAGGGGTCTGCTCGGCCGTCGTGGGATCGAATAGTTGGACCACGCCGAACCCCATCTGCACGCCGATCAGCTCTCCGGCAAGTTCGAGCGCACCGAAAAATAATCGTACGGCCAGCCCGATCGCTAAACCAATGACCATTTCACTGACAAGTCCGGCGGCCAAGACGACAGGATCATAGGGCACGACGGGAAGTCGGACTAAGGGAGCCAACAGCACTCCCAACGTCAGAACGAGGGCCAGTTTGACTTTCGCCGGAACAGTTCGCCCACTCAACACCGGCAACGCAGCCAACAGCCCACCTATACGGGAAATGAGGACCAAGAATCCTTGGAATTCCGGAAGGAGAATCTGGATGGTCTGCGTCAACGCCATTCGCCTCGTACTAGCAGGATATTGAAGAACTATTCTGATATCTGAAACTCCACACAGCTTGGATGTCATAGACCGGATGCACATAGCCCGCAGGATGTTCAAAAAGGCCTTCCAGCAAGGCCACAGCGAGCGAAGAGGCGAGGTGTACGCTTCGGTACGTTGAGCCTTTGAGCGATGCGAGAACGAAGCTGGAAGACTTTTTCAACATCCTGTTAATGCACATAGTTGGGAATATTCATGAGAAGATTGGCCATATACGTGGTCATGGTGTTCAGCATCCAGGGGAGAAAGAGCAGCAACGCCACAAACAGGACCACCACTTTCGGAACAAAGGTGAGCGTGGCTTCGTTCAGTTGCGTCATGGCCTGGAGCGCACTAATGGCCAGGCCGATGAACAAACTAAGCCCCAGAATCGGGGACGACACCAATAACGTCGTTTCCAACGCTTGCCTGGCCAGTTCCGTTACCATCTCAGGCGTCATAGATTTCGTTCCTTGTCGTTCGTGAAGCGTCGTTCGTCAGAATATTGGGAAATACGCTTCACGTTTCACGATCCACGCTTCACTGAAAGCTGCGCACCATTGACCCCACGACCAAGTACCACCCATCGGCCAAAACGAACAAGATCAGCTTGAACGGCAGCGAGATCACAACAGGTGGAAGAAGCATCATGCCCATAGACATGAGAATACTGGCCACGACCATATCGACGATGAGAAAGGGGATATAGATTAAGAATCCAATTTGAAAGGCAATCCGTAGCTCGCTCAGAATGAAGGCCGGTATGATCGCCTGGGTTGGCACGTCCTCAACCCGATCTGGTTTTGGCACGTGACTCAGCTTGATGAAGAGTTCGAGATCCTTTTCCCTTACCTGACGCAGCATAAAGCCCCGCACCGGCTCGATGCCCTTCTTCCACGCATCTTCATAGGAGATCTGCTCAGCCATCAATGGTTGGAGCGCGTTGGTGTAGACGGCCTGCCCCACTGGAGCCATGATGAACATCGTCAGGAACAGTGCCAACGACAGCAACACTTGATTGGGAGGAACCGACTGCGTTCCCAGTGCTTGACGGAGAAAGGCCAACACGATCACGATCCTGGTAAAGGACGTCACCATGATGAACAAGGCCGGTGCCAAGGAGAGCACCGTGAGCAGAATGAGAATCTGGATCACCACTGCGGTTTGTTTCGGGCCATCTGCGCCAAAGTCGAGGCTCACCGATGGACCGCCGGCCACCGCTTCTGAAAGCGGCATCACAAGCAGCATGATCCATCCGAGGAGAATCCCCCAGAATATGTGCGTGTGCGACTCGTGCTTATCGGCCATGAAGTCCTTTGTTATGATGCAACGCACCGAACGGGAGACGCCGTAGCCAGGACGCAAACCTTTCCTGAGAGGCCGGCGCCGCCTCGGTGGAGGCGTTCTCGCTGGTGAGAGAGAGTAATTCCCGCAATTCGGCTGAATCGCTGATGCGTCCGAGCGGAACAAGATCGGTCGCGGTCGTCCCCACAATCAAATACTCTCCCGCAACCGACACGACGGAAATGGTCTTGCGCGGAGCGATATAGCCACTTGCCAAGACTCGTACGAGCGGACGCCCACCGGCAATTCCCAATCGTTGCCCCATCACTCGCCGGACCGTCGCTGCGACAACCCCCATCAACACCAGCACGATGGCCAGGGCTGAGACGGTGCGGAACAGACTTTCCCACAGATCAATCACGGCCTCTCCTTCGGATGATTCAGCGCAGGTGTTGCACGCGTTCCGCCGCACTCACCACATCCGTCAAGCGAATACCGAATTTCTCGTTGACGACCACGACTTCACCGCGCGCCACCAACTTGTTGTTCACCATCACTTCCATCGGCTCGCCTGCGAGTTTATCCAGCTCAATGACGGAGCCTTGAGCGAGTTGCAACAGATCCCGAATGGCCATCTTTGTGGATCCGACATACACGGTGACGCTCATGGGAATATCCAGAATAAAATCGATATTCTTAGGAGTTCCGCCCGTCTCCGCGCTTTGGACAGACGGAAACGAAGCCGGCTGCGGGGATGGGCTCCCGGTGGTCTGGGAATCGAAATGCGTTGCGGAGTCTGATTCAGCCATAGTCACTCTCTCGATGGTGTCACGACTAGTTCAATACTTTGGTCACGCGGCACGCGTGATTGCCCTTGTAAATTCCAGGACTGCCCTGAAATTTGTGGTGCCCCTCGATATAGCAGTCGAGAGGATCTCCTGGATGCTGGTCGAGTAAGATCACGTCGCCCGGCGAAAAATTCATCACGTCTTTCACCGTGACCGTAGCGGTCCCCAGTCGCACCGCAATCGGAAGTGGACACTCGTGCAATCGCTCTTGGAATCGCTGACCCCACTCGCCGTTTTGATCGAGCTGATCGGAGACGAGACCGGAATAGAGCTTCTCTTTGATCGGTTCGAGCATACTGTAGGGATAGACGATGTAGAGCTCCCTGGCCGTTTCTCCCAAAATAACCTGTAACGTGACAACGATGACGATTTCAGATGCGGTCACCACCATCGCGAACTGAGGGTTGCTCTCAGAGCGCATATACTCCACCTTGATCGGCACGACGGCATGCCACGCCTTTTCCAGATCGACAAGCGATTGGAGCAACAACTTTTTAATGATCCGCAGTTGGACGGGCGTGAAGTCTCGCCCCTCAGGCTTCACGTGGGTCTGCCCCTTACCCCCAAAAAAATAGTCCACGATCAGGTACACAAGGAACGCGTCCATCACGAAGAGTGCGCTACCCCGTAATGGCGCCATATGAAACACGTTCAACGATGAGGGCATCGGAACCTTTTTCAAAAACTCACCGAATTTGATCACCTGCGTCCCGACGACAGCAAAATCAATGGCCTGTCGAAACATGCCGGTCCAGACAACTGATTGGCGGCGAATGAATCGGTCGTTGATCATCTCCATGGTCGGCATTCGCCCACGGATGATTCGCTCCTGGTTGAATAGATCGTATCCCTTGATACTCGGTGCCTCTTCGGCAGCCTCCTTCGGAGCCGTGTCCACCTCACCGGAGACGACGCCCTTTAACAGCGCATCGATTTCGTCCTGGGAGAGAATCTTTTCCATAGTATCCGCTGTTACTGAACGACAAATTCCGTGAAATAGACCGATCGGACTCCTGGCTTTTTCAGAAGCCCGTTGATGCGCTGAGTAATTTCATCACGCAGCTGGAATTTTCCCTGCGTCGTTCTGACCGCATTGACGTCCTTGCTGCTGAGCAAGACCAGAACCGCATCTCGTATCTGAGGAATCCGCGTGGACAGTTCAGTAGACACCGCTTCGCCGTCTACATCGAGCTTGAGGGTCAACTTCAAATACCGCACGTCCGGGGTGTCTGCGAGATTGACAATGAAGGGATCCAAATCGAACATGACACCGGGCGAAGCAGCCTCACCATGTTTTCCACCAGCCTCGCTCTTCGACTCGACCTTTGCCTCGGCATCACCTTTATGATCCTCTGAATGTTCACCCCCTTGACTGGCTCCTCCCAGGAATTTGACTGCCACGAATGCCCCACCCACCCCGAATACCAAGGCAATCACTGAGACAATAATGAGCAGTTTGATGGGGAACGCCGCAGCGGGGGCCGCTGCGGGAGCTTTTTCGTCAACTGCGGCTGCATCTGCCATAACTCCTCCTCGATTGACTCGTTGGCCCGGTGCGGAGACTGCAATGCATATGCCACTACACGTTGCGACTCACCGATAGCAGAAATCACGAATCATCATATCTGGCGCATGCTTCCATACGACATACACCACGCATGACAGAGTGCACACGCGCGCTGTCAAGCAACCTCTTGACACCGTCAAGAAGCTGACAGGGTGCAGGACGATGGCCAAGAGTAGAGACCGACACCGGATGAGAGGGCGGAGTGAAGGAGAGGCTGGCCGGGAGTGACGATCACTCCCAGCCCCACCAAGAAAGAATACATCTACCGTTTCAGATTGACCAATTCTTGTAATATTTCGTCGGATGTAGTGATCACGCGTGAGTTCGCCTGGAACCCTCGTTGCGCTGCGATCATATCGATAAAACTTTCACCGAGGTCGACATTGGACAGCTCAAGTGTGTTGGCCAGGATTCGCCCAAGGCCTGCCGATGTGGCAGCTCCAACCAACGGTTGCCCAGACGTGCCCGACTCGGCAAAAGTATTCTTTCCGGTTCGCACGAGCCCCAACGGATCCGGAAACCGTGCCAACGCCAGCTGAGCCAAGGGACGAACCTGCCCGTTGGAGAATCGGCCATTGACCATCCCGTTGGTCTCTACGCTGAAGGTCTGGAGCGCTCCGGCACCAAACCCATTTTGGGCTTGCTGAACCAACCCTGAAGCCGCGCCGAATTGGGTGGTGAGGTTTAGTCCGGTCCCTCCATCAGTCGTCACACTTGTGCCGAAATTGAAGGCAACGGCCTGATCCGCAGTCGCGCCGACAAAATCGATTTGAGATTGCCCAACCGTGCCCCCAGCGGTTCCTCCGGCAGTGCCGCTATCATAGCTTGTCACCACGCTCTCCGTATCAAGTGCACCGGATGTCGTGAACGTCAGAGAACCGGATGCCAACCGCACAAGCCCCAGGGAAGCATTCACATTCGATGAATGGTAATTGCCGGTGACGACCTCGTTCGAACTGCCTAGGACGTTATAGGTCCAGGTATTCGCCGCGGTCTTCGTAAAATATGTGGTCAGGAGATGGGTGTTGCCGACAGAATCATAGGCGGTGAGCGATGTTGAAAACTGAGCTGTTCCGGCCGGATCTGCGAGCGAGAAAGTACCAGTCGTTGATTGTGAATTGAGATTGGCGCCGATATCGACGGTGCTGGTCGGGTTAGGCGGAGCCGTTGTGGTAGGGAGCGTGACTCCACCGATGCTGGCGGTAATGAGACCGCTGGTATTGACCTGATAGCCCTGGAGGAAGAATCCGCTGGGGTCGACGATGCGGTTCTGCGCATCCAGATGAAACTGTCCGGCTCGAGAATAGAATGCCGCGCCGGCTGGATCCCTGAGGACAAAGAATCCGTTACCGTCGATGGCCAAATCCAGCGCGTTACTGGTGGTACTGAGCGACCCTTGGCTGAAGTTCCCTTGCACGCCGTTGAGCGCCACCCCCAAACCAGTCTGAATCGCGCCACCCGCGCCTCCCAACGATGAGCTGATTAAATCGGCAAACACAGAGCGGCTGGATTTAAACCCGACTGTGCTGAGATTCGCAATATTGTTCCCCACCACTGACAACGCATTTCCGTTTGCGTTCAACCCGCTGACGCCCGTAAAAAGCGACGACAGAATTCCCATCGGTATAACCCTCCTCTTTCTTGTTATCGCAGCTCGATGATCGATGATGGATCAATAGCCAAATCACCGGCAAGAAGTTTAGCTTGCCCCTCTTCCATGCGAACCCCAGTGACTGTCAGGGAGGCACGGCCCTCTACCTTCACAGGCTTTCCCTCTTGATCCGTGGCTGTGACAAGATAGCGGTAGAGACCAGACGGCATGAGGGTCCCATTCTGGCTCCTCCCATCCCACTCAGCAACCTGTGGCCCTTCGGATCGATCACGATAGTCTAGACTCCGCACGATTTGTCCTTGCTGATCCATAATGCTGATGCGAACGTTCGTCGCATTGCTGTCGAGCGAATACCCGATAGGAGTAGGTCCTTTCTCAAGCTGAACGAGCGACTGGCCGACAGTGACGGTGCGACCGATCATCGGAAGCAGCGTGTACTGCAGCGACGCGGCTTGTGCGTCGAGGCTCTGCTGAAGCAACTGTGCCTGCTTCGCGGTTTGCTCCAACTGACTGAATTGCGTGAGCTGTGAAACAAATTCAGCATTGTCTGTCGGTTTTAAGGGATCTTGGTTTTTCAGTTGCGTGATCAGCAATTTGAGAAAGTCATCCTGGCCCAACTGTCGAGGTCCAGTTTTGTTCGATGTCTCCGGGGTTCCCGCCGAGTTGAGTGTCGATACATCGATCATCTCTGATATCTCCCTTCCGATCTACGCCACGATATTCAAGAGGCCATGGAGCGATCTGTGGGGGGCATCCTGTCGATCTGGACTCTGCCCCCACTTCATTTCGTCCGGCCTCTGATTCCAGGTGTGTCCTTGTTCCTGAGAAGAGTCCTGCTGGAACGAGCGACCGGCACTCTGACGATCGATGTCTACACGGAACTGTCCCATGTCCAATCCGTTTGCTTGAAACGCGGCTTGCAGGCGATCTTGTCCGTTGACGAGAAATTGCCCCACCTCAAGTCTGTCGGCTGACAAATGGGTGTGCACCATATCGTTCGTCATCGCCACGCGAATATTCACGTGGCCTAGGTCAGGCTGTGCCACATCAAACACGACCGATCGCGTCATAAACCGCACCGACGACTCAGTTGCATCCTGCGCAGGCAGGAACAAAGGTGCCGGACTCATAACAGCGGGAGCAGGAGAAGGCTGTGGACTGGAGACGACACGCCCGTGAGCACCCGCCATCATCGACTCGGTCGCCGACCCGCTAGAAACTTGGCGATCAATGACCGTCGCCTGAGGAAGCATGATTTCGCTCTGTTCGCGCTGAGGATTCTGTTGATCTCTCCAGAGCTCGCTGAAATGCTCGACCCCATCCACGCTCAAGCGCTGCCCCTGTTGGACTCCCCACTGCGTCCTCACTCCACTATTCTGAGCATCCTGAAGGGATTGCCCATGCCAGTTCGTCTGAACTAAATTGGAGCGATCGGATGAGCCCCCATCGCGTAGCACAGAATCAGGTTTTGTACTTTCCGGCTTGCCATCCGGTAACCCTACCCCCAGAGAGGCAGGGGGAGCCTGACGCACAATCGCCTCGAGCTGAGGAAGAGCCGGACCGGACTGCAACTCCACAGGCACTGGGCGAGTTTCAACACGATTCGCAGTCTCGGGTCCGCCATCATCGGCAACCATATGGGAAGCCGGCTTGACGACTTGAGCCTTGTGCGAATCGCCGTCGGTGTGAATCACCGGAGCATCTGGTTCGTGGGCCAGTAGATCATGGTCGGCATGAGCGTGGTCTTCTGGTAGATCGGATACTGTCACTGAAGAATTCGTAGTCATAGTCGATATCAGCGGAGACTTTGTAAACCCGTCGCCTGGCTCGGTTTCCCCCTCAGCCCCGTGATTGTCCTCAAGCAATTCCCCCTTGCCTTCCGTGTGAACATTCGTCTGATCATTCGCCTGGGCCAGTACCTGAGGTGAAACCAGAGAGAAGAGCGGCGCCGTGGCTTGCCCTTGAGAGTCGAAACCTGGCTGACTCGGTTGAGTCGTCGATTCGAACTCGTTCCTGGAATCTTC
>SWDG01000022.1:95502-118667 GCA_005116965.1 Nitrospira sp. | reverse complement strand
TGAGATTTGCGCGGTGCCGCTCATAAAGCTTCCCAGCTTCTTAATTTCTTTCGGATCGAGTTGCTTCAAGACCTGGGCGGCTGACTCTTCGCCCATGGCACGAAGGAGAATCGCCGCTTTCTGTTCACCTGTTAAAGTCTTCGCCATGGCACCACGCTATGTAGGATTCTTGAGCCACTGCTTCACGACCACAGCGGCCGTGTCGGGGTTTTTTCTGGCCATGTCGATGATTTGAGCTCGATCCGGCGCATTCGTCAATGAGGCTTGCATCATGGCCTGAGCCCCAGGCAACGCCGAGACCGTCGCTTCCGTTTGCATCTGCTCCGTCGACGAACCCAACATGGCCAACAGCGGACGGACGACGAACAACAGAATCACCGCAAACAAGAGAATGCCGACTCCATAACGGAGATACGGCAACCATGGCTTCGGCCCCTCGGCCAAGGCTTCTGCCGTCGCACTCTGCAGCTCTTCCGGTTCCGCGCCGAATTGAACGTTCACAACCTGAACCTGATCCTGCCGCTCAGGCGAAAAGCCCATCGCTTTCTTGACGATGTCTTCAATCCGCTTGAGGTCTTCTTCTGAACGTGGAACGTATTTGCGCGCGGCAGCCGGTGTATCCGTGGACTGTCCATCACCGGCTTTGGCTGTTTCATAGATCCCATCAACCAGCACGGCCACGGACAATTGTTTGATGACACCTACAGGCTCAACGATTTTGGACACAGTTCGACTGATCTCATAGTTGACCGTTTCATTTTTCGTCTGACTGTTATTTGAACTGGTTTGCGGGAGCTCCTGATCTGTACCAGGCGGGACGTTCGACTGCACACCTGGGACCCCGCCGCTGACGCCGTTGGTGCCATTCGCCTTTTCCTGCCCTCGCTGTTCGCTCCTCACCACCTGGCTGTTCGGATCGTAGCGCTCCTCTGTTGTCTCAACCTTGCGAAAGTCCACCACGCTGGAGACACGCACGACGGCTTTATTGGATCCAACAATCCGTTCCAACATCGTTTGGATGCGCGTTTCGACATCTTTTTCGATGCTCCGCTGATATTCGAGCTGGGTATTCGTCAACCCGGCGGTTTCATCCGTCATGGTGGACGACAACATACGACCGTGCCCATCCACTACGGTCACATCACGGGCCTGCAAGCCTTCCACGCTGCTGGACACCAAATGGATGACCCCCTGCACCTGTGCCTGAGCCAGCTGTTGGCCGTTACGAAGTGACACGATCACGGATGCGCGTGCTTTCTCCTGTTCGTTGGCGAAGAGTCGTCGTTCAGGAATCGCCAGATGAACCCGCGCACGTTCAACTTCAGGCAGCTGCGCGATGGTTCTCGCCAACTCCCCCTGTAAGGCGCGCCGATAGTTGAGCTTCTGCACGAATTCGGACATGCCGATCGATGTACGATCAAAAATCTCGAAGCCGACTCCACCTCCATGAGGAAGCCCTTGGGTCGCGAGTTGCAATCGGAGATCGTGGACTTGGGCGCTTGGAACCAGCACCGTCGCTCCACCACCGGTTGTTTCGTACGGCACCTTCGTTTCTTTCAACTTATCGATGATAGCAGCCGCGTCTTCGCCGCCGAGATTGGTGAACAACACCTGCATGTCGGGCTGCTGCGTCCAGAGTGTGAGCGCGATGAGACCCGCCACTGATCCAGCCAGAGCGACAAGGATGATCATTCGCTGATTGATGGAGAACTTGGACAACATGCTCGTCACGTCCCTTCATCGCGCCTAACTGATTACATTTGCATCCGTTGAATCTCTTCATAGGCGGTGACCAGTTTATTCCGGATTTGCATCATTAATTGGAACGACACATCTGCTTGCTGCAACGCGACCATCGTACGGTGAAGGTCCTGCGTCTCACCCGTCATGAGGTCGCCTACCGCTCGACCGGCTTCCACTTGTGTGTCGTTGACCTTTCCAATTGCAGATTTGAGCGAATCCATGAACCCGGAGGCGCCTGACGTTCCGACCGACCCACCTGGGGCCACATCGGGAATCGGAGCGATACCTGATGTCGGACCGTAAATCTGATTCATCATCACCTCCCGATTTCCAGTGCCTTGTTCCACATGGCACGTGTTGCATTGATGGCTTGGACGTTGGCTTCGTACGCACGCGACGCACCGATCATATTCACCATTTCTTCCATGACATTTACATTAGGAAGACGCACGAACCCTTTGGGATTCGCATCCGGATGATGAGGATCATAGATGAGTTGGCCTGGTTTGGAATCTTCCACCACTCGAGCGACGGAGACCCCTTCGAGCGCATGCGCCGACGGCCCAACGGCGATTTGTCGAAAAGTCCCATGAAATGCGCTTGGAACCGCCGTTGAGCGAAAGACGACATCCCGCCGCTTGTACGGACCGCCAGTCGGTGTTTTCGTTGATTGGGCGTTTGCAAGATTGCTCGCAATGACATTGAGTCGTCGCCGTTGGGCGTCCAAACCGGATACCGATACCGCCATACTGTCGGACATTTCCATGATGAACCTCCTCTATCAGCCGTCAATCGCTTGCCGATGTCGGCCATCCGAGCGGGCTAGGCGTTATCTCCCTTCTCGTATCGCATTCAGCAATCCGTGAAACTTTTTGGCCAGTATTGTGGCCGCTGCGTTGTACTGCATGGCGTTCTCGGACAATTTGGCCATCTCCAGCTCAAGATTGACAGAGTTGGCGTCGAGAGGTAGATCGCCGGCCGGAACTTCACCGAGTTTTCCCGCTACCGCCTGCACACCCTGCGGCCCATATACGCCGAAATGTCGAGACTGAGTCGCCGCCATAACGATCGGCAAGCGCCCCTTCTGGGCCGACTGCAATTGGTCCATAAAGGTCAATTCGGACGCGCGATACCCCGGCGTTTCTTCATTGGCTAGGTTTGAGGTGATCACACGCTGTCGTGCGCTGCGAAGATCCAAACTCCGCTGTAATAGTCGCATACTTTTGTCAAAGATCGTCATACCTCTAGACTCCTTTCCATCCCCTGCGCGGTATCAATGCAACCATAATGCCTGCCCGAATGCCGGAGTGATAGCCAGCAGCGCGGCCTTTTGCAATGCCCACTGGTTTTCACTCCCCTCGCCGATGGCCCTCCGTTTGACCCTTGCCACCACCGACACAAGCTTGCCGGTCGGCAATTCTTGCCGATCTTAGAGTCCTCCGGTGATCGAACAGGGTCGCTCACCTTCTCGATACTCTCGCAGCTTATTTCGTAACGTACGAATGCTGATTCCCAACTCTTTCGCCGCATGCGTACGATTCTCCTTCACTCGGGCCAATGTCTTAAAAATGAGCTCTCGCTCCATTTCCCACAACGATCCGTTGGCCGGTTGTGGCGGATGGACAGACAGAACCGGTCGTTCTCCGTTCTGTTCAGGCGGACAGTGTTCCGGAAGGATAGGGCCAGGCCCCGCCAGCAACACCGCCCGTTCCATGACATTCTCTAATTCACGGACATTTCCCTTCCATCCCAACCGTTGCAAATGCGCACACGCACTATCAGACAGCGTCGGTGGCGTGAGACCGTTCCTCGTGGCCGACTGGCTCACAAAATGCCGCGCGAGCAATGGAATATCGATCGTGCGTTCACGTAGCGGTGGAACGGTGACCGGAAAGACGTTCAGACGATAGTAGAGATCCTCTCGAAAACGTCCTTGCTCAACTTCCCGATAGAGCGCTCGATTGGTCGTCGCGATCACCCGTATATTGACTGACACAGGGTCGCGCCCCCCGATCCGATCGACTTCGCGCTCCTGTAATACGCGCAGTAACTTGGCCTGCAAACTCAGGTTCATTTCACTGATTTCGTCCAGAAGCAATGTGCCCATATGCGCCATCTCAAACTTGCCGATTTTTTTGATTAACGCCCCAGTGAACGCACCACGCTCGTGGCCAAAGAGCTCACTCTCGAGCAGTCCATCCGGTAACGCCGCACAATTCACCGCGATGAACGGCCGATGCGCCCGCGGGCTCCGATTATGAATAAACCTAGCTAACAGCTCTTTTCCGGTGCCGCTCTCTCCTTGGATCAAGACAGTGGCCTGACTCGACGCTACTCCTTCGATCGTGCTTAAGAGCCTGATCATGCCTGGGTCCTGGCTTAGCAGAGCCCGGTTTTCCGTTGGGTGAGAGGGGTGACCCGTGATGGTCCCTACTTCTCGTCCCGACTTAAGATTCACGATGACTCGCTCCAGCAAGTCCATGGAAAACGGTTTCAAAAGATACTCGCTGGCGCCCAACTTCATGGCCTCGACGGCGGTCTCTATGGCCCCATACGCCGTCATCAGAACGATGGTCGCATGAGGAGCGCGCGCCTTGACTTCCTTGATCAATTCGAGCCCATTCAGACGCGGCATTCTGAGATCGGTCAGCACCATCCATGGACGAAAATGGGGAATCCGTTCGATGGCATCCATTCCATCGACTGCCCCTTGTACGGAATAGCCGAGTCGCTTGACGGTCTCCATCAGTGCAGTTCGCATCGATGGGTCGTCATCGACGATGAGAATGCGCTCGCTCTCGTCGCCATGGTCAGAAAGAGGACTACTCTTCTCGCGGTCATTCATGAGACCACTCCTCCACTAACGCCATAGTGTGCTCACCAGGGTAAGATTGACTCGATTCCAGCTCGTTCCGCGTTGGAGTCTGCACCGCATGGAGATCTCCACCGATTGCTGGATGAGGCAAAAAAATAGAGAATGCGGTGCCCTGCCCGACTGTACTGTCGACATCGATCCGTCCCTGGTGCGCGTCGACGATCGAATAGACAATCGCCAGACCAAGGCCGGTCCCCGCATCCTTCGTCGAGAAGAACGGATCGAATATGCGCGACTGATGGGCCGGAGCGATGCCAATGCCGGAGTCCCGGACGGTCAGTCGAACAGCGGGTATACCAAGTGTTTGCGGCGGTTCCTGGGAAAGACTGATCGCCAGAACCCCTCCATTCGGCATCGCCTGAACTGCATTCACGACCAGATTCACGAGCACTTGTTTCAACTGTCCGTCGTGACACCACATCGAATGAATGTCTTGACTGATGTCCACTCGGATTTCCACCGGCACCTTGGTAATCGCATGGGCCGCCAACTTGATTGATTCGTCGATCAACGATTCGGCCAAGTGCCAGCCACGCGCCAAGTGAACCGGCCGCGTATACAGCAAGAGATTGGTCAGTAAACGATCCATCGACTGGACGGCCTGCGAAATTTGTTGCGCGTAGCGTTTGGCGGACGAATGCTCACCGAGATCTCGCTGCAGCATGGATGCGAAAAGCTCGACGCTGCCCAATGGATTTCTGATCTCGTGGGCGATCCGACCGATCAGCTCCCCCATGGCTGCCAGTCGTTCCTTGCGCTGCAACTGTTCTTCCAGTTGATAAATACGCGTGATGTCCTGAAACAGGATAAGGTGTCCGGAGTGCTCTCCGGAATTGTTGTGTAGTGGAACCTGGCTAATGGAGACGACGGCCTGACCGATGCGTTGAGGCTGATCACACACGTCAAGACCAGCACCCGCCAATATGTCGGACGCACGACGGTTCCGCAGGTCGTCATCTGTGACGCCAAGTAGCGCCTCGGCGGCGCGATTGCTGCGAGTGATCATTTCGCAGTCGTCCATCACCAACACCCCCATAGACAAGGACTCAAGAATCCCGTCCAGATGGACACGCATGGCCTCGTTGTCACACAGCTGACGGCGAAGCGCCTCGTTGCTCTGTGCCAACTCCAGATCCATCTGCTCCACACGTGTCGTCAACGCACTGTATGACTGCTGCAACGTGTGAGCTGCCTCATCAAAACTTCTGAAGGCGGCTTGCAGCAACTCCCGTTCTTCCGGATGTCTGGTCATAGCACTCATCATAGCCCCTCCCGCTTCCCCGAATGACTGACTGCTCGCACACTTGTTTTAAGGGATGCTGCGAGTCGATTGAGCATTGGATCGTCCGTGACATCAAGCTCGGCCAGCGCCACGGTGGCGCGATCGTATTGCTTCAATGCCGTCCAATGGTTGGCTGTTTGTAGCCGCGCCCAATCGGCGTGGGACACGTTCGGTTTCTTGGCCAACACTAATTGATAGGCTGTAATAGCTCGCTCATGTCGATTCAATCGAGATAACGTATCGGCATAGGAGACAAGCGTAGTGGACGCTTGCACCGCGCCGGCCTTGAAGGCCTCTTCATAGGCCAGGGCAGACTCATCCAGCTTATCCAGTTCTCCCAGCGTTTTGGCTAATTCCACATACATAGCTGGTCGTTCAGGATGAACCGGGTGGCGCAACAACCACATCCGGCACAGATGGAGAAGCCCTTGCAGATCCCGCTGTTGCCTCATGGTATCAATCAGAAGATGCCGCACCTCCGTTTCGTATGTACCGATAGGGAACTGAAACCGGTATCGCTCCAGCACTTTTCTCGCGGCCTCAGGATCTCGTTGATCCAGGTAGATCCTTCCAAGGCCGATCAAAGCCGCTTCGAGCGACGCCGAATCGTTGGACGATTTAAGAACTTGCTGGTACAGCCGCACGGCTTCCGGCGAAAATCCAAGACGCCGATGGGATTCCGCGATGTTCAGCAACACAGAGGAACGCGCATAACGCTGTTCGGCCATGGCTCCTTGCCTGTGAAATAGACTGACGACCGTCAGATCGTCGCGCGATACGATCGCCGCTTCGATCCAGGGTGTCAGAAGAGCAGACAGGCGCTCTGCGGATTTGATGGCCCATAGGTCGTTCTTATTGGTCGCTCGACGCGTAATCTCCTTGTAGGTTTGAAGCGCGCGATTCGTGTCGCCTGCGCTTTCATATCCCCTGCTAAGGTAATACCGGGCCTCGCTGCCCATTGAATTGCTCACCTCTCGAGTCGCAATCTCTTCCAGCAGCGATCGGTAGGAGGCATCGGTCTGGTCCGGAATCGGCACGCTGTGGATCATGGCGCTGACGGTCAGCCCGAGCGAATTGCTTCCAGCCGGCAACATGGTCTCTGCGCGGAGTGCAGCGAGCCGAAGTGTGGCCGTCGTACCCAATGCGCTGTTCGGATACAGCGACGGAATCAGCGCATAGATGAACTCGGCGAGCATCGGCTTGGCGCCTGTCCGCAACCCCTCAGCCACATGCAGCAAGGCCGCAGGCGCATACTCATGTCGGGGATAGAGGTTGTAAAAGAGCAGCATCAGTTCTCGAGCGGAGGCCTCCTGGTGCAGCTTCACCTGCGTGATGGCATACCGCTGAAGCGACAACGGGTCGCCCCGTAGGAGATGCGGCCATCGTTGATAACTGAGAGTGTAGATCGGCTGCGCTTCAGAAAATCGTTGCGCTCTGAACAGCGCATGGGCCAATCCCAACGTCGCTCCTTGGAGCAACTGCTCGTCCTCACTTCGCTTTCGCACGTTGGCAAATGCATGCTCGGCATCACTCCACTTCCCCATGGCCATGAACGTATAACCAAGACCGAGTAACGCCCGATTACTATCGAAGGGAAGATTGACGGAATGGGCCATCGCGTTCTCGTAAAACGCTTGTGCCTCTTGGAGCGCGCCTTGCTTGAAATACAAATCCGCGATCCGCCATTCCGCCCTCCGGGCATTCGGCGACTGCGGATGATCCCTCAGGAGTGCTTTGTACTCCTGAATGGCCTCGGATCGGGTTTTCCCTGAGCCCTCATCCTGCAACAAGATCTCGACCAAAAAGGCTTTCGCCGATGGGGCAAGCGGGCTTTCAGGATGTTCCTTGACGATTTTCCCAAAGAACCGTTGCGCCTCCGGCCAGGCGTTCTTCCTGTACGCAGACAGGCCTTCTTGCCAAGCGAGTCCGTCAATGCCAGACGATTGTCCTTCCTGACGAGGCCCGTCATCAGGCAAAGGTTGCGCGAGTCCGTCAACCGGTCCTGGATTGCGTAGCAAAGTCGCTCGTTCGGGAACCACAGTATTCGAAGAATGAAGAGAAGGCTGCGAGGGGGTCTCTCCAATTGCAATTAAAGAGCACGCCATCCAAGCAGCAATCGAGAAGACGAGTCGGCAATATCGTAAATAGTATCGATACACGGCGATAGGGCATCAGCAAAGCCCATGCCCTGGAGACAGGTCGAAAACTCTCAGGAAATCAGATGAGTTATCGAAGCAAATCGAGAACTTGGATAGATGGCGTCAGGATTGGCATCGGCTAGGTCGATAGGTCGTCAATCTTTTGACTGGAAGAGCGTGGCCAGAGCGGGAGGGTTTCCAATTGAGATCGTGGATCCACTCCCTTACGTTTCAGCTTTTCAACCAACGTCGTCCGGTTCAAGTGGAGCAACTGCGCTGCCCGCGAGGTGACGCCGTTAGCTTTCCGCAGGGCTTCCATGATGAGATGCTTTTCGTACTGTTCAACCTCTCTGGAAAGATTGATGCCGTCCTCACTGAACCGGATGAACTGCTCCTTGAGCTCAGGGGCCAACGGCCTCCGACAGATTTTCTCAGGTACATCTCCAACGGAAAGGACGCCGTGCTTCTTCAGCACGACCAATCGCTCCATCATGTTCTCTAACTCCCGAATGTTGCCAGGCCAGTCGTACTCGGTCAACATGTGAAGCACATCAGGGGCAAGGCCTGACACCTGAGTGTGCTTGCTCTGATTGAAGCGAGTCAGGAAATGGTCGATAAGGAGCGGAATATCGCTCCGCCGTTCTCGTAGCGGAGGAATCACGATGGGGATCACATTGAGCCGATAGAACAGATCTTTGCGAAATCGCTTTTCCTCAACCAGCGTTTCCAAATCCTGATTCGTCGCGGCAATGATCCGCACATCCACGTGAATCGTCCGATTTCCGCCGACGCGTTCGAATTCCCGTTCTTGTAACACTCGAAGGATTTTCACTTGTAAGGGCAGGCTCATTTCGCCGATTTCATCGAGGAAGATGGTCCCTCCGTTTGCCAGTTCAAACCGTCCCATTCGTGAGTGCGTAGCTCCGGTAAACGCCCCTTTTTCGTGCCCGAAGAGTTCCGACTCCAACAGATTTTCCGGGATCGCGCCACAGTTCACCGGGACCAACGGACGATCCTTTCGAAGACTATTGAAGTGGAGCATCCGCGCCACCAACTCCTTGCCGGTACCGCTTTCGCCTTGAATCATGACCGTGCTGTCGCTGTCGGCAACTTTGTGGACAAACTCCATCACGTGTTGGATCGGCTCGCTGGCACCCACCAGGTGTTCAAGTCGATATTGATCGCGTACGGCCTTCCGCAAGAGATGGTTTTCTTGCCGAAGCCGAAGGAACTCTGCCGCCTTCCGAACCACCACGGCCACAGTTTCAAGGTCAAACGGCTTGGTAATGAAGTCAAATGCGCCAGACTTCATGGCCCGGACCGCAGTTTCAATCGTACCGAATCCGGTCATCATGATGGGAATGATCTTCGCGTCGAGCTTCGCCAGACGATCGATGATCTCGAGTCCATCGATATCGGGCAGCTGAAAATCAGTGATCACGATGTGAATCACCGAGTCCTTCACCGCCTGAATTGCCGACGCACCGTCCTCGGCTGTAGAGACGCTATACTCCTCCTGCCTCAGGACTTCCTGCAGAACATCCCGGACGGCAGGGTCGTCATCGACAACGAGCACGTGGGCTTGACTCATAGGTGATACCATTTGGAATACGAACTGCGATGCGGGGTTAGAATAATGACCCGTGGTATCTAATGCAAGTTATATCAATTACTTGGCTGCGATCTGACGGGTGGGAGATTTCTTGACAGGTTCTCCGGCCTGTTGGTACTGTGCGATGCGACGTGTGGACGCACCTAGC
This sequence comes from Nitrospira sp., assembly GCA_005116965.1. Taxonomy (GTDB): domain Bacteria; phylum Nitrospirota; class Nitrospiria; order Nitrospirales; family Nitrospiraceae; genus Nitrospira_D. Next base: position 108,869 of record SWDG01000022.1, on the reverse strand, counting down.
AAGCGGGCTGGCGTAGCTCAATCGGCAGAGCAGCGGTTTTGTAAACCGCAGGTTGGAGGTTCGATTCCTCTCGCCAGCTCCACACCTCCCCAAGGAATTTCAGGCAGTTGCACAACCTTTCCGGTCTGGGAATTGTGTGCGTAGGCCCCGTCTGCTACCACTTTGCTACCACGTGCTACCGCCCGCTCTGATTGAGACGGTATTGCGTCGAGACGATCCAATGCACCAGGTGCTTTCTTCTTCAGCCATCGACCATAGGTGGAGACAGTCAATTCAATCGTGGCGTGGCCAAGTTGTTCCTGTACATAGACAGGGCTGACGCTATCAGCCAGGAGAATGGAGGCGTACGTATGGCGCAAACAATGGGGGGTGAAATGTGTCGGCAACTTCGCTGCCTTCAACGCATGGGTCATGCCCTTCCGTACATTCGCCGCATCGAGTGGGGTACCCACCTTGCTCACGAATAGCCACGAAGGACGATCAGTCCATCCATATTTGAGCGTGTCGTGCTTGCGTGCCCGGATATGGGATCCCAGCATCTCAGTGAGAGAGTGCGAGATATCTACCGAGCGTCCATGGCCAGACTTGGGCGTATCAAGCGCTCCATCTTCTGAAAAAGCACGAGCGATGCGGATGGTCTTGGCGTGAAGATTCACATCCTCAACTTGGAGCGCCAAGGCTTCCCCTAACCTCATGCCTGTCCCGGCCAGGACAAAGAACAGCGGATAGTAGCGGGGCGTGTCCTTCAAGGCCGTGGCCAGGAACACGTGCCGCTGCTCCTTGGTGAAGGCTTTGATTTCTTCCTGCCTCGTCGCCTTGGATGTGGTTAACTTGAGCGTTCGGCCTAATTTTGCCGCTGGATTGGAGCTGAGAAGACCATCGTCAATCGCAGCATTCAGCATGGTTCTCAACACAGCATGGATATTGCGAACGGTACGCTTCTGAAGTCCCTCGTTGAGCTTGTCAGTGAGTAAGAGCTTAATAGGTCCTCGCTCCAGCTTTTGAACTGCGACCTTCTCAAAGCGCGGGAGGATATGTTGCATGAGAATTTCACTGTATCGCGCCATGGTCCGCGACTTCAGACTATGGCCGATCAATTGTTTCCAGTGCTCGGCATAGTCCTTCAACGTGATGCTGGCGGGAACAGTCGATGTCAAACGTTGCCGGGCTTCCGGTCCGACCTTATCACGGTGCGCATCCGCATCGGTTTTCTTGTCGAAGGTCTTCCAGCGGCGCACTCCCGCCCCATCGCGCCAGTCCACCACATATTTGCCGCGCCGTTTTCGCACACACGCCATACGTCACCAATTGTTGTGGGACTTCAGTAATCGAATCACAGGTGGCATCGGTTCTCGAAGCGCCAATTCATTGCGTTCCCATCGGGCCACGAGGACAGGATACGATTCGTATCCTGCGAGTTTCAACCACCATGTTGCGCCATATACGCGTGCAAATCGGACGGTTTCACCCGCACTGATTTTCCCAATCGAATGGCCTTCAGCTCTCCGTGACGGCACAATTCATAGGCGCGATATTGACTGAGCTTCAGTCTCGCGGCAACTTGCCCGATTGTGAGCAGATCCTCGTCGCCCGCGCTGTCTGCTGAGCCCATGAGAGCCCGCTGAACCAGCAACGGCTGAAGCGATGCGAGTCCGATCAACAGGGCCTGCGCAATCTCCGGTGGTAGGATCGCCGCCTTTGCGGGGTCCTGGATCAGTTGATCAAGGCTCGGTGGTGTCATAATCTCGCTTCCCCTTTATCTCAGTAGCTTGGCCACGCCCGACAGTTCAGTTTGATGCTTGTCAGGCAGTCAGCCGACTTCACGACGTGCGAGTCCTACAGCCAACGGTCGAACTCCTCTCGCTTCACCAGGATTTTCCCTTCGATTCGGTAGTGTGGCACGGTGGAACTTATGAGAGGGTTCAGAATTTTTGACCATACCGAAAAGGTAGGGGGGCTGAGGGGCCGGATACGCCCCAGGCCCGAAGGGGCACTCACCTGAGCTCGCAGCACGGTACGGTGTCAGATGAGTTTCTATTGCGGCGTCGCTAACCTGTGCTGGGTAGGTACTCCGGTAGCCACGCCTCTGAGGCGCCGCGTCCGGAGACGCCATGCCACGCGAAGCCAGACACCATCGCTCCGCGGCTCACTGTTCCCTGGCGTCGTCGCTCTATCGCCTGTCTGGGAGGCTCGTGTGACGGCTGGACCGGTCACTGCTCAGCGGTGTACCGTCCCCAATTCCTTGGACACGGTCGTAGGCTTCTTTGACACGACTTCTGGATCGTGGTGCTGAGCGCTCGCCCAGCCTAGGGCAATTGGAGGCGTCGCGTGTTTGCGAGCACTGGTGGGTTATTGACTTATCACGCCTCCACCGTTGTCATGAGATCACGATATACCTACGGAGGGGCATGGCACCCATAGGTTCGACTAGCAGCTCCTCGTTGTAGGTCGCCAGCCAAGTCTGGTGCACGTGGCGCAACTCCTCCACCGTGCGGAAGGGTCACACAATCCAACACAACGAGAGCACACACAAACTTGCAGGAGTTGGGAGTCTATGATGATGCTCTTAAAGAACTCAACTGAGGCCTGGATAAATCGGCAATACCTCTCCATCACGGCACAATCAGTTCTCTGCTCTAGTACTCTTTAATGGTCTCACCTCAAAGAACGCGCTCCCAGGGGAGTTATCCTGAAGTTCGTTGAATGTTGCTGAGTGGCTCCGCCGTGGGATACTCCGCGGCACCAAGGAGGAGGGAGCCACCGATGAAACGACGAGACACCCGACAACGGAAGCAGACGCTGGCAGGATTGAAGACGACCGCCGGGATTGACTGGATGCTGGGGACACTGGTTCGTGTGATCCGCTCCGGAAAACAGGCGCTGGCTGCGGTGATGCTGGACATGGGGCGGATGGTCGCGGAGAGCGTGATGTTGATGGAGCGGGAGGAAATCGCCGGGCCTGAGTATTATCCCACCGACCCGGCATTCCGGAAATGGGCGCATGAGGCTGGCTCGATCTATCTCGGCGATCAGAAGGTCCCTGTGACTCGTCCCCGGCTACGGCACATCGCGCAGGGAGAGGTCACCCTCCAGTCCTATGCCCGTTTGCGCAACCCCGGGGCGTTCTCCGAAGAACTGCTGGAGAAGATTCTTCGCGGTGTCTCAGCCCAGAAGTATGCCGACACCGTCCTCGATGCGGCTCACGCCATTGGAGTGTCACCCACCGCGATCTCGCGCAAGTTGATAGACCTGACAGCGGCGAAACTCAAAGCGTTCCAAGAGCGGTCCCTGAAGGACTTCCCGCCGTTCGCGCTCTTTCTGGACACGATCCACCGAGGGGGCGAAGCGTTTGTCGTGGCCTTGGGCGTGGACGTGTCCGGGGAGAAGATGGCCCTCGGGTTCTGGCAAGGCTCCTCGGAGAATCACGAGATCTGCGAAGCGTTGTTTCGGGATCTCGAACATCGCGGCTTGGCGCTCGCCCGACGGATCCTCTTCGTGACGGATGGCGGGAGTGGGTTGATCAAAGCCCTCCGGGCTCGGTTTGGCAAGAAGTTGGTGCATCAGCGCTGTGCCATCCATAAGAGCCGGAATCTCCAGCGGCATCTGGCCAAGCCCTACCGCGCAGAGGCGCATCGGCGGCTCATGACGGCGTTAGAACAAACGAGCTATGCCGACGCTCAGCGCATGCTGCGGGAGTTGGAGACGTGGCTGCGGACGAAGAACGAGTCGGCGGCAGAGTCGCTCGGCGAAGCCTTCGAGGAGTTGTTGACCCTGCATCGGGTACAGGTACCAACGTTGCTCCGCAAGACGCTTCTCTCCACCAACCCGATCGAAAGTATGTTCTCATTGGTTCGCCACAGTGAGCGAAATATCAAACGGACGCGGGGGAGCCACATGCTTCAGCGATGGCTCGGCACGGTGCTGCTCGCCTGCGAGGGACGGTTCAGAAGAGTGAAAGGCTATGCCGAGATTGCATCGGTCATAGCCAGGATTGAGGCCGAACAGACCGAGCCACAGCCAGCATCGACGAAGAAGGCAGCGTAACCATTACTATGGGGTTGCTCAGAAACTTTCAACGGAGATCTTGATAATTCCCTCCCAGGCGGCACAGAAGCCAGAATCACTAAGGCGTCTGCCTCGCTAACTGGTTCGCCGATAGCGAGGCAATCTGATATAGCATTGGGCGACTAAGTGGTGTGTTTGAAACATTGGTCAAAGTTTTTTGGTACACCATGGGTACTGAGTACCAAGTGAAGATAGTAGTGCATTAGTTTCTTCTTTATGAAATACCATGTTACATAGAAAAAGAACCCCTTCCCAAGAAGACACAGGAGAAAAATCCCATTAGCAAACATGTCAGCATCACCAAACTCTTTCAAGTGGAAATTTCCGAATAGTGGCTGAACGAGAGCGTATACGGGAAGGATAATTATAAATACCAGTCGCATGCCTTTGGGGTACTGGGTTCCTGCCAATTTCTCCAATTGATGCTCCATTGAAATATAGCGACCAAATAACAGTGCAAACGATAACCCAGCAATACTACCTATCACAAGGCGCACATAATTGAGAACAACTCTGAAAAACTCAGGGTCCTTAAAGCTCTCAAACGTTTTGCTCGGCATATAGGGGAGAGCAAATAGTACTATATAAAACAGAGTACCTAACCCAGCCGTCCATAGGAAAGGCACGTAGTACGCCAAGTCCTCTTCTTCTTCATTAAGGGTTTTGTCGTACAGGACCATGAACGCGAGTGCAGCAAAATGAAGGTTGGCAAGGCCAGGTCTATTTGAAGAAGTACGCTAAGACGACCTTTGCGCGGGAATGTTTAGGCGAATACTGCCAGTATCTTCACAAGGGCGAGCCCTGCTTTCGCACGGTCGGGAATGACTCGACGTTTTACCGTCCACCAACCGCGAACCAGCTTCGGCATTATCTGAATCAGATTCCAGAAGACTTTGAGATGTGTTTCAAGGTCTGGGAGGAAATTACGATCCCACAATTTGCGCGGCAGCCCCGCTATGGCGTGAAAGCGGGCCAACAGAATCCTCGGTTTCTGGATGCGAAGCTGTTCAATGAGCTGGTGCTCACGCCGTATCAAGAGGCAAAGTTTGAATCCCACACCGGCCCCTTCCTTTTTGAGTTCCAACGCCATGGCATGTCGAGCGAGGAGTTCTGCTCGCGACTGGATACCTTCTTCAGCCAACTCCCCAAGGACTTTCGGTATGCGGTTGAAATTCGCAATGCAGGCTTCCTGGGTCCTGACTATCGCAAAGTCTTAGAGAATCATGGCGTCGCACATGTTTACAACCATTGGTCCTACATGCCGTCGTTACGGGAGCAGCATCACCTGATGGAGGAGCGCTTCACGGCGCCATTTACAGTCGTGCGCCTCCTGACGCCGCTTCAGATGTCCTATGAGGCCGCGAAGAAACGAGTAGAACCGTACACCAAGATTGTGGAAGCGCTGCAAGAGATGCGGCGAGACTGTGTGGAGCTGGTGAAGAAAGCGGTGGGAGAGCAGCGAAAGGCGTACGTCTTAGTCAACAATCGCAGCGAAGGGAATGCGCTCCAGGTCGCTGCGTAGGGGCTCAGGATAGCACTGAAGAAGACAGTCGGACGAGGACTATTTCTCGGACGGCTTGTGGGACCTTTATCGCACCCCCAGACCCGTTGGGGCGCTGGGGACTGTCCTGCGACCGTCTATGGCCGTAATAGCAGACGGCAGTGAACGGCCCTGGTTGCCTGCCTGACCAGCTGCTCGAGCAACAACGCAGTAGTAGGTAACTGATGACGGCGCTTGAGGGTCGGTCAGAAGAAGCACTTTACGTTCGCGAGGTCGACCCGGGGTTGAAACACCAGCCTGGTCTGTAACCCATGTCACGTCGTCGTCGAACCAAGCCCATTGTGTCCAGCTCGTATTCGAGACCTCGACGGACACAATGAGCCGCATGCGCCGGTAGTCTCCGCTCGCGGCGGCCGCGGCGTTGGTTGATCGGTAAAGCTCGTACTGGCCAACCTCGGACGTGCGCGGGGGCGGCTCAACGACTCGCAATTCCACCGTCGCTCCAATTCGATCGGCACTGCAAACGATCGGCCGCGCCGGAAATGCCGCCTGGGGCACCTTTACAGCCGCGATGCCGTCTGCCGAGGTCGGCCAATCCGCGCTCACACCCTGTGCGGTCATCGGGCGGACTACGTAAAGGCGCAGCGGCATCAAACCGCCAGGCAACTCGACCGTCTGGCGCATCGACCCTGCGGATAGTGGCCATATGCAGATGGACATGGTCCCGGTCCACTCCAATTTCCTCCAGAAACCAATCGGGGTGAAATTCCCGCACGCTACGGAGGACCTTCTTCAGGTATTCAGCTACTCCGGGCACGAGGATTTTCCGCCGGTACCGCGTCACCCACACCAAATGGTACTGAGTCTTGTACACCACATGAGCCTGTCGATGGAGTTTCATCGACGGCCATCATAGCACCAGACGAGCAACAGACGGCGCCCTGCTCACACCCCCACCCTCCCAGGTGGGGAACTCCCGCGCAAATAGAGTAAATAGAAACGCACCACCATTTTGACGGCTCTGGTCAGGTGAGGGAGAGAGCCCCGCCTGTAATGGCTGAGTTCTCTACTCACCCTCATCTACTACCACGCTGCTACCAGGACAGGACAAATTAGCCCCATCTTGCCTCCTATCGGAGGAGTCGCCTTTTGTTGTTTCTTGTGGGGTTAGGTTGCAATTCATTACACTCTACCCACGGTCGATACATCGAAATGGCAGTCGCCATGATCGATGGTGGCCACTCCATCGCCATGGTTTCCGAAGAACATCTGTCTGATCATTTCATTTGATTCTCTATCGCAATGTACGGTCGGTCGTTCTGAACGAGGCTCTTCTGCTGCTCTTCGGCAACCGCTCATCCAAGCTACCGGCGAGCCATAGGTGCATAACTCACACAAGCGTCACGCCGCACGCGGCCGCCGGCGCTTTGTGGCACGCGGTCGCTGCGGCCCCTGATGTTCCATTGCCGCACGGAGAATATAGTTGAGCCGTGTCTGGTACCCCTTGCCGGAGGCCTTCAGCCAGCGAAGCACATCTGCATCGAGACGTACAGTCACTTGCCGCTTCACCGGCGGCCAGGCGACCATCGTGGCCTTCTTGAAAAATGCGTCATCTAATGGGGGGATATCGGAGTAGTCGATATCCTTATCCGTCATGCGGTCCAGCCGCTTCAGATCGCTCTTGATCTTAGGTTTTTTGCTCACGACGATTCGCCTTTCTCATGGAGATGATGCGCGTCATGTCCTGCCCACGCGGAGTGTGGGTGATCACCACCACCTGCTTGGCAAGCAGGCCAAGACTTACCAGCCGTGTCTCTCCATACTCGACACGGTCGTCGACGAAGGTGACGAAGCGTCCGTCCAACACGTGAGGAGCATCGGCAAAGTCCAGGCCGTGCTTTTCACGATTACGTCGGTTCTTCGCGCTGTCCCATTCGTACAGCACGAGTCATTGTAACTACACGTGTAGGTATCTACCAAGGGAGGAACAGCGAGACCAGAACATCGTACGATCAGCACCTAGAATTAGGGGTGTCTCAAGGCAGAGATTCAACGTGGCAAAGTGTACGGGACTGTAGAATGCGTTGAGAGGCTTTCGCTACAGGATAGAAGACACGGTTTCATCGACGCTCAGCAGCCTATACCACAGACTGAAACGAACTCCCGATTGTGAGATCAGGATCTATATTTCCCTTAGCTTCCATCTGAATCCTCCGTCTGACGACTCACTGTCATCCTGTCACTCTCCTCAGGAGCAATTGTCTCGGAAGATGCAAGCGATTCTGCTACCACTCTGCTACCAGGACAGGACAAACTAGCCCCATCTTGCCCCCTATCGGAGGAGTCGTCTTTTGTTGTTTCTTGTGGGGTTAGGTTGTCTGAGGTTGGACTGGAGATAATTTGTAAACCGCAGGTTGGAGGTTCGATTCCTCTCGCCAGCTCCACATCGCACTTCCTCTGTGCTAGCGGCTATTCATTGCACTATCGGAGTTTCGGCGGTGGATGAATATCGCTCGTCATCTTCATTCCCACTCCCAATCGCCATCCAGAATCCACGGTACACGTGCTTGGCGCAACATGATACGCCCCGCCGTAGATCCCATCTTTCGATCTGACAACCATCCCTTCACGACAGATGTTTTCCCGCCCCCTGTCCTGGCGCTTTGCTAGGGTGACGGGTACCTCTCACGGGAATCATCACATGCGCATAGGGGATTCCCACCCACACAACCCAGGGACCGCCGTTTTCTTGAGTTCGTCGGCACGCTCGTTAACGTGGCGACATCAGGCACGTGGGAAAGGCACAACGCATCACAGGCAACCACGGCTGTAGAAGATACGCTGCACCCGAAAGCAACGGGCTGAGAGCTGCTTCAAATGCAAAGGCCGCGTCACCTGAGACGCGGCCTTGACAGGTCCACAGAGGAATCACCCCAGACCGGAGGAGTGAGGTCTATCGCTCCGCCTCGGTCAAACTTGTTTCTGGTTCTAGCTCGCCCATCTCGGAATCCGGCTTTCCCTTCGTGGTCGACGGGTGAAGGCCGTATTTTCTCAGCATCTTATAAAAGTCGGCTCGGTACCGGCCGGCAAACTGTGCAGCACGGGAGATATTTCCGCTCGTCAATTGAAGGACGGTCTTCAAGTAGGTCCGCTCGAATTCTTCTTTGGCCTCCGTCAGCGGCTTGAGCGGTGACTCGGCCGACACACTGACCGCCGGTAACAAATCCGGCGTGAGCATATCTTGCCGCGACATCACCACGGCCTTCTCGACCACGTTCTCCAACTCGCGCACATTGCCGGGCCAGGGATTGATCATCAATCGATGCAGTGCCGCAGGGGTGAATCCCTTCACCTCCTTGTTCGCCCGTTTCACACTGAGTTGGAGGAAATGTTGAGCCAGCAGCGGGATATCATCCCGGCGCTCCCGTAGCGGTGGGATGAACAGAGGAACCACCGAGATTCGATAGTAGAGATCGTTGCGGAACGTCCCGTTCTTCACCGCCTCACTGAGGTCCTTATTGGTCGCCGCAACGATGCGAACATCCACTTTGACCGAGGTCTCTGCCCCCACCTCTCGGATCTCCCGTTCCTGTACGGCTCGCAATAATTTGACCTGCATAGACAGCGGCATCTCGCCGATCTCGTCGAGAAACAACGTGCCGCCGTTGGCCATTTGAAACAATCCGCGCTTCGCACCATGAGCGCTCGTGAATGCGCCCTTCACATGTCCGAACAACTCGCTCTCGAACAGCGTCTCGGGTATGGCGGCGCAGTTGAGTGCCACGAAGGGACCTTTCCCGCGCCGGCTGTTCGTATGGATGACGCGAGCCATCACCTCTTTACCGGTTCCGGTTTCCCCAAACAGCAAAATGGTCGCATCCGACTCGGCCACCTGTGCGATTTGCTGAAAAAGCCGTTGCATCTCCGGACTTCGCGCCACAACATTTTCGAGTCCGTACAGTTCCTTGACCAGCGACTTGAGCCGCTGAATCTCCCGGCTCATCCGCTGTTGCGCGAGTGCTTTCTCGATCGTGGCTTTCAGCTCCTTATCATCAAACGGCTTCGTCAGATAGCCAAACGCTCCCCGCTGCATCGCCTCGACGGCATTGGGAATACTCCCATGGGCCGTCAGGATGATGACCGGAAGCCCCGGGTGACTTCGAAGTAGCTCTTCGGTCACCTCCAACCCATCCTCGCCGCGAAGGCGCAGATCGGTGATCGCCAAGTTAAACATCGTTTTCTTCGCCTCACCAACGGCATCCTGCCCTGTCGTACAGGGGGTAACGGCAAACCCCATCGCGGACAACCGCATTTTCAATAAATGCAACAACCCCTCATCGTCGTCGACTACGAGAATATTTTCTTTTTCCATAATCATCATCATTCCTTCTACCGTTCATTACGGTGTCGTCTCAAGACCGGGCACGGGAACCGTCGTCAATGGTGGACGTATCGGGCGCACCTTTTCCCGCATCTCCTGATCAATTCGCTTCAATGCCTCGAGTTGCGCAGAAAGCTCTTCGATCTTTCTGTCCCGCTCAGTAAGCTGTTTTTGCAGAGTTTGAATCGATGCTGGGTCGGCTGACGTTTTTGCCGAATCTTTCTTCGACAAGAGGGCCTCGATCTTATGATCTCGATCCGTCAATTCTCGCTGCAACGCCTCAAGGGTCTCGGATTCGCCTTCCTTGGATGCACGAAGCTGTTGAATGAGTATTTCCTGATCAAGCAAGTCTCGCACCAGACGATCGGTGGTCACTGCTAATGAGGTGTTGACCTCTACAAGGACTGGTGCTCTGAAAACGGCTTCCGGCCATGATCTGTTCCCAGGAGTAGGTTGTTGTAACAACGCCAGCCAGGCTTTGCTTGACGCAGCCAGCTGGCTCTTAGGAGTAAGCGCGACGACCTTCCAGAAATATTTCTCCGCAATTTCGCGGCTTTCGTACAGGCCAAGCAACCCTCGCGTAAAGTACACGTGATCGCAGGAATTCGATTCACCACATTTTAAGGCCATACTCTCTTGTCTTGTTGCAAACGATTGAAACAACTTAACTTCTCGCGGCTCTGCTGAAAAATAGGGACGCGAGCCAGGTACTGGTGTTGTCCATGCCGCACACCCGACGAGCAAGAGAGAACTGATGATGAGAGAGCATCTTGTCAGAGACACTGCTATCCTAATCACGCGTGCCCTACCTTTTCCGGTTTTGCCAACCGTAGGATAAACCGTACAGTGACCCCCTTACCTTTCTCACTCTCGATCCAAATTCTTCCACCGTGAGCCTCAACGACCCTCTTCACCAATGCCAAGCCCAACCCACTCCCCGCCGTATGCTTCCCTTTCGTGCGCCCTTGATAAAACCGTTCAAAAATATGGGGGAGATCTTCTGGAGCGATCCCGGGTCCCGTATCCGAAACAGTCACCTCAAGCACTCCGGCTTGAAGGTCAGGTTTTACCTGCACCTTGACCACACCACCCTCAGGGCTGAATTTCAGAGCATTTGACAGCAAGTTGTCGAGCACCTGTTCGAGACGAGATGCATCCGCCTTGACCCAGGAACGCTCCCCGATATTTTCCAGCACCAGCTGCACATGCTTGGAGTCCGCCAAAAGACGAACCTTGTTGATGGAGACTTCCCCGATTCGTTGGAAATCCACCGGGACGATGTGGTATTCCATCATCCCTGCTTCCATTTTTGACAAATCCAGAATCGTGGAGATCAGATGAATCAGCCGACGGCTGCTGTCGGCCATAATCCGAAGGGTGGTTCGTTGCTCCTGGACGAGCGGACCTGGAATCTCATCGAGCAGGAGATGTGTGCCTTCTTGAATCGAGGCCATTGGGGTACGCAATTCGTGAGACACGTGCGCCAAAAACTCCGTTTTCATATCGTCTATTTCCTGTAACTTCCTACCCATCCAATTGACGCTATCGACTAACTCCCGTAACTCCGCAGGAGCGTTGATCTGAAGGGATGCCCCCAAATTGCCTTGCCCAATCTGTTTAATATGCCCTTGCAGCTGTCGCAGTGGACGCAAAATCGTATAGCTGGCGATACCGGCAAGCCCCACCCCGAACACCAAGGCCACTAGGACCAGTTGCTCCGTGACAGCCTCTGCTTGGGCCGCGCTGGCTCGAGATTCCGTCACCCCGACACTCACTCGAGCCTCGTGCAGATCGATGTAGCTCTGAATCGAGGCGGACATCCGATCCATGAGGCCATCACGTCGGTGTTCATACTCCGGAGTAATCTGACGGATCTTCCTCTTTGTGGTCTCGAATTCTTCCTGAAAAAGCTTCAGCCGCTCCTGGAGTAATTCATGTGTCTTTTGCAGCAGCGTTAACCCCTGAGAAGAGCTTTCCCGCCCCCGCAGCAGCTGGAGATTGCGCTCAAATTCATCAACCTCTTCAGTCAGATTCGTCAGAAAGGCGCGATCTCTCGTCGCAAGGTATTTCTTTTCACTGTTCAGTTGGGCATAGAGCGACCCCAACAGCCTCTTCGCGGATTCCGCAGCTGGATAATGGTAGGACGCCATCTGCGTGCTCATCGCCGTCAACTGCCGAAGCTGAAAGAGCGCATAAATATTGACTCCTCCCATGACCGTAATAATGATGAGAGACGTTATGACCAACCGCCAAAAGATAGAAAGCTGCATGAATCCGTACCATGTCCTGAGCACATCGTGAATGAACAGAACTTAAGTGTAGGGTAAAACATACGCTATTTCACTTCAGAATCACAAGCCAAGAAGCATCAATGACCCAAGGACCCAAGAAGTGGCTCAAGTTGGTACAGTGACCAATGCCATGAAACACCTCTCGATGACGCCCTATCGTGACTTCAGACCCTAGTGCCTTGTATCAAACTGGCGAGAAAAGAGACGTTGCCGCCTGGAAGATCCATGGAGCAAAGCAAAAAGATGGCCGCGGAACAATAGGATGACCATGGCCATTGGAGGGGTGAGAAGTAGGAGAACGATCCCTTGTCCTTCAGAATCAAATCCCACATAGGACAACCACCCCCCGATCGCGGTGAATGGGAGCAGAAGAATCTGGAAGAAGTCGAGACCGGCTCCTCGACCGACACGATCGGACAACGAAAAAAACTCCAGCAGGCCGCTGGGAGAAAGCACCACCGGCAAAATGAGAATCGCGAATGGAAGAAACCACTCGACCCAATGTTCCAGGATGAATTGATAGGACGTCTTCAGGACCTCAAGGGATGAATCGTGTCGGACTTGATAGATCACTTCAGGGGCCGGGTTCAGCAGGATAAATACCAAAAGCAGAAATGCGGACGAAAGAAAGTGGCCGTACGGATTGGCTTGCATGCCCATATCGAGCAGCATCGTCGGAATCCACAACACGAACCCGACACCGATGATATCCCAAAAATAATGTCCAAAACTCTCAGTCACATCCGTAAACTGAATGGTCCTCGCGGCGCTAAGAGACTGCTCAATCAACCGAAGCGTCGCGCCAACCAGCAAGGCATTCACCATACCCAGAATAAACCCGCCGGCAATCCCCAGCGGAGCGGCGATCCTCGATACCCCTACAAACAGCAGAGCAAACACCATGAGCGCGACCATCGTCACCCAACTTCGGATGAGCGAACGTCCCGTCGAAGACAAGACTTGTCGATAGAGTTGCAGCGTAGCTGACACGAGACTGACCATGCCGGTGCGTACCCTAATCGGGATTGCCCAAGACGTCAAGAACTAGTCGCGTTGCCTGCAGGAAATGTAATCGTAGTGTAGCTAGCACATCATCTGTCCGGTTTTTGTAGCACGAGAAGTGTCCGGT
>SWDG01000022.1:60788-95402 GCA_005116965.1 Nitrospira sp. | reverse complement strand
GCCATGGTTCAGGAAGGAGGGGTGCTCAAGAAACTGGGACTCACCCGGGACCGTCTCCTGTCCGGATTGCAGCAGGTGCGCGGCAATCAGCGTGTCACCAGTCAGGACCCGGAAAGCACCTACCAGTCGCTGGTGAAATACGGACGCGATCTGACTCAATTAGCCGGGCAAGGCAAGCTTGATCCCGTCATCGGGCGAGACGATGAAATCCGGCGAGTGATTCAAATCCTCTCCCGCCGCACGAAGAACAACCCCGTGCTCATCGGTGAACCGGGAGTCGGGAAAACCGCGATCGTGGAGGGGCTGGCGATCCGTATCGTCAAAGGCGATGTTCCAGAAAGTCTTAAACATAAGAAGCTCTTCGCATTGGACATGGGATCGCTCATCGCCGGTGCCAAGTTTCGCGGCGAGTTCGAGGAACGGCTCAAGGCCGTGTTGAAGGAAATTCAATCGTCTCAAGGTCAAATCCTCCTGTTCATCGATGAATTACATACGGTCGTCGGAGCTGGAGCGGCCGAAGGGGCGATGGATGCGGCCAACCTGCTGAAGCCGATGCTGGCACGGGGCGAGTTGCACCTGATCGGCGCCACGACGCTCGACGAATACCGAAAACACATCGAAAAAGATGCGGCGTTGGAACGTCGCTTTCAGACAGTCCTGGTCGACCAGCCATCCGTGGAGAACACCATATCCATTTTGCGCGGCCTCAAAGAGCGGTACGAAGTCCACCATGGCGTGCGGATCAAGGACAGCGCGCTCGTCGCCGCGGCAAAGTTGTCGCATCGATACATCTCAGATCGGTTTCTTCCGGATAAAGCGATCGACCTGGTCGATGAAGCAGCCGCTCGTCTCAGGACCGAGATCGACAGCCTTCCAGCGGAGTTGGACGAAGTGTCACGCAAGGTACTCCAGCTGGAAATTGAGCGGGAAGCGTTGAGGAAAGAGAAGGATCCGGCCAGCGCCGCCCGGTTGACCGACCTCGAAACGGAGCTGAGCGAAAAACAACGCGACTTACAGACCCTGAAAACCAGGTGGGAATCAGAAAAGGCCTCTGTCTCCCGACTCCGTAAAACACGTGAGGCGATTGAGGACATCAAGCTCAAGATCGAGCAGGCCGAGCGGGCCTACGACCTCAATCGCGTGGCGGAACTTCGGTACGGAGAACTGCCTCGGTTAGAACGAGAACTGGAACAGGAGCAGCAGCACTTGGGAAAGAAGCAGGATGAAACACGGCTGCTGAAAGAAGAGGTCGATGAAGACGAGATTGCCGCCGTGGTCAGCCGTTGGACTGGTGTTCCAGTCTCTCGTCTACTCGAAGGGGAAACCGACAAACTGTTGAAACTTGAGGAATTGCTGCATCAACGCGTCGTGGGACAAGAGGAAGGAGTCCGAGCCGTTGCGGATGCCGTGCTGCGTGCGCGATCGGGTATCAAAGACCCGAATCGCCCGATCGGCTCTTTTCTGTTTCTCGGCCCCACCGGCGTCGGGAAGACAGAATTGGCCCGTGCGCTGGCGACCATTCTGTTCGACGATGAAGGGAATCTGGTCAGAATCGATATGTCCGAGTATATGGAAAAGCACACGGTCGCCCGCCTCATCGGCGCGCCTCCCGGCTATATCGGGTACGAAGAAGGTGGCCAACTCACCGAAGCTGTTCGGCGGCGCCCATTCTCAGTGATCCTATTCGATGAAATCGAGAAAGCGCACCACGACGTCTTCAATGTCTTGCTGCAAGTGCTGGATGATGGGCGACTGACCGATTCGCAAGGTCGCACAGTCGATTTTAAGAACACCGTGTTGATCATGACCTCCAACATCGGCAGCCCTCAGATTCTCGAGGCACAGCAACGCGGCGCGTCCCATGAGCAAGTGAGGACGCTGGTGATGGGCGAGCTGCGGCAACAGTTTCGCCCGGAGTTCTTGAACCGGGTGGATGAACTTGTGGTCTTCCATCCACTCGGCACCGAACACTTGATCAAGATCGTAGAAATTCAGCTGGAACGTCTCCGCAATCGATTAGCCGAGCGGCGGATTCCCCTAGCGATCAGCCCGTCCGCGCTCAAGCATTTAGGAGAACGTGGCTATGATCCGGTCTACGGAGCCCGACCGCTCAAACGCCTCATTCAACAGGAATTAGAAACACCGATCGCGAAGTTGCTGATCAAAGGTGAGTTGCGGGATGGGGATACCGCGTCGGTCGATGCACAAAATGGGGAGCTTGTCGTGGTGCCGATCGTAACATCACGGACCAACCCCTAAGAAATGAACGTGCGCTGTGGGGGTCCTGAGGATGTTGAAACAGCTCACCGTCTCACCCGCCCAACCCCGGCGCGCCAAGACGCGCCTTTCACCGGGCAAGGCCCGCAGCGAGCGAAAGGCCGAGGATGTACATACCAAGCTTCGCTTGAACCGCTCGCTTCGATCACATACGAGCGGATAGGTACTTTGCCTTCGACTTCCTTACGTTGAGGCCTTGAGCGAGGCGAGAACGACGCTGGCGGGCTTTTGCAGCATACTCCAGCTAGCCGATAGACACAGCACCCCCTTTGGCGTCGTGCATGAGTCCGCTCTTCTGCTGCTTCTCGAGCTTCCACTCCGTCGGTGATACGTGGAAGAGATGGCCTTTCATCGTGTAAAACTCCCCGCGTGACAAAGACACGATATCGGGAGCCTTCACCTCGAACTGGAGAAGAATCTTGCCGGACTCGGCTTCCTTCATTGACACACCCTTATCCGTCTTCGTCAATTCATAGGCGCGCCGTTCGTTGAACATCATGGTGCTGTCCACCACCTTGGCCAGCATCCGGCCATTCAAGTCAAACAGCGCAAAGTTCACCAACAGTATCCCCGTTGAGGGGTGGCGGGCGACTTGGATTTGCGGCACACCCTCGACTTCGATGGTTCCACTTGAATTCTTGTAGAGATTGGAGCCTATTTCAATATCCATATTGGCTTGCAGTATAGAGAGCTGGAGGTATGTGAATACTCAGCCTATGTTCGGATCTACAGAGAATTAGGACTTCTTGATCCGGTCCAAAATCAGCGCGATACAGCCCCCCAGCAACCCGCCCCCCATGATCGTGGTCAACAGCTCAACAAGTTTCAGCTCCCACACAGACCCTTGAGCCTGCATCACTTCCCTGACACCCCCTTGCACCATGATGACGGCGAGCGCCATCGTGGCTCCCACCACAAACCACCACAGAAAGACTTTCGTCGACGTCACCGAAACCTCACAGCTCGGGATTGCGGTCAAATGAACGGTATTGAATGGCTTCCGCGATGTGCACGGTCTCAATCCTCTCTGAGTCGGCCAAATCGGCAATGGTGCGCGCGACCCGTAAGATGCGCCCATGCGCTCGCGCCGACAGTCGCAACCTCGCCATCGCCTGCTCCAGCAATTCCTGAGCGGGCTGATCGAGCCCACAATACCGCTTTATCATCCGCGGCTTCAACTGCGCATTCGTATAAATTCCGTCGGATTGGTACCGTCGTCGCTGACGTGCTCGAGCCGCGACGACACGCAATCGGATCGCAACTGATCCCTCTGGCGCAGGCAGGTCGGTACGGAGCTCTCGCACCGGAACAGGCGGCACATCCAGATGGATATCCAGCCGATCCAGCAGCGGCCCGGACAGTTTCGCGCGATACCGGCGAATCTGAGTGACGGTACAAATACAGGGTCTGGTTCGATCTCCATAATATCCGCAGGGACAAGGATTCATTGCGGCAATCAGCATGAACCGAGCTGGGTATTTCAGGGTTCCGCTGGCTCTGGTCAGGATCATATGTCCATCTTCCAACGGCTGCCGCAATCCCTCGAGCACACCTCGTTTGAACTCAGGAGACTCGTCCAGAAACAGCACGCCGTTATGCGCAAGGGAGACTTCTCCGGGCTTCGGAACGGTGCCTCCTCCGACAAGACCGGCATCGGAGATGCTGTGATGAGGAGCGCGGAAGGGCCGCACCGTCAGCAAGGGCCGGTCCGGAGCCAGTTGCCCGGCGACGCTGTGAATACGGGTCGTTTCAATGGCTTCTTCTGATTCCAGCAGCGGAAGAATCGAAGGGAGTCGGCGCGCCAACATCGTCTTGCCGGAACCTGGGGGACCGACCATCAGCACATTGTGTCCACCCGACGCAGCCACTTCCAGTGCCCGCTTAGCATGGTCCTGCCCACGGACGTCGGTATAGTCCTCGTCCTCCGCCGTCCTAGTAGACTCCAGCAACGCATGGTTCGAACAGCTCGGCACAATGGCTTGATTCCCCTTCAGAAATTCCACGGCTTCGGGGAGGCTATGGAGTGGATAGGCGCTGATGCCGTCCACCAGCGCAGCTTCAGCACCATTGTCAGCCGGCAGCAGCAGGTCGTATCCGGCCCGGCACGCAAGCGCAAACGAGAGCGCGCCCATGATCGGTCTCACACGGCCGTCCAACGAAAGTTCTCCGACCAGAACCCGCTTGTCCACCATCGCCTGTGGGATCACCTCTTCGGCGACAAGAATCCCAACGGCGATGGCAAGATCAAGTCCCGATCCCTCTTTTTTGACTCCAGCTGGTGCGAGATTGACGGTAATCCGTTTGGCGGGAAAGTGAAATCCCGTGTTCTTCAGCGCGGAACGCACGCGGTCACGACTTTCCTTGACCGTGGCATCAGGCAGGCCAACGACCGAGAATTGCGGAAGGCCACCGGAGATATCGACCTCGACATCCACCAGATGCGCATCAAGCCCGACAAGTGCCGCGCTCCTCACTTTGGCGAGCATGACCACACTGCCTTTCTGTCTGGACCGCAGCCAAACCTGGTAATTATAGGAAGTCCCTACGGAGCTTTCAATAGAGGGCCGGCTGCCAAGTCTTCTCTATCACCGCTCCTACCGACTCTGTCATAATCCTCCCATGCGTTTCTGGTACTCCTCAGAGGGAACGGTCCCTTCAATTCGACCATTATCCACATGGCCGGTTCGCCTGATCATGGCCGTCAGCCTCTGCCTCGTGCTCTCCTCCGTCCCAATGGAACAGGCTTCAGCCTTTGCGGAACACCAATCCCCTGCAATTCCGACGCAGCAGTCAAAGCGCGCATCTCCCTATGTCGGATCGGCCATGGCCGTC
This sequence comes from Nitrospira sp., assembly GCA_005116965.1. GTDB lineage: Bacteria > Nitrospirota > Nitrospiria > Nitrospirales > Nitrospiraceae > Nitrospira_D. The sequence continues at coordinate 90,293 of SWDG01000022.1, read as the reverse complement.
CTCGCGACACTGGAACAGGCGCAGGTGCTTCCACCTGAGGGCAGCCGAGAAGCTGATCGTGTCATTCAGTCCGTCATTCAGCTTCAATCCGCGTTTGCCACAGGCACAGATGGGGGTTTGCAGGATTTCGCGCACCGTGCCGTGACCGCCAAGCACGGCGAGAACACATCAACAGTCCTAGAAAGATTTCGCTCAAGCGGATGGACCGCAGACATGCTGGAGGCGCTCGCGGACGCGGACCTGCCGACAGCGGTCGAAGAACGACAGCGGCTGACAACCGGACTACGACAGTTCAACCTGTCCGTCGATGATTTCACGCGACTCATGCAGCTCGTAAAAGATAGCCGGTCGGCACTTGCCGCGCGTGGAAACACGTTTGAAGAGATCTACACCTCCCGACGGAACGCTATGCCGGGAGCGGGGGGACGATAATCACGTACGTTTCGAGTTCCTGGTTTCTAGTTAAGGATTAGGCTAGAAACAGTGAAACTTGAAACCTGCAACTTGAAACTCAGCACCGCGGGCAGGCATATAGACACTCGGCATCACACACTTAGAGCAGGGAGGAACACATGGCAACGAGAGCCTACATTCTCATCAAGGTCAAAGCGGGCAAAACCAAAGATGTCGTCGCCACGCTGAAGCGCATGCCCGGAGTCGAACAAGCCCATTCCTGTTTCGGCCGTCCGGATATTTTCCTCTTTATCAGCGTCCAGGATGAACGCGCGCTGTCCGACGTCGTCATCACCAAGATCCATTCAGTCGACGGCGTCGAAGAAACCGATACTCACATCGTCGCGGAATGATAGCCCACGTCACGATGCACGAGTATCTCGTGAAGCGTCGTTCGTATCTCGTCATCCAGGCAAGGGTTTCAGATTGCTGGTTTCACGTTGCGCGAGAGCTCCTGTTCGAACTTGAAACGAGAAACCTGAAAATTCGAAACTGATCGCGGGATACGCTTCACGAGCGACGATCAAGGGCGACACGAGCGCCTCCGTCTTGCGCTGAGCGGTAACAGGCTTCGGCAATTTCCACCGCACGGAACCCATCTTCACCCGTGATGGGCATCGGTGTGTCGTCGTTCACGGCCTGCAAGAACGCCGTAAGGGTGGCAAGGACCGTCTGGGCCGGAGGGAGATCGAAGTCACTCGTTCCCGTTTCGTCAGAACACTGGAGCCGGCGCTGGCCCCAATCGGCTTCCAGTCGTCCCTGAGAGCCGCTCCATACTGCGCGCCCAACACGCCCCGCCGCGACCCGTGCAATTTCGATCCGGCATACCGTTCCTCCTCCAGTGGTGAGGTCAACGGATGCCGTGGTTTCCGGCGCAGCCGGCGGGAGGATGTCCATCGTACAACGCACTGTGGATACCTCTTCACCAGTCAGAAATCGAACCAGGTCCAGCATATGCACTCCGATTTCCAGCAGGGCTCCCCGCTTGCCATAGCCATCGGCATGGTCAGGAGCCGTTGGTTTGAACTCGATCCGGCTGATCAAGTCCAATCGTTCAGACCGCCCGATCCGATGCCGCAAGGTCATCATCTGCTGAATCGTGTGGTCGAACCGGAGGGTCTGCGCCGTCATCAACGGCACCTCCGCCTCATGAGCCAGGACGACCATCGCCTGAGCATCGGCTGCGGTGGTTGCCAGCGGTTTTTCAATCAAGAGGGGCTTGCGGGCCAGGACCGCCATCCGACAGATATCCAGGGAATAGATTGGTGGCGTGACGACAAGAACCACATCGACCAGGGGATCGGCGATCAGCGACTGAGGCTCTTTGTACACGGTAACCGAGGAGGCTCCGGGAAGATCAAGCCCCTGTTCGGGATGCTGCCGGCAGACGGCCCTGAGACAAGCGGTGGGCAGATCCTGCACGATGTGCCGGGCATAGCGCATCCCATGCCGACCCACGCCGATCAACCCTACACCGATGCAATCTTCGTTCACACACCCTCTACAAGGGAGTCACTGTAATCGGCGCCGGATATTCAGTCAATGGCACTCATTTGACATTCCCGGAAGGGGCTTCATATAGTACGATCATGCTGAGAACAACGCCGCTCCAATAACACATTCCAACCATGTCCACCACTCACGCGACACCGTTCACATTAGAACAGATCGGGACAGGAACAGCCCGCTTCCCAAGCGGCATACCCATCCCCACGCACACCGATCAGATGGTTGACCCCTACTTCAAGAGCAAAATGCCGAAGGAGCACCAAATCGATTCGTTGCTCTTCTGGCCGCAACAACCAGGGACCTATCCAGGGCTTGTCCTGTTGCATGATTGGTGGGGATTAACTGGACAGATGAAGGATGTGGGCGCCCGGCTGGCCTGTGAAGGGTATGCGGTGATCATTCCCAATCTCTACGGCAGGTTGGGAGGAATGGTAACCGCCAACGATGACGTGGCGGCCGCGCTGCAGGAACGTCAGAACGACGCGCATGTCATCACGGATATCAATTCCTGCTGTGAATACCTGAATACCTGCCACTTCGTGAAGAAAAATATTCATGGAGTCGTCGGGTATGGAATGGGTGGATCCTATGCGCTCCGTTTCGCCTGCCATCGGAAACGGCTGCGGGCGGCCGTCTCCTATTACGGCAAGCCGGTCACGCCCAAAGAGCTGATGAAAGACCTCTTTTCATCGGTGCTGTATCACCAGGCAGGGAAGGACGCCTGGGTGACGCAGGACGACGTCGCGCAACTACGCAGCGCCTCCGCCGACTATGCCAAGCGCGTCGAGATGCATCTCTACCCCGAGGCGGCCCACGCCTTTTGCAACGAGATGAAGCCAGCCTCCTATGACCCTAAGAATTCGGCCCTCGCCTGGGAACGAACCGCGAGTTTTTTAAAGTCTTGCTTCCAAGGAACATGACCCACGGCACATCGTCTCCGCGCAACCAGACTCACGCACACTCAATTCTTGCCGGCCCACCTCATCGCCGCCGAGAGCTCAGCGTACGTCGAGATGCCACTGTCAGGCTCCTTGCAATCATCATGGGGATCTCCATCCTCCTGTCGTCCCCTCCGGTCCGAGCGGAAGACGCGTCGCCGATGCTGCTCTCTCAGATCGTCTCACATAAAGGAAGCCAACTCGCGTCAATCGATTCGGATGCGAGTGCCCAAGCGTTATTCACCTCAACCATCGGTCCTGCTCTCGGTCTCAACGATGCGGCGGGGGCCGTCGGAGCCAAACGACTTTCAAACAAGTTGGTCAAGGAGCTGGGCCTGGCTGAATTGTCTCAATCTATCTCTGAACTGATGGCAGCAATGGCGGTCTGGCAGTTTGCTGATTCGATCACCCATGATGAGACGCCTTCCACAACCAGCACCTCGCTTCACGCAACACAGCAGGATTGGGTAACGAGCCGCAGCAAGGTTACCTCACTCTCCGACCTACTCCGTCTCATCCAGACAGACCAGAAAACAGGACCATCTCAGGTGATAGTCCCGCCGAAGAATACGGAGCTGTTACTCGCTGCCAATCGCGCTGCGCTTGAAGCCAGTCACAAGGCAACCGCCGCTTGGTGGGACATCTATGGGTGGAAGGAACGTATCCGGCAGGCCAAAGGCCGGGCTCGACTGTGCGGAACCTGGCAATGGATCATCCATAACCACCAGATCCATGGAGAACAGAAGTCCACTGTCATGTTCCCCCCACTCGGACAGGTCTCGGCTCAGGCCGCGGCACCAACCGAGATCATCATCCTGGGAGATGCCATTTACTTGCGATGGGAGCATAACGGCCAGCTCCAAGAGGACAGTCTGCTGTTCATCAAGGACGATGCGAAGATCGAAGGGTCGTTCGTGAACAACATGGGAGGATGGGGACCGATCAGCGCCAAACGTACGGCTGCCTGTCAACCTTAGCCCTGCTTCGAAGTGAGTGAAGCGTATCTCGTGAAGCGTCCCTCTTTCCTTCGATCGTGAGTTCCAGGTTTAAAGTTTCAAGTTGTGCGGAAACCATGAACCTGAAACATGAAACTTGAAACCGTTGCAGCAGTTGCATTCAAGAATGATGGGGCTAGTCATCAACCTTCGGACCCACGCCAAGCGCGCCAAGCCAACACCGCCCACCCCACGATGAACAGCGCGCCGCCGACCGGCGTCACCGCCCCGAGCCAACGCATTCCCAATAACGACACGCCATACAGACTCCCGGAAAACAAACATATTCCCGCCAAAAACAGCCAGCCGGCTTTGGCCGCTCCCGCGTCGCGACCGATCCGCACCGCAAACCCGCTCAAGACCATGCCAAAGGCATGATACATCTGGTAACGGGTCGCCGTGTCGTAGACGGCCAACATTGGTGGCTCCAGGATCTCCTTCAGCATATGAGCGCCGAATGCGCCGGCTGCCACGCCGAGTCCGGCACAGAGACACCCAACAACGACCAACCGCCGAGATGAGACATCAATATCCATTGCGTCTGGCTCCCCTGAAGTACAGGTGACGAAACCGCCAGATCATACGCGATCCCACCTGAATACTCCATCCGACGCACCGTCTTCTCGTACGGGGAAGCGGGTCTGCATCAGCGGAATCTCCACAGACCGAACGTGGCAAAGGCTTGACCGTCGAAGACCTCGCGCGCGGGGCACGGAGCGCCGCGTAGAACATCGAACAAGAAATCCCCAAGATCGGATCGGCAATCGGCAAGACCGTCACATCCATCACCTGAAATAGTTCGGAAAAGAAACCAACTCGGCAACACCCCTCCGCCAAGAAATAGCCCTCGATCCCGGCCAAGAGGGATACGTACAAATCTGCCTTTGATTCTTTCTCTCGACTCCTGTATGTTGTGCTTCGATTTTCATTGACACAAGGCACCGGCGACCCCCACTTCTCACGATGAAGCGCCTGTGTCACTCAAAGACATCAGAGGGATCGAACAGGCTCATCTACAAGAGGATCGCCATCATGTGGGACAAAAAACGAGAACTCGAAGCGGACAATGCAAACTTTACGGTTCTAGGGAAAGACGTCACATTCAAAGGCATCGTCCATTTTCACAGCACCGTTCAAATCGATAGTTCCATCGAAGGAGAAATCCACGCCAAGGGCATGTTGGTGATCGGTGAAAATGCGCTCATCCGAGGTTCAATCGTTGCCGAATCCGTTGTCTGCAGAGGAAAAATCCAAGGGAACGTCACCGCGAGCAGCAAGATCCAGCTCCTGAAGCCGGCGGTCCTTCTCGGCGATATAGCTTCCCCGTCGTTTTCACTGGAAGAAGGCGCGTTCTTTAAAGGGTCCATCGACATGGGCTCCCATCCGGTGGTCGATGAACTCCAACAGTCGACCGTGGTGCTCTCTGATTTTTCGCCGCGACTCAACTCATCGCGCCCTGTGCTGATTGAAAGCGAATAAGGGAGCTGCCGCTCCCTCACGTCGTTTTTTCTGGCCGGTGATCGACCCTTCCGTAGATCGAACATAGGTACCGCCGCTCGTATTCAATCTCTTTCCGCGTGCCTCACCCTTCTGTAAGATACCGCCCTGACCGTTCGCCAACCGGGAGGCTTGCCGATGGCTCGAACCTCTGCATTCCGTTCGTTCTCACGATTAATGACAGCAGCCTTGCTGGCCGAGCGTCAAGGCTGCTCGACCGACGATGCCGTCGGAGCGCTGCAAGAGCTGACTCAGGCTCAAACTTCTGCAAGGATGTCCCGACGCCAATTTCTGCTCGGCGCCGGGGCAACCGGTGCAACACTTGCTATCGGGACGATCACGGGTTTTCCACTCCGCATGGCTGATGCCAAACCACTCCCCTCTTCACTTTCAGTCGGCATCGTCGGTGCAGGGCTCGCCGGATTGGCTTGCGCCGATACGCTCAAGACACGAGGCATTCCAGCCACCGTCTACGAAGCAGCTGTTCGAGCCGGCGGACGCTGTTGGTCGTTACGAGGCTTCTTCCCAGGTCAAGTCGCAGAACGTGGAGGTGAACTCATTGACACCCTTCATAAGACTATCTTGAGCTACGCCAAACGCTTTCGCCTTTCGCTGGAAGATGACCACAATCAGCCAGGCAAAATTTTCTACCATTTCTCAGGACAGCGATATTCAAAATCTGCAATCGTGGCCGAGTTTCGCGATTTCGTCTCAGTGATGCGGCATGACCTCAATCGCCTCTCGCCAGAAGTTACGGCTAGTTCCTATACACCGGACGATGTTACCCTCGACCGCACGAACCTGCTGGCTTACCTCGAAGGACGGAACGGAGTCGGCGTCCCGGCTGGGCCGCTTGCCAAGGCTGCCATCATTGCCGCCTACGAGGCTGAGTATGGACTCGCGGCACACGAACAAAGCTGCCTCACCTTTCTCCTCTTCATCCATGCCGACCGCCGCTCGCAATTTACCCCGTTCGGCTTGTTCGGTGACGAACGCTATCATGTGGTGGATGGAAATGACCGGATCGTCGAAGGGCTGACACGTGAACTTCCTGGACAGCTCACCTATGACTCCAGACTCGTGCGAGTCCGCAAGTTGAGCGATGGGCGAATTGAACTCACGTTCCGATCCAGTAACCGCACGGTTGTACACACGCACGACGTTGTTGTACTGACCATCCCCTTCACGACCCTCCGTGAAGTCGAACTGGATGCGAGCCTCGCAATCCCCAGCCATCAACTCACGGCCATTCAAGAACTCGGCTACGGCACCAACGCCAAAATGATGATCGGCTTTCCCAGCCGTCCCTGGCGCGCGCTTGGAGGGAATGGAACGTCCTATTCCGATCTGACAAACCATCAAACGACATGGGAGACGAACCCGACCTTGGGATCAGAGACAAGGGGAATTCTGACCGACTTTTCCAGCGGCGCACGAGGCGCGGGACTAAACCCGAACGCCGTACAGACTGAAGCCCAACGGTTTCTGACCGATCTGAACAAAATCTTTCCAGGTACGCTTGAAGCCGCAACACGGGTGAATGGACAGTATCTGGCCCATCTTGAACATTGGCCGTCGAATCCATTCATGAAAGGCAGCTATAGCTGCTATCGCCCCGGCCAATTCACGACAATGGCTGGCTTGGAGGGCATCCCCGCAGGCAACCTGTTTTTCGCCGGCGAACACACCAACTCGTTTTACGAGTGGCAGGGCTTCATGGAAGGCGCTGCGCTCTCCGGCATTGCGGCAGCCAAATCCATTCTGACCACAGCCAAGATACGGTAAGATTCAGCTATATGAATGTCCATCTTAGCAAAACCCATGGCGGTGATGACGCATGGTGACAAGATCCAGGCTTAATATCAGGTGCACCGTCTGAACCCTACCCTATCGCACAGCCCCACCTATGCGAACACGACCGGGACTCATCACGACGAACCTGCCGACCAAGTCGATCTCGGCCTCTGATACAAGAGTCACGACAGCCTTGGGAAGAGCCTTGCGAGCACTGGCTGGATAACGAATGAAAATTACGCCACTGGATGGTTGCGAGTGGGAGTAGACGAGTTGGCCGAAATCCTTATCTTCCGTCAGAAGTACCCGATGCTCACGGAAGGCTATGTCCATGACTATACTATCGTCAGAACCAGACGCGATTTCTGCCACGGCCAGCACGTCATGGCCGACAGCCCGGAGCGCTCGAACCACAGAGAAGTCGCAACTCTCGTCGGCAAGGAACTGCACGGACTAGCGCTTGGCTCGTTTGCGGGAAGGAGCACCAACCAACACCGTTTCCTCATGAGCCACAGTGTCGGCGGCATAGCCAATGGCAGCCTGGATATCGGCCTTGGTGAGCCGGGGATAGGCATCAAGCAGATCAGCCTCGGCGGCCCCCTCTCCGAGTTTTCGAAGAATCAGTTCGACAGGAATACGTGTGCCACGGATGACCGGTTTGCCCATCATCACTTTGGGATTCACTTCAATTCGATGTGTCGTCATCTCATGTCCCCTCTCGGTGAAACGAGTATACCAGACTGACCCGGAGAAACTCATGTGGACTTACCAATGGTATCAGTCTGTGGGTCCGCAATACTCTCGATCACGCTGACGCCTGCTCACGAGAATCTCCTGACAACTCTTAGCTGCATTGCCCATTCAAAGCAGATGAATGGCCAAGTAGCTCTATATACAATAGAGCTACTTGTATCTGCCTGATAGATCTTCACATCCCTAACCTAACGAGTTATTTCTTTGCTCATTCTCCGGCGCTACTATCCCGCCGCGCTTGAGTACGTAGTCTGAATTTAAAGGTCAGTCTGATCGAGCCGGTAGTTGTGGTGAGGAGCGAGTGAATCCATTTAGATACTCCCTGAATCGAAAAGGATTCACCCAGCAGGCCGCTATTTATCAGGAAACTGAACAATGCTTGGGAATGTACGTAGTTCTTGTCAACTCATCCTGGCCCGTTCTTTGCTGGAAGGAACCCACATGAGGTTGCACAGTTTGTTGATCGATTACCATCATGACCGATCGGACTTATTCCAGTGCACCTCAGGATTCCAGCGACGCGATTGACGTCATATGGCTTTTACCCTGAAGGATATTCGATGCGTAGCTCACTGTGGTTGAACATGGAGTTGAACATTGGATGGTTGCTCCTGTTGCTCACGGTCACGCTGACCGCCCGGTGAGCTTCGGTGCCGCACAACGCGGGAATGGGTAAGGCGATAAGTCAATAGTCATGCCTGGCAACAAGTTCTTTATGAGGATCAGTTAGTCAGAATGCAAGGCAGCTCACAATTGGAAGGAGCCAGATTACCCCTTCTGGAAGTAATGAGTATTTCCCTCTTAATCACCCTTGGGTTTCTCCTGTCCGGTTGTGCCATCTATTACCGCGACCGTGATACTGGGGCGGAACACATTTTTGGCTTCGGGCATCTTTCCGTTAAGACAATACCTCCCAACGATGGGAAGCAGGCGCTTGTTCAACGAATGACCCTGTCCGGAATAGCTGTTGGGATGGACAATGGTTCCTTGGGAATAAGCGCCGGCTACGACCGACGAGAACACATTCTGATTTCTGGAGAAAACACCGCAGTCACCATCGAACCCCATCCAAGTAGAGACTATTTCTATTTCAAAATAGGAACGTACCCCTCCGACTTGGGATATTTTCAATCGAATACGAGCACACAGGATAAGAAGGAGCCTAAACAATGAATAGGAAATGGAACTGCAGCATCGCCTTGCTCGTTGTTGGCATCTCTCTCCCAGGATGCGAAACGAACGATCGGCTGTTGTTTGCAACAAAAACCAGCTACGGGCTGGACATAGATTCCAAGCCGCCTACAGCTGAAGTAACCATTGCACGGCGGGAGTTGGCCGTTGTTCCCACATTTCGTGACGTACGTGGCGAAAGGAACTCTGATCAGAATGCAGCTAAGACACACAATACATTGCCGCTGCTAGCATCATTCGGACTGGAAGGAACATTCTTTGATCCCACGATCACTTCTCGCTTTGCAGGCGGAGAGGCTGCCGTTATTCTTGCGGAAGGACCAGATAATGAGCACAAAGACCTGGCCCCATCCACTCTCTGTTTGTCAAAAGAACCAGACCTCCGTCCGTTCTGGAAATGGGCATGGCAAACACTTACCTTTCAGAAAGATGAGAGCTCTCGAGACTTTTATTTTGCAACAGACACCTCTTTTGGCTTGAAGGCAGCCTGGGATGGCTCAACCGGTCCTTATCCGAGCACAGTGAAATTGGGCTATAACCGAAAAGAGCTCGCCTTCCCGCCAATATTCGCCCAAGAAGTTTTGAAAAAAGAATGTTCAGACAAAGCAGACTCAACTGATACCAAAGAGTGGAAAGTTACACTTCCGTCCTTTGTGGCCTCACTCGATAACTCCAGTGTAATCAGTACCAAAGAGCAAAGTGGCGTGAACCACGTGCAATTCTTTGCCACCGGCAAGGCAGCGAGCGAATTTGTCAAACGCCGGGAGGTGAATTCGGTGTTGAATAAGGCCCTGTATCCTCAAAACGATTTTCTGATCATGCCAGAAAGTGTAGCAATGACCGTTGAGAGCACACGGACATTCGAGGTCGCCGGCGGGAAAGGCCAAGTCCGATTCACCCTCATGCATGATACTGCCACAGCCGGCAGTATTGACCCTTCGACAGGCATTTACACGGCCGGAAAGACACCGGGGACCTATTCAGTCGGAGCATCTGACAAGACGGGAAGAGCAGCTATTGCCACCATCACAGTCTATCCAACACTTGATATAACACCAAAAGGACAAAGCGTTGCCCAAGGACAAACCCTACAATTTTCTGCTATCGGTGGTGTGCCCCCTTTCACATTCACGATTTCTGACAACAAGTCTGGCGGTGCCATTGATCAAAGGGGACTCTACACAGCAGGGAACACTGGGAACATGACGGATAAGGTAAAGATAACTGATTCATCATTACCACCAATCTCAGTGGAAACAACGGTGCATGTCCAGTAGGTATGGTGATGAAAAGGCAGTTACCGGGAGACCGGAGTGAGAGCTTTGGAAACCTGGCTGAGCGAGCACGACGCGCTTTACAAGAGATCACTACGGATTCACTTCAAGAGTGTTCCTCTATTCCAAAATATGACCCGTACAGGACTTCTCACAAACCTACGCTTCACACGTATGTCATCTCAACTTGAATTACAGCAGCATACTGAACGGCACTATTGATGAGACCACTCGTCACACTTCAGAATGCCAATCCTGTCCTAATTGCCATCTGCCTTCTAGTCAGTGGCTGTAGTACGCAGCCTCTACCCGGCGCTCTTACACAAACGGAATATTTACAACAAGGGATTGAAGACCGCACTCACAGTAAAGGAACTGCTCCCCACCTAGGACTCGCATTGGCTGGCGGAGGAACTAAGGCTGCAGACTTCTCAATCGGCATGCTCCAAGGGTTAACGGAAGCGGAGATCATGGATCAAGTGGATGCCATATCAACGGTCTCTGGGGGCGGCTACGCTGCGCTCTGGTATTTTTCCAGACTGCTAAACCCAGCAGAATTCCCTCGCAACTTCTTAAGGCCGTTTGACCACAAGGAATTTGCAGAGAAGTTCTTTGCCGATTGCATTCCCTATAAGTATGTCAATGCAGAATTTATCCCTGACTCACTTCCTGAGAACAAACCTTCATCTGAGAATCGCTCCTCCGGAAACTGCCCTCAAACAACATTGACCAATTTTTATCGCGACAAAAAGAACCCTGATAAGAAAACAGGCTTTGAACTCGACCAAGTCCGATATCAGAATCACCTTCGCGGTTATCAAGATATTTTCGTCTTAAACTTACCTTTAATTGATTCTTTTCGATACGAAGAAACAACCAGAGACCAAGGACGCAACTGGAGTGACTTTGGGCTTCTTACGGCATTAACAGTTGGGTCACTACCACTTAATATCCTTCTCAACACCATGTTTGACTGGGAAATCCCTCTCTCTCTGTCCCGCTGGAAATACGAAAATGGGATCGTCAGAACCTTTGGAGCCACACCGGCAAACTGCACGCAGACCACCTGCTCTGAACAAACTCGCCCGGAGGGCAATGAGGACTGGACAAGAACTCAGCTGACCTTTGACCTGCTAAAGGAACACTACGAGAACGGCATGATTCCATTGTGGATTATCAATACCACGGCTGGCGAGAATAGGGACGTCATCTCTGCAGGATTTAACCCGGGCCAGAAACCATTTCAACTGACAAGCTTTGAGTTTTCTCCGTACGGATCTGGCTCTGGACTATTTCGATACTCCTCAAAGACACTAGGCAATCTTCTCCCCTGGAAGGCAGTGACCTCATCAGCAGCTTTTCTGGATTCACAGCAAAAGGTTGCCCCCCCTTTCTACAACCCACTTCTAAAGTTTTTCACCTTAGATTGGGGAAGAAGTATTCCAAATCCTCATATTCATTGGTCGGAAGCTGTATTCCATAGGCTCCTCCCATTTCCACTGTATTTCTTCCATGGACGCGCAGGGAATTCAGCTAGTGATTATGTAAATATTCGATTGTCGGATGGCGGGCAATCCGAAAATCTTGGCGCCTATGCACTTATTCAACGGAAACTTCCAGATATCATCGTATCTGACCATTCGGCTGATCGAAGTGGACGAATGGAAGATGTGTGTCGGCTAAGGAATGGCTTACAAAAGGACCACGAGCATGGTGCCCCACTGTATATCTACTTCCCTGGCCTCACGGACCTCGACGAGGTCTGCCATCAAGACTCAAATTTCGGCTATGATGTCTTCAACTGGGATCATCCAATACTGCTGGGATGTATTACCTCAGATCGCAGCAACGACACGTGTCGGGAAGCATCGTCTGTTGGACAACAACATAACCAATGTTAATTAATGACAATTAAAGATATGCGCTTCATCTATTATTCAATTCTAATTCATTTGACAAACATTGGACATACTGATACACATTAATCAGCCTTTACCCACCACTACTATGTAGGTGAGCCTTAGGACCTTGGCTTTAGGTCTGATGGCTGAAGGGAGATTAGCGATGAGGGATGATGAATTAAGAGGGATCTCTGAAAGTATTCATTTCGAGGACAAAATTGAGCTGGAGGTTACCGATCAAGACGAGGCCACTTCCGGAGCACTCATCAACCAGATCGCATGCGACCAAGAGCCCGACGGAGACTCTGACCCAACCGTCTGGCCTGACACAGAGGGTGGAAGCCGACAGAATCCCTTTCTACTCGAATCTCTCTATTTCCGTTCCTTCCGTGGTACAGCCCTATTGACCAAGAAGGAGGAACTCCACCTTGCCAAGCGAATCGACGAAGGAACCCGCCGCATCAGGATGTCCCTGAAGAACGCCACGGCCATACTGGCTCACGCTGTCTCCCCAACCTCCCGTAAAGAGACGATTCAAGAGCTCAGTGCCATCCGGCGTCTGAGCGGTCTCTCTGCCATTGCCCTGGATCGAGCCGACACACTTCTCAGTGCGTGGGCTGGATCAACCGAAGAGGGCAGCCTCATGGAACCGCAGGTCCGTCAGCAACTCCTCACGATGCTGACGGAGATACGAACGGCAGGCCAACAGCTGGAAGACGCGAAAGAGGAGCTCGTCCGGCGCAACTTGCGCCTGGTAGTCGATGTCGCAAAACGGTACATCACACACGGCCTCACGCTGCTCGATCTGGTTCAGGAAGGAAATATTGGCTTGATGAAGGCGGCGGAACGCTTTCAATACCGCAAGGGATTCAAGTTCAGCACCTACGCGACCTGGTGGATCCGTCAAGGCATCACGCGGGCGCTCGCCGAGCAATCCCGTGTAATCCGTGTGCCCGTTCACCAATGCGAGGCCGCCAGTCGCATCGCCCGGGCCACGCGACGATTGGAGCTGCAACTCGGAGAAGCGCCTCGGATAGAGGACATCGCTCGAACCCTTGGACTCCGTCCAGAACGAGTGCGCACCACGTTAGCCGCCATTCAAAAACCACTCGGACTGGAGACACCGGTCGGTGAGGGTCAGACCGTCTTAGGCGACCTTCTCCCCGATCATCAGACAGCCCCGCCGGACAGCTCCATCCATCAGCTCGACCGAGAAAAGGAACTCGAACGCCTCCTGAGCCCGCTCAGCCCAAGAGAAAACGCCGTGATTCGCATGCGCTTCGGCCTCGGGTACGACAAAATGATGACCTTGGTCGAGGTTGGCGAACAGTTAGATTCAAGCCGGGAACGGGTTCGGCAGATCGAGGCTCATGCACTGAGCAAACTACATACACCTACTACGCGTGAAGTGCTCCGCTCGATTCAGTAGGTGTCAGTGCGTTGGCGAGCAGCCCTCGCTGCTGCTGATGACATCACGGTTCTGATTAAGCCACTGTACCACTGACGTGCGTCCTGCTTGGCAGTTAGGAGAGCCATCGCGTCTCTCCTGTTGCATGCGCCTCACTAACATCGGGCTTGTCTTGGCCCGTCAAGGCTGGCAAGCTTCGGCAGGGTCACCTGCGACTTGGACCACACACATAGTAATCCCTGGTGGTGTACAACAGCTATGAAAACACCTCGCCGTTCTCTCTTTCGCGCAATTGCAACAGCCTTGCTCCTCTTACAGGCTGGTTGTGGAGCCGCGCAGTTGGGAACATGCGCGCCACATACGAAAGAAGAAGGCACTCCTACACTGAATTGGACCGAATGCTTCGAGACTCCCATCACACATGCTGGAATAACGCATTCGGTGTTCTGTCTCAATGACAGCACTTCTAAACCGCCTCTGCTCCTGCTCCACGAGCTAACAGGGCTGACGCCAGGGACACTCGCTTATGCGGAAGAACTCTCGAAAGACTTCACTGTCTATGTGCCCCTGTTGTTCGGTGAGAAAGGAACACTCTCCCCGGCCTCTGGATTATGGGCCTATTGGTTTCGCGGTGTGATTGATTTCTTTCCCGGCGGCGAGTGGGGCATTCCCTCTCATGGAAGCACGCCCATCGTTGACTGGCTACGTGGTGTGGTGCAAAAGATTGGAGGGCGCCACCATGAGCAGCGACTTGGCGTGATCGGGAACTGCATGACCGGCCCCCTCCCTGTGGCACTGCTGGACAATCCGCACGTTGGTGCTGCGGTGGTCGCCCAACCGGCGTTGCCTCTGTCCTTTTGGTGGTCCACTGATGTGGACAAACAATCACTCGGTCTCTCAGTTGACGACCTTCAGGGCGCACGTGGCAGTACTGCGAAGATTTATGGACTGAGATTTGAAACAGACTGCATGTCAGATCCCGCGAAACAACACACGCTACGCAAAGAGTTTGGCGAACGGTTTCTCAGCGGCGAAATCCCAGCTGACGAATACCAGCATGATGGAAAACCGACCAACGCCCACAGCACCTTGATTGGTTCCTGGAAATGGGAGGACGAGACTGGGCAGCCCTCCCGAGACGCGCGCGCACGGGTTCGGCGGTTTCTTCTGACGGAGCTACACGGGAGTCCTCCTGAACGCTCACTCACCTATTGATCGGCTACTCAGCCTTGACTTTCCCCATCGAAGCCGATAAGCACATCTACGCAGTCACTGCCCGACACCGCCACAGTACCTCACGTTCGTGACAGAAGGAGCTCTGATCATGACTGACTTACGACTCTTCTACGCGACCAACCGCAATCACCTAGGCGACGATCGCTGGCACCCGGATGGGTACGGCAAGAAATTCAGCGACGACGGCGTCGAGAATCTTCGTTTCGGCCGAGTCCTCGTCAAGGTTGATGAATCCAAGATGGCCAAATTTCTCCAGAAGGACTGTGGCAGCATGGGACAGGGCGACGGCGAGGGGCTCATCAAGTACCTGGCCAAATGCGCCGAGTCCGCCGACATCCTGGCCTATCGGGAAAAGATCAACCGGTCGGTCGCCGAAGACCAACAAGAGAACATCAAGCTGGGCTCGCAGGCAGCGTTCTCAGATCTGCAAACGATCATGCGCCAGCATTCGGATGTGCTGCTGTTTATCCATGGCTACAACGTCTCCTGGACCGACGCCGTCGGGACGGCTCTATCGCTGCAGACCATGTTGAATGCCAGTCCGGAGAGAGACCCGGAACAGCAGGTGCAGGTCGTACTCTTCACCTGGCCCTCCGACGGAATGGCACTCCCCTTCGTCTCCTACAAATCGGATCGGTCAGAGGCGGCCGGGTCCGGCAACGCTATCGGCCGCGGCATTCTAAAGGTACGGGACTTTCTCGCCAGCCTGCGCCGAGCAGAAGAAGCGCTCTGCAAACAAGATCTCCATCTCCTCTGTCACTCGATGGGCAACTACCTCTTACAGAACGCTCTCGAACGGTGCGATGCCTTCACCCCTGGCAATGCGCTACCCCGCATCTTCGAACACATCTTTCTCTGTTCACCCGACGTGGACGATACTGCACTGGAACAGGGGGAACCGCTGGCCAGGGTACACGAATTGGCCAGAAGCGTTAGCGTCTACCACAATCGCGGCGATGCCGCCCTCGTCATTTCTGATTTCACAAAAGGCAATCCGGATCGACTGGGGTCAAACGGCCCGGCGCGACCAGCTCACGTGCATAATAAGGTACACCAGGTCGACTGCACCCCTCTCGTCAAGGGTCTCGTGGAACACAGTTACTATCTCGTGGGACACGTCAATGCCGACATCCGCATGAGTATCGATGGGATTCCACATGACGACCCGAGCCGGAACCGCAACCGGCTCGGCGTGATGGGCAATCAGTGGGAAATGCGGTCGACCTAAGGGACAGGGAATCGAGTTCGTGTTTGGCGTGGCACTTCAAGGCGTAGAGTTATTGTATCTTGCGATCAGCTATTCCCGACGCCTCTCAGCGTGATCATCCCTCGCGCCCACCTGACAGGATGCGCAAAAAGGCTATCAAACGGCGTTCTCGCATCACTCACAGGCTCAACGTACGGCCCAGAATACGCCTCACAACTTCGCTCGTGACATTCATGCTCGGCGGGAATTTTAAAGAGTCTGTTAGCTCTTAGACTTCTCATGCACCATGACTAAGGTGAGAGTGCGCAGGTTTCCCACTTTCATTCACGACCAGCCCAAGCCGACACATTTCACCCCAATCTTGAGCGGTCGGCACGCGGTATCGACCAAGCACAACATCCCCGCCCAGAAGTAAGTTGAAATTGCAGTCAGCGTATCGATGGTGAAGATAGTGATGTTGCCGCAGAAACCGGATATAGCCTGTCTTGAGCATCCACCGTAAGACAGGGGATGCCCCAGCAACCGCATCATGCGGTCGATGTAAATAGGAATGCACGAACATGGCCAAGCAGGAATAGACCGCCAAGGCCGGAAGCGCCCCCACCAGCACCCATGGACCACACACCAATCCAATCAGCAACAGAAAGGGGATCATCGGCAGATTGAACCAGACAATCCCAACGCCACGCAGCGTCATGCCGTAGTGCTCTCGCCGAATCAATACACCCTGAGGACCCTGCATGCTCTGATCGAGCCGTTCTCTCTCGTGTTCACTGGTAAATTGCGTCACGAAATCTCGACGAAAGGTCCATCGATGATGGACGATGCCATGGGAGAAGTAGGCGTGCCGGAAGGGTCCACTGATCCGTGGATGTTGTGCCCAGAGCCGACGGGTTCGAGGTCCCGCATGGTAGATCACCCGGTGAACGAGAGATTCCAGGAGTGAAACAACGGCATACCCAAGCATCAGCCCGACAACGATCTGGAGAAACATGCACACAGCGCCTCGTTGACGCGAGACTACGTACAGGAGTGAGTCCTGTCAATACCTAGAGTTCCATACAGAGGCAGACGCAAATCGTGATTTCACACACCTCCCGAGACCACTCCCCTTCCACGCCCGCACTGCCGCCATCATGCGCTACCGGGCATGGCCTGCCTCGTGACTGGGATTTGATGCCTCCACGAACTCTCTCCATGGAATCTGATTCGATACACCCATGGAATCGATTCCGATCCACCCCCTCGGTACGCAGCATGAGTAGGAAGCTACGTATAACTCGATAGGCAGTTCAGATGCTGTTGATAATACGTACGATTGGAACATCGAGCGAGCTTGTCTGTGTGCTGGTCTCAGGCTGGCATCGCGTTTGCTTTAGCCAGGCATCAGTCGCTTGCCACCACTGAACGCATGGCGACCCACAATGGTGAGGCAGCCTCATTATTTCAAATGGTCGCTCGGGTGAGCGCTTCCAGATGAACGCAGCCGCGAGTGGTGTCGAACACTGGCTCGGTGATCCGAGCGGGGGCAGGCATCGGCGTTGGACGTAACATCGTGACCACAGCGGCATGGAAAGAAGGAAAGGAGGGAGAAAGCCGAGGTGCGCAGTGAGAGCAGGAGTAAATCGTGAACCGGTTCAAATTCATGAGGGTGGATGATGCACTTTCGGGAGCCGTTCCCCCTCGACAACCCTGGCCGGATGATCCGGTTGGGAGAACGCACCAATATAGGAGGTTATGATGGCAAACATTACTGGTACCATTTTTGATGATAATGGAGTTATTTTCCCCGCCCTTTTCGGCACATCAGATGATGACACTCTTGATGGTCTGACCGGGGCCGACGTGATGCACGGCGGCGACGGCAGTGACATCTACTATGTCGACAACGTGGGCGATACGACATCGGAGTTCTATAACGATACGTTGGGCGGTCATGACGTCGTGTACGCATCCGCGTCCCATAAACTTGGTTTCGGGATTGAGGACCTCCACCTGACCGATTTTGGGAATATCAATGGCACCGGCAATGATAATAAGAATTTCATCGAAGGTAACAGCGGCAAGAACACGCTGGATGGGAAGGGCGGAGCTGACACCATGGACGCCGGCGACGGAAACGATATCTACATTGTGAACCACAAGGATGATAAGGCAGCAGAACAATATAACGATGCCCTAGGCGGGGTAGATCTGGTGAAGTCATCCGTGAGCTATGTCCTGAGCCATATGGACAAGGGGATCGAGAACCTCACCCTCACCGGCTCTGCACACATCAATGGCACGGGCAATGGGAATCACAATGTTATCACCGGCAACAGCGGGAACAACGTACTCAAGGGCCTGGCTGGCAATGACACGCTCATCGGTGGCGGCGGCAAGGACACGCTCACTGGGGGGACGGGGCACGATAAGTTCGTGTACAAGTCGGTCAGCGACAGCCCAGCTGGTGCAGGGCGGGATGTCATCACCGATTTCAAGGGTAATGGGTCTGGGATCGGCGACAAAATCGATCTGAAGGGGATCGATGCCAATGTCACAAAATCCGGCAACCAGGACTTTATCTTTGGGGGGCCTCATACGGCGGGACACGTCTGGTACTCCGGCGGGGTCCTGAACGGCAATATTGATAACGATGCAGCGGCGGAGTTCCAGATTCAGCTAACCGGGGCTCCGGCGGTACACGTCACCGACATTATCCTGTAAGACTCGTGACGTCACGCGAGGCGCCCCTGTTCAGGGGCGCCTCGCATCGAGTGAGAGTGGGATAAGGGAGCCCACTACCATTCCATTGGGAATAGGACTTATGTATATGAGCCGAAACGACCAGAGTCGAGGTCAAAGAGCCTAGCTAAATGGCTTGAAAGCTTCGCTACGATGCGCTACATACGTAGCCAAATTTTGGACGTTATCACTACGGAGTCATACAGCTAATCACACGCAAGAGGCCTTTGCTGCTCCACCATGGCTCCATGAACTTACGATAACCATGATGAAACCAAATCTCTCCACCCCAATGACACCTCTGACGAGTGAGTCGTCCGATCTGCAACAGGCCTTAGCAGCCTGTCGTCGGTCCTTCCTGACCACCGCATTTTTTAGCCTGTTCGTGAACCTGCTGATGCTCGTGCCGGCGATCTACATGCTCGCCGTATATGACCGGGTGCTAATGAGCGGCAGTGAGTCGACGCTGCTGATGCTCACGGCTATTACCGTCTTTCTCTTCCTGGTGCTCGGCGGACTCGAATGGATCCGGTCACGGATCATGGTCGCGACGAGTGCCCGCCTCGATGAGCACCTCGGGGAACGGGTCTTTGACGCCATCTTTACCCAATCCCTCACTAGCGGCGGAACGATCGCCACAGCCCACCCCCTGACCGATCTGTTGCAGATCCGGCAATTCTTGACCGGCCCGGGATTGCTGGCCTTTTTCGATGCGCCTTGGATCCCGATTTATGTCGGACTCATGTTCCTGTTTCATCTCTACTTCGGGATTGTGGCGGTCCTGTCCATGCTTCTGTTGGCGGCGCTCGCATGGTGGAATGAGCTGGCGACCCGCACTGATCTGGCGGAGGCGAACCGCGAATCAATCGAGGCCACCCAGTTCGTCCAACGCAATATACGCAATGCCGAAGTGGTGGAGGCCATGGGGATGCTGCCCCGCTTACGAGCACGCTGGTCCGCGCGACAGATGCAGGTGCTCACACTGCAAAGTCGAGCCAGCACCAAGGCCGGCTTGATCAACGCCCTGGCTCGGACCTACCGGCTGACGATTCAATCGCTCGTGTTGGGGCTGGGGGCCTATCTGGCCATCCAAAAGGCGATCTCTCCCGGGCTGGTCATCTCCGGGTCCATTCTGTTGGGGCGAGCGCTCGCGCCGCTCGACCAAATGATTGCAGGCTGGCGCGGGTTTCTCGGGGCGCGCGAGTCCTATGGGCGGCTGGATACGCTGCTCCGAACCATCCCCGAACGCGCCGCCCACATGTCGTTACCGCCATTACGGGGGCAGGTCACACTGGAGGACCTCGTGATCGCGGTGCCGGGTCGGAACGAGCCCATTCTGAACGGGGTGACCCTCATGATCGAGCCTGGGACGACGGTGGCGCTCATCGGACCCAGTGCAGCCGGCAAATCCACCTTGGCACGGGCGATCCTCGGCCTGTACCTTCCAGCGCGCGGACGGGTCTGCCTTGATGGCGCAGACCTCCACAACTGGGATCGGACCCAGCTTGGTCAATACGTGGGCTACCTCCCGCAAGATGTGGAATTGCTCGACGGCACCGTTGCGGAGAACATCGCGCGATTCGGCTCGATTGAGGCGGACCGTGTAGTCGAAGCGGCCCGATGGGCGGGGATCCATGAGATGATTTTGACCTTGCCGCAGGCCTACGACACCCCATTGATTGGTCGCGGCGTCGCCCTCTCAGCCGGGCAACAGCAACGCCTCGGGATTGCCCGGGCGATCTACGGACGGCCACGCGTGGTGGTCCTCGATGAACCCAATGCAAACCTCGACATGGCCGGGGAAGCTGCCCTCATGACCACGTTACGACACTTACAACGGGACGGCTGTACCGTAGTGGTGGTCACGCATCGCACAAATGTGCTCCAGGCGGTGCAGAAGATCGCACTGATCGTACAGGGAAAACTGGCCCGGTATGGATCGCGTGAAGAGGTCCTGGCGGCCATGGCCCAACCGCCGCCCGCGGTGTCTCCACCAAGGCCGGCGACTGGCACACGCTTGGAGCATGTCCTGCCGGTCGTTCCGGAACAAACATCGTAAAGGAGTGTGCCCATGTGTAGTCGACCGGTGCCCCAAGGCCAACGCGGGCAACTGCTGTCCGATATGGCGGCGAGCGAGTTGCAAATTGGAGAGATCGAACTCAAGATTTTGCAGCTGCACAAAGACCTGCAACGGGAAGTCGCCAAAGAGTTGAGTGACGTCCAGGCCGAATTGTTCCAACTGCGCGAGAAAGTGCAGTCGCTGGAAAGTCTGGTCAACCGCTCCGTCATCAAGGCCCCTGTCTCAGGGATGGTGCTGGGGTTGGCCGTGCATACGATCGGCGCCGTGCTCCCCCCGGGTGGCCGGCTACTCGACATCGTCCCGCAACATCAGAAGCTCATCATCGAAGCCCAAGTCGCACCCATCGACATTGATCGGGTCACGGTGGGACAGATCGCGGAGGTGCGGTTCAGCGCGTTCAAGACCCGCGATGTGCCCACCATCGACGGAACACTGATCAGTCTCTCAGCGGATCGAATTGTGCGGGACACCAAAGAAAGCACCAGCGGCGAGACCGCCTACTATCTGGCCCGAGTTGAGGTCTCTCCCAGTGGCCTTCAGGCCTTGAGAGATGCCAACCTTGAACTGGTGCCGGGAATGCCCGCGGAGGTGCTCATCAAGACCGGGGCACGAACCCTGGTGCAGTATTTGATGAAGCCCCTGACCGACACCTTCACACGCGCCTTTCTCGAGGATTGAGCGGAGAGACGACCCGATCTCCTTCCAATCTAGACAGGTGTCCTGACAACCACGCACAGAGCGGAGTCGATGACAATGGGAAATCTCGTCCTTCTCGTGTTGACACTAATGCTTCTCAGCCCGACGGCCGAGGCGGCCGATGGGCCACCGGCCACGTTGCTGCAGCTCTACGATGTGGCCCTGGCCACCAATCCAGTCGTGATGGGCCGACAGTATTCTGTCGTGCAGGTAGAAGCCCAGCAGGATCAGGCACGCAGCAAACTTTTGCCCCAAGTATCGGCCACCGGCAACATCACGTGGAACGAATTAACCCAGGAAGGCCAGAACCAATCTACTGGACAGACCACGGATTTCACCGCGCAATATCAGGGATTGCGCGGTGTGGTGCAGGCGCGGCAAGCGCTGTTCGACCTGGCCTCCTATCGTGCCTATGAGGGAGCCGGGTTGACCGTGAAGCAAGCGGAGCAGGACTTGGAAAATGCCCGCATGGGGCTCGCCACCGACTTAGTCGATCGCTACTTGGAGTTCCTGCTGGCCCATGATGAAGCGAGCTATGTGCAAAGCGAGTTGGACGTGACCGACGGGGAGATGCAGCGGATCCGCCGTCTGTACGAGCGCGCCATGGCGAAAGTCACCGATCTCTACGAGGTGGAGGCTTACTACCAGACGCTCAAAACGCGCGAACTTGAAATCCACAATGCGAAGGCGATCGCCTTGGAAAAGGTACGGGAGGTAGTTGGAACGCCGGTGACCGATCTAGCTCGACTCACAAAAGAGGAGTTGCCACCGGTGCCTGGACAGTCCGACCAGTGGGTGGCCGACGCGGTCACGCGTCATCCGGCGATCCGCGCGTTGCACCACGCGATGGACGCGTCCGCCAAAGCCATTGCCAGTCAGTGGGCCAATCATCTCCCCCAGTTGTCCCTGCAGATGGCCGGCATTTATGCCAAGAATGGCGGGTTCGATAACCGGCAGCTGGACCCCTACACGGTCGGGACTTTGGGACTGCAGCTCACGGTGCCCTTATTTTCTGGTGGCAGCATGAAAGCCGGAGAACGCGAAGCCCTCGCCCGCTTTGAAATGGTGAAGTACAAGCGTATGGAAAAGCAACGTGAGATCGAACGGGAGACGCGGACGGCGTATCTGAATGCCAAAACGGGATACTCACGCATTGCCTCGACGGCGCGCGAGGTGGAGGCCCGCGTCAAAGCCCGGGATGGCCAGCAACGGGGCTATGAGTTGGGCGCGTCAACGATCGTGGCGCTGCTGGAAGCGAAAAAGAATCTCCTCAAATCCCGGTTTGCCCATGCCAGGGCTCGCTACGACTATATCCGATCCATGGTGGCTTTACGTGTCTGGGGCGGGACCCTCACCCGGACGGATCTGGAAGAACTCAACGGTTGGCTGACACGGAACTGATGGCCGACCATCAGGACGTGGCCGAGCGATCCGCAGCTCCGCTGAGTACTCAAAAGTCGAAGAAGCGCCGAGCAGATTGTTGAAAAACGATTGCGGCACTTCCACCAGCGTCGCTTCACCAGAATCTACAATAATGACGTCGCGAATAGACCCCACCGACTTTCTCCCTGGAAAGTAGCATGCCCTGCAAGTGGACAGAACAAGAAGAGCCACACGACTTTTCGGTCATCAAGCTCGCTTCCTAACTCGACAGACATCCACACCGAACTTGCCCAGACCCAGAGCTTTTATGATATCCCCACGAAGATCGTCGCCTTAACTCCTGGCATCGCCCCACAGTCCCTTACTTCTGGTGAATGCACAATACAAGACCTAACCCTCATGAGTTGTGTGGAGCCGAACCTCTTGCAGTTTAGCTGTTCCATCGTGTGTGGTTCCCTCACATCTTCTTCACGCCATCTCTCAAGCCTGCGATCGAAACGACCGACATACTTGAAGAGAACCATCGACGGTAACACTCCAGGACCACACCGCTAGAACAAGGGGGCCATGGTGACGAACGCACAACTCGACCAGACCTGCATCAACACGATCCGCACTCTTTCGATGGATGCCGTGCAACAAGCTAATTCAGGCCACCCTGGAACACCGATGGCCATGGCGCCGGTGGCCTACTGTCTCTGGCAGCGAATCCTACGATTTGATCCGAACGATCCCATTTGGCCGAACCGGGACCGGTTCGTGCTGTCGATGGGACACGCCTCCATGCTCCTCTATTCGCTGCTGCATTTGACCGGAGTGAAGGCAGTCAATCCTCAATACGAACGGCTGGGCGAGCTCTCGGTACAGCTGGACGACCTCAAACATTTTCGCCAGCTCAAGAGCAAGTGCGCCGGCCACCCGGAATACCGCTGGACTTCCGGCGTGGAGACCACGACCGGTCCGCTCGGTCAAGGGGTTGCCACCAGCGTTGGGATGGCGATCGCTGCCCAGTGGCAATCCCACTACTTCAATCGCCCAGGGTTCGACATGTTTGACTACAACGTCTACGCGCTGTGTGGAGACGGCTGCATGATGGAGGGCGTCACAGGAGAAGCAGCGTCCCTGGCGGCGCATTTGAAGCTATCCAACCTCTGCTGGATCTACGACAACAACCAGATCACGATCGAAGGCAACACGGACTGGGCCTTCAGTGAAGACGTGGCCACCCGGTTCATCGGATACGGATGGAATGTCACCCGGGTTGGCGACGCCAACGATCTCGACATGCTTGAACGAGCCTTGACCACGTTTAACAAGGAAGCGGATCGCCCGACGTTGATCATCGTCGATAGCCATATCGCCTATGGTTCCCCCAACAAACAAGATACCCACGCCGCACATGGCGAACCGCTGGGCGAAGAAGAAATCAGGCTGACCAAGCGGAACTACGGCTGGCCGGAACAGGAGAAGTTCCTGGTGCCGGATGGCGTCCGCGAACATTTCCAGCAAGGCATGGGACAGCGAGGACAAGCCGCGCACGCGGCCTGGATGGCGAAGTTTGAGGCCTATAAGGAGCAATACCCTCAGTACGCCCGTCACCTCGCTCATATGCAACAGCGCGAACTGCCTGAGGGATGGGATAAGGATTTACCCCTGTTCCCTGCGGATCCCAAAGGCGTGGCCGGGCGCGATGCCTCAGCCAAGGTCCTCAACACCCTGGCACAACATGTCCCGTGGCTGCTCGGAGGGTCGGCCGATCTGGCCCCTTCTACGAAGACCCGTTTAACCTTCGCGGGAGCCGGCGATTTCACTGCCACCAGTCGAGGCGGCCGCAACCTGCATTTCGGCGTTCGGGAACACGCGATGGGCTCCGTGTTAAACGGGCTCTCGCTCTCCAAAGTGCGCCCCTATGGCTCCGGCTTCCTGATTTTCAGCGATTACAGCCGGGGCGCGATCCGATTGAGCGCGCTGATGGAAATCCCCGTCATCCACATTTTTACACATGATTCGATCGGTGTCGGTGAAGACGGGCCGACCCACCAGCCAATCGAGCAACTGGCCTCGCTCCGAGCAATACCAAATCTGATCGTCCTTCGGCCCGCCGATGCGAATGAGGTATCCGAAGCCTGGCGAGTCATCATGCAGATGCAGCACGAGCCTGTGGCGTTGATTCTAACCCGCCAGGCCCTCCCGACCATCGACCGGATCAAATATGCCGCCGCATCCGGAGTCGCGAAAGGCGCCTACGTGTTGGCCGACGTGCCAGGAGGAAAGCCGGACGTGCTGCTCCTCGCCAGTGGCAGTGAAGTCTCACTCTGCCTTGAGGCAGGAGAGAAGCTGAAGGCAAAAGGGATCAGAGCCCGCGTGGTGAGCATGCCCTCCTGGGAACTCTTCGAGCATCAATCCCAAGAATACCGCGACAGCGTGATTCCTCCAACCGTCACGGCACGGGTCTGCGTGGAACAGGCCTCCACGTTTGGATGGGCGACGTATGCCGGGCTGACAGGCGAGATCATCGGTATGACATCGTTTGGCGCCTCGGCTCCCCTCAAAGAACTCCAAAAGAAATTCGGGTTCACGGTAGACAGCGTCGTGGCCGCAGCAACAAGGCAGATTCAGAAGCCCGCAAAAGCCGCCTGATGTTCCAAAGAGGTTGCCTGCTCTCCCGGGCAGCCTCTTTCGTCTTAACACCTATGAAGCACCGACAAAGCAGACTACGGTAACGTCAATCGCACAGAGTCGACGTCATCTCTCGCGGACGAAACCAATAGATTCAGAATAGACCCGACCAAGTACGATCGTCCAGACGAACTTTTTCAATTAAAGACTCCCGACCCCTTTAATTCGCCTTCGGTGTGGACGTCGAACTGTATCTATTGTCACCCTGCCAATAGCCCTAACTGTTAGTAGGTCTTTTTCTCAGTTGCTAATTAGGTATCCGTAGGCGATATCATACGAATAATAGAACCAACACTGCTCGCGTTTTCAGGCAAAGAGCAAGCCAGGAAAAGAGAGTGTATGCCCCCAGCCAAAAGCCAACTTGCCCAGGACACAGTGGCCGCGATGGTGTTTGTCCTCGCTCTTGGCTCTCTCTCGATGATCTGGCCCAGCATCATTGCTCTCAGCTTCGGTCTCTTCCTCAGAAAACCACGGCCAGGCTTGTCACAGCGGCGTATCGGCGGTTGGAGTAGAAGCGTTCATGAATAATGCGGACTAAGGTCTTTCACCCTGTGCATTCTTCAGTTATGATACGAATTCCCAAGGTGACTGTTCAGCGTCACCTGCTCATCGAGGCCACAGCCCAGGAGAAGAGGTCATTATGTTGAAGATAGTTCTTGCCATCATGCTCCTCGTGATGCCGTTCGGCCTTTCTGCTTGCGACAAGGCCTATATGGCGACCATGGAGAAGATGGGCTATGCCAAACGCGACATCCTGAGCAGCCGTGTCAAATCAGCGCGAGACGCACAGGAAGACGCGAAAAAAGAAATTCAAACTACCCTGGAGCAATTCGGGCAAGTGGTTTCCTATGACGGCGGCGACCTGGAATTGACCTATAAGAAATTAAACGGCGAACTTGAGAACAGCGAAGACGGTGCCAAAACCGTTCGAAAAAAGATCGCCGATGTTGAAAGCGTCGCTGATGCGCTCTTTTCCGAGTGGGAAACGGAGCTTGGCCAATATTCAAATGCCGATCTGCGGCGGAAGAGCCAAGCCAAACTCACCCAAACCAAGAGCCGCTACAAGGACATGCTGGGGGCGATGAAACGGGCTGAACAACGCATTGAACCGGTTCTGAAACCGCTGCGAGACCAAGTCCTCTACCTGAAACATAACTTGAACGCCCGGGCGCTAGCGGCCATCAAGGGCGAACTCGTCAAGGTTGATGCGCAAGTCGATCAGCTGGTCAAAGACATGAACCGTTCCATCGCTGAAGCAGACAAGTTTATCCAATCGATGGAGAAGGAATCAGACTGATTCCGTAGAATGAAAGACATCGCCTATGCGTATCGAAGATCAACGCGAAAGCGACAACATCGAAGATCGTCGCGGTATGGGCCCGGCCCGGCTCGGAGGGAAAGGGGGCTTCGGCATTGGTACGATCGTACTGGTGCTCGCCGTCAGCTATTTCACCGGAGCCAACCCGCTGACTGTTTTCAATATGATCACCGGGGTCCAGGGTGTGACCGAGACAATGGCTCCCTCGGCCCCATCAGAGTCAGGCCCAGTCGGCGCCCCTCAAGACCAACTCGGCAGGTTCGCGTCTGTCGTTCTAGCCGACACCGAAACGACTTGGCGCACGCTCCTCGGTCCACGCTATGAAGACCCACGTATGGTGCTCTTTTCTGGTGCCGTCCAGTCGGCATGCGGCACGACTTCGTCAGCGGTGGGTCCGTTCTATTGCCCAAACGATCACCGAGTCTATCTAGACCTTGCCTTCTTCGACGAGATGGCGCATAGACTCGGCGCAGCGGGCGACTTTGCCCAGGCCTACGTCATCGCCCATGAAGTCGGCCACCATGTCCAAAACCTGCTCGGCGTCGCGGAAAAAGTGCACCGCCTCCAGCGACAGGCCTCCGAAGCTGAAGGCAACGCCCTGTCAGTGCGAATGGAACTCCAGGCTGATTGCTATGCCGGCGTCTGGGGGCATCACGCCAAGCGCGAACGGAACGTGATCGAACCGGGCGATTTCGAAGAAGGGCTCCGTGCGGCAGCGGCCATCGGGGACGATCGATTGCAGAAAATGTCGCGTGGCCATGTCCAGCCGGAAAGCTGGACCCACGGTTCATCTGAACAACGGATGACCTGGCTCAAGCGTGGGCTCGAGTCCGGCGACCCCTCAGTCTGCAACACATTTGACACGAAACGGCTATGAACACCCCAGCGCCTACACCTCAGAGCAGCTTTCTTGCGAAAACACTCGCACCAATACTCTCCGACCCTCCCTGGGCCGCCAAATCGTTTCTTGCTGCCAGTGCAACAACCGCCGCCGGAGTCGGCGCCTGGCTCACCGACCTGATGTCGCCGGTCCTCGCCAATGGGGGAGCCAGCTTCCTGGGAGGGTTCTTACTCGGATGGGCAGTCAGGAAGACCGTCAAGCTCGCCCTATTGGTTGCTGCCTCATTGGCGGCACTCATCGCCATCCTCAAAACCACCGGCTGGATTCACTTGGATTGGACTCTGATCCAAGCAGATGTGAATCATATCCTTGATTGGGGTCGAGGCAAAGCCCAGGGTTTCAAAGACGTGCTGACCGGCTATCTCCCCTCAGCGGGCGCCGCCGGCGCCGGAACATTTTTTGGACTTCGAAAAAAGTAGCAGCATCCCCCGATACTCGTCTCGATTCAAGTTTCAGAATCTGCGACATACAGACGGACACACATTCATCGCTTTGTGACCAATCTCACATCCAACGTCCCCAGAAAGTGTCCTTCGAGCATCACCTGATCACCGTCTTTGAGCATAACCGATCCCATCTGGCAGAGCGCGGCATAGCTTGCATCAACGGTCCCGGTCTCATCTTCGACAGAAAATACCGGAATACACTTTTCCAAGCAGTGTAACCAGACATTGCATATATTGATGTTTGAATAGATCCTCGGCCACGTATACCTTTGCTTTAAGCAACTACCGCAGCTGAAGCCTATCGCTCAAAACAAGGTTCGTCAAAAGAAGCGGAGGTTTGGCGAGGGAAAGAACGCGACGGCTCCTACCCTGGCAAGGCTTGATACCAGCCGTTGGCCTGAACGAGGGTGATCTGACTGTCGAAGAGCCGGCTGACCGGTTCGTTGGTGAGGAGTGTTCGCTTCGGGCCGTCGGCGAGGATCTTCCCTTCTTTCAGGAAGATCACGCGATTGATCTCCGGTGGAATTTCATGCAGATGGTGCGTCACGAGCAGAACGGTCTTTCCTTTCGTGAGTTGAATACGCAGGAGATCGAGATACTGAAAGCAGGCCTTGAGATCGAGGCCGCTTGTCGGTTCATCCAGCGCCAACACCGGCGGGTCATGCTGCAGCGCCCGGCCCAACAGAAACCGTCGCTGCTCACCGGTGGAGAGATGGCCGAAACGGCGACCAGACAAATCCGTAATGCCCAATTCCTGCATCACCTCATACGCCCTGGTCAGCTGGGTTTTGCTGAACTGTTGGTATTCGTAGGTGTCGTTGCTCGCATAAAACCCAGAGAGGATGACGTTCAATCCTTCAGCACAGATCAGATAGTCGCGTTGGAGATCGTGCGACACAATGCCGATTCGCTTCCGCACATCCCAGACGTTCCAACGCTCCTCACCAAAGAGCGCCATTCGTGTTTCGTCCTTGGGCATCGCATGCACTTCGCCTGAGAGCAATCTAAGCAATGTTGATTTCCCCGACCCGTTGGGACCCAAGATTGCGGCATGTTCACCCTCTCGAAGCACAAACGACAAGTCAGCGAACACACAGGTCTCACCTCGATAGACCGTTGCAT
>SWDG01000022.1:31150-60688 GCA_005116965.1 Nitrospira sp. | reverse complement strand
TAATGGACCTGATCAGGCGTCTGGCCATCCAGGGCCTGATGCGGCCGAGTCTGGTTGTAGAACACCCGATAGCGCTCCAGTCTCTGCAGAGCAGCGCTGACGGTATCATACGCGCCAAATAGACTTCCTAATATTTCAGGCTCTTCCAGAGTCGCTCCACGAGCACGGTATCCCGCCAGCAGCCCTTGCCGTCCATGCTGATCTGAATCCTCTGGCCTTTCACGAGCCCGGTGAACTCCTGGCTGGTGAACTGACACCCTTGATCGGTGTTGAAGATCTCGGGGCAGCCATACTGCGCAATGGCCTCCTGCATGGCATCGAGACAGAAGTCCGTCATCAACGTATTGGAAAGCCGCCACGCCAACACCTGGTGACTCGCCCAGTCGAGGATCGCATACAGATACACGAAGCCTCGTCGCATCGGCAGTGGAGTGAGAGATCGGGCGTAGTCGCACTATCTCCCAGTCTCTCCTCCTCGAACCGGACTTGCACCTCTCAGCGCATCCGGCTCTCCATTTCAAGCGTCGCTTAACGACAAAGCCACGTCAGCGTAACGCGATTCGAGGAACGTGCGATGTTCATCGCGAATCAGGTACGGGTTCCCCTCTGGGTTCCGCCACCTGAACTGACCTTTGTGGCTGGTGACAAGGCGTCGAAGCGCCTGTTCGCCATACCACCCACGACTATTCTGTCCCTTCAGTACCCATGTGGTAGCGTGCCCCGGTTCTGGTGCCCGGACGTGTTCACGCCTCAGGTTCGGAAATCCTCGCCGATAAAGAAATCTAGACCGCTCACTAGGAGCCTGTCCGAGTAACGGCTGGCGATGAGCAACGAGACGTGTGTTTTCGGCTCAGCACGGCAGCGAGCGGCAATCGTTCAGCAGCCTCCGTGGTGTGTGACCAATCAGGAGGCCGATGCGTGGAATTGGGGTCAGTCGTGAGGGTGTCATCCTCTCGCACCGGCCAGTTTCAACACGTTGTGCGCACTGCAGACGAAGCTCCACTCACCGGCGACCTGCGACAGGCCCCGCAGCAAGAACTGCCGGAAGCCACGTGCTTGTTTGATCTGGCCAAACACGGGTTCGACCACCGGCTTGCGTAGACGATACCGACTGCGATGCCCGGCTCGTCTCAGGCGGATCTTCATCGCGTGGACGCGCGTCTTTGGGACCGTCTTCCGTACGCCAGTGGCCGAGGGCTCGCCGTGCCGTTGCCGACCCGTGGCGACGTAGCCGCGCACATGGCGGCGAGTCAACGCCTTGAGATTGTGCTCGGAGCAGTACCCCGCATCCGCTGACAGTTCCCGAGCCTGTCGGCCCGTGTTGCGCCGGATGTGCGCCAGCAGTGGGTCGAGTTGGTGCGCGTCGCTGGCTTGGTTCGTCAGCCCCTGCGCCACAATCACCTGGTGCTCCGCGTCGACGGCCGCTTGGGCGTTATAGCCTTGGATGAATCCGTCCCGCGTCTTCATGATCCGACTGTCCGGATCGGTGAAATTACGCTGCGCGCGGTCGCGGGGTGTGTCTAGCGAATGCGTCGCCGGACGGCCTCGTCGAGGCCCAGCCACGGAGGAATCCTCCTTCTGGTTCTTGGTTTCTGCATCGTCCTGTGCGTCGGCTTCCAGTGCGGCTTTCGCAGCACGAATCTTCTCCAAGCGGTGCTGCTTGTTCGTCACCCACTCCGGCAGCTCATCCCCGCGTCGGTCGATTCCGTGCGTCTCGTCCTCGCGTGCGTCGCTGGTCGCGGCCTCGGCCAACCAACGAGCCACCTCGGCGGCCAGCGCCGGCTCAGCTGTCTGCATCCGGCTGTAGCTCATGGCCTTATGCTTCGAGGCATTGGCTCGGATCTTCGTCCCATCCAACGCGACGTGGCCCAGGCTCACCAGTCCCGCCTTCTGGCATAATTGGAGCACCTGCGTGAACAGCCCACTTAGTGCCGCCAGGTGACGCTTTCGGAAGTCGCTGATCGTGCGAAAGTCCGGACTCTGCCGCGCCGTCACCGCCATGACATCCACGCGCTCCTCACACGCCTTGGCGATCCGCCGCGAGGCGTAGAGCCCTTGGCTGTAGGCATAGAGTAGCAAGGCTACCATCATGGTGGGATCATACGGCGGAAACCCGCGATCCTCGGCGTAGGTCTTCAGGATTGCCGACAGGTCCAGCGAGTCTCGGACCAGGTCCCGCACGAAGTGCGCCACAGGCCCTGCAGGCACTAGCTCCTGCACCGATGGGGGAAGTAACATCGGTTGATCAACGTCCCACGATTTGAATGTTTTCGCCATACCGCTCAGAAACCACACTGCGTTCTGACTGTCCAGGCTAAAATTGAGGATTACTCGGACAGGCTCCTAGGCTTCATTAGAGTTCCATTTCAAAAGTCGGCTTCAATATTATGTAAGTTGCGCGGATTCAAGTAGCCAGTGCATAAGTTCACCGACGGCGTGATGGAGTAACCTCTTGGCACACCAAGAGGTTATGAATGAGGACGTATCGTCGGATCACGTACGAAGATCGATGTCAGCTCTATGCCTTGCGAAAGGCGGGCAAGACCCAGGCCGAGATCAGCCAGGCTCTGGGGTTCAGCCAAGGGACGGTCAGTCGGGAACTGGCTCGCAACGCAGGACGGCGGGGCTACCGGTTTCAGCAAGCGCAGCGCTCGGCCCAGGCTCGACAGCAGCAGGTCCGGCCCCAGCCACGCAAACTGACCAGCCGTGTCCGTCGCGCTCTTACCCGGAAGCTCCGGGCGGAACGGTGGAGTCCAGAGCAGCTCAGTTTTTGGTTGCAGAACGAACGGGGCCTCTCGCTCAGCCCTGAATGGATCTATCCGATGATCTGGGCGAACAAGCGCATGGGCGGGGATCTCTGGCGCTTCTTGCGTCGACGGGGCAAGCGGTACAACCGGCGTGGGGCGCAGCACGCCGGACGCGGCGTGATCCCGCATCGGATCGACATCGCTGAGCGGCCTGCGATCGTGGCGGCCAAGTCACGGCTGGGCGATTGGGAAGGCGACACCCTTGTAGGCACCCGCCATCAAGGCAGGTTACTGACGCATGTTGAGCGCAAAAGCCTGTTCACGATCATCTCGAAACTGTCTCGGCCTACGGCTCAGGCCACGCACCGCGCTACCGTGCATCGCCTGAAACCGTTACGCCAGCATGTCCACACCATTACCTACGGCAACGGTAAAGAGTTTGCCGGACACCGGAACACCGCACAGTGCCTGCACGCCCACGTCTTCTTTGCCACGCCCTATCATGCGTGGGAACGCGGGGTGAATGAGAATACGAATGGTCTGATCCGAGACTTCTTCCCCAAAGGCACGGACTTCTCTACAATCCATCCAGCGACCGTGGCAAAGGTGGAGCGCCTGCTCAATCGGCGCCCCCGTAAATCACTCGGCTTTCAAACGCCCAACGAGGTCTTTCACGCGCTGGCTCAACGGCGCTGAAGTTATGCACTGGGAAGTTGAATCTGCGTTGTCTTATCCACCCGCACGATTCACTTATCAGCACTAAACTCGGACTGAGGTTGCATCCAGTTGCGAGATAGAGTTGCGAGCCGATGAACTGCGAATAGTGAAATAATAACTAACAGCGGTTCTATCGGAGCACGGTATCGATTGAAGTAACAAATAATCAGAGTAAACGGGGCTATGTACGTCGCTACCCAGAAAGCCAAAATCATAACAGGAGCATGCCTTATGGATAGCGCTCCTCCCAAAACAGCAAATGCGAATACAAGCACTCCTCGGCCGTCCATTGCTCGAACGAACACTTCAATCTTTGCAGCAGCGAGTTGCATTGATAAGAAGGGATGCTCTTTGAGAAAAGATACTGTTTCCTTCATAAACCAAGCATCGCGCTGCACTTCGTTCATGCTATTCAACCTATCAGGACCAACCTCTCCAATGTACTGCATTTGAAATTTTTCCAGTGCTCTACGCTTCTCTTTTTCGGTTGCAAGCTTCACAGCTGACCGTGGATTTTTTTCAGACCAAGAAGGCTTGACAACTGACCGAACCAAATCTGGATCCACGGTGCCAGACACGGCAACAACACCGACGAAGGCTATCTGTCCACTGCCAGTCCGTACGGGCGCAAACTCATTGAATATTAAATGGTTGCGTATCATCCATGGCGCAAGAATCACGACAGCTATAACCGCAACGGTCAACGCTTGCCATACTGACCGACGTCGTTCTCTCCATCTCAGGAGTACAATTGCAAGTGGGGTGACAAGAATAAAAAATTGAGCACCCGGACAACCTAGTGCAGTAATACCTAATATGAGACCGAGAACGCTCGCACGAGAAATGGACGGCGACTGCAAGTAACCTAGTAATGCCAAAGCAGAGGCCAGAATGACTACGGATGCAAGCATGGTATTATACATGACACCTGTATTAAGAAAGCCTACCGATACAAGAATGAGGACCGCCAGAAACCCGAGGGACGGATTCAATAGCCGTTCCCCCAATTTATAAGTCAACATGAGCGCAGCAAAAAGTAAGCATAGATTGAATATGGCTGCCGCAAGTTGGTGATATGGGCCAAATACCCAGATCAAAGCAGCTAGGCAATATGTATATAGCGGATCCACCCAAGCGGTTGGGTGAAAAGTACCGTCGTCGATTGGTGGAAACAACCACCTAACTTTTGCCGGGAAACTGTACCCCTCCCCTGCCGCAAGTGCTTGCGCAACACTATAAGCTTCCCCCCCTTTAATACTTTGCCATGCAGGGAATACGTTACGGCCAAGATGCGCCACCGTTACAAGGGAGAGTATTAGTGTTATAAAAAGAAAAAAGCGGCTACGCTTACCGCTAGGGGGTACAATGATACTTCCCATATTTCAACTACCTCTTCTTTATTAGCCTACCAGCCTTCTTTGGAAAAAAAGAGGTGGCTCCGGTCGGACTGCGACATCCGGAACTGGTGTTGAAGCGTGTTCGCCGCCACAGGTAAGTAGGGTGACGAGTGCGTCTTGCCCATGGACGGATCACGGCCCACATGTCCTGAGCCGAATGTGCGAGCCACTTTTTCTCACGACCTAAACCCAGGGCCACTTCTTGACAAGTCATTATGTATCATGCTGAATGATCAGATTCTGGACTGATGCCGCACCTTGCTCCAACACCGCATTAGGTATGTCTCCTCTGGGAGGATGCCAAAGTCGTCAGGCTGTGGATCACACAACGTCAGTCGTTGCGATCGTTCCATGCCAAACCTCACCGGAGTCAACGTCCAAGATGGTCTGACGTCCCGATCATTCTGACAACCACTCAGCAGCATTCAAAATGGAGCGGGAACCTGTATTTCGAGCCAAATCCATCTAGGCCTCAGAAGTATCTGGATAGGCCGCCGCAGTTGATTCCTTGCTGTCAGAAAGCCCAGTCTTCATTATCGATCCGGTGATCTTTGGGGTCATCGTGGTCACATCCGCGTTCTGCGCGCGATGGAGCAGCGCATGGTCCATGAGGACAAGTGCCAACATGGCTTCGGCAATCGGCGTGGCACGGATGCCGACGCAGGGATCATGGCGGCCGTTGGTTTCAACCATGACCGGATTGCCTTGCTTGTCGATCGACTTGCGCGGAATGCGGATGCTCGAGGTCGGCTTGATACCGATGGTCACGACAACATCCTGCCCCGTGGAAATGCCACCGAGAATGCCGCCGGCATGGTTGGAGAGAAAGCCCTCTGGCGTCAGTTCATCGCCATGTTCGGACCCTCGCTGAGCCACTGATGCAAAACCAGACCCAATCTCGACGGCCTTCACCGCATTGATGCTCATCATCGCAGCAGCCAAATCTGAATCCAACTTGGCATAGACCGGCGCACCCCACCCGACCGGCACCTGCTCGGCAATCGTCGTGATTTTGGCGCCAACCGAATCACCGGCCTTGCGCAGCTCATCCATGAATGATTCGAGCTTGGGCACCAGATCCGGGTCGGCGGAGAAAAACGGATTCTGACTGACCGCCTCCCAATCCTTGAATGGCAACTCGTGAGGCCCCAACTGGCTCAGATAGCCTCGAATGGCGATGCCGTATCTCTCTGACAACCATTTTCTAGCAATCGCGGCCGCTGCTACGCGCACCGCAGTCTCGCGGGCTGAGGCGCGTCCGCCACCCCGATGGTCACGAATTCCATATTTCTGCCAATAGGTGTAGTCGGCGTGGCCCGGACGGAACGTATCAACGAGGTTGCCGTAATCTCGGCTGCGCTGGTCTTCATTACGAATCAACAGCGCGATCGGCGTACCCGTCGTCTTTCCCTCAAACACTCCTGAGAGAATTTCAACGGTATCCGACTCCTGCCGCTGCGTCACATGGCGAGAGGTCCCAGGCTTTCGCCGGTCGAGGTCCTGCTGGATATCTTCTGCCGAGAGTGCGAGTCCAGGTGGGCATCCATCGACGACACACCCGATGGCGGGTCCATGGCTCTCGCCGAACGAGGTGACGGTAAAGATTCTGCCGAATGTATTACCGGCCATATGGAGGCGCGCTCCCTACTCGACCAGATCCAGCTTGATGCGCAATTCCTTGAGTTGATCAGCAGCCACAGCCGATGGTGCATCGGTCAACGGGCATTGCGCCCGCTGCGTCTTGGGGAACGCGATGACGTCGCGGATTGAATCGGCTTTCCCCAGCAACATCACCAAGCGATCCAACCCAAATGCGATCCCACCATGCGGCGGAGCACCATACTCCAGCGCCTCCAGCAGAAATCCAAACTTGACCGCTGCATCCTCCTTGCCGATCCCAAGGAGATCGAACACTTTGCTCTGTACATCGCGCCGGTGAATACGAATGCTGCCACCACCGATTTCACTGCCATTCAGCACCATGTCATAGGCCTTGGCCCGAACCTTCAGCGGGTCGGACTCCAACAACGGTAGATCCTCATCGAGTGGCGCCGTGAAAGGATGGTGCATGGCCACGTACCGCTTCTGTTCCTTATCGTAATCCAACATGGGAAAATCAACGACCCACAGAGGCCGCCATGCGGAGGTGTCGATCAGCTTCAACTCTTCACCCAAGAGAAGCCTGATTCGTCCCATCACATCATGAACGACCGCTGGCTTATCGGCGCCGAACAGGACCAGATCATTCGGCTGTGCTTCAGGCAAAGCCGCCGCAAACGCGTTGGCATTCAGAAATTTGGCAATGACGGACTCGAGCTGCCCTTCCGCCGTGAGCTTGAGCCACGCCAGGCCTTTCGCACCAAAGCTCTTCGCCATTTCCCCCAACGCGTCGATGCGTGTCCGCGACAGCGACGCTCCACCCTTTACAATCAAGGCTTTGACGATGCCGCCCTTGGTTGCCGCATCCTTAAAGACCTTAAACTCGCTCGCGGCACCGAATGCCGTCATGTCATAGAGCGGCATGTCGAACCGGAGGTCCGGCTTGTCTGAGCCGTAACGACCCATGGCTTCCGCATAGGTCATCCGAGGAAAGGGTCTCGGCAACTGCACGCCGCCGACCTTATCGAAGATCGTAACAATCATGCGCTCCATGAGGCTCATGACTTGCTCTCGATCCACGAACGACAGTTCAAGGTCGATCTGGGTAAACTCCGGCTGCCGATCGTTCCGAAGATCCTCATCACGGAAGCAACGTGCAATCTGGTAATAGCGATCCACGCCGCTGACCATGAGCACCTGCTTGAAGAGTTGCGGTGATTGCGGCAGCGCAAAGAACTGTCCGGCATTGACGCGGCTCGGCACCAAATAATCTCTGGCGCCTTCCGGCGTACTTTTCGTCAAAATCGGCGTCTCCACCTCCAGGAATCCTTCCGCATTCACGAACTCCCTCGTGGCCTGCGTAATACCATGACGGAGACTCAACAGCTGCTGCATCCTAGGCCGACGAAGGTCCAGGAATCGATACTTCAACCGAATCGCTTCTGTGACTTCTGCATCGTCTTCGATCACAAACGGCGGGGTCTTGGCCTCATTGAGAATCTCCACCTCATCGACAAAGATTTCAACTTCGCCAGTCGAGAGGTCTGGATTCTTTGACTCATCCGGACGCGCCATGACATGGCCGGTGACCGACACGACACACTCGCTGCGGAGTGCATGGGCGGCCTGGTGAACCGCGAGATTTCGTTCTGCGTTGAAGACAACCTGTGTAATGCCAGTCCGGTCACGAAGATCAATAAAGATCACCACGCCATGATCACGCCGTCGCTGAACCCAGCCGTTCAGCACAACGGTCTGCCCTACATGGTTCTTCTTCAACTCGCCGCAGCGATGTGTGCGGATGTTCATACCATTCTCGCTTTCTTGCCAACATACTTCTTGGTCTTGAGCGGTCTCGCCCAGCCCTCGCGCCTAACCAGCCGCTTGGGACCAACCTTCGGCTCTTCTCCTTTTTCGACCGAGGTCACGCGTTCCTCGACCAATTCACGCAAGGCATTGGCTTCTCGATCAGTGAGGAACCGAAATTCACCGGGCTCCAGTTTGCCAAGCGCCAGTGGCCCCATCCTGACCCGCATCAGCTTGATCACCAGATGCCCCACGGATTCCAACATGCGTTTCACTTGATGCTTGCGGCCTTCCCGAATCGTGATCTCCAGCCAGGAGTTCGCCTCGGCTCGCTTGATCTTCTTGACCACCGCCGGACTCGTCATGCCATCCTCTAGTTTGACTCCATGCTGGAGTTGGCTGATCTCGGCATCTGTCAGCACACCTTTGACCTTAATCAGATAGGTCTTGGGCACATGATAGCGCGGATGCAGGAGGGCCTGCGCCAACTCACCATTATTGGTGAGCAACATCAGTCCTTCACTATCAAAGTCCAAGCGGCCGACTGGGAACACCCGCACGGACACGCCATGAAGAAAGTGCTTCACGGTGTCTCTCCCACCGGGATCGTCCAACGTCGACATGACGTTCTTAGGTTTGTGCAGCATCAAATACACAAACGGCTGTGCCGAGGTCAGGTGCTTCCCGTCCACTTTCACGTGATCACGTTCAGGATCGACCTTTGTCCCGAGTTCTGTGACCACCTTGCCGTTCACCGATACTCGGCCGGACGCAATCAGCATCTCAGCCTTTCGGCGGGACGAGAGCCCCGTGCTCGCAATGAGTTTTTGAAGACGAATGTCCATTAATTTTCCCGTCACGTATATCTTGTCATTCGCATGACGACACCTGTCGGCGTGTCACGCTCGCCTCGCGGCGAAGCGGGCTTCACAAACGACGCCGTACATTATTCCCACTCAATCGTCGATGGCGGTTTCGAGCTGATGTCATACACCACTCGATTCACGCCCTTCACTTCATTGATAATCCGGCTCGACATCCGGCCCAAGACAGCGTTCGGGATATTGGCCCAGTCGGCGGTCATCCCGTCGACGCTGGTCACCGCACGGATCGCCACGACATTATCATAGGTCCGTTGATCGCCCATGACGCCGACGGTGCGAATCGGCAAGAGCACGGCGAAGAATTGCCAGATGTCCCGGTAGAGTCCCGCGCCGCGAATTTCCTGATCGACGATCGTCTCCGCTCCACGGAGGATCGCCAATCGCTCCTTCGTCACGGAGCCAAGTACCCGGATCGCGAGACCAGGACCGGGGAACGGCTGCCGCCAGACAATCTCATCCGGCAAGCCCAGTTCAGTCCCCAGCACCCGCACTTCGTCCTTGAATAATTCCCGAAGCGGCTCGATCAATTTCAACTTCATCCGGGCCGGCAGCCCACCGACATTATGATGCGTCTTGATCGTGGCCGACGGCCCCTTGAAGCTCACGCTCTCAATGACATCAGGATAGAGTGTCCCCTGCACCAAGTACTTGACGCCCTTCAGCTTCTTGGACTCGACATCGAAATTCTTGATGAACAAGCGTCCGATGATCTTGCGCTTCCGTTCTGGATCGGTGACGCCCTTCAAACCGTCCAGGAACTGTGTCGTCCGATCGAGCACCCGAAGATTGAGATGCATCTGCGACGCAAGGGTCTTCTTCACCTGGTCGCGCTCGCCCGCCCGGAGCACCCCATTATCGACGAAGATGCAGGTCAGCTGATCCCCGATGGCGCGATGCGTGAGAGCCGCCGCGACCGACGAATCGACTCCGCCGCTCAGCGCGCAGATCACGCGATCTTTTCCAACCTGCTCGCGGATCTGATTCACCCCCTGATCCACGTAGGACTGCATGGTCCAGGTCGGCGTGCAGCCGCAAATCTCATAGACAAAGTTGCGGAGCATCTTCGCTCCTTCCGGCGTATGCGCGACTTCCGGATGGAACTGCAAGCAATAGATCCGCCGCTGCGCATCCTCCGACTTCATGGCCGCAACCGGCGAGTTGCTTGTATGGGCAATGGACCGGAACCCCTTCGGCATGCGCTCGATCCGGTCTCCATGGGACATCCACACCACCGAGGAACCACCGGCGCCGATGCCTTTGAAGAGATCGCTGCGGTCATCGATCAGCACATCCGCCCGGCCATATTCTCGATGCGGCGCCTTGCCGACCTTCCCGCCTGACAAATGCGTCACCAACTGCATGCCATAGCAGATGCCAAGGATTGGAATGTTCTGATCAAAGAGCTCCTTGGAGACAAGCGGCGCGTTCTTTTCGTAGACACTGGAGGGGCCCCCGGATAGGACAATACCTTGCGGCCGATACGCAAGAATCGTCGCCAGTGGGACCGTACAAGGGAGAATTTGCGAGTAGACCTTGGCTTCGCGAACGCGGCGGGCGATCAATTGCGTGTACTGCGACCCAAAGTCGAGGACCAGAATTCTATTGTGCCAAAGTTCCATGGAGATCGTCGTTCGTGAAGCGTGAAGCGTCGTTCGTTCGATACGGGAAAACTAGGTTTTGGTTACGAGATACGCTTCACGAGAGACGTTTCACGCAGAGCTATTCCCAATCCATCCGATAGTTCGGCGCCTCTTTGGTAATGATCACGTCATGCACATGGCTCTCACGAAGACCGGCTACGGATTGTCTGATGAACGTGGCATTCCGTTGCAAATCGACAATCGCTTTACAGCCACAGTATCCCATTCCCGATCGCACACCGCCGACTAGCTGATACACCACGGCCGCCAACGAACCTTTGTAGGGCACACGGCCTTCGATCCCTTCGGGCACCAGTTTCTGGGCCGGGCGTCCTCCTTGTCCATACCGATCCCCGCCCCCTCGCTCCATCGCCCCGATGGAACCCATGCCGCGATAGACCTTGTAGGTTCTGGCTTGATAGAGCACCGTTTCACCGGGAGACTCTTCTGTTCCGGCAAAGAGTCCACCAAGCATCACAGACGACGCCCCGGCAGCCAAGGCCTTTGTAATATCGCCTGAGAACTTGATACCACCATCGGCAATAATCGGCACACCGCTACCGGTTAACACTTTTGCGCAATCCGCGATGGCGGTCAGCTGCGGCATCCCGGCGCCCGACACGATCCGCGTCGTGCAAATCGATCCCGGTCCGACCCCGACCTTGACCGCATCGACTCCGGCTTTGAGGAGGTCTTTGGCCGCCTCTGCGGTCCCGATGTTTCCCACGACCAGTTCGAGAGCCGGATACAGTTTCTTAATCATCTTCGCCGTATCCAACACGGCTTGCGAATGGCCGTGCGCCGTGTCGATCACGACAAGGTCCACGCCGGATCTCTTGAGCAGCGTCACGCGCTCTTCCGTATCCGGTCCAACGCCCACCGCCGCCCCGACCCGTAAGCGCCCATGGCCATCCTTGCAGGCGTTGGGATACTTGACCCGCTTTTCGATATCTTTAATGGTAATGAGCCCTTTGAGTTCAAATTGTTTGTTCACCACCGGTAATTTTTCAATCCGGTGCTCATGCAGAATCTCTTTCGCCTTCTCCAGGCTGGTGCCCTCCGGCGCCGTGATCAACCGGTCTCGCTTCATCACCTGAGACACCTTCAGCTCCATCCTGGTTTCGAATCTGAGATCGCGGTTGGTGAGAATCCCGACCAGCTTGCGCCCTTTTGTGACGGGGATACCCGAGATCCGATACTTCGCCATGAGTTGGTACGCGTCTCGAATTGTTTCGTCGGGAGAAATCGTGACGGGGTCGAGGATCATTCCGCTTTCGGACTTCTTGACCTTATCCACTTCCGTCGCCTGATCTTCCGGAGACAACACGCGATGGATGATCCCGATTCCCCCTTCGCGCGCCATCGCAATCGCCAACCGAGACTCCGTCACGGTATCCATGGCCGCGCTGACGAGCGGGATATTGATCCGAATATTGCGCGACACAAAGGTGCCGGTATCAACTTCATTGGGTACGATCTTGGACTTGGCCGGCACGAGGACCACGTCGTCGTACGTCAGTCCGAGTCGCGGTTCTTTATCAAGCATCGCTCCCTCTCTTCACACGTTCTGCGTTCGTTGCGCGCTCTCCACCTCGGCCAGCTCCTCCGCCTCGCCCTGCAACCGCTCGCTGCCCTCGTCCGCCGGCATGAACTGCTGCACCCGCGTGTTGCCGCTGTCGACGACAAAGACGCTCCCCTTCGCATCAACGGCGATCCCGTAGGGAAAATTGAATTGCCCATCGCCGTTTCCGAACCCGCCCCACTGGGTGATGAAATTGCCCTCGCGGTCGAACTTTTCAATCCGATGGTTCCCCGTATCCGTCACATAGACATGTCCAGCTCCGTCGACGATGATCCCCCAAGGCGAGCGCAATTGTCCGGCCTCTTGCGCCAGAGCACTGCTGGCATGCCCGGCGGCTGAACTGCCTCCCCACTTCGTTAACAACTGTGGTAAGACGTTGGTACTGGTGTCAAATTTCTGGATGCGGTGATTGCCCATATCGACGACATAGACTGTCCCGTCCTCTTGATCGACGGCCACTCCGCGCGGGAAATAGAACTGCCCGT
Source organism: Nitrospira sp. (assembly GCA_005116965.1). Classification (GTDB taxonomy): domain Bacteria; phylum Nitrospirota; class Nitrospiria; order Nitrospirales; family Nitrospiraceae; genus Nitrospira_D. The sequence continues at coordinate 47,831 of SWDG01000022.1, read as the reverse complement.
CACCGTTGCCGAAGCTGCCCCAGGCCATGATGAACTCGCCGGACATGTCGAATTTCTGCACGCGGAAATTGGCGCTATCGACGACGTAGATGTAGCCGCGCATGCGGTCGACCGCAATCCCCCAGGGAGCATTGAACTGTCCTTCGCCGTTTCCACGCGAACCGAACTTCATCATGTACCCGCCGAGCTTCCCGTCGAACTTTTGAACCCGGTGATTATTGGTATCCACCACCCAGACATCCCCCTTACCGTCGCAGGCAATACCGGTGGGATTGTGAAAATTCGCATTGGCCGAACCAAAACTCCCCCACAGAATGATGAAGTTCCCGGCATTATCGAACTTCTGCACACGATTATTGCCGTTGTCGACGACAAACAGCGATCCTTGTTGATCGGCGCACAGTCCGTACATCGGCGCGATAAACTCTCCGCCGTGCAACAACGACGCACCCCGCCCCGGCTTTCCCCACTTCGACACGCACAGATAACCAGACGTATTGACCAAAATAGTCGTGCTGGCCGGCGTGGAGACATTGTTGCCGATATCTTTGAACCACACATAAATGGTTTTGTGCCCGTCTCCAAACGAGAGAATGAACGGAATCGTGGCTCCGAACTTGATCGCCGATGTCACATCCACCCACCCAGGCGTGCCAGCCACAGGCGTCAACGGACTTTCAGAAATAAAATAGGCCCCGACTCCTGTATCCAAATCGGTTGCCGAAATCGTCACCACGACTTCGGGCGAGTTGGTCATGAAGGCCCCGTGATTGATCACGGCGTAAGGATTTTGCGGCGCCGTGATATCGATCAGCACGGGTATCGCCGTGACTTCTTCCGAGGGTCCGCTTTCCGCTCCATCTTCGAACGACGCGGTCACAGCATAAAAATAGGGCGTATCGTTGGTGAGACCTTCATGCGTGTAAGGAGTCGTCACGCCTTCGATCTTCGTCGCCCCCTCTATCGTGATATGAGGCGAGGTACTGAAATAGAGATTGTAGGCCTGCGCGCCAGGCACCTCCATCCAACTCAGAAAGACTTCCGTATCGCCGGCCTTGACGGCAAGGCTGCGGGGTGGCTGCACCGCCCCGGCCTCCACTGGATGCGCAGGCTGGTCCTTACCACGATTCATCTCTTCTTCGGTCGGCACATATTTCAGGACACGGTGATTGCCGCTGTCGACGACGAACACGCAGCCTTCCTTATCGACCGCGATGCCATAGGGGAAATTGACCTGTCCCTCTGTTTTCCCTCGGTTCCCAAATGAGCACAGAAACGTCCCGTTGCCGTCGAACTTCTGAATTCGATGGTTGCCGCTGTCGACGACATAGACGTTGCCGAGCGCGTCACACGCGATGCCCCATGGTGACTTAAACTGTCCGGGTCCCTGGCCTTCTCGGCCCCATTTCGTCAAGAAGCTTCCTCGGGTATCGAATTTTTGGATGCGATTATTACTTTCATCGGCCACATAAATATTACCGATAAAATCGACCGCCACGCCGCGCGGAAAGAAGAAGGCGCCGTCGAAGCTGCCGTCACGGCCCCACTTCAACAGCGGCTGGCCGTCGGCTTGAAATTTTTGGATACGCGCGTTGCTCGTGTCGGAGACATACACATGGCCATCTTGATCCGTGGTAATGCCCCAGGGGACATCGAAGCGGCCCATATCGGCCCCCCGCCAGGCGAACCCGAACTTGCCCCATGCTTTCTGCGCGTTACCCTCGAGATCGAACTTCTGTACCCGGTTGTTGCCGCTATCAGCCACGTAGACGACATCGTCCGGCCCGACCGCCAAACCACGGGGATAGTAAAACTGGCCTTCCTGTGAACTGGGTTCACCGCCCCACCGAGCCAAAAACGTTCCAGTCTTATCGAATTTTTGGATCGAATGATTATCCGTATCTGCCACGTAGATGTTGCCGTTCTTGTCGAGCGCAATCCCCGTGGGCGAGTTCAACTCCCCGTCTCCCACTCCTTCACAGCCGATGACCATGGCCAGGAGATAGGGCGATGGAATCGCCATCACTTCTTCGGATTCAGGGCTTTCGCCCTTCGAGGTGACGACGGTGACGACATAGTGGTAACAGGTGCCGTTGGCCAGGTCATCATGGACGTAGGGACTCGAGGCGCCCTCCAGACACGTCGCCTTGTCCTTCTTCACACCGATCACGCCCTTAAAATCTTCGGGGCCAGCGATGGGACGAGTCAGTTCCGAGAATTTGATCTGTACGCCCTTGGACGTCTGAAAGTAGAGGTTGTAGTACATGGCATCCGGAACCGGATCCCACGTGACGATAATACGTCCATTGCCGGGTTTGGCATGAACGTGTTGCGGAGGTGACGGCAGCTCTTCTTCCTCCGCCACTGAATCTCCGGCACCCCACTCTCCCTGAAGCCCATCGATACGGATGGGGGACCGATCGAATTGAAACATATTGTCAAAAAGCCAGGCTTTCATCACGGTGTTGCCTCAAATTGCTCGTGGGAACGATTCAAAAACAGCGGAACTTTCAATCATTTAGACTTGGGTTGATCACTCTAGCAAAGCGACGGAAATAGAGTCAAGGCAACAGCCTCAATGTCTTTGGAGAATGATGTCTTGAAAAAGACCCCTATGGCATCCGTCGTTGGATCGATTACAATGGCAACGGTTCCCCGAGGCGAAGCCCTTGATCAGAGGGCTCTCTTCTCCAGGCAATTTTGCATGGTAGTTAGGGGTTTCTCAATAGAAAGGAGCACAACAGAAAAAACGATGCGAAACTTCATCCTTGGCGTCACGGTCGGTGCCGTCCTTACCACGATGGTGGTCCAGGCAGCAGGGAAAGATGGAATGGGAGGGAGTGGACGGCCGCCGCTCTTGAATGATGAGCGAGAGCGGAAGTTTCAGCTTCAACTCGACCACATCCGCCAACAAACTGAGCTGGAGCAGGCACGCATGCAAGGGAAAAAGAAACCCTGCTAGTGAGCCACCAAGCCATCTGACCTGGCCAATCATCAGTTTCGTCGTGCTATGGACCGAATAGTCAATCACCACGTATCAATGGCAGATAGGACGGATTCAAAGGTGGATAATTATGAGAATGTTTCAAGTCAGACAAACAGTCACATATGACCTGACGACGGCCGCAGGAACTGAGCAGGAAGCCATTTTGAAAGCCAAAGGCATTCCACTGGCTCAATGGACCGCTGAGGCCGGTGAGATCTCGGTCGAAATGCTGGATGAGACCGATGAAATCGACGAGTACTGAACGACGCCCATGGTCTGTTCCACCTTTCAGGGACAGCGCGAACAGAGAGCCGACACGCATCATCACTATCAGGGAGAAGAAACTATGCGCCTGATTCATAGAATCCAAACGTCCGCGCTGTGTTTGCTCCTCATCACTGGAGTGGCGACCGCAGCTGCTGCCGGGGACAAGGAACGCTCCAGCGGTCAGACTGCTCCATTGGATAAGAAAACTGAGGACAGGGCACGGTATGTCATCAAGATCGCCGGATGTAATGATTGCCATACCACCGGCTATGCGGAAGCCGCTGGAAAGATTCCTGAGAAAGACTGGCTCAAGGGAGATGCGATGGGATGGCGCGGGCCTTGGGGCACAACCTACGCGAGCAATATACGGCTCTCTATGCAGAATCTCTCAGAATCCCAGTGGATCCAGGTTTCACGGTCGGTTGAGTTTCGACCACCCATGCCATGGTTCGTCCTGCGCGAGATGACCGAGCAGGACCTGCGCGCCATCTATCGATTTATCAGAAAGCTCGGCCCGGCAGGAGAACCGGCGCCTGCCTATGTTCCGCCGGATCAAGAACCGCCACAACCATATATTTTGTTCCCCTCCCACTAAGAGGGGGTCAGGATACCCACGATGCCGGCATTGCGGGCATCGTTCGGAAACCGACAGCGAGTTCCTACGCTAGTCAGATACCTCAGAAGAGAAAATGCTCGCGGCTCAATCCACACCGCTACGTTAAGGACACGTCCACTCACCAAAGGACAAGCGATTACTCACAGACCATCGCCTGTCCCTCGTCCGTCCTAACGGATATGTGAACTCGCAACCCCTGCCGTCTGTATTCTATAGCAGACTGCTTACTGGCTCTTCTTATACACCACTAAGCCACCGATAAAAATCACAACCATGACGATCATAAACATTACGAGAGTATCCATGGCTAGCTCCTTTCCTTGGAAACACGACGTTGAACGCTTATGTCTATCAGCACATTGTGTTCTCGATCCCTGGAAAACCTGATGCAATCGCAACGAGCAGCCCCGGATCCGGGGGCTGCTCGCAGAGGGCGCTTAGGACGCCTAGAACATTTTGTCTGTAGTGATGAAGACCCGCACGAGGAATGGGTCTAGAGGCAACTCGTCAAGAGCATTGCGATCCCTCGCCAGCAATGACGTACAATACGCCAGCCGAGAATCTCCAACAGGCTCATCAGATTCAATACGATATTCCCTACACGGGAATGTGACAGCCGAGAGAGAACCGGCTAACGTGACTGGCGAGACGCCCGCCCATGACTCGGCGGGCCATTGTAATCCGGTGGACTAAGGTCTTCCATCTTCACCTCCTCCTTGATTCGGAATCACTCGGAGAATCGTGTAGACAGTGAACTATTCTTTCTCTGTATACCTCTTCAAGCCTAACTGTCAACTAGGATCATTCAACTGTCTTCAGAATTTGATTGTGAGCATAAGCTATGCCACCTCCATCAGAGGAGACAAGAAGTGATACGGGAGATAAGGCCTGACATCTATTCTATTTTCCAGGTTGAGTTGATAGGTCGCAGATACTACCGCTGTACACGTAAGATGGGGCCAATGGTCAGCCATTTGGACGGACCCAACGCAGCCATATGAGGCAAGTGAGCGACGTACCAGAACACGACGTCTTGCTCCTGCACACCCTGATTATCGTCGTCGTATCCCAGTTGACCCCGCGCTCCAAAACTCCAAGGCACGTCTTCGCTGGCGTTGGCTCGGCGAATTGCCACATCGATGTCCGCAAACCTGTCTCGTTCGCCATCATCCTTCAGCGGAACATACCCGGCACCAGGCAGGATCCAGACTCCGTGGCCATTCAGTTGATCGCGCACCAACCACGTCTTCTTGAGTGCAGGAATCTTGACGTCGTTTCGCTCGTTCGTATATTTCCGCCAGCCTAGCCCCCACCCACGATCCGATCCCCCCTCCTCATGAACAAAGACCTGATCCATGCCGTTACCGTTGATATCAAAATCAAACCGCCAATAGGGATGATGATCATGGTTGGTGTTGCACGACAAGCCCCGGCTATGCAAAACGGGACGGAGCTCGCCGTCCTCCGATAGGTGCCATGCTTGGTAGAGGTGATATTCCCCGATCCGGGCATAGATCCCCAGCTCGAGCCACTTCACATTATTCTGAGTTGAGCGCTCCATGCAGACTTTCTGGTCGCCGCAATTGACGATCGGCACCAGATCCTGCCATCGCAGCCGATCTTGGAATGGGCCGCAGCGCCCACTCTCCGCACGTGACCCAAACCAGGTGAAGGGATTCCACCAGACCATCTCTTTCACATACTTGACTCGCACGACAGGCATGCTGGCCTTGGCGAGAATCAGCTCATCGGCATACTTCACGTTTCGCAACGCCAAGCCCTGGTTGTCCCGAACTTCCCAGTCGAAACTCCACCGCCCCCAATCCACATGTTCAGACTGCGTCTCGGCCATGGCAGATCCGGACCAGGCAAGGACACAGCACATCAACAAGCCGGTGTACCAGATACGGGTCATCCCATTCCTCTCACGAGCGAGGCGGCTCCTCACCGGCCTCAAGAACCTTATCCTCCGTCAGATCAACCACCGCCCAATATTTTGGATCTCCGTCCTGTCCATTTGAAAAGGTGATCCAGATTGTCCGGCGTGCGTAGCCGGGATCGTTTCTGAAAAATCCACGGTCGGGTTGCATCAGTAACCCGTGGCCTTGAAGCTGTTCCACCTTACCAGCCAGACGAGGGTCCGCTTTGGCCAGTTCAATGCCTCGTTGAACATCCTGTTGACCTTCTGGAGGCTGATAGCCCTCAAGTCGAACGACGCTCAGTACGTCTGATTCTTTCATGCGGACTTCTACGGCAACATTCTGGCTGTAGCTGTAATAGCCGAGGCGAACAAGACCGGTGGTCTCCCGACAGCAACCGAACGTAACCTTGCCTTCCGGTGGAATCCGATCGGCGTCGATAAAGGCCCAGCGACTTCCCAAGAGTGGCATCACTCGGCGATCACTTTCTGCCGCTTTTCGTAAAGCTGCCACCTCATTCGTGGTCAACACAGCTAAGGCATTTGTGGACCGTTTCACGGCAGTCTCTGAAACAGCCCCGACCATCTTTGGCTTGTGGTGCCCGGCAGTGTCGTCACCGGCAAATTGGAACACATGGGGAGAAGGGGGCTTTTCGGGCAGCTGAGTCTTCTGCACGAGGGTCTCGGGATCCTCGGGACCGAACGGACCCCGTGAACCGGCATCGAGGCTGCAGCCATAGCCGATGCCGATGATCGTCAACAGAAAGAGAGTTGGCCACCCCGTTCGGTAGATCACAGCATTACACCGCTAGCTTCCCGGCAATTCCCAAGGCAAGTCTGGAGATCTGCGCGGCTGCCTTGATGACGGCAGCCCGTTTTTTTCGCGAGGCCGCGTTCAGAATGGCTTCCTTCATGAGCTCTTTATAGGCTCGAATCTCATCCTTACTGAAGGGAACGATCTGCGCGATGGTTTCATTATTGAAGGTATTGGCTAGTTGGACGTACAGGTTGGAGATTTCCGCCGCATAAATCCCTCGACGAAGGGGATCATTCTTGTAGGTTTCAAATTTCTTCCGTAGAGCCGCCACCGCTTCAAGGAGTGCTTTTTGGCGAACCTTGGTTTCGTCCTGCTTTCCGATCTCGAATTCGACCCTTCCTAACTGATCGATCAGGGCCTTGGCTTCCTCACGAGCCTGATCTACCTCAACGGATAAGGTACCGATTTCCTCCTGGGCACTCTCGGCGGTTTCCATCAACTGCTTGATCAAACTATCGTTATCTTCCAGAAAACCGACGACCCCCGCGATACTGGTCTCCATGGTACCTCCTCTATTGCCCGTCGTCTTTCTTCAGTTTGTCCAGAAGATCGACCAAGTCGGCGGTAAAGGCATGCCCGCGTTGCAGCGTCCGTGAGCGGATGATTCGCGAGCCTGTGACCTCCTCCAATGCGTCATTGACGGTCCGGGAATGATTCAGAATCTCCATGATACGCTCAGACTGCCCTGGGGCCTGCTCCACCAAGGCAGCCACGAACTCCGGATCGACGGATGCCAAGCCCGACTTATCCGCATAACGCTTCACCTGCGCATGGATCGCCGCCGTGTGCTTCCATGAGTCGTTTAGCGCATTGGCCGTGTCGCGTAGGCCGCAGAAATCTTCTTCAAACTGATCCCATACGGCTTTTTCAAGCCCCTGATATTCAATCAGGTACATTTGACCGACCAGATAGGCCGCTGCGTACGCCGCCTCGCCTTTCTTACTGGCAGCATTCCGATACGAGGAAAGCACGAATTGATGCTTAGCTTCTTGCGCTTGCAACGCTTTCACACTCTCATGGAGGGAGCTGCGTGCCTGTTCCAAAAACTTGATACGCGCTTCTGTTTCTTTCTGGAACAGGTCAATATTGGTCTGAGCCGCATCGATCTTCGTGCCTTCCTGCCGAATCAGATCTCGGACTGCATCACTATGAATCGAATGACAGCCCACTGCGCTGATCACGATGAGCCCGATGCTCACGCCTCTGACTATCTGTCGGATCATCCCGGTTTCCTCCTGCTCAGGAGCCATCCATCATCGGCGCAAAGTCCGCACGGCCTCTGCGAGCGGCTGCACTTCGTCGCGGGACAAAGTGACGTCGATATCGAGGTACTGCTTAATAATCGCATTGATTCGGCGAAGCGCACCCACGTTGTTGCGGTACTGATCAAAGGCCGTGAGATCCACGGTTAAGGAGGCTTCTCCGTCCTTTTCCACACGCTGCACAACTCGGCCAGTGAGTTCGGGAAGCTTCTGGAGGAGATTGCTCATGTCGCCTGTACCAGCCTGAAAGACGACCTGCCCATTCGGCCCTTTCCGCTCCGGGAGATTTTTGAGACGAATGTCATTGATCAGCGCGATGACCTCAGATCCCAGGAGTTCAGCGTCATCCTTCGCCAATTCCGACTCGGGCACATCGGTGAGCTTGGGGTTGGTCGTGGCCCACTGCAACGCCAAGTTGAGCTTGAGCCTGGTTTGAACATGGCGATACCACTGGTGATGCCGTTCGGTGACATTCGTCACCAACTCGCGGTATTGCTCCATCAACCGCTGGTTCTCGGCATACCCCTGATCCTTGGCGATCAAGGCTTGTTTGACTTCCGGCGGAGTGGAGCAGCCGAGACAGACCAGACTCAGCGCGACAAGAACCTGGGCTGCTTTCATGGTGATTCCTCCTTCCGACTCACGCCTGGAGCAAACCTTCACAGAACCCCAGATGCCGTCTGACTGCTCTCTACTTACGAAGGTGGAGCAGTGCAGAAAAAGCGAGCTACTATCACCCATCTGCACATAGATTCTGTTGGTACTATGGACGTGTCCGACGTGCAAGTATAGAGAGGCTAGTACAACTCAGTAGATTTCCTAGGTGAGCCCACGTATGATTTCTAGGTAGTACGCCTCAAGAAGCGCAGCGCGTGCTTCTTCCATCATGACCAATTGCCGTTGATCGAATGTATTCGCGCAGTATAGATAGTGCGTTTCATCCACGAAGCCCAGCTCGACATGCACTTGTCGGCCATCACGCTCCTCGCGCGTCGATTCCTGAGTGACCGTTCGTTCTGACAACTCTTCCCAGGCCACCTGCGCCGAGGGTCCATGATTCTCATAGAGCGGTGCATTGGAATCGATGGAGTTCGCCAGCATCGCGTTGAGAGTGAACAGGCTTCCATCATCCACCTCCGGCAATTCATCCCAAGCCGCCGTGGTCTGAGTCCCGTTATTCAACACATAGAATGGTCCATCCTCTACCACTTCTTCGATGGATCGGTAATGAATCAGATCCGCAGGCTGCACAAGCTGTAACCCCCTGCTGGCCAGCGCACGTTGGAACGGTACTCGCCTGGCCAACTGCCGTGTTTTTTCGCACACAATCATGCGGCCATAGGGGCGTAGAACCTGACACAGGTGATCAAGTCGGTGCGTCAAACCTGTCCGCTGTTCAAACACCATCTGCTGCGATGGATCGTGTCCACGATCAAACGTCCGCCAACTCTCGCTGGGTATCCCAGGATCCTGTTCAGCCTGGAGCAGTGCGTGCGTCGTCAACACCAGATCAAAGGAGCCTGAAAAAGGTTCTGCTTGGAGATCCAAGCAGATGAACCGAAGATTACGCAGGCCCAGGTCCTTCGCCTTTTGTTGTGCGATCGCAATGGACGCCGCCGAGCGATCGATGCCGACCACATTGGCATCAGGGAAGCGGAGGGCATACCAGGTCGTCAGAATGCCGAGGCCACAACCGAAATCGAGAATGTCCTGAGCCTTGCCGAGGTGCGCCATCGCTTGCACCCCGATCGCTTCATAATATTCATACCGCTGGCTATAGAGAACCGGGAAGATCTTCGGACGCGCGGCTAGATCATAGAACAAAATTTCATCGACAGAATCGCCTGTGCGTTTTCGTTCGGCATGGATGTTGAGCTGGTTCAGCTCTTCGACGGAGAGCTGTTGTCGCTGCCACAAGAAGTACTCACGGTCGGATGTGAAGTGCCTGAGCCCCCACCACGCAAGATGTTCGTGAAGCGTCGTTCGTATCTCGTCGTTTGCATCAACCGACACGGACTCTCCTCGGCAGAAGACGTTTCACACTTCACGTTCACACGTCATGAGAATCACGGTCGTTTGAGCATGATGGCGTCAAAGTACGCTTCCGGCACCGGATGGGGAAGCCGAAGCTGCCCCGACCCGAAGGCCACATACTTCTCGCAGGTCAGCTGTTCCAAACCGATTGGACCCTTTGCGTGCAGTTTCCCCACGCTCAGCCCCACGTCGCTCCCCATTCCGAAGCTATCGCCGGCATGAATCCTGGTCGATGCATTCACCAGCACCGCACTCGCATCAACTTCTCTGGTAAATCGCATGGCCGACTCATAGCGTGTGGTAGCAATTCCGGCAGTCAGACAGGGACCATGCGTTTTAATATGGGCCAACGCTTCATCGAGGTCTTCAACCATTTTTACAGCCAGGGTCGGACCGGCGAACTGCGTATGCCAATCCGCCTCTGTCGCTGGGATGATCGCGGTATGTCCCGTCATCGCCATTTGCCCCATGAGTGCGACCGTCTTTGGGCAGGCATGCACTTCCACCTTGAATTCATCCAGCAGGCGGTTGATCAACGGAGGCAGGAACTGCCTAGCCACAATCTGCTGCACCAACAAGGTATCCAGCGAATTGGAGGCTCCCGCCTGCTGTACCTTCGAGTTGATCACCAGGTTTTGCGCGACCGAAATATCGGGGGTTTCATCGATGTACAACTGCGTGAGGCCCCCATCATCGCACAGCACCGGGACCTTGGCTTGCTCCGCAACCGTCTTGCGCAACCCGGCTCCGCCACGCACAATGAGCGCATCAAGGATCTTCCCTGATCGAATCAGGTCAAGCGCGACTTCTTTCTCTTGGCGATCGATGAGCACCCAGGCCCCATGGGGTATGCCGTGCTCCGTTGCCGCCTCACGAAATCGTGCATGAATCGCCTGATGCGTCAACTTCCATTCCGGAGCCCCACGAAAGATACAAAGATTGCCCGACTTCAGACAAAGTGCCATCGATTCCACGGTGACGAGCGGACTCCGTTCGGAGATCACGCCGACCACTCCGATCGGCACCCTCACCCTGGAGACTTGTAACCCATCCGGGCGTTCCCGTCGCGACGTCACGGCGCCGATGGGGTCTGGCAGATCGGCGATGCAATGCAGTCGTTCAACGATCTCTTTCATCTGGTCAATCGTCAGGCGGACACGAGCCACAGAAGCCTTCATCCGATCTTTCATGTCCGCATTCTCAAAGGACTTTCCTACAGCCTCGACATCTTTGGCATTTTCCGCGAGAATAGCGCCTTGATCTGCAGCGACTCGATCGGCCACCGCATGCAGCGCCCTTGCCTTCACGGGACCAAGAAGCAGAGCCAGGTCGACCGATACTTTCCGGCAATCTTTCAATAACTTATCAAGGTATAACTTAACCGGAACCTCAGTCGACATAGTGGCCTTTTTTCGCGAGATACGACTTCCAATGAGTCATTGCAATCACTCTATCTCCCTGAGACAATGCCATATACTTTGGCTTTTAGAGCCTCGGACTATACCACGCGTTTTTTTCATGAGTAAATGACCTGAACGCCTCACGTTTTTCACTGCTACAATTACACTGTAGGATGGCGAATGAGAAGTTGGCATACTGGCTCGCGTTGGCGCAAGAGAAAGGAACAGCGATGCGCTCACTAGTTCACGTGACGGGACATGGTTTCAAGATGGCTCTCTGTGTGTGTTTGACGGCATTGCTGGGAGCCTGTGCTCAGATGAAACCGGCAAGCCCGCTAGGTCCCCCCACACAAGCCACGCCCGAACAAGTGACCGAACGAGAACGGGAGAATCAACCGCCCAAGGTCGTACAAGCCCGTCCCAACGGCAGCAGTCCTCAACAATGCCTGGTCAATTTCGACGATGAGAGCGCGCTGGAACATATCTATTCCCAGGCGAGATCAACCTTGGCATACAGGACGAGCCGAATCGGATTCGGCCCCTTGCAGACATGTGATCCATCGAAACACAGCGACTGCTGGACCTATCGCCAGCGCTGTTCCAAGCATGACATCAACGTCGACACGATCGGCCTCACGCATTTTCACTTGAGCATGGAAACGGGGATCGAATGCTACACCCTTCCGGATCCTGGAGACGGCCTCGGCCGTGGATTCGGCAAACTTGTGGACTTTAAATGCACAGAGGTTGATTGGGCGAAAACTCCCCGCGTTCTGTCTTCGCATGATCAGAATCAGTGGGTCAAAGTTTGGGTGAGCAATCCTGAGACTCGTGCACCGACGTATTTCGACATGGAATCGATTTCGGTGCTGCCGGATACTTCAATTCAACTCTGGTTCAAGAAACGCGACGGAACCTGGTGGTTCTGGCCGGAGCTGAAGGCTGGCAACACCTGGAACATCCGCGAGCATACACGCGATGTATCGGAGGTTCGGATCCGAGGAACCAAGTCTGGACGAGCCGGATCCTATCTGATCGGCTCGGTAGTCATTCGAGACTAGACACGACGTCGGAAACAAGCGCGACAGATTCATACTGTACGGTGCGAACGCTCCGCAATCGAAGATACTGTAGCTGCCGACCGACGCTTTTCCTCGCGGGCCAGCACGGTAGCCAGCCAAGCCCAGGCAATCATGAGTGGCACGCACGCCAACGCAATATGGGCCGTGGTGGCACCCAGGGCTCTGACTCCAGTGACCAGCCACCCCGTCGAGGCATCGCCACCCCGTGAGATAGCCGTGTCGATGAAATTCTTCGCTTTATATTTCTCTTCTCGACTGACAACGGTAAAGAGAACCTCGCGCGCAGGCTTCGATAACGCATACTCCCCCACCCGACGCAACACAGAAAAGACGACGTAGACCCCAAGAGTCGGCCACAGCGCGATACCAAGAAACCCTATCAAGCTGATCACTGGAAGAAACAGTAAGGGCGCGACCAGACCAAACCGGCTGATAACGCGTGTGGTCACGAACATCTGGGTCAACCACGTCAAAAGCCCCGTCGTAAAATCCAACGAGGAGAAGAGACGTGTCCTGGCTTCGGGCTGATCCAGATATTCCGAGACTAGGCGCGTCTGTTCGAGATACAGAAACGTCGCGGTCATGGTCAAAAAGGCCAGATAGCCGCAAATCCCAAGCAAATAGGGTGACGACATCGTTAGGCGAATACCCGCCAGGAAACTTCCGCGAAGGGGATCACCTGGTCGTGACTGATGGTGGGCAGACTGTTCACGCCCCCATCGGTCGAGTCGGTAGACACATCCGAGGCACAGCGTGAGAAACAGCATCGAGGCCAACATGAGCACCGGAACAGAAACAATAAACGTCAGGCCTGTCGTGATTAGGGGACCCGCCAGTGCTCCGCTGCTTCCCCCAGCCGCAATGACACCGAACAACCGTGCCCCCTGCTCCGGGGTAAACAGATCGGCCATGAAGCTCCAGAAGACCGACACAATGAAGAGATTCATCACCGACAGCCAGACAAAAAAACTTCGGGCCACCCATTCGGGATATAGATGGCTCATCATCAGCGCATAAAAGGCCAACAGATTCACAATGAAGAACGCATAGACAATCAGCAGCAGCCGGTAGCGGGAGCATCGCGCCGAGAGCCACCCGAATAGTGGCGTGGCCGCAAGCATGGTGAGAAATGTCGCCGTCATCATCCAGGGAAGATGTTTCAATCCTCCTTCGATGGCCATTTCGTCGCGCACTGGACGGAGAATCGAGTACCCGCACAAGAGACAGAAAAAATAGACGAAGGCCCACACCAACGGGACGAATTCTTCCCGTTTCACACCGAGGGAGTAAGCCCACCTAGTCAGTCGTGTGTGATCCAATCCGACCATAGACCCGCAGTGTAGCAGGTGTGTCTTCGCCTGCAAGTGGCAGATCTGTTAGAATACCGGGACCGTACGGAATTCTTGGGAGGCCGAACAGGATGATCGATCTTCGTAGCGACACCGTGACCAAGCCGACGGACGAGATGCGAAAAGCCATGGCGCGCGCCGAGGTCGGCGATGACGTGTATGGCGAAGACCCGACCGTTAATCGTCTTCAAGACCTGGCGGCGGCCATGCTCGGCAAGCGGTTTGCACTCTTCGTCCCCTCCGGCACCATGGCCAATCAACTGGCGATCCGGTCACACACGCAACCGGGGCAGGAAATTATCGTCGAGAGCAAGAGTCATATCGTTCGCTATGAACAGGGCGCAGCTGGGGCACTGGCCGGCGTGCAACTTCATTGGGTGACCGGTGAGCGGGGGATCATGACGGTCGAGCAGGTGGAAGCCGCCATCAGACCGAACGACGCGCACAGCATTCCGACAGCCTTGATCTGCATTGAAAATACGCACAATGCCGGAGGCGGCACGATTTATCCGCTCTCTACGATCGAAAAGATCAGAGCCCTTGCCGTAAGACAGGGGATCCCCATGCACCTCGACGGAGCCAGGCTCTTCAATGCCGTGGCCGCCACCACCCTGCCGCCGACGGTGTATGCCCAACACTTCGAAACCATCTCCCTCTGTCTCTCGAAGGGACTGGGAGCCCCCGTTGGATCGCTGCTGATCTCCAATGACCAGCGACTCATGGATCGCGCACGCCGCTTTCGCCGAATGTATGGAGGCGCGATGCGCCAAGCGGGCATCCTGGCCGCTGCCGGTATCTATGCGCTAGAGCGGCATGTCGCTCGGCTCAAGACCGATCATGAGCATGCAAAAAAACTGGCTCGCCAACTCCAACACATTTCTGCAATCCAGATTGCGCCGCAGCACGTCGAAACGAATATCGTCATCTTCGACATCGTCGACGAGCACCGTTCTCCGGCCGAACTCGTCGCCGCGCTCAAAGAGCACGGCGTGCTTATTAACGCCGTCGGAGGACAAAGCTATCGAGCAGTCACCCATCTGCATATCACGGACAAGCAGATCGACGAAGCCGCGAACGTCTTTACCAACGTCCTCAAACGTTGACACTATATTCCTCCATCCATAGAATGCCGAAGCGACCAGGTCTTTCGCCTGTTGCGGCTCCACGAGGTTGGAGACGAGCAAGAACGAAAGACAGGCCCTACGCTGGTCGATTCAGACGGTTTACATACACGATTCATCATCATGGAATTAGAACACGTCATGGACACACACCACACGACCAGTACTCCCACTCGTGAAGAACTGAACGCCGAGCTACTCGAAGTCCCGGAACCGCCGGAGCAGCCCGAGTCGCCAGCACCCCCTGGATTTGAAGCGAATGTAGAGGTCGCGTTACGGCATATCAAAGGCCGACGGGGCGGTGACCTTGTCGGCGTCATACTCATCGGGTCGGGAGCTCGGAAAGCCCTCACGCTCCACAGCGATATCGACTTGATGGCCCTCGTCAAGGGAGAGGCCGATAGTCACGAAATCCTTCGTGTCGGCGACCGCCTGGCAGATATTCGCTACCATGGATACCAGTCCGTCGAGGAGGACCTCGCGTACTCACTTCGACTCCCCTCTCTGCTGCGAAAAGGCAGAATTCTCTACGATCACGACGGCATCTGTGTGAAGCTGACTGAAAAGATCCACCACCGCTTTCGCCAAGGTCCGCCGGCGACATCGATCAATGAACAGATCCGGTTGAAGGCCGAATGTTACCATCTGTTGGGAAAAGCGCAGGATCTCGTAGAGAAACTGGGAACAGCCCACTATCTATTGACGCTATTTTACGAGGATTGCATCTCCGCATTCTTTCGTTTGAGAGGGTTTTGGTTGGTCGCTCCGGTCGATGTTCATCGGTTCATGTTTTCACGGGAACCAGCCCTTGCGGACCTCGCTGGACAGTTCCTCACGGCCACCACCCTCACCGACCGGCTCAACTTTGGCCGGCAATTTGCCGATCTCCTCTTTAAGGATGTCCCGAATCCTGCTCGCATCGACTAACAAGAGCAGTGCATTCAACCGGTAGCCTCCGCGTTGGGAACGTGTTTCGCGTACAACCTGAGAGGAACCGTACCTGCCTGTAGATTGATCGACGGACGCCGCTTTGGCTGTGACTGGCGACAAACCAAGGAGCACTCTTATGGAACTGGGATTTATCGGACTCGGTAAGATGGGGATGAACATGGTCACACGGCTTCGGCGCGACCAACACCGCGTCGTGACTTACGACCGCTCGAGCGACTTGATCAAACAGGCCGAGAGCCAGGGTTGCATCGGTTCTTCGTCCCTGACCGATCTCATCAGTAAGCTCAGCGCTCCACGTGCCGTCTGGATCATGGTTCCATCCGGCGCCCCCACCGAAGAAACCATCCAGGCCGTAGCCGCATTGTTGCAACCAGGTGACACCATCGTGGACGGTGGAAATACCAGGTTTCACGACGATGTGCGACGGGCTGCCGAGCTCAAGAAAAAAGGCATTCACTATGTCGATGCGGGAACCAGTGGAGGGATCTGGGGACTGAAAGTCGGCTATTGTCTCATGGTCGGTGGAGAAGACGCAGCCGTCAAACGGCTTGAACCGGTGTTCAAGACCTTGGCGCCTGAAAACGGCTGGGCCCACGTCGGCGCGGCCGGTGCCGGGCACTATGTGAAGATGGTGCACAACGGCATTGAGTACAGCATGATGCAAGGCTATGCCGAAGGATTTGAGCTGATGTCAAAGAGCGAATACAAGCTGGACTTAGCGCGCGTGGCCGATCTCTGGATGCACGGGAGTGTCGTCCGGTCCTGGTTGCTGGAACTGGCCGCAGGCGCTCTCAAGGAAGATCAAAAGCTGGAACAACTGAAGGGGTACGTGCAAGATTCTGGCGAAGGCCGCTGGATGATCGCCGATGCCATCGAGA
>SWDG01000022.1:636-31050 GCA_005116965.1 Nitrospira sp. | reverse complement strand
CCCATGAGCGATGAAGAGTTCCGAGCCAGCGTCCGCGATGGCGTCGTCAAACATTCCCGACAGGCTCTCATCGAAGATACGTGGAATGCCTTTTCCCAACACCTCTTTTACTTGGCGGGAGGAAACGACGACGCGCAGACCTATGTGCGCCTGAAAGAACGGGCCAAAGAACTCGAGCGTAGGTTCCAACTACCCGGGAACCGCATTTTCTACCTCAGCATTCCTCCCAGTTCCTTCACGGATGTCTGTGAGGGATTGTCCCGTTCTGGACTGGCAGGAACTCCTGGAGCTCGATCGCCCTATACACGCATCATCGTGGAAAAACCGGTCGGGCGAGATCTGGCCTCCGCACAGGCCATCAACGAAGTCACCGGTCGTGTCTTTGACGAGTCGCAGATCTTCCGAATCGATCATTATCTCGGGAAAGAGACCGTTCAAAATCTCATGGTCGTGCGCTTCGCCAACAGCATTTTTGAACCGATCTGGAACCACAAATACGTGGATCACGTCCAAATCACCGTGAGCGAAGCAGAAGGCGTCGGCACGAGAGCAACCTACTATGAAGAAGCCGGCGCGCTTCGCGATATGGTGCAGAATCATTTGCTGCAGTTGCTCTGCCTCGTTGCCATGGAACCGCCGTACTCATTGGACCCCAACGTGGTACGAAACGCCAAGATGGAAGTGCTTCGCTGCTTGCGGCCCATCACCGCCAAGGATGCGGACAAATGCACCGTACGAGCGCAATACACAGAGGGGACTGCACATGGCACACCAGTCCCAGGCTATCGCCGAGAAAATGGCGTGAAGCCAAACTCCACCACAGAATCCTACGTGGCAGTAAAATGTTCTGTGGAAAACTGGCGGTGGTCTGGAGTGCCATTTTACTTGCGGACAGGGAAAGCGCTGCCCCTGCGCGCGAGCGAAGTCGCCGTGCAATTCAAAGAAATCCCGCAGATCCTCTTTAACGCCAACGCACAGAATCCTCAGGCCCCAAACGTCTTAGCCTTGAAGATTCAACCGGAAGAAGGGCTCTCGCTCCGTATCGTCTCACGGGTTCCCGGCACTCGTGCGCAGACTCATCCGGTGGAAATGAACTTCAAGTATGGGGAGGTGTTCGGTCGACCGTCTCCAGAAGCCTATGAACGCCTCCTGCTCGACGTGATGGCCGGAGACGCCTCCCGCTTCATGCGGCGCGATGCTGTGGAAGCATCCTGGGCCTGGATCACCCAGATTCTCGAAGCCTGGGACAAGTCTGGACAACGGTGGCTCCCCGAGTATCAAGCAGGTACATGGGGACCGGTGGAAGCCGACCGCCTGATCCAAAACGACGGCCGCAGTTGGCGAGTGCTGTAGAGACTGTCCCGACACCAGACCCCTCGCTCTTACCGTTTCTCACCAATGATGAGAGCCAGCTACACTGCCCGGCTCGTTGTGACTCCCTCAGCGCTTGATCAGACGGCCACCGATAGTGAAAGGAGGAAGTCCGCCAAAGAAACGGCAAACGAGCTCGTTTCCCCCATTTGCTATACATCTCAAATAGGCACCCAAATCTGGATCTGATGTCGCAGGGAAACGAAATTGTGGCGTGACTTTCCTGTCACCATCCGAATGGATGTTAACGAAATCATTCCCTCCGTACAGCCTCAGAGCTGGATCAAGCGAAGATTCTGCTCCAAATCCTGGCATAGTCATTTGACACCTCCCCTTCTTCGAGTGAACGAGTTGCATACATTGAACACTACCGTGGCTCTGCACACCCAGCGCAGATGACCACTCCGAAAAATACCGCATACATCTACAAACCAAATATCTCCTTTACTTGAGAACAAACCCTCCAACATCCTGCCAACTCGTGGTTGGTGGACGAAATGTCATAGCACACTCGCCAACAGGACAACTGTGGAACGACGACGGACGAGTCGGTACGATTGCTCTCATCCACCATGCAGTAAGATTGCGTGTTCTTTGAGAGCGAGACTTCAGCGGTAAATTCTGGCATCTTCATCTCACACCTCCTTCCGAAAATTAAATCCATCAAATGCGTTGAGCTACCAAAGACATCGGTCACACAAGCCCTCTCCTTCTCTCTAGCGCGGGATATGTAGTGAACCATTCATGCACCGCAGCTTGTGATAGCCGGACTATCCCCTATTCTGACATCTGCCTTGCTCATCGCCCTACGCAAGGCCCCGACTAGGAGCCAGAACTGAGCGTTGGTCGTATGCTTCCGTCTCGGCCTCGTGTTGGTCTCAAACAAGCTGGCACGATAGCGCGTCCCCATCTCCAGTTGGACGCACCCACCGACTTGTGTCTTGTTGCCGATGTTCCCCAGTTCTTCGCCCTTTAGGTCGTCATCGGTCGTAATCTCAGCCGGAATCCGTGCGGTAGTAAGCTCTTCTAGGACAATCTGCCGCAATTCAAAATCGAGTCCACCGATCTGAATCTTTCCCACGGGATCTGTTTCTGATACTTTGGCCTTCGTATCCGAGCAGCCATGCAGGCTGATGCACCGCCGAGCGTTCTGCACAAGCTCCGTGGCGATGGGCTCATTATAATGGGTAGCCGTCACATGGAGATGGCCGTTCCCCGTGCTCCTCGGCTGCAAGCCTTCAAACAGCCATAAGTCGTGCAATCCCTGACCATCCGTGGTCGGCAGTACCGTGGCTGGATGATAGCCCGCTGCTGCGAGGGCAATCTCGCTGGTGCCCGGCTCAATCCCGCCGCCGTGGATGGCCATGATGATCATTTGTATTTCCATATTATCGGTGACTTGTTCCTCCACCAGTTGACTCCACTCGTGACGCCGCCACCGTTTCCCATAAGTGGTGCCTTCGATGTTGGCTTGGTCAGCATATAAGTCCGTCATGGAACCATACTTATCCATTGATGATCCTCCTTCGGTTCAGGCAGAGACCGAGCGGCGGAGCACATCACGATAGTCCTACTTCATCATTCTCCACGAACATAAGGCAGCCGTATGAACATATCGCTTGCGACGCGGTCTATGCTTCAGCTCGTGAATATCTGCCACGGTCACAATGGCCATCTGTCAAAACAATGTTGATTCTCGATTGGTGTACCCTCCGGATTACATTGAACGCTGCTAATTGAGCCCCCGTCATTAACGTCAGGACCACTGCAGAACCAAATATCGCCGGGTAGTTTCGAGTAATTTCCTCGCGCTATGATGACGGCCTTACCCCCTGGCATTTGGTCTGCGTTGCACTTGCCCCCTGGAGTCGGCTTGAACGTCCGTGGTCTCTGTGGTTTTGGCTTGTCCTTGGGTGGCTTGCCTCCGCTTCCACCACCTCGCAGCTCGCCCACCTCACCACCCGGCTCGGCCCCTGATCCAGCACTTTCACCACCACCTCCAGAGGATTCTGTTAAAGGATCAGGCCAACAACTCCCACCAATGTCACTCCAACCGGGCGGACAACTGTGTACCTCAATCACTTCATCCCTTGCTGGATGGAGCAGGCCAATCGTTGTGGGTAAATTGTTGGAGTGCACAGCAATCCGGTACTGTCCGCTGGTCCTATACAGTGAAACGTCTGCGGTAAATCGTGGCATGGGCATGATTTGTCCCTCCTCTCCTCATTCACAAGTCGCAGATGATGCCACCAGACGCATGATCGTATCGGCAGTGACCGCCGGGATTTTCTTCACCGGAATAACAGTTACCCGAATCGCACGCGTTGCACACGGCACGTGGCTTCCAGCCGTTATCCGCACAATTCTCGAGAATGAAGTCGCAGTTTGCGCACCTGGGAATTGCAGGAATAACGACGCCTGGTTGCACAGCAACGGATCGTCCACTACGATAACGACCGCCCACTTGATGCATCGATTGTTCAGCAGTAAATCCTGGAATATTCATGTCGCACCTCCTACTAGTTTAGATTTAAGGGCGGCTGCGTCTGGGCTGACCCTATCAATAGCAGTTACACCAATGCTCTGAAGCGGCACAGTTATGCGGACAATGGCATATTTTCTTACCATCACCACTTAGGCACGATGCCCTTTCGAGATTAGGCGGCTCCCCCGGCAGCATCCATTCATCTAGATACCACTCCGGTATTTGAGGCAGTACAGTCGCTTCACCGTCAGCGCGGGAGGCCGAATACCTACTCGTTGTGTAGAAAGAACGACTCCTCCTCTTGAACGAGGATTCTGCGGTGAATCCCGGCATATGCATCGTCTTCATGTCGTCTCTCCATTTCGTTAGCACCGTTTACCGGTCATAGTACGGGCCTAGCTTGGTCACCAGGAACGGAAACTCCTCCGTCACATCAACCCGTACAAAGAACTTCTCTGTGTAGTCGGTCGTCCGGTTCGTGTAACTAAAAATTACGTCGACGATTCTTCGCGCACCACTCATCGGTGACGGATGCACATCGACCCCGGAGAGGGAACAATTGCCCCCAAACTGTTCCGCGGTCTTGCTATAGATTGCTGGATACCGCATGGCTAAATAATTTAGGGCACGATGGTCGTCGGTGGCTCCGGCATTGTCCGTCAGTTGAATCACCCGATTGAACAGCTCTTCAGCTGCAGGCGCAAACTGCGCCGCGGAAGTTTTCTCGGGCTTGGGGATCGCTTTGATCAGGGTCTCGCGGTCGAAGGAATAGATCTGGTCGAACGCCACAATGGGTACCATGAGTCCGTTACACATGTCCGGCGGTGCAATAGGACCACGGATGCCGATGACCACATCAATGTCATTGGGGTTGGAGGCCGGACGGATAGCTTCTACCAGCAACTCAATATCGACCGGATCACGTGGCACCAACAGATAGGTCTCCAACCCTTGAATAGACAAGACCCAGCACAGCTGCCTAGCCAGATACCGGTGCTCGCGCTTCGACAGCACGGCATGAAAGGTCTGTTGATCGGTCTTCCCTGCCGTATCGGAGCGTCCCGTCGCCTGGGCGAATTCTTTCTCTGCCGCGAGGTTCGGGAAGCGTGCTTCGACTCGACCGATGGCATACACATACGAAGGCTTTGGGGTGATGCCCGCTGCTCCACCACAGGTGGCGCAGCCCGCTTGCGGTGAGATCGCGGTATGGTTATGACGGACCTCAGGGGCTGGTCCGGCAGGACGCACGTCATTTCCGTTGATCGGTGGTTTTGGTTGTTCTATCACCTGAGCCGTCGTGCCAATTGGTTCGTTCATCGGCTATCTCCTTCCAAATGAGTGTGAACGTGATTGATCGGAGACTTCGAATGTCCGCAGTTCCTCTATCGTGACCGTCCTTTCGTGAAGACCATCCAGCGGTTGAGCGCGGTAGCCCGTTGTTCACAGCCGCCACAGGGCTTGATCCCCAAATAGGAAGTCGTCCGCTTGACCACATCGCCCAAGCCGATCTCTACGTCATCAGAAAGAAATCCTGGGAGGTGCACTCGATGAGTGGCTTGTTCGCGACGTTCTGGTGGAGGGTGGCTCTGTCTTGCCTTCGCCATGAGTCTCACCTCCTCGCATACGTGGTCGACAGATTTTGATAGGCCGCTTCACCATTCAATAAAGGCGGCACCACCGAAGCGCGCCGCAACTGATGGGCTTGCGTGATGGCGAGCTTGACGTGTCCTGCATTCGCTGCCGAAAATTCCGACCACAAGAGTGCGATGGCCCCGGTGACAAACGGCACTGCCACGCTCGTGCCTCTCAACGTGAGGGGTTGGCCTGCGGTCCCGAGGCTGGTAATGTTCGCACCCGGCGCCGAGAGTCCACGTCGGCCAATAGAACTCCCAAAATTCGATTCGCTTATGGGTCTGCCGGTTAGATCGCATGCCACCACCGGGATGACCCAGGGATGGCGAGTAATCGCGGAGCTACCGAGCGTGCCTTGATTGCCAGCCGCCGCAACCACGAGAACTCCACGCCTGGCGCACTGATTAATCGCCTCATCCAGCGCCTGTTCGCCTTTCGTGGATGGATGCGCAAGAGCAAGGCTCAGATTGATGACTTGGACGTCAGCGTCGAGACAGTCCTGAATCGCCGCAGCAAGTTCTTGAGGCGTGGCGCTCGGCATGGATTCGTGTCCTGACGTGACTTCGGGAAAGATGGGACGGACAACGAGGGTGCAGTTGGGGCAAATGGCGGGTGCAGGGGAACTCTGCCTTGCCGATAATATTCCCGCAACAAAAGTGCCATGCAAACATGCGGCACTATTGGCCTGTGTACAGGTTCCCCCGTTGTACCCGGAAATTTCACGGAGGTGTTCGCTCGACAGATCAGGGTGATGGGTCAGGACCGGACCATCGATAAGCCCGATCCGTACGTCCGGACTCCCACTGGTGCGCGCCATCAACGCTGGGAGCTTGACCTGCTCCAAAGGGCTCATTCAGGTTATCCCTCGATTCTAGACATGATGTCATGCTAGGAGTGTATTGGACGTTTGCCTATCTAGAGAAGTTACTAGTCCAACACGAATAAGTTACTAGGGGGTGTGTGCAGACAGTAAGTGTGAACTGCACCGCCGTCTCGCTGTCTTATATAAAGACGATCGTGGCTGAAGGGGCATATAAACTGATCTCACGACAACTGGTCAGCTGCTCAGATCGGTCCAGACTTGTTTTGCAATCTCATCACGCTTTCCCAGCCCACCGATAAATTTTAGGAATTCCCCGTTGCGATACAACGCCAGTGCGGGAAGCGAGGAGACTTCCAGTTCGGCGGGAATCTGAAAATTTTCGTCGACGTTCATTGCCAGGATGAGTGCCCGCCCGCCCAACTCTTGCTGCAACTGCTCCAGCTCCTTCATCAAAGCCTGGCAATGACTGCAGCCTGGCTTCCAGAATTCGACCAACACCGGAACAGTGCTTACTTCCACCACTCGATCAAACGCTCGATCAGTGACGGCTTGGAGCAGGGAACTCATGGTTGTGTGTCTTGCGCCAACAGCGGCTTCAGAATACGGGCCACCTGCTCGGCAAATAACCGATATCCGACAGTGGTCAGATGAATCCCGTCATTCGAATAGATCGCAGCTAGTTGCCCACTCTCTGGTTCAGCCGTCACAGTAAACAAATCGACATACATGATGCCCTTAGAGTTGGCATAATCTTGAATACGCTTGTTCAGCTGGCTTCGGCGGGCAAGATGCTCAGCGACCCACGCCTGTCCTTCTTGGCTGGCTGAAGCATCTTCCACTCGGATCGAAGGTACCGTCACAGGAATTGGAACCGCACCCATCGCCAAGGTCTGTTCATACATCGTGGCCAGATTGCCCATGATTTCAGAGGGTGATGCGTTCCACCCCAGATCATTGGTCCCCCCAAGGATCGGCACATAGCCCGGCTGATGATCGAGCGCATCGCGCCGGAATCGCATGACCATTTCGCCCGTCAACTCACCGCAAATTCCACTGGTGCGAACCTGCCCTGCCTCGCCTAAAAAAGACTATAAGAACTGCCCGTAGGGAGTCTCCCGTCCAACCGGATTGTCCTTGGTCGGCGACTGAAATCCAGCCGTCAGACTATCGCCGAAACAGATCACGAGGGGAGTTCTACTCATAGTGCAGCTCGATTCTACCGATGCCACTCGTGGCAAACAAGCCATTGGATCACGTACGTATTGAGAGTAGTACAACTGCAGAGAACGGCGATTTTCTTGACGAATCTTCGATCTGCCGGTAGGTCTTACGTATGACGACGGACCTCAAAACGGCTCAAGAAATGATGGCCGCCGCAGTCGCCACACGCACGGCTGAAGATCCAGAAATTGTCTCCGTCAAACGTGTCTTAAAACTACTGGACAAGACGGCCAAATCGAACCGGACGTACGGCTCAGCGAATCCTGTCGCCCAGAAATTTACGCAGCAGCTATTCGAAGAATTGACCAATCACCTCACTGCGTATTCAAGACTGGCTTTCCTCGTTCAACGATCTGAATTGCGATGTAAAGACCATGTCGTCTACCAGGCAGAGCAGGATGGAGGAAGCGAGAGTCTCGCCTTCAAACTGTACGGTGACGGCATCCGAGAACTTGTCCTGCACGAGGGGCTCACACAAGAAGAGCTGTCGCTCTTCCTTGCATCCTTATGGAGCAACGTCGACTCGAATGAGGACGACGATGATATCGTCACGCGCCTGTGGTCTCGGAATCTGTCAACGATCACACTCGCAACAGCCGAAGAACTCTCAAAGTCGTCGGTCGCAAGCGATGGCGTGACCCGCCCTGACAGTAGCATGAGTTCATCGGATTCGACACTCAGAGAATTGCTGGATCTGGAGCGAGAACGCAAAAAGAGGGTCAAAGAAGGGACCGACTCTGAGAGCAGTGGTTCCGGAAACGCTAAAAATCGTTTCCAGTCTGGACTTGCAGGCTATGAGGTCACGGAAGAGGAACTGGCCGTCCTCGTGCATGATATCGAGGTAGAACAGAAACAAGATAGCCTCATGTACATCCTGGACATGTTGACCGCAATCCTCGCCTCAGAGAAGTCGCCCGCGTTGCTGACGAAACTCATCAGTCTGTGGGGCACCATCGTGGAATCCCTTCTGTGCGAGGGTAAATGGACGGTATTGGAGAACGTCTTAAATCTCCTCCACGAAACGGATGCCGTGCGGCCAGATCTGAGCGAGGAACACAAACAACAGTTAGCCTCGCTCCTCAACGGACTTGGCCGCACTGAACGAGTGAAGATGATCGAGGGCTATCTCAACCGAAGCCCAGACGCCGACGTGAAAGGGCTATCTACCATCCTACTACTGCTGAAGGCGGATGCCGTCCCCTCACTCTGTTCGCTTCTCGCGAATGTCACGTCACCGGTTCACCAGGCCATTGTGTCTGAAGCCCTCGTTACCCTCGCGAAGGACCACCCGGATCCCTTGTTGCGAGGGCTATCGGATCGTAGGCCTGGGTATGTTCGCAATCTGCTTTCGATTCTCATCAAGTGGAATAATCCCAAGTTCGCCGATCCGGTCGAAAGATTAACCCGGTATCCTGACCCGCAGGTTCGTCGGGAAGTAGTCCGTGCGCTCGGCCTGTTCCGACCCAACGGCAATGGCACGAAACTCGTCTCCCTCTCGACCGATGAAGATGATGGGGTTCGCTTTGCTGCGCTGAAGCTGCTCATGTCCGCCCAATACACCGTTCCTTTCTCCCAATGGTCCCCTCTTCTATCAGAAGTAGGGTTTATGGATCGCCCCATTAGTGAGCGACGAGCCATCTTTCAGGCTGTCCGCGCCACGTGCGGCGACGAAGCGGTTCCGTATTGGCAAGGTCTGATGACCGAGTGGACATGGACGAATCGGAAGAAAAAAGAAGAGCTGGCGGTCCTGGGAGCAGAAACACTCGGAAAACTCGCCACCCCTGCCGCCATCGCCGCGCTCTCACTTGGGGCCAAAAAAGGAAGTGCCGCAGTTCGCCAGGGTTGCGCCGCGGCATTGTCGCAAGCTCAACGGCTACAGCGCAGCCTCCCCTCAACCGGTGCGACACACTAGGACACGTGATCGTGAAAGAAAGCCAGTCGCAGCCTCTGCAAAACCCGCCCAGCGAAGATCAGATCCAGCCGCTCCTGACACACGAAAAGTCGCTGTCACGGAAGATCGGTCACGGGTCGGAAGCTGGAGATATCCTCGACCAACAGTTGGTGATGCTGGGATTCCAGCTCATCACACAGTTGAATACACTGATTAAGACTGTGGGTACAGGACGATTTCCTCTTCCTCGGTGAGAACCATCTCAAAGTGACGGCACAACAAATGCTGGTCGTTTCAAGCGTTCTTGACGCCTTGAAAAAGTGGAAGATCGGCGGCCTGACGTTTTCCTCTTCGGTTTCTTCCAAGGACCTTCGAGAGTTCGCCCACCTCTTTGTCAGTCTCGACCCGACCACGAAATCAATCGAGGACTTCCGACAGGAATTGGTCAACCTGGCCGTGGCCGGCATCGAACTGAAAGACTCTCGATTGCTCAACCTAAAAGAAGATCTTCCAGAAAACAGAAGTTCGAAAGCTCAGCACAAAGTACGCTCAAAAACTGCGTATGGCAAAGCCGCCGATGCGGTCGGCAGTCTGACGCAGTCGTCCCGCGATGGCAAAGCGTTGAGCTTTAAGCAGGCAAAACGTGCCATTCAAAATATCGTCGACCTGATGATGCAGGACGAGTCGATCATGCTGGGCCTCACCACGCTTCGCTGCCACGATCAATACACCCATAACCACTCTGTCAACGTCTCGCTCCTCTCCATTGCGCTCGCAAACAGAGCCGGCTATCCAAAAATCGAACTGGCTGATCTCGGCTTGGCTGCGCTGTTTCACGACATGGGAAAGTCGACCATTCCCCTGGAAGTCTTGAATAAACCAGGTGAGTTCACGGAAGACGAGTGGACGATGATGCGCAACCATCCCACGGAAGGAGTCTTGAGCCTCACGCAGTTACGCGGCATCACCAACCTTCCGGCCCGCATGGCCGCAGCATCCTTCGAACACCACATGAACTTGGATTATTCCGGTTATCCCAAGTTAAAGACACCGTGGAAACTCTCTCTGACGGGGCGCATCCTCACAATCGCCGATTGTTACGATGCCATGACATCGTCCCGCGTCTACCGCCGTGAACCGATGTCACCCTCAAAAGTACTCAATATGATGCTTTCGAAATCCGGGAAAAGTTTCGACGTGACCTTGCTCAAGCTGTTCGTCAATTGCGTGGGAATCATTCCAATCGGAAGTCTGGTCGTCCTCGATTCAGATGCATTCGCCGTCGTGCTCAAGCCTGCCACCGATACGACTGAGAGCGAGCGGCCAGTCGTCAAAGTTATTACCGATGCGCAGGGAACTCCCATTGACAATGGCCCCGAGTTGGATTTGACCGAGAAGGATGATGCCGGCGAGTACCGCTACAGCATCATTCGGTTGGTTGACAATACGGAACACAAATTCGACACGAGCCGTTACTTCGTCTAGCCGTCATACCCATCACGCCTCTCACCCGTAACGTCTTCCTCTTCGCTTGACAGCCTGAATTCCGATCTTCGACAATGCACACATGGGTGGACATGTCGTCATCGAACAATTGGAGTTCCGCAGCCGCTGCGGTGTGACGCCCGAGGAACGTGCCCGTCCACAACCCCTTGCGGTCAATTTGGAATTGGACTGTCGACTGGAGGCAGCAGGATTATTTGACGATCTTGGTCATACGATCGACTACGCGACCGTGGCTCAGCGTGTCGTCGACATCGGGACCGTTCAGGAGTCACAGCTGCTGGAAACGCTGGCGGAACGGCTCTTGGCAGCCCTGTTCGATGAATTCCCGATCCGTCGCATCAAGCTGTGGTTGCGGAAGTTACATCCCCCCATCCCCTATGTGACCCGCTCCGTCGGAATCAACATTGAGCGCACAAAACACGCGCAGTTCGTCCTCCGCGCTGAGCCACGACCGGCCCAGTTTCTCGCCCAACAACTCCATCGTCTTCCTAAAGGCCAGGTCCTCGATGTGGCCTCCGGTAGCGGACGTCACGCACTGTTCCTCGCCTCGCTGGGCTACCAGATCGACGCTGTTGACCGAGACGAACAAGCCCTCGCACGGCTTTTGACTCACGCCCAAACAAGAGATCTCACTAATATCAGTTCGCGAGCGCTGGATCTGGAGCCGCCACCGCCGCAAGAGCCGCATCTCGGACATGAAGCGTACGATGCCATTCTCGTCTTCTTTTACCTGCACCGACCGCTCTTCCCCTCTCTTATCGAGGCGCTGAAGCCCGGCGGGGTGTTGCTGTACGAAACCTTTACCATCGATAACCACGTCCAGCGCCAGCATCCAAAGCGTCGAGAGTTTTGCCTTGCACATAGTGAACTCCTACGCCTCACATCCGGCCTTCGCATTCTCCATTATGACGAAGGGCTCCACGAAGGAACGAGCGAGTCGGAATCCGTCTACACCGCCCAACTTGTGGCGCAGAAACCCTTTACTCCAGAGCCATCGACATGAGTCACCTGGACCTTCATCTGCATACCACCCACTCTGACGGAAGTTGCACGCCCACTGAAGTGGTGAATATGGCACGCCACGCAGGGGTGACGGCCTTGGCGATCACCGATCACGACATCATGACGGGTGTCACTGAGGCCATGACGGCCGGACAACAGTGTGGAATCGAGATCATACCTGGGGTGGAAATCAGCTCGTTTACCGGCAACTCTGAGTTGCACGTTCTGGGGTACTTTCTTGATCAGCAGGATCCTGACCTGCTTGCTCGCCTGAAGACTCTGCGGGACGGGCGTCACCGCCGAAATCCACAGATCATCGAACGTCTGCAGACCCTCGGAATCGACATTACGTACGATGAAGTCCGCGCACTCGCCGGCAGCGATTCGGTTGGTAGACCGCACATTGCCCGTGTCTTAATGGACAAACACGTCGTCGCTTCTGCTAAAGAAGCCTTTGATCGCTTTCTTGCTGAGGGTAAACCGGCCTACGTTCCTCGGGAACTCCCGAGCCCTGCCGAAGCCATTGGCTGGATCAAGGCAGCTCGAGGACTTGCCGTCCTGGCTCATCCGACATGGGTGAAAGTCGCGGAGCAGTCGCTGATCGATCTGGTTCGACAGCTCAAAGCCGATGGGCTTGACGGGGTAGAGGTCTACTATAGTACACATGCCGCGCGACAGACTCGAGAATACCTCAGCCTGGCTCAACAACTCGGCCTCCTGGTCACCGGCGGAAGCGATTTCCATGGCCTCACGAAACCCGACATCGAAGTCGGTATCGGCAAGGGCACGCTGCACATTCCAACTTCGCTGCTTCCCAAGATGAAGGAAGCCGCCGGACGACTCTAGCGCGAGATCCTCCGCATATTTTTTCCCAATCCATTGACTCTCCTTCAGTATCCGCTAGACTCTGACTATCTTTTGATCTCGTCACCCATGGTCAACGCGTCGAGCTGGACCCTTCAATATGTGCTTGTCACACTGGCCATACTTTTGGCCGGTCCCGTACTGAGCAAACTGCCGGCGGTGGAGTCGCTTCCTCTCTCGCTATTCGGCTTAACGAGTTCTCAAACCATTCGCTTCATTGCCGAAGAAACAGGACTGGTCGCACTCTGCATGCTTTCGCTCCGTGCATTTTGCCAGATGCCGGATAACGGACGGGGTTTCTCGTTTCTGCGACAACTGGCCCTTCCGATCACCACCCTGTTCATGGTGATCGTGACAGATAAGACCATCCGGGTTACCGAGCTTGTGCTTCGCGCCCCTGTAGGCCCCACGCGCTATGCCCTAGCGTATACCGCAGCATTGACGCTGAGTGGGATCTGGATCACTGCTGCATGGCTTCTGCATTTCGAGGCTCTTCGCCGATTCTTTGTAAAACCTGTGCAATCAACTCGACGCCAAGAACCGGGAGAGTCCGCCAAAAACACTCACGATATCGACTCGGAAGAAGAACAGAGCGAGTCCGGAGCTGTAACGCCCATCCTCACCACACAGAACGGTCCACCCACTACGCTCGGTCGGTATAAGGTGTTCAAGGAGTTAGGGCGCGGCTCAATGGGGGTGGTGTATCTGGGGAAAGATCCGACGATCCAGCGATTCGTGGCGATCAAGACCATGCGGCTCGACGAGATCGACGACCACGATAAACTGCAGGAAGTGAAAGCTCGGTTTTTTCAGGAAGCCGAATCCACCGGGCGATTGTCTCACCCCAATATCGTTACGATCTTCGACGCCGGAGAAGAAGACGACCTCGGTTACATCGCCATGGAGATGCTGCAGGGCACCACGCTCAAGCAGTGGTCGCGGAAACCCAATCTCCTACCGCTCACAAAACTAATTCCGATACTGGCGACCGTCGCCGACGCGATGGACTATGCCCATCAGCAGGGCGTTGTGCATCGCGACATCAAGCCGGCGAACATCATGCTGACCACCGATGAGGTCATCAAGATCATGGACTTCGGCATCGCCAAGATGGCGACATCGTCGAAAACTCAGACGAATATTGTGCTGGGAACTCCCACGTATATGTCCCCCGAGCAGATCTCAGGGAAAAAGGTGGATGGGCGCTCAGATATTTTTTCGCTCGGTGTCGTGATGTTCGAACTCCTAACCGGTCGTCCACCTTATACAGCGGACAATGTCTCGGCACTGCTATTTGCAATCGCTCACACACCGCATCCCAGTGTGAAAGCCATCAGGCCGGATCTCCCTCCCATCGTAAAGAAAGTCCTGGATCAAGCGTTGCAGAAAGACCCGGTCCACCGTTATCGCCGCGCCGGAGAGTTCGCCATGGAACTCCGCTCCTGTCTCGAAGGGTTGGCTGCATAAATACGTAGTACTTCTTCTCTCGACTCTTCACGAGCCTTCAGCTCGAACGACTCCTCCCCATCACTATTTCTGAATCGTCTCAGGTTGGCAGTCGAACACGACACAAACGCAGCCGTGAGGGGACGATGCCTGGCATGCGAATCTTCAGTTTCGTAAGTGGAGACGCCCTTTAGGCAAGCTTTGGTAGCAGCCCTCTGAAAGCTCCTGCTCATGCGCCTGCAAACATTGCAGGATACGGCCATCACCTGGCTGCACGGTTATGCAGACTCGCTTCACATCGTCGGCGCAGGCGAGCCTAGACCCTTCAGCGTCCGTCCAACGCACCAGCCGTTGCCGCACGATCTGTTGACAGGGAGGGTCCAATCGTTTCATGCGCTGCACCACACAACGTCGCCTGTTTTCTCCTACAAGCGAATCGGGACAGTACTGCTGAACCTCAGCCTCACACTTCATTTCCGCGATTTGCCTGGCGCGGCTGTCGCGCAGAGCGGATACGCCACCGAGAGTGGCCACCGACTCCGCTTCTCTCGATCCTGCTAGACTGTCAGTTGCTTGCCTGGTCACACCTGGAATCGTCAGATCGAGATCAAGAACACGCGGCGCGTCAGCGATCGATGAAGCCGATGGCGCCGAGAAGAGTTCTTCCTTCGATGGGACATTTGCCCAGATAATAGCCCAGACCAAGACCAACCCCGCCACAGAAATGGAGTTCGTGATCGCATTCCCAAATCGTTCTTGGGTGCTCGTGGGCTTCATCACGGTGAGGATAAAATAACGCGGCTAAAAAATCATCGAAACAGGAGTTTTTTGCAGGATCGCGCGATCGACAGAACCGACTGGTATGAAGAACACAGGAAAAACAAAATGCCGGAGGGCGTGAAACTAGTTGTCAGGAGTTTCGACGATGTGATTCTCGAACCTGGTACAGCCTTCAGCCAATAGCCGATTGGTCAACATCTCCCCTGGCCATTCGATCGGCAGATCGGCGGTAAACACCCAGACGTCCGGAGAGGTCCAGACCGGACCATGCTCTTCCGGAAGCTCTGGATCGAACAGATCAGTCCACACTGGCATGTAGACCCCATTCCCACATTGTGTATGGAGATGCACGATGGTGCGAGATCTGACAAGCGGATCCAGCTCTCGCCATACTGCCGCCGTCTCATCGGCGAGGTGATGGAGCCGTACCGCATTCTGCGCGTCGAACATCGCATAGGCGGCATAGACCGGCGCCTCGATGGTATCGGGCGCACAGGCCAGTTCCGGACATTGCTTCACCAGCCCTTCGAGAATCTCACGGCGCTGTCCGTCTTCCCACGTATCAGGCAAACCGGGGTCCGGGGCGCCGATCAGCTCAAATAGAAGAAACGCCGTATTTTCGACCGGAGGAAGCAACCGCGCTGCCACAGATTGGACACGTCTGGAATCCGTGACCGTCACAAGGTGGTCATGAAACATTTGAAGATTCAGCATCTCCAAGGTAGCATCGGTCAAGAGGCGCGACTCGACGCGAACAACCGTTCCAGCGGGAAGCTGAAGAGACTTATGCAAAAGATCGGCCGTGGCGATTGGATCAATCTTCAGTTTGAGCGGGGCTGTTAAGTTCGCCTGCAAGGGAAGCTCTAAAGCCGCCATCGTGCCGTAGGCGGGCTTTTCGTCGTCCGGTCCGTCCAACAGCAACGTGCAGCTGGCCTCCGCAACCAGATCAAAAAGCCATTCGGCCATTTCCTCGTCGAGCGCCGCCAGCACGGTCAGGAGATCATGCTCGCGTCCCTGCTCCAGAAACGCCTGCAAGGTATCGATCGCATCATCGGTATCGCCATGATCGTGGCGACGGGCGTTGATGAGATGAATGAGATCCCGTGTGAGTGGATCGGGGCGAGACCAGCCTAACATCGAAGCTCCCTGCTGGACGAGCCAGCGGCCATGGCTCGACAACTCAAAAGGCATGTTGCCAAACTTTTCCTACCCATGCAAGTCCCAGAACGATTACGCACGACTCGTCACACACAGGTTCTCCGCACATTCCTATTCTATTCACCGATAATCTTCACAAGAACCCGCTTACGACGACGTCCGTCGAACTCGCCATAAAAAATTTGTTCCCACGGACCGAAGTCGAGTTTGCCCTCGGTGAGCGCGACCACGACTTCTCGCCCCATCACCTGTCGCTTCAGATGAGCATCACCGTTGTCTTCGCCTGTATCGTTGTGCCGATACACCGCCTCCTGCGGAACAAGCCGTTCCAGGAATGCGTCATAATCTTGTAGGAGACCAGACTCATCATCATTAATATACACACTGGCCGTAATGTGCATCGCATTCACCAGAACAAGACCTTCCTGTACCCCGCTCTTCCTTACCACTGCCTCGACGTGGGGCGTGATATTGATGTAGGCCCGCCTGGTCTTTGTCTCAAACCAGAGTTCTTCGCGGTAGGACTTCATGATCGTTTATCACCGCATTGTGCCTGCCGCCTCGACAGACATGCAAGAGGCCCAAGCGATTCCCTTCTCATGCATGTTCCGCCACGAGTGAAAAGGCTATACTGGTCTCAGTCTCGATATGATCACCCCACTTCAACCACCCAGACTGTCACCGAACGTCCTCACGGTCTTGCGCCAGCGCTACTCGGCCAAGAACGAGCGGGACATCGCAGTTGAATCACCTGCGACAGGTTCCACTACGTGGCCGAAGACATGGCATCGACTGAGCCCCTTGCACTCACGTCTTGTCCTGTTCCCAGGTACAATCTTGTTGCGTCTGCATTTCTACCAGAATGGGCGCTGCTGAATATTCGGACAAAATTGACAGCCTATAGGCTTGGTGATAAGTATTTTTCTAGTTTGTACGATGCTGTCTGCTAGAGGGAGGTGCGAAATGTTTGCTATCGCTGGGGGCCCGTCGTTGACTGGCAGTCCTCTGACGTGGAGCCTGTTGTTCGCTCGTCAGCCGGAACCAGACCTGGAATTCACGGAAGAAGAGCTGGAACAGACCACCACGATTCGATCTCCTTCGCCCACAAAGCCGCCCAAACAGTCGAGTGGGCGTCCGCTACTGTGGGTACTTCTGTTGATATTGATCGGCGGCGGTGCCTATGTCGCGATGGAGCAGGAGATGATCATGGATTACGTCGGGCCGCTTCTCGGCGAATCGCCGGCCCCACAACCTCAACCGCCTGTCGCCCGAAGACCGGCGCCGCCTGCCCCGGCCGCTCAGCCTCAAGCCACTGTTCCGATTCCACCCCCTGCAATACCAGTTGAGGTACCGCAGGCTGCAGCGCCGACGACAGCTCCCCTTCCCACACCTCCAGTCCCTCAGCCGATGCCGACGGCCTCAGTTCCCATACAAGCCCCGCCGTCACCAGCACCGACGCCCGTTGTACCTATCACCGCGTCACCGACTCCGCTGTTCAGCGAAGGTCAGCGGGTCAGCGTACTTGCAGATCCAACAAATCCTGGGACAAAAGTGGTCCTGGCTCAGGATGCCGAAGGGACAAAACCGGGACCAGCTATTCCACCGGGAACTGCGCTCACGATTCTCGACGGCGACCTCCAGGGAAGTGACTGGGTCTATTCCGTCCGCAGTGACTTCGGCACAAAAGGTTGGTTGGTTGAAAAGCAGCTTAAATTGAAACCCTGATCGCCTGGTTGCACTCCACTCCCCCAGCACAGAGGGCGACGATCACCTCGCCGCCCTCTGTGCTATAATGCCGCCCGTTCACACTGCCATCATAGTAGGTGAGACATCACGAGCCACAGGAATCCATGCACGCCGTAATCTTTGACTTCGATGGTGTCATTGCCGACACCGAACCGCTGCACTTTGAAAGTCTGCGCCGGACCTTGGCAGACATCGACATCAGTTTGACCAAACAAGACTATTACGCCGACTATCTCGGCTTCGACGATCGTGGATGTATTCTGGAGGCACTTCGAATCAATCGCCGACCGACCGCTCCCTCGCTTCTCGAAGCGTTGATGACGAAAAAAGCCGCCGCCTATTTGACCTCGATCAAGGATCACCTCGTGATTTTTCCGGGTGTCAGAGAATTTATCGAAGCTGCCGCAGCTACCTGCCCCATTGCCATCGCCTCTGGTGCCTTGCGCCATGAGATCGAGTTGGTACTGGAACAAATCGGGATGCGAAAAGCGTTTGGTCACATTACCAGCGCAGAGGATGTGACGTGCGGCAAACCCAATCCGGAACCGTTTCTGCAAGCCCTGGCCGGATTGAACCGTCACCAGTCGACGGCTGCGATTTCGCCGGATGCATGCCTGGTCATCGAAGATTCCCTCCCCGGCATTCGGGCCGCGAAAGCGGCGGGAATGAGGGTCTTGGCGGTGGCCAATACACACACAATCCAGGACCTACACGAGGCCGATGCCATCAGCGCTAGTTTGAGCGAAACGCGCCTCAAGGATTTGCGTGCCCGCTTATGGCCGACATAACACAATGAGAATCTGCTCACTCATCCCCGGGGCAACGGAAATAGTTGCTGCTCTCGATCTGGCCGATCAGCTGGTCGGCATCAGCCACGAATGCGACTTTCCTGTCTCGGTTCGACAGGTTCCCGTCATGATTGAACCTCTGGTTGGAAAGGACGGAGGCTCCGGTGGAGAAATCGACCGGCAGGTCAAAGCACTGGTTGCGTCCGGACAACGACTCTATCGACTCAATGAAGATGCATTTTCCCGTGCCCGTCCGGACCTTATTCTCACGCAAGACCTGTGTCATGTCTGCTCGGTTACGCCGGACCAACTCACACGCGTGATCGAATCACTCCCACATCGACCCAACGTGCTCACCCTCAGTCCAACCACGCTGAACGACATGATCCATGATATTGAGCGCATCGCCCAAGCGGCAGACGTACTCGCGAAGGGACAGGCACTCACCCAGGAACTCCGTCATCGAGTGGACCACGTGCGCGCCACAACCATTAAGACGTCCGCGCGCCCGCGCGTGGTGTGTCTGGAATGGCTGGATCCTCTCTATGTTGCAGGCCACTGGGTTCCGGAAATGGTTGCGCTGGCCGGTGGCCTCGATGTCCTCGGATCTCAGGATACTCCATCGCATGAAACGACGTGGCATGCCGTGGAAGCCGCTCGGCCAGACGTAGTCCTCATCATGCCTTGCGGGTACTCCGTCGAGCGCACGGTCAATGAGCTCAAGCACGTTGGACAATCCGGTGACGCATGGCGGCAGGCTTGCGAACAGTGGCCGAATCTGTACGTCGTCGATGCGGCCTCCTACTTCAGCCGCCCAGGCCCTCGACTCGTCGACGGGGTGGAACTGCTCGCAACCATTCTGCATCCGGCCCCTGGCCATCCTCTTGACCCAGCCCAGGCGATCAAACTTGAGGCCTCCACGCTGACCGGGAGCTGCGCATCATGAATGCCTCTGACGCTCAAGCCTATTGCACGGCCTACACGAAGAAAAGCGGCAGCAATTTTTACTATTCGTTCCTCTTCCTTCCCAGAGCCAAACGCGATGCCATGTACACGGTCTATGCCTTCTGCAAAGCCGTCGACAGTGCCGTCGACGAACCGGCTGCCGGGAGCGATCCGAAAGACGAACTCAAGCGCTGGCGCGAAGAGCTGGACGCAGTGTATTCCGGCATCCCGACTACTCCTATCATGGTGAGCCTCGCCCACCATGTAAAGACCTTGGGCATTCCGAAAGCGTACTTCGAGGAATTGATCAAAGGCGTCGAGATGGATCTGTTCAATAATCGGTATATCACGTTCGATGAGCTGTCGCTCTATTGCTATCGCGTCGCCTCCGTGGTGGGGCTCATCTGTTTGCATATCTTCGGAGTCACATCAGCGCGGGCACAGGATTATGCAGTGGCACTCGGCATGGCTTTCCAACTAACAAATATCCTGCGTGATGTTGGAACGGATGCCGCCGAACGCCGAATCTATCTGCCGTTGGATGACTTGCAGAAATGGAACTATCCCGAGAAAGCCATGCTGAATCAGAGCTATTCGGCTGAATTTCGAGCATTGATGGAGTACGAGGCGTCACGCGCGCACCACTATTACAAGCGAGCCGATGCGGCCCTCAAAGAGCTGCCGCCTCATGAACGCCGTGCGCTGACAGTGGCGGAAATCATGCGTGGCATCTACAGTCGGATTCTGGACCGGATCGAACGGTCGAACTATCAGGTCTTCGGACCGCGTATGAGTCTCACCACCACCCAACGAGTGGGTATTGCCTTACGGGTTTGGCTCCGCTCCCGATTCTCGTGACTGCGGCGTCCTCACAGACCGTCCTCGTTCTCGGCTCTGGACTGGCCGGCCTGGCAACTGCGTACCATCTTCATCAACAGGGCTACCACATCACCCTGCTCGATCATCCTGGCTGGCTCGATGGATTCCGAACCGATGCATTCCAACCAGCCCCGATTGTTCTGGGATGCCACCAGGAGACAAAGCGGATCCTTCGCCTGCTCGACCGAGGAAGGCCTTCGAAATCTGACCAGACCGTTGCACTCGAATTTCGACTCCCCAATGGACGAATCGCCCCCTATCAGTCGGCCCGTCTTCCCGGAGCCTTTCACTGGATGATGAGCCTCTTCAGCTTCCACGGACTTTCCTGGCAGGATCGGTGGAGACTCTTCTCCCATGTCGAGCAAATTTGGGAACAGGCCCACGCTCTCCCAGCGGATTTAGAGAATCGGACGGCCGATGAATGGCTGACGGCGACCGGGCAAAGTCCCGAAGCCAGAGAACGGATTTGGGATCCGCTCGCTCAGTGGTTGACCGACAACGCGCTGACACGTCTCGCCGCGTCAACCTTCGTCCATCTGCTTTCGACCGTGTTTCTGCGCGATGCATCGGATGCGAGGCTCACACGCCTGACCGGCTCCATCGACCACCGCTTCATCGCACCAATGAAACAGGCGCTCCGACAAGGCAAAGCGCAGATTATCTCTCTGACCCATTGGCCTACCCTTCAGTTTGGACAGACTGGTGTGAGCGAGGTCCGGCTTCACGACGACACCAGACTCCGAGCCAACCGGTACATCATCGCACTGTCCTACCAGAATCTCCTGCAACTATTGCCGGAACGGCTGCTGACCCGCTACGCCTACTTCGCACAACTCACCGAGCTTCAAAGTCTGAGGGAGGTCGTGATTCAATTGACCTGCCCCAGAACGAAGCAAAGGCCTCGTCTGCTCCTCCTCCCAGGCCGACCGTTTCACCAGCTCACAAGCACAGCACTCGAATCAGGCGAAATTGACTATCGGCTCTCTGCGGTCGGGAACAGACTCACCGAGTTGAACAACGATCAGGTGATCGAGGCAGCACAGACCGAGATGTGTGAGTTGTTTTCCGGAACGGCCAGAGAGGATATGACCGTTCAGTCAGTCTTTCACGAGAACCACGCGGCCCTGTTGCTGACACCGGGTGCTGCGCGATTGCGGCCGCTTCAGCAAAGTCCCATCCAGAACTTGCTCGTCACTGGGGCATGGACCGACACCGGATGGCCTGCCAATCTAGAAAGTGCGCTTGTCAGCGCCCATCGCTGTGCAGAGCTCGTCGCCGCCCACCCCGCTTGACCCAGTCCGGGCTGGATGGTACGAATATCACGTGACGTCATGGGCCAAAATCTTCGTGCTTGCGCTTCCGCTACTCATGTGGAGTTGTGCGCAAAGTCCCTACGAGCGAGGAATCCACCCCGCTGGCCTCAGCCGAAATGATGTGGAGCGGGACTATATGGAGTGTGAGTACAAAGCACGGTTAGCTAACGAGCAGCACTTCTACAGTCAGAGTTCACCCTTTCCCTTCAGTGCCGGGCCTCAGAGTCCTGCCGACCATGCTCGCGCCTTACATGGCATTACAACGATCAATGCCATGCGGGATACCTGTCTGGCAGCAAAAGGCTACCATCTTAATTAGCAGGATGTTGAAAAAGTTCGTCAGCTTTGTTCTCGCGTCACTCAAGGCCTCAACGTACCTACCGCGTACGCCTCGGCCTTTCGCTCGCTGCGGCCGCGCTGAACGAACTTCTTGAACCTCCTGCAGGTCTTGTGACTCGTTTTCCAACCTCTCATAAGTCCACAGCACTGAGTTGCCGAGGTAGCTGCTTAACACCATTCCAGCTAAGGCCTACTAGCGTGCAGATAGCACAGATCCTCAAACCGTTTGCCGCCTCGATACTTCGCGATGACCATCCACTCCCGTCGAGCATCGGTCAGACTGAGATAGGCCACACCACCAAGCCGGAACGGTTGAATCGTAAACACCGTGCTCAACGTAGGAGCTGGCGATACCTTATCCATAGGAAGAGACGTCAGCGGATAGGTTCCGCCGGTGCGCTCAAACTTGTCGTGCGTGGCCAACAGGGGGCTCATATCTTGCCAAGCGAGTTGATTGAGGACCGGGCTATTGGCGGGAAAGACATAGAAGCTCTCACTCGGCAAGCCCTTCATACAAAACGTGGTCTTCACCACTAAGTCGTCGCGCCCATCGTTATTCAGATCCATGTTCGTCTTGTCGAGACTCGAACAGCGCCTAGTCTTTGGTCCCTCTCCCTTCAACTCCACCGCAGTCCACTCTACAGTCCTTGATAGGTCAGACGCGGCATTCAGCCCTTCTCCAAACAACTTCGCCACTTGTTCACACAGCGGCTTGTCGCTGTACGCTGCCAGCTCCACTGATGCCGCAGATACCACTGTTGGAAGCATCGCGACCAAAAGGCTTCCCATCCAAGTCCGTTTCATCGTCATGTCGCTGGCCTCCTAACCCACATTATGTTGATTGACATCCCGGCTGTCCGTTTTTAAGATACCGCTACTCATTTCGTCGCCCTTACAACTCATGACACTCACTCCTCTTCAAGACCTCGCTCAATCCCTCGTCAACTGCGAGCGATGCAAACTCGCCAAGCTGGGGCGCAGCCAGGTTGTGTTCGGCGTGGGGAACCCTCATGCCAGTATCATGTTTGTCGGAGAAGCGCCAGGTCTCAATGAAGATCAGAAGGGTGAGCCGTTCGTGGGGGCAGCCGGAAAAATCCTGAATGACCTCCTGGCCTCGGCAGGTCTCTCACGCGATCACATCTACATTGCCAACGTCATCAAGTGCCGGCCACCGAACAACCGAGATCCAGAGCAAGACGAAGTGGAAACCTGTAAGCCATTCTTGCTGCAGCAGATTCAATTGATTCGCCCGAAACTGGTCTGCACGCTAGGCAACTGGGCCACGCAGACGTTGCTGGAACGCAAAGTCGGCATCACTAAAGTGAAAGCGCAACCTTTCTACATGAATGACTTTGTGCTCTTCCCACTGCTGCATCCCGCTGCAGCCCTCCACCAAGGATCTACAGCATTCCCGAGGTTTCAATGGTGGGGAAAACCGAGGAAGAGCTCGCCGCTGCGGGCGTCCCACACGTCACCGGAAGAGCTTTTTTCAGGGAAATGGCGAGAGGCCATATCAGTGGCGAGCTCCACGGTCTACTGAAAGTGGTCTTTCACCGCGACACGCACACGCTCCTGGGCGTCCACATCATCGGCCAGGGAGCCACTGAACTCATTCACATCGGCCAATCGGTCCTGACCTATGGAGGAACGGTGGAGTACTTCGTCCACAATGTCTTCAACTACCCCACGATGGCCGAATGCTACCGCACTGCGGCCCTCGACGGCTTGAATCGGCTGCACCACCATTCGTCTCAGCAGTGAGCAGATACGAAGGTCCCCTCGCCGACCATCGCCAGGCACACCACCTTTAGCAGAAAAAGACCTGTTGAATTCGCCCCACACATTTGCGCATACTTGCGAGCGAGCTATACTTATTTGTGTACTCTTGGGCGTCATGATCGACGTGGAGTCGTAATCATGCACTCTCTCCCGACCATCGTCCTCTCGTCCCCGAGCAAACTTCCAGCAAGAATACCCACCAACGGTCTCCGTCTGGAGATCGGCTACCAGAGGAGGTCCTCCCATGCCCATTCCATGGACGCTTAAAACTCATCTTGATCGTGAGCATGTTCATTACGATGTCTTGCCTCACTCACAAATGTTCCGAGCGGCTGCTGTCGCTCAGACGCTCCATGTCTCAGAGCAAGAGATGGCAAAGGTGGTAATCGTGAAAGTGAAGGAGCGATTTGTCACGACGGTGCTGCCGGCGACGGCGAAAGTGGACGTCCTGCGTCTACGGAAAATTTTCGGAACCCACCGCGTTCGGCTCGCAACTGAAGAGGAAATTTCACACCTCTTCCCCGACTGCGAAGTCGGCGCCATGCCGCCTCTCG
Source organism: Nitrospira sp. (assembly GCA_005116965.1). Taxonomy (GTDB): domain Bacteria; phylum Nitrospirota; class Nitrospiria; order Nitrospirales; family Nitrospiraceae; genus Nitrospira_D. Next base: position 6,528 of record SWDG01000022.1, on the reverse strand, counting down.
GCACACTCTATGGGCTTCCGGTGTATGTCGATCGGTCACTCACTGGCGACGAGCAAATCGTGTTTGAAGGGGGCACCCACTCAGAGGCGATCCGCATGCGCTACTGGGATTTCGCCGCGTTGGTGTTTCCCGTGGTCGCTGAATTCAACCGTCCGCCAATGGCGACCTGTTGACGGAATGAGCTCGGTAGACCGCAAATGCCTTTGCTCTCGCCCTCTGCCAGTACCCGTGGTCGGTTGTTCACATCACCGTGTGAACAACTGACCCAACTCAAGAGTCAACCACTGCCTTCACCCAAGGAACACGCTTTAGGCTTTTTATGCTCAAAGCTGCTAGGATGGGACCTGTGCCAGTCGAAGTGTGCCACCCTGTTGAGAAAGGAACCCCATGGTCAAGAGCTCACAACTCATAGCGGTCTGTATCGTCGCCTCACTCATCGGCCTCCCGACCCTTTCGTTTGCAAAGGCTCGCGGAGGATCAGGCGGAGGATTTTCAAGCGGCTCACGAGGTGGGGGCTACGGAAGCATGGGCAGCCGTGGATCCCGCACCCATCAAGACAACGGCGCGAAGCCGATTGAACAGTCCACCACCGCCAAGCCGTCGACGGCCCCGCCGCCAAACACCGCCAACAGCCCCATGGGCCAGCCCGCGCCGACCACATCACCGTCATGGTTGCAACGCAACCCCCTGCTCGCTGGAATCGCCGGTGGTCTGGCCGGAAGCTGGATCGGGCATATGCTCTTCGGCGCGACGGAAAGCAGCGCCAAGACGACGGACACCGAAGAGCCAGCTTCGTCGTCCAACTCATCCAACTCATTTGGGCTGATCCTCCTGCTCATGTTGGTCGGAAGCGGTGCGCTCTATTATTTCAAAAAATTCCGTCAGACACCTGCTCCAGTGTTCACGGGACTCTCACGCAGCACTGCCACGAGGGGTAGCCTCCTCGATGTCTCGTCCAACAACAGCAGCAGCGCCGACAGGCCAACCACTGATACGACCTACACGGTGACCACCGAAGATAAAGCCACCTTCCAGCAACTGCTGGCAGATATTCAGTCCGCCTGGAGTGCGCAAGATGTGACGGCATTGCGACGCTGCCTGACGCCGGAAATGCTGAGCTATTTCAGCACTGCCATGGCCGAGGACAACAGTCGAGGCGTGCAGAATCACGTAGAAGGCGTGGAGTTACTCAAGGGAGACGTGCGCGAAGCCTGGTCCGAAGATACGACCGACTATGCCACCGTGGACCTACGCTGGAATGCCCGTGACTATACGGTCTCCACGACAATCCCGCGCGGAGAACCAGGCTATCTGGTGGAAGGCAGCGACGAAACATCGACCGAATCGGGCGAAGTCTGGACCTTCATGCGCATGCGTGATGGACGCTGGCTCTTGTCGGCTATTCAGCAATAATCTCTGAGGGAAGGCGGCTGACTCACACGGTCAGCCGCCGATCCATTTCCAGACAAAGGGTGTGAGTACATAGGCCGCAGCCGAGACCAACACCCCCACCACCACACCAAGCAATCCAGCCACGTAGAGCCCTGCAAACGGCGCCGCAAACACAACCAGAAGCATGAACAGGGCCAGCGACCGATGACCTTCGTAGAAGGTTCGGCGGGACTCAGTTGAGAAAGAAGCAGTCGAGTCAGATCGATAAGGCATGTGCCGAGTATAAACGAAGCCCCCCACCGCTGTCTGTCTCAGAAGTCCTGAACTCACGCATCCACAGCAACAGGGCATGTCAGTGGAAAACCGGGTCAGAACCTGTTCCTGCCTTTGCGTTACAGCACTTCTTAAACTTCTTCCCGCTGCCACAGGGACAGGGATCATTGCGTCCAATCTTCAGAGAGCCTGACGATGCGAGATCAAGGTCGCCCGTTTCGAGCCGCGCTTGATAGATCGACCGTCCCAGATGCGCATATTCACGCATCGCATCAGGGAAGATCTCGATCACCGATTGAGCAAGCTGCTCCAGACTCCCCGTCCCCTTTGTTTCCTGATGGTAGGCTTCGGCAAGTTTCGGAGACGTAAAGAAGCTGAGTGTCATCAGCAACGCTCCAAAATCCTCATCAAGTTTATCAGGCGTGTACTCGTTCCACACCTTCGCAAGATAGTCGTAGCCGAGCCCCCATCTTGAAGTTGATGTCTTTCTGGATATCGCTATGGCTGGGCTGGTAAAAGATGGTGCGATCTGATAGTTGCTCCACCGCCCTGAAAGGAATGTCGCGCGATGATGTCAATCCTCAAAATGATCGGGATACGCACTCATGTACTGCGAGGTAACGTGTCGGCACGCTTGAGGAGTACGCAGCAGCTCATTCGCCGCGCCTGCCTGGCGACGGCATTACTGGTGACAATCACCATCGTAGCTCAGGACGTACACGCCGCAGGCGAGCGCCAGACGAAGTTCACACGCATCTCGACGCAGTACATCGCGGCTTTGGGCACTCCAGATGCGACCTCCGGGAACGGCGCGCAATCGTGGGGTCTATGGCCGTTGGACCCTGGTCCTCGCGGTGTGAAGCTGAGCCGCTATCCTTCGTTGAAGGATAGCGGTGGCGTCGCTCCGGCGCGTTGGAAGCTCGACGAAGCGGACTGGTGGCTGGAGGAACACGGCTTAATCATGGAGCCACCAACAATTCCACTCCCTCCCGGAAAATATGTGGTCACGGGAGCCCGCAAGGTGACGGCCGTGCTGACGATTCATCCGGCCGACAGCCGCGGCGACAGGCGCTGGGAGCTCGATCAAGGCGCGACGCTCTACGATGTGACGCACCTGGCCTGCCGTTCTGCGCGCTATATACCGGCGGCAGTGGGTGGTTCATGCTCGCCAGCTAATGCAAAGCAGGCGGCATTTCCAGTTGCACCAGGAGGCGCGATGCCTCCGGTCGAGGGCTGCACGAAGCAAGACTATGCGGTGCTCATCGTGATCGGCATAGGCGTGGAAGACTGACCGCAGTGGCGCACTGACAGCTTGCACATCGACCCCATTATAAGACTTCGGTACCTTCTCCCTCTACAACCGTTGGCGTCAATACGGTCTTCTCCGCCATCTACATCGCGACAACCTTCATTTTCTATCTTAAGGAAGAGTTCTGATCCTAGATGGTAGGGATAGCCTTAGTGATGGAGAAATGTGCCTTTCCCCATACGATTAATGCCCTCAAGACTGGTCTTAGGCCCTCGCCCTTCTCCGTGAGAACATACTCATAGCGCACCGGATTTTGTTGGTAGGCCCGTCGTGCAACAAGGCCAGAAGCCACCAGTTGTTTTAGTCTATCCGCAAGAATGTTCGAGGCGATTTTTTCCGATGAGGCCATGAATTCCTGATAGCACTTTTTCCCCAAGGCCAGATCTCGAACCACCAACAGTGTCCACTTGTCTCCAAGGATATCTAGCGAATTGGTGATCGGGCAGCCTGATCGCTTAAATTTCATGCTGTCATCCTTAATTCACGGTCGTCCGGTATTTACTCGCTACCTGCCTATCCAAGGATAGCTGAGTTACAGGAAGCAATGTAATATAGTAACTTGCATTTTACAACTTACATGGATATTATGACTTGCGATATGCAAGTAACTGAGTTGCGCGTTCAAACTGGAAAGCGCCTGCAACCTGTTGAAGCTCCATGAATGTGAATGAACCCGTTGCACTCCTGATTAAGACATTTTATTGCAAGATCACTAAAAGTCACCTTGCGCTTTGTCTGGCAAGGGATATGGCAATTCGGCGATCTGAGACGAAAGGAGGACTGACCGATGGATCATTAGCTCCTAAGAAATCGACATGGTCTATTCGAGATGGGTAAAACCCTGGGTCTTCATTATGCAGACAAACACACAACAGCAAATGCCGAACCACTAAGGAGGAACACAATATGCCGTTATGGAAAGTTTATCATCCGGTCGGAGCATTCACTGCAGAAGACAAAAAGGCTTTAGCCAAGCGGGTGACAGAGGTGTATGCGATGATTCCGATCCCGAAATTTTATGTCGTGTTCATTTACGAGGAAATCGCCAAGGACTGCTGCTTTGTTGGTGGCGAACCGCATAACAAATTTGTCCGCTTCAAGGTCGACCATATTGCAAGGACATTGCCTGGTCAGGTTCTTAGAGAATGGTGGGTCAGGACGCTTGACACTGTCATCGCTCCCTACGTCAAGGACAGGGGATATGATTGGGAAATTTCAGTTGACGAGACACCCTTCGATCTATGGTCTCTTCAAGGGGAAATTCCTCCGCCCTTTGAGTCTGTGGCTGAGAAGCGGTGGGTGAAGGAAAATAAGGCGAGCCCCTATACGTTAGCGGAAAAGATTCCTGTCAATCTGGTTCTCGCCCCCGGAGTAGCGGACCGTTAAGTTCAGACTTAGCCGGCTTTGAGCGCTTGGGAGTGATCTGTGTCCGTGGAGTCGTCCCAAGAGAGATGATGACCAACCTGGCAACGTCATCTTTCTTGGGGCAAACTTCTAACTGCAAGGACGCCTTCTCCTGATTGAGCGTCGTGGCTGAGTCACAACCACTAGGATTGGAAAATGATGGCATGGTTCTGTGCCGTGATTTGAGAGATTCTCGCAGTGACAGTGTAGCCAAGTATTGAAAAACCCCTGGCTCAATCCATCGTAATGTTGGTTACCGAGTCGCTCGTATAAACGTGTAAACACCCCAGACATTTTCGCCTATCGGGATAAGTTGGAAGGAGAACGCTGCATGAAAACGATGAAAGCAGTGGAGGTGAGGCAGCCTAGAGGACCGCTGCAATTCGTGGAGCGGGACGTACCTAGTCCCGCAATGGGGCATGTTCTGATCAAGGTGCAAGCCTGCGGGATCTGTCATAGCGATGTTTTTACCAAGGATGGTCTGTGGCCTGGCATCCAGTACCCTCGTGTGCCTGGTCATGAAATCGCCGGGATCATCGATGAGGTAGGTTCTGGCGTGGGTGAATGGAAACCAGGCCAGCGAGTTGGTGTGGGATGGCACGGAGGACATTGTGGCCGCTGCGAACCATGCCGCCGAGGTGATTTTATCCTCTGCCACCATGCATTAGTGCCGGGAATTAGCTATGACGGAGGCTATGCCACGCATATGGTTGCTCCCGTAGAAGCTTTGGCGCGGATTCCTGACTATCTGTCGCACGTTGAAGCGGCCCCCCTGCTTTGCGCGGGCATTACCACCTTCAATGCGCTTCGCAACAGTGTTGCGCGGCCCGGCGATCTGGTGGCCATCCTCGGTGTGGGCGGGCTTGGTCATTTGGGTGTGCAATTCGCGGCTAAGATGGGCTGCACGACTGTGGCGATCGCCAGAGGGAAAGACAAAGAGGCATTGGCAAAGAAATTGGGCGCCCGCCACTACATCGACAGTAGCGCGCAGAATGTGGCCGAGGCGCTCACGGCACTTGGCGGGGCGAAGGTCATTCTAGCAACCGTTACAAGCGGCAAAGCAATGAGTGCTGCCATCGGCGGCTTAGCCATCGATGGGAAACTGGTCATGGTCGGCATCTCGGAGGAGCCTATAGAGGTACCTATTATCAAGTTCATCGTGGGGCGACATTCAGTTCAAGGCTGGCCGTGCGGAACCTCGGCGGATTCGCAGGATACATTAAATTTCAGTGTCCAAGCCGGCATACGACCAATGGTCCAGGAGTTCCCGCTCGAACGCGCGGCTGAAGCCTATGATCGCATGATGAGCGGAGAAGCACGATTTAGGGTGGTGTTAAAGATCACCTAACAGCCTGCGAGAAAACTCTTGTGTTCACCTGCTCCCTGGAGTAGATCGGCAAAACGATCTCGCCAGCACTCCAAGAAGGTTCATAATGCACGGTCAGAAGCGTAGGGGTCGGGAGCTTTTATTATCGGTCGCTTTTGAAGTAACTGCCCCGCGCGCGATACACCGG
>SWDG01000022.1:0-536 GCA_005116965.1 Nitrospira sp. | reverse complement strand
TCTATGCATGGAAATGCATCAACTGCGGGGCCATGATCGACCGTACCATTTCCAATAATCGACGGAAGAGTCTGGCAGCCCGTGAGTCCCAGACTGTTGCTGCGCGGTAAGAAGTCTCAGCAAAAACGGCCGGGAATCTTTTTTATTATCGGTTGACCATGAAGCAACCCACCGGCCCACGCGCTAGACACCGGCGGCAGTGGGTAGTGCGTGCTCACCGGTCGACGCAAAGCAGGCTGTGTTTCGCGTTGCGCCTGGAGGAGCTATGCTTCAGGCCAAGGGCTGCACGAAGCATGACTATGCGGTGCTCATTGTGATCAGTATGGGCGTGGACAACTGAACCGTGATGGCACGCCAACGACTTGCGCGTCGCGCTGCAATACAAGACTCCCGGTATATTCTATCCATCCGAAGCTACACGTCGTATCCTCCGGCATGGCTTGATCCAACAGCGGATTCGCCACCGTCGGAGCTTGCTTCGAAGAAAACAGTCAGCCAGATTCGCGATGCTCCCGTCGTCAAAATGCAGGGTCTCC
>SWDG01000021.1 GCA_005116965.1 Nitrospira sp. | reverse complement strand
ACCGACATCACGGCGCAGAAAAAAGCGCAAGCCGAGTTGGAAGCCTGCATGGCCGAGGCCCAGCAATCGCTCGGTGCCATGGCGCAGGGCGACTTGACCCACACGATGGCCGGGACCTACCAGGGTGAACTGGAGAAGATGAAGAGCAGCATCAACACGGCGCTGACGAATCTGAGCAACACCATCGCCACTGTGCGGGAGGCGGTCGACGCCGTCTCGTCCGGATCGGAGCAGATCACGAAGGGGAACGAAGATCTGTCGCAGCGAACGAGTGAACAGGCGTCGGCGTTAGAAGAAACCAGCGCCTCGATGGAAGAAATGACGAGCACCGTGAAACAGAATGCCGATAACGCCAAGCAGGCCAATCAATTAGCCATCGCCGCTCGGGATACGGCCGACAAGGGCGGGGCCGTGACCAAGAAGGCCGTGGATGCGATGGGGGAGATCAACAAAAGCAGCAAACAGATCGCCGACATCATCACCGTGATCGACGAGATCGCCTTCCAGACGAACTTGTTAGCCCTCAATGCGGCGGTGGAAGCGGCACGGGCGGGTGAGCATGGCAGAGGATTTGCCGTCGTGGCCGCCGAAGTACGCAACCTAGCCCAACGCTCGGCGACGGCGGCGAAGGAGATCAAGGGGCTGATCAACGAATCGATCCAACGGGTGACGGACGGCAGCGAGCTGGTGAACCAATCGGGCAAGACGTTGGAGGAGATCGTCACGGCCGTCAAACGGGTGACGGACATCATTGCGGAGATCACGGCGGCGTCGCAGGAGCAGGCGAGCGGGATCGATCAGGTCAACAAGGCGGTCATGTCGATGGACGAGACGACGCAGCAGAATGCGGCGTTGGTGGAAGAGACCACATCGGCGGCGCGTCGATGAAGGAGCAGGCCAATGAGCTGAAGCGGCAGATGGAGAGCTTCACGATCAGTGAAACGCACATACGCCATGTGTCGAGTTCCACGTCTCCTGGGTCAAGTACCCGGAGGCACTCCCAGCCTGAAACGCGCAACCCGAAACGTGAAACTCCAGGCCGAGCGCCGCTCCGGGCAATGGCGTCGGCAGGCGTTGCGTGCGGCAACGGCAAGGATCGCCGCGTGAGCGGTGATGAATTTGAAGAGTTCTAGAGTAACGTCCCAGAAAGACGTTCGTGGTTCGACAAGTGCAGCACGAACGGAAAGCTCCAGCCTATTCAATGCCCGCTCCGTTCATCCTTCGAGAACCTCAGGATGAACGGAGGGTTTTTTGCAGCCTGCTCGTGGAGTTCTGTTGAACTCTCAGACTATGCCTCCCTTCAATTGCGAGAGAGATTTTGTGTAGATCTCTGAACCGCCTGAAAACTTCTAGCCATTCTCAGGAAGAGAAGCGTTTAGGGTTGAATCCTGCCACGTAGGCGTAACTACCGAATCGAGACTCCCTCAAGATTCTGCGCGCGAGCGCCGATAGGTTCCTTGGGAAACGTGGACTGTCCTCAATTGACTGAGTGCGCGCGTTTCCAAGAAAAGGGGGCCTTTGATGTTGAGGAGAATGTATGCCGGGCTCGGATTGATCACCATTCTGTTCGGATATATGGGTGTGTTCGTGCCGGATGCGCAGGCCATTCCGGCATTTTCAAGAAAGTATGACGTCTCTTGTAACACCTGCCACGTGCCGAGCTTCCCAAAATTGAACGATTTCGGGAACCGATTCAGAGACAGCGGGTACCAGATGGATTCGGATGATGATCTGCCGACCGGTCTGCATATGGGCTATTGGCCGGTCTCACTGCGGACCTCGGTCGGATACCAACTGGGTTCGATCAATCGTCTCGCTGTGGGGAACCCGGCAACCAGTCAGGTTGGCGCCTCCACCGGAGGATTTGGATTTACGATTCTGGATATCCTGGCATTTGGAACCATTATGAAAGATGTGTCCTACGGGGTCATTTATACGCCAGGTCTTGGAAGCGCGGGATTCGGCACAGGCAGGAGCGACGGAGATCTTGAGGTCGCGTTCGTTCGATTGAATAACATGATGGGGACCAGCCTTTTGAATGTGAAAGTCGGAAAGTATGAGCTGGATCTTCCCTTCAGTGAAAAGCGGAGTCCGACTCTTAACACGAACTTTGTCATGTACCACTATCGGTCGGGAACGCCGTTTAGTCGTGTTACCGCCAACCCTATCGGTAATCGACAATATGGGAATGCCAACGATTTTGCCCTGGGGGATAATCAGCCAGGCCTGGAGCTGTTTGGTACCAAGGATATTGAGCTTGTCAATGGGACGTTTCGCTATTCGCTGAATGTCGTGTCGTCCAATGTCACCAACGTCGCGGGGTCCGGTGGTGGGCGCGCGCTCCAATTTTATGGCCATGCGACCCAATCGTTCGGGGGCTTTGGCATCGTGGATGGGCAACGGATCGGCGTGTTCGGCATGTTCGGCCGGGCACCCACGGCGGCCAATCCGGCGATCTCAGGAGGAGACCCAACTGGCACAGGAGAGCAAAGTCGTACGTTTTCGCGGTTCGGGGTCGACTTCAGTTTGACGGCATTGTCCAAGGTGAACGTGTTTGGGGCCTATATGATCGCCCATGACTCGGCAGATCTGTTCCGATCCCAGGGGATCGCGAACGCGCAAGCGTCTCGATGGAACGGTGGATTTGTGCAGGTCGACTACAACTTCATCACGCCAGCCGTTGTGTATTACCGATTCGACTGGATCAGAAATAATTTCCAAGGTGATCCGACCTTCGATCGGAAATTCGGGAACGTCGAGTCCCACACCGTGGCGGCGCGGTATCACCTCTACCAGAGCAAGCGCACCGCAGTCTCGCTCCATGGAGAGTTTTCCAACACGAAGACGACCAAGACCGGGGCGTTTGGGGAGGACCAGACCGCCCGTGTCGGGTTTGTCGGGATGGACTTGGCGTTTTAAGGAGGAAACAGATGAATATCAAGAACGCACAGAAGTTGCGCATGTGCTGTGTGATCGGAGTGCTTGGACTGTTCGGAAGCGAGATCGTCATTGCGGCCGAGCGCGATCCGCTGAAACCACGGGTCCCGGATGGGGAATTGGCCGCCGCTCAAAAAATGGCGAATCCCGTTGCCTCGTCACCCGATACGATCGCCAAAGGCAAGGGGCTGTACGAGGGAAAAGGAACGTGCACGAAATGTCATGGACCCAAAGGGATGGGTGATGGGCCACTTTCGAAGAATCTGAAGCCGTCACCGAGGACGCTCACGAACGCGGAGTGGCAGAAGGCCCGCACGGATGGTGAGATGTTTTGGGTGATTAAAAACGGCAGCCCCGGCACCGGCATGGTCACGCTGATTCCGTCGGACATCAATGAAGAAGAAGCCTGGACCATCATCCATTACGTGCGTACGCTCAAAGCAAATTAGTCGTCGGTATCTTTTTGTACGGGTTCTTCCACTATGAAGCATTGGCCTGTAAGAATTCGACTGGGGCTTGCCTTCGCATTCATCTTATCCGGACTACTGGCTGTGGCTGGTGTATCGCGCTGGGCCATCCTGACGTTGTCAGACACCATCACCAGCTTGTATCAAGACAACGCTGTCGCAGGCACCGAGCTTGCCAAAATGAGTACGGCCTTGCTTCGATACCGCAATCAAGTCATTCAAATCATCGGGGTGCAGAACAAGGACGATTTTCAGGAGATGCAGACGGAGCTCCCGAAGCTTGAGGGTGACATCCGCCGGTATCTCACTGCGTATAAACAGCATACGAAAGGGAAGTCCGGTGAACATGATGAAACGGTAGAATCTGTCACAGTAGAAAAGGGCATTGACGATTATTTGTCGCTGGAGAAACGGACGACCGATCGCATTAAGTCCGCGATGGAGACCGGGGACTCGAAGGAAACCGAGCGCCTTCGGCAGGCGGCCATTCAGAATTCCTTCTACGGCGCCGGACCGACGATGAATATGGCGGGCGAATCGCTGGACCAATTGCTCAGCACCGTTGTTCAGATCGCATCTGATTCGAAGCTGGCGGGCGAAGAGACCATCGCCAAAGCGCAAACCATTCTGCTCGGCGTGCTTGCCGTCTGCCTTTTGCTCGGTACGCTGATTGCTCGCATCTTGTCTATCAGTATTACCAGGCCATTGAAAGCATTGACCCAGGCTGTCGCGCTGATGGCTGGTGGCGATCTCAAGGCACGGTCTACGGTGATGGCTCAGGACGAAATGGGCGTCCTAGCAAAGGCTTTCAACGACATGGGGGATAGGCTGGAACTCGCCGGAGCCAAGCAAGAAGAGTTGGTCTCCACTCTGAATAATGCGCAGGCGAATTTGGTGATTTGTGATCGCAATTTAAGCATCACCTATGTCAACAAGGGCGCTGAGGCGACATTTGGGAATCTTGAGGCTCAGTTGAAACAGGAGATACCCACGTTCGACACAAAGCAGCTCGTAGGCGCGAGCATTGGGCCCTTGATTGAGCGTGCCGAGGTATTGCGGGCCGCTGCAACGGACTCAACACGCCTTCCCGTTCGCGCAGATGTGCGGATCGGGTCAGTCATGCTCGACATCACTCTGAATGGTCTCGTCACTCACGAGGGCGAGTATCTCGGTCTGACCATGGAATGGGTGAATGTTTCCACGACACGAGAAGCCGAGCGGACGGTTGCGCGGATGCAATCCGCTCTCGAACATGCGGGGACGAGCTTTCTCCTCGCCGATGAGCAGGAGCGAGCCATTTTCCTTAACAAGACGGCTCGCGAGTGTCTTCAGCAACTGGCACCGGAGCTTCAAAAGCGTCTTTCCGGATTTAACCCCGATGGCATTCTTGGAGAATCCATTCTTCGATATTGCAACGATCCAGCGTCGATGCGGAGGACTCTCGCCGGGCTTGGCTCCAAAGATGTGTATCGCGGCGAGATGGTGCTTGGGCCGTTCGTCTTGGATTACCAGGTCCGGGTTGTGTTGAACGGCAAGGGGGAGAAACTCGCCTATGTGCTCGAATGGCAAGATGTGAGCCAGGAGCGCAAGACCCAGCACGTCATCGCTGAATTGGTCGAGGGCGCCAGCAATGGCTCCCTGTCGACTCGCGTCGAGCTGGGCAATCTGGATGGCGTATACGGATCTATGGCGCAGAATGTGAATCGCTTGTTAGATGCCATCTCAGTTCCCATGCGGGAGGTCGGACAGGTCATGAAAGCGCTGTCTTCGTGTGATCTCACGGTGACGATGACAGGCCACTACAAAGGTGAGTTCGAGGAGATGAAGCGATAGAGTTTGTCTATGAATTGAACCGATTCGTCGGAGCCATAG
>SWDG01000020.1 GCA_005116965.1 Nitrospira sp. | reverse complement strand
TGTCAGATCATGAGCCGTTTCCTACTGCTACACACCGGCGCGAGGATATTGAAACCAAGTCGTTTAAGAGCCTGCATTGTATGAAGCGGTTCACCAAGTATTTCTGGCGGGCGTATCTCGTGGTGATGAGATGGGTGAAGGTAGCCATCGCTACGGCGGTTCCTGCACGCACGACTATGACACAACCAGAAGGTCCGACTGAGGATTCGCCTTCGGTGAAAGATGTTGAAGAGGTACAGGACAGGCGTCAAACAATTGACGTTGAGACGGCCATCCCTCCATTGCCTCAATTATCTGAGGAACCATCAGAGGGGCGGCGTATGGCGACGGCATGGGCTCATCGTTGCCGATTGTTGTCGGTTGATAAGAATACTGATCTCCAGACTGCAGCTCAGCGGCTGTTGACGCGCCCGGCATATGGGGGATTGCTCGTGATTGACAATGAGTCGAATGACGTCATCGGCATCCTGCATGAGCGGGATTTGGTTCGGGCACTCGGGGAGTATGGCGCCGGAGCGGGGTACATGCGCGTTGGCCAGCTGGTGAAGTCGTGAATGGAAGGGCGAGAACCAAGAACTGTGGTGGTTGCGAGTGACAAGGTTTCCGCCGTTGCTGAATGGAGGGGCGGCATATCGGAGCATCACACTGAAGGAGAAACTGTATGGCTAAATTGAGCAGCATTCTACGGAATCAAAAACGCATGCGGTTGGTGAAACAGTACGAACCCATCCGAAAGGACCTGAAGGCGACACTGAGGAGCTTGCAAGCGACCGAGGAGCAAAAAGCCGAGGCCCGTCAGGCTTTGCAGCGCATTCCGCGCAACGCCAGCCCGGTGCGGCTCCGTAATCGCTGTGCGATCTCTGGCCGTGTGCGAGGCTATCTCGGCCGGTTCAATATGTCGCGCATCGACTTCCGATTGCTGGCCCTGCAAGGGGCCATTCCGGGAGTAAGGAAATCAAGTTGGTAAGCGTCATTTCAGCGAGACGAAAGGGAAGTCCATGAAACCAGGAATCCATCCCAAAGGCTATCGTCCCGTGGTCTTCCACGACGTGGCGGTCGATAAACGCTGGATCATGATGTCCATGGTGCACGCGGATCTCACCACGGTGTGGGAAGACGGTCGAACCTATCCGCTCTATAAGGTCGAAACATCGATGTATTCGCATCCGTTGTACACGGGGACGCAGCGCATTATCGACACCGAAGGGCGTGTCGAAAAATTCAACAAGAAATATCGCGCCCAAGGCGCATCGGGAGGCCGTCGTGCCGATACCACTGCCTGATGCCCGAGTAGGTGACAGTTCCCAGGATGAACGGCTTCCGGTCACGGTGGTCTGTGGTTTCGTTGGAGCCGGCAAGAGTACGCTGGTGCGAAAGATCGTGTCTGGCTGGACGTCCGGACGACTGGCTCTGTTGGTTCATGATCGCAGCGATGCCGGCTTGGATGCGTCACTGTGCCGATCACATGGTGTGGAAGTCTTCCGCCTTGGTGAAGTGCTGGCGGAGTTGGTTCAGCGGTGTGTCGGGTGTTCCTTGCGGGACAATTTGACGAGTGCCATTGCTGCGATCGCTGATATGCGGCGGTTTGACCGGTTGCTCATCGAATGTTCAGGGTTGGTGGAGCCAGTTTTCGTCGCCGAGATCTTCAATGACGCCTGGGAGAACCACGAACTCTTGGCCTCGAAGGCTCAGCTCGACCATCTGCTCACGGTCGTCGACGGCCGGACTTTCTGGGACGATGTGCATTCTGAGGACGATTTACAGGCTCGTGGGGTGAGTTGCGGGACGGATGATGGACGTACCCTCTCGGAGTTGGTCGTGGAGCAAGTGGAGTATGCGACGCTGCTGGTGATGTCCAGGACCACAGGGTTGCCGAAGGGGACGCAGACCCGAGCGCGGCACTTGCTTGAGACCTTGAATCCAGAAGCTGCGATCCTGTTGCTGGACGAGGAGTCCGATGTCGGGAGGCGGGTTGTGCGGCAACGACAGCCCGCCCCGATGCCGATCAGCTTTCAGCCTGGCTGGGCGAAGCTGATCCAGCAAGCGCCGATGCCGAAGATTCTGTCGTCTCACTGGACAATGTATAGGGGACTGGTGGGTGGCCACTCCACGTGATGAATGGCCGACGGATACCGAGTTCGAACAACGATTGAAGCAGAGTTGGTCGGTCGAATTCGGTGACCGGCGGCAGGCCTTCGGTTGGATCGGCTATCGATTGGATGCCACGTCGTGGCGCCGTCGGCTCCAGAGCTGTTTGTTGACGCCTTCGGAGGTGTTGGAAGGCGAGACGGCCTGGCGACGGTTCGATGATCCCTTCGCCCGGGCAACAGACCATGCCGATTCGATGGAAGGCGATGTGGAGTCAGAATAGGAAAGGGCGACCGATGATGATCGAACTGACGGAGCGCTATAGCCCTGAGCTTGGAGATTCCGACCGGCGTCTGCCGGTGACGGTCCTCTCGGGATTTCTCGGTGCGGGGAAGACCACGTTACTCAATCACGTCTTGCACAATCGTGAAGGCTTGCGCGTGGCGGTGATCGTCAACGACATGAGCGACGTCAATATCGATGCGAAACTGATCGAGCAAGGCGGGGCTGAATTGAGCCGCACCGAGGAACAGCTGGTCGAGATGAGCAACGGCTGCATCTGCTGCACCTTGCGGGAAGATCTGTTGAAGGAAGTGGCGAGGTTGGCGCAGGAAGGCCGGTTCGACTATCTGTTGATCGAATCGACCGGTATTTCCGAGCCGATGCCGGTTGCCGAAACGTTTCAATTTGAGAGCGAATCGGGAAGCAGTCTGTCCGCCGTCGCGCGCCTGGATACCATGGTGACCGTCATCGACGCAGTCAACTTCTTGAACGATTATCAGGAGGCGGATGATCTGAAAGCGCGTGGTCTGGCGCTTGGAGAAGACGACGAGCGAACGATCACCGATTTGCTGATCGATCAAGTCGAGTTCGCCGACGTATTGGTGATCAATAAAGT
>SWDG01000026.1:192559-206310 GCA_005116965.1 Nitrospira sp. | reverse complement strand
CCTGAAAGTCCATTTCTAAGGGCAAAACGCGCGATTGTTGAGCTGGCGCTACGCAATATTTGATGACCGGCTCAGTAACTATGCACGCTCCTTTCTTACGTATGACCGTCAATGGTTGCTACAACTACGTCTCGAAGGCGCCACCGATCGTATTGTGGTCACTATGGCTAAGCCTACAATCAGTGATAGGCCTTGACGATGTCGTCGAGGGTGGCTTGGTCCTGATACTCGCGGCGCTTCTTGAGGGCGGCGAAATCATGCTCGATGGGGTTGAGGTCGGGAGAATAGGGCGCGAGAAACAGCAGGGTCGAGCCAGTCATCTCGATGAGCTGCGCCGTTTCGGGCAAGGTATGAAATGCGGCGCTGTCCATGCTGACGAGATAGTGGGCGTTCAGACGCGGGCACAACGCTCATCTTCAGCCAAGCGTTGAAGACTCCCGTATCGCAGGTTCCTTCGAACAGACAGGGCTCTACAAGTCGCCCATCGATGCGAGCGGCAAGGAGCGACGTGCGGGGTCGGCGATGCCCGGAGACTAGGCCGTCCACACGCTGGCCTTTGGGGGCATACCCATACCGCCGCGCCGTCGACGACACAAACCCGCATTCATCGATGTACACGGGGTGTTTGCCGCGGCGTACGAACCGCTCGCGAAGACGGAGAAACTGCTTGTGCCGCAGGGGGGCGCGTTCGGAATAGCCCAGTCTTTTTTTATGGCTCACCCCCAACTTGCGCAGCGCGTTCCAGATACAGTGGCGGGAGACGTGGAAATGCCGCGCCCGTTCCGCTTGCGTGCGATCGGGATGGGCCTCCACATGCTAGCGTAACTGTTCCCCATCCAGCTTGCGGGGCCGACGAGGGCCGGGACGCTGGTAGGTCAGGCCGCCAGGCTTGAGCCAGCGGTACACACTCGCCTCACCATTGGAGGGCACTATGCCAGCAACAACGCGACGTCGGTTTACCGATGAATTCAAAACAATGGGGGTCGCGTCTTGCAAAGCGACATTGGAGAAGATCTACGGGGTAGGAACCATTTTTTCGATTAAGCCCGTCCTGCAAGTACCTCTGAATCGTGTGATTTGAGAATCTGCATCACGGTTGCCTGGACTCTGGCATCACACGGAGCCGCACTTTTCCGTGCCAGCACTAGCCCCGTCACTCGTATCCAAGCTCCATCCTTCGGCAACCCCTCACCCACACCTGGAGCCTGTATCCAAAGCCAGACTTGCGAGGTTAAACCCCGATCGTTTCACTATCAGACGATGCCAAGAAAGACGGCTAGTGAACGATCGATCCGCACCATGAGTTCGTGGTCCAACGCTCCAATGCGGGAGCCGATGGTCTCTTGAGGGACGGTGACGATCTTGTCGATCATGATCTGTGAAATATGCTGAAGGCCATTGGAGGAGGAGGGCTCAACGGTCAGTCGGAACAGGGGAGCGTCCAGAATTTCGGTGGTCAACAGGCAAATCGTGACGCTGCCGAGGGCGGAGAAGAGATCGGATTGTAGAACGAGGGCAGGGCGTGGTTTGCCGCTATAGTGACCTTTGGCCGCGACGGTCACGACATCGCCACGTTTTATGCGCTGTCCCAATCGGCGATCTCCGCGATGAAGTCAAGAGTGGGCTTTTCCTGGGTCGAGCGAGCGGCGAGCCGCGCCTGTCGTCGACATTCGCTCGCGAATCCCTCGGTGCGAGTATCAGGTACCCAAATTTGCACCGGCCGCAACCCCTTGCGGCGCAAGCGCCTGCGATAGCGGTCTTGCTTCTCTTTCGGAGTCAGGTTCGTCTCAGTAGACATGGAGAGTCTCCTCCTCGTCCGTTCTCCATAGCAGGGTATCACATTTCTCGGTAACATGTGACTAAATTCTGACGAGCACGCCCAGAAGCGGGAAGGGTTTATCTCCGAAGAGAGGATGATTGGGGGGCACGTGTTGTTCTGTGTGTGCCAGTGCCAATGACAGGATGGATCAGACTGCGTATCGTATCCGCTGTGTCCCTTGTCTCAACTTCTGCGAACTGGGTTAGGCCATGGGTTCGCACGCTTCGACTATCAATTGCACCGTACCCTCAGAGGAATTGGTCGACGTACAAAAGGAGATCTGGTCCCAGCCACTAGGGTACTTACTTACTGTGGAGTTACGTGAGAGCCAGTCGGTGAGCCGGAGAACGTGCCTGGCTCGACGAGAGTGCCAGCATTGGTGAACGGCAATCGCCCCTCCGTGCTATGGAGCACGCCTTTGATGTCGTAGGCCAATTCCTGTTTCTGAGAGAGGTTGAGGAGTTGGCGCATGATGTCGAGTGTTGAGGTGATGGTGTCGATCGTCATCACGGTATCACTTAACCGGGGAATCGTCACTTCCTTGCTCCCCAGGCCACGGGCCAGACGTTTCCCGTTCAGATTCAATGTGAAATCGATGCCCGTCAGGTGATAGTCGAAGTCGTTCGGGTTGCGGACCCGGAGGTCGACACGGAGACGCTGTTCGAACAGCGTCGCGTCCAGGGGCGTAACATTGGTAACGAGCACCTCTGGAGGCTCGCCTTTTATGAACCAGGAGGCGCAGCCGGGAAACAGTAAGACTGCGGCGAATAGGAACAAGAAGGCTCGATGAAGTTGCATGGACGATATCATAACAAGAATATTTACTGGAAATCGATGTTCAGCGGGTGGTGTCAGGATATTCAGGGGAACAGCTAGGGTTGCTATACATGCGACACAGAATGGGTATCGGAGAATTCAGTGTCATTCAAGAATCTGCATCGCGGTTGCCTGAACCTGACGTCATGCGGATCTTCGCGCTTCAGCACGCGTACGAGATCGGTCGGAAGTTATCGAAGAGAGAGTATGAGGGGCGGGCCCCGTCTGCGACGCTCTAGAACCCGTGGTTCCTAGGGCCACCATCACAGCCCATTGAAACGGCTGCGGTCATGGTGTACGGTCCAAACCATCTCGTGGCGTGTGATGCGGACAGAATTCGAGGAATCTGACTCCAATGCGAATCAGGCTCCAGATGGTTTGGCGTCATGCAGGCATCTGCTGCCTGTGCTCTCGCTACCCCCAGCGTCCCTCGATCAAGGAGGTAGGAACAATTTCCTACCGTTCAGAGTTGTTCGTTGAATGAAGGAGCACGTCATGCGCTACTCTCGTGCTACCGCAGTCGCCCTTGTCCTGCTGATTGCGGTGTCCGCACACGGGCAGCAGACGGATCCCCATAAGCTCAAGGACCAGCTGACTGGAGACGCCAAGGGATCAGCCGCGAGTAATCCGCAGTGCAAACTCTTTACGCAGGCCGAGATTGCCGTCTATGTTGGCGTCCCGGTTGGTCCTGGCGAGAACGCTGCGGGCGGCGCGGGGTGCAGCTGGCACGACACAGACTACGAAGCGTCTGCAACAGTAACGGTTGTCCCTCCAAACTACTTCCCAGAGCCCAAGCTTGTGAAGGGGTTCAAACGCTTGCCCAATGTTGGGAACAAGGGTTGGGTGGCGCCGGACGATGGCTGGTCAGCGGGAGCGCTCGTTCAGGATGTGGCGATTGTGGTGGGGATTTCAGGGAAGACTTCGACCGAAGCCTCAGTGGTAAAGTTACTTCAAGCGGTGATCAAGCGCCGAACGAAGTAGCGTCTCCCCGCGATGATGTCTGTCGTTTCCCATCCAGCCTGCGTTAGAAGTATTGGCGTCGCGTCTTGCTCTGTGCCTGCCGGTGAGCAATGATTTGAGCGGTTAGCCCCGGTACGGTCTCTGCCCCCCCCCGGTTTGTCGTTGCGATGCAAAACCAAACAAAGAGGGAGCTCAGCACTCAGTTCCATGCTCAGCTGTATGCGGAGGGGGACAGTTAAAAACGAGCAGTTGATATGCTGTAAACTGGGGTTCGCCATGGGTTCGCACTATTCGACTCTCAGGTGCATCGTCATCGTATGGTGGCTATCTGTGGCGCTTCATCGTTTAGTCTGCAACTCCACGTTCACGAGTTTTATTTCTGAGAGATCTTCGAGCCGCGGGCACCAACGTGTACCGGCACGCCACAAGGCCGAGTCCAGTTGGGCATAGATCGTTCCGGGGTGCTCATAGTGAATGCCATACGCGTGTGTGGCCGCGCATCGACAGGGAAACACAAACGACTTCCCCGAGTCGTCGGACTCCACTTCAATTCGTGTCACGGCCAGATCAAATGTGAGCCGGATCTTGAACCAACAATGCGCATGATAGTCCTCGACCTGCATCGATTGCTGATAGCACTCCAAGACATCACGGACGGTTGTCATGGTCAACGACGTGTTTCCCGAGAGGACCTCGGCTCGCTTATCGAGCACCAAGGCTTTGGCCAGGGACAAGGCGTGTCCTACGTGAATCGGGTTGAAGAGGTCGAACGCCGACTCATAAATGGTGATGTTGGGATGTACCTTGAATTCGCGGAGAGATCCTCGCTTGGCCAGCTCAAGGTTCCAATAAAAGTCCACGGCTGGGGATTGGCGGAAGCGAAAGGTCAGCAGGCTCATCGTTCAATCCCCATCATCAGGGCTGACTGAATCTGAAACCTTCAAGGAGGTACTCTGTCACGGTTAATCGTGGCGCAATACTATACCATCTTCTGCTCTCGTTTGGATGGGAGTGTGAACTTCGCCAGACCGGCAGGGACACCTGAGGCAAATTGAAGCTCTACAATCTTGCGAGTGCAGTACTCGCTAATAGCAATTCGGGGAGGACGGCCAACCCCCTGGGGGAGGCATACAGTTCATGGGACGTTGCGGGGGGAGTCTGACCGGACCATCCGGTCGTGGTTCCGCCTCGTGGCGGTAGCCTTTCGCCAGCGCCTCATTGACCAGCGTCTCGATGTCCGTATCGGACAAATCTGGGTACTCGTGTCGAAACTTGCGCTCGAGGACTGGGCGGGTGGTCGCGATATACCGTTCACGAGACTGTCGTAGCCCTTCGCGGGCTTGGTGATACAGTGCCTTGCGTTCCTCGGTCCACACACTACCCGTTTGGTCGAAAGTGTTGTCAGTTCTGGACTCGGGGTCCATCCCATGATCGAGCTTGGATCCGGCACATCCAGCGAGCAGGGTGATGAGTAAAGCCATTGCGAGTCGCATGACACGGCCTCATAGGGGGGCGAGATCAGTCGATACCGCTTGGACTGACGATCTAGTGCCGTTAGGTCGCGTCTTGTTCTGTGCATGCCAGTAAGCCATGACTTGAGGGGCAGGCCCCATTTCTTCAGACCGGTCGGCATGCGGGTACCGCTGAATCAGGGTTACCTGGGCTCTGATGACACGCCCACGAAGTAGAGGTGCTTCTCTCCGGTGAGATGTTGCGGCTGGACGATATAGTCGCCTGTCATCGAAGGAACCCAGATGGACTTTGCCACCGCCAGGTTTCCTCCCGTCACCGCCCAAGCGAAGCCGCCCACAATACCCCCGCCGATCGAATAGACCATTTTCGCGGCGCCATAGGGAATGGTGAGCGCCCAGCAAGCTGCTTGCCGTCCGGCTGCCTCAGGGCTGGATAGATTCGATGGGGTGGACGGGCTCGAGTGCGAGGGGCTCGTCTCGGATAGGTCGTCACCATGAGCCCGTACAGATTCCCCTGGCAGGACCACTAGTGCGCAAAACGCAGCTCCAACAAGAAGCCCCCGCCTGACCTGCACCCATAGAAAGCGATTCGTGCTCATGGCTGTTCTCCAGTGGTGAGACCTCCAACATGCGAGACGAGCACAAGTGTTCGCTTATGTGCTCCTGGGGTTCTGGGCAACGGGAACTCCGTGATCGGGGTGTGTTCCGGGAAGTTTGGCCTATAGTTCGTCTTTGGGAGATTCCTCGCTCTGTTTGAGCCAGAGTTCGAGTAGTCGTGTCTCCCGTTCAGACTGGGAAATGTGCTCCAGCGCGAACGCACCCGTCAAGCGATCTTCATAAAACGCCCGTTGCTTCGCGTAGGTTTTCTTAAAGGCTTTTGTCTTGAGGACTTTCCACTCAGCATCGGATATTCCCGCGTGGGCACGCAAGAGGTTGATCTCGATGGCTTGGAACGCAAAGACCTTGGCTAACACCTTGATGACCGTGGCATTCGTCAGGAATCGTGGACCCTTCTCAGCCATGACCCATCGTTTCGGTTAGGCCGCCGGCACAGATGACTGTGCCGGCGCGTTCTCAGCATGTTCACATGGCACGGAATCCCAAAGTGGATAGGGTCAGTTCCGTACGCCGCTCCACACTTTTGCCGCATCGATCGCCTTATCAGGATTCAGGGTCTTCGCCCGTTCCAGCAGGACATCGGTCCCTTCCGGATACAACGGATCAGAAATACAACAATTATCGACCGGACAGACGGCCGCACATTGGGGTTCATCAAAATGGCCGACGCACTCAGTACACCGATCATGCGCGATTATGTAAATATTATCCCCGACGCCCTGGCCGTCACCCACATGAAGTCCCTTCTCTTCCGCGCCGCTGCGAGTTTCAAAGATCGCCTCGTTCGGGCATTCCGGTAAGCAGGCGCCACAGTTGATACATTCGTCCGTAATCAGCAGTGCCATGATTCTAGCCTCCTTATTTTCTAAGATGTAACACGGCGCTGAACGTCTTCTTTATCGTATTTCCTGCACGCATCCTTGGTGAACCACAAGGCGTAGTGAACCAGGCAGTCACGCTGTCAGATGCGCGCCTATATAGATCAACGGGAGCCGTATGTTGCACTTTCATACGCGCTTCTGTCAATGAGGCGGTTTGATAAGGAGAGGCTTCTGGGGCAGAAACAAAAGGGGGGTAGGCCCCACTTCTTTGGATCAGGCCGGTTATGTGGGTACTACTGAATCAGTATGATTCAAGGATCTGAAGTTATGGGACCTGGACTCTGATGTTACGCGGAGCCTCACTTTTCAGTACCTGTACGACCCCAGGCACTCGCACACGTTCCCCCTTCTTCGGGTACCTGAGTAAAGGATGAAGCTGGGGCTAGTTCTAGGTAGCTCGACGCGATACACTCTCGGCCATATCTTGACGGCGACGCATCGAAATCCTTGGAGCGCGCTACCGGTCATTTGACTATGGAATCTCATGCCCGATTAGACTTCTTTCTCGACTACGAGCATCCCAAAAGTCACAGCGGTGTTAGGTCCACGTTCAATAAAGGAGCATAGTCCATGGAAGACATTAAAGAGCAGGTCACGAAGGCCTTAGAGCATTTCAAACAACAGCGGGATGAGCTTCAAGTCCAGCTTCACTTGGCGAAAGCGGACGCGAAGGACGAATGGGCTCGTCTGGAGAAGCAGTGGGAGGAAACGAAGCCTAAGCTGGAAGCGGCACGGGAGGAAGCCGGGAAGACGGCAGAATCCGTTGGCGCGGCGTTGGGCCTGGCGATCGATGAATTGAAGAAAGGCTACGAGCGGTTCAGGAGTCGACTATAAGGAGAGAGGGGTATACAAGCGGCGACGAGCCGTCGAAGGGTGATCAGTGTGGAGTGACGGGGGCGGATCCCTGTGATTTCGTCCTCGTCAGTTCTGCCATGTCAACGAGGGTCATCGTTTTGGTGGAGAATCCTGAGGCTTTTTTCCGGCTTGTGGTTTGACGTCGCCTGAATTGGGGTTAGACTCCGATCCTTGTGTCATCACGATTTCCATGCGCCGGTTCTTACTTCGGCCTTTGTCCGTCTCATTCGTCGCGATTGGCTTGCCATCAGCATACCCCGCGGATTTGACTCGGTCGGCTTCAAGTCCTCCGTTGATGAGGACCTGACTAATATGTTCGGCCCGTGTCCGGGAGAGTTCGAGATTATCCCGAAAGCCCTTCCGAGGATCGTTCCGGAGCGGCGTGTTGTCGGTATGCCCGGCAATCTCGATGCTCTGGTAACGGAATCCGTGCAAGACGACGCCGACTCGCTCGAGCAATGAGGTTCCTCCGAGGGTGATCGTCGCGTCACCGGTGGAGAATAACTCACTGGTGGCCAAGGCGAGGATCAATCGATTCCCTCGCTGCCTCAAGGTCGCACTGCCTTTCTTGAGTTCGGGCTGTAAGAGATTGGCCAGGCTTTCGCTGATTTTGCCGAGGTCACCATTTGATGAGAAGCCATCGCCATCATCTGTACCTTCAGGGTCGGGTCCGGTCGAGGTGCTCAAGGATAGGTTGTGATCGATAGGTAATAGGGAAAGGGAGGATGGGCTCTCCTCTTGCGCGGCTGTCGGCGCGGCGGGTTTGGACGAATTGAGTTCAAACTCCACCAGCAATTGCTTGGCGCGCAGGAGTTCCGCGTCTTTCGCCAGGAGTTGAGGGTTAAGATCAGCCAGTTTTTGTGTGACTTGTTTGAGCTCCTCCTTGACCTGCGTCAGTTCTTGTTCTTTCTTCGTTGTCTGTTGTTCCACATCACTGGCACGGCGCTTGGTCTGGGCCAGTTCCTGTTCTTTCCCGGCCAACTGTTGTTCGACTTCACCGGCGCGACGCCTTGCCTGAGCCAGTTCTTGTTCTTTCCCCGCCATCTGCTGTTCGACGTCACCAGCACGGCGCTTCGCCTGGGTCAGTTCCTGTTCTTTTCCCGCCAACTGTTGTTCGACTTCAGTGACACGGCGCTTGGCCTGAGCCAATTCTTGCTCTTTCCCTGCCATCTGCTGGTCTGCTTCGGCTGTGCGGCGCTTAGCTTGGGCCAGCTCCTGTTCTTTTCCCGCCATCTGTAATTCGACTTCCGTGACGCGGCGCCGAGGCTGTGCCGGGTCCTGTTCTTTTCCCATCGCGGCCAACTGTTGTTCAACTTCGATGACACGGCGCTTGGCCTGCACGAGTTCTTGCTCTTTCCTAGCCAGTTGTTGTTCGACTTCCGTAACGCGGCGTTTGGCTTGCGCTAGCTCCTGCCCTTTCCCCGACGTGGCCAGTTGTTGTTCGAGTTCGGGGATCCGGCGTTTGGCCTGGTTGAGCTCCTCAGTGCGCGCCACAAGATCTTCTCGAAGCTGCTTGGAATTCGTATGAGCGTTCGTGATCTGGGTTGCGAGCTCAGTTTCCTTGGCATGGAGCTGGAGCACGAGCTCACCGATTCGTTGCTTGAGCTGTCGCTCGAGCTCCTCGATTTTTTGCGTGGCCTGCTGAAGCTGGGCCTTCGTCATGCTCAATTCGTCCTGAGAAGACTGCCGGTCTGAATCTTCTGCGGTCATCGCAACCGAGACGGCTCCGCAGAACATGACGATGGATACAAAGGCAGCGGCGGATAACTTGATGATCATGTCTCACTCACCAATAGAGAAGGTGCAGGATTCAGAATGAATTCGCGCTCCACCAACGGCATGCCCGACACTCATCTATCCATGAAGTCCGCTCGCGAGGCATAAATGGAAGCACCTCAATTGACAGCACCGAGGTCGGCGCGTTTCGCGCTTCATGAAAGATAAAGAAAAAGTGGAAGGCGATCCTATCGCCTTCGTAATTCGCTTTGCAACGGGGTATGTAGGGTCATGATACATGTTGAGCAGCTCGACGGCGAGGGGAGATCGACATCGCAAGCTGCGAGTCATGGATTATGAACTGCGGTGCACGGGGGCACGACGAACAGCCGAATGCTGTGTTGTCGACAAGTAAGGAATAGGGAATCCCTCTTGATATTGACGGTCTGGAATCCGAATAGTGTCAACAGTGCTTATTGCAATGGCATCGCTGTGTTTTCTCAGGGTAATTGACCACTTGTTCATGGACGGGGCCACGATATTGAGACCGAATTCCGGCGGCAAGTGATGTCTCAGATAGGCTTGGGCTCACCGTCTTGAATCTCATCGCTCGTCTCGCTAGACTTCGTCCCGCTCACGTCTTCCCGCATTTTTGGAGGTTCCTCAATGACGGTTCGCCCGCTACTTCACGCGTTCATGGTCTTCGGAGTATTGCTCTCAGCAGAGATGAGATCTTCGGAGGCAGCCGATCAGCCGCAGCACATGAAAGCCATGTGTGAGAAAGGCACGGCGACAGCATGCAACGCTCTCGGATTGTTGCATATGAAAGGTGAGGGGGTGAAGCAAGACGACATTCGAGCTGGTGCTCTTTTCAAAAAAGCCTGTGATGGCGGCGATGTGGGTGGTTGCTCCAATCTTGGTGTGATGTACGCCGAGGGAATCGGGGTCTTACAGGACGACGCTCAAGCTGCCGCCTTTTCGAGGATAGGGTGTGACGGTGGAAGTATGAAAGGTTGCTACAACCTTGGCGTGATGTATGCCGAGGGGACCGGGGTTCCACAGGACGACGTGCAGGCCTCCGACTTCTATAGGCAAGCTTGTGACGGAGGGAATACGAAGGGCTGCTACAACCTTGGCGTGATGTACGCCGAAGGAATCGGGGTCTCTCAGGATGACGTACAAGCCGCTGCCTTCTTTCGAAAATCGTGTGATGGTGGAAGTATGAAGGGTTGCTACAACCTTGCGGTGATGTATGCCGAGGGAGTCGGGGCTCCACAGGATGATGTGCAAGCCGCCAGCTTCTATCGGAAGGCCTGTGACGGTGGAAATGCGAGAGGCTGCTACAACCTTGGTATCATGTATGCCGAAGGAACTGGAGTCCAACCGGATAACTTTCAAGCCGCCGATCTCTATAGGAAGGCCTGTGACGGCGGGAGTCTGAGGGGCTGCTCCAATCTCGGCGTGATGTATGCCCAGGGGACCGGGATCAAGCAGGACGACATGCGCGCCGCCACCCTCTACAGGAAGGCCTGTGACGCTGGGGATGCAAAGGGTTGTATCAATCTCGGCACGGTCTATCAAGTCGGACGAGGCGTCAAACAGGACGATGCCGAAGCACTCAGGTATTATGGGAAAGCATGCGATCTCAGAGAGCCCAAAGGCTGCGCACATTACGCAAAACTGAAGACGGGGAGGCGGTGAGATGGTGGGACTCGGTAGGCGTGGTCCGCATGATCGCGCGCGTCAGTCATGGTTGTGACCCGATGTGTGTTGAAAGTGAGGTTGACGATGCGACGACTGCTCCTTGGCCTGTTACCCTTGGTTTTGGCTGGATGCCCAACGACGACGGCTATGCTGGTTGGAGCTCCGGCACTCCTCTCCAAATCCAAGTTCGATGAACGACGGGCGGAAACCAAGCAGCAGATCGAAAAGGGACTGATTTCCAAAGAGGCCGGTGAAACGAGTTGTCGGCAGATGCTGAATACGGTCGATCGAAATCATGCAGCGCCACCGCCAGTAGATCCTGCCGTCTGCGAATTCGGATCGTTTGCTGATACGCTCTATGAACTCACCAGGTCGGTGGAGAGCGGTGCTCTGACGCCGGAACTTTGGGTGACCAAATGTAAGCAACTGGCCGGGCAACCCTCAAGCAGGGATGTCTGCCGATACGACCCATTCGCTGAGCGGATCATCCACTGGCGGCGGTTTGTCCAAGAAGGCAAGGCATCGAAGGAAGGGGCCGAGATGGACTGCCGCAACTATGTGCAGCAGGTTCGCCAACATCCGATCCCTGGCCCGGAAATCAGTGAAGACGCCTGCAAATTCTAGTAGGTCATTGAACCCGTCCTCCAGCTTTGTTCTTGCGTAGCTCGGAGGCGTACCATACGAGACAACGTGCGTTTCCTGTTCCTTCTGATCGTACCTGGGAGAAGACATCATGATATTCAGACGGCCAGAACTTGAAAAAGATAATCCGATCGCTCCCCAACCGTATATCGGCCCTCGAAGACGGTTGGCGATGGCTCGCGCGGCGGCATCTGGGGAATTGAGCGAAGTGGGCGATATGCGAGACACATTGCAAATCTTGACGAAGGCAGCGTCTCGCTTTGTGAACAGTCTCCCGAAAGCGAGGAAAGCCGATGCGGGGCTGAAGGCCTTGCGGGATGCGATTGCACAAGCCGAGCAAGTCCTCTCTGTGAAGACGACTCTCTGACTTCAAGGGGCGTGATGGTTGAGCGGGGCAGGCACGCGTGAGAATTCTTCTACGACGCGAGTCAACGGCGAGATCAACCCCCGTATCTCTTTCGATACTACGGTCGAATTTTCCGATACACTGTGCTCTCACCACCTTCTAGTGTCTCTCGTCCAGCTACTGCGTAGATCGCTGGAAAATAAGAAAAGATTTATTTCTAACGACGCGGTACAGGCCTTGCTTGAACGCAGGAGGTCCCAGCTGCGTCTGTGTCTGATCCTCAACTGTCAGGAGGAGTGTGATCATGGCTGATGCATTTTTCACCATGAATGGCAACGTACGGGCGATCGGATCCATCCGTCGTGGGGCACGGCCAACCGCAGTCACTGGAGGCTTCGATCCCGGATGGAGATACCGCCGGGATTCATATCGAAGGGAGTGGTTCGGTCCGTTTTCTTGGAGTGGATACGCCTGAGAAGAACTTCTCACTCGCCGGTTCCTCTGCACAGCGCCGCCTCGATTCGGCAGAATGGGAGGCCTATCTGACCGATCCATTCCTGCCGCAGTTCGGACCCTTTGATCTCGATACCGATCTTGCGACCCATCTACGCACGCGTATTGGAGTCGGTGCCGGGATCAATCATCGCTTTCACGGCGACTTTGCTGAACGGGCGCTGATCGGACTGATTCAAGCCGACATGAATGCACTGGGGCAGACCTCCAGTACATTCGGGTATTTTCTGTCCTTCTCCTTTGAGGTCTTTGATTCCTTTGGGCGTTTCTTGGCATTTATCAACCGGCATCAGCCCAATGGAAACAGCCCGGGGCCACGTCCCCCGACCTACAACGAACGAATGCTCGAACAGGGTGCAGCCATGCCGTTCTTTGTGTGGCCGAATATTGATCCATTCCGCGAATCCCCGTCGATTTTTGATGCGGTCATCGCGCCCGGTACTGCGAGTCAGGTCGCTGATACAACCCCGGGGCTGCGCCGTGCGCGTGAGTTGGTTCGACAAGCTCGTGCGAGCGGAATCGGCCTCTTCAATCCATCCAATCCCCTTCGCTTTGAGGCGTTTGAGGTGCGCTACCTCGGGCGACGCGAAGCGCCCAATCGGGCGGTCATCGACTTGAGTCGGAATGACAGTGTCCTGCTACAACCGCAGCACTATTTCCGCATTCCGCATGCGGAAGACCGGCTGTTTATTCCTCCGACCTTCGTGCCATTGTTTGTGTCGCGTGGGTGGCGTCTTGAAGGTTGGGCGTAACGGTCGTGGTCCGTGCCGTACGTCGCCCAGCGCAATCGAGTGATGGCTTGGTTGCGCTGCATCAGAGAGACCAGAATTCGACTGTCTTGCAGCTATTTGAGATTCCCCAAATCTTCGCGGCTTCGGTCGTCACCCATCGCTTCTAATATTCTCCTGCCTCTGAGCGTTGCAGTGGAGTCAGGCGCGCGATTCCACGCCGACCACCATCAGCGGTTCTCCGTATGTCTCCCGCTACCGTGAAAGTAATGACGAGCCTTCACTCAGGTGCTAGGCATTTCCATACATCGGTGCATGCGCAGGGATACGCCCAGATGGATCTATGGCTCGTTTGGCAGTACGCCTACTTTGTAAGTGATTGCTATCTAGGGAGATGCAATCACTGTTCATATTGGTTCGAGACTTGCGTCGGTTGTCGGTAGATCAGGGCCATAAGGGGCAAGGTCATACAGGAGGTCGCCGTCTTGCTAGTGCGCATAGAACATTCCAGGGATAGATGTTGAGGATGCTCTCGTCTCATGTCTTCGCGAAAGTGTCTGGCAAGAGGGCGAGACAAGATCAGGTAGTGCGTGTGTCTTCAGTGGAAGGTGTCTGAGAACAGAGAATCTCGGAAACTCGGGTCGGATAAAGCAGCGTAAAGAGCAGGCAGCTTACAATCAA
>SWDG01000026.1:143026-192459 GCA_005116965.1 Nitrospira sp. | reverse complement strand
GTGCGCATGCGTATATTGATCCCGGAAGCGGGAGTGTCTTGCTCCAGCTCCTTCTCGGAGGGATCGCCGGCATCGGTGTTGTCGCCAAGTTGTACTGGGAGCAAGACAAGACGCGGTGCCGATCGCTATTCGGTCGAGGGGAAAGCACAAAGGGTGAATAAGCTGACAACGGCACACACTGCGCGATCTGCTCGGGTAGGTGGGTCTTTCCGTGATCCAAGTGGATACGTCTATCGCCAGGGTGACCGCATTTTCAGAACCGTCACCAGTGCGGGGAAAGAGCAATTCGACTTCGTGCGCCGGTCCGGACTCTTTGAGTCGCTCATGCAAGATAAACGTCTCTTGCCCTTCGAGCTCAGTGAGGGAGCTCTCCTACCTGATGGATTTGATGAATCAGTGTCCTATGTGCTTGAAGTGCCGAAGCTCAGGTTCGTCACGTTCCCGTACGAATGGCCATTCCCCGCGCTCAAGGCTGCGGCTCTTCTGCATTTGGAGATTCAGCTGACTGCGATTGACCGTAACGTGACGTTGTCGGATGCCTCCGCATACAATGTCCAGTTTATCGGTGCTACCCCCACATTTATTGACCATCTCTCATTTCGTCGATATGAACAGGGCGAGATGTGGGCGGGGCATCGACAGTTTTGTGAGCAATTTCTCATCCCTCTCTTGCTGAGGTCTTTGTTTGGCATTTCCCACAATGCATGGTATCGCGGAAATCTGGAAGGTATTTCAGTCGTTGAATTCAGCCGGCTACTTTCCTGGCGACACTACCTCAAGAAAGATTTGTTAACGCATATTGTCTTCCAGTCTTGGCTGCAACGATCGACTGAGTTTACCTTACAGGGGCAGGATCTCGATAAGACCACGGTGAGAAAGGGGGGCCTCCCCGTGGAGGCCTATCGTAAGCTACTCATCGGCTTGCGTAATTGGATTAGCAGTCTTGAGCCTCTTCAAACCAGCAAGTCGACCTGGCAAGATTATGCCAAGGATAACTCTTACCAAGCCAGCGAGTTGGGGGAGAAAGTGGCCTTCGTGCGGGACTTTGCCGCGCTGCATTGCCCCCGGCAGCTGTGGGATTTTGGCTGCAATGTCGGCGTCTTCTCCAAGGCTGCCTTAGAGGGCGGCGCCGAGTACGTAGTCGGGTTTGATTTCGATCAAGGGGCACTCGACGGGTGTTATGCAGAGGCGCATAAAAATCAGTTGCCCATTCAATCGGTTGTGATGGACATGGCCAATGTCAGTCCTGACCAAGGGTGGATGGGAATCGAACGGGAAGGGCTTGGTGCCCGTCGATCAGCCGATGCCCTCGTGGCCCTTGCAGTGGTGCATCACCTGGCTATTTCGCGGAACATTCCATTCGGAGATCTCTTAGATTGGCTCGTGGATCTTGCTCCTTGTGGCGTGATTGAGTTCGTCCCCAAAACCGATCCTATGGTGCGGAAACTTTTGGCGCTTCGAGCCGATATTTTCGAAGACTATACGTGGGGGTTTTTCACTGACCGCATCGCCCAGAAGGCACGGATCGACCGTGTTCTGCAAGTCGGGCAACATGGTCGCACCCTTGTGAGTTACATCCGGCACGGACATGAGGGGATCCGCCAAGAGCGACCCTTGTGAAGCCGGTGCAGTCCTCGGAAGCTGCCTGGCTGGACCATAGAGTTCACCTTGCGATCATCTTCCCTTTCCTCGCGGTACTCACTCCCTTTATGGTCTACCTGACGAAACGGGACTATCCTCTGATGAGTCCCGAGATCTTGCTTATCCTTGCGGGGATGTTCTGTGTGTCAACCGTGATCGGGTTGCTCCGTTGGGCCGGAGGAAGGGGAATATACGCAATTAGTGTGGGGGGACTTCTCACAGTTGCTGCCGACTATCTATTCGAGTGGGTTGCACAGGGTCGCACCATTACGCTCCTTGTCATGTTTGGAATACTCGTGGCTCTGGTACGACGTTTCGAAAAGACCACGACCTTGGCAGTAACGGTGTTTCTGTGCGTGTTTATAATTTCGACAGTCCTGCGCAATGGATTTGAGAGCGAATCCGATCCTGCCTTGGCCGTGCCGCACATGGATGCGACGACCGATGGTCCGCCGCGGCTCATCCATCTC
Source organism: Nitrospira sp. (assembly GCA_005116965.1). Taxonomy (GTDB): domain Bacteria; phylum Nitrospirota; class Nitrospiria; order Nitrospirales; family Nitrospiraceae; genus Nitrospira_D. The sequence goes on along the minus strand of SWDG01000026.1, from coordinate 190,348 downwards.
ATCCTGGATGAACATCTTGGCATCGAGGGAATCCCCGACGATACCGACTACGCCAAGGCGCTGAAGCGCAAGATCAAACAATTCTATCAACGCTATGGGTTTGAGCTATACGGAGGGGCATATAGCTATTACCTCGACACGGAAGACTCGATCCCGAATCTGGTGAACTTCTCAGCGGAAAGCGTCAACAAGGTATTTCTTACGGGTGAGCGTCCTCCGTACGCATTGCAGCAGAACCGCTACTTCCAATGGCTGAAAAGTATGGGGTATCGCATCCATGTTATACACGGGGACTATGTAGACTTTTGTTCGAGCCCGGATGCGCAGCCGCAGTCCTGCACGAAATTTGGATGGTTTACCTTGAGCAATGTGGCGAAGCTGGACATCCCCGTACTTACGAAGACGACGACGGCTCTAGCTGGCTTCGTGGCCAGTTACACTCGATATCAAGCTATTCTGGATCTCTACGAACAGCGGGCACGTCCGTTCTTGCTCTCGCGTGGGGTGGTCGTTCCGGTCATTGATCGTCAATCTCTCTGGACAAAGCGAGGTCTCCATCCCTTTTCGGTGAATGCGATGGCGGCGATGGACGCGGTATCGGAGAAAATTCAGCAACTCACTCCCGGCCACATGCTTTTTGCGCATCTCATGCTTCCGCATTTCCCCTACGTGTATCGGGAGGATTGCTCGGCGCGGGCGATTCCGGAATCAATGGATGACATGGAGATGGTTTCTCTGGAGTCGCGCACACCTGAAGATAGAAAGGTGCGCTTCGACCAATATTTGAGGCAGGTGGAGTGTCTCTATGTCAGGTTGGATAAATTATTCCGGGCGATGGAATCGTCCGGAGTGTTCGGTGATTCGATCGTTATTGTTCATGGAGACCATGGTGGACGCTTGGGTCTCCGACTTCCGAGGTCAAAGGAGCAAGACGGATTGACGGCCACCGATTATGCGGATGGGCTGGTGACGCTGTTTGCCACCAAGGTCCCTGGGAAGCCGGGCAAGTACGATCCCTCACTGCACGCTATCAACGAACTTCTTGTTCAAACGCTCGGCAACTCCGTCGGTAAGCCCCCTCCTCTTTCACTCCCACGAGGAGAACCGTTTGCGTATCTCTATAATGGGCATCGAAAACAACTGCTGCTCGTGGATATGCCCTGGCACCCTCTGAACTCACCTGACAGCCCCGCCGCTGTTCAGTAGTATCCGCATTCACTTCGGGAAACCGCACCCCACACTCAGACCACATCATTCTTGCCAGCCAGGCGTCGTGAATTTGGGAACGGTAGCCTATCAGTTGTCGTGAGCAGCTCCGTTCTCGGCTATTTGAGGGCGATTGTCCAGGTTATCCGGATGTGATTATCTCGCACTCCATCGCTAGCCGACCTTTTCTCCCATACCATGGTAGTGATAGACAGAGAAGCGGCTGCCTTCCCGTTTGCCAGCCGTTTCGTGAATGATCGATAGTTTTCAAGAGTACCCGTAAGAAGCGATCGAGAAATCTGTTGGACGATACAGTAACCCTGATCTTCCACCCAGGTTAGTGGTGAATCCATTCCGATACACCCCTTTATCTGTATCGATACAGTCTGGGCGGTCAAGTTGGTTTCTCACTGCCGCTTCGTTTCGTAAGGTTTCAGCATACAAGGAGATTCTTGCCCCATTCCGACTGGTACAAGGCTTGCTGCCACTGTAAGTAGAACGTTCTATTGTCATGGGGAGCCAGCGACGGAGCTATTTCGTGAACAGATAAACAAAGAGGGGGGAGGCCCTATGTCAGGAAAAAACATCGTCCTGTGTTCGGATGGAACAGGTAATACCGCGATCAAGGCGCGAGGGACCAACGTCTTTAAGCTGTACGAGGCCATCGACATTCAAGGGCATAAGTACGATGAGAGCTTAACGCCGCAGGTCGCGTTTTATGACGATGGAGTGGGTACCTCGAGCTTGGCTCCAGTCAAGCTGATCGGTGGGGCGTTCGGTTACGGCTTTCGCAAGAACGTCAAGGATCTCTACACGGAGCTAATCCATGTCTATGAGCCTGGCGATCACATTTTCCTCTTCGGATTTAGCCGGGGTGCCTATACGGTCCGGGCCCTCTCGGGGCTTATTCAGTACTGCGGCATTTTAGACCTCAAGAAGGTGGATCATGATGTACTCACGAATCGTGTGAATGAATGCTGGACAGCCTTTCGTCGAGAGGCGTTCCAGCGGGTGACCGAAGGGGAGCGACGAAAAAATCAGCCGTCGTCCGATATGGCCAAGCAAGACCGCACGCGGCGCGAAGCGTGTGGCGCTATTATCCACGATGAATATGTCCCTGATGGGGCGGTGACCATAGATTTTGTCGGAGTGTGGGATACGGTCGGGGCGGTCGGAATGCCGTTTGAGGAACTGCGCGCCCTCTTCAACTGGATCTACCCCATGCGGTTTTCCGAATTGACGCCAAGCAGCCGCATTAAACGAGCCTGTCATGCCTTATCGATCGACGATGACCGCCGAACCTTCTACCCGGAATTGTGGAACGAGAAGGGGATTCCGGCGGCTCAAGTGGATCAGGTGTGGTTCGCAGGCGTGCATTCCAATGTGGGCGGCGGCTATGTGAAGCACGGCATGTCTCTCGTGGCCTTGGACTGGATGATGGCCGAGGCGGAACGGTGCGGGTTACGCTTTATCAAGGCTGATCGCGAATACGTGCACACGCATCAGGATGTCCACGACGAGCTCTATGACGCCCGCGCTGGATTAGGTGTGTATTATCGGTGGGAACCGCGCGACCTCGTCAAACTCTGTCACGCCCACAACATCGCGTGCCCGAAGATCCACATCAGTGTATTCGAGCGTGTCGCCAACGGAACCGGAAGGTATGCGCCGATCAACCTTCCGCATCACTATGAGGTGGTCCGGACGAACGATGAGCGGTCATGGCCGTCGGATCAGACTCTGTGGGCGATTGAAAGACAGGTGCCGCACGGTGCACATTCGGTCGCTGGTCCGCCGAAAAACGAATCGTTACTTGAGGGCATGGCTGGAACAGTCAGAAGTGGGAAGATGTCATACTATACCTTCGTCGCGGCCTCGATACCAGCCGTCGGTTGGTGGCATGCGTTGCCACCGTTTCCACAGGTTACCGAGGCTATTGCTCAATGGTGTTCGTATCCCAATCTCATCATTGGCGCCATCTATGCCTGTGTCGGGTTATTGGTATGGGGATGGTCCAAGCGAGTCGATGCGAGAATGGAGTCGGCGGCTCAGAACTATTGGCAACGCCGTCGGGAAGCGCTACGAACAATCTTCTCCGACAGCCAAATTCAACGAGGGTCTGAACCAGCACATAAGGTGGCAAGAGTGGGGTGATGCGTGACGGAGTCAGTACAGCTGCGGACGATGAGATCTTATTATTCATCTGTATCGGAGAACGGCGATCGCAGAACTGCGATAACCATGCAAAACCGGTATCGAACTTTGGTGGTGGCTCTATTTCTTCTCGTGTCGCTTGTGGGCTGTGGGGCAATGCAGGCGAGTCAGTGCGGCGACGACGGTCGGAGGGCGATGCAGGAGTTACTGTACTTCGGGACAGAGACGCCATCCGGTCACGTGACGCCTGAAGAGTGGACACAATTCCTGAGCGAAACGGTGACTCCGCGCTTCCCAGAAGGCCTCTCGACTTGGCCGGCGTCCGGCCAATGGCGTTTAGCTTCAGGTCAGATTATTCGCGAGCCATCGTATGTCCTGAGCCTTGTTCATCCGGATGATCCAATACCGAACAAGGCCGTTCAGGAAATTATCGCATCCTACAAATCACGCTTCCAGCAGGAAGCGGTGCTTCGCGTCAAAACCACTGTATGCAACACGTTTTAATCTGCGCTGTCCGCGTGGACTGTTCGTGTGGGGGAGAAGGTCTAGGCTCGTTGTGTTTGTCCATGCGGAACCGGTCGATTCTGTTGGAAGTGTCGCCGCACCAGTGTTTCGACCGATGAGAAGTGGCGTTCCGGAAGGTTCTTGAAACGCCGTCTGCAATCAACCAGCGCGTCTTCGGCGGTCGGGAATGGTTCGATGACGGATCGTAGGTGATCATAGTAGTCCATCAGTTTGAGCTCAACGGTTCGCAGGTGACTAGAGTCGCCTGCGATGGTCAGCGCAGCCTTGGCCTGATCGCCGTTGGCTTCAACGAGCGCCTGGAAGCAGAGCCCCTTTAAACGCTGTGTCACTGTGCTGCGGTCCCATCCAAGCGTTTTGGCCGTGGACTGCATGTCGAAGCCATGTCGGCGCAGACAGGTCAGGACTGCGGCATCACCGGCTAGGTCGGGAACCGTCTGGCCGATACGTCCTCTGGCTTGTCCGTGCTCGTCGCTAAGCCTGAGTGAGTCTCTGCTTAATAGTGGTCCATCGTTCAGCGTGATGGCCTGTTCCAAACAGTGGCGGAGCTCCCGCACATTTCCTTTCCAGTCATGCTCGGTCAATGCACGAAGTGCTTCATTCCTCAGCTGAGAAACAGGTTTCCCGATTTGCTCGGCAAGCTGGTTGAGGAAGATGTCAGCGAGCAGCGGAATGTCTCCGGTACGCTCACGCAGCGGTGGGAGATGGAAGACCATCCCGTTCAGCCGGAAGTACAGGTCTTCTCGAAACCATCCCTCCGACACGCCTTTCTGTAAGTCGCGATTAGTCGCGGCCACGATGCGAACGTCTACCGTCGTCGGGGTGGTGGCGCCTACTCGATAGAATGATTTGTCCTGAAGCACTCGCAGCAGTTTGCTCTGATGATCCATCCGAAGGTCGCCGATCTCGTCAAGAAAGATCGTGCCATGGTCGGCGAGACCGAAATAGCCACGACGGTCACCCGTCGCCCCGGTGAAGCTGCCTCTCATGTGGCCGAAGAGCTCACTCTCAAACAGCTCAGGAGAAATGGCGGCCATGTTGACGGCGATGAAGGTCTTTCCCGATCGTGGACTGAGCCGGTGGATGGCATGGGCGAAGAGCTCTTTCCCGGTGCCTGGTTCTCCGAGAAGGAGGACGGTCAACGGAGACTTGGCGCTTTTCTTCACGTCGTGAAACAACCGCAGCAGAGAGCGATCCTGGGTGAGGATGCCGAATTGGCGGGATTCGACTTGAAGGCGGTTGAGTTCTGCATCGCCGATGGTGCTTGAGACGGTGCTTGCTGCCCGGAGATCGCCGAGCTGTCGTTCCAGTTCCTGTAGGTGTAGACGAGCATTCTGTTCCTGACTCTGAGCTTCGGCGATTTGGAGGCGCAGTAAGTCGGTCGTTCTGGTCAACTCTTCCTGTTGGCCGATCGAAAAAGCTATGGCCGCGTTAGCGGTGTCTAAATCTTCTTGAAGAGCTTCCGCTCGATCCTCATGCAGAACAAACGCTTCTCTCACGGCAGCAGACTCTTGTTGGATGCGGATCATGTCACGTTCAAGCAGGATCAGACGTTGGCTTGCCGTTAGATTCACCCATACAGCGGCGCTGATGAAGACGGAGAATGAGGCGGCGAGCGGGGTGGCAATCGGCATCACGAGAGATGCCCAGTTCAACATCGCGGCGGCCAGTGCCCCATACCCAACAACGATGGCACCGGCAAGCAAGAGGCCCATCATCCCACGAAACTGTAAGAGGCTCCAGGAAGCCAGTGAGGCTAGCACGATGGTGACGGTGAAGCAGCCGAACCAGCCGAGTGAGTTGATCCGTTTATGGTTGAGGAAGGCATTCACGACATGGAGGTGGGCGGTCAAACCGTCGACTGTGGAGTTGGAGGGTAAGAGCCATGTCTCCGAGCCTTCAGGACTTGATCGGATCACTACGGCTTTGTCCTTGAACCAGGAGGCCAACAGTGGTTCGTCGTGCCGTTCGACGGCGCTCCAAACTGATGATAAAGGGATCGGCTGAAGGGCCGTCAGCGATCCGTCGCCGACGATGTTGATCAGAACGTCGGCATCCGAGTGGCTCGAAAAAGACTGTGGGAGTGTGGCGGTGTGTCGGTGAAAGATATCGGACAGGATCGAACTGAACGCCGGAACGGTTTGAGCTCCGATTCTGATAGACGATGGAATGTGACGGGATATGTGATCGAGATCACTCGTGACTGTGACGTGTCCATAGATTGCGGAGTCGGCCAACAGAACTGAATCGGGATCCTGAATTAGGACAACGGGAGATGCCGCACGGAGCGCTTCAAGGAAGAGCGCATCGCTTGCGGCTCCCCCAAGTTGAGCAGGGCTTGCATAGTCTAGGCGATGGTCTAGGCCGATGACTGCGGCGCCGGCCTCATGGATCGTCACAATCAACTGAGCGAGGATGCCGCGATCCCAAAGACCCCTCCCGAATCGTTCTTCACTGGCTACGTCGCGAGTCACGATAGTCAGCGAGGGGCTCACCTGGGTGGTCGTGCGGTGGCGAAGCCAGGTGTCGTAGACGGTGTAATCCAGCGCCGTAAAGGTAGCAGGGGCGGCGGACCACAGCATCGCCGATAGGAGCGTGGTTAGCAAGCCGATGCCTAACGCTTGCAGAGGAAGCGACGAGATGAACAGGCGCCAGAATTTCTGCCGGTCCAGCATACGGCTAGTGGAATCCTAGCTCATCGAGCAAGAATTGTGTGTCTTGTTTCGGGAGACCCTTGAGGAGAGCCTTCGCTTTCGGGATGTCGGCATCGAGACCGAGCCCCTTGGCATAGATACGAGCCAGGATTTTCTTCGCCGGGGTGAAGCCGTCTGCCGAAGTCGTTTGAAAACAAGTCAGAATGTTTTTATCGAAGGGTTTCAAATACTGATCCCATCCGGCTTCGTAGAGTGTGGCGAGTTCAGCATGGGCCTCTTCACTCAATGCGAAGCATTCCTTTAAAAGTACTGGAACCGCGTCTTCCGCACGGTTCTGTTCGAGAAGGATTTCCCCCAACGATTGCGGCTCACTCGGACGACTGATATCAGGAAAGTCGTTCCAAAGTGTGTTGCGGTAGATCTGCAATGCGCTTTGGAATTCCACGCGTCGCTGTTTCGTCGATTCAGAGGACAGCGCTTGGCGCCGCACCTTGGACAACGAGTTGGCGGCGGTTTGCTGGCCAAGGTCGGCTGCCTGCATCCACCAAAAAAACGCCAAACCGAGGTTTTTCTCGACGCCCTGTCCGGTTTGGTAGGCATTGCCGAGGAATAATCGGGCCTGAGGTACCCCACCGGCCGCTGCCGTTTCTAGATGTTGCGCGGCTTCTCGTGTGCGTCCAGTCACTCTCAGTAACAACGCAAGTCGGTAGTGTGCGTCAGGGAACAGAGGGCGCAGCTCAAGCGTTCGTCGATAGGACTCAACCGCAGCCGTCACATTGCCGAGTGAGTACTGTACGCTTCCAAGGCTGTAGTGAGCGTGGGATAGGTCCGGTTCCAGTCGGATGGCTTCTCCCAGAGCGGAAGCGGCGGCTCGCCATTCTTGTTTCGCCATGAGCATGAGGCCAAGCTGGAGATGGGCGTTTCCATCATCCGGTTGCAATGTAATAGCCGCTCGACATTCCTCAACGGCGGCATCCAGATCGCCGACACGAAGAAGGGCTCCGGCGAGTTGTAGCCGGTAGTCTGGGTCGTTCGGTAAGAGACGGACCGTTCGACGCAATGATGCAATCTCTGTCATCGCATCGGCTGGCTTGTTGAACCCTAATCCGGAAATTGACCCAGACGCTTCGGATGATTCGGAGGGATTGTGTTCACTCGGTGAATGAGAACGGGCGAGAGACGAAGAGCACACAGTCGCGGCGACAGTGACGACCAACAGTATGGATCTGGGACGCATCAGAAAAGTTTCACGCCTCGACAGAGAGCCATGATGGTGTTCAATTATATCATCTATGCGGGGGATGCGGGACGAACGGGTTTACCCGGCCAGGCGAAGAAGGTGCGCTAGACGGTTGATAGCTTCATGCAGTGCGGCTCCCGTCAGAAGAAGGGGGCTGTGCGGTACCCGCCATACTGGTTCCAGTGGGGCGGGATCGCCCGCGAGACGAGGAATGATATGCCAATGGATATGAGGGAGTTGGTTGCCGAGGAGTTCGTAGTTCATTTTCTTTGCTTGGTGGACTGTGGCCGAGATCTCAGCCACTCGGCTGACCTCTTCGATCAGTTGAGAACGCTCGGTGAGTGCCAGGTGGAATAACTCGGTCGCATGACGTTGAAACACGACGACGGCCCATCCGGGGAAGAACTGGTCATCGTGGAGATAGACCTTCGACAATCCGAGGTCTGCGATGAAATGGTCTTGTCTCGGCCAGGTTCCTTGGCAGGCCCTGCATGGTGCGTCCGTCATGGCTGATTGGCCTTGCGCCACTCTTCTTCCGTCAACACACCTTTTTTGATCAGCAGCTGAATCAGCTTGTCGACGGCATTGCGACTGGTGGCGGTAGACGGTCCAAGAGCCGGAGATGTGGGAGATAGAGGGGACTCCACACGCTTCGCCTCTGGAGGGGGCCGCTTCTGTCCCAGCACTTTGAACGAAGGAGTGAAGACCGCCACGTAATCCCGATTCCTGATTCGGACCACGGCGGGCAGACTATCGGTTTGCGGGACGAGGTCGGGGGAAGTCCCAGCTGGAATGCGGAAATATGGCTTCCCATCGTCTGTCTGGCCATCTTGGTCCAGCACGTCGAATCGTTTCAGGAAGGATTCTCCCGTCAGCCCCTCTCGGTCTTCGCCGGCCAAGTTGGTAATCTTGTCCAGCACGATGACCAGTGAGTCTCCGATGATTGCGTCCGGGGAGAGATTCCTGACACTCACGTCGTAGCGATATTCGCTGACGAAGTTGTCGCGACTTTTCAAGGTCACGATGGCCTGTACGCGTCCGGTCAGATCGGTCGCATGGTCCGGTGATGCGGCGAAGCTGCACAGCGGCTCCGTGGCAATGGCTGAAGCCGCTGCGAGACACCATGGTCGTACCCAACTCATCATCTGAATGTTCTCATATGCGTCCTATGGCTGAGCATAGCAAAGTCCGTGGGCAAAGTCCGTAGGATTGGAGCGAGCCGATTCTCTCGGGTCGCCTTGACACACTGTTTCGGCCGACGATATTCTCGCCACGGTCTGTTCGGTTGTTCAGCTCGCACGGTGAACTATGGCTCTATCTGATTCTCGTCGATCGAAACCTCTGGAAGTCTCCCGTCCCCTCGCGAAGGCCCTCATGACACTCTATGATTATCCGCACCCCCGTCGACCGGGGCGCACAATCCGCGGCTATGACCGGCCACATGCCGTGCGAACGGCGAAGATGTGTGTGACCGTCGCCGACCGCCTCGGACATCCACGCGATCGGGTGCGGCTCTATCACGTTGCATGCCTACTGCATGACTTGGGCCGCGCCGGCCTTGATCGGCAACTCTTTGGAACCATTTGGTCTTGGGCCAAGCAACGGGGTATTCCGACGAGGCCTCGTGAATGGCGCGCCCTTCACCCGAGGACGATGTATGGCCGGGAGACAGAAGCCTTCGTGTCGTTGTATCGCCAGGATCTGATGGCCTCCGGCGTGGCCATGGACTCATGGGCTGTCGAGCAGATCGAAATGCGGTTGGGCTATGCGCGGCGCCTGGCCAGGCGATTGCGTGCGGTGAAGCCGACGTTGAAGGCACTGGGCGTTGAGTGGACACCTTGGATGCAACAGGTGATGCTGTATTACTATTACCCGGAACGGTTGGCGAAGGCGACGGCATGGGTGCGGCAATTGGCGGAGATTCTTGTCGCCTGCGAACAGTTTGAGGCCTACAGTAATCAGCGCCGGGGGCGTGATTATTATGCTCGGAAAAAAGAAAGCTTGTCGGACGCCTTTGCCTATCTCGACAAGCTTGGACAAGAAGGCATTCTGAGCAGCGAGGTTTTGGGCGCCGTAAGGGCGTTGACAGCAGAAGGGGTGTTCGATCCAATTCTAGAAGAAGCACGAGGCGAGCCGCTGGCCCGAAGCGAGCGCCGCTACCTTCGAAACCTCACAGGCCGGAGTATATGATGGGTATCCATACCGTTTTGCTGACGATTCGCATGGAAGGTGAGACGCAGGTCGACAACATCACCAAATCCGTTGCCGATGCGTTGGCTGGTTCTACCCTCAAGGCCGGAATCGTGACGGTCTTCGTCAAACACACCACCGCCTCCGTCATGATTATTGAGGATGAACCGGGGATTCGCGCAGACACGAAAACGTTTTGGGATCGTCTCGTTCCTCCTGATCCTCGATGGCAGCACAACACGGTGAATCCTGGTGAAGACAACGGCCACAGCCATCTTCGAGGGCAACTCCAGGGGCCGTCGGTCACCATTCCGTTTGCGGCCGGTGCGCTTCTGCTCGGCACCTGGCAACAAATCGTGCTGGTGGATTTCGATACCCGTGCCAGAATGCGTGAACTCGTCGTGCAGGTCTTGGGTGAATAGTCTCGTCAGATCTCTGTCACTTCTCCTGGTTACGGCCACGTTGTGCTCGCCGATCCATGCTGCCGAGTGGGGCAAGCCGTTGGGTGCCGTCTATGACGGCCCTGAAGGGAAACCACGCCCGCTGACGCCCCCTCCACCGGAACTGAGTGCCGATGAACGGGCGACGATCACAGTGTTTGAACGGGCGACCAAGTCTGTTGTGTTCATTGCCAACACGGCGATACAGCAAGATATCTGGTCTCTGGATGTCATGGAAGTGCCGCAGGGGTCGGGGTCTGGGTTTATATGGAGCAAACAGGGCCATATCGTCACCAATTTTCATGTGATCTATGGGGCCAGCTCAATCAAGGTCACATTGGGTGATCGGAGCGAATACGAGGCGAGGCTGGTTGGTGCCGATCCTGATCACGATCTGGCCGTGTTGCAAATTCAAGTGCCTGACGGTCATGCGGAGCCGCTGGCGATTGGTTCCTCGCATGATCTCCGGGTGGGGCAAAAGGTGTTGGCCATCGGGAATCCGTTCGGGCTTGATCATACCTTGACGACCGGAGTCGTGAGTGCGTTGGGACGGACTATCAAATCCATGTCGAATCGGACGATTGAAGGTGTGATCCAGACCGATGCGGCGATCAATCCCGGCAATTCAGGTGGTCCGCTTCTGGATGGAGCTGGACGGTTGATCGGCGTGAATACGCAAATCGTGAGTCCGAGCGGGGCCTACGCCGGGATTGGGTTCGCTGTTCCCGTGGATACGGTGAACCGCATCGTTCCGGAGCTTATCAAGCACGGGAAGCTTATCCGTCCAGGGTTGGGCGTCTCTCTTGTGCCGGACGCGATGGCGAAGCGATGGGGGATCAAAGGGGTCATCATCGGCAAGGTGACGCGCGGCGGCGCCGCCGATCGTGCAGGACTCAAGGGGGCGCGTGAAACCATGATGGGGCAGGTCCAGCTCGGCGACATCATTGTGTCAGCCGCTGGAAAGCCCGTAGCCACCATTGATGACCTGATGGATGTGATGGAAGCGCACAAGGTCGGTGAGCAGGTGAGCGTAGAGATTCTGCGAGGAAATCGCCGTGAAAAGGTTTCGGTGGTCCTCCAGGCTGTCAATTAGTGAACCGGTAATCCAACGTGCGCGTATGGTAGGATCATGCGGTGCCGTCTTGTGGAGGCCCTCCCATGAGTGATCGTAGAACTCCTGAACAGGATGAACCCAACAATCGGAACGATGACCCGTCGTTGAAGACGGGGACCGATCCGCTCGAATTGATTGAGCAATGTCTAGCCTCATTTCCAGAGGGAGATGCTCGGCAGAAGCTGCTGTATAAGCTGCGCCATGCGGTGACGCTGTCTCAAGCCGCCCAGCAACAACGCGAACTGGAATTCAAGAAAGTCGGCGAGGTCGTTGCCAAACTGACGGCACCGGCTAGTCGAATCGGTATCTTGCTGGATGTCCCAGGGGCGGGACTCGCCCGCATCGTCGTCGGTGGGGCTGAGTACTATGCCAATGTGGACCCCCGCGTCCCCGAGACGGATCTGAAGATCGGAAGTCAGATTCTGGTCAACGAAGCCTACGCCGTGATTAAGACGCTCGGGTACGATCGGAATGGACCCATCTTGAAGCTGGCGGAAGCCATGCTTGATGGACGATTGCGGTTTGAGCAGGAGATGGGCCGGCAATCGTTGATTCTACAGCGGTCGACCGATCTCGTCGACGTGGAGCTCAAGGCGGGTGATGAGATCCGCATCGATCCTAGCCACCGTGTGGCGATCGAAAAACTGGGCGATCGCAAAGCGAGCCGACATGTCCTTGACGAAACACCGAACATTACTTGGGAGCAGATTGGCGGACAGAACGAGGCGATCGCTGCTATTCGAAAGGCGATTGAGTATCCACTGCTTCATGCCGAGACATTTGAGCGGTTCAAGTTTTCACAACCCAAGGGTTTTCTTCTCTACGGGCCGCCCGGATGCGGGAAGACCCTTATCGGGCAAGCGGCCGCCGGTAGCTTGGCCAAGCTGGTCAGCGAATCCAAGCCAGAGCACCAGCCAGATCGGGACAAGCATCCGCCTGTGACAAGCGGAGCGTTCCTGCATGTGAAAGGGCCTGAAATCCTCAACATGTGGCTGGGGGAATCGGAGCGGATGGTTCGTGACCTCTTCGAGCAAGCCAGGGCGAGACGCAGGGATGGCGCCTTGCCGTTTATCTTTATCGACGAAGCGGAGTCGATTTTGGGAACGCGACGCGCCATGCGATCCTTCAATATCTCGAACACGCTCGTGCCAATGTTTTGCAGTGAAATGGACGGGATCGAGTCGCTGCACGACGTCGTCATCATCCTGGCGTCTAACCGCCCTGACTTGATCGATCCGGCGGTGCTGCGCCCAGGCCGCATTGATCGGAAAATCAAAGTCAGCCGACCGAGCAGAGATGCTGCAGCTGATATTATGAGGGTCTATTTAACAGTGGATCTGCCGCTGGATCCGGCGTTGATACAGGAACGAGGCGGTGAGCACGTGCGAGCGGTGGCTTCGCTCGTTGCAGACATCATCGAGTCCATCTTCCGTCGAACGGAGGATAATCGGCTGCTGTCCATCAGGCTCAGGAGCGGGCAACACAAGGTGCTGTACCGTGGCGATCTGGTGAGCGGAGCCATCTTGGCGTCGATTGTTCAGCGTGCCAAGGAAAAGGCGATCGACCGTACGGTTCAGTCGGGGCAGCCGTCTGGCTTGCAGACCAAAGACTTCTTGGATTCCGTCTCAGAGGAATTTCGAGAGGGTAACATGTTGCCGCCGGACGATGCGGCGGAGGAGTGGCTGAAGCTGCTGGATCATCACCCGGAACAGGTTGTTGGGGTTTCGTCGTTCCGGCGTGGGCGTCAGACCGAAGAGCGCCTGGTCAATCAGATCATTTGAGGAAAGGCTGATAGGGAACACGCTGACAAAACATAGGTGATTTGAGCCTGTCAGCTGACGATTATGCGTCTTTTTGGTATTGAAACTGAATACGGGATCACGCGCGATGACGTGCCGGAAGTGGATCCAGTCGTCGAGTCGATGGAATTGGTGCGGGCCCATCTGGATGCTTCCTTTGAGAGGCGTTGGGACTATGCGGGTGAGGATCCACATGAGGACGTTCGCGGCTTTCGTGCCTCGGGCTTGCAGCAGGATCGAGAGGAGGATGAGTTCGCACAACGCGATGCCCATCGTCCCTTTTCGTTCCATGACATGAAGAGTGACCTCGTGTTGCCGAACGGCGCACGATTCTATAACGACCATACGCATCCGGAATATTCAACGCCTGAGTGCCGAACACTTCGAGACCTGCTGGCTCAAGATCGTGCGGGTGAGCGTATCGTTCTCCGCGCTGCTCAGCGACGTAATCGGACACTTGGCGGCCCGCACCTCCGGCTGTACAAAAACAACACAGATTTCCACGGTCACAGTTATGGCTGTCACGACAACTATCTCGTCTCGCGGGCCGTTCCCTTCCCGGCTCTCGTTACCGGCTTGATGCCGTTCTTGGTGAGCCGACAGGTCATTGCCGGTGCGGGGAAGGTCGGGACCGAAGCGCAGGAGTCCGGGCATGTTCCCGGAGCGTATCAGCTCTCTCAACGCGCCGACTTTATGGAGGCTGAGTTGGGCGTCGATACGATGCATAACCGACCGATTCTCAACACCAGAGATGAGCCTCATGCGGATCGTGAGAAGTATCGGCGGCTCCATCTCATCATCGGCGACGCCAACATGTGCGAGTATGCGACGGCGCTCAAGGTCGGGACGACCAGGCTCGTGCTCGATCTCATCGAGCGAGGGGCTGCGCCTGATCTTGTTTTGGATCAGCCGGTGGCCGCCGTGAAACAGGTGTCACGCGATCCGGACCTGAAAGCAGTGGTTCGTCTCAAAAATGGACAGAGGCTTTCTGCCGTGGAACTTCAAGCGCATTACTGTGAGGCGGCATGCCACGAGTTGGCCGGATCAGACGAAGAGTCGGATTGGCTATTGAATGAGTGGAGTAATACCTTGCGTCTATTGTCGCAAGACCGTTCACAGTTAGTGGGGAAGCTCGATTGGATCACGAAACAGTGGTTGCTCGAGACGTTTCTACGAGAAGAGCGGCTTGGCTGGGACGATCCCTGGTTGGCAAGCTTGGACTTGGAGTATCACAATATCAATCCTGAACAAGGGCTGTACCTAGGATTGGAAGCCGAGGGGAAAGCTTGGCGGATGACGACCGACGAGACAATTGACGAGGCGATTCGGAATGGTCCAAGCGATACCCGTGGCGGGCTGCGCGGGCTCTGCGTACAGCGTTTTCCTGATCAGATTCAATCGATGCAATGGGAACGGATTCAGTTCGTAGGTAGGTTGCGCGCGCACAGTCTGGAGATGGGAGATCTCTTTGATCCACAGGAAGTCCGACGATGCATGGGTGTCTTCCAGTGTGCCCATTCACCGGCTGATGCGCTGGCAACCTGGCGACACAGGAAGGATGGTGACGCATGACACACGGTATGACGCCGGAACGACGTGAGGGGCCAGTTGATCCTATGCCGAAATCGCCAAGTCCACAGGAAGAAGGCGGCGGGCCGCGACGGCCGGATACGGGATCACCTGAGAAGGATAGCCTCATGAAGCGGATGCGCAAGGTCGATCCCAAACAGGCAGAGCGGTATCGGCAGCGGACGGGTGAATAGTCGAAGACGTGTTGACTCCCGAGCGCTGAGGAGGAAACAGCGCTTTGATTAGGGATCAGCATTCAGCACTAGGTGAACCAATGGGTATGCAGAGCGATTTCTATCAGCTGTTGAAAGGACAGGGGTATGTGTTTGGCGTGCTGGGGCAGGCTGCGCGAGGGCAGGAACTGACAACGGCTACGACGATCCTCGCGTTCAAGTACCGCGATGGAGTGTTGGTCGCCGGGGATCGGCGTGCGACCGCCGGCAATATGGTGATGTACGACCGCACTGATAAGGTGTTGGAGATCGATCGGCATAGTGTCATGGCGATCGCCGGAGTGCCAGCAACGGCGTATGAAATGGCGCGCATCCTTGAACATTCGTTCAAGTATTTTCGGCGGACGCAGCTTCAGGAACTCAGTTTTGAGGGGAAACTCAGGGCCCTCTCAAAGTTGCTGAAAGACAACGTCCCGGCGGCGCTGGCGGGGACGGGTGCTGTGGTGCCGATCTTTGCCGGGTACGACTTCGAGCAGGAAGCGGCAAAGATCTATTTTTACGACATTCTTGGTGCGGAGTTCGAAGGAGTGGATTATGCAGTATCCGGGTCCGGTTCACCGACTATTCGCGGAATCCTCCATTACGTGAATACATGGGGCGAACAGCCGTTGAGCGCGATGCTGGAAGAGCAGGCGACTGTTCAGGCATTGAGACTGTTGACGAGTGCCGCAGAATTCGACAGCGCGACCGGAGGGGTCAATCGAGAAGCTGGTCTCTATCCGGTGATCAAATTCATCACCGCCTCCGGTGTGCGCACGATGCCGGACGCGCAATTGAAGCCCTTGTTCGAGGCAAAGGTCAGCCGCCATGTATGAAGAACCATATAAATGGGTCGAAGCAGTTGGTAATCGTCGGACCTATCTCGATGAGCAGTTTAAGGAGGGGGCCCCTGTTGTCGGTGTCACGTGTGAGCGCGGCATTCTGCTCATGACGATGAGCAAGGGCACACCCAAACTCTATGAGATTTACGATCGTCTAGCCCTGGGTGGGATGGGCCACCCAGCTGATCTTGAGAAGCTGCGATTCAATCTGTTGGAGATGGCTCACGTCGAAGGATTCAATCGCTCAGCGTCCGATGTGACTGGAGGCCGTCTGGTGAAGTACGGGATGGCGCCGGCAATCAAACAGGCGTTTGAAGAGGTATTCAAGGCCCCCTTCATCGTGAAAATCTTGCTGGCAGAGCTCGGACAGAAAGCCGGGAAAGACGGGTTCTTGACGATCAACTACGACGGGACGTTTGAGGAAAAGAGCCAGTACGCAGTGCTTGCTGCGACGTCGGCGGTCGAGCAGAAGATGGCGGGATATCTCCGAGAGCAGTCTCTTGCGTCTCTTGCGGACGCTGTCGGTGCGGCGATTCGCACGTGGGCGGTCGGTGATCAAGCGCAGCGACGAGCCCTGGACGAGGGAGAAGGCCATGACGAGGCGAGGACCAGCCCTGATCAGCTAGCGACGGATACTGAGACACTCTATGCCTATCTGCGGCGATGTATTGCTGAAAAGACGGTCGAATGTGCCTTGCTTGATCGCCATGTGCAAGGACCCTCCAAGTATCGAGCCCTTGGGGTTGATGAACTGAAAACACTGCTCCCCAATGAGCTGAGCCCATCACTCTCGTAATAGCATGTTGAATCGTATCTTCGGTTTAGAGACTGAATACGGACTCTTGATCCACGAGGATCGACCGGACCATTCTCCGGCGTGGTTTGCGCAGAAGATTCGTGATCATCTGTTCCAGGTTCAGCGGCGTGGCGTGCTGGATTTGCACCATCGGGGCCATGATGAGCCTCCTGGCAATGGGGGATTTCTGACCAACGCCGGACGAATGTATTTGGACATGGGGCACTTGGAGTATGCTTCGCCGGAATGTCATTCTCTCATGGATGTCGTGGCGTCGGACCGTGCAGGGGATCTTTTGTTGCAGCGAACGATCGAAGCTCTCGAGTTTTCTGACCAGGTGTCGTTGATCAAGAACAACATCGATCATGAGACGGATGCGACCTTCGGTTCGCATGAGAATTACCTGGTGTCTCGACGGTTTCCTTTTTCGAGACGCGGGATGGTTCCGCTTGTGACGTTTCTTGTGACCAGGCAGATTTTTACCGGCTCTGGGCGTGTCGGTTCCGCAGCCCCACAAGACGCCTGGATTCAGGTGGATCGGTTACTTGTTCCACGTTCGAGTTTCGGTGGGCAACATGTATCGGAGTTGCCCTTTCAAATTTCTCAACGTGCCGATTATATCGTGAACGATTTTTTCGAATGGGTGCAGCATAATCGGGCGATTGTGAATACGAGGGATGAACCGTTGGCGGACCCCAATCAATACCGACGGATTCATCTGCTGCTGGGCGATTCTAATATGGCCGAATATGCGACAGCATTGAAGCTGGGTACGACCGGGCTGGTGCTGCAGCTGATTGAGGAGGGACATGCGCCTCAAGAATTAGAGATCGACGAACCGGTGGAAGCGCTCCAAGAGATTTCACAGGATCAAGAACGGCGCTGGCTGGTCCGGTTACAGTCTCACAAGATGATGTCGGCTGTGGATATTCAAGAACGGTTTCTTGACTGTGCCGTCCGGCATTATAGAGGGCAGGATGAAGAAACCGATTGGGTTCTCGCCCAATGGGCATCAGTGCTCCATGATCTGCGCGGCGATTATCAGAAGCTCATCGGGCGTGTTGATTGGGCGTCCAAGCTGTGGTTGCTGGACTGCTTCCGGGAAGCGGAACGTGTCGAGTGGGCCGATCCTATGCTGAAGAGTTTAGACTTGGAGTATCACAATCTGAATCCAGCGAAGGGGCTGTATCACGGATTATTGGAAGAGGGACGTGTCCCTCGTGTGACGACGGACCGCCTCATTGATCTCGCGATGGACACTGCGCCCAAAAACACGCGTGCCTACGGCCGCAGTGAGCTGGTTAGATCTCTCTTGAGTGAGCGGCCCGCTTCAGTGGCGGATCAGCTTCCAGCCTCTGATGGCTTGTTCCCTGCCTATGTCATCAATTGGTCGATCTTCCAAGTGCGGGGGCGCGCCCCGTTTCCCATGCCGGACCCGTTTAAGACCTATCTGGAAGATGTGCGGACACACCTCGACAGCGTGATCGTCTAAGCTAGTCAGATTCAGGAATGACGGTTTGTTTCTCAGTCGGAATCCCCTCATGCTAAGCTCTGGCACATAAGGTGAACGGTGAATACCGACGGCTAGGCTGCATGAGAGGTTGGGTCATGGGGGCCAGACGATGGATGATGGAATATGGCGTCGCTCTGGTTCTGGCATTTCTCTTTGCGATGATCCTTGGACAGGTGTCATTGTTTCGAGAAAACTCGCTGGGAAAACTTCGGGCGTCAGACCTTGTCCAATTCGTGGGCTACAGTGGTTCAGTGGTGATCGGGTGGCTGGGTGCCAGAGCGTTGGCGAGAAACCCGCCAGTAGAATGGAAGTGGATGGTACCGTTTCAAGGTCTGGTCGTACCTTGCGCGACGCTGCTCGCAATCACCATTGCGTACGGGGTGCTGCTCTTTGCGCTTGATCCGTTTCTTGGGAAAGTGGGCAAGGCAATTTACAACTGGGTCTTCATCGTGGCCATCGTTGCCGATAGTGTCTGGCTCATCCTCAGCTGGGTTTGGAAGTGTGCTCCGCTTGTCGCAGCCATGGAGTCTCGCAAACTTCGCAAAGTTGCGTAGGCGTTCTACTCAGGGGACAAGCTTTACGCGGCGTCCGTCATAACCGACCCAGCAAAAAGTCTACGATTCGGTTTTCCGCCCAGTACGGGTCTTCTCCATTTTGGCTTCTGTGAAAAAACCCGCAATGGCCTCCATGGCGAGGCGCGACCACACGAATGTATGGGTGCCGCTGAATGGTCGGTACGGTAAACATCGAGTAGGGAATAAACGGATCGTCTTGTGCCGTAATGATGAGCGTAGGAACCGCAATGGCATCGAGCACATGGCGTGCGCCCGCTCTGTTGTAGTAATCGGCACCGCCTCGATAGCCTCCGTCGTGAGCGGTGAAGCGATCATCAAACTCGCTGATCGTGGTGATCCGATCGAGTTGGGAAAGATCCCATTTCCCTGGCAATAGCGCTGCCTTTTTCAGCAGCCTCGACTTCAAGCGAGTCAGAAAGTGGCGATGATAGATGAAGTTACGAGGCTCCTCCAATGCACGAGCGCAAGCAGTCGGGTTGATATTTGGGCATACTGCTGCCACTCCGGCTAGGGCGGGCTCGGTTTGGCCCAGCTCGCCTCCCGCTTTCAGGACGAGATTCCCACCCATGGAGTACCCGATCAGCCATATGCGGTCGAGTCCATCCCGGTGGGCCAGTTCGTTCAGGATCGTACGGTAGTCTCCGCTCAAACCGCTGTTATATAGTGTCGGAGTGAGATGCTCGGTTCCTCCGCACGTACGCTGATTCATGCGAATGACGTTGAAGCCGGCCCGATAGGCCTTTGCCGCAATGCCGCGCATGTATCGCGATTCGCTGGAACCTTCGAGGCCATGAACCAGGACTGCTGTGGGAGACGCCATGCGATCGTTTTGCCAATGACAGAATCCCTGAAGCTGTGTCTGTGGTTCAACGGGAAAGAGTCGAGCCTCCTGTGGCAATCCCATCAAGGATGTGTCTCGGGGCACGTAGCGAGGGAGGAGGGTCATGAGATGTGCGTTCCGTAGGGGGATCGGAGGTTGAAATGATGAGGCGATATCAAGTTTGTTGGACGTACTTGTCATGTCGGGTATGCGATGCGGAGAACTAGAATGGGCTCCTGATGGCTGTGCGGTTCAAGTCTAAGACCTCACAGGAAAAACATTCGATGCAAAACCACACGATCATTATCACAGAGAAATCATGCAGACGGTGGTCCCGTAAGATCTTGATTGAGTGATTGCAGACTGTCTTAATCTGCTCAAATCTGGAGATGAAATTGTTACTTGTCTCGACTCTGAAAGAGGGGAGACTTGGAGTAGGGTGGTGGCTCCCCGGGCAGGACTCGAACCTGCGACCAGCCGGTTAACAGCCGGCTGCTCTACCAACTGAGCTACCGGGGAACAGAGATTTCAGTCAAAGCGAGTTGTATTTTAGCAAAAGTTTTCAAGGAATAGGGAGATTTTTTAGACGTCGAAATCTTCGGTCTCGTCTTCGTCGGAAGAAGCGTCTGTGTTGCCTTTAGCGACAGCGGCGTAATGTTTGGCCCATGTCAGATAGAGGTTGCCGCTATCACGCATTGTGTCTGCCGCTTTGACCAGCTTGTCAACAAGATCAGGGTCTTTGCCCGTCGCTTGAATGATCGCCGCCTGTCGCTCGATGGCTTTGGGGTATTGGGTGATCAAGCCGGAAATCTGGCCGAGCAGCTCATCGATCATATTGTCCTCGTGTTCCATCAGTTACCTCGTGCCTAAAGAAAAACCCCATAGCGCGAACGCCATGGGGTTTTGAGTAGTTTAGCCCGTGACGAACTATCCCTGATACGCTTGTCCCAAAGCCGCAGACTCACCTTTATTGGACATGAGCTGTCCAGTGGCACTGACGGCCTGCATGGTAATGGCATTGTGCTTGGCTGCGTCACAGACGATTACACAGAGTTCACAGCCCTTACAGCGGTCGATGATCACTTCTGCCACCATCTTGCTCGGATTGAGATCAAGGGTGTTGGCCTCAGGGCAATACATGATGCAGAGCCGACATCCCTTTTGTGCCACGCATTTTTCGTCGATGACTTGAGCTACGTTATACATGCGAGCTGGTTCCTTCTCTCTCGTTAAGCCGCCACGGCAGGATTGCCGACTCGCAGCTCATACTGATTCTTCTCGGCCCACGCGCTGGCGATGTCATAAGCCGCCTTCACGGTTGCCAGGTTCTTGGCCAGCAACATTTCTTTCTTGGCGAATTTCTTCTTGATCGCTTCATCCAAGGAGGCGGTTCCACCGGAGGCGACGAACTTCTTCCCGAACCGTTCCTGTAAGGCGCCATCCAGACCTTCCATTGAGACGCACTTGGTGATGCCCGCGACCGATCCGATCATCGACATATTCGTCGATAACTCAGTGCCAGCCACCTCGATCGCGAGTTCGGTTCCTGCAATGTAAAATACCTTTACGTTCAGATCATTGAGCCGTTCAATGTCATCGGCGGATAGAAGCTCTTGATTAGAGTTGATAACCACGAGGCCGCCTTCTTTCACGCCAGAATAGAAGGGCATGGTGTAGCTTTTGCCCATAGTGATGACTTGTGGATGGAAAACCTGGATGACATCGGGAAATACCAACTCGCCGCGGTCATAGATTCTCTCGATGCCAATGCGGCAATAACTTTCCGCCGGTGCCATGCGCTTCTCAGCGCCGAAGAACGGGTTGGAGATGGAGAACTTTCCGTCCCGGTTGGCAGCCATAGCCAAGACATGTGCTGCGGTGACCGCACCCTGTCCGCCCAGGCCTGACATCCGGATATTCAATCGTCTCTTAATCATGTCTGCCTCCGGTCTGACTATGCTGATACTTGTCCTGCTAGCTGTTTGGCGGCTGCTTTCCGTTCCTTATCCTTCGCTGCCAATTCAGCGAGCAATTGTTTGGCTGGCTCGCTGACGTATTCCTTGTAGGCGAACCGCTCGGTCGGCTTTTCAGAATCACGCATCTCTTGGAGACCTTCCATGCTGTTCTTGCCGATTTCAAGAATGCATGGCGTGTAGAGCTGGAGATAGGTTGGGCCAATTTCACGGGCAATATGCACGGCATTGCGGATGACTTTCTCGACCAGTGATGGTTTGCTGACCGTGCAGTTGACCACGTAATGGCAGCCGGATTCACGAGCAATTTCAGGCAGCCGCACCTTATCGAATAATTTTCCGACTGGTGCCATCTTGGCCACAAAGCCCTTTTGCATCAATCCACTTTCCTGTCCGCCTGTATTGGCATACAGTTCATTGTCAAAACAAATCGTTGTGAATTTCTCTTGTCTGAACCAGGCCTGCAGCGTCATGTCCAAGCCGATGTCGACTGTTGCACCATCGCCAGCGAGGACGACCACGTCCTTTACGCGACCGGGGAATCGAACGCTCAGGGCACGCTTGAGACCTGATGCAATGGCGTTCTGGTTCCCGAATAGCGAGTGGATGTTATGCACGGCGACCATCGGGAATACCAGGCTGGTACAACCGGTTGATCCAACCATGACCGTATCCTCAGGATTCGGGAGCGAGGCCAATATGTATCGGAAGGCCATCGACTCAGGACAGCCAGCGCAGAGTGAGTGTTGCTCAATCAGTTCCTTCGATGTGCCTATATCTTTCCAGCCACGATCTTCCTTGCCATATGTGGCACTCTTTACGAGGTCTTGATAATCCGATGGCATGATATCGTATAAGTCTTCGGAGATTTGTATACGCTCTTTGCTCATATCGCCTCCTCAATATCGTTCATAAGAACGACATAGGTTTGAAGTCAGTACAACTCAGCTTCCACGACCAGCCAAGGAGAAGGTCTTCATCCCCAGGGCTGTTTTAATTTCGGACACGATGATTTCTGGCGGCATCGTCATGCCTCCGCAGACACGGGGGCCTGCATGTACTCGTTCAGGATTGGGAATCGTCGCCTTAATCTCTTTTGCCAGCCAGCCGGTTACATTGAATTCAGGAACGAAGATGTGCTTAGCGTTCTTCGTCGCTTCTCGGATTTCCTCTTCCGGCCAGGGACGCAATGTCTTCACCTTGACAAGTCCGCAGCGCACCCCTTCATCTTCCAAGAGGCGGATTGCTTCGCGGCCCTGCGAAACGGCAGTGCCGGATGCCACGATCATGATTTCCGCGTCGGTGTTCTCTGCGTCGATGAGGCCGTTCAGCCAGTGGATCGAATGCTTGCGCGAGCGCTCTACTGCGGCCCAGATTTCTTGCTGCCAGGACGCGTGGGTTGCATAGCTGATGTAGTTGCTCTTCATCACGAACGGATCGCGCATCATGCGGACTGGTGGACATTCCATATCCATGCAGGGCACCGGTGAGCGATAGGGATCGTATGGTGGCAAGCACATGTCGGCCGGTGTGAGATTGACGACGTCCTTCGTATGCGTCACGAAGAATCCGTCGCAGCACAGTGCAAGCGGAAGGTGCACATCCGGCTCCTCGGACACCATGTAGCCCTTTAAAATCCAATCAAAGAAGTCCTGAGCCGTTTCTGCATGCCACACCAACATGCCAGTATTCAGTAAATAGGCAATCTCAAGCGTGTCTGGCTGAATCGAGAGAGGTGAGTTAATACCGCGGCAAGTGACGATCATTTGGATCGGCAATCTTGCACCAGACCACATCGGGAAGTTTTCCATCGCACGCATCGTGCCAGGTCCCGCAGTTGTCGTAAATACACGGGCTCCGCCAAACGCAGCACCGGCGCACTGCGACATGACGGCAAATTCGCTCTCACCACGGAAATAGTCTCCGATATAGCCTTCAGCGAATAGTTCGCCGATCAATGCGGCGGCTTCACTCTGTGGTGTGATGGGATAGGCGATCATCACATCGCAGCTGGCCCGGCGAAGCGCTTCCTTGATGACCTCTGAGCCTGTATAGAACGATGGGGTTCGTGGAGCCTCGTTCATCAATTTCCACGTGTCTGTATAGGTCTGACCTTTTTTATTTTTCGTGCCGATGACTGAGTGTATATCCGCCATGGATCCAGCCTCCTTTTTACAGGCCCGAACGGTCTCAGGTGGTTAACTTGAAACCCCATTTTTAGCTGATGCCAGCCGTGGTTGGACGGTTCCTTTCAATCGCTTGACTGTATCGGCCAACTTCATGATTTTCTCAACCGACGCATCCCGAAATGAAAGCATTGCATCTTCATGCCCGGCTTGTGCGCACATTGCGATCGTATAGCAAGAAGTGCCTCCGCGAATGATCTTCAGCGAGAGGTTGGCTTGATGGCAATGCACTCCGATAAACATGCAGCAGTCGATTCTATTGTGCCAGATCGTCAAATTCGGATGGTTGGGATTAATCTCGACTTCGGGGTTAATCTTTGGATATTTTGGACGGTAGTCAGGCATAGGGATCAGCATTGGTTTTTGGCCAGGCTGAACACATTCGATAAGCGTATTAAAAAGATGTCGAACGGCGGTGGCTTTCTTAGCGGCCTTTTCATTCCAGGCCCACAAGACGAGGGGCCCTGGGAAAATTGTCGGCACCTTCGCCATTAAGAATTGACGCGCCGCTTCTTCATAAGCCTTTTCTTCTGGAGCGATCACGCCATTGATATGGGCTTCTCCTGGATTTGGCAAGCAAATCCCCATACTGGCGGCAGCTGGCGGGAGAAAGTGTTCTGGCCCTGGAAGCACACGATAGTCACTCATCACAACCTACACTCCGTGAAAATTATGGTTAATGGAAGAAGCGTTTATATTTTTAAAATACTTTTAGTTCTTCAGCTACTCTAAGCTGTTTTCCTACTCGTGTTCAAGACCACAGAAGACCCAACTCAAAGAAATTTTGGGTCACTATCGGGCAGATTGTGTAGGCCCTTTGCTCTTCGTCTGCGTGTTAGGTGGAAGCTACTCAAGCCTCGCTTAATAAAACCCAAGCTATTATAGGTGTCGCCCTTTTGCATTGTCAAATGAGTATGTGGGGTCAGGCTGTATGAGATGGTTGGCGAAATGCCGAGATGATGTGTGCGCAGCTGGGCTGCAGGCAAACCTGGCGAGAGAGTGAGAAGTGCGACGACTACGGAAGCTGTTCGCAGGCCGCTGTTGCCCCGAGCATGCACGCATGCTCAAGGTCATCTTTTGCGGCACGCCCTTGTAGCTCTTCTTGGTAAAGCGCGGCTCTTGCGAGCAAGGCTTGTCTATCAGTGGGATCGGTTCGCAGGATCGCACTAAGGTCGTCAATTGCTTGGGTGGGGAGGTTCAAGTTTTTGTAGATCTCGCTCCTGAGCAAATAGGCCTCCTTTTGATATGGGGTCCAACTCTCAGGCGTTTGCGGGGGTAAACACTTTTGTAAGATGGTAAGTGCAGGCGACAATTGCTTGAGGGAAACCAATTTGCGAGCCTCGGCAGTATACAGATTGATGAGGCGATAACGTGCTAAATCAAAAAAAGGATCCAATTCAAGTACTTGTTCGAATGCGTGGACTGCCTCGATGGGCCGCTGTAGCCATGTGTTGACGTCTCCTTGACCAAGAAGAGCCCAGGTATTCTTTGGATCAATGCGAATGGCTCGATCGAAATCCATTCGGGCACTGTCGATATATTCGGAGTATTCACTCTGTCTGGATTTGTTGGAGTAGGCTGCGGAGGCGAGCCGTAAATACGTTTGCCCCCGCACAATCAACGGTTCCACAGACTGAGGGTCTAGAGCAGCCGCCCGTGAGGTTAAATCGAGTTTCTGGGGAAGGTGATGAGTAAGAATCGCTTTCTCGACCAATATTCGAGCCTGCTCTCGACTTTTTGTGTGGCTAAACGGCTCAACGGTGAGGGTTCGCACGCCCGTCGGAGCGGTTCGTAACTCATGGAGCTGGGCCTTGAGTTCCGCATTCTCGCTCTGCAGTCGACGGAAATGTTCAGCAAGTCGCTCTTCGGATTGCCATCGTCGAACGACTGCTTGAAGATTGTCGAGATCGACGACTGCGCGGATTCGGATATAGAAGCTTGGTCGATCATTTTCGATGGAACGCCGTGATTCCAGAATTTCGGTTTTTGTTATCGCGGCCGCAATAGTACGAATCTCCAATGAGCTGGATTGGAAGCTTTTGCCGGAGGAGGTTTTTTCTATATCGTGAAAGGTAGACTCGATATACAGTCCGGCCTCTTCAACCGCTCTGCGCTGAGCCAATCGGAGGACCTGTTCCTCAGCTCTTGCGAGAGTGTCGCCATCTCCCATTACATAACGCCCCTCGGTGACTACCGTGGTTTCTGAAGCACTTGCCGGTTGATAGAGGAGAAGGAAAAAGGCGACGACGGGAAGTATTCTTAATACACGTCGAAAATTCATAAGAGAACTATACCGCTCTGGGTCGTATCGGACAATGCTTCGAAAGAGGAGGCTAAATCCTAAGGAGTGAGAGAAGTTGAGGAGGGGGATTTGGGGAAAACCTGCAGGAACGGGTGAATTTCAACTCGCTCAAAGACACCGTAAACCGTATAGGGGTCATGATGGGCGAAGTTTTCAGCCTCCTCTTGCGTCTCAAACTCTAGCACCAGGAGGCTCCCAGTTTTATCTGTCAGAGGGCCTGCGAGAACGATTCGCCCTTGCCTATCCAGCGGTTCGAGGTTTGCTAAGTGGGCAGCCCGATGGATTTTTCGTTTGGCTTCCCCCTGTGGGCTATCGTAGCCGATGATGACGAATTTCATGCCGTATAAACTGCTGTGCGCCGATCCTGGTTAAGGAGGTATGCGACTAAGCAGGGTCGTCTTCGATGGGACAACGATCCTCGTATCCGGATGTGACTTCGTGCCACCAACGGATTTCTTTTTCGCCAAGTTTCCAACATAAGTAGACGACTCGACCGTCACGAATATGAGGGAAGTCGCACAGCCCAAGATCGATGTCTTTTACAGCGACTCCCAGCTCATGGATGGCATGAAGGTTGGCACTGATGTCCTGAAGGCTTTTCACGTAGGATACGCCTGCTGGTGTTCCACCGCCGAAACATGCATTGGCCGATGCTTTGCTCACTTCCTCGCGAGTTCGCATCAAGACGGTTTTGCCTTCCTGCACGGTTGACAGATGCAACTGGAGCTGAGGGATAAGCTGATTGGCTTCCAGAAGTGAAAATACGCGGCCCGGGCTAGTTTCGTTTTCGTCACGCGCCATGTCGTACTCGCTGTCTCATCGGTGTTAGATTCGATATTCTCCTGTGTAACACACTTTAAATTCAGGGAACAACCCGTGAGCGAGATTAACTAGGAAGGAATTGTTCTCATGATGTAGAGAAAACAAAACTCTGGATGCTAGTTGACAACCGGTCGATGCCTGGGTATCATCGGCGTATCATCTAAGGCTGGGCTGATTCTCTCCACCGAAGAATTCAAATCCGGAACCTGTCCCGAAACAAATCTAGCAGCGAGCGTAACGTATAGTGAGCCCATCAAAGATCCTGCTTGCGCTGTAGACCTCGGAGATTTTTAGGGGTGACCATAATTCCTGCAGTTCATAAAAAGACAATTCAATAAAGAAGCGGACAACGAAATCTTCCGCAAGCAATTCCAACCCAAACTGACCAAGATCTAAATAAGCTCATCGCTACGATAAAAGCGCGTTTCGCATGACCAATCAGTTCGAGTGTATTCTGGAAAATAACAAACCCACGGCTTGAGAGGAGTTCTATGTCAGTAGATAGGGGTGAAGTAATGCATCTTGCAGAACTGAAACAGAAGTCCATCGCCGATTTGAATGATGTGGCTCGTGAGCTGAAGATCGACGGAGCCGCCAATCTGAGAAAACAGGAGCTGATCTTTGCGATCCTCCAGGCTCAGACTGAAAAAAACGGTGTGGTCTTTGGGGAAGGGGTGCTAGAGACTCTTCCCGATGGATTCGGCTTTCTCCGCGCGCCGGACTCAAATTATCTGCCGGGTCCCGACGACATTTATATCTCCCCGTCACAGATCCGCCGGTTCAACCTTCGTACCGGCGACATTGTGTCGGGTCAGATCCGTCCCCCGAAAGAGAGTGAACGGTATTTTGCCTTACTCAAGGTTGAGAAGGTCAACTATGAAGACCCCGAGGTGGCACGCGATAAGATTCTCTTCGATAACCTCACTCCGTTGTACCCCGAAGAACGACTCAATCTGGAGTTCGACCGAGAAGAGTATTGTACCCGCGTCATGGATTTGACAACTCCGATCGGCAAAGGCCAACGAGGACTGATCGTAGCGGCTCCTCGTACTGGTAAGACGATGCTTCTCCAAGCGATCGCTCGGGCCATTAT
Organism: Nitrospira sp.; assembly: GCA_005116965.1. Taxonomy (GTDB): domain Bacteria; phylum Nitrospirota; class Nitrospiria; order Nitrospirales; family Nitrospiraceae; genus Nitrospira_D. The sequence goes on along the minus strand of SWDG01000026.1, from coordinate 162,326 downwards.
CAGGAATCACAAAGAAGTCACACTCATCGTGCTGTTGATTGACGAACGACCGGAAGAAGTCACCGACTGGCAGCGGCAGGTAAAGGCGGAAGTCATCAGTTCGACGTTTGATGAACCGGCGCAGCGACATGCCCAGGTGGCGGAAATGGTGCTGGAGAAAGCGAAGCGGCTTGTCGAACACAAGAAGGACGTCGTCATCTTGTTGGACAGTATCACCCGTCTCGCCCGGGCCTATAACACCATTGCGCCGCCCAGCGGCAAGGTACTTTCTGGCGGTTTGGATTCCAATGCACTGCAGCGGCCAAAACGTTTCTTTGGAGCGGCCCGCAATATCGAGAACGGCGGGAGCCTCACCATTATGGCAACGGCGCTGGTCGATACCGGTAGTCGCATGGACGACGTCATCTTTGAAGAGTTCAAAGGGACCGGTAATATGGAGGTTCATTTGGATCGCCGCTTGGCGGACAAGCGCCTGTTTCCAGCGATCGATATCAGTCAGTCGGGTACGAGAAAAGAAGAACTGTTGGTGGATAAAGATCGCCTTAATAAGATGTGGATCCTCCGGAAAGTGCTCAGTCCGTTGGGGACGATGGAGGCCATGGAATTCCTCATGGATAAGATCGGCGGTACCAAGACCAATCAGGAGTTTCTGCAATCGATGAATCGGTAATGTGGTGCTTGTTTCTTAAGCTTCCTTCGGTTAAAGTGTTGGCCCTTGGGAAGAGACTACGCACGTTTGTCATTCATGGGTAAGGAGTTGTAGGTCATGCAGAAGGGTATTCATCCGCTATACCGCGAGGCAACAGTTCACTGCGCCTGCGGAAATTCGTTTAAGACGCGTACCACCATTGGTGATATCAGCGTTGATATCTGCTCCAATTGTCATCCGTTCTTCACCGGCACACAAAAGATCATCGATACTGAAGGACGTGTTGAGCGGTTCAAAAAGAAGTACGCGAAGAAGGACAAGTAGCCACTCTAGATGCCATAGAAGGGACCCTGCTTCGCCTGGAGCAGGGTCCCTTTGTTTTTCGGCCTGGATTAGTCGCGCATCGAGGACCGACCACGATGGAAGCCGCGTTACTCAAGAAATGGGAATCCGTGGCGTCACGATTCCAAGAGTTGATCGATCAGCTCATGGATCCCTCTGTTGTCAGTCAGCCAGCGCAGCTTCATAAGCTCAGCAAGGAACGTGTCGATCTTGAGCCGGCGGCTCAGTTGTTCGAAGTCTATCGTAGCAATGCCCGTCAGCTGGAAGAGACCGCGCAGATTCTGGCCGATCCATCAGCCGGCAGTGACATGCACAAGATGGCCTCTGACGAAACCGCGGAGTTGCGGAGGCAGCAGGAAGTCATGGAAGAGCAGGTCAAGGAGCTCTTGATTCCGAAAGATCCACGGGATGAAAAGAGTCTGCTCCTGGAAATCCGGGCCGGCACCGGCGGAGATGAAGCGGGGCTGTTCGCCGGGGAGTTATTCCGTTCGTATATCAGATATGCGGAGAAGAAAGGCTTCAAGGTCGATACGGTCGAGGCGGCAGAGAATGGTGTCGGAGGATATAAGAACATCACGGCGCTGATCGAAGGCAAGGGGGCCTATAGCCACTTCAAGTACGAAGCCGGCGTGCATCGTGTGCAGCGGGTGCCGGTGACGGAAGCGGCGGGCCGGATCCATACCTCTACTGTCACCGTGGCGGTCATGCCTGAAGTGGATGAAATCGATGTGAAGATCGATCCCGGAGACCTCCGGATCGACACGTTCTGCTCCTCCGGCGCCGGCGGTCAGAGTGTCAATACGACGAAATCAGCCGTGCGCATCACCCATATTCCCACCGGAGTCGTGGTGAGTTGCCAGGACGAGCGTTCGCAGCTGAAGAATCGCACGAAAGCCATGCGGACTTTGCGCGCGCGCATCGTGGAAGCCGAGCGGGAAAAACACGAAGCAGAGATCGCCAAAAACCGGAAATCCCAGGTCGGAACGGGCGAGCGGAGCGAAAAGGTTCGCACCTACAACTTTCCTCAGAACCGTGTCACCGACCATCGGGTCGGGGTGACGTTGCACAAGCTTGAGTTGGTTATGGAAGGCGACTTAGATGAATTCGTTCAAGCGCTGAAGGCGCAACAACAGCAGGCCGAAACCGCCAACGTGTCATGATGGTCGTCCCCATTACCGCAGATCCGAAAACGATTGGCATGGTGCTTACGTGGGCCCAACGCTCTTTGGAAAGAGCTGGATCGACCAATACGTCTCAAGAAGCGATCTGGTTATTGGCCTACGCATTTGGACTGAAACATCACGAGTTGGCGAGTCGGAGAGACCAAGCGGTGTCAGCCGAAGGACTCGCTCGTGCCGAATCAGTCGTATCGAGGCGGATGGCGTGCGAACCCCTCCAGTATATTCTGGGCACACAGGAATTTTGCGGTCTCGACTTTGATGTGAACCCGGCGGTGTTGATTCCTCGGCCTGAGACCGAACTCCTTGTTCAGGAGACTCTCAGGGAGGGTAGGTTCGCAGAAGGTGCGGTAGTGGTTGATGTGGGAACAGGGTCTGGATGTGTGGCGGTGACCTTGGCGACCATCCTGGGCGGCATGCGAATTTTTGCCCTGGACTGCTCCGGGAAAGCGTTGACGGTTGCCAAGGGTAATGCGGAGAGACACGGCGTCAGCGATAAAATTACTTGGAAGGAAGGGGATCTATTGTTCCCCTTGCATGAATGCCAGTTAATCGGAGCCGTGGATGCGATCGTGTCTAATCCCCCGTACATCGCCGAAGAGGTCTGGGCTGGTCTGCAACCAGAGGTCCGAGATTTTGAGCCGCGGTTGGCGTTGGTGGCCGGACAGAGCGGAACGGAGTTCCATGAACGATTGCTCCACGATGCACGCCAATTTCTTGTGCCTGGTGGATTGCTCGTCATGGAGCTTGGTCAGGGGCAAGCTCCAATTGTGCGACTGGCGGCAGAACAAGCAGGGGGCTACACCGGACTTCAGACCATCAAGGATGAGGCCGGTATCGAACGGGTGATGATCGCGCGGCGGGTGAGCTAGGGGCACGGTATGGATGAGATTCTTATCAGAGGCGGTAAGAGACTCGCCGGAGACGTTCGCATTAGCGGCGCGAAAAATTCCGCTCTTCCGATCTTGGCCTCGACCATTCTGGGAGGCGGGGAGTGCGTCATCACCAATCTTCCAAGGGTTGTGGATGTGCTCACGATGGGAAAGCTCTTAGGGATTCTCGGGGCCAAGGTATCTCATGAGGGCAATCGGGCGGTCATCCAGGTCGATGCCATTGAATCGACAGAAGCTCCCTACGATCTCGTGAAGACGATGCGGGCGTCGGTATTGGTCCTTGGTCCGTTGGTCGCTCGTTGGGGAGAGGCCAAAGTGTCCCTTCCCGGGGGCTGTGCGATCGGATCCAGGCCAGTGAACCTTCATTTAGCGGGATTGGCAAAATTAGGGGCTGACATTTCCATTGAGCACGGTTATATCACGGCCAGGGCGAAACGATTGAGAGGTGAGCGGATCTACAGTGATACGCCGACCGTCACCGGTACTGAAAATCTCATGATGGCGGCGACATTGGCCGAGGGAGTGACGACGCTAGAAAATGCGGCAAAGGAACCAGAAATCGTGGACCTGGCCGAATTTCTCGTCAAGCGTGGCGCGAGAATTCGAGGAGCGGGAACCGATGAGATCGTGATTGAGGGAGTGCGAGAACTTCATGGTGGGGATCATGACGTCATTCCTGATCGTATCGAGGCTGGCACATACTTGGCGGCAGCAGCTGTGACCCAAGGGGATGTCACAGCGACACATTGCCGTCCAGGTCATCTTGAGGCAGTGCTGATGAAGTTGCGTGAGGCGGGGGCCGACGTGCAGGAAGGCAACGACTATGTGCGGCTGACCATGCCTGACACATTGCGAGGCACTGATCTGAGGACGTTGCCCTTCCCAGGATTTCCCACTGATATGCAAGCCCAAATGGTTGCACTGCTGAGTCTCGCCGAAGGCACGAGTGTCGTGACTGAAACGGTGTTTGAAAGCCGGTTCATGCATGTCGAGGAATTGCGGCGGATGGGAGCTAATATCCGCGTTGAAGGGAACCGGTTGGTAGTGACGGGACGCAAGCAGCTGACTGGCGCGCCAGTCATGGCGTCAGATCTTCGAGCGAGTGCCGGGTTGATCGTCGCTGGGCTGGCGGCAGAGGGAGTGACGCACGTCCAACGTGTGTACCATCTTGATCGGGGATACGAGAGAATTGAAGAAAAGTTAGGTGCTCTGGGGGCTGAGGTTCAGCGCCAAAAGTCGCCGACGAAGATACACTAGGGGTTACACATGGTGACGATCGCTCTGTCAAAAGGGAAACTCATGGAGTCCGCGCTGGCCCTCTTCCGACAAGCCGGCTACGACATTCCGGGGCTATCAGGCGAGAGCAGGAGGCTGATATTTGTCAGCCCCGAGAACGAGATGACCTTTCTCATCGTTCGGCCCAGCGATGTGCCGACGTATGTGGAATATGGGGGAGCGGACGCCGGAATCGTCGGGAAAGACGTTTTGCTAGAGCAGGAAAGTGATGTATACGAACCATTGGATTTAGGATTCGGAGCGTGTAGAATCTCCGTCGCCGCGCTCCGGGGAGAGGGAGCACATGATCGCCTCTCGTCAAAGATTCGCATTGCGACGAAGTATCCACGGATCAGCGAGCGCTATTTTAATACGCGAGGAATTCCGGTCGAGATCGTCAAGTTGTATGGCTCTATCGAGTTGGCTCCTGTAGTGGGGCTGGCAGATCGGATTGTGGATTTGGTCGAAACCGGCAGCACACTCAAAGCCCATGATCTTGCCGAGATTGAGGTCATTACTCAATCGACAGCCCGTTTCATCGTCAATCGGGCGAGTTTTCGGCTCAAACAGAAGCCACTGATGGAGTTGATTCGTAAACTTAGGGTAGCGGTGCGGAGTCAGAGCGTTCCCTCCCGCAATGGTCGCTCCTCGACGGTACTCGCGCGTAAACGGAAGGCAGCTCGCTCATGAAAATCGTGACGCAAGCGGATCGCAGCTTCCTCCCATCTCTAAAAAAAGTTGTGCTTCGCGGACGGGCAACCGGCGCGGTGGTTGAAAAAACCGTGCAGGCCATTCTGAAAGGGGTTGAACAGGGAGGAGATAAAGCGATCCTCCGCTACACTAAGCAATTCGATAAGGTTGTGTTGAAGCCGGACGCGCTGCGTGTGACTCCTGAAGAGGTCAAGAATGCCTATTTCCACATCCGAAAGGATGAGGGCGATGCGCTGCGGCTGGCCGCTCAACGGATTACGTCGTTTCATGAGCGGCAACGGACCAAGACCTGGATGTACCAGGATGGGGATGCCACCTTAGGACAGCTGGTTGGCCCAGTTGACGCGGTGGGGGTGTATATCCCTGGGGGCAAGGCCGTGTATCCGTCATCCGTGCTGATGTGCGCGATTCCAGCCAAGGTTGCCGGTGTCCCACGTATTGTGATGGTCACCCCGCCCCAGAAGGACGGGATTAATCCCTATTTGCTGGTCGCAGCCGATATCGCAGGAGTCACGGAGATTTATCGTGTCGGCGGCGTGCAAGCAGTCGCGGCCCTTGCCTATGGGACAAATACCATTGCGAGGGTCGACAAGATCGTCGGGCCGGGAAATATCTACGTGGCCACAGCCAAACGATTGCTCTACGGCACGGTTGGAATCGACATGGTTGCCGGTCCCAGTGAGTTGCTGGTAGTGGCCGATGATGAGGCAACGCCGGCCCATGTGGCGGCAGATCTGCTCTGCGAAGCTGAGCATGATGAAGACGCGCAGGTGTTCCTTGTGACGACCTCGGAGCGATTGGCGAAGGATGTGTCGAAACTGATCGAGAGTCAGCTGAAAGGGCTCCAACGTGAAAAGATCGCATCGAAATCAATTGCCCGTCATTCAGTAGCCTTCGTCGTGACCACTATGGACGAAGCGATCGAGGTGGCGAACGAAATTGCGGCCGAACACCTGACGCTCTCGGTGGATAATCCGTTCGATTATTTGGAAAAGATCCGCCATGCAGGTGCGCTATTCCTGGGGCGCTATACGCCGCCGTCGGTTGCCGATTATGTTGCAGGGCCGAATCACGTGCTGCCGACCGGAGGAACGGCGCGGTTCTTCTCGCCGCTCTCGGTCAATGACTATGTGAAGGTCAGCAACATCGTGCATTACACGAAACAAGAATTAGCCAAAGTCAAAGATCCTTTGATTCGACTTGCGCAGATCGAAGGGTTCGACGCCCATGCCAAGTCGGCGAACATTAGGTTTTCATGAAGAAGAACGGATCTGCCCCACGACAGGCGAGCATTCATCGGGCTACCAAAGAGACCGATATCCATGTCGAGTGGACTCTGGATGGGGGTGGGAAAGGGAAGATCGACACCGGCATCCGATTCTTCGACCATATGCTGGAACTGCTCTCGAAGCATGGGTTTTTTGACCTGACGGTCAAGGCCAAGGGCGATCTTGATATCGACGAACATCACACGGTGGAAGACGTCGGTATCGTAATGGGAAAAGCATTCCATCAGGCTCTGGGAGAAAAGGCCGGCATCAAGCGATTTGGGTTTGCCTCGGCGCCGCTCGATGAAACCTTGGCCCAGATTACCGTGGATCTGAGCGGTCGGCCATTTCTTGTCTATAACGTGAATCTGCCGGACCGGAAGATCAAGGCGTTCGATCTCGGTCTGTTCGAGGATTTCTTCCAGGCCTTTGTGACCCACGGAGGCCTGAACTTGCACGTAAATCTCATGTACGGCCGCAATCCGCACCACATCATGGAAGCGATCTTCAAGGCGCTCGCCAAGGCGCTCGACCAGGCGACGACGTTGGAAGAGCGACTGGCCGGGAAAGTGCTGTCGACGAAGGGGATGTTGTAGGCCTGATGCGCGTAATCCTGATGATAAGTGCTGTTGCCTTGGCCGCCATGGCAACAGGGTGCAGCGGATCGAAGGTCGCGACGAAATCGGCTCCGGAACTCGCCCGATACCGGATTCACTCCATTGCCTTAATCCCGTTTACATCGATTGCCACGCCCCAAGCGCACGATCAAGACGCTCTTTTCCTTCCGACCCCTGACAGTATCCGTCGGTCTGATATTTCCATGGGAGTTCCTCCGGGAGGGCAACCCCTGCCCAGGAAGACCATGGTGGTGCCGGGACACGCGGCGGAGACAGTGACGGAATTGTTCTGGGGGCGCCTTCGCGATCGGAAAGGCCTTCTCGTATTATCTCCCGGTGATGCGGTCAGAGTCTCTTCAGCCGACGGAGAGCTGGTCAACATGGGGATGGAAAAGGCTGCTGCTGTGGTTGCGAAGCGACTGAAAGCGGATGCGGCATTAATCGGCCTTGTATCGGTGTACCAAGAGCGGGTAGGTAGTCGACTGGGCGCTGACCCGTCGGCGACGGTCGGCTTTGAGGTCAAGGTCGTGGCAGCTGATGGGCAAGTGCTCTGGGTCGGTGATTATTATGAACGGCAACGGCCCATGACCGAGGACCTCATGGGATTCTTGCAACGATGGGCTTTCGTGACGGCGGCGGAACTCGCAGAATACGGGGTTGATGAGGTCTTGAAAGACTTTCCATTCGGTGTAGGGGAGGGTAAGTAGGGTGCTGGTTATTCCTGCCATTGATTTGAAAGATGGGCGTTGTGTGCGGTTACGTCAAGGCGATATGGCGGCGGAAACGGTCTATTCTGACGATGTGACGGAGGTTGCCGGTAGGTGGCAACAACAGGGAGCCGGTCTGATTCACGTCGTGGATTTAAACGGCGCGGTTGACGGCGAGCCCAAGAATCTGTCCCACATCGAGTCCGTCATAAAAGCGGTTCGCGTCAAAGTTCAGGTCGGCGGCGGCATCAGGACCATTGAAACGGTCCGCCGATATCTCAATGCTGGGGTGTCGCGCGTTGTGCTCGGCACGGCAGCGCTCACGAACCGGGCGCTGCTTGATCAGGCCTGCCAGGAGTTTCCGCACCGGATCATACTTGGGCTCGATGCACGTGACGGTCGAATCGCTGTGAAAGGCTGGACAACGGTATCCGATGTGAAAGCGATCGATTTGTTGGAGGAATTGTCAGGCTGCGCGATTGCCGCCGTGGTCTATACGGATATCGCGCGGGATGGCATGCTGAACGGGCCAAATATTCCTGCATTGAAAGAAGTCGTCGAATGCTCTTCGTTTCCGGTGATTGCCTCGGGAGGGATCACTCGTCTGGAAGATCTGCTAGCTGTACGATCACTTGGCCCTAAAATCGAGGGGGCGATCGTGGGGAAAGCTTTTTATGATGGGAAACTTGATCTGAGGGCCACAGTGACGGCTCTTGGTAAGGAGTGAAGGGTTAGGCGCAGAACAAGCTCTCCCCCTCACGTCAGTACGACTATGTTGACCAAACGCATCATTCCCTGTCTGGATGTCAAAGAGGGCCGCGTGGTCAAGGGCGTCAGCTTTGTGAATCTCCGCGATGCCGGAGACCCGGTTGAAGCAGCGGTGGGGTATGATCACGAAGGAGCGGACGAGCTCTGCTTTCTCGATATCACCGCTTCGCATGAAAACCGGAAGACGATCATTGATGTCGTGGAGCGGACGGCTGCCCGGGTATTTATGCCGGTGACGGTCGGTGGGGGCGTGGGAACGCTCGACGATATTCGGGCCTTGTTGAATGCTGGGGCGGACAAGGTGAGCATCAATACTGCGGCAGTTCGACGGCCTGAGTTTGTGAAAGAGGCTGCTCAGCGGTTTGGGACGCAATGCATTGTTGTGGCCATCGATGCCAAGCGCGCAGTGGGCGATCGCTGGGAGGTCTTCACGCATGGCGGGCGCCAGGCGACGGGACTTGATGTGGTGGAGTGGGCTACGCGGATGGGACAGTATGGTGCCGGAGAAATCTTATTGACCAGCATGGATCAGGATGGCCGGCAGACCGGGTATGATCTGGACCTGACGGCGACGGTGTCTGGGGCTGTATCGATTCCCGTGATCGCTTCGGGTGGAGTCGGCACGCTTGACCACCTCTACCAGGGCTTTGTGCAGGGGAAGGCGGACGCGGTCTTGGCCGCTTCGATTTTTCATTTTCGGACCTATACGATCTCCCAAGCGAAAGCATACTTACAGGAACGTGGCGTCCCTGTTCGATCAGAGAGTCTTTTTCGAGTGGCATGACACGATGAGTCAAGGATCGGCAGATCAGTTGAAATTCGATGGGCAAGGCCTGCTTCCGGCTGTTATTCAGGATTGGCTTGATGGGACGGTGTTGATGCTCGGATATATGAACCAAGAGGCCATCGCAAAGACGGTCGCCACAAGGAGAGTGCACTTTTGGAGTCGGTCTCGAAACCAACTCTGGGAAAAAGGCGAAACCTCCGGTCATACGCTGCACGTGAAGGAACTCTTTGTTGATTGTGATCGAGATGCCATTCTGGTGAAGGCGCAGCCAGTCGGACCGACTTGTCATACAGGCGAGCGAGCCTGTTTTTTTTCTAGGCTCGCTGAACAAGGCCACCTTGTTCAGCGGAATGCGCAAGATGCACAGGGTGGAATTCTTGAGGGTATTCTCAGGACGATTCAGGAGCGCCGCGCCAATCCCCAGGCTGGTTCCTATACCTCGAAGTTGTTTGAGGGGGGGCATGACAAGATTCTGAAGAAGGTGGCGGAGGAGGCCGGAGAAGTCTTGTTGGCGTCCAAAGGTGGCAAGAAAGAGGAGATCGTGTACGAAGTCGCTGATCTGCTCTTTCATACCCTCATGGCGCTGGGATATCACGAGATCAGTCTTCAGGAGGTTTTTCAGGAATTGGGAAAGCGGTTCGGCAAGTCTGGCCTACGAGATACGTGAAAGGTGCGTCATGAGTGAGTGTCTCTTTTGCAAGATTGTGGAAAAGAAGATTCCCGTGAAGCTGGTTCAAGAGGATGAGCACACGGTGGCGTTTGATGATATCAATCCCCAGGCGCCCGTCCATACGTTGGTGATACCTAAGCGGCATGTTTCGGCCGTTCAAGATGTAGGGGTGGAGGATGAGTCGTTGCTGGCGCGGTTGCTCCTGAGTTGTACGAAGGTCGCCGCGCTGAAAGGGCTGGGGGAGTCCGGCTATCGGTTGGTGACGAATACCGGTCGCGATGCTGGACAAACCGTTTTCCATCTCCATTTCCACGTGATGGGTGGCCGGCCTATGGCGTGGCCTCCAGGGTGAGGGAATTCGCTGAATTGACAGCTTTTCCACCCGTCTGTTAATCTGAACGGTCAATTATTCCTATTACTTAGTAACCGACTCGTCCGGTCGTGCGCGACGGGAACGTAGGAGCTGCGACTCTGGTGGGCCGAAGCTTGATTTCAGACGAGACCCTTACCTTAATTAAGGACCGTCTCGACATCGTCGACATTGTCAACCGACATGTGTCCTTGAGCAAGGCTGGACAGAACCTTAAGGGCTTATGTCCGTTCCATCTTGAAAAGACTCCGTCGTTCACGGTCAGCCCATCCCGACAAATTTTTCACTGCTTCGGCTGTGGGGCCGGGGGAAATGTCTTCACATTTTTGACTCGGGTCACGGGAGGAACGTTCCCTGAAGTGGTGCGCGACCTCGGACGAACGGTCGGGATTGAGATTGAGGAGGCGGCTGCTCGTTCTGGGCCGCAGGCCCACCTAGTCCAGACGGTTGAGCGAGTGAATGAAGCCGCCGCCGCCTGGTTTCAACAGAACTTACGTGATGAACGTGCAGGCCTTGTCGCTTGCGAGTATTTGACGAGCCGGGAGCTCCTTCCTCGTACGATCGATCAGTTCGGAATCGGAGTGGCATTGGCCGAATGGGATGGGTTGTTGAGGGGTCTTGTCAGGAAGGGGTTTTCCCAAAACGAGGTTGCGTCGGCGGGTCTTGTGATCGCCCGAACCGACAAGACGGGGTTCTACGATCGGTTCCGCGACCGTGTCATGTTCACGATCACGGATTTGCGGAAACGTGTGGTGGGATTCGGCGGGCGCGTGCTGGGCGAGGGGACGCCCAAATATCTGAACTCTCCTGATACGCCGCTCTTCAAGAAAGGGCAGACGCTGTTTGCGCTCGATCACGCCAGGGAAGCGATTACCCGGACGAAGACGGTCATTGTGGTCGAAGGATATTTCGATGCGATTGCGCTTCATCAGGTCGGGTTGACGCATACGGTGGCCACCTTGGGTACGGCCTTGACGCCTGAACATATCCAAGTCCTCCGGCGGTTCGCGTCAAAGGTCATCTTGCTCTTCGACCCTGATGCGGCCGGCGTCCGAGCGGCGTTGAGAGGGTTGGACTTGTTTGTGAACAGCGGGTTGGGTGTCAAGGTGGTGACGCTACCGTCTGGGGACGATCCCGACACCTATGTGCGGAAACACGGGCCAGAATCGTTTGTGCGCCTGGAAGAGCAAGCGCCTAGCCTGTTGGACTTTGCCTTGGAATATAGTTTGAAGGCCACAGAGGCAAGTACGATCGAAGGGCGGATTCGAAGTGTGGATGAAGTGCTGCGTATTTTACAGAAGAGCGAGCATCCCATTGAGCGGGAAGAGCGTCTCAAGCTCGTCGCGGAACGTCTGGGGATCAATCAATCTCGGCTGATCGAACGGTACCCCGCACTCATGGCTCAACAAAAGCCAGGTCCGGGAACACTTCGACCAGCCGCTGTCGGAAAGTCGGGGGACTCCCTCTTCAAGGGAATCCCCGAGGAACGAGACTTAATACTTCTTCTGTTGCGGGGCACGCTGTCCTCAGCCGATGTACGGCGACTGCAGCCTGAGAAGTTTTCGGTCGAAGCCTGTCGCAAGCTTGCGGAGCTTGCGCTCACCCATCTGGATCGCGATGGGCGCATTCAGGTCCAGTCGCTGCTGGATGCGTCAGTGGACGACCCTGCGTGTGGCGGCCTGGCGACGGAGTTGTCGCTTCGTGACGATCATTTCGACGACGCGCCGGCGCATATTATGGCCTGTTTGGATTGCCTGGACCGAAAGCGATCGGAGCAGGTTCTGAGAGAGCTGATTGCCAAGCTAAAAACGGCTGAGCGCGAAGGCCGTGTGGATGATGCAGGGATGCTGAATATGCAGATCAACGAGGTACGGATGCGGAAAGCCGGCACGCCGACCGCCGGTGTGGTTTCATTGGTGAAGGAGTAGTCATGTCGAAACAAGAGTTGCTCAGTGAGGTGAAGAAGCTGATTACGATCGGGAAGGAAAAAGGCTTTCTGACGTATGACGAGCTCAATAGCACCTTGCCTGCTGAAGTCGTGGCATCAGATCAGTTTGGGAGCATCATGGCGATGTTCGGTGAAATGGATATCGAAATCGTCGAGGCAGGCGATGGGGATCGGCCGCAGAAGCGATCTGAAGGTGAAGCGGGTGAAGAGGTGGAAGAGGCTGAGTCGGAGGCCGAGGAGGAAAACGAGAAAGCCATCGACCTGACGCCGGGTGCGCTCAGCCGCACCGACGATCCCGTGCGGCTCTATCTCAAGGAAATGGGGAGTGTGGCTCTCCTCAGCCGCGAAGGCGAGATCGAAATCGCCAAACGGATTGAAGAGGGGAAAAAAGATATCGCGTCGGTAATCTACGGCATGCCGATGACCATCGAATTCGTCCTGGCTCTCCGGGATCAGCTCAAGAACGCCAAGATCGACGTGCGTGAGATTGTGCCGATCCAGGAGACCGAAGAGGAGTTTGAAGAAGACCAGCCACCGGTGGAACGGGATTACGAGGAGTTGCGGGTCAAGACCCTCGAGTCGCTCAATGCCGTGCGGAAAGTGTCGCTTGTACTGAAGGCCTTGGCCGAAAAAGGCAAGCATCTCGGCAGTGATCCGGTCAAGCAGAAGAAGTTCAAGAAGCAGTTCGAAGCGATCCGTCAGCAAGTGGTGGACAAAATTGAATCCGTCAACCTCCATGGTGTGCTGAAAGATCGAATGGTACAGCGTGTCCGCGATCTGGCGGTGCAGATCCGGGTTGCCGAACGGGAAGCGATCAGTTGCCAACGGCGGATCGGCGTGGGGGGAGAGGCAGGCGCTGAACTGCTGAGGAAGATGTGCCGGAGCCGGCCGGACTTCTTGGCGGTCAAGCGGAAGACCGGAGTGTCAGAAGAAGCGCTAGTGGAGATTCGAAAGGTTTACCAAAACGCCAAAGCAAAGATTCGCCAGTTGGAAACGGAAGAGGCGCTGGTTCCGGCTGAAGAGATTAAGGATGCCGTCAAGCATCTGGATATTGCCGAAGAAAAGGTCAAGCGAGGGAAGGCGGAGTTGGTCGAGGCGAATTTACGGCTGGTGGTCAGCATCGCCAAGAAATACACGAACCGCGGTCTGCAGTTCCTCGATTTGATTCAGGAAGGGAACATCGGGCTGATGAAGGCGGTGGACAAATTCGAGTACAAGCGCGGGTACAAGTTCAGTACCTATGCCACGTGGTGGATTCGGCAGGCGATCACTCGAGCGATTGCGGATCAAGCACGAACGATCCGGATCCCGGTTCACATGATCGAAACCATCAATAAACTCATTCGAACCTCCAGGCATCTTGTGCAGAAGCTGGGTCGTGAGCCGCTTCCCGAAGAGATTGCCGAGCGTATGGACCTTCCGTTGGACAAGGTTCGGAAGATTCTGAAGATTGCCCGCGAGCCCATCTCGCTCGAAACGCCGATCGGTGAAGAGGAAGACAGCCATCTGGGCGATTTTATCGAAGACAAGAAGGCCGTGTCTCCGCTGGAAGCAGCCATTCGCTACGACTTGCAGCGGCAGATCAACAGTGCCTTGGAGACCTTGACGCCTCGCGAGGAGAAGGTGCTGCGCAAGCGGTTTGGCATTGGAGAGGCGACGGACCATACCCTCGAAGAAGTCGGACAGGACTTCGAAGTGACGCGCGAGCGCATCAGGCAAATCGAAGCCAAGGCCCTGAGGAAATTGCGACATCCGAGCCGCAGCAAAAAGCTGAGGAGTTTTGTCGAGAGCGTCTAGCTTGCAGAGTGAGAAGGCAGCGTGAATTGACTCTACTCAGAACGGCGGCCTAAAATCACGGTTCGGGTGGCGACACCTGTTGAGGCTGAGGCTGGCGGAAGCCGTGAGGAATGATTGGCCCAACAAGACATCAGCCTGAGTCCGAACCATTCCGATCGGGCCCATAGCTCAGGTGGTTAGAGCGGCTGACTCATAATCAGCTGGTCCTAGGTTCAAGTCCTAGTGGGCCCACCAGTCGGGACCGGTGTCTGACCCATGTCGGTGCATCAGCAGTGCTGGAAAGGATACGTTGAACCAAAAGCTGTCCCCGCTCATTGACTTGCAAAAACTCGATCTCCGGATCACGGAGATCAATGAGATCCGCCGAAAAATCCCCGAACGTCTAAACACTGCGGAAGTGCCTCTTCGAGAAGCAACCCAGCTCCTGAATGACACGAAAGCCGCCGGTGAGGCTGCCGTCAAGGAACGGCGCGCTCACGAAAAAGATCTCGAAGCGCATGAAGCGCACACCGAGAAGATGAAATCGCACGCGGCGAGTCTGAAGACCAATAAAGAGTATCAAGCGCATTTATTCGAAGTCGAGTTGGCGAATAAGAAGCGGGGAGACTTTGAAGAGCGAATTCTCTTGGCCATGGACAAGGTCGATCAACTTCAGAAGACCATCCAAGAGCTTCAGGAGAAAAAGACCACGTTGGAGAAAGTATTTACCGGGGAGAAGCAGGGACTGGACGCACGGGATAAGGAGCTGGCGACAGAGCTGGCTCAACTCGAACTCCGCCATCGAGAGGCGGCCGGGCGGATTGAGAAGGGTCTACTCGATCGGTATAACCAGGTGAAGGCCTCGCGGAAAGATCAACCGCTGGCGGCGGTGCGCGATGGGATGTGCGCTGGGTGTCGTCTCCAGATCCCGCCTCAGCTCATTGCGCAAGTCAAGCGCTCCGATGATCTACAGATCTGCCCCTACTGTCGGCGGATATTGTACTGGGAGGGAGAACCGGCAACGGAAAGCTTGTCGGCTCTGAGTGAAGCGAAAAAGTCTGATCTGGAAGTGGGGGAGTCGGTGTAATCCAGGTGTAGATCCCCTTTGTCCGATGGTCTCAGATGAGCCTATTGAGACCGACCAGGATACGCGGGAAGTGAAGATCTCTTCCAAGGGAATTGTTCGGATGGAAGTCGGTCGGGTTGAAAGACTGAGCGCACTGTCGTTGGTCGAACAAAAGGTCGGAGAATTGGCTCACACTCTGCTGGCGTCCGAACCATGCGTCAACGTGTTTGTGTTTGGCTCCCGTGCCACTGGTCGGTCGGTGCCTCGATCCGACATCGATCTTGGCGTTGATCTGGGACATCCGATCTCCCCTGAAGTTCTGGCCGCTCTTCGTGAGGCATTCGACGATCTGCCGATCTTGCAACGGGTGGACGTGGTCGATTTTTCCTCGGTGGATGAAACCTTTAAAGCCGTAGCACTTCAGAAGATCAAGAGCATATATGAGCGACAAGCTGCGTAACTTGCTGCGTCTGCTGGGCCTGGCACTCTCACGTCTGGACTTCGCCTTGGCTCAGCCGGTCAACGAGTTCGTCCGCGATTCGGCCATTCAACGGTTTGAATTCACCTTCGAGTTGTTTTGGAAGAGTCTGAAGGCGTATGCGGAAGAATCAGGACTCGAAGCCTTCTCACCGCGCGATAGTCTGCGCGTCGCCTTTCATCTGGGCGTAATCCAAGAGGATGCTGAGTGGTTTCGCATGCTCGAGGATCGCAATCTCACCAGCCACACCTACAACGAAGCCACGGCCGAGACGATCTACTCCCATCTGCCGACGTACGCGAGGCTCATTCATCAGACGCTCGGGGAGCTGACACGACGGACGAAGGGGTAAGCATTCCGCAGGACAGCAGTTTCATGATTTGTTCATGCACAATACAAGATCCGACCCCAGGCACGCGGTCGAAGAACCCCCGCCTACAATCTCTTCCTGGAAAAGCAAGCGGGTATCTTTAAACTGTACCGGGCTGGCGCATCCCAGTGTCTGCCTCTACGATGGGTGTCGCACACTGGGATACATTCCAAGCGAGATGTAGGATCGGTCGCCTTCATGTGGATTTGGTTGATATACGTACGTGAGACCACTATAGTGCACAGGTGTGCAGCATGCTCATGCGATAATTCCATCCGTGAGGTCTTGAATTCCACGCCCTGTTTCACCTCTCGCGAAGTTGACCGCTCCACGCCTCCATAAAGTGGCGCGTCGTGAGCGCCTCTACTCGCTCCTGACAGAACGCTGTCAGCACCATCCACTGGTCTGGGTCGCCGGCCCCCCGGGAGCGGGAAAGACCACACTCATCGCCAGCTATCTCACAGAACACAAGCCGCGCAGCCTGTGGTACCACCTGGATCCCGGTGATGCCGATGTCGCCGCATTCTTCCATTACCTCGCGCAAGCGGGGCAGACAGCGGCTGGAAGACGGCGTTTACGCGTGCCGGCGTTGACCGCGGAGTTTCTGGCCGATGTGCCGGGGTATACGAGGCGCTTCATGCGTGAGCTCTGGTCGAAGGTTCCGTTGCCCGCGGTGCTGGTGCTGGACGATTATCATGACCTTCCCACGGAGGCGGGGCTTCACGATGTGCTGTCGGTCGCGCTCGCGGAGTTCCCGCCAGGCGCCACGCTTATCGCGATCAGTCGGAACGATCCACCCACGCAATTGGCCAGAGACCTTGCCCACGGCAGGGTGGGTCATCTTGGATGGGAAGATTTGCGGCTTACCTTTGAGGAGACCCAAGCGATCGCCTCAACGGTGCCAGGCGTGGATCACGACAGGCTCCAGACGCTGCATGCTCAGGCGAACGGCTGGGCCGCCGGCACGGTGCTGATGTTGGAACGCTATCAGGCGAATGAGGCGTGGACGGCGCCACAACCAGCCGACGCGAGAGCCGGCGTCTTCCCCTATTTTGCCTCTCAGGTGTTTGTGAATATGGATGCGCGTACCCAAGAGGTCCTGATGCGGACCGCGCTGCTCCCCTGGATCACAGAGGGCATGGCGGCGGAGGTGAGCGGCCATACCGGCGCGGGGCACGTGCTGCGGGAGCTGTATCGACGCGGACTGTTTGTGGACCGGCGTGTCGATACGCAGGTCGCGTATCAGTATCACGATCTTTTCCGCGAGTTTTTGCTGGAGCAATACCCCGTCCATTTTGAGGGGGAGACCCTGACGAATCTCAAGCGGATCGCCGCCGGAGTGGCGGAGCGGTCCGGACAAAAGGAGACGGCCATCGCGCTGTACGTGGAGATCCAGGCGTGGGACGATCTCAGCCGCGTCATCTGTGCGATGAGCGAGACCTGGTTGGCCCAAGGCCGATATCAGACGCTCCAAAGCTCGATCGCGCGACTGCCGCCGAACGAACGGGAGCAGCGGCCATGGTTGCTGTATTGGTCCGGTGTGAGCCGATTGGTATTCGATCCGCTGGGGGCTCGGGCGGATTTGGAAGCGGCGTATCGGCAATTTGAGCGCACCGATCAGGACCTCGCCGGATTATTGCTGTCCGCCAGTGGAATCATTGAATCGTACTACTGTGGCGTAGATGAGATGGCCCCCACCATTCCCTGGGGAGATCGGCTGCATCGTCTGCTCGCTCAGCATCAGGGGTTTCCATCGGTCGCCATCCAAGCCCGGGTGATGATGAATCTGCTGGGGCTCATCTTCGCCTGCCCCCATCATCCACTGCTTCAAGAGCTTGAACGAGATGTCGATCGAATTCTGCCTGTGCTGGACAATCCAGCGAGCCGGCTTGGTGTGGCTGCGGCCTTCCTGTATCTGCCGGTCTGGAGAGGAGAATTTCCTCGCATCCGCCAACTTCTGAACGAGCTGACTCCGTCTCTTCAAGGGTCGGCCCTGTCCCCACGCTCCTTGGTGACTTGGAGAGTGATCGAGGGGAATTATGCTTGGAATACGGGTAACTGGGAACAGGCCAGGGAAAAACTCCAAGAGGCCTTGTCCGTCATCGAGACGTTTGGCATTCATGTCTTTAAGCCGATGGTCTGGGGACTCCAAGCCTACGCCGCGTTGGCAGCAGGGGATGGTCAAGAAGCGGAACGACTCGCGGATTGTGCGCGCACCGTGACGCAGGGTCATCAGCGGCTTGGACTGGGGCAGCATAGCTATTATCGAGCGGGAATTGCGCTCATGAGAGGCGATCATCACTCTGCCCGTGATCATGCGTCCCGCGCCCTTGATACGATGATTCCCTTAGGTTTGCCGACCTTCACGAGTATTTGTCGTGTGGGATTAGCGAAGATATTGGCCGACGTAGGCGAGACCATCACGGCTCGTGAGCAGCTGCATCTGGCGTTGGAAAGTGCCCGACTCACGGGCAGTCGGATGATCGAGGCCCATGGTCACCTCACGATGGCGCAAGTATTGATCAAGGACGGGCAGGTGCAGGAGGCCGAGGCGTCGTTGCGAGAAGGGTTGCGCATCGCTCGAGATCTGGACTGTCTGACGTTGGACTATTGGTGGAGGCCGACGGTGATGGCTGAACTCTTTGCCCATGCCTTGGAGGCCGGCATTGAAGTCGAGTTCGTCCGCAGCGTGATTCGTCGGCGCGGCCTTCGTGCTCCTGCTCGGCCCTCTGCCCAGTGGCCCTATCCGGTGACAATCCACACGCTCGGCCACTTTGGAGCGACAATTCAGGATGTCGCGCTGAGCTGTTCAGGAAAAACACAACGTAAACCACTGGAGCTGTTGAAGTATCTCAGTGCCACCGGCGCGCAGGGCGCGCATCAGGACCTCATCGAAGAGGTGCTCTGGCCGGAAGCCGATGGCGAAGCGGCGGGACAAGCTTTTCGCACGACACTGCACCGACTGCGCAAGCTCCTTTGCCAGGACGACGCGGTTCAGTATGCTGACCGGTATGTCATGCTCGATCCATCGCTGGTGGCCATGGACCACGTTGTGTTTGAGCAGACGGCCCAACACGTCAACCGAACGGATGCGGCGGCGCTTGAACGGGTGCTGGGCCTTTATCGCGGGCATTTTCTGCAAGGGGAGTCCGCACCGTGGATTCTACCGGTCCGAGAACAATTGCGTGCCCGATTCTTAGATCTCACCGAGCGGTTGGGCGTGCTGTTGGAAGAGCAGGGAGAGGTCAGTGACGCGGCCCAAACCTATCTGCGTGCGCTCGACGTGGAGCCTGTGGCCGAGGGGATGTGCCGTCGTGTCATGATGATCTACGGGAAGTTGGGCCGCCGGGCCGAGGCCGTCGGCGTCTACCAACGATTCAGTCAGGCGCTCCACACCAAGCTGGGCGTACCTCCCGCCTCGGAAACC
>SWDG01000026.1:110763-142926 GCA_005116965.1 Nitrospira sp. | reverse complement strand
ACCCCAGGCCAGGAGGCGATTCAAGTTGCGGATTTTTTCATAGAGTTCGTTGTACTTCTGCGGGCCGATGGCAATGATACTGTGAGGACAGATGGTCTTGATGTCAGGAGCCATCTCAAGAATCCGCCCGTCCGAAATCTTCTTGCTATCCCGGACCTGCATGAGCCTGAGTTCCCCTTGTGTCGTGGCGTCGACGAACACGGCGGCGATGACGAGGGGGCCGAAGTAATCGCCCTTTCCGGATTCGTCGATGCCGATACGTTCAATCGTACGAGATGGTTGTGGAGTCATGAGATAGTCCGCGACCCTCTAGAAATTCTTCTTAGGGGCACGGTAATCTATCAATCGCTTGTTCGTTGGTCAATGAACCATGATGGATCCAGGAAAAGCTCTGTTTGGCTGGAGGTTGACGATGCGTACCTCGACACTCATGCGCGTAGCAACGATGTTCTGTCTTCTGGCTGGAGGAGTAGCCTTGGTGGGATGCGAGACCAATCCCTATACCGGTCGGAAGCAGTTACTCATGACGTCGATTGGTCAAGAAGTGCAAATGGGAGCTCAGGCGTTCGATCAGGTCAAGAGCGACCCGAAGATGAGACCGTCGCAAGATCCTCGTGAGGTCGAACCGGTGAAGCGGGTTGCGGCTCGCATCGTCGAAGCGGCCAAACGCTCGAAGTATGCGCAGATGGCTCAGCAATTTCAGTGGGAAGTGACGATCATTAAGGATGACAAGACCGCGAACGCTTTTGCTCTGCCTGGCGGGAAGATGGCGGTGTACACCGGCATCTTCCCCATGGCGAAGACGGAAGCAGGGTTGGCGGCCGTGATGGGACATGAAGTCGTGCATGCCTTGGCGCGCCATGGTGCGGAGCGGATGAGCCAGGGACAAGCGGCCAATGTCGGAATGCAGATCATTGGGGCGGCCATTGGGATTGGGAGCAAGAATCCAGCACTTGGTCAGGCGGCCATGGGAGCGTTGGGTGTGGGGGCGCAGGTGGGTGTGTTGCTGCCCTTCAGTCGGAAACATGAGTCCGAAGCCGACTATATCGGGATTCTCCTGGCGGCCGATGCCGGCTATGACCCGCGCGAATCGGTGGCGCTCTGGGAACGAATGGGGCAAGCATCGGGCGGTGGGGGACAATCTGAATTTCTCTCCACCCATCCCAGCCACGATACCCGAATCGACCAATTGAAAGAGTGGATGCCGGAGGCCATGGCTATTTATCAGAAGCGGACACCTGTCCCGGCGGCTCCGTTACCGGACGTGGGTGGACGATAACGGTTCTCGTCCTATCCTCATCAACCATTCGTCGAATACACTTGGTCGGTCTGCTTGTCGCGACCGATCCTGGTCCTTTATACTGAGCAGGCGTGGGTGGAAGACTGGATGGTCGCTCGGTGCTTCGGTATCGAGAGGAAAGTCCGGACTCCATGGGCAGGGCGCTGGGTAACTCCCAGGCGGAGCAATCCGACACCAGCACCACAGAAAACAAACCGCCGATGGCCAACGCGACGGGATTCCATCTGGTCGCTGCGGCTCAGGTAAGGGTGAAACGGTGGGGTAAGAGCCCACCGCGGGGGTGGCGACATCACCGGCACGGTAAGCGTCGCCTGGTGCAAGGCCAAATAGGAAGACATGTGCAGCGCTCCTCACGGACTGTTGTGCACCGGCTGGCCCGGTCGAGGTCTTCGGGTAGGTCGCTTGAGGTTCGAGGTAACTCGAATCCCAGAGAAATGATCATCCAAGCAAAGAGGGCAACTTCTTTGCGGGACAGAATCCGGCTTATAGGTCTTCCGCTCACGCTTCTTCTCAAACGCCTCGTGGCCAGTGTTCTCGGTGATTCACGTGGCGCTGTATTGACGGGTCTTGATGGGGATGCTAGGATCTCGAATCTTTCCCCTTGATTTTAAAGATATTTCTGCATGATGATGCGTCCTCCGACGGACGTGTTCTTTTGATATCTGATTATTTACGGCAGATCGTCTCATGCAGTCGTAGGGAGGGTTGTTATGAAACTCACCGGTGCTGAAATCTTCATCGAATGCCTGAAGCGGGAAGGAGTCAAGACTGTCTTTGCGCTTCCCGGCGGAGTCGTCCTGAAGATTTTCGATATACTCTACCAGCAGAAAGATGTTGAAGTCATCCTGACACGCCATGAGCAGGGCGCGGGCCATATGGCGGAGGGCTATGCCAAGGCGACTGGAAAGGCAGGCGTCTGTCTGGTCACCTCCGGACCCGGCATGACCAACGTCATTACGGCATTAGCTGATGCCTATATGGATTCCGTTCCTATGGTCTGTTTCAGCGGCCAAGTCCCGACGAGTATGATCGGGAACGATGCCTTTCAGGAGGCCGACAACATCGGGTTGAGCCGACCCTGCACAAAGTACAATTTTCTGGTCAAGGACGTGAACGACTTGGCGGCCACGATCAAAGAGGCGTTTTATATTGCGACGACCGGTCGTCCGGGCCCGGTCTTGGTGGATATTCCGAAAGATGTCTCGATGGCGAAAGCGGAATTCACCTATCCGAACTCGGTCTCGATTCGAGGGTACAACCCGACTTACGAAGGAAATAAATGGCAGATCAAACAGGCCGCCGAAGCGATCATGAAGGCCAAGAAGCCGATTCTGTATGTCGGCGGTGGCGTGATCTTTTCGAGTGCCTCACAGGAATTGCTTGAGCTCGCCGAGATGACACAGATCCCGGTGGACATGACGTTGATGGGGCTAGGCGCGTTTCCAGGAGAGCATCCGTTATCCCTCGGGATGCTGGGTATGCACGGGACCTATCAGGCAAACATGGCCATGCATTACTCCGATCTGGTGATTGCCATCGGCGCACGGTTTGATGATCGGGTGACGGGGAAGCCGTCGGAGTTTTGTCCTTACGCCAAAGTGATTCATGTCGATATCGACCCAACCTCCATTCGGAAAAACATCAATGTCGATATTCCGATTGTGGGTGACTGTAAGAACGTACTCCGTGAGTTCAATCAAATCTTGCGCGCAACAGTCAATGGGGAGCAGAAAGAGCTTCGCAAGCCCTGGTGGGATCAAATTCAAGAATGGCAGCAGGCCCATCCCTTGACGTATCACCAAGAGAAGGATGGACCGATCAAGCCGCAGCAGGTGGTCAAGCGGCTGTATGAACTGACCAGGGACCGGGATCCGATTGTCTCAACGGACGTCGGCCAGCACCAAATGTGGGCGGCACAATATTTCAAGTTAGCGAAGCCGAATCGATGGCTGACGTCAGGCGGACTTGGCACGATGGGGTTTGGATTTCCCGCTGCGATGGGTGCGCAGGCGGCGTTCCGGGATCGCCTGGTCCTATGCATTGCGGGAGACGGCAGCATTCAGATGAACATGCAGGAAATGGCCACAGCTGTGGTGAGCAAGTTGCCGGTGAAGATTATTATTCTCAACAATGGATTTCATGGCATGGTCCGCCAATGGCAGGACCTATTCTACGAAGGGCGCTACGCGTCAAGCGATCTTGGTACGACGCCGGATTTCGTCAAACTGGCGGATGCCTATGGAGCGGTGGGATTGCGGGTCAAGAAGGTCGGAGACCTTGATGCCGTCCTGAAAGAAGCGATGGCGACTGATAAACCCGTCATCGTGGATGTGCCGACCTATCCCTATGAGAATTGTTATCCGATGATCCCGGCTGGAGGCTGCAACCACGAGATGCTCCTGGAAGATCCACCGGAGTTGAAGAAGAAGCAGGCAGGTGCGGGAAAAGTGACGCCGGAGGATAAAGATACGGTCCTCACGGCATAGGGAAACCGTCGGCGAACGACTATCAGCTGAAAGCGTTGCATGGAACATATTATTTCAGTCACAGTTGAAAATAAATTTGGAGTCTTGTCACGGGTTGCGGGATTATTCAGCGGCCGTGGGTTCAATATCGAGAGCCTGTCAGTCGCTCCGACGCTTGATTCATCCATGTCTCAGATGACGATTGTGACGTCGGGTGACGAGCGAATCATCGAGCAGATCGTGAAACAGCTGAACAAACTCATCGATGTCATCAAGGTCGTGGATTTGAACGAAACAGAGTTTGTTTCACGGGAGACGGCGATTATCAAAGTGCATACGAAGGATGCGGATCGGGCTGAGGCGCTCAGAATTGTAGATATTTTCCGGGCAAACGTGATTGATTCGACGCCGAGCACCTACACGATCGAAGTATCCGGCGATCCCAAGAAGATTGAGGCAATCATCAATTTGTTGCAGCCTCTTGGGATCAAGGACTTGGTCCGCACTGGGCGCGTGGCCGTTGCTCGGGAACCGGCCCGTCCCGCTGCTGTCCAAACGAAGAAGGTTGCCCGCGACTAACGTTCTGCTGCGCACGCAGTGTTGCTCTATACTGACGAGATGAGAGAAAGGGTTGGTCATGAAAATTTACTATGATAAGGATGCCGATATTCAGCAGATCCGAAACAAGACCGTGGCCGTGATCGGCTATGGAAGTCAGGGGCATGCCCATGCGCTGAACATGAAGGAAAGCGGTGTGTCGGTCGTGATTGGACTGCGTGAGGGCGCCTCATGGAAAAAAGCTGAGCAGAGTGGACTCAAAGTCATGCCGGTTGCCGATGCGGTGAAGGCTGCCGATGTCGTGATGATTCTGGCGCCAGATGAGGCGCAAGCCGCCATCTATCGGCAAGACATAGCGCCCAATCTTAAGGCGGGGTCGTACTTGGCGTTCGGACATGGTTTCAATATTCACTTCGGGCAAATCGTGCCGCCGGCCTCTATCAATGTGTTCATGGTCGCCCCGAAGGGGCCAGGACATCTCGTTCGTTCCGAGTTTACGAAGGGCAGCGGGGTGCCTTGCCTTCTGGCGATTCATCAGGATCCCAGCGGCACCACGAGGCAGGTCGGATTGGCCTACGCAAGTGCGATCGGCGGT
This sequence comes from Nitrospira sp., assembly GCA_005116965.1. Classification (GTDB taxonomy): domain Bacteria; phylum Nitrospirota; class Nitrospiria; order Nitrospirales; family Nitrospiraceae; genus Nitrospira_D. The sequence continues at coordinate 138,008 of SWDG01000026.1, read as the reverse complement.
GGACGTGCCGGTGTCATCGAAACGAATTTTCGCGAGGAAACCGAGACCGATCTCTTCGGTGAACAAGCCGTGCTCTGCGGAGGGCTGACGTCGCTGATTCAGGCCGGGTACGAGACGCTGGTCGAAGCCGGGTACTCACCGGAGATGGCCTACTTTGAATGTTTGCACGAGGTGAAGCTCATTGTCGATCTGATCTATCAGGGCGGGATTGCCAACATGCGCTACTCGATCAGCACGACGGCGAAATACGGTGATGTGACTCGAGGTCCACGTGTGGTCACCGAACAGACGAAGCAAGAGATGAAGCGGATTCTCGACGAGATCCAGACCGGACGGTTCGCCAAAGAATGGGTCTTGGAGAATCAAGCCAATCGACCGGTCTACAACGCACTCCTTGCGAAGGGCGAGGCTCATCCTATCGAAGCTGTTGGGGCGAAGCTGCGTGGGATGATGCCATGGCTCAAGAAGGATCAGCTCGTCGATAAAACCAAGAACTGAGGCAATTCCATGGCGGATCGTGCGGTCGGTGTTCCCTTTGCCAAAGAAGGAATTCCCTTCATCGTAGTTCCTGCCGGCGTTACACTCTTGACTGCATGGCTGGGGTGGCCGGTCGTTGCGTTTCTTGGTGGGATTGCAACGCTGTTCTCTGCCTGGTTCTTTCGCAACCCGGCCCGGGTGATCCCACAAGGTTCCAATCTGATTGTTGCACCCGGCGATGGCAAGGTGATCGCCATCGAGGAAGAGTTTGAGCCTCGCTACCTGAAGGAGCGTAGTGTCAGGCTCACGATCTTTTTGAATGTCTTCGATGTCCACATCAATCGTATGCCTTGTGATGGCGTCATTGAAGGTGTTCAGTATCAGCCGGGGATGTTTTTGGTTGCGAGCAAGCCGGAGGCAACGCTGAGGAACGAACAGAACGCCGTGATGATCAAGACGCACGACGGGATCAAAGTGTTGTGCGTGCAAGTCGCGGGGCTGATTGCTCGGCGCATCGTCTGTTGGATCTCGGATCGGGAGCAGGCGATACGTGGTGAACGATATGGCTTGATCCGGTTTGGGTCGCGCATGGATACGTTCCTTCCGATGGGTACGAAGATTCGGGTGGCGGTGGGTGATCGTGTAAAAGGCGGCGAAACCATTATTGGAGAGTTGCCATGAAAACGGCAGGCTTCAAAAATTCCTTCGGGAAAGATGGGAAACGGCGGAAAGCCGCCATGCACCTCATTCCAAACCTCTTCACGACCGGTAACTTATTTTGCGGCGTGTTTGCCATCCTGTCCGTTTTTAACGGTCACTATCTGGAAGCCGCCATCGCGATTCTTGTCGCTATGATTTTTGACGTATTGGATGGCAAGTCGGCCAGATTGACCAATAGTACGAGTCAGTTCGGGCTGGAGTATGACTCGCTGTCCGATGTGGTGTCATTCGGAGTCGCACCGGGTTTGTTGATCTACTCCTGGGCGTTAAGCGGGCAAGGTACGTTTGGCGTGGCCGTGATGTTTGCCTACGTGGCCATGGGCGCCGTGCGATTAGCACGATTCAACTCTACCGTAGCGCTAGCAGATGGGAAGTACTTTACTGGTCTCGCGATCCCAGCCGCGGCCGGGGTGGTGGCGTCGCTGGTGGTCTTTGATCATTACCTCCTCAAGATGGGAGGCGATGTCAGGCCGATTGTGGTCCTGCTCATGACGTTGGCGCTTTCGTTTTTAATGGTCAGCACGATCAAGTATCGCTCCTTTAAGGAGCTGAAATTTAAGGGCCACCGGCAGATTACCTACCTGGTCTGGGGTATTCTGACGCTGATGCTGGTGGCAGCCTGGCCGGCGGTCATGTTATTTGTCATCTTTGCCGGCTATGCATTGATGGGACCGGTCGAAAAAGTCTTTTCGCTGGTTGCTCCGGCAGCTGGGAAAAAGAGCATGGGAAAAGTCGAGCCTCCGCCGATCGAATCCAATTCATAAATGGCGGATAACAGTGGGAGGAGCTGAAAAGGTTGTGAACGGCTAAGACGAGGAGTAGTACGCGAGCCATCTAGACACGGGGCGGTAAGTGTTGTGAAGAGAGCTGGTGGGTGGTGCAAACCAGCCTAGATGTCGCCGAACTCGCCTCTGAGCCGAATCTCCGAACATGAAGTAGGAGATTCCGCCTTGCCTCCGTAAGAGGCTGAATGAAGGGTCTGACGACCAGTTGGTCATCAGGCCACATCAGGGTGGTACCACGGAGTGCGTCAAGCCTTCGTCCCTGGGTCTCATAGGGATGGAGGCTTTTGTCTTTTTACAAGCTGCTGAAAAAGCTTTCCCTCTGCGTTCTCAGTCGTTCAAACCCCTCAGCGTACCACACGCGTACGCCTCGGGGCTCTCACTCCTTGCGGCCTTGCCGGAAGGACTTTTTGAGCAGCTTGCATCGGAGGTCAACCATGGCACGCATGATCAGAATTTTTGATACGACCTTGAGAGATGGCGAACAATCGCCTGGCGCTAGTATGAACGTGGAAGAAAAGGTCATGGTCGCCAAACAACTGGCCCGGCTCGGTGTCGATATTATTGAGGCGGGATTTGCCTATAGCTCGCCCGGAGACTTTGAAGCGGTGCGGCGTATCGCGCAGGAGGTCGAAGGACCGACGATCTGCAGTTTGGCACGGGCTCGACCCGAAGATATCGATCGAGCATGGGAGGCGTTGAAAGGCGCGCCGAAAGTCCGCATCCATACGTTCTTGTCAACGTCCGATATTCATCTGACGCACCAGTTTCGGATGACACGAGAGCAAGCCAAGCAGCGTGCCGTGGAGATGGTTCAGCGGGCGCGGGGTTATGTGGAGGATGTCGAATTTTCTCCAATGGATGCGAGCCGATCAGATCCCTCGTTTCTCTACGAGGTCATTGAGGCGGTCATCGCCGCCGGAGCCAGCACTGTGAATATTCCTGACACGGTAGGGTACGCCGTCCCACAAGAATTCGGCGCACTGATCAGGGGGATTTGCGACAAGGTCCCCAATGCCACACAAGCCGTGATTTCGGTTCATTGCCACAACGATCTGGGGGTTGCGGTGGGGAACAGCTTGGCGGCAATTATGAATGGGGCCGGCCAAGTGGAATGTACGATCAACGGAATCGGTGAGCGCGCTGGTAACACCTCCCTGGAAGAAATCGTGATGGGACTCCGCACCAGAACCGATTTCTATCAGGCGGATACTCGTATTCGAACCGAGGAGATTGCGAAGACCAGTCGTCTGGTCAGCAAGATCACGGGGATGGTGGTGCAACCCAATAAGGCGATCGTCGGGGCAAACGCCTTTGCCCATACGTCGGGCATTCATCAGGATGGTTTGCTCAAAGAGAAGACGACCTATGAAATTATGCGCCCGGAATCGATCGGATTGGTCGAAAGCCAGATGGTGATGGGCAAGTTGTCTGGGCGCCATGCGTTTCGGCAGCGTCTAGAAGAGTTGGGGTATACGCTCGGCGAGGCAGAGGTCAACCACGCCTTCGAGCGGTTCAAAAAACTCGCCGACCAAAAGAAAGAGATCTTCGAGGAAGATCTTGAGGTCATTGTCTCCGAAGAGTTGTCGAAGATGGCCGAGCGCATTGGGCTCAAAGGACTCCAAGTATCGAGTGGAACGGATCGGGTTCCAACAGCCACGGTCGAACTGGAAATCGACGGCACCTCCATCGTTCAAACCGGGACCGGCGATGGGCCGGTGGATGCCGTGTACCGCACGATTGCGGCCATGATACAGACGAAGAGCAAGTTGCTGATGTATGTCGTGAAGGCCATCACCGGTGGAACAGATGCACAGGGTGAAGTGTCGGTGCGGGTTCAAGAAGATGGCCGGACAGTCACAGGCCACGGCGCCGATACTGATATCATTACGGCGTCTGCTCGAGCCTATATCAGCGCCCTGAATAAGCTGGCCTACCTGGGGACGAAACAGGCGCAGGGCGAGCAGAAGGTGAACTTGATTTGACGCGGATCTCCACGGTACAGTTTCACGGTCTGTGGTGAGGCCTGTTGGATTGAGAGGGCTTGTCCGTGTTCAAGGTGACGCTGGCGGATCGCCCCGAGTTCCTGGCTGGGGACGAAACTCGCTTGCGAGAGATTTTTCACCCTGCCAAGCATCAGCTCAACCTGAATTATAGTCTTGCTCACGGGACATTGGCGTCCGGTCAACGCTCGAAGCGTCATGTGTTGGCCTCGTCGGAAGTCTATTATTTCATTTCAGGGCGTGGCCGCTTTACGATCGACGACCACGTCACGCTGATCGAAGCCGGAACGACCATCTATGTGCCGCCAGGAGGGCAACAGTTCGTGGAAAATACCGGAGAGACCGATATCGAGTTTCTCTGCCTCGTCGATCCGGCCTGGCGGATGGAAGATGAAGCGATACTGGAATAGGATCTGAACCGATTGACTCATCGAAAGGAGCACCAGTGAAGGCCAAGATTGCAGTGTTGGCCGGGGACGGAGTGGGGCGAGAGATCGTTCCTGAAGCCGTAAAGGTTTTGAAGGTGATCGCAGAGAAATATGGACATTCATTCGAGTTTACGTCCGCTGATATCGGCGGGCAGGCGATCGACAAGTTTGGCGTGCCGCTGCCGAAGGACACCTTGGCGCTTGCCAAGCAAAGCGATGCCGTCTTGCTGGGCGCCGTCGGGGGGCCTCGATGGGAGAGTTTGGAGTACAGTCTGCGGCCGGAGCGCGCGCTGCTCGGAATCCGGGAAGCCTTAGGACTCTATGCCAACTTGAGGCCGGCGAAGCTCTATGCGAATTTGGTGGATGCATCCACATTGAAGCGTGAGGTGGTTGAGGGGATCGATATCCTCGTAATCCGCGAGCTCACCGGCGGGATTTACTTTGGCAAACCAAAAGGGATCGAAAAGTTGCCGAACGGCGAAGAGCGAGGGGTCAATACGGAAGTGTATACGACGGAGGAAGTGAGGCGGATTGCCAAGGTTGCGTTCGAGGCGGCGCGGAAACGGCGCAAGAAAGTCACCTCGGTCGACAAAGCGAATGTGTTGGAATCATCCGAACTATGGCGCAAGGTGGTCATCGACGTCCATGCGTCCTATCCGGACGTTGAACTGGGACATATCTATGTGGATAACGCTGCCATGCAACTGGTGCGGAATCCCCGACAATTTGACGTACTGCTCTGCAATAATATGTTCGGAGACATTCTGAGCGATGAAGCGGCGATGCTGACTGGCTCGATCGGGATGTTGCCGTCGGCGAGTATCGGGGCCAAGGTCGGCCTCTTTGAGCCGATTCACGGGAGCGCCCCGGACATCGCAGGGAAAAATATCGCGAACCCCATCGCCACGATTTCATCGGTCGCCATGATGCTGTCGTATGCCTTTCAGCTCGATCAAGAAGCGGAAGCCATCGAACAGGCCATCGTGAAAACCCTCGACCTTGGCTATCGAACCAAAGATATTCAGAGTCCCGGAGCGAAGATTGTCGGGACTGTGGAGATGGGTGAAGCTATCGTTCGAAATCTCAGTTAATCACCGCGTCTGAACTATGGCAGCCATTCTTTCTACACGGATGATCAGAACACTCGCCGGTAACGGCGAACCTGGTTGGACGGGAGACGGCGGACCTCCAACGCAGGCCCGTTTGAACGAGCCGAAGGGTCTGACGGTCGATTGCCAAGGGAATGTCTATGTCGCCGATTCTGAAAATCATCTCGTTCGCAAAGTCGATCGTGCCACCGGTATGCTATCAACCGTAGCTGGGACGTTCGGCGGGGAGCACATGCATGCGGCTGTACAACGAGACGCTCCTGTCCCACTCACGGATGAAGACCCTTTGGCCGATGATGCTGGCGAACGTAGTCCCGCAAAATTTACTCAACATGCTGATGTGAGTGGAACTGTGCGGTATTGGACGAATCACGCAGCCGCGTCTCCCAAACAGTATGGTGGAGACGGCGGGCCAGCGGTGAGTGCCCATCTCAACTTCCCTACGGCGGTCGTGGTGGATCGGGAAGGGAATCTCTATATCGCTGATACCATGAATCATCGCGTGCGGATGGTCGATGCTGAAACCGGGATTATTTCGACCGTGGCCGGAACTGGTCAGGCACGATTCTCTGGTGATGGTGGCCCTGCCAACCAGGCGGCACTCAATGAACCAGCGGCGCTGGCCGTTGACGACGAGGGCCGACTCTATATCGCCGATCAGAGCAATCATCGTGTACGGATGGTCGATCTCAAGACTGGTGTGATTCAGACGATTGCTGGAAACGGGATCGCGACGTACGATGGTGATGGGAAGCGAGCGATCGAGATGGCTCTTGCCGGTCCCAGTGGATTGGCTCTCGTAGCTGATCGGCTCTATGTCGCTGATACGTTCAATGGCCGAGTTCGATGCGTCGAACTCTCATCGAGGTTGATGACCACAGTGGCCGGCGACGGCGGAGTCTATCGGTATGAGTCGCCATCGGATGCGCCGTCAGCCAGCCTTTCGCGCCCAACAGGAATTGCATTCGATCATGAGGGGCATCTCTTTCTGACCGATTCAGACAATCATGTCATCCGGCAGTGGGATTGGGAATCGGGGGTGGGCTTCTGCGTCGCAGGGCAAGGCGTTCCATCCTATTCCGGCGATGGTGGCGTCGCACGAGAAGCAAGTCTGTGTTACCCATTCGGTATCGTTGCCGATCGCGACGGGGCGCTGCTGGTGGCTGACACCTTTAATCATCGTATTCGCACATTGGCATTGGAGTAGGCACTTCATGATCAAGAAGAAATCAGGGTATACGGTGGCCATTCTTGGAGCCACCGGCGCGGTTGGGCAAGAAACACTTGAGATTCTGGAGGAGCGGAAATTCCCGCTTGCTAGTCTCCGGCTTTTTGCGTCTAAACGGTCAGCCGGTGAGGTGATGACCTGTCAGGACAAGGAGTGGACAGTTGAAGAGCTGGCCGAATCCTCATCGTTCGAGGGAGTAGACCTGGCGTTTATCTCGGCCACTGATGCCATCAGTAAAGAGTATGGTCAGCGATTGGGCGCGGCTGGAATCGTCGTGATCGACGACAGTGGCGTGTTCCGGATGGATGATCAGGTTCCTTTGGTGGTCCCTGAGGTGAATGCCGCAGCGTTACGCTCGATGCCTCGAGGAATTGTGGCTATTCCAAACTGTACGACTACTCCGTTGGTGATGGCGCTCAAGCCGCTTCATGACGCGGTGGGGGTGAAACGTGTGGTGGTGACGACGTTTCAGTCCGTTTCGGGGACGGGTTCGGCAGCGATGGACGAGCTGATGGAGCAAACCAAAGATCTTCTGGCGTTTCGAGATATCAAAACCGAAATCTATCCCTACCAGATCGCCTTCAACCTATTGCCGCACATCGGTTCGTTTACCGATGGGGGTGACTGTTCGGAGGAGGTGAAGATAGCGAAAGAAACGCGAAAGATTCTCAATGCACCGGGCCTTCGGGTTACCGCCACGACGGTACGGGTTCCCGTGCTGCGTTGCCATTCTGAGGCGATCAACGTTGAATTGGAGCGTCCATTGAAGGCGAACGAGGCGCGTGCTGCATTGGCAGCCATGCCCGGTGTGATTGTCTATGACGATCCAGTGAAGAAGCTGTATCCGATGCCGCTCGATGCGACTGGAAAAGATGAGGTCTATATCGGTCGCGTACGGGAGGATGAATCAATCACGAACGGCCTCAATCTATGGGTGGTCTCCGACAATCTTCGCAAAGGAGCCGCTCTGAATGCCATTCAGATCGCGGAATGTCTAGTCAACGACTAGTGCTGTGCGCCGTATCACCGGACTGGTTGGGTACGCCGCTCATTGGGATGAACGTCGATGCCGGAATGGACGACGCTTGGTAAAGTCTTAATCGGACTCGGGCTTGGAATCGTTGCACTCGGGGTTCTGTTGGTCGTTGTGGACCGAATTCCTGGATTAGGGAACGCCTTCAGTTGGCTCGGCAAGCTGCCGGGCGACCTCTCCATCAAGCGTGACAGCTTCAGCTTCTACTTCCCCATCGCGACAAGTATTGTTCTCAGCATCCTTCTGAGTCTGCTATTCTATTTTATAGGATGGCTCTTTCGCCGATGATAGCCGCGCGGTTTTTGGCCGGCGCAGCGGGAGTGGGGATCTGCCTCGGCTCGATCATGATGCCGGAGGCGGGGGCAGCGCAATCGATTCGCGTGTTATTAGCTCCGGATGTCCAGCAGCTGGAAGTACATACCGATCAGACCATTTGGGTGACTGATGAACATGATGAGGCCTGGTCGTATCGGCCTATTCTGCGGATTAAAGTGCGTGGCCGTGCGTTGATTCTCAACGGCAAACCGGTCGTGAGCGATCAGCTGACGCTACGGGCTGGGAACCACGATCTCAAGCTCTGGCTCAATGGGAACGGCCGGAGGACAGAGCCTCATGCGAGTGATGACAAAGGTGGCCTGCAAATCAGTGGGGTGATCCAGCTTGTTCGGCGAGGGAAGGGACTGCTCCTCGTCAATCATGTCGATTTGGAAGAGTATGTCAAAGGGGTGGTACCGGCGGAGGTCAATTCTGCCTGGTATTCCGAGATGTTGAAGGTTCAGGCCATCGCTGCCAGGACCTATGCGCTATACCAACATATGCTCAGCGCCACACGGGATTACGATGTCGTTGCCAGTACCCAAGATCAGGTCTATCGTGGCCGTCACGGTATCGATGAACGGGTGATACAGGCGGTAGAATCAACGAGAGGCTTAGTGGTGACGCACCACGGTGCTCCGATCTATGCGGCATTCTCGTCGACCGCTGCAGGAATCACGGAAGATGCCATGAATGTGTGGTCGAAGGATCTACCGTATTTGAAGGGTGTCGAATGCCCGTTCGATCTCGAGTCTCCGTTTTATCAGTGGAAGGCGTCCGTCAAGGTCGGCGCCTTGGAAAAGAATTTGCGACAACAAGGATTTTCGGTAGGAACCATCTTGGCCATCACCCCGCTTGCCTATAGCCGTGCCGGACGAGTGGCGACCATACGGATTGTGCACTCGAGCGGGGAGTTGACGCTGCGGGGCGAAGACCTGCGTAAAACGGTAGGGTATACGGTGGTGCCCAGTACGCAATTTACCATCGAATCGGTCGGGCAGGATGTCGTCTTCTCCGGCTACGGAGCTGGTCATGCGGTTGGTCTGTGCCAGTGGGGCGCAAAAGAGTTGGCAGAGTTGGGCTATTCTTTTTCGAGCATTCTTCGTTACTACTATCCTGGGACAGAGCTTCAGGATGCGGCGTTGACTCAAGCGCCTCCTGTACCTCAGACCCATGCGGCACCTCCATCCTGATGCAACTCTCCGAGTTCGACTTTCCGTTCGATCCATCGTTGGTCGCGTCGCAGCCCGTCATCCCGCGTGACCGCGCGAGATTGCTGGTCTTGGATCGAGCAACCCGACAACTGACCCATCGTCATGTGGCCGATCTTCCTGCATTGTTGGAGCCGGGCGACCTTCTTGTCGTAAACGACACAAAGGTGATGGCCGCACGAGTGTCTGGAGTCAAGAAACCAACTGGGACACCGGTCGAGGTGTTGTTCGTGAAGGATCTTGGTCAGGGCCGGTGGGAAATCATGGTGAAAGGTTCGTTTCGCGTTGGCCAGGTTATTGAATTTGATCAACAATCTCACGCAACTATCGTGAAGCGTGATGCGACAGGCACCGAAGTGTTGGTGGACAGTTCGGTTCCGATGACACAATTATTTCAAGCGCGAGGGGTCATGCCGCTTCCGCCGTACATGAAGCGCGCAGCGACGCAGGAAGATCATTGCTGGTATCAGACGGTCTTTGCCAAACACGAGGGCGCGATTGCTGCCCCGACGGCGGGGCTTCACTTTACGGAAGACTTGTTTAGACGACTGCGCGAAGCCGTGATCACCGTGGCGACGGTGACGCTCCATGTTGGCCCCGGTACGTTCAAGCCGGTGACGACTGAGCGGATTGAAGATCATCAGATGGGAAGAGAAGGATTCACAATCAGTGAAGACACTGCGAAAGTGATTCAGGCGACCAAACGGGCTGGTGGCCGGGTGGTGGCTGTCGGTACGACAGTGGTTCGTACGCTTGAAACGGTTGCCAAAGAAAAGGGGCAGGTCGTTCCGATGTCCGGCGAGAGCCGGCTCTTCATTACGCCAGGGTTTCAGTTCAAAGTCGTCGATGCCCTCATGACGAATTTTCATCTCCCACGGACCACGCTACTCATGTTGGTCTCGGCCTTCGCCGGAATCGAGCCCATTCGCACGGCCTATGAAGAAGCAGTTAAAGAGCGGTATCGCTTCTACAGCTACGGCGATGCGATGCTGATTCTCTAGTTGCTTATTGAGCCACCATAGCGTAACAAAGCGAGCTGGCTTTACAGCAGTTCGCGGCGGATGGTGACTGGTAGCTTGGCTTTCATGGACTGTTGGAACGAGACCAGGGCTCGTTGCTGTTTCTGCAAGAGCATGTCATCCAACACTCGTTGCTTGGCCTCAGCCATCTTCGCGGGGTCGTTACCATTCGCAGGTCTGGTTATGAGCGATTGCCCTTCGGCGATCTCTTCGGGGGTGAGCGCAACGGAATCCCGAACGATCATTCGTGCTTTATTGGCCAGGACTTCTTGGTGCTGCATCGACTCAAACGCGGCTGGCGTGAGATGATTCGCGGCGAGGACGCGCTTGTAGAGCTCTGGGTCGAAGGCGCCAGTTTTCTGGAAGACCGGCATTTGCATGATCAGCTCACGCAAATCGGCATCAGAAACCCGCACGCCCATTTCTTCGGCTGCGATGATCCAGATACGACTGTCGACCAGTTGTCCGACGACGAAGTCCTTGAACTCTTCTTCCTTGAAATCAGTCTTGACGTTGTCTTTGTAGAGGCGGTGCATGTTTTCGTAGGTGCGCTTAAATTCGTCGAGGGAGACCGATTGATCTCCGACCTTGGCAACGGGTCCGCCAGCTTGTTCACCGAATCCCCACCAGCCCATCGTAATTATGAAAGCAACAGCCAGGGTCCCCATGATGGACTTGAGGAGCCACGGGTAGTTGTGAGCAGCATCGCGCATTGTCTTAATCATCTAAATCCTCTTCCTTTTGTGAAGCCAACAGTGTACGTATGGACAGGTCGGAAGGCAAGAGCCGCTTTTGACGCGGATATCCGGAGGTGGGATCCAGTAGCTGGTTTCTGGAGTGTGCCGAACGGTCGTGTCTTTCGCGGAGAGTTATGTGAGGATTTAGGATGGCTCCGAAAACAGCACTCCAAAAAAGATTGTACTTTGTTTGTGCAAGTTGGTGTATTTTGTTATACTTTGCCACTAATTAGAAGGAGATCCCTTGGCAGGGGATGGGCTAAACTCGACGGCGCTAGAAGCAAGAGTCTATCCGAAGGCCCATGTCCTGAATAGATTCATCGCGAAGTTAATTGATCTATTCATTGTCGTCGCTGCCGGCGAAATCGCTCCTCCGGTCGGCTTTCTTTCAGGCTTGGCTTACATTTTAATAGCTGACGGGTTTGCAGGAGGAAAAAGTATCGGTAAGCGGTTGGTCGGTCTGCAAACTATGCGATTGGATGGTCGAGATACGGCTGGCTTCCGAGAATCGATCATCCGGAACCTTCCATTGGGCGGTGCCCAGATAGCGTATGCGGTCCCATATGTTGGATGGCTTGTCGCGGTGGCTATTTTAGCGTTTGAAAGTTTTTTGATCATTGGGAATGAGCAAGGTCGTCGGCTGGGTGATGAAGTAGCAAGAACGCACGTGTTAGACGCCGGTCAACTTTCGGTTCCGGATTAGGTCCGTCGTACACGAAGCACACAGGCTGAGCGCTGGATCGCTCGGCCACGATGAAGGGAGAGACGCCGTGGGGTTTCCGGGAAACATGTTTGGGTGGTTCTCCGACGACCTAGCGATTGATTTGGGTACTGCGACCACCCTCGTGTATGTCCATGGGAAGGGGATTGTTCTCAATGAGCCCTCCGTAGTCGCGGTTGAAAAGAAAAGCGAAAAAGTGCTGGCCGTCGGTGCCGAGGCGAAGAAGATGCTCGGCCGTACGCCCGGGAATATTGTCGCCGTTCGGCCGATGAAGGAAGGCGTGATCGCCGATTTCGAGATGGCCGAGCAAATGTTGAAACATTTCATCCGTAAAGCCCACAATCGTAGCGCGTTTGTGCGGCCACGCATCATTATCGGTGTGCCCTCCCGTATCACGCAGGTGGAGCAGCGGGCGGTGCGCGACTCGGCGGAATTGGCCGGGGCCCGAGAAGTCTACCTGATTGAAGAGCCGGTTGCTGCTGCGATTGGGTCCGGATTGCCGATCACGGAGCCATCCGGCAACATGGTCGTCGATGTGGGAGGTGGGACGACGGACATCGCGGTTATTTCGCTCGGTGGGATCGTGTACAGCGAATCTGTTAAGGTCGCCGGCGATCGGATGGACGAAGCGATCATGAATTACATCAAGAAGAAGTATAATCTGCTCATCGGTGAACACATGGCGGAGCGGATTAAGTTTGAAATCGGGTCCGCTTACCCGTTCGAGGAGCGGAAAACCATGATGATCAAGGGTCGGGATTTGATTTCCGGTATTCCTCGCACGTTGGTCATTGATGACGCTGAGATTCGTGAAGCGTTGCAAGAGCCCATCGGAACGATCGTGAATGCGATCAAGATTGCGTTGGAAAACACCCCGCCTGAACTGGCCGGGGATATTATCGATCGCGGGATTGTGTTAACCGGAGGCGGGTCGCTCCTGAAGGGGATGGATACCCGGTTCCGCGAAGAAACGAATCTACCGATTATCACGGTCGATGATCCGCTGACTTCCGTGGTGTTGGGAGTCGGCAAGATTCTCGACGAACTGGATCTTCTCCGGAAAGTATCAGTCATGTCTCAAGCGAACAACCTCCGGTAAGGTTCCATCCCTCATGCGGATGGTCAATTTACGCGTATCGTACAACGCTCGGCGTATCGCTCTCGGTCTTGCCGTCATTCTCGTGCTTGGCTTCTTGCTTCTACCCGGCCAACTCCAAAGTGTCTTTCAATCGATAGGCAGTCCCCTAGGATGGGTTATCAGTTGGCCCCTCCAGGCCGTGGCTGGGATCCATGATCGGATCGCCGATACCTGGGGACGATATGTGGCCCTCCAAGGGGTCGAAGAAGAAAATCAGCAGTTGAAGCGAGAGCTGGATCTGATCAAGGAACAAAACGGGCAACTGCGAGAAGCGTCGGCGGCGACGGAGCGGCTGTCAGCGCTGCTGGAGTTTAAGCGGCAAGCCCTTCCCACATCCGTGGCCGCCCAAGTGATCGGGCGTGATATCGGTAATTGGTATAAGACGATCATTCTGAACAAGGGGGCATCCGACGGGATTCAATCAGACCAGGGAGTGATTACTCCGGCAGGTGTGGTCGGTCGCATCGTCAAGACTACGGCCTCCACGGCCGTTGTCCTGCTCGTGACCGATCCCAATAATGCGATTGCCGGACTCATCCAACGCACGAGAGATGAGGGAATCGTCGAAGGGACGACGCAGGGACAGGCTCGACTCAAGTACATTCCGCTGTTGTCCAATGCACGGCCTGGTGATCACGTTGTCACGTCAGGACTGGTTGGAGGGTTCCCCCGCGGGATACCGATCGGCACGATCATACGAATCGATAAAGAAGAGGAAGCGCTGTTCCAATCTGCGGAGCTTTCTCCGGAGGTAGATCCGAATCGGGTCGAGGACGTCTTAGTGATTCGGTCCCTCCCGCTTCCGACCGAAGGGGAGAGACTTGGCGTTCCAAAGCCCAAGCCATGAAAGCGCTTGTTTATTTTACCGTCATCATTGGTCTTGTGCCGGTTCAGTCTGTTCTTCTCTCGCACCTCAGTGTGTGGGGGGTGAGGCCGGATCTGGGTTTCGTGGCGGTGTGTTTGATCGGGCTGATAGCAGGAGAGCTTGATGGCTTGTTGGTCGGGCTTGCACTTGGATGGGCAATGAGCCTGTTCTCCGGGCAGGACCTGATTTCGAGCGCAATCCTCAAGGGAGCCGTAGGGTACATCGCAGGTCTCGCAGGCCAGCAGGTAGTGTACCTAAGCCCCGTTGTGCTCGTCATGGGGCTGCTCGTTGTCTCATGTGTGGTCGGGCTGGTTACGCCGCTCGCCCTGACGCTTAGCTCTCAACAAGATCTGTGGTGGGCTGCCTGGACGGTCGTACTGCCCCAAGCCTGCCTTGATGCGGTCATTGGAGGAGCGATCTACTGGCTTCTGTGGAGTCGTTTGAATATTGAGCAGGTGATGTCCGAATCTCGAATGTAGGCATTCAGTATGGCGACGACGCATTATCCAGAAGCAGAATTTGGCGATCTCCATCGACGGCTCTTCATTCTCCGTGTGGGGCTCTTGCTAGTGGTGGCGCTGCTCGGACTTCGCCTCTGGCATCTTCAAATTCGTGAAGGGCCGTACTATCGAGACTTGTCGGAAAACAATCGTACCAGACTGGTGCTGCTCGAACCGGCACGTGGCCTGATCTATGACCGGCACGGTGTCCTCTTGGCGAATAACGTTCCGAGCTTCAGCCTCTACGTGACGCTGGAAGACGTGAAGGATCGCGAAGTGTTGATTCAGCAGTTGAGTAACTTGCTTGGTTTCGACCCGGCCCTTGTTCGAAAAAAAATGACAGCTAAAGGCAGCAAGCTGCTCCCGCGCAAGATCAAAGACCGTATGACCTTGCGCGATGCCATGTTGGTGGAATCCAATCGTCTCGATATGCCTGGGGTCATGATTCAGGTCGAGTCGCAGCGCAATTATCCAGGTGGTGTGACGGCGGCCCATCTTCTGGGCTATGTGGGAGAAGTTTCAGCGGATCAATTGGAGAAACCTGAGTTTGTCGATCTCCATCAAGGCAGCATCGTGGGGCAATATGGTGTGGAAAAGTCTTATGATCGACACATGCGTGGAATGGCTGGACAAAAGAATGTCGAAGTTGATGCGCTCGGTCATGAGAAGAAAGCCGTGGTTGTCGAGAGACCGCAAGCGGGAAATGACCTCTATCTCACGATCGATGTGCGGCTCCAGAAGGTTGCCGAGGATCTACTGGGCGGAGAATACGGTGCCATTGTCGCGCTTGATCCGAACAGCGGTGATATTCTGGCGATGGCCAGCCGTCCCGGTTTCGACCCAAACGTGCTCTCACGGGAGCTGACTGCAAAGCAGTGGGTGGAAATCGTACAGGACGAAGGACGACCCTTGAACAATCGGGCCTCACAGGGGCAATACCCCCCCGGTTCCATCTTCAAAATTCCCATGGCTGTCGCTGCGTTGGAGTCAAAAACCATGTCGCCTTCCAGTACCGTATTTTGTAATGGGGGATACCAGTTTGGCAAGCGGCTGTATCACGACTGGAAAGCCAGCGGGCATGGGTACGTCGATCTGCACAATGCATTGGTCCATTCCTGTGACGTGTACTTCTATACGATTGGTCAACGCATGGGGATCGATGTGATGGCTGAGTTTGGGAAGGATTTCGGGCTTGGGAAGGCGACTGGAGTGGAATTGCCATCGGAGCGAGCCGGTATCATGCCATCAACCGCCTGGAAGCAAAAGACCAAGAACGAGCAGTGGTTGCCTGGCGAAACCATTTCAGCCGCCATTGGACAGGGCTACGTGACGGTGACACCATTACAGATGGCGAGTCTCGTCGGTACGGTTGCGAACAATGGTGTCAGCTACCGTCCTCGTCTGGTGCAGGCAGTCATGGATCGAACGTCGGGGAACCTTCAAGAGTTAGCGGCTGTTCCGCGCGGGAAGATCAATGCGAAGCCGGAAACCTTCCGCGTCATCAAGGACGCACTCGCCGACGTCGTCACAAAGGGAACGGCGACGAGAGCGAAATCCTCCATGGTCACGATCGGTGGGAAAACAGGGACGGCGCAAGTGGCGGCGCTCCGGACTGGACCGGAAGAGAACATTCCCAAAAAGTTCCGAGACCATGCATGGTTCGTCGCCTTTGCGCCGGTGGAATCGCCGAAGATCGCCGTCGCCGTGCTTGCGGAACATATGGGGCACGGTGGGGCCGCTGCGGCTCCTCTTGCGAAAGAAGTGATAGAAACGTATATGAAGCTCGCGCCACAGGTGCCGGCCGTCACCTCGGATCTATCTGGCGTGAATAGGTTGGAGCGATCCGCGAAAGACTCATGATTGATCGATTGACCGAACATCGAGGCCTCGATAGTTTCGACATCCGTTATGTTGCCTTGATCCTGACCATCCTGGGGATCGGTGTGTTGTCCATTTATAGCGTCACGCATGGGCAGAAGGGTGGGATGGCGCCGTATTATCTCAAGCAGTTGATATGGATCGGTCTCGGTGCGGTGGCCTTCCTCGTCATGTGGGCATCGGACTACCATTCTCTTGCGCGGTTTGCCTATCCCGCCTACGCCTTGATCTTGCTGATGCTGGTGTTTGTGTTATTTGAAGGGCGAACGAGTAAGGGCGCGCAGCGGTGGATCGCGCTGGGCCCGTTTACTTTTCAACCGTCTGAATTCGCCAAGCTCGTTCTCGTCTTGGTGTTGGCGCATTACTACTCGAAGGCCCCTCGTGTAGGATGGCTGCAGCGTGTCATCGTTCCGGGGCTTTTAGTGTTGCCCGGTCTCCTTCTCATCTTAAAACAACCCGACTTGGGGAGTGGGCTCAGTTTTGTCGCGGTGTATGCCGCGATGTTGCTCATGGTGGGCGTTCGTTCGAAAGCCCTAGGGTTTATCCTACTCTTCTCGATCATGCTGTTCCCGTTTGCTTGGGAGGGCGTGTGGGGGTCCTTGCATGATTACCAGCGACAGCGCATTATGGCGTTTGTCGACCCCGGGTACGACCCTGGCGGGAAGGGGTACCATGCTCTACAATCGAAGATCGCGATCGGCTCTGGGGAATTACTGGGGAAGGGGCTCTACGGCGGCACCCAAAGTCAGCTGAAGTTTTTGCCGGAAGGCCATACCGATTTTGTATTCGCCGTCTTTGCAGAGGAATGGGGTTTTCTCGGCGTGCTGGTCTTGTTGACGTTGTTTGTGGGGCTGATTTGGCTCTCGCTGGAAATCGCGTCCAAGGCGAAAGATCAACTTGGAGCACTGCTTGCCGTGGGGATCGTGGCGATGTTGTGTTTCTGTGTTGTGGTGAATATCGGCATGACGGCGGGGATGTTTCCGATCGTCGGTATTCCTCTACCTTTGGTGAGCTACGGTGGAAGCGCCACAATTATGACCATGGCGGCATTGGGTTTGTTATTGAACGTCAAGCGGAAGAGGTTAAGCCTATTTTATTAAACGGTGACCGATCAGGCGGAACGCTCGAGTTTCGTCATTCGGAGAAGATACTATCGAAAGCCGGGAGCGCTGGTGTGTGGAGCGAGTAACGGACCTGGGCTTGGGCCTGCGTCCTAACGTTCTCAGCTGGGTTCTGTGGCTTGCAGACCAAAGGAGTCAATATGGGAAGTGAAATTGCGATCACCGTTGCGCGGGAAGAAACCCGTGTGGCCGTGCTGGATGGCGGAGTCGTCACCGATTTGTTCGGAGACCGCGCGAAGCATAAGGACTTTGTCGGAAATATCTATAAGGGAAAAGTGGCCAAGGTCTTGCCGGGGATGCAAGCTGCGTTTGTGGATATCGGTCTGGACAAGGCGGCGTTTATGCATGTCTCGGATCTACTGGTGGATGCCGAGCCTGGCGATATGCTGGTTGAGGCCGAAGCCGAAGAAGACGATAAAGACTCGGATATGCCCAGGCCGAAGCGTCAGAGCGCGAAGCCGATCGAACAACTGCTCAGTGAAGGCCAGGAGTTGATGGTCCAGATTTCAAAGGGCCCGATCGGCACCAAGGGGTCGCGCGTGACGGCCTACGTCTCGCTTCCAGGACGCTATCTGGTCTTTATGCCGAACGTCGACCATATCGGTGTGTCTCGGCGAATTCCGCGGGATGAAGAACGGGCGAGGCTGAAAGAGATCATGCGTCGGGTGAGGCGCCCCGGTTTTGGGTATATCGTGCGGACAGTCAGTGAAGGCGTCAAGGAAGATGAATTGAAATCCGATGTCGATTTTCTCCACGTTCTTTGGCAGGATATTTTGACGAAGCGAGAACGCTTGCCGGCTCCCGCATTGTTGCATTCGGATTTGAGCTTGAGCTTCCGTGTCGTGAGGGACTTGTTCGGCAAAAAAGTGGATCGATTATGGATCGATTCACGAGAAGAATACGAAGCCATTCGAGGCTTTGTGCAGCGATTTTCTCCTGAACAGACTTCGCGGATTCATTTCTACGATAAGGATGCGCCCTTGTTCGAGCATCTCGGGGTGGAGCAAGAAATTGCTCGCGCAATGAGCCGGAAAGTCTGGCTCAAGTCGGGAGGGCATCTCGTGATCGATCATACCGAAGCGATGACGGTGATCGACGTCAATACGGGACGCTTCGTGGGGAAACGAGATCAAGAAGAGACGATCCTTCGCAACAATCTCGAGGCAGCCAAAGAGGTGGCCTATCAATTGAAGTTGCGGGGCATCGGCGGCATTATCATTGTCGACTTTATCGATATGGAGCGTGAGAAGAATCGGGATAAGGTCTATCATGCGTTGGTGGATGCCATGGCATCGGATAAGGCGAGAACGAGGATCTCCAGGATTTCCGACCTCGGCCTGATCGAAATCTCACGCGAGCGGGTACGAGAGGACCTGTTACGATCGCTGTCAGAGCCGTGCCGCTATTGCGAGGGCCGTGGATACACGAAGTCTCCTACGACCGTGGCATACGAAATTTTCCGCGAGATCCGACGAATTGAATCATCGGCTGATCAGCAACGGATTTTCGTGGGAGCCCATCCCACAGTGGCGGAACTGCTACAAGACGAAGAACGACACGGTGTGGAAGTGTTGGAGCGGGACTGTTCCGCAAAAATCATCGTGACACCGGACAGTCAGTTGCATCTTGAGCAGTACGATCTGGTCGTGTTCTAGCCGAGCATCATCACCGCCACCGTTTGTGTCGGGGGAGATGTGCTGCCTGTCGGACCCTCCAAACTATTGAAACGAGCTTCCTCCTGATGCTCAAGACCGATCATGGATGATGGATCATTGACCTCCTGGCTCACGCTTCAAGCGGTTGATGGTGTCGGCGATCGCACCCTTCTCAAGCTGATCCATGCGTTTGGAGCGCCCGATGCAGTGCTCGGCGCAACGATCGATGACTTGATTGGTCTTGGTTGCAGCCCGGAACTGGCTCAATCCGTGCGGCGAGGCCCAGAATCGAGTATTCGGCGGCAGATCGATAGCCAAGTGAAGACAGTTGAACGCCTCAAGATCCAAACCGTCACCTTGTTCGATCAATCCTATCCGACCCGTCTGAAAGCCATTGCCGATCCGCCACCATTGTTATATGTGAGCGGAAGCGTCTTACTGAAGGATGAGGTCGCGGTGGCAATCGTGGGTGGACGGCGAGCGACGCCATCCGGCAAACTCATTACCGAGGAGATTGCGAAGGACTTGGCAGGATGTGGGGTGACGATCGTGAGCGGCCTCGCTCGTGGAATCGATGCTGCGGCGCACCGAGGCGCGCTGACGGGGAAGGGCCGCACGATTGCAGTACTGGGGTGCGGCATTGATCGGACCTATCCATCAGAGCATCACACGTTGAGGCGGAACATCGAATCGCATGGCGCCGTCATCTCAGAATTGCCGATCGGTGCTGCGCCGCAAAGTCATCACTTCCCTCGAAGGAATCGGATCATCAGCGGGCTGTCATTGGGCGTGCTCGTCGGCGAAGCCGCAACCGACAGTGGTTCCTTGATCACCGCAAAACTGGCGTTGGAGCAAGGTCGAGAGGTGTTTGCCGTACCCGGTTCCATCAAGGAAGAAGCCTGTCGTGGATCGAATCGCTTGATCAAAGAGGGGGCGAAACTGATTGAAGAGGCCCAAGACATTCTGGATGAGATTCTTCCGCAAATCGATGCGCGGCAGCGGGCCATGCTGCATCTTGACGAAGCCGTGAGGGACGCGCGCGCACCATTAGCAAAAGAAGATGCGTTGGTGTATGACGCCCTGTCCTATGAGGCGCGATCCGTCGATGCCGTCATCGAGAGCACGGGACTGAGTGCCGCGCAAGTATCGGCGACATTGCTTTCGTTGGAATTGAACGGGCAGATCCGCCAACTTCCCGGTCAACAATACATTCGCCTTTAGCAGGAGGCTGGACAATTCCGCCCGCGTTGTTCTTGCAGCGCTGGCTATGGCCGTGTTGGACTGCACGTGTGAGCATCCATGGGCAAGCGGATTGTTGCCGACTGCCATTCTAGTTGCACGAAACTCTGATATTTGGTACGGATGATAGAATTCTTGAGAGATAGATGGAGTCGTCATGGCAAAAAACTTGATCATCGTTGAGTCGCCGACGAAGGCGAAGACGATTACGAAATATCTGGGACGCGGCTATACCGTCATGGCCTCGGTGGGGCATATCAAGGATCTTCCAACCAGCAAGTTGGGTGTCGATCTCGAGCACGATTTCGAACCGCAGTACGTCACCATCAAAGGCAAGTCGAAGGTGTTGGCCGAGATCAAGAAGAAGGCCGAGGAAGCCGACAAGATCTTCCTGGCGCCGGACCCTGATCGGGAAGGGGAGGCGATTGCCTGGCACCTTGAGCAAGAGCTCCTCGGAAAATCGAAAAAGAAAAAGAAAGACGGAAAGATTTTCCGGGTCCTCTTCAACGAAATCACGGAATCAGCCATCAAGCGTGCGCTCCAGTCTCCGGGCGAGATCGATATGAAGCGGGTGAATGCCCAGCAGGCACGCCGCGTGTTGGATCGCATCGTGGGGTATCAAGGCAGCCAGTTACTGTGGAATAAGGTGCGGCGCGGGCTCAGCATGGGGCGAGTGCAGTCGGTAGCCATGAGGCTGATTTGCGAGCGAGAGGCAGAGCGGGAAGCCTTCCGAACAGAAGAGTATTGGTCGATCATTGCGCTGCTGGCCGGAACCAATCCACCGTCATTCGAGGCGAAACTCCACAGCATCAACGGCGAAGAGGCGTCGATTGAAAACGCCGAGCAAGCCGGCCGCATCGTCGGTGAGATTCAAGGCAAGGCCTTCGCCGTCCAATCCATTGAGCGCCGAGAAAAGAAACGGAATCCCGTCGCGCCGTTCATTACCAGCCGTTTGCAGCAGGAAGCCTCCCGAAAGTTGCATTTTTCGCCGAAGAAAACGATGACGCTGGCACAGCAGCTGTATGAGGGTATCGAAATCGGAGCTGAGGGCGCGACCGGTCTCATTACCTATATGAGAACTGACTCGCCCCGTATTTCCAACGAAGCGATGGCCGATGCCCGCGAGGTGATTCAGTCCCGATTCGGTGCGAACTATCTCCCAAGCACGCCGAATGTCTATAAAACATCGAAAGCTGCCCAGGAAGCGCACGAAGCCATCAGGCCGACATCGGCGGGACGCGATCCCGAGTCCATCCGCCAGTACTTGGATCACGATCAGTACAATCTCTATAAGTTGATCTGGAATCGGTTCATCGCCTCGCAGATGGTGCCGGCCATCTTGGATGTCACGCGTATCGACTCAACACCAGTCAGCACCAAGGAGCGGTACGTGTTCCGTTCTACCGGAACGGTCGTGAAGTTTCCTGGTCATACGATCGTCTACATGGAGGGTGTTGACAAAGAAGCGCCGTCGCAGAAGCCGAAGGCCGACCAAGAGGCGGACGACGACGAGCGACAGCTCCCGGCCTTGACAGAAGGGGAGCGGTTGCGACTCGTCGAGCAGGATGGGCAGACAGTCCCAGGCATGCTGTCGAAACAGCATTTCACACAACCACCGCCACGCTATAACGAGGCGTTGTTGATCAAGGAGTTGGAGGAAAAAGGTATCGGACGTCCGTCGACCTACGCCGCCATTATTTCTACAATCCAGGATCGCAAGTATGTGGAAAAGACAGAAGGGCGGCTCGTGCCGACGGAGACGGGGAAAACCGTCAACGATTTCTTGATGAAAGGCTTTCCCGAACTCATCAATGTCGACTTTACCTCGCAGCTCGAAGAACAGTTGGATGAAGTAGAAGAGGGGAGTAAGCCCTGGGTGACAGCGGTACGCGATTTCTATACACCGTTCACCAGAGAGCTGGAGCGAGCGAAGACGATTCCTGGGCCGAAAGACATCGTCGAGCCTCCGACGAACATTCCGTGCGAGAAGTGCGGCCGGATGTTGGAAATCAAGTGGGGGCGGAACGGGAAGTTTCTCGCCTGTCCTGCCTATAAAGACGATCCTCCCTGTAAGAATACACAGAACTTCGAAAAGCTTCCGGATGGCACGATCAAAATTGTTCCCAAGGAGGAGATCACCACTGATCAGGTCTGTGACAAATGTGGCAGTCCGATGGTGGTGAAGACCGGACGCTTCGGGAAGTTTCTCGCCTGTTCCGCCTACCCTCAGTGTAAGACGACCAAGCCGCTGGCGCTTGGTGTCAAATGCCCGCAGCCCGATTGCGGCGGCGACCTCGTGCAGAAACGGACGAAGAAGGGTCGCTCATTCTTTGCCTGCAGTCATTATCCCAAGTGTGAGTATGCCCTCTGGGACCGACCGGTGCCCAAAGTCTGTCCCACGTGTCAGGCTCCGTTCCTCATCGAAAAAATCAGTAAGCAAGACGGCCGCAGCGTCCAATGTCACAACCAAGAATGCGGCTACCGCGAGGCAGGGTAACCAGTCTCTGTTCCTTCTGATTACTTCGTTTGAACTCAGCAATCACAGATATTCCTCTTTGAGGCGGCTGTAGACGCCACAACTCGGGGCACAAGCGTAGGGGGCAGGGTGGATCCTTGGCGTCTCGTTCAGACCAGTCGAGTGAAAGTCCGGCAATCCTTGTCTGATTCCAGTCCGTGTTATAACGTACAAAAGTTCTGATTCCTTTGCTGGGTCGGCCTTGCGAAACTTGCTTGTGATACAGGGTCGGAGACTTTTGCGAACTGGAGGTTGGAGATCGATGGTTATTCACCTGTTTGGCACAATGGCGGTGTGGTTATGCGCCGGTCTGGCGTGGTTGCCTCTGGCTTCGGCTCAAGAGGCATCGCCTGCTATCAGTGAACGACAGACGGTAGGAGTCGTAGTCGGTGGTATGTTGCCGGTGCGATTGATGGATGGGCAGTCATCCAAACTCAACGGAGTGTCGGTACATCCGTACTGGCAGATCGAGGTGTCTAATCCGATCGGCGATGGATGGTGGCGTGGCTCGGTCGCTCTGGGGGTTGAAGCGGCAGTTTTAGGGATCACAGAACCGACTGGTGCCTATGGGATTGGTGTTACGCCAAAACTGATCTATACGTTGACCTCGTTCGGTCAGCTGAAGCCCTATGTCGAAGGTGGCGGTGGCCCGCTTTGGACGAATTTCGACGGCCGTATTCCCGAACAAGGATCGGATTTCAATTTTCTGGTCTGGGGCGGTGCGGGCGCAACCTATGATCTAACGTCACGATGGGCGCTCAATGCCGGAATCCGCTTCAGCCACATCTCCAATGCCGACACCGATAGCCCAAACCGCGGAGTGAATTACCTGCTGCCGTTTATCGGGATTGCCACGAAGCTTTTCTGAGCGCTAGAGATAAATAAAAGCACGCCCGAACCTTTTTAAAACTGTGCTGTTTCGTCATGTCGCGCCTGACCTCATTGAATTCGAAGTCGGCAGGCATAGAGCTGACCCGTGCGCCATACGGCGAGGCTGTGTATGGCAAAGTCTGCTAGGATACGGCGGTGATAGACCACAGGCCTGCTTCGACCGCGCCGCGCCAAGCCGCGGTGCTCTTCATTCTTGTCACCGTGTTGCTCGACATGTTGTCGTTCGGCATCATCATTCCGGTGTTGCCGAAACTCGTCGAGGAATTTCTCTCCGGCGATACGGCGCAGGCGGCAGTACTCTACGGGCTGATGGGGACGGCCTGGGCATTCATGCAGTTCTTTTGTTCGCCGATCCAGGGTGCCCTGTCTGACCGGTTCGGTCGGCGACCGGTCGTCCTGCTGTCCAACTTTGGATTGGGCTTGGACTACATCGTGATGGCACTTGCGCCGAACGTCGTCTGGCTTGTGGTGGGCCGGGTCATTTCCGGGATGGCCTCCTCCAGCTTCAGCACCTCCGGCGCTTACATTGCCGACGCGGATGCCCTTCGCCTGGGCTCGGGCCAATCCGGTCGGCTCGCTCGCGCTGCTGCGCTCACACCATGAGCTCTTCGGCCTCGCGACCGTTGCGTTCTTCGGCTACCTTGCCCATGCGGTGCTGCCGAGTGTGTCAGTCTTATACATGGGCTATCGCTATGGGTGGGGACCGGCCTCGGTTGGGCTGATGATGGCAGGCGTCGGTCTGGCTGCGATGATCGTGCAAGGCGGACTGATCCGTCCGATCACCAGTCGGTTCGGCGAACGCAGGACAGTGGTGATCGGTCTACTCTGCGGAGCCATCGGTTTTTCCGTCTATGGCATTGCGCCGGAGGGCTGGATCTTCTGCCTCGGCATTCCCGTGATGGCCTTCTGGGGACTTGCCGGTCCCGCAAACCAATCGTTGATGACACGCCGCGTCAGCAGTGCGGAACAAGGTCAGCTTCAGGGCGCCATCGCCAGCATCAACGGCGTGACCGGGCTGATCGGGCCGACGCTGTTCACGCAAACGTTCGCCTTCTTCATCCGATCAAATTCCCCTCTCAGTCCTCAGCACTCAACCCTCAGCACTTCCTTGGATCTTCCAGGTGCGCCCTTCTTTCTCGCCGCGCTCATGCTCCTCAGCGCCGCCGCCATGGCGTGGCGCACGACGAGGCGATCATGAGCCTCCTCCAGCAACGCCTATCACACACGTTCACAAGATTTGTGGAATCTGAAAAGGCGAGTGGGATCGTGCTGATCTGTTGCACGGTCGCCTCGCTTGTATTGGCCAATTCCTCAATCGGCGCCAGTTATATGAGCGTGTGGCATCGGTCAATCGGTGGTCTGAGTCTGGAACATTGGATCAATGACGGGCTGATGACGATCTTCTTTCTTCTTATCGGCTTGGAGCTGGAACGAGAGTTGTACAGCGGGGAGCTGGCTGAGGTGAAGAATGCGCTGCTTCCCATGTGTGCGGCTATCGGGGGCATGATCGTGCCTGCGTTGATTCATGTGGGGATCAATGGGGGAACCGCTACCCAGGCCGGAGTTGGGATTCCCATGGCCACGGATATCGCGTTTGCACTTGGCGTGTTGGCCATCCTTGGCAACCATGTTCCTGCCTCGCTGAAGGTGTTTGTCGTGGCCTTTGCCATTATGGATGATTTGGGTGCGGTCGTCGTGATTGCGGCGTTCTACACGACGCACCTGTCCCTATGGCATCTGGCTGGTGCCGTCGGGGTGTGGATCCTGTTGGCGCTATTGAATCGTGTGTTCCGGGTGATGTCCCTCGTACCATACCTGCTCGGCGGCCTGTTGCTCTGGTGGCTCATGCTTCAGTCCGGTGTGCACGCGACAATTGCCGGTGTCGCGCTGGCCTTTGCCATCCCATTCTCTGCCAAAGCTGAGGATGAGGCGTCGCCTTCGCACCGACTTGAACAGTTCTTACACAAACCTGTGGCCTTTATCATCCTGCCGATCTTTGCGCTGGCCAATACGGGCATCGCGGTGAGTGCCGATTGGCTGAACAACCTGACCAGCCCCAACAGCGTCGGCGTTATCGCCGGGTTGACGCTCGGTAAGCCGGTGGGCGTCATCGTGCTCTGTGCGGTTGCCGTAGGCAGCGGCCTTTGTCGATTGCCTTTAGATCTAACGTGGCGAGAGATTGCTGGTGCGGGGATTCTTGGCGGGATCGGCTTTACGATGTCCATCTTCATTGCCATTCTGGCGTTTCCCGGAGACCCATCGACGACCAACGCCTCTAAACTGGCCATTCTCGTCGCCTCGCTCATCGCGGGAACCGCCGGGTTTCTTTGGCTCAGGTTCGTGGGGAATTCAAGCGAGATGAACGGTCCAACGAGCAGAGAGGACGTGAAGCGATCGGGACAATCTCCAAAACGGGATAGAGTCTCCCTCTGATGGCTCGATATGATCCAGTTTGATCTGCCTCCCCCCCGCCATCCCTAGTGGCAAGAAAATCGAGGTGGGTTGGTATAATAATCAGAGCGCGAAAAGCCCTTCCATTGCCATAGTGCGATCACGTGGGCACATATTCCATGGACAAAAATTCAACTGAGGATCTTTCCAATGCTCACTGTCGGTGTAAGACGTACCGTTGCCTTATCGGCAGTCATCGTATGTCTTCTTGGGATTGAGGCTCAGCCTGCAGCGGCAGACCCCGAGGCGGACGCACGGCGATTTCAGATTGAATTTGAAACCGGTGCGATCTGGCAGGGCCGGAACGAGATTCACATCCCCGATTCATCGGCAGGGACACGCTTCTCGCTCGCCGACATTCAGGACAGCACCCCGATTGTGCAACGACGGGTGGAAGCGACATGGCACCCGGGCCGCCGGCATGCGCTCCGCTTTGTCTATCAGCCGCTTGGTTTCTCAGGGGCCGGGTCGTTTGCCACACCGGTGTTATTTGCGGGAGGCAGCTTTGCGCCCGGTGCTCCCGTGGAATCAGACTACAAGTTCGACTCCTACCGAGTGACCTATCGCTATCTCTTCTACGAATCATCAACGTGGCGGGTCAGTGCCGGCGCCACGGCCTTCATTCGCGACGCCAAAGTCGAGTTGAGGCAAGCCGGCTCGACAGCCACTGATAGCAACGTCGGTTTCGTGCCGCTACTGAGCGTGAATGCGGAATATCGCTTCGCGCCACGCTGGATGGCCGTTGTGGATGTGGATGGGCTCGTGGCTCCGCAAGGACGCGCTTTCGATGCCGCCGCGAAGATCCGCCACGATCTCACCGACCATTGGTCGGTCTCGGCGGGATATCGCACGTTTGAAGGCGGGGTGGATAACGGTGAGCGGTTCGCCTTCGGCTGGTTCCACTTCGCCGTGGTCTCGATTGGGTATCGGTATTGAAGCCGCTTCTCATCCGGAGGTCCTACGCGAGGCGGTTGATGAACGATCAGCTCGATTCCTCTGTGCATGAATGGACCAAGTACGAACGGCTGATTCTCTTCGACGGGGTCTGCAACTGGTGCAATGCCTGGGTGAGCTTTACGATTGCGCATGATCCAGCCGGGCAGTTCAAGTTTGGGACACTCCAATCCGAGCCGGCGCAACGCATCCTCCGTGATCTGAACTTGTCCGCTACGGACTATCAGACCTTCCTCTTGCTGGAAGGGGGCCATG
>SWDG01000026.1:86184-110663 GCA_005116965.1 Nitrospira sp. | reverse complement strand
GGAGATTCGACAAGACACGAGGTAGGAACCTGTGGGCCTTTGAATCGGACGTTATGACGGGCGGATCGTTGACGCTTTCATGCTCATGGGAGCGTGATGCAACCAGCATGCGGCCTTACCTTCAGCTCGTACTATGGGTTCGTCATTGGGCAGAGTCAAAGGACGAGCCCCCCAGTGATATTATTTTCAAAGTGCCGCTAGAACCTGGTCGATTGTGTGATGAGAAAAAGCAACTAGTATATGTGCAGGGGCAAGGTGGCCGAGAATTTAAGGCAGGAGACTTGGAAATGTTTCCTTATGATGAGGATGCTTGGCACTCAGATGAAAAAAACTCGCCTTACTACAGGTGGCATCTCCATATGCAGACATTTCATACCTATCAACAGGGAAGTACTGGCACCTAGTGTAGTGCGTCTTAAATAGCTGGACAAGAGGTTATAATCCCAAAGTGACAATGTCCTCTTCGTTGGTAGACTGCCGGTTCTCACTAGGATGGCCGGATGGTCGGAGAGGATAGGGTCATCATGTGTGAAGAAAGTGGTCGGGAGTCTTTCGTGTGGGAAGAGATCCGACTCACCTTTGTCGACCCACACCCCCAGCAGGCCAGCATGCGCCCTAGTCTCTCCGGCTCCCAAAGAATCAGTACCGCCCACTATCTTTATGTGCATCGTCGTTCTCCGTTGCTTTAACACTCTTGCCAAATACGAGATGAACAAAGAGATCCGCTTCCGTTAGTGGCCTTCCGCTGCACCTTGCCACAGCATGTTATACCCGAGGTCTTTGGTCTCGGAACACATGGTTGGTAGTTTAGAACTCACGTACGGTCGGGCCTTGCGATCTGACGATGAATTGAAATACCGTTGATCTTGATCCTGAGGCACTCCCGCCACCAGGCACGCATTCTTCAACCGTCTACCCTCCACAGCAAGGCGACACGTTCTCATCAGGTCGGCATCGCAACCATCGCCGTGTTCACGCTCGTCAAAAGCCTGCTGTTGATCGAGGTGGGGATTGGACTCGCCGGAATGGATGGGTTAGCCGCGCTTGAGTTTCGTTTGTCGGTTTGGTGGCTTGGCTGAGCGTGTTTTCTTTGAGATGAGCGGGAAGTTCTCTGGGGCTCTGATAGAGGCGACTGCGAGATCAATATCAAGATCTGGCCAATAGAGGTGATGGGGATGTGGCCATTCCACTCGCACGATCTCCGAGATGGAGGCGTCTTTGAACCAGGGGAAGTTTTTGAACGCAACAAACAGTTCCTCATCAGCCAGCAGTAGCCAGAACCCGTGCTTGGAGATGTTGGTCACCTCAGCTTCCGAAATGTGTCTGCCAAGCGCTGCGGATTTCATCCTCATGCTCCTCGATTCAGGTCTTGGCTGCCCGGATCTGACGAGTTGTCATACCAGAGTTCTTGGTCAGTTCCACGGAAGGATCAAGCCAGAATTTCGCCTCTCCGATTTCAGAGTACACATGAACATGCGGTTGTGTCTCTTTAGGGAGAAGAAGGAAAACCGAAATCCTCCTGCCATGAAAGTTGTCGGACTCAGGCGTGTCCTCGTTCTGTCGTTTGTGTCTGTGGAGCAGCTCTTCGTGATCCCGGCGTTTTTCATTGCCTGGTCGTCACTCGGCACGATGTATGAGCAACCGGTTAGCGAATCGGCTTACCGTGGGTGAGCAGATACCCAAAGAAATTGGTGGGGCGGGCTTCAGCGTATTGACTGGCTCCGTATAAGTGCAGCTCGACAGACGCGCCCACTTGCCGTTCCACATCGACAATCAGCGCAACTCTTGTGGCGGCATCCATTGCATCTGCGGCGGGGCTAAAGGCCGCAATATCAATGTCGCTGTTCTCATCGGGAACACCTTCGACATGAGATCCGAAGATGTAGGCCTGCGTGACCGGGATTCGTTCCTTCAGCAGGGTCAAGGTTCGGCTTGCGACTGTTTCTATCTCGATAAAGTTTCGAGCCATCGGAGGAGCTCCTTGGTCTGCGCCAGTAAGCGAGTCGCGAGTTCTCTCGTTGCCTCGTCTGCGAGTGTCCGCACCTCTTCGGGATACCGTGTGCCAATATAGTATTTTGTGAGTGTCCTGAGAAAGAGGTCCTGACCCTCGTCCGGTGTGATCTTGGCCACATGAGCCAGCTTGGCCAGATCATGCGTGCGGGGAGGGAACATACCACAGCGCTCGACGATAAGTCCTTTCAGATCTTTCTCGATCGCCTGTTGGCAGCAGAACAGCACATAGAGATACCGACCTGCGGACAGCATCGCGTCCGCTGTCCCGAGGTCATACAGGGCGAGTTCGTGCCATCGTTGTGCGTCAGGATTCATGACGGCAGTATAGGCAGGATCTTGCGTCAATTCAACGAAACACAAGTCTTACGCCGTTTGACGTCTATGTCCGTTTAATCGAGGCGCTCTATCTGAATGCCGATTCGCGAATCATTCATGCGCTGGTATTGTGAAGAGAGCGACTAACGTGAGAACGGTTCGTCCGCTGGTACGAGACTGAACAGGGATCAATGAGAGCACTTTCTAGGAAGCTGCGAGGACGCCGGCAATACAACCGGTCAGCAACGTCGCCAAAAATGCGGTCCATAAGGCACGCAGGCCAAGCAGCGAGATATCTTTCGCCCGATGCGGGACTAATGCGGAGATGCCACCGACAAAGATGCCCATGCTCGCCACATGCACGAATCCACAGAGGGCATAGGTCATCGCTGTGAGGGACCGTGGAGAGAGCGGTGGAGGAGACGCGGATTGCAATGCGGCCAACTTGAAATATGCCGTGACTTCCGTCTCGATAAACCGTGACCCCAGCAAATCCGCACCGATCTGCCATTCCTCAGGACGGAGACCGAGGAGGACGGCGAACGGCCAGGTCAGCCAGGCGAGGATTCGCGTGATGGAGAGCGGCGTCCCACCGATTGTCGGAAGCTGTGCCAGCGCCAAATCTACCAACGCTTCCAATCCAAGAAACACGATCAGTAAGGCGGCAATGCCGACAGCCATTTTCATCCCCTGTCCTGCGCCATCGATCAACGCGACAATGAGGTTGGAGGGCGGTGGGTTTGCGTCACTGTCGGATGCAGGAGATGAGTTCCCGCCGGTAGGTTCAGAGGGCACGCCGCCCAGGGTCACGGGCTGTCCATCTTCGGGACATGCGAGCTTGCTGATGAGCACTGCACAAGGAATCGAAATGATTGACGCAGAAATCAAATGCCCGGCGATCTGAGGCACTGTCTGTTGTAGCGCCGACACATAGATGCCCATGACGGTGCTCGCCACGGTTGCCATCATGCATGTCAGCACCAGAAGCAGTTCTGACTGCGTCATGGCTGCGAGGTAGGGACGGATGATCAAGCCCGCCTCAATCCCGACGAAGATGTTCGCAGCGCCCGAGAGCGACTCGGCCCCTGATAAGCCCATGGTTCGGTAAAAGAGCCGGGCAAACAATCCCACGATCGCTTGCATGGCGCCCATATAGTAGAGACCCGCCATCAAGGCGGCAAAGAACACGACTGCCGGCAGCGCTTGTGCTGCCAGGATGAACCCGATTGAGACCGTCCCATCCGGCAACGTCTGGCTAGGACCAAGTGCGAGGGGCCCAAGAAGAAACACCGTGCCTTTCTGCGAGGCGGTGAGCACGGCGACCACCAGATCGTTGATCATGCTCCAGAGCCAGCGGGAGCCTGGAAACCAAAAGGACACGATGCCGAGACCCCAAGCCAATGCCACGCTGCCCCCAATGGTCCTCCAGTTCGGCCGATTGCGCTTCCCTGTGACCCAGGCCAGCCATGCGATCGTGACGAAACCGATGCCCGCAATGAGGCGATAGCGCCATTCCTCCACTGTCATATTCTCCTGCTGATGAAAGCCCGGCGGGAGGCTACGCTGAGAGCCGGGTGCCGTCAAGAACAAATGTGGTGTGCCTCACACAGAGCGACAAGAGGCAGAGGTCGGTGTTAGTAGAGTGAGGTCACCTATGAGCCGACTTATGGGTGACCATCATGGTGACCTCGATGGAAAGAACGCGAGGGCAGCGGGCGCATATCCCGCTCGCCCTCGTGCGAACTTGTTGCGTGCAGCTACTTGGGAGCAATGATTTCGAAAAGTTCGATCTCGAATACTAACGTGGCGCCGGGCTTGATAAGCGGGGGCAAGCCCTTGTCGCGATAGCCGAGACTCGACGGGCAGACCAACCTGCTCTTGCTGCCGACTTTTATGTGCTGGATCCCTTCCACCCAACACTTGCTCATTTCATTCACTCTCAACAGGACCGGCTCGCTCTGGTTGGTGGTACTATCGAACACTGTTCCATCGATCAAGGTTCCTTGATAGTGCACCTTGACCATATCGATGATTTTCGGCGTGGCGCCGGTCCCTTCCTTGATGGTCTTGAGAATCGCCCCGGACTCGGTTTTCTTGGCGCCGGATTCTGCCGCGGCTTTTGCAAGGAAGGCGGCTCCCGCTTTCTTTTCCGCTTCTGCAAGAACCGCAGCGCGGGCCTGTTGCAGCTCTGAAATCTTCATGCCAAACGCTTTGAGGTCTACCTTGGGGGGCTGTTTTGAGAACCCATCTGTGAGGCCGGACTTCACGATTTCAAATTCAGCTTCGTTCAAGGTGAAATTGCTGAGCGATTGGTTGATGGCCAAACCTAATGCATAGAGTGTTTTTTGTTCCTCGGTCTTGAGCTCTGGGGCTGCCGCGAATGCCCCAGCGGTTCCAAGGCAGAGTAGGGTTGCCAAACAGGAAACAATAACGCGCATGAGCTGTCCTTTCTTTTGTGTATGACTGCGATAGGCCTGATATCAATCAGGCTTTAGATCTTATGTAGGGTAAGCGATCTTGCGGGTAGGGCTCAAGACAATTTAGGGAGAAACGAAAGCGGGCTCAGTTTTTGATTGTGTACTTCCAGGACCGTCGTGTCTGGTCTCATGGCTCGCCCACGCCGCTATGTCGCGTGTTGAATCCAGTTCGAGCCAGAATGGCGGCAGAAGCAGGAGTGTGGGCGTGGAGTCGTGATCGAACGACTGCGGGTATCCAAGACGCGCCAGGCTAGCTAGACGTCGCCGCCGCGCTTTCCCTGTTCGATCGCACCATGGCGACCGTTCGGACCGCCTCCCGACGCTTCGTGACCGCGGGGATCCACCAGCCTGCGCCATGGGCAGTCATCATCCAGGTATGACTCAATGGTCCCCCGCCCCGCTAGTTTTTCTGCAGCCTACGAGGCCATCGTCCTTTCGAGCCAATTGTAGCTCTTCACTGATGACGTGATGAACTGCTCGCGGTACCAGTTCACCGTGCGTTCAAGGCCGGTTGTGAAATTGTATAAAGGCGTCCAATTCAGACGCTGTTCAGCCTTTTCGCAGGAGAGCTGCATGTTCGGTATTTCCACGGTGCTCTTCTCATTCACCACCACTTCCGCCGGCACGTCGAGCAGGTGGCAAATCTGTTTCACAATGTCGATCACTTCAATGTGCTCTCCGTACGAGAAGTTGAACGCTTCTCCGTAGAGAGACTCATCTTCCGAAAGCCGTTGGGCCAACAGTAACTGCGCCTCTACGGCATCCTCAATGTACAGAAAATCACGTGTGAACCTGCCGTTGGACCGGAGCGTTGGAATCTCGCCCTGCAAGATGCTCTGCACGACTCCAGGAATCAAACGGGTCAAGTTGAAATCGTAGCCGCCAAAGAAGTTCCCACAGCGGGTGACGGCCACCGGGCATTTGAAAACCTTTCCATAGCATTGGGCGGCATGATCTTGTGCAGCCTTTGCGGCTTCGTATGGGTGTAACGGCTGGAGCGCAAACTCCTCCCGGTACGGGATCGGCTGGCGGCCGTATACCTTGTCGGTCGAACTGATGACGGAAATGCAGTGTGGGTGATTCGTTCTGAGAAAATCGAGAATTTGCCACGTACTGACTGCCGAGGAGCGGAAGCATTCCAACGGTTCATCGAGTACCCGATGAACATCCGCACCGTACGCCGCATGAAAAAATACTTCAATCGGATGCTCAGCAAATATCCGTTCAATCAGGGCTTGGTCGGTAATATCGCCTCGGTACACGTGTGTGGAGTCATCGAGCGATTCCAGAAAGAACTGGGAGTTCGGCTTATCTGAACGGACTAGGGTGACGACATCTGCGCCGTTCTGGAGGAGCTTGCGAACCAGCCAGCCTCCAAAGAAACCGGTCGCACCGGCCACAAATACTGTTTTCCCAAACCAAAATGATGATAGGTATTTCATTTTTGAGCCTTTCGATAATTGCTAATATGAATACTCCGTGCCGAAAACCAGCTAGATCCTCTGCACGGTTGGTTGTAACTGTGTTAATGCTGCCACGCTGAAGGCTAGTTTTGAAGCCTTGACGATAGTGAAGAACACGCAGTATCTGTGCCGCTTGTGTCCAGACGGAATAGATCAAATAAATTAGCCTGTTATAGAATTTTTGCAGTTCTGTGTTCTTGAAGTAGTGAAGGGTTTCGTGAACGTTTGAAATATTTGAGTGATTGCTCCCATCGACAATCGGGAATATTTGAAGAGTGCTATATAGTTGTGCGCATTGAATCGTTCGGTATTGTTTTACATGCAGCGACTGCATGGTTTTGAGGGTAGTGAGTGGTGTTTGGTCATAGCAGGTCTCTTGGATTAGTTACTGCATTGATATGGCTGTAAGACGATCAGGGAGCGTCAATACCGCAGCGGCAGCCTGACTCCTGGGCGCCATCACCTCATTCGATCAGCCGTTGGTCTCAGTATGTCATTATGGTGTCGTGTGTCACCGGTAGTGGGAGACTGGTATAGATGAGCGTATTTGCGCGGTGGCAGAGTGTCCCGCTCTATGCGCGCATCGTGATCGCTTTGGTCCTCGGCGTCATGGTGGGGGTCCTGCTGGGAAGCGAGGCGGCGGTCCTCGCGGTTCCGGGGAAGCTCGTGTTGCGACTCCTCGGGGCTCTCGCGCCCGCGCTGATCCTTGCGGCGATTGTGCACACGTTCATGACGACACAACTCGGTGGGCCACTTGCGGCGCGGTTGCCACGGTTGTTGCTGCTCAACACGTTAGTCGCGATTTTGGTTGGTCTGACGGTCGCCAACGTGATCCAGCCAGGGCAAGGGGCGGGCCTCACACCGCCACAACAACACGACGAAACGGTAAAATCCGCCAATCCGCTCGCTCTCTTTCTTGAGAATGTGCCTAAGAGTCTGCTGGGGCCACTCGGTGACGATGGAAAGGTGATCGGTATCATCTTCATCGCCGTGGCGTTTGGGATGGCTCTCCGCAAGGAGCGCGACCGGCCGCTTGGAACAGTCGGACATCTCGTCGAGCTCTTCCTGGAATCGCTCATCAAGATTTTGCACTGGATTATCACGGTTGTGCCGTTGGCGGTCTTTGGCATTGTCGCGAGTATCGTGGGGACGGAAGGCTTCGCTCCGTTCAAGGCGCTTGGGATCTTTGTGGTGAGCGTGTTGCTCGCACTCGCGATTCAGGCAGGGTATTACCTCCTCCGTATCCGATTTGGTTCGTGGGTGCGTCCTGGCGAATTGCTGCGTGGGGGTCGTGATGCACTGGTTATGGCCTTCTCCACAGCTAGCTCGACGGCGACAATGCCAGTGACCTACGCAGCGCTTAAGGAGCGCGTGGGATTGCGCGAGCAGTCCGCCAGCATGGGGGCGCTGGTCGGCGCAAATTTTAACAATGATGGCACCGCACTGTATGAGGCGATGGCGGCGCTCTTCATCGCGCAAATGATCGGGATGGACCTGAGCTTCCAGCAGCAACTGTTGGTCGTGCTGACGAGCATTGTTGCTTCGGTCGGCGCCGCCGGTATTCCAGAAGCTGGTCTGGTGACGATGACCATGGTCTTTACTGCTGTCGGACTACCCGTGCAATACATCCCGGTTTTATTGACCGTGGATTGGTTTCTCGATCGCTGTCGTACGGCGATCAACGTCATGGGGGATATGAACGTCAGTTGTCTGTTGGATGGGAAGCAGAAGGGCTGAATGTCAAGATAGGTCGCGTCCCTGACGTTCGTCCCGAGCCTGCGCGCAAGGACGAACGTCATTCTGGGAAGCACTATTAGGCTTTGGCTATCTTTTGTTTGTGTTCGTGTGTGAGGGCCGTCCGGAGTTTCTCCTCATGCTCCTTACTGAGTGACGTCTTGAGAATCGTTCCTTCGTGTGGTGAAATCCTGGCCAGCACCTTGTCTTCGTCAACGCTGCGAATCAACAAGAAGATGGCTGAGGTGCCCCGTTTGATCGTGCTGCCCAATTCCTTGATGAAATTATCCGGAATCCCATAGTCGCTCAATAACCCAAACTCACTGGCTGCAGTGGCCACGGCTCCGGCCCCCGCCCCGCCGGCGAGGCTGCCGATCAGGCCAGCCAAGGGGTTCATAAAGAGCAACCCCATCAGCCCTCCCCACAACACGCCAAGCGACACACCATGTGTGGTCGCACCGCCGAACACATCGACGCACTGCTTCAGATGGACTTTCCCATCCAAATCGCGGACGACGATGACCGCGTCTTCCAGGTCGAGGATATAGTCAGTTTCCATGGCCCGCAGTTCGTTCAGCACTCGATCGGCCGTGCTGGAATCCTTAAATGCGATACAGACCAGTTGGCTCATGCTTCAGCTCTCCTTCACGATATAGATACCATATGGTATTCACTGTGGCAGATTCTCAATCTAGCCGTACAGGACAGGTTAATAGGATGACCACTCTGAGTGCAAGCAGGGCTTCTCGCCCCTTGTTTTTCCACGCGCTGTTCCCTTACTCTCGACCTTTTCCTGTTGAGTAGCCCTTATGTTGCAAGCTGTTGGACTCAGTTGCCGTCGAGGTGAGCGTCGGCTGTTTTCGAATCTCAATGTCAAGGTTGAGCCGGGAACCCTGTTGGCTGTGGTGGGTGAGAACGGCAGCGGAAAAACTAGCCTGCTCCGGATTTTCTCCAGCCTGTTGCCCCCGGAGGAAGGTTCGGTTCTCTGGGATGGTCAGGATATCCATCAACTCAAAGAACTCTATGCGGGGCAACTGACATATCTTGGGCACCTGAACGGGATCAAGGACGATCTGACTCCGTTGGAAAATTTGATGAGTGCCACGTCCCTGGCCGGGGAACCTTGTTCCAACAAGGGAGCGAAGGAAGCCTTGGAGGCGATCGGGCTGAAGCGCCCCATTCATCATTTGCCGTCCAAGGTGCTCTCACAAGGCCAGAAGCGCCGTGTCACCCTGGCGCGGCTCTGGCTCTCTACGCGCCCCCTGTGGCTGTTGGATGAACCGTTCACGTCTCTCGACGCGGCCTCTACGAGTGTGGTGACGCAGCGGCTGCTTACGCATGTACAACGTGGAGGACTGGCGGTCTTGGTCACGCACCAAGAGGTCGCGCTTCCCGCAGAGCGGCTGCAACACCTGAGGCTGGCTGGATGAACCGCTCCAGTATGTGGGAGGCCGTCAGTGGCGTCGTCAAGCGGGATCTCTTGCTTGCGATGCGGCGTCGTTCAGATGCGGCGATGTCGGTGTTCTTTCTCGTTATCGTGGCCAGCCTCTTTCCCTTGGGCGTCGGTCCGGAGCCGGCGGTGTTGAAAACGATCGGCCCAGGCGTGCTGTGGGTCGCGGCCTTGTTAGCCTGTTTATTGTCGCTTTCACGCGTGTTTACGGCGGATTATGTGGATGGGGCCCTCGAACAGATGGTCTTGGTTCCCCAGCCCTTGGCGGTCCTGGTGGCCGGAAAGGTTTTCGCGCACTGGCTGATCTCCGGGTTACCCGTGGTGTTGCTCTCGCCGCTCCTTGGCCTCCAATTCGGCTTAGATGGAGAACCCCTGGGAGTGTTGGTGTTGTCGCTCTTGCTTGGGACGCCGACGTTGAGTATGATTGGTGCGATCGGTGCCGCGTTGGTCCTTGGCGTGCGGGGGAGTGGTCTACTGGTTGCCCTCCTGGTGCTTCCACTCTATGTTCCAGTGTTGATCTTTGGGGCCGGCGCCGTCACGGGTAGTATGGCTGGAGTCGGTGGCGAAGCAAATCTGTCGCTGCTTGGGGCCAGTCTGGTGCTCTCGCTCTTTCTGGCGCCCTGGGCCACGGCAGCGGCGATACGTATTGCGTTGGAATAGAAGGATCTCATCAACGTGAATTGGTCGAAGTATTCGGCACCACAAGCTTTTTATCCCCTAGCAGGTCGGCTGATCCCCTGGTTCGCGGTTGTGGCGGTGGCGCTGATGGGGGTCGGGCTCTATATGGGGTTCTTCGTCGCGCCCACTGATTTTCAGCAGGGGGAATCGTACCGGATCATCTTTGTTCACGTTCCCGCAGCCTGGATGTCCATGTTTCTCTATGTGGTCATGGCGATCTGGGCCGGTGTCGGAATGGGACTCAATGCCCGATTGTCTTTTATGATGGCGCAGGCGATTGCGCCTACTGGAGCCATGTTTACGTTCTTGGCGTTGCTGACCGGAGCGATGTGGGGGAAACCGACATGGGGTGCCTGGTGGGTGTGGGATGCCAGACTGACCTCGGAGCTCATCCTCTTATTCCAGTATGCGGGGGTCATGCTCTTGCGGACGTCGATCGATGACATGCGTCGCGCCGACCGCTCGAGTGCGGTCTTTTCGTTGGTCGGTGTCGTCAATGTGCCGATCATCTATTTTTCGGTACAATGGTGGAATACCTTGCATCAAGGCGCCTCAGTCAGCATGTCGACGGGGTCGAAAATGGCGGCGACTATGTTGATGGCGATGCTCATCATGACGGTCGCGTTCTGGCTCTATAGCATTGCCGTCATCCTCGCCCGCGTGCGATGCATCGTGGTCGAGCGGGACTCGCTACCGGTCTGGGATGAGAAGCTGGCTGTGATCCAGGAAGCCGTGGAGGCTCGCTGATGCAGTGGGGGAGTGCGTCGGAATTTTTTGCGATGGGAGGCTATGGCCTCTATGTCTGGACCTCGTTTCTCGCCACGGCCTTGTGCATGCTATGGGAGGTCCTGGCCCTGTGGCGTCGACGAGTTGCCGCGCGCGCCGAGCAGCGTGCGGCGTTGTTAGGAGGCATGGATGAAACCGCGACATAAACGTTTTGCCTTTATTGGTCTGGGGTTGCTTGTCTTGGGTGTGGCGACCGTGCTGATCTTAAACGCCTTCCAGAGCAATCTCGTGTTCTTTTTCACCCCCACGCAAGTCGTCAGCGGAGAAGCTCCGCAAGGGCGTAGCTTCCGGATCGGTGGGATGGTTGAAGACGGCAGCCTGGTTCGTGAGAATGATGGTCTGACCGTCCATTTCATCGTGACTGATACGGCGAAGCGCTTGCCGGTGACGTACAAAGGGATTCTCCCTGACCTATTCAAGGAAGGGAAGGGAGCCGTTGCGCAAGGGCAATTGGGTGTCGACGGCACGTTTGTCGCCAGCGAAGTCCTCGCAAAACACGATGAGAATTACATGCCCCCAGAAGTGGCGGAAGCGCTAGCGAAGGCCAAGGCCTCCGGTGCCCAACAAAGCAAATCACTCGTTGTTCCTGATGGTAGAAAAGGGTCGCTATGATTCCAGAAATCGGTCATTTTGCCTTGATTCTCGCGCTCTGCGTCGCGCTGGTGCAGGGCATTCTCCCCATCTACGGTGCCGCTGTCGGGAACTCGGGCCTGATGGCTGTGGCGAAACCTGCGGCGCGCACCCAATTCCTATTGGTCCTCACTGCGTTCGGCTGTCTAGCCTATGCTTTCGCCGACAAGGATTTCTCCGTGCTGTATGTGGCCGCGACATCAAATTCACAACTTCCACTCCATTATCGGTTGGCGGCGATTTGGGGTGCGCATGAAGGGTCTCTTCTGTTATGGACCTTCATCCTGACCCTCTGGATGTTTGCGGTGACCCTTTTTTCTGGCCATCTCCCTGAGACCACGCGCTCCCGCATTCTTGGCGTGATGGGTCTGGTCAGTGTGGGATTTCTTTTGTTCATGTTGACGGTATCGAATCCGTTTGAGCGGCTGATTCCTGCTGCTGCTGAGGGACGGGACTTGAATCCGCTCTTGCAGGACCCAGGGATGGTGATCCATCCGCCGATGCTCTACATGGGGTACGTTGGTTTTTCGGTGGCCTTCGCGTTTGCCATCGCTGCTTTATTAGGGGGGAATCTTGATGCAGCCTGGGCCCGTTGGTCTCGGCCATGGACGACGGTTGCCTGGTGTTTTTTGACGGTCGGTATTGCGTTGGGAAGCGGCTGGGCCTACTACGAGCTCGGATGGGGTGGGTGGTGGTTCTGGGACCCGGTTGAGAACGCCTCCTTCATGCCGTGGCTAGCGGGAACGGCCTTGGTGCATTCATTGGCTGTGACCGACAAGCGGGGCGGGTTCAAGGTGTGGACAGTCTTGCTCGCCATCATGGCCTTCTCATTGAGCCTCCTGGGGACGTTTCTCGTTCGTTCCGGCGTGTTGACCTCCGTGCATGCGTTTGCCACTGATCCGAAGCGAGGTCTCTTCATCCTGGTCTTTTTGGCAATCGTCATTGGTGGGTCGTTGGCCTTGTACGCGTGGCGCGCCCCAAAGGTTGGATTGGGTGGCAGCTTCGCGATGTTGTCGAGAGAGGGCATGCTGTTAGCCAACAACGTGTTGTTGGTGGCCGCGATGGGCTCGGTGCTGTTAGGCACACTCTACCCCTTGTTTTTAGACGCTCTGGATCTCGGGAAAATTTCTGTCGGACCTCCGTACTTCGATTCCGTCTTCGTGCCATTAATGGTTCCGGCAATATTTTTAATGGGAATTGGCCCGTTGGCCCAATGGAAGAAGGCGAGTGTGCCTGATTTGGCGAAGCGGTTGAAGTGGGCATTCGGGGTCAGTCTTGTGTCCGCACTCACGTTACCGATTGTTATGGGGAACTGGACGCCCCTGCTGAGCCTCGGCCTGCTCCTGGCCATTTGGATTGTGACGACGTCTGCGGTTGGGCTGCGTGAACGGTTGACTCATGTGAACGGGAATAGTCTCGTCGAACGTTTGGCTTCGGTGCCCAGATCATACTGGGGGATGCTCGTCGCGCACTGTGGGATTGCGGTCTTTATCGTCGGCGTGACGATGGTGAAGGGGTTTGAAACTGAAAAAGATGTGCGGATGAATGTGGGTGAGACGGCAAGTATTGGCGACTATACGTTCCGATTCGATGGGACTCAGGATGTGGTTGGGCCAAATTATACGGCAGCTCGTGGGACCTTTCATGTGAGTCGGGATGGTCGTGAAACCACGGTCTTGTATCCTGAAAAGCGACGCTACCCCGTTCAGAATCAAATCATGACCGAAGCCGCCATTGATCCGGGGTTGTTGCGCGACCTCTATGTGTCATTGGGAGAGCCGATCGACGACGGGGCTTGGAGTGTGAGGCTCTATCATAAGCCGTTCATCGATTGGATCTGGGGTGGGTGTTTTATCATGGCGTTGGGCGGCGCACTGGCCATCAGTGATCGCCGGTATCGATTGGCATGGCGCCGGCAAGAACCGGTTGTGCCTGTACCCACGCGAGCGGTTAGGCGAAAAGTGGCATGAATCGGTTTCTTCTGCCGTTATCTATCTTTGTCGTGGTCGTCGGTTTTCTGGGCATCGGACTCACGCTCAATCCGCGAGAAATTCCATCTCCGTTGGTCGGAAAAGTGGCGCCAGAATTCTCTCAGCCTCAACTCTACGATCAAGAAAAAGTATTCTCGCCGGCGGATCTTAAGGGAAAGGTCTGGCTGCTCAATTTCTGGGCCTCGTGGTGTAGCGGCTGTAAGACGGAACACCCGGTGTTGATGGACCTGGCTCAGTCGGGACAGGTCACGATCTATGGGATGGACTATAAGGATCAGCGGGAAGAAGCGCTAACCTGGTTGCAGCGAGGGGGCAACCCGTATTCGGTCGTTGGCGTGGATGAGGTCGGACGAGTCGGTATCAATTTTGGAGTCTACGGAGTTCCTGAAACGTACGTCATCGACAAGCAGGGCGTGATTCG
The DNA here is from genome assembly GCA_005116965.1 of Nitrospira sp. Classification (GTDB taxonomy): domain Bacteria; phylum Nitrospirota; class Nitrospiria; order Nitrospirales; family Nitrospiraceae; genus Nitrospira_D. The sequence goes on along the minus strand of SWDG01000026.1, from coordinate 96,705 downwards.
TTATAAGCAGATCGGACCGTTGTATCCTGATACGGTCGAGAAGAAGATTCTTCCACTTGTGAAGCAGCTTGAATCCGAATGAAATGGGTGATGCTCATCATATTGTGTGTGTCCGGGTCGGCTTGGGCTGGGGAAGCCAGGCCATTGACCGATGATCCCGTCGCCGAGGCGCGACTCAAGCACCTCGCCGTCGAGCTGCGATGTCTGGTCTGTCAAAATCAAACCTTGGCCGACTCGAGCGCTCCACTGGCAGAAGACCTGCGTCGGGAAGTCCGAGAGATGATCGCCAAGAATATGAGCGACCCGGAGATCATTGAGTTTCTTGTGTCGCGATACGGAGACTTTGTGCTGTATCGACCGCCGTTAAAAGCCACGACCACGCTGCTGTGGGTGGGACCGTTTGTCTTAATGGCGATCGGGGTAACGGCGCTGGTCATGACGTTGCGACGCCGGTCACGTACGGTGGCCGAAGCGTCGGTGACGGATGAAGAACATCGACGCGTTGAACAACTCTTGGCAGAAGGAGAGAAGCGATCATGACCGTGACATTCTGGGCGATTGTGTCCGCCATGACCGTATCCGTCCTGGGATTAATCGTGCGCCCGTTGTTGAAGCGCCCAGTACAGCTGACCAATGAACAGGAAAAAACGTTGCCGGTGTATCGACAGCAATTCTCTGAGCTGGAACAAGATCTCACTAACGGGCTGCTGACGGATGACCAGTATCAGACGGCTCGACATGAGCTGGAGCGCCGGGTGTTGGAGGAGACTGGTTCCACCGAAACATCATCGATGCTGTCCGGAGGGCTCGTGAATATTCGGCTTGTCGCACTGTCGTTAGTGTTGGCCATTCCGGCAGCCAGTGGCGTGCTCTATTGGACATTGGGCAATCCAGCCGCGATGACGCACCCGACGGCGTCGTCGATGTCGGCTCAGACCGGTGCCGACAATGAGCGCCAAATGACCGAGGGGCTCAATGCGATGGTCGACAAGCTCAAGAAGAAGCTGGAGCAGAATCCCAATGATGCCACAGGCTGGACCATGCTGGCGCGCTCTTATATGGCCATGGAGCGGTATGCCGATGCCGTTCCGACTTTCGAGAAGGCTCTCAAGCTGAATCCGAACAATGCGGATATGCTTGCTGATTATGCCGATGCGCTTGCCGTTCACCAGGGGCGCAAGCTCGAAGGCAAACCGGAGACGTTGATCGAAAAGGCTTTGAAGGTTGATCCCAATCACGTGAAAGCCCTGATGCTGGCGGGCACCGTGGCCTACAATCGTAAGGATTTCGTCCTTGCCGTCAAAGATTGGGAACGGGCGCGTGCGAACTTGCCTCCAGATTCCGAGCCGGAATTTACCGAGCAAATCGCGGCCGCTATTGACGACGCGAAACGGCGGATGGGTGGTGCTCCGTTGATGGCCGCGGCGAATGCGCCGATGGCGCAATCGGCCATGCCGGCGGATCATCCTTCGGTCAAAAAGGCCGGTGCGTCGCGTGCGATCACGGGCAAGGTGGTGTTGGGGCCGAGCCTGGCTGGCAAAACACTTCCGGATACACTCTTTGTTTTTGCGAAGGATGTCGCCGGTCCACCAATGCCGGTGTCGATCGTGCGGGCATCGAAGAATGACTTACCCTTCACCTTCCGGCTCGATGACTCGACAAGTCCTATGCCGTCTCGAAAGCTGTCGGACATCGATACAGTGGTCATCGTGGCCCGATTGTCGAAATCCGGACAAGCGATGCCTGGAAGTGGTGATCTGGAAGGGATGAGTCAGCCTATTAAACCAGGAACGGAAAACATTACTGTCGTTATTGACCGAGAGCGCCCGTAGAGGTTGTGTTATCCATTAAGTTTGTCGCTGAGTTGCACGGCGCTCGTTTGGATATTTTTCATGGGAAATATCTTGACAGTGTGGTGGACCTCAGTTATATTCCGACCGCATTCTTTTAAGGTATTCTGAGTAACCTAAAGTAGAAAACTATAACCACATCATCGTGATGTATTGTGTCCAGAAGTATTGTTTGAAGGACAGTGCAGGCTGCCCATCATATACGGAAGGAGTATTACTGTGACCGTAAAGCATTTTGCAAAGTATGCCATGGTTGTCTGCGGCTTGTTGCTTGCCGCACCAGTGCATGCGCAGTACCCTAGTGTCCCGAAAGAAACGTTCGAGGCGCTGAACATTGATCGGTCCGCGAGCCCCAAGGAGTTTCATGAGGCCTTGACGAAGCGCTGGCTGGATCCAGGTAGAGGCGCAGGGAAAGGGCAGTACGGCCAGTACTGGGAGCCGATCGCAATGAGTAAGTACTTCGATCCAATGTCGTTCTACAAGCCCCCGACATCGGTCAAGGAAGTTGCGACACGCGAGCAATGCGTGAAATGCCACACCGATGAGTCGCCAGGTTGGGTGGCCATGTGGAAGAGAAGCACACACGCCAATCTAGACAAGATTCGCAAGCTGACCCCGAACGACGACACCTTCTACAAGAAGGCGAAGCTGGAAGAAGTCGAGACAAACCTGCGTTCGCTTGGTAAGCTCGGTCCAAAAGAGAACTTGAAGGAAGTCAGCTGCATCGATTGCCACGTGGGCATCAACACCAAGAATAAGGCTGACCATCGCGTGGATATCAAGATGACTACCTCTGATGTCTGCGGCAATTGCCATCTACTAGAATATGCCGAGCGCGAGTCCGAGCGCGACACGATTTTATGGCCCAAGAACCAGTGGCCAAGGGGCCGTCCGTCACACGCGCTGGATTACAGGGCTAACGTTGAGACGGACATCTACGCCGGAATGTCGCAGCGCGAGATCGCTGACGGCTGCACCATGTGCCACACCAACCAGAATAAGTGCGACAACTGCCATACCAGGCACGAATTCTCGGTGGCCGACTCCCGCAAGCCTGAAGCCTGCGGTACCTGTCACAGCGGGGCCGATCACAACAACTATGAAGCCTACAACGCCTCGCAGCATGGGCTGGGCTACCAGGCTTCTAAGGGCAGATGGAATTTTAATGTACAGCTCAAGGATGCAGTTCTGAAGGGTGGACAGAAGTTCCCGACCTGCCAGAGCTGTCATATGGAGTACCAGGGCAAATTCACCCACAATACGGTGCGTAAGGTTCGTTGGGCAAACTATCCATTCGTGCCTGGCATTAGAGAGCCTGTATTTGGCGAATGGGGTATGAAGCGACTGGATGCGTGGGTCAAGACCTGCACAACGTGCCACTCAGAGACTTTCGCACGCTCATGGTTAGAGTTTATGGATAACGGCACGTCTCATGGACTTGATAAATATGATGAGGCGCACAACGTCGTCCATAAACAGTACGAGGCTAGACTCCTCACCGGGCAGAAGAACAACAGGCCTGCCCCTCCAGCACCGGCTAAGGCCTTGTTCGACCAGTTCTGGCAGATCTACTGGTCGAAGAACAATAGCCCTACAGCCATCGAGCTCAAACTGTTCGAGATGGCTGAGGACCACCTGGTGCAACTGCACGTAGCTCTGGCGCACCAATATCCAGGGTACACCTACACCGTCGGCTGGGCAGCCATGAACCGAGCCTATGTCGAAATCATGGACGAAGACACCAAGCTGAAGGAGAGAATGGTTCTTATGGAGCGGGTGTCCAAACTCGAACAGCAGACCAAGACAAGTAGCCTGCTGGATTTTGATACCACTGACGGGAAGTTTACGCTCGGCAGTCTCGGCGGTGGCATGCTTCTGACCGGTACCCTCGCACTGGCCGGATGGAGCAGACGTAAGAAGAACCAGCGGTGACAATAGACGCCGCGCCGACGATGGAAGCAGCGCTGACGCGGCCAAGTAGTAGATTCCTCCCGTCGCTAGGAATAGTCCTAGTGGCGGGAGGACTTTTTTTACTTGGTTGGGTTGCATTTCTGTGGTTCGATCCTGGTCCAGCCCCGTATCACTATCGCTTGGTGGAAGAGGGCGGTGTTGATAAGTTCCCCAAGCTCGAACTAGGTCCATGGTCTGACCTAAGCATTAGCAAGCAAGAGGTTCACATAGAAGGAATGGAGGAACCGGTAGCGTCCGCCTATCTAGCTCGCCGCGGAAATACAAAGCCTGTGATGCTCGCTTGGGAAAATCACGTCGGCGAACCAATGGTCTTTGTCGACAGTAAGCTTTCAGAGCTGTCTATGTTGGCACCAGTGATTGCCAAGAATATGCCGAAAGACGCAACCATTCTGGCCTGGTGGGACACTTCGCGCCAGATTCAACTTTTGACCGGGTTAGAGACGGTCTTCACCTCCCATCTCAGTGAACCTCTTATCACGCCGACACTTTGGCGGCCGCGAAGCGAGGCCATCGCGAAATACGAACGCGACTTTTGGGGCTCTGCGCCAAGCGAAGAGGAGAAGCGCAAATTTCAACGTTTTGCTGACGCGCTACTGGCAGAGCCAACAGAGGGTGCCGCGATCCTGCGTGAACTAACAGGTGGGCGTGAAGGCTATGTTGTGGTCCACATCTCGGATCTCTATAAACTCGGGATGATGCGCCCGGATGGCATCGGTGTCGCCTACAAGGACTTCACCGTGAAGGGGAGTGGGGATGTGCATGGACTCAACGTGATGGTAAAGCGTTGGCAAGGCGACAACAAGTTCACCTCCCATACGGTGCATGGACTCTCGGAGACGAACGTGCGCGCCTACTTCCTCACTGATGACAAGAGTGTGAAGACGCTGCTCGCGCAAATGCTGCCCATGACAACCTCGTTGATCCTTGAACTTAAACCCCTCCAGATGGTCTACAAAGAGGGAGGCTATTTGGTGTATAAGATTCCATCTGCACAGCCAGTGAATAACTGATGTTTTGAGTCGTAGAAGACAGAAGTAGAAAGACGGTTATTGAAAATCATCCACGGTCACGATAGAGTAATGCATGCGTGCATGCTCAAGCAGGACCACAAATAGTTTTTCATAGGAGAAAGGAGCTAACGTGAATCATCCCATGACAATCGCACTCGCCGCTACGGCGTTGTTCGCTGTCTTAGTCGGAACCGCTGCTGCTGAAGGTACATTTGAAGGCAGGAAGAAGTGTTATAACTGCCACAAGGGCGAAGGCGAGTCGTGGGACAAGACCCTTCATGCCAAGGCTATGGATTCGCTCAAAGCTACAAGAGGCAAGAAAAAAGACGAGGCTATGGTCAAGGCAAAGCTTGACCCAAAGAAGGATTACAGCAAAGACAAAGATTGCGTGGGTTGCCACGTCACCGGCTGGGGGAAAGAGGGCGGTTACGTAGTAGAAGAGCCGGAGAAGTTTGTGACCGGAGTAAGCTGTGAATCCTGCCATGGAGCCGGCAGTGACTATCGTAAGATCCACCGCAAAGCCGGTGAAGCGTTTGAAAAATCTCAAAAGGAAACCCCTCGTGAGTCCTTGGCTGAAGCCGGACAGGAATTTGAATTCGTTGAAAAGTGCAGTGCCTGTCACTTGAACTATGAAGGGTCGCCTTGGAAGGGTGCGAAGAAGCCCTACACGCCCTTTACCCCAACCGTCGACAAGAAGTACTCGTTTGATTTTGAGAAGTATGTGCGCGACGACAAGGCGATGCACGCGCATTACAAGCTGTCCGGGACATTCACGGGCCCTCCGACACCGAAATTCCACGAGGAATTCCAGAAGAGTGCCAAGCCAGCCGTGAAGTCCGACAAGGCTGAGGAGGAATAATGTCAGGGAAGGCCGGTACGTTCATTGTCGGGGGAGTGGTTGGCATCCTGTTGATCGCCGTGGTCTTCGGGGGTGAAGCCGCTGTCTCAAGAACAGAGTTCTGCATCAGCTGCCATTCAGAAATTTACCCCTACGAGGAGTTGAAGAAGTCCTCTCACTATGGGGCGCTTGGCGCGGATCCTGGTTGTAAGGATTGCCATGTCCCACAAGGCTTCTCGAACTTCCACAAAGCCATCTACACACATGTGGTTGACGGGCTTCCATTCCTCATTAAGGAGTTCACCACCGACTACTCAACGGTGGAAAAATTCAATGAGCATCGTCCAGAGGCGGCTTTTCGAGCCAGGATGAAATTAAAAGAATGGGACAGTCTCACATGCAGGGCTTGCCACAAGAACGTGAAGGCCCCAGGCGCGTCAGCCAAGGCTGCGCATGCGAAAATGCAGAGTGAAGGCGCCACGTGCATCGATTGTCACCAGAACCTGGTGCACAAGAAAGTGCCAGAGCACGATCTCAATGCCAGCTTGGCGCAGGGCCAGCCGGTATTGAAGGTTGAAAAGAAGAAGAAAGATGATGATGAGGAGTAGGGAAAAGGAATAGCCGCAACCTCGTTTCATACCTCTCGGTAAAGTGAGAACCGCCTTGCATCTGGTCAGCCAGGAGCAAGGCGGTTCTATTTTGTGCGCGTGTTAGAGCTTGGATCCATACAGTCTTGCCGTGGTTGATTAGACCGTCTTCGCCGCAACCCCCTTGTTCTGAGTGACAGGCACTATCGGACTGCAAGGGCTAGACACACCGCGAGGCTCTGAGCGGCTTGAATATCATCTGTCCGTTGATACATCACGTCGTTTGCTAAGGCCACGGTCCATTCTATAGCTAAGCCTGTATTTATTGGTAGGCTTTGACAATTTCATCGAGTGAAGCGGTTTCGTGGTACTCCCGGCGTTTTTTGAGGGCGGCGAAGTCATGCTCAATGGGGTTGAAGTCGGGTGAGTACGGCGGCAGGAAGAGCAGCGTGGCGCCGGTGGCTGCAATCAGCTGTGCCGTCTCTGGCGATTTGTGAAAGGTCGCATTATCCAGTATGACGAGGTGCTGGGCGTTGAGGCGCGGGCACAGCCGTGTCTGCAGCCAGGTATTGAAGACCACCGTATCGCACGTGCCCTCGAAGAGCAGCGGCTCTTCGAGTCGCCCTTCCATACGGGCCGCAATCAGCGAGGTCCGTGGCCGTCGATGCCCGGAGACCAGACCGTCCACACGTTGGCCCTTCGGCGCGTACCCATACCGTCGCGCCGTCGAAGAGGCAAAGCCGCATTCGTCGATATGGACGGGCCGTTTGCCGCGGCGAATGAACCGTTCTCGAAGACGCAGGAACCGTTTCCGTTGCTGAGGATCACGTTCTTGGTAGCCCATTCTTTTTTTTATGGGTCACTGCCAGTTTGTGGAGTGCGTTCCAGATGCAATGCCGGGACACCTGGAAATGCCGCGCCCGTTCCGTTTGTGTTCGATCGGGATGAGCCTCCACATGACGGCGCAATTGCTCCCAATCCAGCTTGTGAGAACGGCGAGGGCCGGGGCGCTTGTAGGCGACGCCGCCAGGCTTGAGCCAGCGGTACACGCTGGCCTCACCCACCTTGAACCGCCGAGCCGCTTCGGCCTTGCTGCCACCGCTACGCACAAAATCCACCACCCGTTGACGCAAGTCGACTGAGCATCTCATGCCCCATGATCGCCCGAGGCGATCTTCATGTCTATCGGTAATTGTGGGCTTGGCTATAGCCCTGTTCGAATATCCGGCGGCTGACCACGGCTCCGGTCGGCTGGCCGGTTTCTTGCCGAGCGTCTTTCCTCATTCTTGTTGCTCCATACGGTCTGTGATAGAGTCCTCCGTCCTTGTGCGGGTCTGTAAGCCCGTCGATCATATATATCCTCGGATCATGAGTAAGACCTACGACCATCACGCCATCGAAGCGAAGTGGCAGGTGTATTGGGAACAGCACCGCCCATTTAAAGCCTCCGATGACCTCTCGAGGCCAAAGTTCTATTGCCTCGATATGTTTCCCTACCCGTCCGGGTCCGGGCTCCACGTCGGGCATCTGGAAGGGTACACGGCGACCGATATCGTCTCTCGATATAAACGTAGCTGCATACACTCGTCCATATTCGTAGCATCGGGAGCAAGCATTGGTAGACAACTTTCGAGGGGATGCGTATAGGTGAGCGTAATGAGGCCATATCTCAAATGCCCGAGCAAAGCGATCCGTCAAGTCGTGATCGCCAGGTGTGCGTTGATCTACACGGGGCTTCTGGTGATGAGCAGTGCGTGTACGCTTGCTCATGCCGAGCAAGTCTCAAGCCATCACCATCATCACGGTGAGGAAAGATCCTCCGATCAGCACGCTCTCTGTGCCTGGACCTGCCAGGCAACAGCCGATGCCGCTGTCACGATCGGGTCCTCACCGACCGTCACGGAGTTGCTGGTCGGGGCGGTCGATCTCGCCTCCAGTCGACTTGTGCGTTCCTCAATATTTTCCGCAGTTCACGCTCGTGCACCTCCATCACGTCTCTTCGTCGGGCTCGGATAGGCCAAGCCAAGAATCTCGTTTCTGTAAGTTGGTACTCACGCAGTCTGAACCGATTGATCGATAGGTGTGTGTTGTCCGAGCAGGTGCCTTCCGGCTCGGACCAAAGCGCGGGGTGAAGGTTGCCTGCCTCCTCCTTTACCCCGCCCTTTTTTTCTGCAAGCCCAGGATAGCGTGGAGTCTGGCCAGTAGCACATGGAGCCTTCTTTCTCATCCTGGCGTGACTGTTTCGAAATTCTGCCGCACACAACAGCCCTGTGATACCGGTGCCTCGCCAGGCCTCCATGACAATCCCTGCCCAACGATTGACAGGGACAGTCTGAACCAGTAGCCTGAGCGTGCCTGAGGGGCACACCAACATGGACGATCCCGCGCTCATTCAATGCCTCAGACACTCAGTCTCCGGCCTGATCGCCCTGTACCGCTTCGGGTCTCAAGCAACCGGGACCGCTCGTCCGGACAGCGATATGGATCTCGCCGTGCTCGCACGCGACCCAATTCCCGCGTTGCGTCGCTTCGAATTAGCACAGGAACTCGCCCTCCAATTTCATCAGGATGTCGATCTTGTCGATTTGCGCAGCGTCTCAACCGTCATGCGGATGCAAGTGCTCTCGACGGGCTTGTGCCTGGATGCGTCGGATGAACGAGCCCGGCGGGAATTCGAAATGTATGTGTTCTCCGATTATGCCAGGCTGAATGAGGAACGGCGCGAGATCCTAACGAGAATGACTAAGCACGGGTTGGCCTATGGCTGACGACGTCATTCTGAACAAAGCTGCCAGTATCGAACGCTGCCTGCAGCGCATTCTCGAAGAATACGCGGGCAAGCCTCAGAACCTGTTGACGAACCAGACCAAGCAAGACGCCATCATCTTGAACCTTCAGCGCGCCTGCGAAACTGCTATTGACCTGGCGATGTACGTTGTCAACCGGCAGCGACTGGGAGTCCCGCAGGAAAGCCGAGACGCCTTCACACTTTTGCAGACAGGCGATATCCTGCCTGCCGATCTGGCCGGCCGCATGCAGCGAATGGTCGGCTTTCGCAACGTGGCTGTGCATGAATACATCCGCCTGAACCTGGATGTCGTGCACGCGATTATTACCAAGCAGTTGGACGACTTCCGGGCCTTCTCCTCAACGGTCGTGAAGGCATGCGCCTAACGTAGCCACCGGCGAACAGGCTGGTGCTGGATGTTGCCATCTGGCGCCTGGGGCGGTGGGGATCTCCTGTGTCGTGGACGAGATCTGCAAATATGCCGAACAGCCCTACCAGCGGGATGTCAAAACTGTAGCATGCGTGAGCACCCGTAGGTAGACAGCGCGTGGTGGTTCGTGTACAAAAGGTCACGTAGGGTTAATTGGAATGCACGGTAGGGCTAGTTGGAGTGATAAATTCGTGAAACGCTTCGGTCGGGCCTTCCATAGTATTTCGATCGCCGGATGTGCAGTGCTGATCTATACGGCGCTGGTCGTGATGGGTGCGGGCTGTATGCTTGCCCATGCCGACCGAACTCAGTCCCATCATGACCATAGTGAAGGGAGTTCAGCGCCTCAGAATGCGTTCTGTGCGTGGGCTTGCCAAGCAATGTCGGATGTCGTGGCAGTGGCGCATCCGCCGGTTGACGTCGCCTTGCTTGTCGTCGAACAACAGGTTTCGGTTCCTGACTCATACTTCCTATCATCTGCTTCTACTGTACTTCACCCTCGGGCGCCTCCAAGCACTACGCCTTTCTCGCGTGGATAAAGATCACCAAGGTATTACGCGATCTTGCGAATATCCTGCTGCTGATTCTTATCCCGGTTCGTTTCAATTGTGACACTGAGCAGTTCTGTCTGAGTCAAGCAGCCGTTGACTCGGACGAGTGCGGGGGGAAGGTGCTCCTTCCTCGGCCTTCACCCCGCCATTACGAACTGTGATGAGTAGAACAAGGCAAACGAGTTATTTCCCGATTGTCGTACGTAAGCTTTCAGGGAAGGTATGGAGGATTCATCATGGATGTCATCGCCACGTTACAGAACAAACAGCTACTCCGTGTAGACGAAGCCGCAAAGATTCTCAATGTCAGTCGCTGGACGGTGTATCGATGGGTGGAGGCAGGTCGCCTGGGTGGCACACGCTTGGGTGCCGGTAGCTTGAGAATTTTCAGCCAGACCGTAGCGGCGTTGATCGATCTCCATTGTGTGGGGGCGATCAAAACCGAAAATGTCGCTGTGCCAACCAAGCAAAGTCCATTCAAGTCGCGGACGGTGAA
>SWDG01000026.1:63294-86084 GCA_005116965.1 Nitrospira sp. | reverse complement strand
GTGAATGCACGATCAGTAGGCCGTGAAACAGGCCGGTTGCGACAGGCTGCAGCAGTCTGATGTAGCGGCCTTCACGCCCATGTGTCGTGCAGCCTCATACTGGTTTCTTGCCCTGCTGAGTCTCGGGGGGATGTATTCCTCTGCTGAGGCATCGTGTGGATCAGTCAGCTGCTTTGTTGTGATCGGTTCGCAGCAAGCAGTCTCACCCGCAGGCGTCCTTACGGTAAATCTGAGTTTTGCCCACACCCCGAACGAGATTCCTTCGGGAGGGGTGAATACCATTCCCTTCGCCAACCAGCAGACCAAACAGTTGATTCTAGCGAATAGCCAAGTCAGTCAACTGAGTACGCTGGTTCAAACTGCGGTCTTGGATCTCAATTACGGACTCACGGAGCGAATCGGCATCCAGGTGCAGGTGCCCTATCGAATGATCGATGCAATCGGACAGATTGGTAACGCTGCGGTTGGGAACACCTTTGATCGCGGCGTTGGGGATGTGTTGGGAAAGGTGAAGTACAATCTGTTGCCCAGCCTGCGCAGCATGGTCGTCCTGGAAATGGGAGTGTGGTTCCCGGTCGGCGACTACGGAAATATGCCTGTCGCTGGTCAGCTCGCTGAATCTACCCTGCAAGTCGGACGCGGGGCCTTGGGAATTCAGCCGGGGTTCTACCAGACCTACGAGATCATTCCTCATCGGCTGAATCAGTTCCTTTCGGGAAACGTCCGATATACGTTCCGCAATACCGATGGCTATCGATTCGGAGAAGAGTTCTCCGTCAATGCCGGCCTGAATCTGGTGACCTTCCCATGGTTGACCCTCACGAACCAGGTCAATTTTCGGTACAAGGGGAGAGACAATATCGAGGCCGCGCTGCTTGAGTTTCGACCTGACCCCGTGAACCGGGCCGTCTTGCTCGATGGAAACATTATCGGGAGGTCGGTGCCGACTACCGACCATACGTATGTTGCCTATTCAACCGGAGCAGTGATCAACGTCTTCGATTTTGCTCAAGTCTATTTCATCGCACAGATTCCGATCTACCGCGACTTCAACGGTAATTTGCAGCAAGAAATCAGCTTTGTCGGCGGCGTCACCAAGTACTTTACAACGCCGTCTCTGTTCAAGCAGTGAAGAGCGCCCACAAAGAACGCGCTATGAGGCAACACATCATGGCACATACGATTTCTATCAACACATACCAAGATCGACTCATGTGGTGGCGAAGATACACAATCTTTCCAGTCGTCATTCTGCTCAGCGCATGCTCTGCGGCTGGGGACAGTGATCAAGCTCCAAATACACCTCTCTCGACTCCCATGGCACTAGTCGTGAACCAGGATGACACGACGCTCACCACGGTTCGTCTGGATGGAGTAAGTCCGGCGGTCATCGGGACGCTGTCGCTGGGCCCACGGCAGACCGACGCGATCGGTGGTGTCGCGTTCTCATTGGGCGAGTGGATCTTCGTCACAAATACTGAAACGAACCAAGTGGCGACCATTGATCCGATTGGGGGCACAGCGCCAATTCTTGAGGGTTTTCTCACCGCCAATCCGCTAGATCTCAGAGTCAAGATTGGACAGCGGCCTACACGCATCTACCGCGATCCGGTCGATAAGGAAGTGCTCTGGACGATGAACGACGGTGACCCTACTACCGGGATCGATACGGTAGCCAACTGCGCGCGGGGCGGGTCGGTCTCAGTCCTTCACAATTCACATCTTGGAGTGGGGGGAGAGAAGCCCCGTGTCACATCGATTGCCTGTCTCTCGGGGAAGGGGCAACACCTGGTGGCATTTTCCAGACCGCCGGTCACTCCGCAGCAACTTGCGTTTGTCTCTAGTAGTACAACGGGAATTATCAGTGTGCTGCTTCCGGTACCGATTGAGGATGGGAATGTGGCCTGGAGCGAATTCAACGTCAAGATCGATCTGTGTGACAGCGCCAAAGAGACGGCGTTGGGACATTCGGTCTGTGATGCGGATGCATTGACACCCAATCACTCCGTGCCCACCGGCATGTTTTGGTCGAAGATTACGGGCAAGATTTACAGTTACCTTGCCGGCTATCGAGTGATTATCGAGATAGATCCCGCTTCCTTGGCGCTGACGACGAGGCGAGTCGATGTGCCGAGCGTGTGGAGTATGGAAGTGACGCCGAACGGACGATTTCTCCTACTTGTCGGCGAAGATGTGACGTCTGATCCCGCCAAGGTGATCGGGAGGTTTGGCCTCATCGACCTCACCCAACCGACGCTGAGTTTGGTCAGCCACAGTCTGGACCATGTGAGGCCGTCACAGTTTCGCTTCACCGCCGACGGCAATCGACTCTATGCGACTCAGTCGAACGCGACGATTGGGCTGACGTCGCAACAAGCGGCTAGTGTTCAAAAAGACAAGCTCTATGTCTTCGATGCGACACCGTGGCCGGCTTCATTTCCGTTGCTCGCGAGCGTCGATCTCCCAGCGGTGGGATCGAATGGTGAGCATGGCATGGACCTATGGGTCGTCGGTCCACAGGGTGCTGGAACGGCAAAAGGCATCGTCGTGACGAACGCCCCACATAGCGGGAACGGTTCGGTCTCGCTGATCGATGCCGTAACCAATGCGATCACCGCAACGATTCCTGTCGGAAGAAACCCGAAGCAGGTCACGGTCTACTATGTGGGACTTGCTGCCAGCGACAACCAGGCCACGCCGACCTGGTGAAGTCGGTCCAAATCACACAGTCGTGATCCCAAGGGAGATGGCCACATGATTGAGGGGCGAGCCCTGTTGATGAACCGGAGTGTGCCTGTCTGTGTGGCGCGGATGACTCTTCTTCTTGCGTGGTTGCTGGTGAGCCTCTTTGCATCGATTCAAGCCGAGGCGGAACCGATTGATCGGTGGCAGCAATTGACAGATGAGGGCACTGCGGCACGCGAACAGGCCAGATACCGAGAAGCGGAGCAGATGTTTCTGGCTGCAGGCCGTGAGGCGGAGCAATTCGGTGCCACCGACACACGCGTTGCGGCGACGTTCAACAATTTGGGATTGGTGTTCCATGAACAAGGACAGTATGCACGGGCGAAGTCGTACTATGAGCGGGCGTTAGCCGTTTGGGAGCAAGCCCTTGGTAATGAACATGCCGATGTGGCGACCGCGCTGCACAACCTGGCGGAAATCTATCAGCAGGAAGGCGATCTCGAACAGGCAGAGGCTTATTACTTGCGTTCGCTCACGATCGGGGAGCAGGTGCTGGGTGCGGGACATCCGCAGTTGGCGGTCGGCTACAACGGTTTGGGGCTTGTGTATCGAAAGCAGGGTCATCTGCTTCAAGCGGAAGCCCGATTCCACTTGGCATTGGCTCTCCTGGAAAGACGCGATGGGAGTGAGTCCCCCGATACTGCGCCGATCCTGAATAATCTCGCATCCCTGTACAAGGAAAAGGAACTGTACGCCTTTGCCGAACCGCTTTATCAACGGGCGCTGGGCGTCCGACGTGCCCGCTATGGTGACACGCATCCAGCCGTCGCCCTGAGTCTGAATAACCTGGCCAATCTGTACCATGCCCAAGGACTGTCCGAACGCGCGGATCTGCACTATCGCGAAGCGCTTGCCAGCAATGAGAGGGCGAAGGAACCGGCGGAACCGCTCATGGGGAGTATCTTGGGGAATTGGGCCTTGCTGACACATGAGCGTGGTCTGGTGGAAGAGGCGAAGATTCTGTACGAGCGAGCGCTGGTGATTCAGCAGCAGACGCTGGGCCGCAGCCACCCGATGGTGGCGGTGTTGCTTGATCGCTATGCCATGCTACTCCATGACCTTGGACAGCCATTGCAGGCAGGGCTCGTCGCGACCAGAGCTTCGGCTATCCGGACTCAGCAGATTAAATAATCTAGAGAGCTGGAGGAAGCGGAAGTGACGATCGTGTATCGAAGAGTGTCTGCGGCGATTCCTGTTGCTGGCCGACGGGGTCGTTCTATCCTCCAACTGTTGGCGATTCTCTGGCTCGCAGGATGCGGCGGAGTGTTTACCGAAATTCCTGGATTGAACACCGCAGATGGACGAGTGTTCGCGCAACGGTGTGGAGCGTGTCATGGGAAGCCGTTTGGAAACCATGGGATCACGCATGGTGTGCCGGATCCACGGTTCCGGACCATGGTGGAATGGCAAGCGGCGTTGACCAGGATGGAAGAGCTCATGCGCGAAAAAGGAATGCAGCCTCTGACCGACTCCGAGCGTGAGGCGATCACTCGCTATCTAAACCACCATGCGAAGTCATAGGGAAACGGGTTGATGCGCAGTCGTCTTCGAAAATGTGCGGCCGGTGAGGTAAAAGACATAGGCCGGTACCAGAGGTAACACGCAAGGCGATAAAAAAGACAGCAGGCCGGCCAAGGCCGCGATGAGCAGCGTCGGTGTCTCGGCACCCAGGGAACTGATCTCTAGATAGAAGTGATGGTCTTGCGCCCAACGCGCAATGATCGCCAGTTGCTTCGTCAGAAGCGCAAAGCCGATCAAAACGAGCAACGTGCCGTTGATCAGTTGAATGGTCCGGATATGGCGCGTGAGCGAGCGTAAGAAGCCACGCGCACGATCCAGAGTAAGCGCGAAGAGTACGAACGGAATCCCCAATCCCAACGAATAAGCCCCAAGCAGCAAGGCACTGTGGCCGATGGTCGCACTGTTGTACCCCAGTGCCAGAATGGCGCCCAAGGTCGGCCCGATGCAGGGCGTCCAACCAGCCGAGAAGAAGACGCCCATAAGGAAGGACGGCAGATACCCGCCGCTGTTCCGACGGCTCAGTTCAGTTCGTGTGTCGCGATAAAAAGAGCGTCGAAAGAGATCAACCCCGCTTTTTATCCACCTGACTAGCGGAAGCCACCAGAGCCACATTCCATCAGCGGCAGAATTCTCCAGGCGGCCAACCCATTTCGACAACAGGTCGAACAAACCCATCGTCGCAAGCCCGAAGACAATCACGATCACTCCTCCGATCCTGACCAGCGGCTCTCGAAGGTCAAAGACCAATTGACCGATACCGCTTACTGCTGTGCCCAGAGCAACGAAGATGATCGAGAAACCGAACACAAAGAGCAACGAGTGGATCAACGGCTTAGGGCGCGCCTGTTCAGCCTCTGCCGAGGCGCCGGTCGAAGAAGTTGCTCCCATGTGCATCTCTCTCATCGCATGGTCCCCCGACTCCGTATTCTGCACCGGTTATACGTCATCTCACGATCGTCGTGGAACAGTAAACTCCTCATCAGAGGGAGAATGTGTAGCACCTGGAGTCTGGTTAGGCAGGCATCGGTAGACGAAGAACACGTGACCGGGTATATGAGAGAAATTCATCGAGAAAGGGGTACCGGCAATGACCAAACAGTGGGGATTGATTCTTTGTGTGGTTGCGATATGCGGCTGTGCCGAAATGGGTTCGGCACAAACTGCATCCTCTCCGGCGAAGTTGAAAGATGGAGAGCCGGCTTTGCCGGTTGGATATCAGAATGGGCCGAAGTTCCTATCGGAGGTCCAGCGACCAGACGTCAAGCAGGTTCGTGAGCTGTTTATCAATACGGTCGGTGCCAAGACGAAGGCGGGACAGCCATTTCCCAACGGCACAGTGATGGTGATGGAACTCTACAAGGCGCAGGTTGACGGCGAGACGCCTGTAGCCGGTCCGGACGGTAAATTGGTGAAGGGTGATCTCGCCAAGATCTTTGTCATGGAAAAAGGAGAGGGCTGGGGGCAAGAGGTACCCGAGAACCTCAGGACCGGCAATTGGGTCTTTGCGGCCTATGGCCCGGACGGGAAAGCCTTGGCGGAAGACTTCAGTAAGTGCCGAGGCTGTCACGCGCCATTGGCCATGAAAGACTTCGTCCTTCGCTACGATGAATATTTTGAAAAGCGGGTGGCGCCATAGCGGCGCAAGCGAGTCAGGGTTATCCGACACGATGGGCACTCAGTACTCTGATGGTACCGACGAAAGCTAGTACAGCTCAGGGCAGGATCTACCCATAAGGAGTCAACGATGCCTCTACTGATAGCGCTCATCTTGACAGTGTTCTTGTGCCCTGCGGGTCAGTCTCACGCCGAAGACGCGTCGTTGGTCACACTGCTACGTGCGCAGGCGTTCAATAAGATGTTCGATGGTTTTGACTACTACCACGTCAAGATTGAACGTGACGTGACGACCACCGATGGAAAGCATGAAGTCACGGCCGTGGCGAGCGGGAAATTCCTGGATCAAACCAGGCGAGTTACTGTCCTGTTTCTGATCGTGGGTGAGACTGTGGTTGGGGGACAGATCCTCAATGAGCAGGGGCTTCCTCCCTGTCTCTTGTCTGTTCGGCCGCGGGAAGAATCGCTCTAGTGACGTATAACCTTGGAGGCGAACGAATGGGAATGAAGTCGTGTGTATTCGGTATGGCGGTAACCGTGACTGTACTCATGATGGGCGAAGCGTCCTGGGCGTTACAAGCCGGGGGAGTGGAAGTCGGCGACTTTGAAAGCGGGTCGGTGGTCGGCCAACGCTTCAAGGAATTGTCGGTTGACCTCGATATTCATGCGACAGAGATCGGGGGGCTCAAGGTGCTCTATCCTCCCATGTCGGTGCTGGATCTGAAGTCCCGACCAGGAACCCCGGTCTTGGTGCGTGTGACCAATCGGTCCGCCAATGAGCGAGGGTTTCTCATGACGGCGGCGGCGAATCAAGCGGCCCCAACGGTCTTAAACGTGCAACTTGTGCTCAAACCAGGAGAGACCAAATATATCGGCATCCCCACCAGCGATCTGCTCTATGCCGCAGGAGCCACCTTTGTGTATCGAGATCATCTGAACCCCAAAGATGCTGGTGGAATGCTTCTTCTGATCAAGTAGTGCCAGATGGTGACGCCTGAAGAATCAACGGAGAACAGCGCGACGCCGTAAGAGGGGTGTGTGTCTATTTCTCATGAAAGGATGCAACGCTCGATCGAGAGGCAGCCGATAATGGTGAGAACACCAGTAAAAGGCGAACCGGTTCGCGTGCTCCTGATCGATGAGTCCGTCATCGCCCTCCATGGGCTGAAAGCAGTGCTCTTGCGATGTGATTGGATTGTCGTGGCCGGGACTGCCTGCACCGAAGCCGAGGCCTTTGCCGCCATGGAGACCTGCCGGCCGGATGTGGTTGTCTTGGATGTGCGAGTCGGGTGTGCGAGCGGGATCAGCCTCTGCCGAGCGATCCGGGAGTCGCATCCGAACGTCGGCGTGGTGTTTTTTACCGATACGGACGATCCAAACATCCTGTACTCCGCAATTATTGCTGGGGCGCGAGGATATCTTCTGAAGGCGGCATCGGAGGACGCACTGATGAAGGGCATAGAAGCCGTAGTGATCGGACGGGCGATGATTGACCAGCATCTCACTCAAACAATCCTGTGCTGGGTTCGGGAGCGAGTACGGACCCTGCCTCACCGGACTGTGGAAGACTGTCCGGACGAGGATCTGAGGATTCTCTCGCGTGTTGCAGCGGGAGAAACGAACAAAGCCATCGCGCTGGAACTACACGTCGATCAGAGCGTGATCGCACGGCGCCTCCAGCGAATCTACAAACGTTTGCGCGTTTCCGGGAGAGCCGAGGCGGCGAGTTGCTTCATGAAGTCAGGACGTGAGCTCTTTTCAGGACCTCATCACGCGGGACGGTACGCGACCTCCTCGGCCTGCTACTGACAGTCCGTCGATCCTGTTGCGCGCGTGCAGCTATGAGAATTGGGCGTCAGGCTCACTGAGCGGGTTGTATCGATGGAGAGATCGGTGGAGAAGACGAGGAGGGAGCTGTGAACGCTTGCTCGGCTTGTAGAAGCAGGGCGATCAATTGTTTCTGCCGCGCGCGTGCGAGGTCATGGGCCCGCATCAGTTGCGCCTGGGGATTGCTTAATCGCCGATCAGACGGAGCGACCGGCGGTGAGGTTGATGAAGGGATGGGCGAACGTCCCTTCATTGGGTTGTAGAGCGGATCGCCGAAGAGCACCATCTGCCAGCTGACATAGCGACTGGTCAAGTAATAGATCTCGACGAGGGAGTATCGTCCCGTCAGCAGCAATGCCGCAAACCGTGCCGGCTCGGGAAACGCGTCCAGGTATGGTTCTCCCACCGAGCCTAGCGTGGCGGTAATCCCATGTTCCAGCGAATTTTTGCACCAGCCTCGTTCGCCACGATCATGCACCGTGAGGGCTTCGGCCGATGCCATGTGATAGCCGATTGCTCCAGGGTTGAAGGTAAAGGCATCTTCATAGGCCCGCAATCGGTACCATCCGATATAGAGCGCGACGTCCGGCGCTTCACCGGAATTCGAAAACGTTTTCTCGGTGTTGTCCAGGACGACTCGGTAATCGCTCTGCTGCGTGATGAGGTCTGCCGCATCGCGAAGACTCTGATCGTAATGGCCATACGCATCGTTGGGGCTCTTCGGTTTCAGCCCGCGCGCATCAAGATAGGCGGTTCCGCGCAATCCATGCCGCTCGGCATAGATTGCCTTGTCGACGAGACCGTTTGCCAGCTCAGCGGTCGGCGCATCAAGCCGGCTCACCATCAGGATGGGCAGTTCCTCCTGATTCGCCGGCAGGTCTTGAAAAAGTGGGTTCCCCCAGCGCCAAGCCACCGAGTACAGATCTCGATCCCACCAGAGCAGGCTCAGCTCGCTGTCTAGGCTGGCCGCGGCATGGGTATAGGTAAGGAGATCGACTTCCGCGCTCGCAAGTTCGAGTACTCCTTGCACACCGAACAGTCGTTCGGCCCAGCGGTAGATCAATAACCGTTCGGAGGAGATCGGTCGACGGCCAAGTCCTGTCCATAAGGGGCTGGAGCGTTCCAGCAGTTTGCGCCACGCCGCGGCTTGAGGCGTATCCGGAGCCGCAGGGGGGTGTTCCGATCCTGTGTGCTTCTGAAGCATGATGCCCCATCCACCATACTGCTGGGTCAGATGAAGCAGCTTCTTCGCCGATCGCTCGGCCTCCGGGCCATTCTGCTGTCGAACCTGGTCAAGTGTGGATCGCCAGGTCCGATCGACCCGTGATACGAGAGCTGCCGTCCGAGCTGCTTCGAGGATATCTTGTGCAGGGAACGACGATGTGTCCTGTGGGTTCGATGATTCTGGCACAAGCTGCTCGAACTGCTGTTTCAAGTGTTCCAATCTCGTCCGGCTTGTCTTGACCAGCTGCTGCGCGTCTGTGAGCCAGCGGCGTTCCTCTGCCGAAAGCTGAGGCGCCTCTACGCGCAGCGGTACGCCATAGGTCGTAACCACCACGCGAACGGACGAAGACAGCTTGCGATCTTCTAGCGTGCGCCGCAGAGGAGTCACAACGAGCTCCTCGTACTCGTGACGAGTGAGCGAGTCCCGAATCGGCAGGTCAAGGGGAATAATGTGGCCTGTGGGGATATCTCGCTCAGCGGCATAGTGCTGAGCCACGCCGAGGCTCTCAGGGCTTTTGGCATTGGCGAGGATCACCACATGGCGGGGCAGGAGTTCTGCTTGCGCAAACGAGGGTGGGTTGATCGGTGCCAGCAGGCAAACAAGAGCGAGTAGGCGATGCGTGAGAATCATTGGACGATGCCATACTGTAGCGCAGGCCCGACAAGAAGGAAAGAATGGGGGTTGGTGGAAGGGTACGTCCGGGCAGCAAAAGGGCTTTCCGTCAGAGGGTTCAGGCGGGGATGAGTCATTGAATGATTGCTCTTAGTGAAGTAGGTGACCCTGCCTTCGAGTGGAGTCCCTCGCTACACTAAAAATGCACTTCCCGGATCGCGTGACAGTTGCCTTGAAACCATCGGACCGTTTTGTTTAGCCCTTCGCGTAAGCTATGGTGGGCTTGAAATCCGAAGAGTTGCTTGGCCCGACTGACGTCCAGACAACGCCGCGGCTGGCCGTTCGGCTTGGAGGTATCCCACTGAATTGTTCCGGTGAATCCCACGTCAGTTGCAATCAATCCGGCTAGGTCTCGAATCGAAATTTCTTCGCCCGTCCCCAAGTTGACCGGGAGATTGCCATCATAGTGTTCGGCCGCCAAAAGAATGCCCTCCGCCGCATCCTCGACATATAAAAACTCCCGGCTCGGCGACCCATCTCCCCAGAGCGTCATCGACGTCTGTCCCGCATCCTTGGCCGCCACGCATTTCCGGATGAGGGCTGGGATGACATGCGACGTTTCCAAATCAAAGTTGTCGCGCGGCCCGTAGAGATTCACGGGAAAGAGAACAATAGAGTTCAATCCGTATTGAGCACGATACGCCTGGGACTGCACCAGCATCATTTTCTTCGCCAATCCGTATGGGGCGTTGGTTTCTTCGGGGTACCCGTTCCAGATATCGTCTTCCTTGAATGGAATGGGGGCGAATTTGGGGTAAGCGCAAATAGTCCCTGTTGCCACAAACTTCTTCAGCCCCCGTTGGCGACCGACCTCAATCAGCTGGGTGCCCATCATCAAATTGTCGTAGAAGAACCGTCCTGGATTGGCTTGGTTGGCCCCGATGCCACCGACACGCGCTGCCAAATGGATGACCAGATCTGGCTTCGCATCGCGATACAATTGCTGCACCGCCTCCATCTGCACCAGATCATAATCCTGGCTTCGTGGAACAACGATCTGGTGACAGCCCTTCGCGCGTAACTGGTCCACGACGAACGAACCGAGGAACCCCGCTCCCCCGGTCACAACCACACGTTGTTCCTTCCAGAATGACGACATATCTCCTCGGCCCCCTCTAGCTACGTTTCCTCGTTCCATCCAATTTCTCTTGTTCCGACGCCAAATCCGCATCCACCATCATGGCGATCAGTTCTTCAAAACCTACTTTGGGTTGCCATCCGAGTTGCTTCTTGGCCTTGCTCGCGTCTCCGATGAGCAGATCAACCTCGGTCGGGCGATAGTACGTGGCATCGATCTTGACGTGTTTCGTCCAATCCAGCTGCAGCCGGTCAAAGGCTAACTCAAGCATCTCCTTGACGGTATGGGTTTCACCCGTGGCGATCACATAGTCATCTGGCGTGGGCGCCTGGAGCATCATCCACATGGCTTCGACATAGTCCCCCGCAAACCCCCAGTCGCGCTTGGCATCGAGGTTGCCCAGAAACAGATCGTGTTGAAGACCGAGCTTGATCCGAGCTGCCGCTTTGGTGATCTTTCTCGTCACAAAGGTTTCTCCCCGTCGTGGCGATTCATGATTGAACAGAATGCCGTTGCAGGCAAACAGGTCATAGGCTTCCCGATAGTTCACCGTCATCCAGTACGCATACACCTTGGCCGCTCCATACGGACTCCTCGGGTAGAACGGTGTCGTTTCCTTCTGGGGCACCTCCAGCACTTTGCCGAACATTTCGCTGGATGAGGCTTGATAAAACTTGGGCTTCAATCCTGATTCTCGAATGGCCTCCAGGAGGCGGGTGGTGCCCAGACCGGTGATCTCTCCGGTATATTCCGGGATATCGAAGCTGACCCGCACATGGCTCTGGGCCCCGAGATGGTAGATTTCATCGGGCTGGACGGTCCGTAAGATACGATTCAGAGAACTGGCGTCGTTGAGATCGCCGTAGACCAAGTGGAGGCGCCGATGCGGGACATGCGGATCTTCATAGATGGGATCAATGCGCCCCGTGTTGAACGAGCTAGATCGGCGGATGATGCCGGAGACGTCGTAGCCCTTTTCAAGCAACAACTCAGCAAGATACGACCCATCTTGGCCTGTAATCCCGGTAATCAAGGCTTTCTTCACGCGTAACGCCTCCCGTCGCTACCCTTCCGTTACAGAGGGGTCCATTCCTTGAAAGAAAAGTGTTAACAGGTGCAGGGACAAGGAAGCGAGCCATGGTTGCTGCCGGATGCAACACATGTGATGAAAATTTCCCGAGGTGACCAATGTTCACTGTGGCGCCATGCAAAGCCGCATTCGGTTTTTGAGATGTGTGGCAGGAGATGCCTGAAAAAATACGAATGACTCAAGAAACTTCTTCTGAGGCGAGACGTCTCTGTAACGCACGGAGCCCGAGTAAGCCGGTTGCAAAGAGCGCTGCAGCACCCGGAAGCGGCACGACGCTGATCGGCCCGAGGCTGGAGAGTCGAAAGCCAAGACTACTGCCTCCCACATGAGGGTTGTAGAAGCTGCTGGATGTGGACCGCAGCGTTTCTTCTCCGAGCCAGAGCGATCCCCCACGCATCACGCGATAAGCACCGGTCACCTCGTCGACCCACTCGATGACATTGCCGCCCTGGTCGGATGTGCCATATGGGCTGGTGCTTTCGGGGCCTGCGCTTCCTACTGACGTGACATGACCAAGATTCACAGTGCCGTCCCAATTCGCACCAAAATTATAGTTGGCGACATTCGATCCAGGGTTCGCAATCACGCCAGCCGCCGTTGCCGTGGCGACGGTCGGTATAGAATCGCTGCTTGTCGGGTACAAGTAGTAACTTCCGGTCGCGCCCTCGTTCTTGTGGAAGGCGGCCTTGTACCACTCATCCTGATCGGGGATTGCTACCCAATTCGTGCCGTTATGCTGATCCGGCCCGTGAGTGCCCTGGCCGGCAAGCGTGTTCGTGTCGGCGAAGGTATAAAATCCGTTTTCCGTGTCGCCCGTCATCACCCAGTTGGCGAATCGCGCGGCGTCGTAAAAGCTCACATAGTTGACCGGCTTATCGCCATAGTTGGGTTTCGCGGCATATTTGGCTCCATCCGGCGCCGTCGGGATGAAGTCAATTCCACCTTTGACGACCGCGAAGCCGGTCGCATTCGTCATGTCTGGGTTGTACACATCATGCGGGTTGCTGCCGGTCGGATCGACAGTGTTCAGAAATGAGACGTACTGCGCATTCGTCACTTCGGTATTGGTGATGTGGTACGTGTACGCAACCGAGCCTCGTCCGGTCAAGGGGTCCGGGAGATTCCCGGCATTGCCGACGACCACCGTGTCGAGGGGGAGCAGTGCCGCATGGACCAGAGAAACGGGGAACATGGCTGCGGCCAAGGCCGCAGCCACCAGGATTCGGCAACGGAATCTTCTATCGCTACCCACGATGTGCCATCCGACGACGTGCGACTCCGACCAACCCGATCACACCGCTGCCGAACAGCCAGGCGGCGGCAGGGAGCGGAACCGGCGACACAAATGTGAAGGTGCCCATCGACTTGCCGATGTCGCTTGAGTGGAAAAACGCCGAGGTGACCTCGGGGCTCCATTTCAACGTGCCGGACAAGGACAGGGAAAAGGGATCGCTTGATGCCGTCACATCGGTGAGATCCCATCCTGGAACGGGGAACCCATAGTTATTGAGAAGATACCAGCCTGAACCACCCGCCGCATTGCCGACTCGTGTGGCATCATACTTCAGCGCATAGTCACCGGTCGCAAAGATCCCTTGAAAATTACCCATGAATCGGAGTACGCCGCCCAGACCAATCTGTCCGGCCGCCGTGCCGGTCAAGTTGTTCGGATCGTAGGTGAAATTCGTCGCCTGGATGGCCCGACCTGCTGGATTAGAAACTGTGGACCCGGTGACGTCATAGGCCAAGTCGATGGCGGGAATCTCGCTGTTGCCGGGCACAAGATTCGTGTTGACGGTGTCATTGATTTGCGTGCCTGTCAGCGCCGGCGACGTGAAGAATTCCTCAAGAAAGATCGTCGGCGGGGTGCCGGTCGGATTCAGCACGAGCTGCGCGAGAGCATTCCGATCGAGATCCATCGTGAACGTGCCGCTGCTGACGGTGGCCGCCGACGATATGGAGGGTGAAACTAACAGCACGGCGGAAATCATGAGGGACGTGAGAATCGAAGGCTTCATCATGGTACTCCCTGGTTGTAGTAATTGAGGCACGTGATATCTGGTGTTCAACCTGTCATTCTTTGTAGGCGCATGTGTGTCGTCTGGCCATTTCAATCAGTCTTGCGATCGGGAATTGGGACAAGCAAACGATTGGTTGTCCTCGATATCACTCTTACCAAGATCTAGTTAAGATCCTCTACTGATCGGTGCCGGCTGCTGCACTAGATGCAACAGAAACATGAGGTTGATTTGATTTGAGCGAGGAAAACGTTTGGGTTGAGGGTCCGGGCCGTCGTCCTAGGATCGGCGACGGCCCGGATGGGTTACTCTCGGTGTATTGACCGCACCATCTCCGTTACGGCTCCAAGAATTTCTTCTGTGGTTGCCCGCCGAAACGACCGACTGCAGGAATTTCGAACAATGGATCGCCGGGCATAATCATGCGGGGCGCGCCTGGTCCGTTCGGAATGAACAGTTGAGGATGATCGAACGGAGCCTGCTGAAAGCGCACCCGCTCGTCGGTGAGAGAAACCAGAAACGCCAACAGCGCCGCCTTTTCTTCCGGCGTCAGGCCGAGGATCGACATCAGCTCGACCTGGGTGCCGTCGAGTGTCACCATGCCTTCATGGGCATCGCCGGCACGGTCGTAGAAGTCCAACACGGCGGAGAGATCGACCTGCCCACCGTTATGGAAATAGGGCGCCGTAAGTTCGACATTTCGGAGGCCAGGCACCTTGAAGGCTCCATCGACGACGATTGGTTCCGGCGGTGCCGGGGTGAGGCGTTTGACCGTGGAAAGCCAATTCCCAAGGTCATCTTTTGCGCCCAGACTCAAGTCTTGAAGCGTTTCCAGCACGCCGATGTTGTTGAAGCCACGGTCCATCGCCTGGCCATCGCGGATGCGCGTTGGGCTGGCACGGACCTGACGGACTGAAGCGCCACTGAGCTCCGCTCCCTCGTGGCAGGTGATGCATTGGCCACGAGCCTGGCTGCGGAACAGATCGACACCGAGGATGGCCTGCGCGCTGATCGCATTGGAGTTGCCGTCCATGAATTGATCATAGGGGGAATGGTCTGCCACGAGGGTCGCTTCGTACAGCTGGATGGCCAGTCCGAAGAACAGCGAGAAATTGTATTGCATCAATGAGTAGTCGCCTGCGACAAGAGGGCCTGCGGGTGGGTCGATCACGGTTGGTGCTCCGTTGGTCCCAACACGGATGAGCTTCGGCGAGTCCCACCATTGGCGGTGAAACGCGGCTTGGATGAGTTCCGGATAGTTGCTCACGTTTAAGCCTTTTTGTGGCCAGCGGCTTAATGGCCCGAGCACACTGTCTTCCGGATGCACAAGCTGGAGCGCCAGAGGACGAAGGTTGGAGGCAGGCTGGCCGGGAATCTGGTAGCGGGCGAATTTCTTTCCGATGTCTCGCATCGTCCGGCCTCGAGCGGACATTTCATCTCCGCTCACCGGCGGGACGACCGCTTGCGAGGCGAGGCTGGAGTCCTCCAACCGTATCTGAACGGCAACGGGGTTGGTCGGGCTGTCAGCACGGAACACCCGGGCGTTCGGATCCCGATCGCCCATTTCGTTCACGCCATTGAACACATTATCAGCGCGACCGTCCCAGAATTGGCGGTGATTGAAGACCGCGTTGACGACGGTCGGCGTATTGCGCGGTTCGACACGCCGCGTATTCGTCGAGCCCACCCGAAATCCATCCGGGTCCGGTTCTTGGCGCGTGAGATCGGCTGGGCCATTCCCAATGCCGAGGAAGACGGAGTTGCGGACGCCCTGCGAAGAGAGGACATCGTTGCTCGCGGGGAAGAATGGAAAATCAGATCCGGTCACCTGTCCCACCGGGCCGAGATTGCGGTGAAACGTCCGATCAGGGTTTGGCGCCCCGGTCGCGGTAATGCGCTTCAACCCTGGCGAGAGCTGATTCTTCGAGCGTGTATCGGCCAACCCTGAACTGAAATGGCAGCTTCCGCAGGCCTGCACTCCGTCGCTGCCGACCTGCATGTCCCAGAACAGGGCCTTGCCGAGACGGATCGCGGCTTGGCGATCGCTGACAAACTCAGCGAGGTTTGTCGGCTCCGGCACCGGCACGGTCTTAAGCGACGGAGGGCGGGGCGGATCGGTCGGACTGTTGACCTGTGAGAATGCGTCTGTGGCGACGGTGATGCCAAACCCTATGACGGCGAGGGCGAGAACATGAGTGATACTGGTGCGCATAACAACTCCTTCCGATGTTCAGGGAAGGACAGGCTCTCGGATCAGTCCGGCCGTGAGCACATGCTTCCCGTTGAGTGACAGTTACTGCCTCTGTGCAACCGCTTATCCCTTCCGCAGTCTGGCTCTGGCCATGGATCCCAGACCGACGAGTCCGCTCCCGAACAGCCAGGCGGCGGCAGGGAGAGGGACCGCTGTGAGTTGAAAGTTTCCGCCTAAGAAAGCGGCGCCATCCGTGCCGAGGTCTGTCTGATCTGGGAATCCGAAGCCACTGCCGAATGAGGAATAGCGGACATCGATCACGCTCACGCGAGGATCGACGATCCCGTTCTCGCCGAAAAGGGATGTGGCCAAATCGCCGTCCAGATGTGCCCCGACGATATATTCAATCCCAGGTGTCAGAGCGGTGCTGCTCACCGGGACAAATCGAAAATATCCGTCCAATGCGGCGTCGCTCCCTGCCGAGACCGTGGTCTGGACCAGCGGCGCACCGCCTGAAGCAAGCCATAGGCCGACCTGAGCAGGGCCAGCCAGACCGTCTTGGCCTGAATCGTAGACCCCCAGCGCTTCGACGGAGGTCGGAGCGGTCACGGAGAATTTCCAGCCCAATGTCCATGTCGAGCTGTCGTATTCGAAGATGATTTCGGTGAGATCGATCGCGGCAGCCTGGGCTGATGAGGACCAGAGTGTACAGACGGCCAGCAGAACGAGTGCCGGAAAACTGATGAGTCGATGGGAGCGCATACACAACTCCTTTGGTTCGTGGATGAGAACACGTCGATGTAATCGAGAATTGGGTCGAACCAGCTCACCACCGAAACCACTGCTCGACTCGATTCCTGTTCACACCGATGAGGGAGACCGGCTCCAGTGAGGCTGGAGCCGGTCAGTACTTTTCCCAGAGAGGGACAATGCCACAACCTAGGCTGAGAACTTGCGCCTCGCGAGTCCGGCGAGTCCGATCAGGCCACTGCCGAACAAGTAGGCAGCCGCCGGCACTGGAACAGGAGACGTCGCTAAGGTTGCCGCAAAACCCTGGGTTCCCGTCTGGCCAAGGGCGAACGATGGATTGCCTCCATAGTTGAGCGTATAGAGGCCGGGTGCCAGCACCCAAGATCTGGACACAGCATCCTGCCCGGTCCCGCTGTCGGTTCCGTTCGGTCCTCCCGCATTGGCCTGGTGATCAATGTAAGCGAGACTTGGGGTCCAACTGGGATTTCCAGTGTTGTTCCAAGTATGGTCTACCCCAACAGGAGCGTCAGCCTGCCACCCGCTAAAAAGCGTGAACGCTGGGAATAATTGACTGGGACTTGGGGGATCAGCTCGGGTCAATTCTAAAGTCAAGATTGTGGGGCTGCTGAGACCGGTGAGGTCCAGTGCTGTCCAATCGGACGTATGGGTCCAGCCTTTGGCGCCGACCGGATTGTCCGGTTCCGCCCAACTCTTGGCTCCAACATCTCCGTGGTAGTGCGCAAGATCGAATTCTCCTCCCATGACAACTTTCCAGGAGTACGGTACTCCAGTCTGAAGGTCGCCGGGGTTCGGGGTAACCGTCGACGCGTGGACTGGCGCCGTTGCGGCCAACCACAGGCCCACCGTAGCAGCGATCATGGACAGGGAGCGCGTTTGCATGGCACATGGTTTCATACAGACACTCCTTTGGTTAGGGAAAACGAGCACGCCATAAACGAATTAAAATTCGACTTACTACTGAGAGCTTGTACCAGAGCAGTAGGGCGGGATCTACTGATGGACCCTAGTCCATGCTACAGATGTGACGAAAAATTTCTTGGAGGCCGTTATGAAGACTCTCAGATAGAGGAAGAGACGACTTAGATGCTGAGGGTGTGACGACTACGCCGGTGAACCAGAAGCCGGGGGGGACGTGGAAGCTGCATGTCCGAGCATCTGCATCAAAGCACAGAGGGGAGAGCGTTCAGGATGGGCCTGAACCGCTCTCCCCTTGCCTGGCGGGTGTAGTCCGTCGCCGGTAAAGGTACGACTACGCTTCGATACCAGGCTTAGGCCGAGAACTTGCGTCTCGCGAGTCCGACAAGTCCGATCAAGCCGCTGCCGAACAGGTACACGGCGGCCGGAACTGGAACCGGAGCGGTCGTCAAGGTTGCTGTAAAGGCATGTGTCCCAGTCTGGCCGAGAGAAACGGCGGGATTGCCTCCGAAGTTAAGGGTGTACAGACCGGGTGCCAGCACCCAGTTATCGGAGACTGAGGCGAGACCTGTGCCATTGCCCGTGCCGATTGCTCCTCCGGCATTGGCCAGATGATCAGTGAACGTGAGATTCGTCGCCCAGCTGATGTTTCCCGTGTTGTTCCAGGTGTGATTCGTTGTGTCGGCGTTCACATCCTCCACCCCGGAAAAAATACTGAAGGCTGGGAATAATGACCCGGTGGCGCCTCGATCGAGCGTGAGCGTCACAAGTGTGGGGCCACCGGTCCCGGTGAGGTCTAGTACGGTCCAGTCGGACGTATGGGTCCAGCCCTTGGCGCCTACGGGGTTTCCCGGTTCAGCCCAGCTTTTTGCGCCGACCGATCCAGTATAGGTTGCAGAGTCGTTTGCTCCCATGGTCACTCCCCACTCATAGGTGAGTCCCGATTGATGACCGGCTGGAATCGGTGTGACCGTCGAGGCCTGAGACGGAGCGGCCCCAGCTAGCCACAGTCCGACTGCGGCGGCGACCAAGCCCATAGAGAGCTTTCTCGATACAGCGTGATTCATACAGGCACTCCTTGGTTAATGAGGATTGTGAAAAGAAAACAACTTGTGAGAGCCGACTCTCATACGGGTTACCAATATCAAAGCGAGACTCGCTGAGCTACCGACCAAACCAAGTCCTTGCTACAGATGTGACGAAAAATATCTTCATGGGCCTCGATCAGGCCCAAAACGAGACGTCTTAGTGAGGAGCGGGGAGTCTGAACAGTTCTTTGTTCTGGGGGAGGTGGGTCGTCCACCGTCGCTGCGAGGCGACGGTGGACAAGAGACCTGAAACCTGAAACTGCTCAGGTCGGCAGCGCCTGGTTAGGCTTTCATGCGGCGTCGCGCTAATCCGGCAAGTCCGACCAAGCCACTACCGAACAAGTAGACAGCGGCGGGCACTGGAACTGGTGCAGTGGTGAGGGTTGCTTGATACCCGAGGAAGCCAGTAGCTGCCCCTGGTACATCACGGCCAGCGCCTCCAAAGACCAGAGAGTACAGGCCAGGACCGAGCGAGAAGGTCTTGCTGACCGAGGACAGGGCACCACTGTTGGACTCATTGCCGACATAGTTCAATGAAGAGGAATCTGCCCCCGCGTCTTGTGAGCTCCAATCGAAATTCCCTGAATTGTTATATACGTGATATCCACCGACTGTGCCGTTGTCGGTGTTTTGTTGACCCTGCCAGAGGGCGAAGGCAGGAAGGAGGCCTGATCCGTTCGCCGCGAGCGTCACAGTGAGATCGGTAGCCTCCGTCAGAGTCAGCGCCGCCCAGTTGGATGTGTGTGTCCATCCTCTTCCGATAGGATCGGCGTCATTGACCGGATCATTAAAACTGAGATAGCCGACAGTGCCCGCAAAGTTCGGGGTAGAGCCTGCCGTGGTATCGTTCCCGTTCATGGTGACGGTCCAGTTATATCCGATGCCGTTCGGGGTTGGATCTCCAGCGACCACCGTCGATGCATGGGACGGAGCAGCTCCAGCCAGCCACAGTCCCACGGCAGCGGCGATCAGATACAGAGACCGCTTTCTCAGAATAAGAGGTTTCATACAGACACTCCTTTGGTTAAAGCTGAACGTGATAATAAGTTGATGAGGAGGTAACCCTCGTATCTGAAACACTTACTCGATCGA
This sequence comes from Nitrospira sp., assembly GCA_005116965.1. Lineage (GTDB taxonomy): Bacteria > Nitrospirota > Nitrospiria > Nitrospirales > Nitrospiraceae > Nitrospira_D. Next base: position 66,237 of record SWDG01000026.1, on the reverse strand, counting down.
ACCGTGGCGATCTACCGATCGAACCCCACGGATGCTACAGATGTGACGAAAAAATCATGTGCGGTTAGGATTTGAACCTACTGGAGGTTCACGAGTGTCAGGGTGTGCGCATTGTGATGGTTCGAGAATTTCTTCGCGTTCTCACGGGAAACAAATGAGCACGAGGGAATGAGATGAAAGTAGATTCCGGTTTGCAGACCATGAGACTCGATCAGTTTCCTCCAACGACCAGGAATATTCTCGCGTAGCGTTCTTTACTCTTTCAGTGGGGCCCGAAGACCCCTTCCAGGAATCCCGGCAGCGGCGGGCCTCCGGCTGCGCCGGTCATCGGGATTTCCACCAGATCGTCCTTCGCGAATCCTTGTTTGCCGCGCTCGACTCCGCCCTGGTTGCCCGGATGACCATTGGGCACGAACAGTTGCGGGTGGTCAAATGGGGCGCTGGCAATGCGGACCCGCTCATCCGTGAGCGCTTCGAGCCAGGCCACCACGGCATCAGCCTCGTCGGAGGTCATGTTGGCAATGCCGAGCGGCTCGATTGGTGTCCCATCGATTTGTGCGATCGGCGCGACATTACCCCCGCGACTGTAGAACAGTACCGCTTCGCGAAGTGAATGGGTGTCGCCATTGTGAAAATAGGGAGCCGTCAGGGCGACATTGCGCAGCGATGGTATCTTGAATGCGCCTTCAAGGCCGAATCCCTTCGTCACCGCCGCACCATCAAAACTAGCCGGTGGCGAGTCTGGGAAGAGGCGCTTACTGTGCGACAAGGGGCCGAAGGCATCGCTTGCTCCGACACCCAAGTCGTCCTCGGTGGGGCGCAGGCCGATGTTGTTGAAGCCCTTGTCGATGACATTCCCGTCGCGGTTACGCACCGGGCCGTTGGCGGCCAACCCAATTCGCCGGACCGACGCGTCGGTCAGTTCCGCGCTCTCGTGGCAGTTGCTGCAGCGCAGATTGTTCGGGCCACGGGTCCGATCATTGAACAGGTGTGCGCCGAAGAGCGCAAAGCGGGTGATGTGGTTGGGATTCTGGTTAGTCCAGGGGTTGAGCGCGGGATCGGTGGCACTCGGGTGCTCGCGTCGGAATCGGTCCCATGGGGTGTCGTCGGAGACCAAGGTGGCTTCATAGAGTTGCACGGCTAGGCCGAAGAACAACGCGAAGTTGTACTCCAGCAGGGTGTATTCGTCGGTGTCCGGGTTCCTGTCTCGTTGATCGACGATCGACACCGTGCCGTCCTCCGCCACCTGAACGAATTTCTCGCTCTGCCAGTACTTCTCCTGGAAGGCCGTCCGGATCATGGCATTGTAGGACTTTACGCGGAGGCCGCGTTCCGGGTAGCGGCTGAGCGGACCCAGCACACTGTCGGATGGGTCGACCAGTTGCTGTTGGAGAGGGCGTGAGCCATGGACACGCCGACCGAGGCGGCGGCTGTGCTTGCCTTTGCGAAGATCGCGTACGATGTCTTGTGCCGTACGGCCCGGGGCGGCCATCTCGATCTCGCTGACGATCGGGCCCACGGCCTGTGAAGCCAAGCTGGAGTTTACCAGCGCGACTTGAACTTCGGCCAGACTTCCGCCTATCGATGCCATCACACGGGCCTCAGGGTCCCGAGCGCCCAGCGGATTCACGCCGTTGAAGACATTCTCGGCGCGGCCATCCCAGAACTGGCGATGGTTGAACACCGCGTTGATCATCGACGGAGTGTTGCGCGGCTCGACCCGACGGGTCTTGAGCCGGTTCACGTGGAAGCTCAGCGGGTCAGGGCCTCTGTCGAGAAACGGGACGCCCTGGGAACTCACGACATCGTTGCTGTCGGTCGCTGAGTCGAGTGCGCCGCGTTGTCCGGCAATCGCAAGGCGGGTGAGGGGAAACTCGGAGCCAGTCAGTTGATAGTTCGGACCGCCGGTCTTGAACGTCAGGTCCTGTTGCGGCACGTGCTTGAGGCCTGGGGAAAGCTGGTTTTTTGAGCGTGGGTCCGCCCCGGCTCGAAAATGGCAACTGGCGCAGGCCTGCACCCCGTCGCTGCCGATTTGCATGTCCCAGAACAGCGCCTTGCCCAAGGCGATGGCCGTCTGCTTATCCTTGACGTACTCCGTGAGCGCTTGATCGCCTGGGCCTGGCACCGGCACCGCGCGCAAATCGCCGGGTAGATTCGTGAGGTCACTGGTCGCGGGCGGGTTTACCACACGAGGAATCGTTCCATCTCCGGTCAGCGCCTGAATCGTGGATGTGGACAAGACCGACAGGATAACCAGACCGAGTGAGACATGCGCGGTTTTCATACATCCTCCTGCATTCATGTATCTGCGCCCCGGCCGGCGCTGCCAATGGTTGCTACCGATGGGTTCTGATGGCCCGATCATTCACTGGCCTATGGCTATCATGGAGATCCAATCTCGCGCCATAGCTCGCGCTACACATGCACCAGATGCAACGGAAAGTATTTTCAAGATGGGTGAGCGAGCAAGATCGCGACAACAACAGGAGGTAACGGACAGAGACTGTACGTTCAATCAGTCGCCAGTTATTCTCCGGTCGCGTTGTTCAAGTAAAGCGGGCTCGGCGTCGCGCCAATCCGACAAGTCCGGCCAGCGCAGTGCCTACCAACAATGTAGACGTCTGCGTAGAGACGGCGGAAATCAGAGTCGCTCCGGCCAGCCACAGTCCCAGCGCGGCGGCGGTGAAACGCGGTGAACGTTTTGTCATGCACCCTCCTTGAGATGAAAATGGTTGGGCAGTTGATCACTCGTGGACGCACAACTAGCGCAACCGGATGGGTGGGACTACAGAAGTAAACCGATGCCTGCAACAGATGTGACGGAACGTCTCATGCTGCGCGTGGCGGGGATCTGGTTTATTCGGTCTAGCAGGATGCGGAAAAAGTCCGCCAGCGGCGTTCTCGCCTCGCTCAGAGGCTCAACGTACGGCACAGAGTACGATT
>SWDG01000026.1:56781-63194 GCA_005116965.1 Nitrospira sp. | reverse complement strand
GGTTTGTTGAGTTCGATGAACGAGAGAGAGAAGGCGGACGCATGCGCCAGAGAAATTCCCCTACCCTCGCCTTCTTGGCTAGCGAGAAGGCTGTTTGACATATTGACGCCTGGTCGATATGCTTTAGCATATGCGCACGACTGTTCGACTCGACGATCAACTCCTGAAGTCCGCCAAACGCTTCGCTCACGACACAGGCAAGTCGTTGACGGCGGTCATAGAAGACGCGCTTCGGCAGATCCTGTCTCGCCGGATTGCCCGGCACCCGCGCAAACCGGTGAGGCTCACCACGGTCTCCGGACGCGGAGTCCGGCCCGGTGTCGACCTGAATGACTCCGCCGCGCTCCTCGCCTTCATGGAACGGCCCCATGGTCCTTCTTGACGTCAATGTGCTCGTCTACGCTCACCGTCAAGATTCACCGCACCATCATCTCTATCGCAGATGGCTTGAAAACCTGCTCAACTCCGACAACCCCTACGGCCTGTCCGATCTGGTGCTGAGCGGCTTTCTCCGAGTCGTCACCCATCCAAGTGTGTTCAATCCTCCGAGCAGCATGAATAAGGCCATGGCGTTCGCAAGAGAGCTTCGCGATCAACCGACTTGCACCGTCATCAATCCTGGTCCCCGCCATTGGGAGATCTTTTGCAGTCTGTGCAAAACGGCCGATGTCAAAGGCAACCTCGTTCCAGATGCCTTTCTCGCTGCGTTGGCCATTGAAAGCGGCAGCGAGTGGGTGACCGCCGATCGCGACTACCATCGCTTCCCCGGCCTTCGCATCCGTCACCCTCTTGAATAACTTCCCTGATACGCCGGCCTCGACCCACCAAACCAGTGCGCCTCCTACCACTCCCTTGAGTCCAAACCTATGCATTTCTGCTATTCGATGGTGACAGTTGCCGCTTGGGAGGGAAACAGTCCCCGTAGTTCGTATTCAGAAACTCGAGCGACGCGAGAACCAGATGGTTAGTTTCATTCAGCCAAGCTCAATAAACCGACACACAGGACTGGCAAGCCAGGCCATCATGCCAACAACTTAGCCCCTCAGGGCCAGTAGTGTTGCACTTGGAGTTAGAACTCAAGGTTGGAAAAGCCTGGGTGATCAAGGAATGTCATCCGTATTGTTGCTGCTGGTTAGGTAGACGTTGAAGCCCAGATCAATGACGTTGTAGGTAGTGGCCCAGGCGTCTCCGGTCAGCGACAGCCCCAATGCCACGACGGTGAAGATCGTAAGGCGATGGATTATCCCTCGCCGTATTGTCCGAGGATCAGTATCACGTTGGAATGTGTTCGGCTACCGAACAGAATAGATGGCTGCACCAGATGTGATGAAAATGCAAGAAGCCAATCGGCGAGAGCGAGACGACGGTCGGAAAAAAGCGGACCGAACAGCGGATCATGTTGATCCGCTGTTCGGTCCGGATGCCTTGTCCGTGGGGACAATCGTAGAAGGTAATCGATTTACTGCTTCACCCCGCTCGCCGTGCCGAGCGCGCCGAACGTGTTCTCCCAGCGACCCACGAAGGATTTCTTGTTCCGGTGCAATTGGAGCTGAAACGTGGACTTGAATGGACGGGGCGCGAAGTCCATCGTCACCTGCGCGGAGCAGTCTTCCTTCACGGTTGCCTCGCCGGTGAATTGCAGTCCCGTCAAGAGATTGCCCTGTTCGTCCTTCAGCGAAAAGTCACATGTGCCGTCGGCTTTCCCGTTCTCAATGGAAAACTTGCAGATACCGGTATGGGGATTTTTCAGGACTTCGTTTTGGTACGAGACCCAGTTTCCTCGAAGGTCCCGTTTCTGGCAGCGGCCTTCTTCTTCGAAGAATGCGTGAGCCTGGGTGCAGAGGATGAGTGAAACCACGGCGGTCGACAACAAGAGACGCTTCATGACGGTGCTCCTTAGATTGAGAGAATGAGGTGTCAGGGATCATTCCCTGCGTGAGCGAAGTGGTAACAGGCGCAGTAACGGATAAGCGAGCAATGGGTGCTGTTCGATGCAACAGATGTGACGGAAAATGGCTCTGGTCATTCATTGTCGATCCTGAGTTTCACGTTTCATGTTCAATGTTTCAAGTTATGCAGAAACCAACAACCTGAAACTCGAAACATGAAACGTGAAACTCAGGATCGACGGAACGAACGACGCAACTATCTCCATACCGGCCATTCCAGATCTGGATCCTTGAACACCGGTTGGCGTGGTGTCGACTTTTGCCTGAGACTGCGCTGTTTCCTCGGGCGACTACGGTTCTCCATGATCACCGAGTCGATGAGGTCGCCACAGGCGACGCATCGCCAGGCCCGAATATGGTCATACTCCCCGCCGCGCAGCACATCGAGGGGATCGAGCGGATCAATCGGATGCATGAGCCCCTGGCAACGATGACAGATCGCTCGATTCATGTCGTTGCCTCCCGATGAACGAGCTGTTCGTATGTGAGATTATCTACTGCCCATCCATCCTGAGAACCTGCCTCTCTGTTTCGGACATCCAGTGATGCGGTGGCCCGGTTGAGTTCCGCCTGAAGCAAACGACCGATGTACGTGAAGCCGATGGGTTTGACCAGAACCTGGCGCACGGCTCCATCAGCCACGACCTGGATGAGCTTCCCGCTTGCTCGGTATCCCATGGTAATCACCGGCACGAGAGGGCACGTGGTCTCAATCACACGGAATAATCCATGCAGGTTCAGCTGGACTTCCGGCTCAGAGCGACTGAGCCCGATGAAGACGACTTGTGGGTGGAGGGCTCGGCATTCATCGATCGCCGTTTCGATCGACCGGACCAGCACCGCCTGGTAGCCGTGTGCCGCGAGCCAATCAGCGAGCTTGATCCCAAAATCCAAGTCGTGGTCCACGATCATGACGCAGGGCCTCTTCTTCGACAGGTTTTCCATCTCTCGTTCTCCTTTCGCTGCAGGGCTGGCCAAGATCCCCTTTATGTTGAAACCATCGGGTGAGAATCGCCGTTGTTGTCGGCTGGATGTATCGAAACACAAGACGAGGAGCTTGGCTACCGAGAGGCGCTGCTCGCTGCACCAGATATGGTGAAAAATATGTGTGAATGATGCGCAGGATCGGGTTGGGAGCGTTGTTGTGATCGGATAGGGGCTCAACCGTGTCACCGGCCGAGCCCACATCCGTCACACACCGAAGATTCAGGACCGGTGACTTATTCGGTTCTGCGCCGCCGAGCCCACGCCGCAAGACCCGCCATTCCGCTTCCGAAGAGCCACACGGCGGCGGGGAGCGGGACGGGAGCAGCTTCGAAGTTGACGCGCAAACCACGGAGTAGAGAAGCCGTGGCAGCAGGCTCGTTAGGGTCCGACCCACCGACCAGGAATGTATAGAACCCTGGGCCCAATGTGCCGCTCCATTCCACGGACGGATTAGTGCTGTTAAAAATATGGTCCACGTACGATATGGTCCCGATTTCCGGAGTCATCAACGCCACATCAGCCTGATTGATGATGCCGTTGCCATCCCGGTCGACCGTGAGGTTTCCTGCTGCATAGTCCGCTTGCAATCCAGCCGCATTATAGCGGTCCACGGGATCGTTCCACATCGTGGTGTCCTGGGTAGCAAAAAACACTCCCGTCTGCCCGGGCGCAAACGTATAGAGTGGCGTTCCGTTCTGGTTTGGATCGAACGGATCGGGGAGCCCGTCGCCATTGTAGTCAACCGGAATCGGGGCTTGGTCGTGCGCTTGATAGGGCGCTTTCCCGCTGTAGAGGGAAATAGAAGGAACCAGATCGCTGGATGCGGTTCCGATACCAGACAGACCTTCGGCAAAAATGCTGACAGTGGAAGTCGTGCTGAGCTCGACACCGAAGAACTTTACGAGATGGCTGTCGGCCCCATTGCTGACCCCATTGAGCCAGCCGGTATTGGATTCCACGGTGGTGTCCTGACGACTGGAGATGACGCCACCGACATTGCTGTAGGAGGTAAACGCGCCATTGTCAGCCGGCAGTCCTGTGGCCACGCCGATCCCTGCGCTTGCGGCATTTTGAGCTGCATGGCCGGTGACGGTCAGCGCAAGATCTTTGCGAACCGTTTCGCGATCGAGGAAGGCGCCGTTCCCGTTGGTCATGGTGGTACCAGTGTAAGACACATGGGCCTCAGCAGGCCCGGGGGTTAGGCTAAGGCAGCTGACTAGCCCAAGTCCGATGAGCACTGCGCGAGCGTAGGGCGGAGAAGCAACATGTGCCTCACGCATACAATGGTTGATATTCATGGAGTCCTCTTTCTCTTTCTGTGAAGTACTTAGGTTGTGACGTCCGGAAATATCCTGTGGCCGGGCGGCGCATCGAAGGAGATCGGCCATGCGCCGCCCGGTTTCCATCATTTCAGTATGCCTAGGCCGCTAACTTGCGGCGTGCCATGGCACCGAGGCCGATCACACCGCTCCCAAACAGCCATGCCGCAGCGGGCAATGGGACAGGATTGACGGACAGTGCCACATTGTCGATTTGCCAGCCAAGAGAGGGATCGCTTCCAATTCCATTCCAATCCCAGCCGCCACGGAATCGGATTTGCAGCGTATCACCGGCGTTGAAGGAGCCGAGGTTGGCAAGACTCGAGCCAAAGGTTGCGGCTTCTCCCGTAAAGACATCAAGACCGTTCATGTCGTCCGTGTATCCCCAGTCGTCGTTGGTTTGAATTGTTCCAGAATATCCGTTCTGGGTGAAGCTGGCGCCGGACACAGGGGCAAAGGTGCCGCCATTGAGGCTGACCAAGACTTGCCCGCCATCCCACCCCTGCTCGAAGCTGTAGCGATGATCAAAGCTGAGGCTGACGGCACCGCTATCTGCAAGCGAGATGACCGAAGACGTCAGCAGATGTTCAACAGGGTTTCCTTGGCCTTCTTCCGGTCCTGCAGTCCATCCACCGCTCCCACCGACGCCGACCGTCGAACCATGAGTCCATGGGCCAGACGGGGACGCGCCGAGAGGATTCACGGTGCTTTGCGTAAAGCCTCCGTCATTTGCATTGAAATCGGTGGAAAAGAATGTGGCAGCCGAGGCCGGCAACGAGTTTGTCATCCACAAGCCGAGCACAGCAACGCTGAGGATAACCCTATGCTTTGTCATAACTATTCTCTCCTTTAGAGATAATACGATAGAAAAATGTGGACATGTATGCGTGCAGTGTGACGGTAGTCCGTACATCAGTGGTGCGTCTACCGATTGGTGCAGATGGATGCAACAAATGTGACGGATTACTGAGCGACAGGAACGATCAGGCTGATGACTTCCGGATGTTCCAACCTCGGCTCAACCGATGAGTCGATCGAATTCACATCAGGCATCTACTACGATCCTAAGCGGTGAATGGTCTCTGCATGCGACGGTGGGCAATGGCCGCAAGACCCGCCATTCCGCTTCCGAAGAGCCACACCGCGGCAGGGAGCGGGTCTGTCGATGCCTCACGTCGTTTGCTGAGGCCACGGTCCATTCTGGGCATGGAAATGGGCAGCCACAGGCTCTGTGCTTGACCTATCTTAAGACAATTTTCTTAGCAGGCTGACCACAGAATCGACGATGCCATGCCAGGACCTGACGGGTGGGGAAGCTCTTGTCCTACTTGCCCTGAGGTATGCCACATGCCTAGCGTCAAGTTGAGGGCTCTCACAGGATGCTGAAAAAGTCCCTCAGTGGCGTACTCGCATCGCTCAGAGGCTCAAACATACCGAAGTGTACAGCTTGCCGCTTCCCTCACTGCGGCCTTGCGGGGTGGCCTTTTTGAGCCTCCTGCGGTAATTGTCTCATCTGTGCGATACGTAAGACTTCGCCGGCATTTTATGGATACACCGAGTTTTTCCGCTGTCTGCTAATCTCTTAGCGTGGGCCGTTGGATAGGCTTGTTAGGCTTTCGGAAGCCTGCACGAGAGGATATTCAAACACCGATACATCACGCTTCGTAGGTCATCAGTTCATCGTTGAAGAATCCAAACCTTGCCGTTGAGTTTCTCGATAAGACGCAATTCTTCACTCCATATGAGCAAGGATCAGGTCAATTTTCAACCACAGGACGGTATCGTGGTGATGCCCTAGAGTCGTTGGGCGAGTACCGCAAGAGAAATCTGAGGGAGACGCCTGAATAATAGTGGATTTTCAGTTGTAACGATGTGTTTGATTCAGGGAGACGAGAAGGGGGTGGCTTGCGCCACCCCCAAAATCAGCCAATGACCAAGAGGTACTTCTAAGTCTACTTGTTATCGCGCACACACCAGACAAAGTTCTTGTTGATCTTAAAATCGTTGCCGATGATGCCATAGTCGAAGTTGACGTCCCACGCACTAAATGAATAGTCTTCGTGTTCCGTCGACGTCCAATAGCCATGAAATTCGATGTTGGAGAATGGGTGGCCAGTTGGGAGGGCCGGGGGAGGATAAATCGTGTGATCCGCCAGGG
>SWDG01000026.1:33762-56681 GCA_005116965.1 Nitrospira sp. | reverse complement strand
GTCAATACCTTCCGCAGAATCGATCTGTTCCACTAGCTTTAATAGTGGCGGTCGTGGTGTGAGAGCGTCTTACCTTGAAGTCGGCTTAGAAATCCACACAGTCACTCGGATGCCCAATAGTGACACGGGGAGGGAGAGGCTGTGCCTCTCCCTCCCCGTGTTGCGTTACTCTGGTACGACCCGTTCCCGGTAGAGTACTACAGCCCTTTGAACAGGGCAGGATTGGTTGGACCATCGATCTTCAGCAGGCCAAGGGCGCCTTTTTCGGTGCGGAAGAGTGAGTGGTCAACCGAAACAAACGTCCCGGGCATTTCGCCTTTAAATTCTCCTAGGGTTGCTTCACCAGGTGTCACCAGGGTGCTTTGGATATGCTCAAGTGGCGCTTTTGCCACGTTACCTGCGGGCCAGACCCGGTCTAACATCTCACCAATGACGTGCCACGAAGAATCAAAGTTGACTCCGGCATTGCCATAAAACCATCGAGTGGTCTCTCCTACTTTGGATCGGAGCGGAACTTTGACCAGTGCGGTCATATGGCCATTATGCACGATATAAGACGCATCCGCCTCTTTCACCTTTTGCTCTGAATAAACCAGGGTATCGTTCTTCTTGCCATCCTTCATGTAGAATTCGCTCTGCATGACATAGAATTCTTTTTCGACAGGCTTCAGCCCACCAACCGGCTCAACAACGATCAAGCCGTGCATGCCACTCAAAACATGTTGTATGTTGGATGGCGCTGCAGTGGAGGACTGATAGATAAAGACACCTTGGTTGGCGGCCTTAAATGTGATCTGAGCTTCCTTCCCGGGCTCCGCATTCACCAAGGCTGCTCCACCACTGACCTTCGTGAAGTCAAGATTGTGGCTCTGCTTGCTGCCGCTCTTATTCTTCAAGCGGATTTCAACCGTATCGCCCACCATGACGCGAATCATCGGCCCTGGCACCATTCCATTAATACCCCAGAACTCATAATTATTGTCGTCGCTAATCGGACCCACCCACTCGGACGCTTCCAGGTTGACCACGACGGTTGCGGGCTGGGTTCGCGTGATCGGAGCGGGGACATTGGGTGCCTTCGTGAGTTGGGCCTGGATGGTCTCCGCTGATACTACGCCTGCATTGATGGCAAGACACGGAGCCATGACCAATGCGCTGATCAATCCGGCATGACGCATGTTATGCAACAAACTCTTGGGCATGACGACTCCTTTAATGTTGTGTGACTCTGCCGACCATCATCCTGATCACCTGCCTGCAGAGTCCTTCAGGCCATTGTAATTGGCCTAGTTGGCTGGATCCTCTCCTCTACCTTCAGTCTACCTTCAGCAGACCAAGGGCGCCTTGTTTCTGTCGATCCTTCACTGGGTCAACGAACGTATAGGTGCCCGCCTTGACTTTAAACTCGACCACGACCGCGCCACCTGCGGGAACCTTGGCAACCTTGACATTCTCCGCCGGTGGTGCGTTCAGAGAACCCTCGGTGTACACCCTGTCGAACGGCTGTTCGAGGAGCTGAAAAGAGTCGACAAAGTTGGGTCCTGGGTTGGTGAAGAAAATCCGAACGGTTTCTCCGGCCTTGGCTCGAAGAGGAGTTTTGACCATCGAGCTCGCATGGCCGTTATAGACGACATGGGAGGGGCGCTCGTCTAACCCATTTTCGTACGAAAACTCCAAAGTATCGCCCTTGGAGTAGCCCTCTTTCGTGTAAAACTCGCTTTCCGTGATCTGGAATTCTTTATCGACAGGCTTCAGCCCACCCGCTGGCTCAACGATGATTGTCCCGTACATGCCATTCGCAACGTGCTCAGGAATGGATGGTGATGCGGTGGCGCAGTGATACAAAAAGATGCCAGGGATGATCATCTTAAACTTTCCCCCGCTCTCCTGCCCTGGCTCGCTATTGAGCAGGCTTGCTCCGCCGCCTGGTCCTGTAATCGCATGGAAGTCGATATTGTGAGATTCCTTGCTGTCCTTATTGTTCTTCATGCGGATTTCAACTGTATCGCCCACCATGACGCGGATCATGGGCCCTGGCACGCTCTTATTAAAACCCCAGAACTCATAATTGTTATCGTCGCTTAGCGGAGCGGTCCACTCATCCGCTGTCAGGTTGACCACAATGTTGGCGGGCTCGGTTCGTTTGATGGGAGGGGGAACATTGGGTGCAAATCCCAGTTGGGCCTTGATGGTCTCCGCCGACACCACGCCTGCATTGATGCCGAGATATGGAGTCATGATAAATGCGCCCACCAATCCGGCGGTGCGCACATAACGGGAAAAACTAATAGACATGGTGCCTCCTTTTATTTTGGACTGCCCTGATAGTTTCTTTTCTCATAGCGACATGGGACGAACCGAATGGTTTCAGCCCCGGTTCAGAGCATGGTTGTTACCAGCCCGCTTAAGGCTTGTAACACGAGTGGTCGTGCGGCTTGCCCCCGTTCGAGAACATGTTCTCAAACGCCATCACATGCCAGATCTGCTCTTCTGTCAGGCTGTTCTTAAAACCTTTCATTTTCGTCTTCGCGATACCTTCCGATATCCGCCAGAACCAGAAACTGTCGGACCAACGGCAGATATTTTTAGGGTCGCGCATATCCCGCGCACCTTTTTTTACCGGTGTGCCGTCCTTGCCATGGCAGCTGCCACAGTTGACGTTCGGATTCACGTCGCCCTTGTAAATCTGCTCTCCCTCTTCGATAGCCTTAGGATCCGTCCACCCTCCCGCCGGCATATGTTTGTCCGCATACTCGGCTGGAACCGGGGGCAATGGGGCCTCATCTTCAGCGAAAGCCATGCCTCCTGACAGAATCAGAGCGCTCCCCATCATCATGATCGCCAAACCGAAATTCCTTCCCGTCATTCCTGCCTCCTTATTTTTCTAAATAGTGAGTCTGATATATCGACGACATTCTACCTCATGGGGCACATCAGTTGTGTTCCCCTTAGGGCCCCACATCAAAAAAATAATTCAATCCTACCACGCCGATGGCAACAGAGACCATCAAGGCATAACCACACGTCGGGAAATTTGTCTACCATGCCACCGTTCACTGAAACCACGCAAGGCCATGTAACATAACAAATTACCTAGTGTCAAGCGGTCGCACGATGTCTTCTGAGTGAACTCAATTTAGAAATGCCCTCTGATACTTCTACGGGTGAATCCGGTTGGTCTTGATTGAGATGATGCGGGCATGAGCCGACCGGAGTACCCGAAGGACATGCGGGCCTGCCTCGAATCCATGCCCCAGAGCCGATGGCCTGCCGGTTTCGTAAGTCCGAAGTGTTTAGGGCAGTCCGCAGGGCTCAACTCCATGTTCGACATATTTGACTGATGAAGGTCAGTACCGCGTGGTTTGTGTGGCATTGCAGCGGTCTGGCCCGGTAGTCCCGTTTGCGCACTGGATACATTGACAACTTCGGCGGCCTCCGTGCAAGATAAAGTACGCGGGGATACGCCGAAGTGGCTGTGCACCATTCTCTGTCAGCCGATCGGTGGATTGAAGTGATGTTTCGTTGGGTTCACACACGGGGGCAGGAAGCACGAGGGGCGCATCAGATGGCGAATGGTACACCGATCCTATTTAGAGCCGGTTGGTTTTCGATGATGATTGTCGCAGGTGTCGTCTTGCCCGGTTGCGACAGCACGGTACGTCAAATCGGCAAATCGTCGACGGAATCGTCGACTATCCTCCAGACGGAGGGCCGAGAGAAGCATGCTGACCACACCTATGGCTTTACCGTCAAATATTCTCCAAAAGATTACGTGCTTCTCACGGAAGGCCTCCAGACAACCACACAACCGCAGGCGGTCCAGCGCGTACGCTTTCAACGAAAAGACATCGCGACCGGCCAGGTTGCAGACCATGAATCTCCGGGATTGACTATCAGCGTGTTCGCACAATCGCCGGGACGCTCGCTATACGATTGGCTCGACTCATACGGACTGTTGCCTCCAGGCAGCGAGATTTCTTCGGTTCGACTGACAGGTGTGAAGGAAGGGTTGAGAGTTATCCTCAGGCAACAACCTGCGCCTAATGAGTTCGTCTATCTCGCGACCGATCAGTATGTGTACGGTCTTGTCCCTTATGGTGCCAAGGGCGGGAAAATGCTGCGGTCGTTCCGCCTGCTCCCGGATTCCTCACGGGCTCATATGCGCCATTGATCTGAGCGTGCAGAGGAAGGTTCCGGAGCACGATCCGAGCGCGACGTGAATAGCCGGGCATCGGCCGGCTCTCAGGCCCTATTTCCAGCGCACATTCTATTGCGTATTCGCCAGTTGCCAGGTGAGGGCGAGGACATACCGTGCGATGTTCCGCAAAATTTCCGGATTGATCGTGTCGGCGGTGTCGGTAGGCTGATGCATGTGCGGGTGAGCCCCGCCGCTTGCGATGCTGACGGTTGGAATTCCTGCCTCTTTGAACGGTTCGTCGTCGCCGCCGGGCAAGAATCCGTAATAGTCAAGCTTGTTGACCAAACCCACTACGTACCCTGCTTCCTTCAACGTGGATTTCTTAAACTCTGTGACACGGAGGATTAACACTCCGTCTCCCGCTCCGACATGGTCGATGTTGATCATGGCTTTCGTTGAGCCGAGGGGGATGGCAGGTCTCGTTGTATAGAGGCGTGACCCGAGCGAATCTCTCTCATGTCCACTAAATGAGAGAAAGAGGATCGACCGTTGAGGACGTAGGCCCAGTTTCCCAAGGGCCCGTGCGACCTCCAGGAGTACGGCCGTTCCTGATGCATTGTCGTCAGCGCCAGGAAACCAGAGGCCCGCTGGACGTCCGAAATGGTCACGATGGGCGCCGATGACGATGGTATCCGGCCCGGTACCAGGAATCATCCCCACCACGTTTGTCAGCAAGCCATCCGCTATCGTGGTTTTCCAATGGAGAGATGCATATCGATTGACGAGGCGCGATCGCGCTGCTGGGCCATTATTGAGTTGTTCTTGGAGGGTGCGAAGGTGGTCCGGATTGGACTCCTCGCCGCTTCCGGCGAGGAGCGTCTCGGCCAATTTCGTGCTGATCCATGCGCCAGGGATGGCTTGGTCAGGGGAGAGCTGCCCATACAATGCGCTGGGCTTTCCTGTGGCGCCGCGGCGAGTTTCATATGGGCTGATCATCGGCCCTGTTGCGGTCAGATAGGCTACGGCTCCTCGATCTCGTGCGAAGCGGACCTTGTCGGTGTGGCTGACAGGGCTTGGGTAGTGATCCGGTTTGCCACGCAGGAAGAGCACGATGCGGTTCTTCACATCGACGCCGGCGTAATCGTCGATTCCCTGAGCGGGATCGACAATGCCGTAACCGACGAAGACGACCTGACCCTGGAGATCAGCAGAGGGGGAGTCAAAGACCGGGAGGTAGTCTTTACCCAACTGCGCTGTGACCAACTGGTCCGCTGCGCCGGTGCGAACGATCGGGTCCGGTTCGATGAGTGGTGTGGAGACCATCGAGGCCATGATGCCAACGGGCTCTTCCTTGCCGGCCCCGGTAGAAGGGAAGGCGATTCCCTTGTTGTCAATGAGCGGTAGTTGTATCCCTGCCGAAGTCAATTCCTGTGCAACCCATTGTGCGGATCGCAGGTCATCGGCGGATCCGGCTTGCCGTCCGTTGAAAACCGGGCTGCTTAACGTGCGCACGTCGGTGAGCATCCGTTCGCTCGACAGGCTATCGAGCGCACCAACCCATGCACGCTGGTCTTCCTCCGATTGCGCGTCACCTCGGCTCCCCATGGGAAGCAGAGCGAGGATGATTCCCAGGAGAATGATCACAACAACGGAGGGGGAGTAGCTGCGCGTCGAGTCGTTCATCCAGTAAGCCTTTTAAGATGGCACGGAACTATAACATAGACAGATTTGTTAACGCAGACTGACTCGTTGCGGAGCGGCTGTACTTTGTGCGCGTGTTAGAGGTTGGGTCCATACAGCCTTGCCGTGGTTGACCCGACCATCTTCGTCTCAACCCTCTTGTTCAGTGTCTCACGCCATCGGACTGCAAGGGCCGGACATACTGCGAGGCTCTGCGCGGCTTGAAGATCATCTGTCCGTCGATGCATCACGTCGTTTGCCGAGGCCACCGTCCATTCTGGGCAGGGACGCTCTACAAGTATTAGTCGTGACCCAACCTGAACCGTCCCCTCTCTGATGACTCGGAAATACCACCCAGTTCGTCCGCTCTCTTGTACACGGAGGGCCAGGTCCTTTCTGCGCCAGCGCCGTGCTAATTTCCAGCAGGGCTGCCGTGGCTGTGAAACCTCAACGAGCGCCGATCCCACTTCAAAAATGTCTCCGAGGCAGACCTCAGTCTCAAGCAGCCCTTCGGTGGTGAAATTTTCCCCAAACGATCCGAAAGGAAACTCAACCGCTTCCAGCACCTGTTGCCAATAGGGGTAATGTTCGACGGGATAGACGTTCACGGCCTTTTCAGGGCCCCCGTGATTCTTTAAATCAGCCTGGCCATCTCCGTCCAGGTTCGTTATGCCAAGCCTGACGGGATCGGCAACAGAACGCTTAAAGAAACCAGTTGTCCAAACCGTATCGAAGGGATCGGACGATTCTCTGCTCCCCACCGTCCGTGGTTGCCCAACTTGCAAGGAGATGATTGTTGTAACCGTCGGTTGTTTCACGAATGGGCCTCTACTCAGCGATCGATGCTGATCAGTTAGGTGATCCACACGAAGCACGCTGCGCCTGCACGTGCTGAGATAGGTGCCGGTGATTTCCTGCAGATCTGTTGCGATGTGGGCCAAGCAGACGGGTGTCTGTACCTATAGAAAATGGCGCGTACTAGGGGACGCATGTGCATCAGTGTTAGGAGATCCCCGTTCGATTCAAGACCCCGCTCGACCGGTACCAGGCGCAGAGACGTTTGACTCCACGCACCGCTGGCCCTGCTCCTCCAATGGCAACTGCATCAACGAGACAATACCACGCACTGGCGGCGCTGGGTGGGTTTCCTTGTGCCCACCCCAGGAGCGGATCTATGGCCGCCCATTGCCAGGCACCAACGGAAGTGCCGATCAATTCCAGCCAAGTCGTAATGAAAAAAGCAGCGAGATAGACCAGCGGGGAACGACCGGCAATTAGCCAGATTAAGAATATGCCAAACAGTAAGGCACCAACTGCATCCCCACGGTCAGCGTACCCGCTGACTCCCCATAGAGACCATGCACCCCATACGGTGATCACAAAGATGGCGATTTTACCATGGTGGCGGACAAAGAGAGCAGATCGTGCCAACGCAACCGCAGTCAGGTACACCATGCCATGGCCCGGTGGGACGTAGGCCGGTACATTCTCGAATCGGTAGGTGTAACCTCCCATATAGATCGAGGCGAAATGCTCACCTACCGTTGCAAAGATAACGGCAATCAAGACCTGCACCCGTGTTTCTTTATTTTCACCCAGCAATAAGGCTCCAAGAAAAACCCATGCCAAGACTCCTAATGCATGCTGTCGCTCAACGCTGGCACTGATTTCGAACAAGGAACTCACGCCAACGCTCAGGAATGTAAATGCAGCAATAGCATAATCGCGTAGTCGATGCGTACTGGCCGTATTGGTGTTCGGGAAATGCCTGAGGGCCGTGCGCCTGACCTTATCGAACCAGAGTCCCGGAGAAGACGTGGGTGAGGGAGCTTCCATATAATATCAACTGTGATCTTGAGAGTGGCAACTCAGGTGGGCGTTCAGGATCGCTAGATTCAAGATTGTTCAACCTGCAGTGGAAAATACAGTTGGTATCATACAGGACCCCTATCGGACGGGCAAGTTCCAGGCAAGTGCCCGATGATCAGGTAATCATACAAGAAGCTATTCGAATAGCTCTCGTCGGGAGCCCCGCCCAGATTCATGAACGGACACAAGGCTGCGGAGGTCACACACCTATTGGAAAAGAAGTGAATAGATCAACGAGAAAATAGTGAAGAGAGGAGGAGGCGAATGAGCGAGGGTGGCAAAGAAAAACGCCGGTTCGTCATTCCACCGTGCGATGGAGACGAACCGGCGTTTCCTTAGACCCAGACTACCTTATGCTCCCAACCGTGTGAAGACCGGGAGTACTGGAGCCCAGACTGGATTGATGAGTCGCTCACCAGAATCGGTCCAGGACAGGAACAATCCTGCAAAGCGCTGATCCGGATCGTGGAGAATGTCCACCAACCGTTGCACTTCCCACAGGACGTCCTTGGACTCGACTTTAATGTCAACTGTTTGGCCAGGCTGGATTGGGGCCTCGTTATCCATCGTCAGACCGGCCGATGCGACCAGTTCTGCTGGATAGTTTGGATCAACCCTAGACGCACCAAACTTGTTGGTAAATCTGATACCTGCTGTCGTGAACTCACCGATGGTTACCGGTTGTGTGCCGTTATTGGTCGCATGAAGGGTCATGCGCAATGCGCGGCCCGGAACATCGTACTCTGCATGAATCACGTCAACCGTCAGCGGGTTTGGCTTGATCGGCATAGGCTTGATCTTTGCCTCACCAGCCTGGAGTGGGACGCTGATCGGGTGCTTTGCTTCTGCAGCCATGTACCCGACGACCACAACAGTTAATGTGAGGACCAACACCGCAACCCCAACTTTTCGGTCGATGGGGTCAAGCAGAATCTCGTCCCCATACGCCGCCAGGACTCGAGCGCGAATCAGGTACATTGGTCTGATCGCAAAGAACCCGACCCAGAAGATGCCGAGAGCGATCCACCAGATGTGCCACCCAATTCCAGTCATGCTTCCCATCGTCTCTGAATCGAATGTTTCATTGGTCAGGGTCTTGATCGGATTGGTGAAATCCTCATAGCGACCCGTGATGTCCATCCATCCACCTGGTCCGGCGATTGGACCGGCTTCCTTGACGGCAAACATGGGATGGATGTGATGGTGGCCTGGGAGTCTGGCCTTTAATTTGACCACGTACTCATAGTCACGGCCGATTTCCATCGGTCCCGAGACGAACATCGGCGTCCCATTGACCTTCGAGCTCAGACGCACGAAGACGGAGCTGGGGGACCCGACATTGATGAAGGTCCGGGTTGGCTTCACCACCGCACGAGGCCAATCCTCGGATAAGTGGAACTTTCCCCTCAGTTCTGTCACATCATTGATTTTGGTCGACTTTCCGACCCATTCAGTATCATACCAATTTACAGTGCGCATCCGCAGGAATGGCTCCTGCGATCGCTCCCCGTGAGCGAATGCAGGGGTAATATCGAGAGCCGGCGTGACTGCCAGCGTCGCCACCCCGCAGAGTCTAATCATCCACAGTTTGAAGACGTGTTTGGCAGTCATGCTTTCCCCCCAGAAAGTTTAGCTTTGTCGGCTTGTGGTCCCAAGGTGGCGTATGCAAATACATCGTATACCTTGGTGGTCCGCTGTCTGTCATCCGTGATGTAGAAGTACGACGTGCAGAAGAACTTCCCGAACTGCCACCACAGGATGTACGTCAACGAGGACGCGAACGCGGAGAAGAACGCGGAGATCATGGTGCTGTGACCGCCGAATGTGCGCAGCGATCCAACTTCGATCATCCGAATGTACTCAGGAGTTCCCGTACGAACATACATGAAGCCCATATAGTCTGCCCATGAGAGCAATGCGCCGTCAACGACAAGCGGCGTATGGCTATAGGCGAATATCGGCCAGTTGCTCGGATAGAACAGTGCGGCGAACATCCATGCTCCGATCACTGCCGTCAATGTCCAGTTCCTAGTCAACAAGAGGGTGATGTCGAGAACCAAGGCACCAGGAATCGCCGTGGCAGGCATGACGAAGTTGGGTGGATAGTTAGACCACCACCACCAAGAAGTGTAGACGGCGATCCATTTTCCAGCGCCCAACGCCAGAATGCAGAGCGTCGCACCGAATGGCTGCCGGTAGTTTACCCAGTTGTAGTACTGGATGGCGGCGCAGAAGGTGATCAAGGTAACCGGCGTCACGATCGGCCACCACTGACGGTCTTTCCAGTCGAGCCAGAAGTCCCAGTCACCACACAGCAGGGCCGTATGCATATGGAAGGTCCCGACGATGGTGACGAACAAAATGGGAATGAAATAGATGTAATCGATTTTTCTAGACATCGCTACCCCTTCAGGGGGTAACTTCGAAGCCTTGATAATCTCATCGGTTCTAAACATAACTGACATCCTCCGTCATTTCAGTCGACCGTGGTTGACCAGGCGTTCTGTTCCCTTAAGAGTGCCTGGTCAACCGCCGATACCGACCTATGGTTCATATAGTCTGCATCCGCCCAATTACTTAGTACCCGGCCTTGGCATTCGGGTTCACCTGGCTGGGGAATGGATCCAGAATGGCCTTGGGCGCGTTGTTCCAGATCACGTCCGCCAGATTCGACATCCGGCTCACGATCTGCGCCGCCACACCCCCTGCCGCTCCGAACAACCCGCACCAGCCCAACGTCACAAAGCCCCAGTGCAACGGCGCCGCAAACAGCTCATCCACAAACCAGAACGCATGGCCCCACTCGTTGAGTCCCACGTTCGGCAGAATGAACATCGGCCCCACCACCGCCGCCACCAACGGGAACGACGTGGCTTGGCTGTACAACGGCAACCGCGTCTGCGCATACAGATAACTCGACACGCCGCACGTGATGTACAACGGGAACGTCCCGTAGAACGCCACGATGTGGCTCGCCGTAAAGCTCGTGTCCCGGATGATCACTTGGTGCCACGCCGCATCCTGCTCCAGCGTGTAGCTGCCCGCGTAATACACGCCCCAGATGTAGCACACCAACCAGCCCATCCAGTAAAAGTACCGCTTCAGCTCGAGCTTCGGGTCCAGGTTCGTCAGGTTCCGGTCCCGCGTCACCCAGATCCACCCGATCGACACGGCAAAGAACACGGCGTTGGCCAGAATGTTAAACCGCCACAGCCCCATCCACACCGAGTCGAACTCCGGGGTCATGGAGTCCAGGCCGTGCGAGTACCCAAACGTCCGCTGGTACAGCACCCAAAACACCCCGATTCCCAGCATCCCCAACCAGCCGAGCTTCACCGGCTTCGAATCGTACCACTGCGAAATGTCATACCCTCGCCCTGAACTGTCTGCAGCCATACTCCCTACCTCCTTCTGTTTGGATGAAATAGTGAAACTACGGAGCACCACGTTTCAGTGAAAGATCCTTCCCCACAACTACGTCTCATTTGCCCACATGGAAGGACCGGTTAAAATGTGAGCAAGTATCCGACAAAAATCTGAGATGAGTCAAGGGAAATATTATGGGTTAGGCTCGCAAAACACTCGTATAAAGCCTACATGGCAAGCGTGGTTCGTGCGACCCCACGTATACGCTTGCGGATGGTTGAAGTCAAGTTCAGCAGGGCTGTGTCATGATGTTTGTCCCTCTCGGCGGGCCATGCAATGTGCGTTTTTGTCCGAATGAAACGCTCTCGATCAACTACCGTGGGTTGGGCCTGATTTAGAGCCTGATTCAATGGACGTGATCGCCGGGGGGAGGCAAGATCTCTCGCTCTTGATTTGATTGAGCCGTGTGATCTGTTGTGTCAAAAGGCTCATGTCTGTCCAGCTTGGTCCATCTCCATGAGGAATCCATCGGGCTCGTAGGTATCCGAATCGGTCGAAGAGAAACTCCATGTGACTCTGGCGAGTGCCCTCGCCGAACAAGTCAGGAATCGAGAGTGTTCGGCGGAACAGCGCATAGCTGCGTGAGATCTCCCGTCCGCCTTGAGTGATGACGGGGAACGGCATTCCCCGTGCGATTGAGGTCAGCTCATCCGGAGGAAGGTCGGTCATTGGGACGGCCAGGATAGCCGTGCCGGTTGTAGTAATCGCGGTCGAAGCCGTATGCAGTTGATCAAGCCGAACACGCGATTCCGGCCAGGAGAATAACACGAGCAGTAGGTTTTGTTTTCCTCGGAAGTCTTTCAAGGTGCCGCTTGAACCATCGTGCGCCGTATACGAAAAGTTCGGGGTGGCCATAAACGGCTGCTCAGGCAGAATACGGGGCGTGATGATTCTGGATTGATACCCCCGGGAATTGGCATGGAGAAAGTTCAGGAGATCCCAGCGCTCCTCTTCTGAAAATTTCTCACCGAAGGCCGGCATGACACCGTTGAATCGTCCGTAGGTCAGCCAATGGAAGAAGTCACCTGCCGTGTGCATGGCGGTATGAGGCTCCGTCAGCAGGTCGACGGGTTGTTTCGGCAGCGTCTTAGCCAATACCCCGTTCCCTTTAGCCTGTGGGCCATGGCAGGGAATGCAATTCGCCGTGAATAGCTCAACGCCATTGGCAATCGAGATGGCATCGAACGGAACCGGGGTCTTTCGATACGTCTCCGGGTAGGATTGTATCGCAATGGGATAGAATGTCGCACCAAGTCCGAGGATCCCCAGTAGGGTTGGAACAGCGATGCGCCACGAGGTTGCCCACTGCTTTTTGCGGCTGAGTACGATGGTCGTTCCAGCTATGATCAAGAGTGCAAGGCCGGTTAGCACAATGGCCCGTACAAGCCAGTCGTCCCATGTTGCGTCGATAGAGAAGCGGAATGGGTAGGGCCAGTTATCGATGACCTCATGCTTAGCTGGGACCGCGTTGGCCAGTAAGGTCGCGACGATGACCAGGAGAATGGCGAGGCCAAACTCGACGGTTACCCATGTCCGAAGTTTTTGCCCACTTATTGCGGCTTGCTCGGAGCGTTGCCGAATCGATGGTATCCAAAGAGACTTTGCTCGCGAGGCGATGGAAAGAATGACGGCAAGTAACGTGAGCTTTGTGATGAGCAGCCAGCCATAGGCGGTCGCGACCAGTCCGGCGTAATTGGTCTCAAACATGCGATTGGCCACGAGGATACCTGATATGACAACAACGATCATTGTGACGAGGGCCAATCTCGAGAAGCGAGCCAGCACGTCACCGATATGGGATCTTTCGTCAGCTGATCCGGTCGCGATGGTGGAGGCAACAAGAATTACGCCCGGGAGACCGCCGAACCAAACGCTCGCTACGATAAGATGTAGGGCATATATTATGGTGGCCAAGACCGCTTGCTCTTCGGCCGCCGAATGGCTAGCGAGAGAACCGAGGGCCAGGGGCAGCGCCGCCGCTGATGCACCTATGACGTAGCGCCATTGCGCAGCAGGAGCAACCTGTATGTACAGAACGATCACCAGGACAGCAAGCGCACTCGCAGCGCGCAGGGTCCAGATAAATCCGATATGAGTCTTCTGGATAAAGTCCAACCAGGCTTGCGGGTTCCAGGCATTCTCAGGGGATCCGGTAGCCTGCGCGGTCGTCGTAGCCAAGAGACCGACTAGGCCGATCAGTAGGAGGGTGGCCAACCAAGGAAAAGTCTTTTTTAGACGAGCCAGCCACGAATGCCCTGATTCGAGGCATTTGGGCTCGGCAATTGCTAAAAAAACGCAACCCCCGATCAGCATCATGTTGGACGCGAGGTGCAGACAGCGAAGCAGCGTACCAACGGCCTCGATCATTTCCTTTGAGTGTCGCCCTTTACGGTGAAGTCGAAGGTAGACTCAACCACATGGCCATCGACCGAGAGGACACGGAACTTGATGGAGTACTTACCGGGAGCCAGCTCGGGAAGGGGCAGCACGATCGATTTCTGGTCATCCGGTGCAAGGGTGGGCTTGGCATCGGTGATTGGCTGTTTTTGGGCATCGAGGACCACGAGCGAGGCGTAGTCTCCTTCAATTTTCTCGTTGAACCACAGTCGCACTTGTGTCGGCGACTTGGTAAGCACGGCTCGGCGTGGAGGCTCGGCCTTGACTAACATGGAATGCGCCAAAGCCGAGGTTGCTGGTGCTGCCAAGATGAGCATGATGATCAAGATGAAGCGCGTGAACATATTCATGCTTGCTGGGCCAACCATGAGTTCTCCCTACGCTCGATTGCTACACCTACGGTGATGCATCGGGCGGTCTAGTCTGGCGTTTCCTTGAGAAGTCGCTTCCTACGGTACCCGGACTCGTGATGGCTTGCGAGGATCTCGGAAGGCGAAGAACACGGCAACGACAATGCCTACGAAGACCGGCACAATAACCATCATGTAGTGCGAGAGATGAGAGATGATGCCTTGTTCACCGACCGAAAAAGAAAATCGTGCGAGATGTTCGCGACTTTGGCCTATGGAAACCAATCCGACGAACTTCCCAGGTGTATCGAAGTTGTATTTTACGTCGATTGATCCAGTGGAGTAGACCTTGGAGGGGAGGTGTGCGATTGTTATTGCTTCGAGATTATCCTCCGAGCCAGTATCTTTGATGATCCTCACTTCTACCGGGATAGAACGGAGCTCCTGTTCGACATAATCGAGTACCAAAACGGTGTTCCCCACCGCCGGAAGCTCCTGGCAGAATTTCCGATCGTAGTACATGTCAGGTAGGTAGCTGGCAAAAAGCATCTTATAGGGTCCAGCGTGGAGGACGCATGTATCTGCTGCCAATTCATGCCCATGTTGGGCCATCGCCGAAAAAGGCGCGACGACCAAAAGGAACACACAACATACCCAAGCACGGATGAGAAGATGACCGGACATATTCAACCCTCGTTTTTCTCTAAATCCTCAGCATTCAAAACGGTTCCGCTTATGGTCTCAATCATTAGGACGCTACGGGTTGCGATGGCTTGCGGTCTCTCATGAAAAACACAATCCCCAGGACAATGAGCACCGCAGCCACAGGAAACATGTAGATATTTAAGAACTTGGTATAGAACTTCGGCTCTCCCACCGAAAATGGAAACTTGGAAACATGCTCTTTCTTGTCGCCCACGGTGACGATGCCGACAAACTTTCCGGGCTTGTCAAAGGTATAGGCAAAGTCGATCGAGCCATTGGGATACACTTTGGCCGGAAGGTTAAACACGGTGTTGGCCTCAAGATTCTCTTCTGTGCCGGTGTCTTTGATGATCCGAACTTCGGCAGGGAGGGTGCGAAGCTCTTGCTCGATGTAATCCAGCACGACAATTGTTTGGCCGACCGCTGGGATATCCTCACAGAATTGTTTTTGTTGAGTATTTTCAGGCTGATACCCACTGAAGTGCATCGTGTAGGGGCCGATCGTGAGCTTGCACATGTCCTCGGCCATAGAGAGCCCACCGTGAGCATGGACCTGCGAGGACAAGAGAGCACTCAGAACAACTACCGCACATCCAACTGTCAGTTTCAGCAATACGAAAGACTTCATGAACGTGTCCTCTTTTTTGCAATGGTGAAGAGAATGCTCAGATACTGACCTGCGTCGTCCGGTTGCTCATGAGCGACGACGTGATGCAAGCCATCCCCGTACTCGACCCGATTTCGAGAGCTCATATCCGACAACCCCGAGTACCAGCAGCAATGCCAATGGTCCAAGAGCTGCGCGTCCAAGCTTTGAATAGTCAGCCTGCTGCACCCGAAGCAGGTAGGTGGAAGGGCTGAGCCCTTCCGCTGTGATGATCAGTTTGTAGAGCCCCTTTTCCAGCGTGGCTTCACCCCTCACGATCCCATCAGGGTGAGAAACCGGCTTCCAATAGGCCACGGTCTTGGCCTCGTCCTGCTCGTTTTCATTGACTCCTTGAATGATCTTGACCCCTACCGGCATAGTGCGCAGGCTCGGGTCGACAAGGTCCACGACAAGGAACGTATCCCCCACATCTGGGATTTCCGTGCAGTACTGAGCCTTCGGCTCAATTTGAGGCTGGTAGGCACTGAAATGCACCATATTTCCACCGATTTTGCGCACACAAATGTCCTCTTCCATCGACACATTTCCATGTGCGACGGCGGCAGTAGGGCCGATTACGGCTACGAGGACGAAGGCCAGGAGGGGGAGGCTTATTTGAATCACACGCTTTATCATGACGTCATCCGCTGAATGAATTGTCTAGGCAGACTATATTTCGAGGAATTTACCATCTCGCAGACTGTTGTTTCAAGTGCTCGAACCATGCGCCTCGATCTACCTCGATGGTCTATCCACCCCGCGCATGGATGTGGCTTGAACAATATTGAGAATCCATTTCACCGAATTTGAGAGACGAAATCAGAATACATCTATTTATCGAGTTGACGATGAGCGCGATACGTGATGATAATGAGACGGACGGCGATGACTTATTCGGAAGGAGGCCAAAGATGAAAGCGAAAGAAGGGGTAATCAACATTCTTAACAAGATCCTGACGGCTGATTTGACTGCCATCAACCAGTATTTTGTCCATGCCAAGATGTGTGAGAACTGGGGGTATGACCGGCTCCAGCATAAAGTACGGGAGCGGAGCATTGATGAGATGAAGGATGCCGACGAACTGATCGGCCATATTCTCTATTTGGAAGGTGTGCCCAATGTGCAGCGAATGAACGCCGTTCAGGTAGGGGAGACCGTACCGGAACAGTTCACCTTGGATCTGAAAGCGGAGCACGAGATGCTGACCTTGCTGAATGAGGGCATTGTTCATTGCACGAAGGTCACGGATTTTACGACTCGGCACATGCTGGAAGATATGGCGAAGGACGTCGACGGTCATATTGACTGGATCGAAACCCAGCTGGAAACCATTAAGCAAGTCGGCCTGGAGAACTATCTGGCTGAACAGATCAAGAAAGAATCCTGAGGGAAATTGCGAAACCCCAAGGAACATCCCGTACGAACACTTCGCGAAAAGGGCCACGATGCGTGACGGGTTGCAGCGGGTCACACGGCTTCTATGGGCCACTGCGCTCTGTGCCTTCCTCCATGGCGCCGCTGTCGATTCTGGGCGAGCTGAGGGGGCTCCGGCCATGGGCACAACACTCTGCCATATTCTGAAGACGGTAGAGTCGACCGTGCGTCCAGGAGACCCACTTGATGCGCAAACCAAATGGCAGGAGGCTTTAGTGAAGGCGTTTACCGACAATGAATTTAATCGTAAGAAAATGGCTCAGGTGAAAGCGGAGGTCGACAAGCTGACCAGCGCCAGCTGCCCCAAGGAACGGAAGGCCATGCTCAAGCACTTAGACGCTGACACACTCGGCGAAACCGTCTTCTAACAGGCTCCTAAAAGCATTTTTCAGCAGCCTGCGAGGAGGTTGTCTCCCGACATCCACGTCAGCCCCCAGACTGTATCTCCTCGAATGGCCTCACCAGAGACGGTATGGCCTAACCTGTCTGCATTCATAAACAGTGGGCTGAAACCTCCACCACTTGCGTGATCAAAGCACAACGAAACACGGCTTACTCACGAGTTAGGAAAAGTCTTGAGCCATGCTTTCAGTCGTCGTGTCTTGAGGGATCTTTCCAGCCCCCTGGCCTGTCCCTGTTGACGCTGGGCGTATTGGCATTTGATGCACCAGAGTTGCGGATTGCGATGGCCGATCGGTTCCTGACAGCGCCGGCAGGTCATGATGAATGAACACGAAGGAGAATGCGGGTTCATAGCGTTCACCTATTTCAAGGATGTGTACGAGCCATGGTCCATAGCTGTTACTACCTATTGATAGTCCTCGTTCAGCGATTTCAAAAATGCCACAAGTGGGGCAATGTCACTGGGTGTAAGGGCGATGCCTTGTAGTTGGGGCGCACCATTGCGGAGTGTTTCCGCACGGGCTTGGTCTGAGACGTCGATATAGAAATCGATCACGTCATCCAATGTGTCGAATTGACCGTTGTGCATGAAGGGTGCTGAATGACCGAGGTTGCGAAGGCCGGGTGTCTTGAACCGCGCAATGGCACGATCGAGAAGTGTGGCATCCGGCAGCGGGCAGGGCTGTTGATCGTCGCAGAGAATCGCACGGATCTTTGGCTGAGGTGCCGGCATGTCCGGATTGGCGAACACGTTCCACGCTCCAAGATCCGTTAAGACCGGAAAGCCGACTGTCGGGATGGCGCGGAATGGTTCACGCGCGGCTGGATGGGTCTCGGTGGCTGGAAGGAACTGGTCGTAGTTGCCATTCCGGGTGGCCAAGTTTGGAATCGACAAGCTTGTGAATTGTCCGGTTCCGTGGATGAGATCGTATTTCCGCTGGGTTGTGCCGGTGTTATGCAGCTTAAAATCCGTAAAGTTGGGTGCCGCATGACAGGCGATACAGTTGCCGATCTTGCCGGCCGTCAGCTCAGCTGGTGAAGCGGGGAGAGTCATAGGCTCAGCCAGGAACATTTTCAGGCCCGCAAGCTCTGTGGTGCCGAATTCGAACGCCTGAGAGTGAAATTGAAACTGTCCGTTCAATCGGTTGGGGTTGGACGTCACGAATTGCGGAGAGAAGCTGGGTGCATTGACGAGAGCCCGGAGTCGACGGCTATAGGATAGCGGGGATTCATTTGGATCAGGCTGTTGAGGTAAGCCGTTGATTGCCAGGAAGACATCAAAGGGTGACCGAATCAAGGCCCCGCTCTCCTCGGTTTGTGAAAAGAGTAGGCCGTTGACATAAGCCGCGACGACTCTCACCACGGCGTCGAAAATGTCCTGGTCGCCGGCTGATCCGACAAAAGCACGAAATTCAGCAGGCAGGCTGAGCTCATCAGGAATAGAAGGGTCGGTGCCAGTAAACACAATGCGATAAGACAAGCCGGTGTCGGTCAGGTCAAAGGAGCCATCATCTCCCCGAACCACCCTTGCAATGTGCTGAATGGCCTGGGCTCTTTCTCCCGGTAGCCAGCCGAAGTTCCGTCCGGTAAAGGTTGCCGCGATCAAGTCTTCCATGGAGTTGAACTCAGCATCGAAATGGAACAAAACGCCTCCTGGCCTCTCTAGGGTCGAATTGACTAATGGCGGAGAATTTCGTGGGGCGTGGGTTTTGCCGTCTGCTCTCGCCGGAATTGGACTGCGGCGCGCGAAGTCGGCATAGGTCCGCATGCCGCCGCCGGAAGACGTAAGAACATCATCCACCAAGTGGCAAGCACGGCAATTGATCGACATCCCCTTGAATGGCCCCGGATCGATCGGCGCTCCAAAGGTTTCGAGAGTATCAGTAACGGAATCGCTTACCTTGGGATCGTTGACGGTGCCGCCGTTGTCTACGAACACCTTGAATGTCTGGGCAAAGCGCGTGTCTAGAAAGAGTCGTTCGCCGAGAGCTTCCGTGGCCGCTGGCGTACCAGTGGCGGCAGGAGGTGTGGAAGTATCCTCACTTCCTGAACAGGCGACGAGTCCAGTGAGGGATAGAAGCACAGAGGCGAGGGTACTAGCGATCTTTGGTTGATGTGGGATCAAGGTTAGATTCATGACGTCGTGGTTCCTTTCAATAAAGTCAGTCTGGCCCTTCTTGGCAGTACTCCCTCATCTAAGATCAACGGTCGTCCCTCGTTCCGTAGTGGAGGCACGGGCCCTCGGGAGGTGAGAGCCCGTACCTGGCAAAGTGGGAGAGGTGGGGCTCTCACTTCGCAGTCGGCGTACGACCTACGCCGACTGCGCTACCGGTGAGGTCCGTCCCTTCCATAAATGGTTTCGGGCTCTCTCATGAGTTCATCCAGGAGACTGACGACCGAGGGGTCAAATTGTGTTCCTGCTGCCACCTGGAGAATTCGCCGTGCAATGCGGTCTCGAAGGGGTCGATCGTACACTGCGGGGACGTGAATGGCCTCGAATGCATCGGCGACTGCAAGAATTCTTGCTCCCAACGGGATGAACGTTCCCCTGAGTCCATAGGGATATCCCGATCCGTCCCATCGCTCGTGGTGATGGGCGATCATGACTGTGGCCTCACGAAGGAATAAAAAAGGTTCTAGCAGCGTGGCTCCCAGCCGCGGGTGGTTTTGAATCGCCACATAGGAGTCTGGCTCAAACCATTCTCGTTTGGTTTGTAAGCAGGGTGGAAGCATGAGAACGCCGATATCGTGAAGCAGGGAGGCCAGCTTGAGCTGATGCAACTCCTCGTCCGTGAGAGATGCGGCCCGTCCGATGTGGAGTGCGATCGCCGCTGTTCCCTGGCCATGCCCGGCTTGCCACGGTAGAAGCCGGTCCAGTTCTTTCGCTACTTGCCGAACGAGAATACTCTCCAGATCGCGCCGCGAGGCGGCTGGCAGATGGAGTCGATCGATCTTTGTGAGCATGCTCTGAATGGATAAGACGGTCGGCTCGATCCGATCTGCACGGTCGACATGCATGACACTGCCTCCTCAAAAACGAAGAGCCCAGAATCACTCGCGTGATCCTGGGCTCTGGGCGAATAGCCGCTGGCCTCTAAATGGTGTACCGCCAACTGAGATGGTTAGGACCCTTTGGGGTGCTTCCCTCCCATTAAAGGCTGTCCCAGTATCCACATTTCATACAGTGGGACTACCATCATGACTAAGAAACTGATTGTCATGAGGGTATCTCCGGTCAACATTGAGATCACAAACAGAGGAGACACGTAGCTAATCAGCCATGGCGATACCAGATCGAGCATTACGCCACCGAAGCCAGCCCATGTGGTGACAGCCTTGAGGGTATGGCTTGCGCTGGTCAAATACATCACGTGGATCAAAATCATGAACACGACCGGCATCGTGAAGAGATGAAAATGGGTAATTTCCGCTAGCTCACGAAACGACATCGGTTCCCCGAACGTCGCGTCTGATCCTCGGTAGTGCTCGGCAATGCCTTGCGGTGACAATCCCGTCATGCTATGTGCCCAAAAAAATGAAAATGTAAATCCAGCCAGCATCAAGAGTAAAAATAACGTGTAGAGCAACCGAATATGACGATCTGAATCGCGGAGCCTGAATTTTTGATTAAAGTTTCGCATGTCTGGGACGCTGGGTCCGCTTTCGCTAGTTCCCGAAAATCGAAGGCAAAAACCCTTTATCTTTTTTCGCAGCCAGCGTATCACTGCCGAGCCCGGCAGGCTTCAGGTAGAACTCGTCAATCAACACGAGTACCCGCTTCACGCCAGCACTGATGGAACGGACGGACATTGTGGCGCCTGTGATGTTGATGATATCTTTGTTGATACGAATTGGGTCCAATACGGTCTTGCCTTCGTACTGCACGTTGAATCGCTTCCGACCGACCTCACTCCCGCGAACCTCACGAAAGACCAGCAGCTCGACATCCGAACAGGCCCCCTTGGTGTCGACACCAACCATGTAGGTCATATGCTTGTGCTTGCCGATTGTATTGTGCACCATGGCGTATCCGTCGATCTTATCGCCGGTTTCACCGATGTAGATCTCGAACGCTTGTTCAGGGAACTTCCATCCGATGCGTTGTTCGACCAGGTCTTTCTTCTCCTGAGTGAGTTGGAGGATTTCCTTACGAACTCGTTCTGATTTTGCCAGGATGATCTTGACAGCCGCTTCCTCGGTCATGAGGATTTCGGCATGATTTAATTCATCTTCGGTGAGATGACGCTTGAGGTCGTTGTCCCACACTTTTTCTGTTCCGGCCCATACGGGGGGCGTCAGACAGAGTGAGGCTCCAAGTACAAAACCTGACATGACGCTTAGGTGACGGTGCATCCGTGCTCCTGCAGTTTGGTGTCGAGACGATTCTGCACGTCACGCATGACTTCCTCGGAGGAGTCCGTCGGCGCCCAGCCAAAGAGACGTGATCCTCCTCGAAAGACCCAGCTCTGTCGTTCCTCGATGAAAGAGATTTTGGTGACATCATCCAAGCGCTTCACTTTCAACGTGAGGCGGGAGCGGTCTTTACTGTCGGCGACATCTCTCCGAAAAACGCCGTAGGGTCGTCCAGACATTGGAATTTCAAGCCACTGTGTCACGATTAATCCAGCTTCTTTATCCTTCGTATCGGTTGAACGGTCCTTCACGGCATCAATGGCCGCATCCCAGGCATGATCGTAGCTGCACACGGCAACCCGTTGTTGCATCCCGCTCAGCAAGGCACAGCCTGCCAAGCTTCCGATCAGCAGGAGCGGCATGATTTGCAAACCCATTCGCAGAAATCTCGTCATCTTGTGAGCTCCCCGCCGATCAGGCGGGGAGCCTCCTTACCGTATAGTTAGAAGTAGGTCGCAGCTTGAAATAGAAATCCGTCTCCGTCCATCCGGCTGCTGGAAGTTCCTAGATCACCTGCAGGAACGAGGCCTCTGGCATTGTCGTTCTGAGTGTTGTACTGCCAGTTGACTTTGAAGACCATATCTTCAATCGGTCTGAAGTTCAGACCCACCGTCAACCGGTCTAACTCTCGTCGATTGCCGAGCGTGTTCCCTTCACCATTAGTGCGATTATCGGTATCGGTATCGACTTGCTCCCAGCGGACGGTAGCCGTGAAGGTTGACGCATCCGAGAAGTGGGTTGGCGCCAGCCTCTTTAAGATTTCCGGCATGAAGTGGTAGTTTCCCTGGATGTAGTAGCCGAACATGCCCGCAGGGCCGATCCCATTACCGGCCACTCCGGTGGCGTTGTTATTGCTGATTCTGGTCCAGGCCGCTTCTCCAATGAGCTCGAAGGGCCCGCGTTGCAAGGTCCAGTCAACCGCGAACATGTCGATGATGCCAGAACCGATCGCGCTGGCCGAAGGCTTGTATTGGCCATGGAAGCCAGACCCGGCAATCTCAATCCCCAACATCGGGCTAAAAGCGATCCGACCGACGACGGCCTTACTGTCATCACGGTCGCGGGATACGCTTCCTCGTGCACTTCGGACGCCCAAATCGGTAATCGCGCCTGCTGTTTGGCTCATGCCATTGACAGCATAGACTTCGTAGTCAATCTTCGAAAGGCTCGAAGGATACAGTGTCCCATAAATACCAGCGCCGGCTTCAAACCAGGTGCTCGGAATGATAATTCTCGAGACCATGGGCCGGTCAACCAGGTCGTTCAAGGGAGAATCGTGGAGTAAATTGAACTTGCCGACCGGCATGAGGAGAAGACCTCCTCGAACGTTCACCATTTCATTAACCAAATAATCCAGTTGGGCAAACTCAATTTGAATTGAGCCGTCCGTCCCCTGTGGCGCATTCGGCCCGCCTCGTTCAAGCTCGATTTCAGCCGCGAACTTTATACGGTCGGTAA
>SWDG01000026.1:0-33662 GCA_005116965.1 Nitrospira sp. | reverse complement strand
ATGTTTGTCTTTGACGATTTAATTAAAATCGATGATCGCGGTTTGCAGGAATTGATGAAGGAAATTAGCAAAGAGGATCTTCCGATCGCTCTTCGCGGCGCCAATCCCGAGGTGAAGGAGAAATTCTTCAAGAATATGTCAAGTCGTGCCGCGGAAATGTTGAAGGAAGATATGGAGGCGAAAGGGCCGGTGAAGGTGTCCGATGTCGAAAGAGCCCAGCAGAATATTTTGAAAGTCTGCCGTAAGCTTGAGGAAGAAGGCCGTATCGTCATTGCGGGGGCAGGCGAGGAGATGCTGTAGTGGCGGGAGGAACTATCCCGGCAGTGATCAGTTCCGAGCGAAGCGTGGCACGCCTTCAAGGGGCGGTCCTGATTGTCGATGCTGACGAAAGGGTCCGAAACGCGTTGCACGAGCTGCTTCAGCCGGAACGAGTGTCGATTCGACTCTCGAGCTCAGGACAGGAGGCGCTTGCGATGGTCAAGCAGAAGGCTCCTGCATTGCTGATCGTCGACGCCTCCTTGCCGGATCAAGATGGCATCGCAGTTCTAGAAGAAGCACAGCGGATCGACAGTCGCATGATTGGAGTCGTGATGACTGGGGCAGCCTCGGTTGAACTTGCCGCCCGTGCGATGAGAGCCGGCTCCAGCGATTTATTGACGAAACCATTTCAGTCGGACAGTGTCCTCGCCACTGTGCGTCGTCTATTGGAACTCCATCGATTGCGCACCGACCAGACGATCTTGAAACATGCCGCTGTACGGTCCGGCGCGGTGCGGCTGCAGAGTGTGCCGTTTCAAACATTTGGGGATGAGGGCGCTCGTAAGGGAGTTGATGGGCTGACGGAATATGAGCGAGGTCTGGAAGAAGGCCGGCGATATTCAGACACGCAGCGTCAGCAAGATCTTGCGGTCTTGACCGAGGCTGTCGGAAGATTTGATGCCGCTCGCTCCGCGCTTCAGCAGACGATCGACGATGAAGTCATCGCGCTCGCGCTGCAGATCGTGTCGAAGATACTGCATGAATCGGCCGAGTCCCGACGTGAGCAGATTGTGATCCAGGTCAAGGCAGCACTCGGCGCTGTTCAATCGTCGGATGGCGTGGTGATACAGGTGCATCCGGCTGACGCAGCCGTCCTGGAAGCCGTTCGAGCGGAGTTGACAGGACGGCAGCAGGTCGCACTGACACTCACCATCGAGCCGGTTGCTTCTCTTCAGCGAGGCAGCTGCCTGCTGCACACCGCTACACGATTAGTTGATGCCTCTCTCGATACTCAGCTACTCCGTTTGGGTGATGTCCTGAAGAACAGGACTCATCATGAGTCTTAGCCAGCTGATCGAGCGCGTCGACCCCATCGAAGTCTCCGGAAGGGTGGCGCAAGCAGTTGGGATCGTTGTGGAAGGGTATGGGCCGATGACGACGGTCGGAGAGCTCTGCCGCATTACGCGGGAGGTGGCTGGAGGGCCGATCGCTGCGGAGGTTGTGGGATTTCGGGGAGATCGTGTTCTCTTGATGCCGCTGGGGGATATGCACGGGATCGGGCCTGGAAGTCGAATTACCATGTCCGGTCAAGTGGCCAATCTTGCGGTCGGACCAGGCTTATTGGGAAGGGTGCTCGACGGCTGCGGCAATCCAATGGATGGCAAAGGCCCGCTGACGGCCACGGAGCGATATCCACTGTATGCTAGCGCACCAAACCCGTTACAACGCGCTCGTCTACGCGCTCCGCTTGATCTCGGCGTTCGCGCCATCAACGGGTTTCTTACGTGTGGACGTGGACAGAAGATGGGCATCTTTTCAGGTTCCGGGGTTGGCAAGAGTGTGCTCTTGGGGATGATCAGCCGATACACGAAAGCGGATGTCAATGTCATCGCGCTCATCGGAGAGCGAGGCCGTGAGGTCAACGAATTTCTGGAACGCGACCTGGGTGCTGAAGCACTCGGACGTTCGGTGGTGGTAGTGGCGACGTCTGACCAAGCCCCGCTCATTCGCCTGCGCGCGGCGTTGGTGGCGACGACCATTGCGGAATATTTCCGTGATGCCGGGAAACAAGTGTTGTTGTTGATGGACTCACTGACGCGGTTGGCTTATAGCCAAAGAGAGGTGGGGTTGGCGATCGGGGAGCCTCCGACGACTAAAGGCTATACCCCCTCCGTGTTTACGCTTTTGCCGAAGCTACTGGAGCGTGTCGGGACGGGGCCAGGTCCAGGAACCATTACCGGACTGTATACCGTACTGGTCGATGGTGATGATCTTACTGATCCCATCGCCGATACCGTTCGCTCGATCTTGGATGGTCATATCGTCCTATCTCGTACATTGGCCGCTCGCAATCACTTTCCGGCGATCGATCTCCTCCAGAGTACCAGCCGTGTGATGCGGGATATTGTCGGGCGACCACACTATGACGCTTCCAAGAAGCTTGTCGAGTTGGTGGCCCGGTATCGTCAATCGGAGGACCTGGTTGTACTGGGAGCCTATAAGCCAGGGATGAACGCGGCGCTCGACCGTGCCGTTCAAGCGCAGGATGCGATCAATGCGTATTTGCGGCAAGACATCGACCAGCCGGCCGGCATGTCCTCGTCAGTACAGCAACTTGAGGCACTGGCCCAGCAGGCAGCATGAGCTTTGAATCATTGCGGAAGCTGCGTGCTCAGACCGTAGAGGCATTGATGATGGAGTTGGCACAGATCACCCATACGTTGACTCAGAGCGAGGAGCAGTATCAGGACCTTGCAGTCACAATGCAGCGGGATGTCGTTACCTACGACCAACAATTTGTGCAAGGGCTGACGATAGAGGCGTGGTTGGAATGGCAGGGGCGTATGGATTCGCAGGAAGCAGGGCTGCGCCGAGTGCGTCGAGAGATCGACCAAGCCGTCGAGGCGTGGCAGCGTACCAAGGCGTTGCTCGTTGAAGCCAGCCAGGAGCGCAAGCTGCTTGATCTGGTTGCCGACAAACGCCGTGACGCGCAACGTGCCGACGCGGCGCGTCAGGAACAGCGGGCGATGGATGAGGTTGCGAGCCGCCGGCACTCCACTCGACGAGAGAGCCACTCATGAGGACAGGACCCATCAGGGGTTGGGGAGATCGTCTTGGTCTTGACCGCCTTGGGCGTATCTCGAGCATGGAGCCGAGAAAGAACCCGCATTCCCAATTGTTGACGATGGTTGCTGGCATCGTCGGTTCGACCGTTCTCTTCTGGATCATGGTGCAATTGGGACAAGCCTCCTCAGAACCGAAGGATAGAACACAGATGGCGACGACGGGTGGGCTAAAGCAGAGCATGTCACCGGAAGCGAAGGAGGCAGAGAGTGCTGGAGCAGAGTCTGATGCCGATGCCAAGCTATTGGCTCCACCAACGGTCCAGGGTCCGGCGATTGATGTTCCTCGCGAAGTGCTCGACATGCTGGATCAAAGAAAGCGCGATCTTGATCGGCGCGAGCAGGCGCTTCGTCAGAATGAAGAACGACTCATGATTGTAAGGGGCCAGATTGAGGAGCTCTTGGACCAGAACGAAGCCTTGGAAAAGAAGATTCAGAACGCGCAGGCCAAGGACGCGCCTCAACAGGCCAAGGCCTTTGCAGGGAAAGACCGTTCGACGCAGGAACAACGGACACAGCTCGCCAAAATCTACGAATCCATGCCGTCTGAGGACGCCGCCTTGCGTCTCGAACATATGCCGGATCGGAAAGCCATTGAAATCCTCAAAATGGTGAAAGCAAAGACGGCCGGCGCGATTCTCGCGCAAGTCAAAGCTGACCGGGCGGCGAAACTCACCGAGCAGTTGTTGACACAGACGCCGTAGAACTATTCAGATGTATAGATCAACACTTTATCTGACAGGCAGCGAGTCCTCTCTGGGTTTAGGTTGCTAATATTTTCGGCGGTTTCAATGACCAAGTGCAAAAAGCGCAGCATGATGCTGCCTGAAATCGAACGCATCCGGGGTGAACAACTCTGCGGGACACTTGAAGCCCAGCGACTTGCGTGGCCGGGTGTTCAACTTCCAGGCTATCGCGTCCAGCTCTTCCTGGGTGAAGCCGCTCAAGTCGCGGCCCTTGGGCAGATACTGCCGCAGCAGGCCGTTGGTGTTCTCGTTGAGGCCACGCTGCCAGGGACTGTGCGGATCGGCGAAGTAGACCGTCACCCCAGTGGCGTCCGTCAGCCGTTGATGCGCCGCCATTTCCCGGCCCTGATCGTACGTCAGCGACAGGCGCCGTTGCGCCTCGATCCGATTCAGCACGTGACTGAATCCGCTCACCGCCGCTTCGGTACTGGCATTGTCCATCCTGGACAGCACCGTGAACAAGGTCGTGCGCTCCACCAGCGTCCCAACGGCCGAGCGGTTCTGCGCCCCCTTGATGAGATCGCCTTCCCAGTGCCCCGGTATCAGCCGTTCTTCCACCTCAGGCGGTCGGGCATGAATGCTGACCATGTGAGGAATCCGTCCCCGCCGGTCTTCGCCTCGCGCGCGGGGGCGCCGTTTGGCATGGCCAAAGCGCAACCAGCCGATCACGTCCGTCCGCAAGGCGCCTCGGGGCATGGCATAGATGGCGGTGTAGATCGTTTCGTGAGACACCTGCAGCGAGGGCGTATCAGGATGCACGACCGCCAGTGTACCAGCAACCTGCTCGGGCGAGTAGCCGGCCTTCAGGTAGCGGGTCACCTGCTCCCACAAGGCGGTGCCGGGCCGCAAGCGGCGCACTACACGCGGGGTGACCGTACAGGCGTGGGCGCGCGTCTGGGCCGCTGCGGCCCGGTAGCCACCCGCGATGGGAGGTCGTCCGGGACTGCGGTGTGGCGTCGGGCGAGTCCAGCCGTTGCGACGGAGTTCACGCGACAGCGTCGAGGCCGAACGATTCAGCCCCCTGGCAATTGCCGCTGGCGTGAGGCCCATCTCCAGTTGCGTGTGGATCATCGTTCGTTCCTGAAGACTCAACTGTGTATAGATCTTTCCCATGCAACATATTCTCCCAAATATGTTGCACTTGGTGTTTGAGCGCGCCAAGTGATGTGTATTCTGCGATGTCCCAGAATAGTTCATTGGCATTGGGGGTGAGAATAATCTGGCGATGAAGTCTCTCCTTCTAAACGCTAGGGTCATAGCGATAGCCGGTCTTGCGCTGGCATCCTTCGCGAGTTGCGCCGAGGTGTCACCCTCCCCCCTGCCCATCGTCGTAAAGCGTACTCAAATGCATATGGGGACCCTGGTTACGATCACGGCTGTGTCGCCAGACCAAGATGTGGGCAACCGGGCGATGCAGGTCGCATTCGATGAGATTAAGCGACTCGAACAGTTACTGAGTACCTGGCGTTCTGACAGCGAACTGTCACGGGTGAATCAAGAGGCCGGCCGTCGGCCTGTCCAGGTGAGCTCTGAGACGCTTGAACTGGTCACTCGATCTCTGGAGCTAGGGCGCCTGACTCTGGGTGGGTTCAATATTGCACTCGGTCCTGCCATCGAAGCCTGGAGTGTAATCGAACGCCAGCGCATCCCCGATGAGAGGGAGTTGCAACAATTGAAGCCTCTCGTCGATTGGACACGCATTCAAGTCAATAAAGAAGCGCGGACTATTTATCTGCCGCATACGGGAATGCGTATCGATGTTGGTGGGATTGGGAAGGGATACGCAGCCGATCGGGCGGTGGCGGAGATGAAACGAGTGGGAGTGATGGGCGGGGTGGTTGCGCTATCAGGAGACATCAAAGCGTTCGGTGTCCTGCCGGACGGAAAGGGGTTTCCGGTTGGTATCAAGCATCCACGTCGGGAGGAAGAGTTGATTGCCATGATCGATCTGAACGATGAAGCCGTTTCGACAGCGGGTGATTACGAACGGTTTTTCGAACGGGATGGA
Source organism: Nitrospira sp. (assembly GCA_005116965.1). GTDB lineage: Bacteria > Nitrospirota > Nitrospiria > Nitrospirales > Nitrospiraceae > Nitrospira_D. Next base: position 27,807 of record SWDG01000026.1, on the reverse strand, counting down.
GTTCGGTATCATCACATCTTGGACCCGCACACGTTACAACCAGCACGAACGTGTCAGAGCGTCACGGTCATTGCCAAGGAAGGCACAGTCGCCGACGGATTGGATACAGGGATTTTTGTGTTAGGACCCGAACAGGGGATGGCGTTGGTGGAGCGCTTGCCGGGGGTTGAGGCGATTATCATCGACCAGGAGGGCACGATCACGGTCTCATCCGGACTCCGAGGTCGGCTGCACGCGCCATGAGGTGCCGAGGAGGACTACCGCGCCATCTTGAGATCATAGCTAATCGAAAACTTTACTGGCATTTGGCGCCGTTCAAGTGGGCGAGAGAGCTTGATAGGAGGGCCGCTTCTCACATCTTCCAAGGCAACTTGATCAAGCGTAGGATTGCCTGAGCTCTTTACGACACGTACATCACTCAAGAGTCCGTCTTCATGTAGCATCGCAGTCAGCGTCACTTTCCCCTGAATACCCTCCGTTCGTAATGTTATCGGGTATCGCTTATCGAGATCTTCGATCCACTGTGCCATGAGCTCCGCCAGCCATCCGTAGTCGGCCTTGGTTGGCCTGAGTTGATTGGATGGTGCCGAGGAGGCCATCACCGAAGATGAGGAGTCGAGTGGAGAATCCTTGGCCACCTGGGATTCAAGTGGAGCTGTCGAACTTTCGTGAGCAGGCATCACCAGGTCAGCCGATGGACTCGACAGGTCTTGCCGCGCAACGTGAGGTGTTGGGAGAGTTGCTGCAGAAGGTACCGAGTCAGGGGGAACCTGCTCCTGATGGGATTCTGAACTGACTTCAGCGATGGGTGCCGGTGCCGGCGGAGTCACCGGTATCGTTCTTTGGTGAATCTGTTTCCCTGCGAGAGACTCATCGCTCACTGACGGAGTGTGTGGCTGACGCGTCGGACTTGGCGGCGCCATTGCTCCAGATCTCGACGTGACCCCTGGTAAGGATGAGAGCGGCGCAACCATCGCCACATCCCACTGGAACGGGTCAGCCTGTGGTGCCAGCTGCATACGTTGGACAAAAAAGATCGCTGCCACGGCTAGGCCTCCGTGTAGTAGGCAGGATACCAACCAACTTGCCGCCAGAGGGCCAGTCTGACCGCCTGAGCGCGTCATGGATTTCCCCATCACAGGCGGATGACCTCCAGACTGACTTGCTGAAATCCTAAGCCGCGAATCTCGTCGACGAGGGACACGAATTTCTCGAGCAGGGTGACTTTGTCGGCTCGCACGACCACAGCCGATTCACGCGGCTGAGAGCTGAGAACAGAGGGAAGGCTTCCATCAGGGACCGGAGAGTCATTTAGGAATAGACTTCCATCAGCCGTCAAGGAAATCACGATGGGGACATCCTTCCGGTCGCTCACCTCCTTGGCCTTGGCCAGGTTGACGGGAATTTGTCCCGTGCTGATGAAGGTGGCGGTGGTCAATACAATGACGAGCAAGACCAACATCACGTCCACGAGCGGGATCACGTTGATCTGATCAATGTTCCGTTCCATGTTGTGTCCTATACTCGGTCAGGAGTTCGCTCACACGACGACGCAGCACGTTATTCATCACGACACAAGGTATGGCGACCAGAAGTCCGATGGCGGTCGCTTTCAACGCCAAGCTCAAGCCGATCATGATGGTACTCACGGCCATCGTCCCCGACGTTCCCATCGTATGGAATGTCAACATTATACCAAGAACGGTTCCCAGGAGGCCGATATATGGGGCGTTAGCAGCCACTGTGCCAATAATCACGAGGCGTTTGGTCAGCGTGATTTCCAGCAGTTGCACGTTTGAAAACTGAGAGAGATTGATGCGCTGGTAAAAGAGCCAGCGCTCGATGGCGATAGCCACGGACCACACGCTCAGGGCCAGCAACAGGCCGACGACTCCGAAATCAATGATGTCTTTCAACGCGTCCATCGAGGCTCCTTATATGGGAGACGTGGGTTGAGTCCGGTGGGTTGGAAGCCGGAGTATCGATCCATCCATGCCAGATCGCTGCGCAGCTGTCAATTTGCACATACATGAGGCGGTCCCTATTTCTCTAGGAGTGAGGAGATGGTTGGGCGGGAAAGAGAACCGTGTGCGTGGCAGAGACACGGAGTTCGACGGCGGTACCTTCCTGGTACACGCAGGTTGAACTTTCGCTGCTGTGGATGATCTGCCCGGATGGGAGCTGGATCGTATAGAGATTTTCAGAGCCTCTGAACTGGCGGGCCACAACCCGAGGTTCGGCTGATTTATTGGGTATGAGCTGGATGTCATCCGGGCGGATCATCACGACGACCGCGCTTCCCTCAGTACTGTTGAGCGTATCGGGGAACTCTCCCAGTTCGGTATGCACCATGCCTTGTCGAATCTGTCCGGTGACAAAGTCGGCTTGGCCCACAAAATCGGCCACGAACCGTGTGGCGGGGACATGATAAATCAGCTCAGGTGAATCCATCTGTTCGAGGACTCCCTGATTCAGGACGGCGATACGGTCCGCCATGGCAAAGGCTTCATCATGATCATGCGTCACGAGAATGGTCGTGGTTTTCATCCGGCGTAACAGGGCGTGCACTTCCTGTCGCATACGGCCCGCCATATCGGGGTCAAGGTTGCTGAACGGCTCATCGAGGAGGAGCAAGACAGGATTCTGCACCAGCGCTCGGGAGAGCGCCACTCGCTGCTGCTGCCCTCCCGACAACTCATGCGGGTAGCGTCGGTCGAGCCCTTCGAGGCCGGTCAGCCGCAGCATTTCTTGAACCCGACATGTCCGTTCCGCCCGTGACAGATGATGAAGCCCGAAGGCAATGTTCTCGGCGACGCGCAGGTGTGGAAAGAGGGCGTACTCCTGAAAGACCATGCCGACACGGCGGTCCTCCGTTGGAATTGTTCCTGAGGAAGAGGAAACCAATTGGCCCGATAAAAATATGTGTCCGGACCGGACTGGTTCAAAACCGGCGATGGCTCGTAGGACGGTTGTCTTGCCACAGCCGGACGGTCCGAGCAAACAGAGGATTTCGCCTTCTCGTGCAGAAAATGAAATATCGCGGATCGCCGGTCTGCTGGGATCATAGGCACAGGACACAGAACGGAGTTCCAAGATGGAAGAGGCCGGTGCATTGAGGGTGACTTGACCTTCGAGCCTGTCGGCATCCACTTGTGTCATGTGCAACGGCGTATTCATAGCGATGTTATGCGGCCCGCCAATCACGGGATAGCAACAAGACGAGCGCCGGTAGGCCAACGAGCACGATCAATAAGGCGGATGGGGCTGCCAGTTGGTAATACTCTTCACTCGCTTCCAGCCAGACACGGATCGCTAAGGTGTCAAACCCCACCGGTCGCAACAACAACGTCGCCGGGAGCTCCTTCATCGTCTGCAAAAAGATCAAGACCCACGCCACGATAACCCCGTTGCGAATGAGGGGCAGCGTCACGCGACGCCAGGTTTCCCGAACGGTCAGACCCAGGGTGCGGGCGACTTCTTCAAGATTCGGCGTAATTTGTTGAATCGATGATTCAAGCGACTGGAGCCCAGCTGGGAGATAATGCAGGACATAGGCGACGATCAACACGATGACCGTACCATAAAAGAACGGCAGGACTTTTAGAAAGAGGACCAATACCGCGAGTGCAGCGACCGGTCCTGGCAGGACATAGCCGGCGTAAGCGGCTTGCAGACAACCAGTATTGAGCCAGGTTGGTTTTCGGCTGGCGAGGTAGGCGAGAGGCAGCCCAACCAAGACGCCGGCCGTGGCGGCCAGGGTCGACAGCAGGGCGCTGTTCCAGACGAAGCTGAAGAAGCGGGCGTCGAGAATCGCCTGGGCTTCCGGGGATAGGCTCCATGTCACCAGGAGAGAGACAGGGATTCCGAAGGCCAAGCCAATCACGGTGCTCAAGCATGTCGTCAGCGCTGCCGTGTGCGACCATTTGCACTGGATGCGTTGCGGCGCTCGAAAGCGCCCGCTGGTCTGGTAAAACCGGCTCTTTCGACGAAACCATCGTTCGGTCAACAAGAATAGGAGCGCCAGGATGACTAAGAGGATGCTCAGGATACTTGCGGCCTGGTTGTCGGACCGTCCGGTCATTTGCTGAAAGACGGCGTAGGTCAGTGTTTGGTAACGCAGCAGAGAGACGGCACCGAAGTCGGAAACGACGTACAGGATGACAAGGGCGACGCCGGCGACGATCGATGGGCGGAGCATCGGAAGGGTGACGAACAGCATTCTCCGAAGTGGTGACGCGCCACATGTGCGGGCGACTTCTTCAAACGACACGTTAAAGCTGAGGAGTGCACTGCGTGTGAGCAAGTAGACGAAGGGGAACGTGTCGAGCGCCATCACCAAGGTGACGCCCCAGAAACTTTGGGGTGAGAAGATCCTGGCTTGAGGTCCGGCGATCGTCTGCCAGAGTTGCTCAACTGGACCGCCGAATCCCAAGAGATAGTTGTATACATAGGCCAAGACGTACGTCGGCATGGCGAGCGGCAGCACAAGACCGACTTCCCACAACCGACGGCCAGGGAATTCGAATCGCGTTACCATCCAGGCGGTCGAGACACCAAGCATCAGTGTGAGCAAGGCCACGGCACCCGCCAAAGAAACCGTATTCCACAGCAGTTCAGGGACACGAGTGGTCCAGAGGCGATGCCAAATCGCAGGATCGGCTGACAGGGCAAGGGTGGTGACATAGCCTAACGGCAAGAGGACCAGTGCCGCGCTGGCCAGGGCGGCAAGTTGGAGCGGAGAAACAGCTAATCGGCGTACGGCGGCAATCACAGGGTGCTCGCAGCGTTACCGCATCCCGACTTGTTCGATGAGCAGCAAGGTGGGCTCTCGGAGTTCGGCGAGCTTGGTTAAGGGAACTAAGGCAGCCCGGAAGCTCTTCCGTTCCACCAGCGCTGGGTCGGCTTTTACCTCGGGATGGAGCGGATACTCCTTGTCGAGGTCCGCAAACATTTTCTGACCAGCCTGCGCCACGAGGAATTCCACGATCAATTTGGCGTTCTCCACGCGGGGCGTGTGTTTCAGGATGCCGATGCCCGCCACGTTCATGATGGCGCCCATCCCCCCCTCTTGTTGATCGGGCATCACAACCGCCAGCGGAGCAGCTGGTTGTGTGGCGAGATGTCGATAGACGTAATAGTGATTCACGATGCCCATGGCGACCTGCCCCTTGGCGACGGCGTCAACGATCTGTGAGCTTTTTTGGTAGACCTGTGTGCCGGCGTTATCCCGAAGCCCTTCGAGGAATTTTTTGGTGTGATCGTCACCGAGACTGGCGCGAATAACCGACACTCCTGCTTGCAGATATTCACTGCCGGCGTTGGGAACGGCGATCTTGTCCTTCCACGTTGGATCCGCCAGATCCAGCAAGGACTTGATCTGATCGGGTTTCACCAGTGTCGTGTTGTACACAACAATCCAAAACCGGCCTGACAAGCCGATCCAGCTGTTATCCGCTGCGCGAAATTGAGGAGGAATGGCACGCTCGACTTCCCGCATGTTCAATGGGCGAAAGAGTCCAGCCGTGCGAGCCATTTCCAAACTGCCGGCATCATTGGTGATGAAGAGATCGGCTGGGCTGCGGTCTCCTTCGGCCTTCATCCGGTTCACCAACTCGGTAGTACCGGATGAGAGCAGCTCGATTTGAATCCCGGTCTTTGCCGTGAACGCATCCAGGACCGGTTTGATCAATCGTTCAGCCCGTCCAGAATAGATGGTCAACTTGTCGGCAGCAGAGGTGATGGTCGGCATAACCAGCCCGAAGAGCATCAGAAAACAGGCGGCTGAAACGCCGGCGACCCTCAGTCGAGGGGCAAGGGCTGTGGCGCGAGAGGAACCGTGAAAGAACATGCGCATGATTGAACCTTTTATTTCAATGTTGGGGAGAGGCTGATTTGAAATTGATAAACCATCTCAATAAAAGAATACCAGAAATCCACCCAGAGGTCAACGTGTGATGCCCCGCAGCAAGCTGCGGGGAGCGTCATTGGCGGCAGGGGGAGCAGAGACCGTAGAGCTCGAGGCGGTGGGTTTGGATAGTAAAGCCGTTCCGTGAGGCCACCTCTTCCTGGAGGCGCTCAATGTCGCAGTTCTCGAACTCCACAATCTTCCCGCAGCCGGTGCAGATGAGGTGATCGTGGTGGCCCTTGTGCGAGATGTTGTCGTACTGCGTTTGAGTGCCGAAGTGCCGGGCTTGCGCCAGACCGGCTTCGCAGAAGAGGTTCAGTGTGCGGTAAATGGTTGCCAATCCCAGGTGTGGATCCTTTCGGGCCAGTTGGTGGTACATCTCCTCAGCTGTGATGTGCTCTTGCTTGAGAAATGCGTCGAGGATCAGTTCACGCTGGCGTGTAAATTTCAGCTGATGCTTCCCGAGGTGCTCCTTCAGAGCTCCCATTTCTTTGACATGTTTGGACATCGGCCAAGGGATTAAGAGTACCTTTATTGCCAATCAGGTAATTTTTGCTAGCCCGGACAAGACTGCCTTAAAATATTTCTTAAAGCGCACAGGTGGCACAGTTATTGAGGATGATACCGTTCCTCCGCCACCCGCCGAGCTAGGGATACAGGTCAACCCTGATGACTTAAAACCAACTGCTTACGTGGTTCAGGTTGACCCAAACAAGTTTAGCTTAGATGATTTTGCTGCCAATGCCAATAAAGCTGGTGTCGGTGGTGCCTTTAAGATTTCTTCTGAAGCAGCAGCCAAACTGATGGCGCTTTCTGCGGCCGAACGTGCAACTGGCCATGCAGTTGTCCTGAACTATATGAGTTTCCTACAGCAGGAGGTGTTAAATGCCACACGTGAATGTGCTAGAACAGCAACAAACGGATGCATTAATGATGATGCTTTTAACATAGCGCAGTTCCAACGGACCGGGAGTAGGTCAAATGTACTTGCTGCGTGGCAAATTATCGCAGCGAGTCACATTCAGCGAAGAGTGTGGGTCGCAATTCTCGATGGGGGTTTTTATGTCGATCCTATAACAGGCGGCGCAATTAACCTGCCTGGCCTTGGCACTGATTTTCCTATCCAGCCATTGCAATATGATTTTGTAGTCGGAGACTACTCCGTTGGCGCTCCGAGCCCAACCTTGTGTTCAGGTGGTGGTGCTTGTCCTTGGCACGGAACTGGTTCAGCGAGTGTTGCTACAGGTTTAGTTAATAATAGTGCTGGTGCAGCAGGAACAGGTGGCTTAATTGCTGACCCTATGCTTTTTCATTTGGCTCTTAAAAGATCACAACAAGTAAAGGCTATACGAACTGCAATACTTTGGGGGGCTGATGTTATCTCCATGAGCTATAGCGGGTCCTGCAAAGAAGCTTGTCAGGATGAAGAGGAAGATAGTGGCTATCCAAAGGCGATTTCCGATGCCCTTGGAGCAGGAATAGTTTTAGTGGCAAGTGCAGGAAATGCAGGCATGAATGTTGACGCAGCTAATATTCATCCTTGTACTATTGATGGAGTTATTTGCGTTGGAGCGTTGCAGGACGGTGGTAATACAGCTTTTGACACTAGAGCTGTTGACAGTACAGGTAGGCCTCAAGGGTGGGCTTCAAACGTTGGCGCGGGTGTGGACATTTGGGCACCCACAAACATACCTGCTATTGGCCAAATTGGCCCTATGGACGCTAATTTCGCTAGGTAATTAGGGCGAAACGTAACCAAAGAAGCACCGTAAGAAGAGCTTGAAAAGGTTTTCCTTACGGTGGTTGAAGCGATACTCAATTTCCTTCAGATACATCGGGAAGTGATATTTGGACACGCCTCGGTAATTGTACAGAATATGCTTGGCAAACGACCAGAACCCTTCAATTCCATTGATGTGGTTCTTCGTCCGGCGATCAACGAGGCTTTTACTGTGATTGACCGTGTGATGTTTGCCATAGCGTCGCAACGATTGATAGCCTCGAAAGGCATCCGTGTAATAGACGGAACCTTTCCGAGTGGTGGTTTGAATGTGGGCCATGAGCGTGTCCGCCGACACATGCTCCACCACCTTGGTATAGACGCGCCCATCCCGCTCCAGCAGCCCGAACACGACGCGTTTACCAGCGGCACCCCGGCCCCGACGCCCTTTGCGTCGTCCGCCGAAATAGGCTTCATCCAGTTCAATCTCGCCCGACAGTTTACTGGCCATGCCTTCCAATTCGGCGACGTGGAACAACGCTGCCCGCAGTTTCTGGTAGACCCGGCTGATGACTTTGGGATCGACGCCCAGGTCATGGGCCAACCGATAGGCGGGTACCTGCTGATAGAATCCCTGCAGAATGGCAATCTCGCGCCGGAGCTTCGCGAGACTCTTCTGCCGTCGACAGGTGCGACATTTGACATACCCACGTTGAGTCCGATTGACCCGAAACGAACCACAGAACACACACTTGCGGCCACGCAAAAAGTTGGCCGCACACCCAAAAACACGATGAGATCCCGTAACCATGCGGCCTCCAGCCTACCAGATGGTTACGAAACGCCCTAATTACCCTATACAAAAGATGCGATTTGTGCTGATTGTGATTGGAGTGTAGGTGAGACATGAGTGAGCCTGCAAGGTGTCAGCTCTGTGGTCAGAGTTGTACCTACGAAAATTTGGCCTGGTTGCAGGATGTAACCATGTACACCTGTCCTGCTTGCGGAAAGTACGGTGCCTCAAGCCCTGCTTTGCAAGCATTGAAGGATGGCAGTGACGGAGACCGAGCGAAGGTCTCTGCCTTTCTAAGAGAGCGAAGCCTCCAAGGAGAGCAGCCAATCATTCTACTAACGGAGATATCTCCAGGGGCGAAAAGTGAGAGCTCTTGTATGTTCTGCAACTCGCTGAGCCGCTTGGTCCGCTGAGCGATGTCAAGCTGCAGCAGCTCTGTTTTCTGTGTGAGCTCCAAACCTTTGCCAAAGGCCTGAAAGCGTTCCATTTCGAATTCTTTCGCTTTGCGTATGGAGCGTTCAGTAAGGATCTCGATAATGACCTGACCTCCCTCCGTCGAAAAGGCCGGATCGAAAACTTCACGGTATCTGATCAGGCCAAGGAGGAAGCGATCCCCTTACTCCTGCAGGCGATCGAAGGAGTGGAGGCCCATGAAAAGGTCAAAGACATTATTGATGCTGTCGTTGCGGCCTATGGACCACAAGACAGTGGGACCATCACGAACTCCGTCGAATCGGTTCAGCTGAGCACCCCGCAGGACCCTGAGCTGAAGATTCCCATTCGAGATATTGTGTTCCACACCACGCTGCTTGTGCCCCATCGGATCGAGGTGCAAGCTGAATTTACGTTGCCTCCGGTCATCGCCACACAGCTCAACACGGTGTTGGGGTATGACAGCCGACCGGTCTTCGATGCTCAGAGCTGGTAGATCTCGCCGTACTTCTTTTCCGCGTAATTGAGAAAAGGTTCTGGACTCACCGTTGCCCCCGTCACGCGCTGGGCGAGATGGGCCGGCGTGAACATGCGGCCCCAGCGGTGAATCTTCTGTTCAAGCCACCGGCGTAAGCTTAATAATTGGCCTGCCGCAATCTCAGTCTCCAGATTCGGTATTTCCAACTTGGCCTGCTCGAAAAATTGGACGGAGTAGAGGTTGCCTAGGGTATACGTGGGGAAATAGCCGAACGCCCCGAATGACCAGTGGACATCCTGTAACACCCCCTCCGCATCAGAGGGTGGAACGATACCCAGGTATTTCTCCATCTTCTGATTCCAGATGGTGGGTAAGTCTTCTGGCTGAATCTTGTCTTCCAGCAGATCCTGCTCGATCTCGAATCGCAGCATGATGTGGAGATTGTAGGTCAGCTCGTCGGCTTCCACGCGAATCAACGACGGTTTCACGCAATTGATTGCGGCATAGAACTGGTCGATCTCCACGCCGCGCAACTGGTCATGAAAGGTCTGTTGTAAAACAGGGTAGAAGAAGCGCCAAAATGGCCGCGAACGTCCCACGCAGTTTTCCCACAGACGGGACTGACTCTCATGAATACCGAGAGACACCGAGTCACCCAACGGCGTCCCGAAATACCGTTGATCCAACCCTTGATCGTACAGCCCGTGCCCGCCTTCATGGATACAGCTGAAGAGGCAGGATTGCAGTTCATGTTCATGAACACGGGTGGTTACGCGCACATCGGTTGGATGAAACGACGTGGTGAAGGGATGGGCTGACAGATCCAGACGGCCACGCTCGAAGTCATAGCCCATCGCCGTCAAGACCAGCCGTCCAAACTCCAGCTGTCGGGCGTGATCATAGGAGTGGTGCAACACACTATCATCGATTTTGATCCGGCTCTGTGTGATCTTTTGTAGCAACGGCACCAGGCGGGCCTTGAGTGCAGCAAACACCGGTTGGAGATTCGCAATGGTCGCACCTGGTTCATAGACGTCCAACAGCGCGTTATAGGGGGAGTCCTGATAGCCAAGATACTGCGCCTCTTCGCGTTTGAGCTGGAGTACCGTCTGGAGATTCGGCAGAAACATCGCGAATTTGTTCTTCGTTTTGGCCTCGGCCCAGACCTGCTGCGCGAGGGAGCATTCACGGCTCAGCTTGACCACGAAATCCGATGGCAGCTTTTGGGCTCGGCTGAAATCCCGCCACACCTCGCGTAAGAGTGAGCGTGACGGTTCATCCCAGGTCTCACGCCCTTGATCCGATGCTTGCCCAGTGCCAGGATCCATCCATTGCGACAAGAGAGACTGCATATCCGGCGAGACCAGCTTCTGATGGGCGATGCCTTGGAGCACGGCGATCTGTTCAGCCCGAGCTTCTCCACCTCCGACCGGCATATAGGTTTCCTGATCCCACGAGAGGACCGAGGCGGCGCTATTGATGCGCTGAATTTCCATCAGCCTGGTGGTGAGGGGTTCCAACGTGGCGAGTGTTTTCAATTCGGCCTCCAGGTCACTGTGCTAAGATTCACGTCCGTGATTCGGTCGTCGCAGTGTACGCAACGGGCGGCGCGTTTTTCAAATCATCCAAGGGAATTCCAATGAACAGGTTGGTTCCATCCGAAATCGAAGCCTATGCGGAGGCCCATTCCATGCTGGAGTCGTCAGTCTGTCGAGCGCTTCGAGAAGAGACTCATCGGACAATGGAGTATCCCCAGATGCTGGTTGGTCCGTTGGAAGGGGCCTTTCTCAAAATGATGACCAAGCTGGTCGGTGCCAAGCGGGTGCTCGAAGTCGGGATGTTTACCGGTTACAGCGCCCTCTGCTTTGCCGAAGCCTTGCCGACTACCGGCACGGTGATCACCTGTGAGATCAACGAGCAATCAGCGGCGGTGGCTCGACGGTATTTTGCGCAGGCACAATGCGGGAGCAAGGTCAGCATCCGCATGGGCCCGGCGCTCGACACGATGCGGACGCTCTCTGGCCCGTTCGATCTCATCTTCATCGATGCCGACAAGATCAATTACCTCAATTACTATCGACGTGCACTCGATCTGTTGGCCCCGAATGGGGTGATCTTGATCGACAATGTCCTGTGGAGCGGCGAGGTGCTGAAACAGCCGCCGCCGGACGAATCAACCGCTGCCATTCAAGAGCTCAATCGTACTGTGGCCGCAGACCCACGCGTATCTGCTGTATTGGTCACGATTCGGGATGGAGTGTTGGTGGTGCGACGGGTAGGGTAGAACACGATAATTATAGGTTACGTTGCTCCTCCTACTTGTGCTATCTGTATCGGTACACATGATCTAGTGTAATTCCTCGTTATGGCGGCCACCGGTCATCGCCACTTCTTCTCCTTCATCCAGCGTAGCTCCAGTTCTCTGTCGATTCATGGGCTTGTGCCAATTGCAAGAATGAAGAACGGCGTTGTTTTAGGTGGGCAAGGGTATTGCTGTGAGCATTTGCAATCGTGGGAGCGTTTAAAAACGAAGACTGTGAGAACCAGATGGCCGTTACTTTGTTGTGAATGATTCTGTGGAGGTGCGTTATGAATAAGACGACTGATCATGGACTCAAGCGAGCTGAAATGGATCAACTGATCAATGCGATTGAACTACCAGAGCTGAACAAGCAGTTTCTCCGCGCACGATGGTTGGAACAAATCACGTGGATGGAGGAGAAGGCCCTGGATGCGCTGTGGTGGTATCGTGTGCTGCGCTTGGCGACGATCATTGGTGGTGTCATCGTCCCAGCGCTGGTGAGCTGGACCGTCGGCGATGGCGATGACCTGATAAAAGCGCTCACGTTCATTATCAGTCTCGTGGTGGCGCTGAGCGCCGCGGTGGAGGAGTTCTTTCGTTATGGCGAGCGGTGGCGTCATTATCGACGCACCGTCGAGTCACTCAAAAGCGAAGGCTGGCAGTTTCTTCAGTTGAGTGGCCCCTATGTCAACATGACGCATAGTCAGGCCTATCCGGCTTTTGCCACACGAGTCGAGGAACTCAGCCGTGAAGAGGTCGATCGCTACATGACGCAGGTCGCGAAAGACAAAAAAGAAGAGGACCGGATCCCTTCCACAACGTGATGCGGCATCGTTGACTTGTCCAACTCACAAGGGAGAAGCTCAGGGCCTCATGGTTTCGAATGAGCCTGATAACCAGGGACCGCCAAGACAAGTCTTCCTCTTCAGTGGGCACATGATCGATGCGCCGACCAGGCCGAAGCCGCGGTTCCCCGCCACCAAAGAACCGGCCGCTGCACGAAAAATCGCGGAGGCATTAGAGACACTCGGTGCCGGCCCGGAGGATCTTGCCCTCACCCAAGGAGCTTGTGGAGGCGATCTGCTCTTTACCGAGGCCTGTCAGCAGCGAGGGGTGAGGGTGCAGTGGCTGCAACCGTTTGATGAGTCTGAATTCATTCAGAAGTCGGTTGCGTGTCACAGCGAAACCTGGCGCGCGCGGTACCTCGCGGCCAAAACAAAGCTCACCACGGAAATTCGCTCCGCCCCACGAGATCTCGGCCCACTGCCGACAGGGAGCGATCCCTATGAGCGATGCAACCTTTGGCTCTTCGAGACAGCCTTGTCCTATGGCATTGGTCGAGTGCAATTCATCTGTCTGTGGGATGGCGGCGGAGGCGACGGCTCTGGCGGCACGGCGCACATGTATCAAGAAGTGAAACAGCGGACCGGACAGGTCATCTGGATCGATACCAGGACTCTCTAAGCTGAAAGAATCAGCAGCCCGTACCTATTTCGATACAGGGCTGTATCGGTTTAGATCCACCAGTAGTCGCGTGCGCTATCCACAGAATCCTTCGCTGCCTTACTGTAGCTATTCGAAAACATTCAAATCCTGTATTCTTTCTCGCGTAGTCCAACCTAGGGTTGAGATCGTGCGATGTCCGCTTCGTCATTCGGATTGGCAAGATGTTTGCTCAAGCCATACATGGACGCGTACTTCGGGTTTCGTCCCTGTCTGTCTGGAGCTTATGGATTGGAGGGGAAGGAAGATAGCCGAGGATAGTGACTTCATGACAGGACCAAAAAGGAGGGTGAAATGGCCAAACGAGCGGTACTCATTGGGATCAACAAGTATCAAGTTCCCGGCTCAGATCTGAATGGATGCGTCAATGACGTGAAGAATCTGAGCGGAGCGTTGAAGACCTACTACGGCTTCCAGGACAAGGACATCACGACTCTCACCGACCTGAAGGCGACAAAGAAGGCCATGCAGGCGGCGATTCAGAAGCTCATCAAGAGCGGGAAGAAGGGCGATGTCCTACTCCTCCATTATTCGGGACATGGTTCGAATGTGCCGGATGACAATGGGGATGAAGCGGATCATCGCGACGAAATTTTGTGTCCCACTGATCTGGATTGGAAGGATACGTTGCGCGACGATTGGCTTCGGAAGACGTTCAATAAGCTTCGAAAGGGAGTTAGCCTCACGGTGATCATGGACTGCTGCCATTCTGGTTCCATCACTCGCGCCATTACTCCCCCGGATGCGCCCATCAGAGAGCGGTTTCTTCCGTGCCCGCTCGATCTCATGGCGACCGAGTCCGGTCGAAAACTGCGCGGGACACTTCGTGGACAGCTCGGTAAGGCATCACGAGGCCGGAAGAGGAAAAGCGACATCGTCCATGCCGACATTCAAGAGATGTTGATCACCGGTTGCCGGGACACACAAACGATGATATTGGGGTCAGCGTCGACGCGTTCGCGTTTCACCCTAACGGAAAGTTTATTGCTTCAGGTGGTGGAGATGGGGCTGTTCGTCTCTGGGATGCCACCACGCTCCAGGAAATCGCTCTCCCACTGAATGGCTCTTTATCGGAATCGGATTATAAGGATGTTGCAACATTGCTTCCTAATCATGTGACTACCGTGGCTATTAGCCCTGACGGTGCGCACATTGTTTCAGCAGGTCGGGATGATAAGGTGTATGTGTGGAGTGCAAATTCCCGGCAGTCTGTGGACCAACTATGGGACAAGGATGCTAATGCTTCGCAGCTGGAGCAGGTGGCGTTTAGTAGAGACGGAAAGCGCTTGGTCTCTCTCGGAAAGAAGGGTGAGGTGTTGCTCTGGAGTGTTGTAGAAAGGCGATTGCTCCATAAGTTTGAGCAGTTGCCGCTTCGGGACGTGTCGCTTGATGAAGATGGCAGCCATATCCTTGGCGTAGGGGATGGCATGATTTGGATTATTAATACAGAGGATGCCATGGCCGACAAGGCATACGCTACAGTGGGTTGGCGCCCAATTACTAGTTTGTCCTTTGACCCAACGAATAAGCATGCGGTGAGTGCCCATGAGGGAGGCCTGATCAGACTTTTGGATAGTACGACCTTCAAAGAGAAGAAACTTAGGAGAGTCAAAGACCCTCCTATTGCGTTAGCTTTTCGTCATGATGGAGAGCGGTTCGTTTCAGGCGATGCTTATGGTCAAGCTTTGTTATGGAATACGACTACATTGGAGCCGATTGGCAGACCACTAGAAACTGACCACGGTGAAGTGCGTGCAGTCGCTTTTACTCCTGACGGGAATGTAATTGCCACCACTGGAGCAGATGGGGTCATCTGTTTTTGGGATTCGCAAACACAGAATGTAGTCGGTTTAGCGGACGATGAGACTAAGGAGGGGTTTTTGTCAGGAATTAATAGTCTTGCCTATAATCCCAAGCACGAGGAATACATCGTGTCTGGCGGAGACGATGGCAGGATTCGGGTATGGGATACTAAGAGTTTTAAGGCCCTTGATCGTTCCCCCATGGTGCACGTTGGACGAGTGATGAGTGCGGTTTTTAGTCCAGATGGAAATCTTATAGCATCGGGAGGTGATGATGGGGTTTTACGGTTGTGGGATTCAGAAACGGGAGGACTGATTCGTTGCACAAACAAGCTCACCGTTGAAGGCATCAGGAGCTTGTCATATAGCCCTGATGGGAGTCTTATTGTTGCGGTTGGAGGGAATTTAGTAGTGTTTTGGGATGTACAGACAGGATACGTAATCTCGTACCCAATTCAGGCGAAAAATAAGTGGAAAAGCGATCGAGATGATATAGGGTTAGGATTGATGAGTGTTGCCTTTAGCCCAGATGGGCAGCAGTTTGTGGCAGGTGGTTCCAATGTATCCACTATGATTGGGCCTATACCACAACGGTGGCCAACCCTTCTCTGTCAAAAGCTATTACTGAATACGACCTACGAGCGATGGCGTGAGCTAGTTTCGTCAGATATTGATTATATTCCACCGTGCCATGATTTACCGATCCCGGCTGACGAGCCAGAGCGGCAATCTCCCTCTGGGAGCGATTAGCCGATCCAAGCCCCGAAGTTACTATAGCCATCGTTGGCAACCCAGTCGTATTCTCTATACCACCGTGACAGGCTGAATCCCTTCCCTCTGTACTGCTGCGGAACAGCATTGACCTGATATGACGAACTGCCATCAATTTCAGAGTATTGCCTCCAATTACCGTTAGAATGCTCCCAAAGTGTAGCGGTGAGACCACTTTCCGAATACGTGACGCCGACGTAGCTAAGGGGATTCGGACCGTTAGCCTTTGTCACCTGATCCCTTCCTTTTATTGTATTGATATGCACGGCGAGTAAAGAATTTCCTCTTTTGAAACTCTTCAATACTTCATATCTGACCCACTTTCGACCATACGTTTCAGTGCCGATCAATACGCAGGTGACGGATGTTCCTTCTAATCCCGAGTTAATCACGCGTTTGATACCAACATCGCCGGACAACTTGGCATTGCCCCATATTGATGAATCAAAGAATCCAGCAGCCTCTCGGTCCGGCTTAGTCAGCCAATGCTGCCGGACGACGTTGGCTCGAAAATCGATCACATCTTGGTAGTGGAAACTGAAGAACACGCGCTTGGCCATCTCAATTCCCCTCAGCTATATGACATGTGCGCGGCCGTTGTGCCGGTCGCGATCATCTCTGGAATCATATTGTAAGAGGAGAAGGCGGAGACCGAAAAGCAGGACCGCGTCACCTGTTTCCATAGGGTATTCTAATGGGCAGTTTAAAGGAAGTACAACTTTTGATTCGGAGTAGTCTTGATGTGCGGGGACGGTTTCCCGCCCCGCACGAGTATCGAATCACTTCGCTGCTGGGGCTTGGGCCACTTCCAGCACTTTGACCTCGACGTAGAGTGTTTTGCCGGCCAGCGGATGGTTGAAATCGAGCACGACGGTCTCGGGTTTCACTTCAGAGATCCGGGGAAAGACCTTCCGTCCATCGGTGGTTGTTCCTTCCAATTGCATGCCCACCTTCTGTGCCTCCGCCGGCACCATCTTCCTTTCCACCTCCTGAAACGCCTTGGGGTCAACCGTGCCGTAAGCATCTGGCGGAGCGACGGTGACGTTCTTTTTCTCTCCCGCCGCCATGCCTTCCAGCGCCTTCTCCAGGCCAGGAACCAGCTCATGTTTCCCTTGAGTCACCTTCAAGGGTTCCCCGCCGACATTTGAATCGACGACTGACTGATCGTCCAGCTTCATGGTGTATTCCAGGGACACTTGTTTGCCGTTCGAGACTGTCATGGCCGTTGCTCCTTTCTTTGGTCCTCCTGCTGAGACACAAGCCGCAGACAGGAACAGAATGGCGCTCCAACCGAAGAGTGCAGAAAATATAGATACGCGTCTCATAGGCACCTCCTGTGAGAAGTAGTTGGTGAATAGACTGGAACAGGTTGCCGGTAGATGCGAGCGGTGAGCGATCAGTTCCAGACTGTGTTGTGGGGTTACTTGTCACGCTACCACATCAACTCACGTGATGCTACCCACAATGTTGACATTGTTCTCACATGGAACAGTATAAGGAAACGGCACGTATAAGATGGTCGTTGATTGGAGCAGCGCATGCGGTGCCATGGACTGGATTCTGAAATCCACGAAGAATGTTGTATCGCTGACTGATCTCGGTACAATGCGAACGATGAGGTGTCGAGGGGGCAGCCCCCTTGGCGAGGGCAGGATGTGGGAGGATGTCACACGTGGAGGAGGAGGACTATGGCGCGTCGCATGAGAGGTGAAAACAGGGGACTGAGAGCCATTGGGCCTAGTGTATCGAGATCCAAGGCTGATGGACCGCTCGGCTCCCGCCAAGCTGGTCAGCAAGAGTCGTCTTTCGCCGGATCAACAAGCGGCAGGTCGGAGGATTGGGCGGAAGGATGTGAGCCTCTGCATCAACGAATCGCTGAACTCGCCTATATCCTGTATGAACGAAGCGGGTTCCAGGATGGGAAAGATGTAGAACGCTGGCTGGAGGCGGAACGGCAAATCAAGGCGGTGCGTGGCCTTGCCGCGTAACACATGTATAGGAAATCTGGTTTCCTCTCTCAATTGCGTCTAGGGCTGTCGATGATCCGATGTCAGATCGAGATGCCTCCTGTTAGGTGGACAGCATATTCACGGCTCAAGGGGCGTCCTCGCTGACGCCGGATCATCGATTCCTTGCGAAAATGGCTATTCTTTCCGCGTATACACGATCTCCATCATCTTCGTTTCCTTCTGGCCGTGGTGCGCACCATACATATCGAACTGCTGGGTATTGTGGTCGATCAACTTCCAGATCGCACGATGCGACATCTTTCCGCCCCCTGGCTCAGGGTGTGAGCCTCGCAACGTGATGGTTTTGCCGTCTGAGCTGGCCGTGCCTTCCATGATAAAGATGCCGGTGCCCATCGAATCCATCCAGGCCGTCACGTATTTCTTGCGGATATTGTCGTACGAATCGACACCGACACCATTATAAGGCTGACCCATCATCTGCCCGTTGTATTCCTGATAGAGAAACCGTCCATCCAGCAACATTTTCATCTCGGCGGTGCCGGCGGATTCCATGGGTGGCTTACCCGGCTCCATCCACTCTTTCGTCTGGGTCGTCCAGCTCCCGGCCAGGGCAGCGAATTGCTTGTGTGGCTCACCTGGCGTGGCGGCCTGCTTCCAGAGCTCCATCATGGCTTGGGGGTCCATGTGTTTGTCATGTTTCTTCTCTTTCGCCAGCGCTGGCGAGATGGTCAACAACGAGATAATGGCAAACGTTATGATACGCATAGTGGCCTCCTTGTGGTTGGCTAATTCTTCGTCCCAGTTGCTCCTACGGGGTTCTCCTTCACCCTAATTTCTCTCACTACAGTCGGTCCATCTCATCTATCGAGTTACTCGGGGATCTCTGCCTCGACAAGCTTTCCTAGTAGGATCAGCGATTCTTGCCAGCCGAGGTAGCAGGCCTCGGGAGGAATGACCGCAGGCACATGCTCTTGCATGATGTTCACCTCGGTTCCACAGGATACCTGTGTCAGGGTCACTGTCACGTGCATGTCACCCGGAAGGTTTGGGTCATCAAACGCATCAGTATAGCGGAGTCGTTGATGCGGCACGAGTTCAAGGTATTTGCCGCCGAACGAGTGACTCTTGCCAGTCGTGAAATTGGTGAACGACATCCTGAACGTTCCTCCGACCTTCGCATCCATGTGATGGACCTTACCTGTAAATCCATTTGGTGGTAGCCACTTGGTCATGGCATCCGCGTCAAGAAATGCACGATAGACGCGCTCCGGTGTTGCACGAAAGACTCGGTGTAGGCGAATGGTATTGGTGCTCATTCTTCTTTCTCCTTGTTCTGGATATGAGTGACCTCTGTTTCAGCATATGCTCGGTCGGTCGGAGATAGTTGTGTCGGTCTCTCTACTCTTTGCCGATCTGGAGAGGTAAAATCGACAACCTCCTATCCTCCGGCCATGGCACCCACGATCAACAAGGGTTCGGCTCCACTTGCCACGGCAGTGGGCAGGGGAGTATCCGTCGGTTCATGTGATACATCCTGCTCACAGGCGAAGAAGCGGATGAATGGTCGTCGGCGTTTGGTCGTATGGTCACGGATCGTGCCTCGCAACATTGGATACTGACCCTCCAAGGTATCAAGCACCGAGTCCACTGTGACCGGGCCGGCGATACTCAGTGTGACTTCGCCATTCACCCGCGCCAAGGTTCGTAAATGTTGCGGAAGAATTACGCGTGCCATCCGTACTCCATCGTTTATGAGACGTCGTTCGTATCTCGCTTATGAGTTGCAAGTTTCATGTTCAAAGTTTCACGTTGTGCAGAAACCAAAAACCTCAAACCTGAAACCCTTGACCGATGCGCTTCACGAAAGACGTTTCACGCTTCACGCCAAGTTACAGCGTTTGGACTTCCACCGACAATACCGCTGGCAAGTCCCGTACGATCGGTGCCCAACTATCCCCTCCATCAGCAGAACCATAGACCTGCCCGCCGGTGGTACCGAAGTAGATGCCGCAGGGGTCGAGTTGATCGACCGCCATCGCATCGCGCAGGATGTTCACGTAGCAGTCTTGTTGAGGCAAGCCTTTCGTCAGCGCGTCCTTTCGTGAGCGCCTCCCACTCATTCCCACCGACTTTGCTACGGTATACGCGCAATTTGCCTTCCGGTGGGTAGTGCTCGGAGTCGCTCTTGATGGGAACGACATAGATCGTGTTCGGTTCATGTGCATGGACGGCAATGGGAAATCCGAAATCGCTTGGCAGGTCGCCGCTGATTTCTTGCCACGATTCGCCGCCATTATCGCTGCGCAGCACGTCCCAATGTTTCTGCATGAACAGCGTGTTCTGACGTGACGGATGCATCGCGATGCAGTGCACGCAGTGACCCACATCTGCGTCCGGATCGGGTAACTCATACTTCGACGTCAGCCCTTTGTTGGTGGGGCGCCAAGTCTGCCCGGCATCGTCGCTACGAAACGAACCGGCAGCTGAGATGGCGACGAACATGCGGTCCGGCTGCCCGGTGTTCAGCAAGATCGTGTGCAGGCACATCCCGCCTGCGCCCGGTTGCCACAGCTGGCCTTTCGCGCTGCGAAGCCCCGCCAACTCCTTCCACGTCTTGCCTCCGTCTGTGGACTTGAAGATCGCTGCATCCTCCACACCGGCATAGACCGTATCCGGGTCGGTCAGTGAGGGTTCAAGATGCCACACGCGCTTGAATTCCCAAGGTCGTTGCGTGCCGTCATAATGTTGGTGCGTCGTGAGCGGCTGGCCAGTTTTCTCCGAGGTGTCGTAGAGGAACATGTTGCTTTCGCCCTTCGGCATGCCGTCCGGCCCCATGAGATCTTCCGGTTTTGTGCCGGGCGGATTCCAGGTCCTTCCACCATCATCTGAACGCTGGATCACCTGTCCAAACCAACTGCTGGTTTGTGACGCATAGATCCGATCAGGATCGGCTGGAGAACCCTTCAGATGGTAGATCTCCCAGCCACCGAAATGAGGACCATCAACCGTCCACTGTTTTCGCCTGCCATCCGACGTCAAAATGAATGCGCCTTTTTTCGTCCCTACCAGAAGTCGGATCGTGCTCATGAATCACTCCTTCTCTCGTGCAAGGCTTCGTTATTTATTGGGCAACCCAGAGATCATAATCACCGGTCTGACTTCGACAGTACCGACCCGCGCTCCAGGCACTCGTTTGGCAATGCTGATGGCCTCCGCTCGATCGTTCGCCTCGACTAAGAAGTATCCCGCGAGCTGCTCCTTTGTTTCCATGAACGGCCCATCGGTCACCACCGACTTGCCGTCCCTTACTTGGACGACGGTTCCTGTTGCCTCAGGCTGCAGGGGCGAGGCATGGACATATTGTCTTTTACCATCGAGTTGGTGGCAGAGCTGGATGGATTCCGCGAGCAGGTCTTTCCTGGTATCTTCTGGCATGCGTTTGAACATGTCTTCGTTATGGTGGACCAGCAGCAGATATTTCATGAGGGACCTCCCGTCACATAAGATAGTCGTTTGCCAGGGTCGAAATCGACAAGGTTGAAAAGCTGAGAAGAATCGTAAGGTTCGGGATGGATCGGGTTCCGGTCGATACACGCAGAGTTGCAAAGAAACTGTTGTCTTTACGGAGGCGAGCCAGAGACTCGGTCCATTTTACCAGCCGCTTATCCAAAAATCGCCGCTCCGGTTCTTGCTCTCCACTACAAAGGCAATCCCGTCGCGCAGGAAAGTGTACGTGCTTCTTGTTTCGCTACGGAGTGTAAGGCTCATGTACGGTGCGTTGTGAGATCCACCAGATGTTTCCGTGCTGATCTTTCACGCCGCCTTGCCGATCGCCGTACGGCATGTCAGCGACTTCCATCTCAAGCATTGCCCCGTGTGCGAGAGCTCGCCGCATGGACGCATTGGCGTCCTCGACATACAGATAATAGGCGGCTGTCATTGGTGCATAGCGCCCTGTGGCTTCACTCACCATGACGGTCGATGTGCCAAGTTTGACTTGTACGTTCTGAATCAGACCGTTCAGTCGCATAGTCCGGCAGGTTTCCGTCCCACCAAGCCCCTGCACCAGGAAACGTACAAAGGCTTCGGCATTGGCCACAAAGAAGTAAGGTGTCACGGTGTTGAAGCCGGGCGGGAGATACATGGCAGACCTCTGGATTGTTGAGATTCGCTCTTGCTTGTTCCCCCAGATGTCAAAAGAGATACACGTGCTCGTGTCATCGCTTCTCAGGTGGGATCGTTCTGATGGCGGCAGAGAACACCGCATGAGCTGCGGCATCGACCGGCCTGTGTTTGACGGTTGTGCTCGCCGGGTCCTTGCCGAGAAAGTTGTCACCTTTCCAGTTATTTGACGGCCTGATAGGCCTGGGTACGAAGCCGCCTCCGCAATTTGGACAGACATTACCCAACACATTCTCAACACAGTCGGCACAGAACGTACATTCATAGGAGCAGATTCGCGCGTCCAGTGAGTCGGGTGGCAGGACGGTGTCGCAATGTTCGCAGGTCTGTCTGAGTTCTAACATGGTGGGTCCTTTTTATCGTATTGCTCTGCTGCGACCGTTCGCCAATAGCTGGTGAGTGGTGCTGCTTCGGGGCGATCTTGATTGGGTGCGGAACCGCGCTGGGGGGACTCCGAACTCCCGCTTGAAGGCGCGATTGAAGGAAGGCTCGGACTCGTAGCCCACATCACTCGCCACTTCGGCCACACTCTTGGGCGTAGACGTGAGTGCTTGAGCGGCGAGCTGTAACCGCCAGCGCGTCAGGTATCCCATCGGCGTATCTGAGAGATAATGCCGAAATCGCTCGGCTAAAACAGAGCGTGAGAGACCCACCTCATTGGCCAACGAGGCAATCGTCCAGGGGTGGGACGCCTGCTTGTGCAACAGCGCCAGCACCTTGCCGACCTCCGGATCACGTACGCCTGCGAGCCAGCCCGTTTGAGTCGGTGGTAACTTCGCGATGTACAGCCGGAACGTTTCCACGAAGAGGACCTCCGATAATTTGGCGATGACCGCAGAACTACCCGGGCCGGACGATTCGGCGTGATCGACCGAATATTGAAACGTGTTCTCCAGCCACTGCCCGGAAGGGCTGTCTCGTATATGGACCTTGATGACCGGCGGAAGCCCGGCTAAGAAAATTTGGCCGAGTTCCAGGTTGTAGGTGAGATATCCGCAGATCAGCTTCGTCAGTTCTCCTCCGCCTCCGAATTGAGAGATCATCCGCCCTTCGGCCCCGATATCCTCCTGTAAGCAGCATGCCTCCAAGCCAGGCGCCCCCAGAGATGGGCACCCGGCGGGCTAGGATCAAGGGAACACTGATCACTGTTTCGGCGGATCGAATTGGGATAAGCCTGACCATGTTGATGTCGTGGCTTATCTCGAACCCAACCGGTAATGGAGGCACTCTAGACAGATGTGAGCCCATTCTCCCGCATCTGGGAATGTGCAAGGAAGAAACGGCGATGGTTCTGATTACAAGATGGACGTGAATTACGTCAATAAACCGCATCGACTAAGGAGGCTGTTATGAAATTGGAACGACTGTGCTCGTTGACGCTCGGCGTGCTCCTTGCCTGCACGACTGTGGCGTCAGCTGAAATTCTTGCCCTGATTAACTATGAAAGTAAGGCAAATCAGCCAGTCAGGCGAGAAGGGATTGCGATTATGGAGATCGATCCCTCATCTGCCGACTTTGGAAAGATTCTGATGGAGATACCTCTTCCGCCCGATGTCGTGGCCCACCACATCTTCTTCAATCGGGATCGTACCAAGGCCTACGTCACCGCGTTAGGGAAGAGCCTGCTCTATGTCATGGACCTCACAAGGTTTCCCTATCGGCTTCACACGATCGATGTCCCGGATTGTCAGGTCGGCGAGGACCTGGTTGTATCCGAGGATAACCGGACGTGGTATCTGACCTGTATGGGATCAAGCACCGTAATCATGGGCGACGCGGTGAACGATCGGCCAATCCGAACAATCAGGGCATCAGCTCCCGCCGAGGCGTTTATTGCCTATCCACACGGCATTGCGATTCATAACGGTATCGATCGGGTGCTCGTCACCAGTACAGTCAAGCCCGATATGTCCGACCAGGGCGACTCCGTCACGGTACTGGAAGCCAGTACGGGGAAGGTGCTTTCGACACATCGGATTGGATCGAAGCTGGCTACAGCGAAATCGGCACCCGTTGAGGTTGTCTTCAGCCCCAATGCTGATCCTCCGGTCGTCCACGTCACGAATATGCTGGAAGGTACCTTGTGGGCTGGGATCTGGGATCCGAAGCGTAAGGCCTTTTCCTTTCATCAGATTGATGACTTTGGTCCACGGCAGCAAGGGATGCCGCTGGAAATGCTCTACAACGCGAAGGGCGACCGACTCTTTGTCACGACGGCCAAACCGGGGTTCGTCAATCTGTACGACAACAGTGATCCGAAGCGACCGAAGTTTCTCAAGACCATTGCGGCTGCGGCAGGCGCGCATCATAGCGTACTGTCACCCGACGAGCGATACCTGTTCGTCCAGAATAGCCTGATGAATATGGAAGGGTTGAGCGATGGGTCTATCACCGTGATCGATCTGAAGCAGAACACAATTCTGGGGAGCATTGATACCCTGAAGGCACAGGGGCTCAACCCCAACTGCATCATGCTGCTGCCGAATCATTTTCAGCCTGGTGGTTTGCAAGCTGGCCTGGTCGGTGAGTAGGCGCGGCGTACTAGCACCAAGATGCCGAGATGAGTTCAGGATAGAACCAATATCTGCCAGGTCATACAGCTACTTGCGTAGTCATTAGGGTCAAATCTTGAACTATGCATCTTTCTCCATCTGAGGAGTCACAGCGAAACCAACATACAAGATACAAGATCTGACCCTCAGTTTGGTTTTTGGGCATCCTCTTATCCAAATACCAGTTTGTATGTTCAATACACCATCTAACTAACAAAAGGAAAACAGATCATGGGTAACGTCACGACTAATGCAGACCACCGTTGGCCTGGTCGCCGAATTCCGTTCATCATCGATGAAACCGACTTTCCCGCTGGCAGCCCCCAGCGTACCGTTGTCGACGACGCGATCCGTATGTGGAACGCCCGGACCTTTATGCCGCTCGCCCCGCGCACCGGCGAGAGCGACTACATCCGTTTTCGAGAAGGTGAGGCCGATCTGCACAGTACCATCGGTCGCAAGGGCGGAGAGCAGGGCCTCTACTGGGACTTTGGGACCAGCGATCAGCGGCAGATCCCCAATCAGCTGAGCAAGACCGCGCCAGCGCTGGCTGCAACACCAGGCCAGCTGCATCTGGTGCACCTCGGGAACACGTCCAACGACCTGTGGCACTCGATCTTCAGAGTAAGGCCCGACGGGACGTTCGCATGGTCGCCGAACGTCAAAATTCCTAATCAGAACAGCAAGGCCACTCCCGCACTGGCGTCCTTCGGCGGCGCCATCCACCTCGTGCATCTGGGAAACTCCTCCAACGACCTGTGGCATTCGGCATTCAACGGCACGTCCTGGTCGACCAACGTGCGTATTCCTGGCCAGAAAAGCAAGCTCCCCCCAGCGCTGACCGAATTCGGCGGCCAGCTCCACCTTGTCCATGCCGGAGACAGCACGAATGATCTCTGGCATTCCACCTTTAACGGTACCACGTGGACGCCCAATGTTCAGATCCCCAATCAGCGTAGTAAGGCGGCTCCGGCGCTTGTTTCCGATGGCACCCGACTGCATCTCGTTCATCTCGGTAATTCCACCAACAACCTGTGGCATTCGACCTTTGACGGCACCTCATGGACGCCGAACATCCAGCTCCCCAATCAGCGCAGCAAAGCCGCACCGGCCCTTGCCTTCGACGGGACCGTCGTGCACCTCGTATATTTGGATGACACGTCCAACGCGCTGTGGGGTTCGACCTTCGATGGTACCTCCTGGATGCCCAAGGCCCAGCTCGTCCTAGAGTTTAGCAAGGACGCGGTCGCCCTAACCAGGTTCGACGGACGGATTCATGTCGTTCATCTCGGTATGAGTGCGAATAGATTATGGCATTCTCGGATTAATTCTGGCACATTCATCCGTCCGGACACGGCCGGCAGGATTGTTCACGAGCTGTGCCACGCTGCCGGTTTGTATCACGAACAGGTACGAGAAGACCGAGACCTGTTCGTCACCGTTCACGAAGACCAGATCCAGCTCAACAAAGACCATAACTACAAGAAACAGACCGACCGCGCCGCCGACAGTGGATTGTACGACTACGACTCGCTGATGCACTACGACCCGTTTGATTTCGCCAGAACTGGAACAATCCCGGTCATGACCCAAGGCTCAGCAACCGGCGGCTTCCTTGGCGCATTCACCAACGCCGGCCAGAGGAATGGGTTCTCTTCTGGCGACATCGAAACCCTGCACGCCTTTTACCCGGCATGGACGCCGAACACACTAATCCCTGGTCAGGAGAGCCGTTCGACGCCCGCGTTGGCCGAATATGGCGGGCTGCTGCATCGGGTCCATCAGGGTCGGACGTCGAACGACGTGTGGCATTCTACATTTGACGGGACCGGTTGGAGTGACAACCTGCGCATACCTGGACAGAAGAGTAAGTCACCGGTCTCCCTGGCATCGTACGGTGGGCTGCTGCATATGGTTCACCTTGGAGACAGCTCCAACGATATCTGGTACTCGAGCTTCGACGGTTCGCGGTGGTCGACCAACATCAAAATCCAGAACCAGAAGAGCAAAGTTGCACCGACGCTCGCGGAATACGGTGGGGTGCTGCATATGGTGCATCTTGGGGACAGCTCCAATGACATCTGGCATTCGGTCTTTGACGGCTCGTCGTGGTCGACCAACGTGCGAATCCCAAACCAGGAAAGTCACGGCACGCCTGCGCTCGCCTCATTCAGCGGACGGCTCCACCTTGTGCACCAAGGAGACTCCTCCAACGACCTGTGGCACTCAACCTTCGACAGCTCGTCCTGGTCGCCGAATGTGCGCATTACGAACCAGGCAAGTCACGGCGCACCTGCACTCGCGACCTATGGTGGCAGACTCCAGCTCGTCCATCTCGGTGAAACAACCAACCAACTGTGGCACTCGATCTTCGACGGCACCTGGCGGCCGAACGTTCAGATCGAGAACCAGTCGAGCTCAGTCGGAGTCGGCCTGTGCACCTACCAAGGTCAGCTGGTAATGGTACATGTTGGTGACGGCTCCACTGAGCTGTGGCACAGTACGCATACCCGCTGACTCGTGATCAGATATGATGACACCGTTAGCTGAGGGGGCGGTCAAAGGGACACATGGCTCTTTCCGCCCCCTCACTTGGTACCATAAGCATGAAGCATGACATTACTAAACCAGTCGTTACTAACGCCTCATGCAGTCGCAAGACATAGTTAGGGGCAGTGTGCCTATTCCTCGATCTGAGGATTCACAGCGCAATTGATCTGCACGGTACAAGATCTGAACCTCATTTACCCCTGCTGAGGCTGACTGGTTTCGGATGTTTGGTGATGCACAATACAAAATCAGACCCCATGAACTCGACTCGCTCGCACCAGGGCGACGAACATTCACTATTCAAGAACATGGCGACGTCCAATTTCACACTTTTCAGGTCTTCAGACAACACCTCCACCTAATGGATCTCCGCAACGAGGCCTCTCCGCTAAACCGACTGGACGTCCGGGTAAACGATCCATACTCCTGACACCTTCCTGATAAGAGAGTCAGATGCGCGGCTAAGACGCCACAGAGCCTGTCTTGTACAGTGCAAGCAGGACCGCGTGGCGCAGTTACCCGTACCAGCCCATGGCAGCCACTCGTGGCGTCGCCCGCTGGTTCGGTGATGTGAGAGAGCAGTCGTCAGTTTCGTATGCAACATGAATACGCCATCGGCATGGCAAGGAAGGAGGGAGGAAGCCGAGGTGAGAAGAGTGGACAGGAGCACACAGGGAACGCGTGATGAATCATGAGGGAGGCGGGGCCGGGAATGACACGTTGCTCGGCGGGTTCGGCAACGACACCCTCACGGGCGGCACCGGCAAAGACGAACTGACTGGTGGGGATGGGGCCGATCGCTTCGATTACAACGCGGTCAGCGAGAGCCCTGCCGGCACGGGCCGGG